>NZ_CP051206.1:1532500-2732500 GCF_012516395.1 Dolichospermum flos-aquae CCAP 1403/13F
CATCGAAAATCGGACAGTTTATACTGTTCCAATTTCACAATTACCAGCACTTTATGAACAAAACCAATGGGCAGGATTAACAACAGTAGTCATGGTAGTTCGTAAGGTTCAGCATTGGAATAAAACTACCCATGAAATTCAATTTTATATTACTAGTCTTGATAGTGATGCTAACAAAATTGGTAGTGCAATTCGACAGCATTGGGGGATTGAAAACTCTGTTCATTGGACATTGGATGTCACTTTCCATGAAGATGAATGTCGAATTCGTTCCATGCACAGTCCACAAAACTTTGCCTTACTACGTCGTATTGCCCTCAATGCCTTAGACAGAGAACCAACTTTTCGTCGCAGTATTCGACAAAAATCACGACGAGCTGCCATGAATGATCAATACATGGTTTCTGTGTTAGCAGCATCCATAGCAAACTATTCTCCTCTACTGTAATTCTTCTGTCAATAGCGTTTGAGATGCGCTAACCCTGCAAAATTGATGAATTTAACAAGAGGATTAAGCATCTAAAATTCTGATCTGCTCTTAATTGTTATTATAACCAAACCAAGTAATTAAAAAAACAACTATGACACAACAACCGATACAAGTAATTGGCGGCGGACTGGCGGGAACAGAAGCAGCATGGCAAATAGCTCAAGCTGGTGTGCCTGTGATTCTCCACGAGATGCGCCCTAAACGCTTCAGCCCTGCCCATCATACGGAAAATTTGGCCGAATTGGTCTGTAGCAACTCTTTCGGGGCTATGGCGAGCGATCGCGCTGCCGGTCTATTACACGAAGAACTCCGCCAACTCGGTTCTATTGTCATCTCCAAAGCAGATGAACACGCAGTCCCTGCTGGTGGGGCTTTGGCGGTAGACAGAGGACAATTTGGCGAAGATCTAACCCAAACCTTAGCAAATCATCCTTTAATTGATTTCCGACGCGGTGAAGTTAAAGAAATTCCCCAAGGTATCGTTGTATTAGCTTCTGGACCTTTAACCAGTCCCGATTTAGCCGCAGATTTACAGCGATTTACGGGGATGGAATATCTCAACTTTTTTGATGCTGCGAGTCCAATTATTGTCGGAGATTCTATCAATAAAGATATTGCATTTATGGCTTCTCGTTATGATAAAGGTGAGGCAGCTTATCTAAATTGTCCGATGAATAAAGAGCAGTATTTACAATTTCGATCAGCACTTTGTCAAGCAGAACAAACAGAATTAAAAGACTTTGAAAAGGAAACAGCGAAATTTTTTGAAGCTTGTTTACCAATTGAAGAAATGGCACGCAGAGGGGAAGACACCATGCGTTATGGACCCCTCAAACCTGTGGGTTTATCTGATCCTCGCAATGGAGAACGTAACTATGCGGTAATTCAATTACGACAAGAAGATAAAGCCGGTCAACTTTGGAATATGGTCGGATTTCAAACTAATTTACGCTGGGGTGAACAAAAAAGAGTTTTTCAAATGATACCTGGATTGGAAAAAGCCGAATTTGTCAGATTAGGAGTAATGCACCGCAATACTTTTTTAAATGCACCACAGTTAATGTCTGCAAGTTTGCAATTTAAAGAACGTCCAACTTTACTAGCTGCGGGACAATTAATAGGAACAGAAGGTTATACTGCTGCATCTGCGGGAGGTTGGTTAGCGGGAACAAATGCAGCTAGATTAGCTTTAGGAAAAGAACCTCTAATTTTACCTATTACAACGATGATGGGGGCATTATTTGAGTTTATCAGATCCGCTGCACCAAAACATTTTCAACCGATGGCTCCTAATTTTGGAATTGTGCCAGATTTGGGTGTGAAAATTAAGAGTAAACCGGAAAAATACGGACGTTACCGCGATCGCTCTTTAGCAGATTTAGCAACTTGGAAAATGGAAAATTTAGCCGTTTAAATTAATAGGAGGAAGTGTTTTAATCTTTCTCCTTCAACATCACTAAACCATGTATTCCCACTGCTGTAATCACACCTCCCAATAATCCCCAAGTAGCATCAGCAAAAACATTAATTCGATGGGCTAAAGCTCGATGATATGCAAATTGCAAAGTTCTTTCATTAGGCTTTTCCTCTTTTACCAATTTTTCTAAATAATTTTCAGCTTTTATTAGTGCGTCATAATCAGTACCAAAATAATAAAGGGATATCAATACTACCAAGAAACCAGGGATGGCTAAAGTAAGTAATAAAATTCCTGGGCGTGTCTTCATAAAAACGATATTATTAAATACCAACTAACAACTGATGAAAAAGGCAAGCTGACTGCTACTAACGCATCTATCGAGGAGAAAATGCCAGCGTGGATAGTCGTTTTTCTCATTCTATCAATATTACCTATTTGGGGAACATTATTTATCCATAAAACTTGTTGATTTACTAAATTTCTACAATTTGGCTTTCTTTTCCGTTAAATTCAAGGTTAGAATGACAAAATTAAATTGTGGTTGAAACTAGAAAAAATTGCTAAAACAACTAACTAACAACGTGTTTCCCGGTTCAGTTATCAAATTAGATAACGGCTTGACATTCATTCACCAAGAAATATCCACTACACCCGTAGTCATAGCTGACGTTTGGGTGCGTGCGGGAGCTAACCTAGAACCAGAACCTTGGTTTGGAATGGCACATTTTCTAGAACACATGATTTTCAAAGGTACACCAAACTTGCTGCCTGGAGAATTTGATTATCATATTGAAAAAATTGGTGGTGTGAGTAATGCCGCTACCAGCCACGATTATGCCCATTATTCGATTACAACCGCTGCTAATTACCTAGAGCATACTCTACCACATTTGGGAGAATTACTCCTGAATGCAGCCATTCCTGACGATGAATTTATCAGAGAACGGGATGTGGTGCTAGAAGAAATCCGTTCTTACAACGATGATCCTGATTGGGTAGGTTTTCAATCTCTTGTTAAAAATGTTTACCAACAGCACCCTTACGGACGTTCTGTATTGGGAACTGAGCCAGAATTAATGCAGCATTCCCCCGAAGCTATGCGCTGTTTTTATCGCAGTTATTACCAACCAGAAAATATGACTGTGGTTGTGGTGGGGGGAATTGGTGAAAAAGCTGCGAGGGACTTGGTAAACCAGACATTTGTAGATTTTCCGCAACGTGATCATTGTCCCCAATTTACCAAAATTGCAGCACCGGTAATTTCAGGAATTCGTCGTCATGAGTTAATTTTACCTAGACTGGAACAAGCGCGGTTAATTATGGGTTGGAAAGTGCCAGGAGTAGAAGAATTTCGGGCTGTTCATGGTTTAGAATTATTATCAGCACTGTTAGGAGAAGGGAGAATTTCTCGATTAGTATCTGATTTGCGGGAAGAAAAGCAACTTGTTCAAGACTTATGCTGTGATTTCTCTTTACAACAAGAATCAAGTTTATTTACAATTACGGCTTGGTTAGAATCAGAATATCTGGAACGCGTTGAAGAGTTGATTTGTGATCATTTACAAGAATTGCAAAATCAAGAAATTAGCAAGCCAGAAATAAATCGTATTCAGAGGTTTTTATGTAATGATTATGCCTTTTCTACAGAAACACCAGATCAGCTAACTAATTTTTATGGTTATTATCATACCATTGCTAACGCTGAATTAGCTGTTACCTATCCCCAAGAAATCCAGTCTTTCAATCCGCAAGAACTGCAAAAATTAGCTCAACAATATCTTTCCCCAGCTAATTATGCTGTGACAATTCTCAAACCTTGTTAATTATTAAGTAAAAAATGCAAACTATTAATAGTCGCTCTCTGATTCATCGCACCGTATTAAGTAATGGCATTGTTTTATTAGTCTCAGAAAATCAAGCTGCTGATATTATTGCGGGACGGATTTTTATTCGCGCTGGTAGTTGTCATGAACAGCGAGAAAAAGCTGGTTTAGCGCATTTATTATCAGCAGTAATGACAAAGGGATGTGATGGTTTATCGAGTTTAGAAATTGCTGAAAAAGTTGAATCTGTAGGAGCTGGTTTAGGTACAGATGCAGCTACAGATTATTTTTTGCTATCGTTGAAAACAGTAACTGCTGATTTTATTGATATTTTAACATTGGCTGGACAATTATTGCGATCGCCTACCTTTCCCGAAAACCAAATAGAATTAGAAAAGCGATTAGCAATCCAAGATATTCGTTCCCAAAAAGAGCAACCTTTTGGACTGGCTTTTGAACAACTGCGTCAGGTAATGTACCCAAATCATCCCTACTCTATGTCAGTTTTAGGTGATGAAACAACCATGAGCAGCATTACCCGTGATGACTTAGTAGAATATCATCAAACTCATTTCCGTCCTGATAATATTGTCATTAGCATTGCTGGACGCATTACACCAGCACAAGCAGAGAAATTAGTAAATAAGATTTTTGGTGATTGGCAAATACCAAATTCCACCAAACCTACTCTTAATTTACCACCAATTACTGGATCACCTAAATCTTGCCTGAAACCCTTAAATACACAACAATCAATTATCATGTTGGGTTATTTAGGACCATCAGTAACCAACCCAGAATATGCAGCCCTCAAGTTACTTGCTACCTATTTAGGGAATGGTCTTTCTAGTCGTTTATTTGTAGAATTGCGAGAAAAGCAAGGTTTAGCTTATGACGTATCTGCTATTTATTCGACTCGACTTTTTCCCGCTTCCTTCGTGGTTTATATTGGGACAGCACCGGAAAACACCAAAGTTGCTTTTAATGGACTTCGCCAAGAAGTAGAATTATTATCTACCACCGAACTGTCAGCAGAAGCATTACAAACTGCTAAAAACAAAATTATCGGTCAATATGCGTTGGGTAAACAAACTAATGGACATATTGCACAGATATATGGTTGGTATGAAATTTTGGGTTTAGGAATTGAATTTGATCAAAAGTTTCCCGAATTAATTAATAATGTCACTGTAACGGAGGCAATGACAACCGCTTGTAAATATTTACAAGCACCATACTTATCTCTCGTTGGACCAGAAGAAGCCATTCAGACAGCTACTTTCTAAAACCTTAAATTGCGTAGGTTGGGTTGACGTAAGGAAACCCAACAAAATCAAGTCTTGGAAATATTCGATTATGTTTTATCTTCACACCAAAAAGATTAAAGGCAAACAAAGCGATCGCCACAGGGTAAGATCAGCATCGGAAAGTTATACAAAAATTCTATGAAATTTAGTTTGATAGCAAGTATTCCCAACTACATGAGCGCAAATTCTTGGTATTGCTTACTCTTGTTAACCACCACACCCGCGTTAATTAGTTCCTCTGCTTTTATATCAACAGCAGCAGCGATTAAAATTGCCCAAGTCAACACAGAAGTTAAAATTAATCGTCCTCCTCTAAACTTAGGTAGTCAGGGTGAACGAGTTACAGAACTTCAAGCCGCTTTGAAGCTTTTGGGCTTTTATTCAGGTGCTGTGGATGGTACATATCAACAAAGTACCATTATTGCCGTTGCCCAATTTCAGCAAGCTGCTGGCCTAAATCCCACTGGTAATGTAGATAATATCACTTGGCAAAAACTGTTTCCCAGCCCATCAAATATTATTACTTCCGCACCTAATGCTGCCAGTAGTTTTACGACTGTTCCTACCCAACCGACCAGATTCACAAAACCACCGACTACTAAACGCACCACCAATCAGCCTAATTCTAGTATTCAACCCACTCCTCTCAATCAACAAATGCCCGGTATTAAATATACTCCCCAAGGATGGCCAATTTTACATTTAGGTACAAGTGGACCGGAAGTAATTAAATTGCAAAAACAACTCAAAATCCTGGGTTTTTTAAATGGTAAAATAGATGGAGATTTCGGAAGATCCACAGAAGCCGCAGTCAAAGCTGCTCAAACTCGTTATGGTTTAAAACCTGATGGTGTTGTCGGTGGTGGTACATGGAAAGTGTTCTTGAACCGCACTTCCCAGTCACGTTAATCTTGTTCTCGTCATCAAACTATGAAGCACTTTCTTTTAACTTGGATCGGGACTGCGGTAGCATTATTAATTACGGCTAAAATTGTTCCTGGAATCATTCTCACTAGTTTTGTTGCTGCCTTAATTGCCGCTGTTGTGATTGGTTTAGTAAATGCCATTGTGCGACCAATTTTGCAGATTTTAGCATTTCCCATCACCTTAATTACTTTGGGTTTATTCACCCTGGTGATTAATGCCTTAACGCTATGGTTTGCCAGTGCCATAACTCCCGGCTATGGTTTTGAAATTCGGGGTTTTATTCCTGCTTTTTTAGGTTCAATTGTTTTATCAATTGTTTCTGGTATTATTAATCAGATTGTTAATGCAGTTGATTAAAATATCAGGTTTTCACTTTTAGCAACGGCTACTGTGATTGTTGCTGGTGCTTCTGGTAATCGGAAAATCTGTTTAGGAACTAATAACATTATTTCCTTAGATGTGATTTCTGAAGCTGCAAGAATCGCGGAAGCCTCTGCTACGCTAGATGTTCCCACTAACTTAGTAATAGTATTATTAGGATTGGGAACAAATACATTATTTAAAAGTTCCGCACTAAAGGTTTTTAAAGGTAGTTTTTCTAAGTTACAAAATTCCAATAAACCAATTTCTGAGGCTTTTTTATCAATAGTTGCAATTCCAGCTATTTCATGATATATAAGTTGATTTTCCTGAAAAACTTTTTTGATTACTAAATTAATTAATTGTTGGGAAATTCCTTTTTGACAACCAATTCCTACCCATAATTTTTTTATAACCATATTATCCACTTTCTTTGACAACACTAATAAATGGGGTTTAGAAATAGCGGGCAAGATGCCCACACTACAAGATTGATAATATTTCTCCAGAAAAATGGCAAAGGTATTGCTATTTAACTCGAACATTTTGCTTGATATCGTCCCAAAGCCATTAAAGGAAAATACTGCTGATAAAGGTGATACTTCAAATAAAAATGGCAAGGGAAGCCCGTTCCGGTAAAGTATTCTTCATCCCAAGTACCATCTAATTTTTGTGTTTCTAATAGGTAATTAATCCCCTTTTCAATACTATCAATCGCTAATTTATCCGTTGCTTCACCTGCTGCTATTAACCCAATTAAAGCCCATGCTGTTTGGGATGCTGTACTGTCACCTTTTCCTTTTAAACTAGGATCATTGTAACTAAAACAAGTTTCTCCCCAACCACCATCAGAATTTTGTACTTTCACTAACCAAGCTGCACCCTGATTTATATCTCTAGCATATTTCAAAGGATTAATTAAAGCCAAAGCTGATAAAACGCCGCTAGTTCCATAAATGTAATTTACACCCCAACGTCCAAACCAACAACCTTCTATTTCTTGTTCTTTCAAAAGATAATCTAAAGACTTTTCTAAATTATCTGGTTGAATTGATAAATTACAAGCCCCCAACATTTCCAATACTCTAGCAGTGACATCAGCCGTATTTGTATCAATCATCGCTTTCAAATCACCATAGGGGACAGAATTGAGCCATTCTTGATCATTATCAAGATCAAAAGCCGCCCAACCACCTGGTTTACATTGCATCGTCGCAATCCAATTTAAAGCCCTATCAATAGCTTGTTTTTTTAGTTCCTCATTTGGCAATTTTGCTTGATGTAAAGCCATGACAACCACAGCCGAATCATCCACATCTGGGTAAAAACGATTTTCAAATTCAAACGCCCAAGCACCGGGTTTTCCCTGCTTGTTTTTGACATTCCAATCACCATAATCGAGAATTTGTTTCTCTATTAACCATGCTCCAGCTTTAACAATAGCCGGATCATTTGGGGCAAAACCTGAATCAATCAAAGCCCGAATCGCCCAAGCTGTATCCCATACAGGAGAAACACAAGGTTGGACACAGTAACTATTTTCTGTTTCAATGGCGAAATTATTAACTGCTTTTAAACCCCGTTCGATCACCGGATCATTAGCATCATAATCTAAACACTTTAAAGCTAACAGAGAATTTAACATTGCGGGAATAATTCCCCCCCAATCACCTGTAACTTCTTGACGTTCTAGAATCCATTTTTCTGCGGCTTTAATTCCTTCATTTCTAAAAGGGACAAAATTAATACTTTCTGCTAATTTAAAGCCATCATCAAGGATATTAAAAATATCTGACCAATCACCATTTTTTGGTAATTCCCAGCAGACATTATTTACACCTTCAGCATATAATTCATCTAAATTAATTGGCTGATCAATGTTAAAAATTGGTTTTCGATCAAAGACAATTAATAATGGCACAGTGCTAGAACGCGCCCAACTCGAAAGTTCATAAATATTGAAGAAAAAATTATCGGGTAGTAACATTACCCAAGGTGGCAAAGAAGGCAGTCCGCGCCAATTATAACAGCCAATTAAAGCTAGATGTAACTTTGTAAAAATCCGAGTTTTGCTAATACCACCTTTAGCTAAAATTAGAGATTTCGCTTTCAGCAATGCGGTATCTGTAGCGGGTACACCTAACAATCTTAAAGCCATATAGGCTTCTACAGTTGTGTTTAAATCTCCACCATCACCATAAAACAATTCCCAACCTCCATGTTCTCGTTGTTGAGAACGGAGATAATTTTCAACTTTATGTAAAGGTCTGGTTTTCTCAGTTCCCCAAATCTTATGTAATAAAACAGCTTCTGAAGTGATGGTAACATTAGACTCTAACTCAGCCCACCAATAACCATCGGGATTTTGAATAGAAAGTAGATGTTTTTGACTTGCGGCTATCGCATCAACAACTTGCTTGACTTTTATTCTATCTTGTGTTTGCATCAAATACCTACCTCAGCACCAAACAATATTTAAATAACATAACCGAATTACGAGAAAATTCTTCCGCAAAATCAGCAAACATTGTATTCTATCCAAGTCAGTAAAAGAATTAAATTTGTCTTTTAAATTTTAAATTGGAGTACAGCAACAGTTATGGCAACAATTATATTCAGTTTGACCCTTCTATCCTTAGTCATTTGGATATTTTTACTCTTATTTTGGGGGCAGTTTTGGCGAGTTAATCACCAATTAGAAGCAAATAAAGATAAAGATATTGATAACAACATCTTACCGACCGTGTGCGTAATAATTCCTGCCCGTAATGAAGCCGATGTCATTCCTGTTAGCTTGCGATCGCTCCTCCTTCAAGACTATCCTGGTAATTTCACCATCTTTTTAGTAGACGATCAAAGTAGCGATGGTACAGCCAATGTTGCCCAAGAAGTAGCCCACAACCTCGACAAAACCCAGCAATTGCAAATTGTTACCAGCACCTCATTACCCCCAGGTTGGACAGGCAAATTGTTATCCATTTTCCTGGGTAAATAATCCCAAAAAAGCTACTGCTGGCGCTGCTGGAGGTTGTATTCTCATTCACTCAGAAGCCCTAAATAGAATTGGTGGGTTGCAAATAATTCGTCAAGCCTTAATTGATGATTGTTCCCTAGCCAAAGCCGTTAAATCAACTCACGGAAAAATCTGGCTAGGATTAAGCACCCTAACCTATAGCTTACGTCCTTACGACTCCCTGAAAACAATTTGGGATATGGTCGCCAGAAGTGCTTACACACAACTAAATTATTCCCCTTTCCTGCTAATAGGCAGCCTGTTGGGAATGACTTTAGTTTATTTATTACCACCGATAGCAATTATTTTCGGTCTGGTATTGGGGAATTGGATAATTACCCTGATTTCTTTCATCGGATATCTACTGATGACTTTTGCTTATTTCCCAATTATTCGTTTTTATAAATGTTCTCCAGTTTTTGCTTTTAGCTTACCCATCATTGCTTTTTTATATACTTCTATGACAATAGATTCAGCATTACAACATTGGCAAGGACGTGGAGGTGCATGGAAAGGTAGAGTATATACCCGTTGACAAGATAAGAGAAGCAAGAGAAGCAGAGAAAGAAATTTCCTTCTTCTTCCTTCTTCTTCCTTCCTCCTGATAGCGAAGCGTGGCGTTAGCCATACTCCTGATAGCGAAGCGCGGCGTTAGCCATACTCCTGAACTCCTTCTTCCCGAGTTTACCCCGTTGACAACCAGTAGCAGACATTTTTTCCCCAAATTCCCATTCTCACCCATTAAACACCAGCCCCAGCATTACCCACACATTAGGATTACTGGTAAAGACAGTAGATCAAAAGTAGTCAGAATATTTAAAAGAAGTCCGGATTGGACATTAGCAATTAGGGATTAAGTTATAGGAAGCGGGACTTGAGAACAGGGAAGAGAAATTTTTTCCATTAACATCAAGTATCATACCGCAGACTAAATTTGATTGTCATGTTTACAGCCAATGATAAAAGCCAAACTCAGAAATTTGCGTGTTATTGACCTCAAGTTCACAGAAGCTTCACAACTAATAGCACAATATCTAGGCTGTACTGTTTTCGGGCAATCAAAGTAAACTTTCTCGTTAGTGAAAAGCTAAGAGTCCTTAAATCAAATCAGGTATAAACTTCAGCATCTTCCTTCGTTTGGGTGTCGTCGGCAAAAACCCAAGTCTTAAATAGACCTGGATTTGATCATAAGAGGTGAAAACTTTTGTATATAAGATGGATGATGAAGGTTTGATCTCCCATAGAAGTTAACCGGATCTGACCATCTCAAAAAAAATTATCTATACCAACTCTGGTAACACAACTACAGTCCAGAGAAATTTCAGCATACCAGGGCATTAACTACTATTCCCCTATTTCCATCCTCAGTTACTCTAATGACTCAAACTTAGAAACAAACACGCATACAGCACTTCCCGGTGTTATGAGGTACATATCTAGCGGGCAAGATGCCCGCACTACAAGAGTTTCATGATTCAACTTTGTACCTCATAAGAGCGGAAACCGCTGTATTTACCCCAGGGGTATGAAATTCTATCCATTATTATCATGAACACCAACTCTAGCAACTCAACTACAGCCTAGAGCTATTTCTTAACGCAGATTTATAGCAAATGTTTGTGTAACTAAGGTGGAACAACCCATTACACCTGCTTTGCTGTAACCGAAATTTATCAAACATTCAAAAAACCAATAACACTACACCATCATGGAACCAAATATTAACGCTACTACACTCGCAGATAACACTCTCATTGAAGACACCACTGCCATTGAAGATATCAGTTCTAATGTAGGCATCACCTCCGAACAAGATCCTACTGCCATTGAAGATATTAGTTCTAATGTAGCCACCACATCCGAACAA
The DNA here is from genome assembly GCF_012516395.1 of Dolichospermum flos-aquae CCAP 1403/13F. Classification (GTDB taxonomy): domain Bacteria; phylum Cyanobacteriota; class Cyanobacteriia; order Cyanobacteriales; family Nostocaceae; genus Dolichospermum; species Dolichospermum lemmermannii. The sequence goes on from NZ_CP051206.1 coordinate 1,543,708, forward strand.
GATCCTATCCCTCTTGAAAATACCACCTCCATTGTAGACACCACCTCCGAACAGGATATTAGCTCCAATGTAGATATTAGTTCCAACATAGATAGCACTTCCACCACAAATCCCACACCTATTGAAACCTCATTTCTAACCCTTATAGATCCTGTAACTGGCGAGACTAGCCTTATAGATCCTGTAACGGGCGAGATTATACCCACAGTCAACAAAGATGGCTTTGTCATCAGCGGTGCAAGTGATGATCAATTAGGCTACTCAGTTAGCAACGCCGGTGATATCAACGGTGATGGCATTGGGGATGTAATCATCGGCTCACCTTTGAGTGATCCTAATGACAAATTTAACTCCGGGAAAACTTATGTAGTCTTTGGCAGCAAAGAGAACTTTCAACAAGTCATAGACCCTTCCAATCTCAATGCTACTACAGGCTTTGTGATTAATGGGGCAGAAGTTGGTGATGACTCAGGCCGTTCCGTTAGCAATATTGGGGATATTAACGGTGACGGTGTTGATGATCTAGTCATTGGCGCACCCTTTTCTAACATCAATGGGGATAATTCCGGGGCTGCTTATGTCGTCTTTGGCAGTAAAGACCCCAACCATTTTAGTAATCCCATTGAACTATCCAACCTTGAACCTAGCCAGGGTTTTACCATCAAAGGTAATCAGTCTGGTGATCTTGCAGGTTGGGCTGTTAGCAGTGCCGGCGATTTTAATGGTGATGGCGTTAAAGACCTATTAATTGGTGCAACTCATCCTAGTGATGACGGAACAGCTAATAAAGGAGAAGCCTATATCATCTTTGGGAAAGAAGGTGGTTTTGATTCCAGCTTAAACCTTGCTAATATTGACAGCTTAGGCTTAAAAATCATCAGTGATAACCCAAATAACCTGGGCTATTCCGTTAGTGAGGCCGGAGATATCAACGGTGATGGACTTGATGACATCATTCTTGGTGCGCCCTCTGCTAATACCAATGGTGATAATTCTGGAAGCAGTTTTGTTATTTATGGACGGAAGACTGATCCCACAAATCCCCTTACTTCCAAGATTATCAACGTCTCTAACCTCAATAGCAGCGATGGTTTTACCATCAACGGACAAGCCGGTGATCAATCAGGCTTCTCTGTTAGCAAAGCTGGAGATATCAACGGTGACGGCATCGGAGACTTGATTATTGGGGCAAAAGATGGCAATCCCAATGACAAAGAATCTGCTGGCAGAAGCTATGTAGTCTTTGGTAATAAAAATGGTTTTGGTTCTGGCATCAATCTTGCTAACCTTAATGGTAGCAATGGCTTTACCATCAACGGTGTTTCCGCCCTTGACAACTCCGGCTGGTCTGTCAGTGGTTTGGGAGATTTTAACGATGATGGTATTGATGACATCATTCTTGGGGCAAAAAAGGCTACTGATAACGCTGGACAAGGCTATATTATTTATGGCAGCAAACAAGGCTTTGGCGCTACCTTTGAACTCTCAACTTTCGATACACCTGAGTACGATGGTGAAAAGGGCTTTATCATTGATGGTGCTGAAAATAGTAACTTAGGTCAGTCAGTCAGTGGTGCTGGAGATGTCAATGGTGATGGTGTTAATGATTTGATTATTGGCGCTCCCTTGGCTAATTCTCAAGCAGGTGAAGCCTATGTGATCTTCGGAACTCCTGCTGCCACATCTGCTGGTACACCTGATGTTAATCCAACTTCCACTGGCACCGGCACTGTTAGCGATTTCCTAACGCTAGTTAGTGATAATGTCTTCAATATCAAAGGCAACAACGGCAAGGCAACACTGGAAGTAAAATTAACAGGACCCAATTCCGGTCGCAATGAAATTGGAGTATTTACTGTTGATGATGCGTCTGGTAAAGTTGATGGTATTGCCCCCGATGAAGCGGGTTATGCAGAAAAAGCATTAGCAAAAGGTCAGGTAGTTTTCTCTACCCTTACTAATCTTCCTGCTGGATTTGATCCTACTAGCCTGGACAGGTTATTAAGATTTAACTCCAATGACAATTTGAGATTCTACTTGGTTAAAGACGGTTCAACCGATTCTGTACTGAGTAATAACACCTCTATTGGCAATGTCCTGTTTGCCAACCCTGCTAATCTCAAGATTACAGATTTGGGATCTGATCAGTATTCCCTAGATTGGGAAGATGGTTCTGGTAATCCTAGCGGCTTTGAGGATTTTCCGTTAACAATTCAGGCCAGTGATCGACCTACAGCTTTGGGTACATCTTTGCAAAATAAACCACAAGGCGAATCGCTGGATTTACGAGGTATTACTGGCGCAGTAACCGCTAATTTTGTGGTTAACCGAGAAGCAAGTTACAACAATTTTGTTGGTTTCTATCGCGTGACTGATGCGAATGGCGGTATTGATACTAATGGTGATGGTAAGGCTGATATCCTCCCAGGACAAGATGGTTATGTTCAAGCAGCTATTAATGGTCGTCTTTCTGACATTAATTTAGCTGTGAACAACGGTGGAACGGCAAATTTCAATAATACGCTCCAAGGTGGCTCTATATATGTACCATTTCTTGTTGTGAATGGTACACCTGATGCCCTACTTGATAGTAATCCTAATAATAATCCAGATATTTACTTTACCTTCTTGGGTGCGAACTCAGATGGTGTAGATCATGTGCGGATGTTAGGTGATAATACCTTTGGTTTTGAGGATTTACGTGGTGGTGGTGATAAAGATTTTAATGATGTAATTGTTAAAGTCAATTTGGCTGTAGCGTAAAAGATATTTCTCAGGTTTGAGAATATTCATCAGAATCAGATCCCCGACTTCTCTAAGAAGTCGGGGATCTTGTTAGGAGTAAATAATAATTGTGTGACTGCTGTTAAAGTTTTGAGTCCTTTTAGTGAACCTGTAATTAATCGAGTCGCTGCTAGGGGTTGACGGATGAATTCCCAAGCTAAGGGTAAAGGTTGTAATGAACCGTCTGCACCAATGGCTGATGTGATATTGGGGATGTCATGATGAGCATCATCGCTAACTACTCGCAGGATGGCTATTTGTACCTGTGGAGAAACTGGTTGCTGGAAAAATTCTAGAAAAGCGTATCCTTCCATATCTACAACGTCAGCACCGGATTGTTCATATAACTGGCGTTTTTCTGTGGCTTTATATAAGAGGCGATCGCTCGTTAAGCCTTTGACTAAAGATACATGATCACCAAGTTGATTATGTATATCTGCGGTGAAGGAATTATTGCCCTCTTGCAGATTTCCTTGATAAAGACAATTTTGATATAAAACAATATCTCCAATTTGATATTTTTGGCTCAAGCTACCGCACAAACCCATGATCAGCATCCGATTTGCTTGACCATGGGTGAACTGTTGTAAATATTTCCGCACTGGTTCGATTCCCATTGGTATCGCTAATACCTTGGCTTGGGAACTGGGGACGCGACTTAATCCGCGACAGACGGCTTGATATTCTGCTCCCTGGGGGACTAAGATCGTAACCATTGTTATCCTAGAAGTTCTATACTAACCTGTTAGTTGTCAGTGATCAAAAGACCGATGACTAATGACCAAGGACTTAAATAATTTTATCAGATGGTAAAGACTAATAACTCAGAATCTGCCCGCGAAAGCTTCAATATTTCCAAATTAGCGATTAAGTTTTCTTGGTTGACGGTGTGTTTTTGGATAGGTATAGCGGTAGCTGGTGTCCTGGCCTTGAGTTCCCTCAAATATGCTTTATTTCCAGATATCACCTTTCCGGTAGTGGTGGTAAATGTCCAAGCACCTTTAACATCAGCCCTAGATACGGAAGAAAAACTCACTAAACCACTGGAGGAAAGTCTCAAATCACTGGTGGGACTTGAGGATATTCGTTCATCAACTTATCCTGGTCAAACTGCTGTAGTTTCCTCTTTTGTGGTGGGTACAAATTTAGAAACTGCGACTAATAAAATTTCTCAGATCGTTAATCAATTAAATCTACCTAAGAATGCCACTAAAAAAATCATCCCTTTGAATCTGAACGAATCAGCGGCTGTTAGCTATGCCATTGAAAGTTCTTCTGGGAAGATTGATAATTTACAGCAACTGGTAAAAGATAAAATTGTCCCTAGTATAGCTAAATTACCAGGAGTTCTGAAAGTCTCTCTGTTAGGGGAAGTGAGTACGAATGCACCACCACCAACAGCAACCAATGGATTACCCCCAGCCAGTACTTTAATCAGGTTCAATGGTAAACAGGCTTTAGCCTTTCAGGTCATTAAAAAAGGTGATGCTAATACCTTAGAAGTAGTTAATCGGGTAGAAAAAGAAGTACAACAGCTAAGGTCTGGCTTAAAAGATGTTACTCTCACCTTAGCTGCTACCCAAGCTGAATATATCCGCAACGCCACCCATTCTACCATAGATGCCCTGATCGAAGCGATAATTTTATCAATTGTCGTCATCTTTCCCTTTTTATGGAATTGGCAAGCTACCCTAATTTCTGCCTTAGCTATTCCCATATCTTTGCTAGGGACATTTATCGTCATGGCGATATATGGCTTTAACTTAGAAACTATCACCCTGTTAGCCTTAGCTTTAGTCATTGGCTCGATAGTAGATGATGCCATAGTTGATGTAGAAAACATCATGCGGCATATTGAAGAAGGGAAACCCCCCCGCGAAGCCGCTTTGATAGCCACTAATGAAATTGGTTTAACTGTCACCGCAGCCACTTTGACAGCGGTAGCAGTATTTTTGCCTATTGGTTTAATGGGTGGAGTCATTGGTCAGTTTTTCAAACCCTTTGGGATTACCGTTTCTGCTGCCATGCTGACATCTATGTTAGTAGCCCGAACCTTATCACCGGTCTTAGCTATTTATTGGCTTAAAGCTAAACCATCCAGTTCTCCTCAGAAGCAAAGTAAAATTTGGCTAGAATTTGATCAAGCTTATCGTAACTTGTTAGCCTGGTCTTTGCAGCACCGCTTGATAGTTGTTGGGTTAGCTATAAGTAGTTTAATTGCTGGTCTTGCCCTGATTCCCCTAATTCCCAAAGGATTTATTCCTAAACTTGACCGAGGAGAATTTAATATTGTCTATACTGCTCCTCTACCTAGTCTTCCTGGGGATCTTGCACAAGGGGTACAAGGAGGACTAGGACAACCAGGAGGACAAGCAGGACAACTGGGACAAATGGGACAAAAAGATAAATTAGGAAATTCGTCTTTATCTGCTGCGGCTTTGGCTGCTTCATCATCTTCTATTCCTTTTGCTATTCCTTTAAACGATTCTTTGGATATTGCTAAGAAACTGGAAGAAGTAGTGAGAAGGTTCCCCGCAGTGGCAACGGTATTTACTACTGTGGGTTCTCGTGAAGGTGAACCAAACAAGGGGACGCTATACGTTAAGCTCAAAGCAGAGCGAGAAGTGAAAACGGCAGAAGTACAAGACCAACTCCGTGCCGCTTTGCCAAAATTGGCGGGTGTAACCACAAGTGTAGAGGATATTCAATTTGTAGACACCGGTGGACAAAAACCTCTGCAAATAGCTTTGCAAGGTAATGATATCAAAGCTTTGACGACAGCAGCTAAAGCGGTAAAAGCTCGAATTGAGAAAATATCTGGTTTTGCTGATGTGACTATTACAGGTGCGTCTCATCAACAAGATGGGATTTTGCAAATTGAAAGGTTGAATAATCAGCGAGTAGTTTATATCGGTGCTAACCTGGGTCAAAATTTAACTTTAGGTAATGCAACTGATCAAGTCGTAGCTGAAGCTAAAGCTGTGATGCCGGCTGGTGTGTCTTTGAATTTAGGGGGAGATTCTGCCCGTCAAAATCAGGTTCTTGGGAGTTTTGGCACAACTTTGGGATTATCGGCACTTTGTATTATTGTGGTGCTAATTTGGTTGTTTAAAAGTTGGGTAGATCCCATAGTTATTGGTCTTTCTTTACCTTTAGCAGTGGTTGGGGCGTTGCTGGCACTGCTATTTACAAAAAGTGATTTTGGGATGATATCTCTGATTGGTTTTGTGTTTCTGCTGGGGATTACTAACAAAAATGCGATTTTAATCGTAGATTACATTAATCAGTTACGGGATTCTGGACTAGAACGGACTGAGGCAATTCTTAAAGCTGGACCTGTACGTTTACGTCCCATTATGATGACAACTGCGGCAACAATTTTAGGGATGGTTCCTATTGCTTTGGGTTTAGGTGCGGGTTCGGAATTGCGATCGCCTATGGCTGTATCTATAGCTGGTGGTTTAGTAAGTTCTACTATTCTCAGCTTGTTTGTTGTCCCGGTATTCTACGCCATTTTAGATGATTGGTTTCCGAGGAAGACGGTGAAAGGATAAATCTTTCAGATCCCCGATTTTTTATCTAAGTCGGGGATCTTAGTATTTTATAAAGCTTAACTTTTCCTGAAAATGTCGTCAATTTTTTTTCCTCCACTTATTCAACAAATTAATAGTGAAATCTGTGCTAATGCAGATGTTAAGTTATTCGGATTACGCCTGGATCTCATGCACTCCCAGATCAACGGTAATAAATGGTTTAAGCTGAAGTATAACCTGGTAGAAGCTAAAGAGAGGAAATTATCGACAATTCTCACCTTTGGTGGTGCTTATTCTAATCATATTTATGCTACCGCTGCCGCAGGAAATCTGTTTGGTTTTCGCACTATTGGCTTAATTCGTGGAGAAGAAAATATTCCTTTAAATCCTACTCTAGAATTTGCAGTAGCACAGGGAATGCAATTAGTATATATTGATCGTCAGACCTATAAAAAACGCCATACAGAAGAATTACAAAATCAGTTAAAACAGCGATTTGGGGAAGTATTTATGATTCCTGAAGGGGGTTGTAATTTAAATGGTATGCGTGGCTGTACAGAAATATTACAAACAGTTAAAGGATTTGATACTATCTGTTTGGCTTGCGGTACAGGAACAACATTAGCCGGGATGACACTATCATTAAATCAACCACAAAAAGTAATTGGTTTTCCTGTGTTGAAAGGTGGTGATTTTCTCAAGGAAGATATCAATAACTTATTAACAAATTATCTAGCTTCTGATTTACCAACACCTGTTAATTTTCCTGCACCTTGGCAACTTATATCTGATTATCATTTTGGTGGTTACGCTAAGGTGACAAATAAATTAAAGCTATTTTGTCAAGATTTTCAACAACAACATGACATACCTTTAGATTATGTATACACAGGAAAAATGTTTTATGGAGTTATGGATTTAATTGCAAAAGGGTTTTTTCAATCGGAATCTTTGCTATTAATCCATACTGGGGGTTTACAGGGGAATTAAGCGTGTAAATTAGCCTGTTCTTGTAACCAAGGATCTACAGGTTGTCCGTCTTTGCGTTTAAGTTCTATTTCTATTACCATGACTTCCTTAGAACCGGGAGGTGCGGGTTTTTTATGAAAGAGAATCTCGAAATCTAAGGGGTTTTGATTATGTTCTTTTAACCAATCTTGAACTTTGGTTAGGGCAAAAAATGATTGTCCTTGGGCAAACATTTGGGTAATTTGCATTTGTAAGGTATAAGGATTAATGCGACTCATTTTTATTGACTCCTTTGGTATTTATTTGGAATTATTATCTCACGCAGAGGCGCAGAGAGGAAGATTGAGTTTTTATTCTTCGGTGTTGAAATCTACTTTATCATAAATATCTGCTAACAAGATTTGACAGGGAATATAAGATAGGTTTAAGCTACTATCTCCATCTGTAAATTCAGAAAATATCCATTTATTATTATCGGTTTTAAAATATTGTTCAATGTGCATTGTGTATTGGTCAATTAAAATATATTCTTGTAAGCTGGGAATTGTCCGATACGCTGCAAACTTTTCATCTCTATCATAGCTTTTGGTAGATTTTGATAATACTTCTGCAATCATCACAGGATTTACTAAGGTGTCTTTTCTTCCTTGTTCATATTCTAAGGGAGTTTTCACAACCATAATATCAGGGTAGGTATGAATTTTTCTGGTGGGAATCCACAGACGTTGATCTGTTACAAAGACTTGATAAGGTTGACGTTTAAGAAGATAATTGAGTGTACCACTGAAATTAAGTGCAAGTTGGTTGTGATTGGGTGTTCCGCCTGTCATGGGTATAATTAATCCGTTGATATATTCGTGACGTATTTCTGAGTTTACCTCTAATTCTAGGTATTCTTCGGGTGAATAGTAGCGTGTTTCTTGTGCGAGGGTCATAATTTTAATTTATAGGTTTTATGGGTTGGATGTCGCTTCTACAAATTTCTCAATTAAGTTCTAATTATAGTCTAGCAGTTTGTTTGAATTGATAAAAATATGAGTTGAATTATTCAAGAAGTCGCTTATCTATCCAATTACATTGTTCACAATGATATCTTAGAGCGTCCTGTTGTTTATTCGCATCTTCATCAGTTAAACGACTTTCTATTTTTATTCCTCTAATATCTTGATAGTCTTTTGCTATTTGTTCAGATATTAATACTTTTCTGGTGGTTGGGTGAATCGCTATCAGGTGTGCATCAAAAAGTCTATGCAAATCTACTCTCAAAAGTAATCCATTAGCTACATCATGAGATTCAATCTTGCTATAAGGAATAATATGTGCTGCTTCAATAATTTCTTTAATTTCACAACCACTAATTAAACATTTATAACCATATTTTTTTGTTAGTTCTTCTTTAAATTCTTGTTGTCTTTCTCGTGATGGTAGATATTTCTGTGATTCTCCTTTATTATTTAATAACTCCTTTATCCACTGAGGATCTTGATAATTTGACCAAATCATTTGTGAAATTTTTTGTGCAGCTTTTTGTGCAATTTTCTGTACAGTTGTGGGATGAAGTCCTTCAGGAAATTTAGTTTCATCATTATAATAAGCATCTTTTAAAGTGCTAACAGTAGTAAGTTTATTGTGAGTTTGACTTAAATCAATATCGCAAAAATTTGCTTCTGCAAAATTAGCGTTGGCAATTTTTGACATTTTCAAGTTTGCGCCTCTCAGATTTGCACATTGTAATTTTGCTCTTCTTAAATCTGCTCCTGTCAAATCTGCTCCTGTCAAATTTGCATCTGTTAAATCTGCTCCTGTTAAATTTGCATCTGTTAAATCTGTTCCTCTAAAATCTGCTTTTATTAAGATCGCTCCTGATAAATTAGCTCTACTTAAATCTTTTCCAGAGAGATTTCTATTTTCTGATTCTTTATTAGTAATTTCCCAAATTAAATGATATTTTTGATTCATCTTGGTATTATTATCAATAATCATACCTTTTAAATAAGTATGATCTAAACAAGCATCTGTTAAATCAGCACCTGAGAAATCTGTATTTTCTAATTTTACACCTTTAAGATTTGTACCTCTCAGTTTTGCACCACTAAGGTTAGCATTTTCTAAATATCCACCATGTAAATCTGAACCACTTAAATCAGCACCAGATAAATTTGTATTTTTTAAGTTTGTAGATGCAAGAATTGCATCTCTGAGGACTGACGCACGAAGGACAGATCCTTTCATCTGTGCTTGATGAAGATTTGAGCCACTGAAATCTACACCAATAAGATTACTATTTATTAACTTTATATTAAAAAGCTCTGCGTTTCTTATTGTGGAATTTTCCAAAATTACATTTTCCAAATTTGCTAACCATAAATGTGAATGATCTAAGTTAATTCCTCTAATGTCTTCATTACATGAATTTGCAAAAGTTGTGTAAAAACTTCTTGTATAAGTATAACCTATAATCTTATAGTTGCCAAAATCTCTTTCACCTTTGTTATAAAGTTTTAAAAGTTCCATATCTTCCATTTCTACTTGACTAGAAATCATACAACTCCTTAAACTAACTTAATAAATAACATTCTCTATTCTGTAGATCAAATATATTATACTTGTTAAGGAGGTATTTTTACCATTAATTTATCAAATTACTAATCACGCTATGATAGTAAACAATGAAGGTTAAAGAAGTTCTCAAAATCCTGGAAGAAGATGGTTGGTATATAGATCGCATTAGAGGTAGTCATCGTATCCTCAAACATCAAATTAAATCGGGTATCGTGGTATTAGCGGGTAAACTTAGTAAAGACTTAGCGGAAGGGACTCGAAAGAGTATTTTTTCCCAAGCACAACTGGAGGATAAACAATGAAAAATTATGCAGTAGTCTATGAATGGGCAGGTAGTAATTATTCTGCTTATGTTCCAGATTTACCCGGATGTGTTGCTTGTGGTGATACCTTACAAGAAACAGAAGAACTAATTAAAGAAGCTATAGAATTGTATTTGGAAGTATTGAAAGAAGATGGAAAACCTATACCTGAACCTTCTACAGAAGTAGGTAAAGTAGCAGTGACGATATAAATACAATTACTGCGGAAGCTGATATCATATCTGTTGACAATTAGTAAAGGGTAACATTCAAATGACAATTAAAGAACAAATAACACAAGAATTAGAAAAATTACCTGAACCTGTGTTACAGGAAATCTTAGATTTTGTCCAATTTTTGCAAACCAAGCACCAACAAAATAAGATGCTAGAAATTACGATTATGAGTGAATCTTCACTGGCAAAAGATTGGTTAAAACCACAGGAAGATGCAGCATGGCAGAATTTATAAAAGGTGATGTTGTAATTGTTCCCTTTCCATTTTCAGATTTAAGTCAAACAAAACGTAGACCAGCTTTAGTTATTGCTACACTTCAGGGAAATGACATGATTCTTTGTCAAATTACCAGTCAATCTGTTAATGATATGTATGCTATTGGAATAGATAATTTTGATTTTAACTCAGGTGGTTTAAATCCCACATTCCGCACCCCAAAATGTTACAGAGGGAAATTACGGAGATGAAAATCAAAGGGAGCATCAAAACAAACAGATAAAGTGAAAAAAGGCATTTGAGAAACAGTAAATCACCAAAAATGTCATCAAAATCTATTCTCAATAAGAAGCAATAAGAATGCACACCACCTGGAGAGGTCAATGAATAAGCGAAAGGAGATATTCAAGGAATAATTATAAGTTAGACTAATCAATTAAAGTAAAAAACGAAATTATAGACATAGTAAAATGGAGCTATAAATCAAAGAGATTAGCTCATCTTTACTCATAGAAATTAAATTGATAGAGATGATAATTAGCTGACTAATTGATAGTAACGTAAACAATCATCTGGTAAAAGACTCAAGATAAAATCTCTGTCCTTATTCCAATTAGAAATATGTTTCTCCTGATTGAGTGTAACCAAATGAATACACTGAAAGCATTGAAAAATCCAGCGTAAAGTAGGACGATTAGTTGCTTTGCCTAATTGATTTTTAATTGTTGATTTAGACTCCAAAAGAGCATTTCTAATATGACGTTGAGCCAAAGTATAAACCAGTAGACATAAACCCATAATCATTCCCAAAGACTCTATTCTCTCAGGACTTTTGAGGAAAATACTGTCGGCAAAAAATAATGGGTCTTTGAGAAAACCAAACCCTCTTTCACATGATTGTTGAGCTTTATATTCCCTGAGCATAGAATCATTGCTTAGTTCCTTTGAATCTAAAACATTTGTCGCAATAATAAAACGTCCCGCACTCAGCAATTCTGTATTAATTTTACTTTCATCCTGGGAGACTGTAGCTGATATTTGATAGGATATTTCTCCTGAAGTATCTTTTTTATTAGATTTTACTTGAGTCACCGTACTTTCGTGAATTTGATGATATTTGAATTGTTTTGATAATTTTGATAATGCCTTGATAGCATCTGCAACACATGCAAATCTCTCTTGTGATAACTTTTTCAAATCTTGCACAGCTTTTGATTCTGCTTTGGTAATTTTTTGTGTGAGCTTATGCAGGTCTGATTCTTTTCTTTCTTGACTTTGCACTACTAACCATCTTTGTTCTATCCCTGCATAATTTTGGATTTTTGATGCTAATTTATATCCTGGTATTGTACTATCAATAAATTCTGATTCTGCTAATGTTGATATTAATGATTTTGCTGCTTTTATGCTTAATGGTACTCGACATAACCAACGTAATTCTGACATCATTTTCAGGTTTGATTCTGTATATAAAGCAGCGTCAGCAACCATGAGACTATTAACTTCTAATTGTTTTTGATATTCTACTGCTATTTTACCAAAACATGATGAGTCAGCTTGGTTTCCCGATGCTAGTTTTAAAAATATTGGTATGTCTCCATCTCCTGAACATATCATTTCTATGATAAACTGTTTTAAGTCTGGACGATGGTCACGAGAATAACCGTAGGTGATGGTTATTTCTTTTGGTGATTTTACTGCTAATTCTTCTAATTCTTGGTTATTTCCTACTTTTTGACTCTCAAATATTACGAATGGTAAGCTAGTGTTATACTGCCCATGCACGTGCATTGATGATGAGTCTAGATGTGATGTTGATAGTGATACTCCAAATTTTTGAGCAGCTTTTAAGGCTATGATAAAAAAGATTGTATCTAAGCCTTTTATAAACAGTTTATCCATGACTCTCCCCAATTTATCGTCGTTGAGATATTCTGGTTTTACTCCTGCTCCTATTAAATGCTCACAGGCTATTGTTTCAAAATATTTGGGAAACATATATAACGGTTTGGAGACAAATCCTAACCCGTTTATTATCATGGCTTTTACCACTTGACCTGCATTTACTTTTTCGTCTTTTTCGACTCCTATTAATTCATTTATTATTTCTACTATTCCGATTGAATCTATGATTCCTGCTACTATCCCTAGATGGTCTATGTTCTGAATTTCCATTTCTTGAGGTTTTAATTTCACAACAGTTTCCTCTCATACTTCTGTTGTTATCAATTATTTCTTATTTGGTTATCAATTCATTTTTTTCTTTTGTTACCAAGTTTCACTTTCTCACACCATTTCGCTTTTAATGCTATTTATTATCATTAAGCATCTTAATTTTTGAATTGACTTTAGTTATTATGTACTACTTTAAGGGCTTTTTTGATCTGTGACAGTTTGGGGTGCGGAATGTGGGTTAAATCAGCCAAGTAATATTAGACCAAATCGGCTTTTTACTGCTGAAAAGCAAATTATCCTATATAAAGCAGGTCAAATTAAAAGTGAAAAATTAACAGAAGTGATTAACAAAATTTTTGAAATTTTACAGTCTTAGACAGATCCCGGACTTCTTTAAGAAGTCCGGGATCTAAATCCTATTTCAACGCTGCTAATAAATCATTTTTCGCAGTTTCTAATGCTTCTGGTAACTTACTTGCATCTCTTCCCCCAGCTTGCGCGAGGTTGGGTTTTCCACCACCACCACCTCCACAGATTTTCGCTATAGTTCCCACAAATTTTCCAGCTTGGACACCTTTTTTATTAACTTCGGGACTAAATGCTGCAACGATACTTACTTTCCCTGCTTCGGGAACTGAACCTAAAACCACAGCACCATTACCGATTTTTTGCAGCAATCTTTCCGCAGCGTCTTTTAATGATTCTGCGTCAATATCTTCCATTTGGGCGATAATGATTTTGTGTTCTCCGATTGTTTCCGCAGTTTGTAATAAGCTGTCAGATTTGACAATTGCTATCTGTGATTTCAGACTTTGAATTTCTTTTTCGTTGTTGCGGAGTTCAGTTTGTAAAGTGGTGATTCTGTCGGGTATTTCTTCTGGTCTTACCTTGAAGCGATCGCACAAATCCTTTACAACTATATCACGCACATTCAAATAATCCAATACCGCAGCCCCAGAAACAGCTTCTATTCTTCTCACCCCAGAAGCAACTCCGGCTTCAGCAATGATTTTGAAAACGCCTATTTCCGCAGTATTATTAACATGAGTTCCCCCACATAATTCCATCGAAACGCCAGGAAAATCAATCACGCGCACTTGATTACCGTACTTTTCCCCAAACATTGCTACTGCACCTTTCGCTTTTGCTTCTGCTATGGGCATCTCCTCGATTGTAGCACCATGAGCTTCGGAAATCCAACTATTTACTAATTCTTCAATTTGGATAACTTCCTCACCGGTTAAAGCGCGGGGACAGTTAAAATCAAAGCGCAATCTATCAAAAGAAACCAAAGAACCCGCTTGAGAAATTCCTTCATCAACAACTTTCTTTAAAGCAGCTTGTAATAAATGAGTTGCTGTATGATTAGCTTGAGCGCGACGACGACAAGCGGTATCTATTTGCGCGGTAATTTCATCACCAATTCTAATTGTTCCCCTTTCAATGCGTCCGAAATGAATAAAGAAATCAGATTCTTTTTTCACATCTTCAATTCTGACTAAAACACCATCACCAGAAATATATCCTTTATCGCCAATTTGTCCCCCAGATTCAGCGTAAAATGGAGTTTTATCTAAAACAATTTGCACTTCTGTTCCTGCTTCTGCTGCTTCTTCGGAAACACCAGCAACTAATAAAACTTCGATTTTTGCAGTTGTTGTTAATTGGTTATAACCGATAAATTCTGTAGAGTGAATATGTTCTGCAAGTTTATCCAAAGAACCTTGAACAGTTAAATCAATAGTTTCATGTGCAGCTTTTGCACGTTCTACTTGTTTTTGCATTTCTGCATTGAAACCATCAACATCAACAGTAATGTTATTTTCTTCTGCAACTTCTTGGGTTAATTCCAATGGGAAACCGTAGGTATCATAGAGAGTAAAAGCACTTTCACCATTAATAGAAGTTAATCCTTTTTGTTTTACCTCTTGGATAATTTCAGCTAATAGTTTTTCTCCTCTATCAAGAGTTCTCAAGAAGTTACTTTCTTCTCTTTGTAATTCGGCTTTAATTGCAGTTTCTCTTTGTCGCAAATTGGGGTAAATTGATTCCGAAAGAGAAATGGCGGTTTCTGCAACTTGGTTAATAAATTCTCCAGAAATTCCGATTAATCTCCCATGTCTGACGACGCGACGAATTAAACGCCGTAAAACGTAACCCCTACCCACATTAGAAGCGCGAATTTCATCAGCAATCATGTGAACCACAGAACGGACATGATCACCAATTACCTTTAAAGAAACTTTTGTATTTTCATCACTTTGATGATAATCAATTTTGGCAATTTTCGCTGCTGTTTCAATAATCGGGAAGATCAAATCTGTTTCATAATTATTCGGCTTCCTTTGCAGGATTTGCGCCATTCTTTCCAAACCCATTCCCGTGTCAATATTCTTGTTTTGTAACGGGGTTAAATTACCAGCAGCATCCCGATTATATTGCATAAATACCAAGTTATAAAACTCGATAAATCGGGTATCATCTTCTAAATCAATATGATCTTCACCGCGTTCTGGGTGAAAATCATAATAAATTTCCGAACAAGGACCACAGGGACCAGTAGCACCAGAAACCCAGAAATTATCATCTGCACCCATGCGTTTGATGCGTTTTTCATTTACACCAATAGTATCGCGCCAAATTGCAAAAGCTTCGTCGTCGTCTTCAAACACGCTGACAACGAGATTCTGGGGGGAGAAACCAAAGACTTGCGTGGATAATTCCCAACCCCAAGCGATCGCCTGTGGTTTAAAATAATCACCAAAGCTAAAATTCCCCAACATCTCAAAAAATGTATGATGGCGGTGAGTGCGTCCCACATTTTCGATATCATTGGTACGAATACATTTTTGCGAAGTCGTAGCGCGTTTAAATTCCGGTGTCCGCTGTCCCAGGAATATCGGCTTAAATGGTAACATACCTGCAATAGTTAGCAGCACAGTTGGATCTTCGGGAACAAGAGAAGCACTCGGAAGCGGTTGGTGTCCCCGTTGGCTGTAGAAATCAAGGAATAATTGACGAATATCGTTACCGCTAAGATACTGAGGATTTGAAGACATGAGTGTTTAAGAAATCAAATTTAATTAATTTAGGAAAATCTGCACAAAGCATCATTACTATTTATAACTTATGCCAGGAAATATGAAATATAGTTAGCTTTCAGGATCTTTCGTCAGAGTTTCCCATTACTGATTGGTATCAAATTAACGTCAATTCATATACCTTAATAATATTTCCGTGGAAAAATGCCGAAAAAAATCAGAGAATTAAAAAGTTTACTCAAAAAAGCTGGGTTTATTTACCGTTGTGCAAAAGGAAGTCATACCCGTTGGTATCATCCTTTATTACCAGAAGATCCTATTACCATCTCTGGCAAAGATGGAGATGATGCTAAACTATATATAGAAAAAGAAGTTAACGAAAAATTAGCTAAATTAAAATCAATTCAAGAGGAGGAGTCAGAAGAATGAATTTACCTTATACTATCATTATTCAATGGAGTAGTGAAGATAAATGTTATTTAGTTCATTTACCTGAATTTCCTACTCAAAAATATCATACTCATGGTGATACTTATGAAGAAGCTGTGAAAAATGCTCAGGAAGTGATAGAAATGTTAATTGCTGAATATCAAGAATATGGAAAGCCTTTACCTTTAGCTAAATCTTTAGAACAATTGATTAATGTAGCTTAATTGATTTATAATCAGGTGATTAATGGTGTACTATATTATCTCAAATTAATTAATCGCCATATATTGTCTTGTACTTTATAATAATTTGCACCTGTATCAGCATTTAAGACAGCAGGACTATATATTTTTTTGAGCAAATTACTAGCATCTGACCAAATACGTTGATCTGAGTATTTATTATCTTGCTGTTGTCCTGCTATTTGAAAAAATGTCCCTGTTCCTTCCTTCCATTCCTCTTTTATATCCAAATCATCTACTTTATCTAATACTGATTGAGTCAGAGATTTAAACTCTTTATCAGAAGTTATAGTATGTCGAGATAATATTGACGCGAGAAGTAACCAAATTACATGATTGTTGACTTTTGCTGAATCTCTTTTAACTTACCTTTGGGGGTTAAAGTCCCCTGCTTCTACAAGCAGCGGGTTTTGCGTCGGGGTAAAATCCCCGTTGCAAAACGTAATTCTAAATTCTAAATTCTAAATTCTGCATTCTTTTAATAAGTTCGCGTCCCAATACTCCTAAACATATTTCTAAGTTCCAAATTTTACCACAAATAGATATTAGACTGGAGCAAATGTATATATAACTACTACATATCTATTTACGCAATAAATATCAGATTTTTGTATATAAAGGATTTCAGGCGTAATTAAGAGATCCAAATCACAGCAAATGCTGATATTGTCAGGAATACACAAGCTTTCTGTATTTTTGCAGAGTGAATAATTTATCCTAATTACAAAAAATGTATTTTATGATACAGAATATTTTCTCTCATTAAATAGAGAATTAACCAACTTTATGAAGAAATAATTCAGAGGTCAGAATTTAATTCTGATTTATTATGTAATTCAAGTTGATAAATATTCCACTTAACTAAAAGCAGGAATTATCAAATAAGTTTCTGTTATTGTTCTGTGTTTATTTTTGATAACCATATTGAACAGACATAACAGATTTGCAACCATCAACATCAGATAAAAAGCCTAACTTAATTAGAGCTTTTCTAGCAGGAAAAACAGCAATGAATAAACGTATTCGCCCCTTATATCGCCTTCTAGCACTAGCTATAGGTTCAATGGTCTTGGCAATTTTCGCGCCCACAGTTGTCCATGCCGCAGATCCTGTGACACTGGAATCATTAGACGCAACAACCAAACAATTACAAATTTCCATTGATACTACCTGGGTACTACTCACAGGCTTTTTAGTATTCTTCATGCAGACTGGATTTTCGATGTTAGAGGCAGGTTTGCTGCGCCGAAGAGGTGTAGTAAATGCCCTATTGGAAAACTTTGTTGATGCGGCTGTCACCATTCTCATCTGGTGGGGTGTGGGCTTTGGCATCGCTTTTGGTACAAGTGCTGGTGGGCTTATTGGTACAGACACTTTTTTCTTAAGTCAATTACCAGTTAACGGTACTTTTACTAATGGTGGTGTACCAGGAATAGCTTCAGGACTCAATGCTTATACTTTGTTCTTCTTTCAGTTTGCCTTTGCGGCTACTGCCAGTACAATTACTACCGGGGCAATGGCTGGGAGAACGGACTTTATCGGTGATTTAATTTATAGTGCCATCATGGCTGCATTCAGCTATCCCGTAGTTGTACATTGGGTATGGAACTCCAGTGGCTGGTTAGCGAAAATTGGTTTTCATGACTTTGCTGGTAGTACGGTAGTTCACACCGTTGGGGGTTGGACAGCTTTAGTTGGTGCTTTTTTACTTGGACCCCGCCCTGGACGAACTCCTTGGGGGCAGATTCCTCCAGCCCATAACTTAGGTTTGGCAGCTTTGGGAACGATGATTCTCTGGTTTGGCTGGTATGGCTTTAACCCCGGTTCAACCCTTGGTACTGGTAATCCTGGCTTAATTGGTTTAATCACCCTGAATACGTCCCTGGGGGCTGGTGCTGGGGCGTTAGCGGCGATGTTTTATCAATATAGTCGTTCACGTAAATGGGATTTAGTCTATTGTCTGAATGGTTCTTTGGCAGGTTTGGTAGGTATTACCGCTGGTTGTGCTTTTATAGCACCTTGGGCGGCGGTTGTGATTGGTTTAACTGGGGGAATTTTAGTAGTTTTGGGTATTGATATTATTGAAGCGTGCAAAATTGATGATCCTGCGGGAGCATTTTCTGTTCATGGTATTAATGGCATGATGGGTACACTGGCAGTTGGTTTTTTAGGTCAACCAGAACTGACTTTGAATAAAAAAGCTGGACTGTTTTTAGGTGGTGGTTTTGATTTGCTGGGTGTGCAGATTTTGGGCGTAGTCGCAGTATCAGTTTTCACTCTTGGTTTTGCCTTTTTAATGTTTACTGGACTCAATGCTATTGGTAAGCTGCGTGTTAATCCTGAAGCTGATAAGGTGGGGATTGATAACTATGAACACGGTGCAACTGTCTGGTCTGATTTTCATGCAGTTGAGGAGCTTTTAGAGAAGGAAAAAAATCACTCCAAAAATCCTCAAGTAAGTCCGTAGGGTTTGCGAAATCAGTTGTTGGTGGGTTAGGTGCAAGCTAACCCACCCTCTGGCTAACACAAAAACACCAACCGGAAAAAAGTGATTTTATGCTGTTGACAAAAAATTTTCAGTGTGTTATCATAAACTTGATAAGGAAGAACTATCTTATATTAATTAGTTGTGCAAAATTAATTGAACATTTTAACTTACCTTTGGGGGGGTAAAATCCCCGTTGCAAAACGTGATTCTAAATTCTAAATTCTGCATTCTTTTAAAAATCCCTAAACCAATAGACATCTGGTGAAAATTAAATATGCGTGACTTACAACCCTTGTAGAGACGTTCCATGGGTAGGGATTCTCGGCTCTACATTCTTTTCTGGAGATGTCTAATTAATTTTGTAGTTTTATTTTCGCCATTTTATAAACCCATTTTGGAACTTCTTTCTATCTGTGGCAGGGAGCAACGCGAAAAAGTGTGTCCGGCTTTAATTCTCAATTACACCGCTAAATTCTCAACAAACCTGGGTATTTTTGTGGTAAGCACATTTCAAAATAGAGTATTTACATCGCCAATTTCAGCCTACCACTTTTTCGCATTGCACCCACGCTATTTTAGGTAATTACTAGAAATTGAAAAAACCTGTCCATCTCATTTATAGTTTACTTTTTTCGGTTATCTTTGGATTTTTGAGGGCTAAAGCTGTAAACCATTACTATTTTCACGATATCAAAATAAGCAAGCTGATTATCTTTATTCACAATTGCTAAGGGTATTAGTCCCAAAACTAAGATTAGCAAAAGTTGTAATAATATTTCACCTCTGATGCCATTGCCATTATCTGACATGATATGACCTCCTGTAATTGAAAACCTTTGGCTAAGTGGAAAGAAACTACGGTTAATATCTCAATCTCAGGCAGATAAGTTGAACTAACTCCAAGACTCCCAAATCATGGTGATTGCTAACAAGCAAAATAGCAGAACAGCAAACCGCAAAAAATAGATAAAAACATCAAAAGATAGCAAAACTTTAGTGATTGAGGATGCACCGCAAATATAAAACACAACAACAGCGATCGCAAAACCGAATATAGTTAACATCAGATACTTAAATCCCTTTCCAGTCAAAATTAACAGCAGACTTTGGTTATCTTTGTCATTAGTTTTCATAGTTTTCTCCTGTTTTTTAGATAAGAGTTGAACAGAAATCTTTTCATCCTGTCTATTGCTGTTCATAAAATTGTCTACGGGATAGAAAAACCTAAATAAAATCCGGCGTGCAAATATACATCACCAGCTTGTAAACTTCCCATTTATCAAAAGCCAAATGTCCTGAGAAAATTAGATATTTAATTGTGTAAAGAATTTCATTAAGCTATCAGTATTCTTAACCTGTAAATAGCTATAACGTCTCGTATTATTTTTGATTGTGCGAATGCCTACAATCTATCCAGGTGTCAATAATGTAATCGTGTAATTGCTGAATTTCTAAAAGCTGTTGTGGACTTAATGTATAACGGTGGCTAATATGACCACTTAGTTCTACTATGGCTTCGTATTTCCCCTTTTTACTAGAGATAGTTAATTGTCCGTGTTGAGTTTCTGACAAAGTTTCAATCAGCAGAATAATTAAGTGAGCAAAGACTGATGGTAACTCTACTACATATGCCTGTTTAGATTTGGCTAAAATTTCTGGGGATTGTTCTCCTATCTTCAAAATACCTTTGATAGCGTTAGAACTCCTAATAAAGTCTACTAGTCCTAGTCTTGAAGAATTCTGCATATTAGTTGCCCCCTAATATTGGCTATTTGACTTGAGACTTATCTGTATACCTCACATAGAGGTATCTATATATAGGATAATCACACCTACAGTAAAAATGCAAGGTATTTATAAAGTTTTTTCTAGAAAATCTTGACTATGTAAATTTATGTATACTTTTTCGGGAAAATATATCTCACATAAATATAAATAAGTTATAGTTGGGGATAGTGTTAAAATCCTTAAATATAATTCCATAATTCCTAAACCTTACAGGAATCAGTAACCCAGCTATAAGGGTACTGAGCTTGCAATGGTAATCAAGCAAGCTGTGCTGACCAGACCACTTCCCTTCCCTTCTCCGCTGCTTGCCTTCACCCGTCATTTTTAGATTGACAGACTACTAGTGCCTGACTGGTGAGCCATCCCTCTCAGGTCTAAGGACACTGAGCTTCCCAGTTACCGCGATGTCTTATAAATATAGGACTCCTAAATGATTCCTGATGGCCTGCGTGGCGTAGCCATAAAATATCAAGTAGTGTAGGGTGGACAAGGTTAAAAACTGTTACATAACAATCTTTTTAGAGTCAATATTCATGCTATAAAAAAATCTCACATACTAATAACTAATATATAATATGGAGCTTAGATAATATGAAGATTGTAGATAATATACCTCAGATTCCTGATGATTTCATTATAGAAGTGGCTAACAAACACAATGTTAGCAAAACCGAGCTAGAGGCATTACTTTTAGCATTAAAAAATTACGCTGGTGCAGAAATTGCCCAGAAACTTAATATTTCTCAACCGGCGGTGAGAAAAAGATTAGGAGAAAGTTATCGTAAATTAGGTATAGAAGGGAGCGGTAATAAAAAAATTTATAACTTGAAACAGAAATTATTTACTCAGTATCAAGGTACTCAAGAAAATGTCCTTACCTCAACAGAAGATTGGGGTGAAGCCGTTGATGTAGAAGGTTTTCGGGGTCGAAATGAAGAAATCTTAGAGTTAGAAGAATGGATAGTTGGTAATGATACCATGCGGTGTCGTTTAGTGGCAGTGCTGGGAATGGGTGGAATTGGTAAGACTGTGATAGCAGCTAAAGTTGCCAAACAAGTTCAGCCAAAGTTTGATTATTTGATTTGGCGATCGCTCCGCAATGCACCACCGTTAGAGGAAATTCTCAGTCAACTTTTAGGATTTTTACCCTCTAATCATACTGAAAATTTCTTAGCAATTAGTGAAAACAATAAAATACTTTTACTAATTGATATTTTAAGAAAACATAAATGCCTAATTATTTTAGATAATGTGGAATCGGTGCTACGTAGTAGTGAAGGCAAAACTCAGGGATGGGCTGGTGAATATGAACCAGGGTATGAAAACTATGGCTACTTTTTTAAAAAGATAGCAGAAGCATCACATGATAGTTGTTTATTAATCACTAGTCGTGAAAAGCCAAAAGAAGTAGCTGCACTAGAAGGTAAAAATCTGCCTGTAAAAGTGTTACAGTTAAATAGCCTCAAATTAGCAGAAGCCAGAGAAATTTTGCTAGATAAAGGTTGCACTTGTGATGATGAAAAACTACAAGAATTAGTCAACAGATATTCTGGTAATCCTTTAGCTTTAAAAATAGTTGCCACTACAGTTTATGATTTATTCAGCAATAATATTGCTGAATTTTTAAAAGAAATGAAGGAAGCAAGTGCTGCTTATGGAGATATTCGCACGCTTTTAGATACACAGTTTAACCGTCTATCAGAATTAGAACAACACGTAATGTATCGTCTAGCATTACGTCGTGAATATATCTCATTGACAGACATAAAAAGCGATGTAAAAAATAATGTAAAAACACCAGATGCAGAATCTAAAATACTAGAAATTATTGAATCATTGTTACGGCGATCGCTAATTGAAAAAGAAGCAAATACTAGTAGATTTGGGCAGCAGTCTGTGGTGATGGAATATATTAATGACCGCTACATTGAACAGGCAACTTATGACATTTCTGACATTAATGAAAAAAAAAACTGGAGTTTATTAATGCCCACCCCTTAATCCAGGCAAGATCACTTGATTATATCCGGCAAATACAAGAACGACTGATACTAAAACCAGTTAAGCAAAGACTTATTAAAGCTTTTGGTACAGCCACACAACTAGAATCTCATTTACGGCAATTGATCAGGAATTTACAGCAGAAATCACCGCCAACTCAAGGTTATGCAGTTGGCAACTTAATTAATCTACTACGACAACTTCAGATATATAAATCCCAAAGTAATTCCCAAATTGATTTAAGTGGACGCGATTTTTCCGGTTTGACCATCTGGCAAGCTTATCTCAAAGATGTGGACTTAAAAAACACCAGCTTTGCCAATGCTGATTTAACTGGTTCTGTATTTAGGGAAACAATGTCTAGTATTGTTTCTGTGAAATTTAGTCCTGATGGTAAAAAATTTGCTACAGGTTTAATGAGTGGAGAAATCAGATTATGGCGTACTTCTGATACTAAACAACTTCGCATTTATAAAGCTCATACTACTTGGGTTTGGACGTTAGCCTTTAGTCCAGATAATAAAACCATCGCTAGTGGTAGTGCGGATCATACCATTAAACTCTGGAATGTAGAAACAGGTAAATGTCTAAATACCCTGAAAGAACATACCAATAAAGTTTATTCAGTAGCATTTAATCCCGATGGTTCTCTTTTAGCTAGTGCTGGTGAAGACAAAACTATTAAACTTTGGAATGTAGAAACAGGAGTTTGTCAGCAAACACTATCTGATCATAATGGCTTGGTGTGGTCTGTCACTTTCCAATCATCTACAACTTCTAATATTACTCCTTTACTGGCCAGTGGCAGTGCTGACAGCACAATTAAGCTGTGGGATATTAATACAGGTAAATGCCTAAAAACGTTAAATGATCATAATAGCGATGTTCACTCTGTAGCTTTTAGTCCTGATGGACAAACATTAGCTAGTGGTAGTGCCGACCAAACCCTGAGACTGTGGGATGTAACTACAGGTCAATGTAGACAAACATTAGAGGGACATAGTAAAAAAGTTTATTCTGTCAGATTCAGTCCTGATGGACAGATCTTAGCTAGTTCCGGTGAAGACAGAACCATTAAACTCTGGGATATGCCACAGGGGGAATGCCTCAAAACCTTACAAGGTCATTTTAGCCAAGTGTGGGCGATCGCCTTTAGTCCTAATGGTGACACTTTAATCAGTTGTAGTGATGACCAAACAGCTAGGTTATGGAACGTAAAAACAGGTGGTTGTTTGAATACCTTACAAGGGTATACCCGTGATGTATATTCAGTAGCATTTAGTCCCAATAGTCAAATTTTGGCTAGTGGACGGGATGACTCTAACATTGGGTTATGGAATTTACAAACGCAAAAATGCCACATTTTGAAGGAACATCAAGGACGAATTCGCTCAGTCGCTTTTCATCCCCAAGGACAAATACTGGCAAGTGGTAGTGCTGACAATACCATCAAACTTTGGGATATCGCAAATATTGATCAAAGCCAATGTATTCAAACTCTCAGAGGACACGATAACTGGGTGTGGACAGTTGCATTTAGTCCCGATGGAAAAACTCTAGTCAGTAGTAGCGAAGACCGCACTGTTCGCATCTGGGACACATCTAGTGGTGAATGTCTCAAAAAAATTGATGCCCATAGTAATTGGGTGTGGACAGTAGCATTTCATCCCCAAGGACAAATACTGGCAAGTGGTAGTGCTGACAATACCATCAAACTTTGGGATGTCACAACTGGAGAATGTTTGCAAACTTTTACAGACCATCAAAACATGATTTGGTCACTAGCATTTAGTCCCAATGGGGAGTTTTTAGCCAGTGGTAGCGAAGACCAAACCGTGAAGTTGTGGGATCTTAATACAAATAAATGTACTCAAACATTAGAGCATGATAAACAAGTTTACTCAGTGGCATTTAGTCCCAATGGGCAGATTCTAGCTAGTGCCGGCGCTGATACTAAAGTGATGCTATGGCAAGTTAGTACAGGTAATTGTAAAGAAGTTCTCACACTCGGACATACAGCAGCGATTCGTTCTCTAGCTTTTAGTGTTGATGGTACGTTATTAGCTAGTGGTAGCGAAGATGAAAACATTCAGTTGTGGAATATGCAAACCTATAGTAGATTAAAACTTCTTGAATCTGAACGTTTGTATGAAGGTATGAATATTAGCCATATTACAGGCTTAACCGATGCTGAAAAAGCCTCTTTAAAAATGTTGGGTGCTGTTGATTAAAGTCTGAATTTTCAGACAGCAGTTTTTTGAGAATTGATACATTCATAATCAAATTTAGTTTATGAAATCATTCTGAGGATATATGTATGCCACCACAATTTTATTCTGTTTTTACCCCGTTCATGGAGATGAAATTATGGAAAACTTGAATTACTAAAGAGATATCAACAAAGTTAATAAATAGGCATTTTGGCATCAAATATATCAATGGATATGCTAGGTTCTAAAATGATTTATGGTCGATAAACAAAAGTGAAAATTTTACTGATTGGCGAATTTATTAAACACAGAAGCTTCAACGGAGCTAATAAAGCCTTACCTGTTTTAGCTTCTAGCTTGGTTAATGCTGGATTTAGTCAAGTTTTACAACTAGATTTAGAACGTCCTGATTTAACTATTGATGATGTTTTAAATGAAGTTAAAAATGCTGATTTAATTATCTTTGCTGGTTGTCTAACAACCCAATGGACAGAAATTGATGATCATAGTAGAAAAATTTTTAGAGAACTTCAGAAATATCACCGGGAAACAGTACCAATTTTAGTTGGTGGTTATGCAACTAAAAGTGCTGAAGATATTGCCCGTATTACACCTTGGATTACAGCCTTTTGTGATGGTGAGGGAGAAGAATCAATTATAGAAATTGCTCATGCAGTAGCCAGAGGTACTTTCTATGAAGATATGAAAAATCTACCAGGATTATGTTTTATGAATCAAGATGGTAAATTTTACCGCGTTACACCTAATTCTTTTCATAATACAAGTATTGTTTTTCATCGTGCTATGACAACAAGAGTTAACAAGTTTGATGATATTGACCAAAATTTTGGTTTAATTCATATACCACAAGTCCATGATATGGATATTTTTAAATCTCTAGCTGGAAGACAATTAAAAACAGCCCAAATCTTTACTCAGCGAGGATGCCCTTGGGGATGTCATTTCTGCAATAAAAGTAATGAAAGTAATCATGTTGTGAGATTAAGCGCGGAATCCTTGCGTAGACAATTACGGCAATTAAAACAACGTGGTTATGAGGCAGTTTATCTAGATGTTGATACTTTTACAGTTCATGACCAGGATGCCAAAAGAGAAGCAGAGATTCTTAAAGAAGAGGGATTTTTTTGGGGTTCAAATACTAGAATTGATAAAATTAACTATGATCAAATGCGTTATTTAGTAGAAAACAACTGTGTATATATGTTTTTTGGAGTTGAACATACATTATCAGAGGTATCATTAGCTAGTCACAAATTCAATGGTTCTATTGCTAGTCAAATTAAGCAAGCCTTTGATTATCAAACTAAGGTTATCAGAGTTTTTGAAGATATGAATAAAGCTGGATTACCCAGTAGTTATTTTTTGATTTTAGGATTACCAAAAGCTAAATTAAACGCTAGTAAAACTGATATTATTGATTATGAGCCAACAACTTTGGCTGATGATATGGAAGCAATTCGTTTTGGTATTGAAAATTGTCATCCAGATTTTTTAAATTTCAATGTGCTGCGATTTATGCCTGGGAGTGTAGCTGCTGATATGATTGGCAATTGCAACTATTCCTGTGTGCGTCCGTCAAAAAAACAGCCAATTACTGCCGGGTATTTTCTACCACGAACCGTCCAACATTATAGCTATCCCCTATCCCAAGAACATGGTGTTTACCGATTGTGTGAATCAGTTAGTAAATATCAACCTATTTCAACTGCCTTGAATCCTCAACGGGTTTATGATACTATCTACTATGCGATGCAGTTGATTAATAATAAGATTGATACAGGTGGTAAAGCTACAAAGTTGTTTATTGATAGAGACTTACTAGCTTTAGGTTTAGTCAGTCAGGATGAACAGGGAAAATATGCGATCGCTCCTTTAGAATATTTCGCTAACATTTAACCCGGTTCGCTCATTTTTTTTGGAGTTTGAGAAATTGTCGAAAAACAGAAAATATTCACAATGCTTCTACAGCCGTTGAACCCTCGTAATTTGGCTACAGTATTGTTTATATAATTAATTTTGCCTACCTACTTAACAACTAAAACAACCAGATCCCCGACTTCTTAAAGAAGTCGGGGATCTAAATTAAATTCTATTAATTCTTAGCTGCTGGTTGAGTGCGGGGAATGGTAATATCTATTGATGTTACCTTGGCTGCTAAATCAGTTAATGGTTGTTTCATAGCAGCTTGATTTCCGACTACTAAAGTCACTAAATTCTCTGGTTTCAGGTATTTCTGTGCCACCCGTTTAACATCTGCTGCTGTAGTAGCAGTAATGGCTTTTTGATAACGAAATAGGAAATCAGCGGGATAACCATAATATTCGTATCGCATTAATCTAGATAATGTTTGGCTAGGATCTTGAAAGTTGAAAACAAAGGAGTTGAGTGTAGAGTCTTTGGCTTTATTTAATTCTTGGACTGTGATATTTGCAGTTTGTAACCGCTTAATTTCTGTTTCCAGGGATTTAATGAATTGAACTGTGGTTTCTGTACGGGTTTGTCCTCCAGCTACGAATGTTCCTGGGTAGTCGAAACGGGGACTCCACATTCCATATACAGAATAAGCTAAACCTTGACGCGATCGCAATTCATTAAATAAGCGTCCCCCAAAGCCATTTAATACGCCATTCATGACATCCAAAGCTGGATAATCAGGATTGTCGAATTTTCCACCCAAATGACCAATTAAAACGCTACTTTGGGTGAGTTGGGGTTGATTAACAGAAAATACACCGCCTAAATTAGCTTGTGTGACTTGTGGTAATGGGGTTTTAGCAATTTGAGTATTTGCTTTCCAATCACCAAACTTGGCTTGAATGAGCGATCGCATTTTTTGAGAATTAAAATCACCCACAATCCCTAAAATGATCTGATTGGGGTGAAAATACTGTTCATAAAATTTCAGCAAATCCTCACGGGAAATTTTATCAAGAGTTGCATACTCAACAGTTCGGGAGTAGGGACTTTCTTGCCCATAAATTAATTTTCTCAACTCTCGACTAGCAATACTATTAGGGTTATCATTGCGACGAGCAATACCACCCCGAATTTGAGTTTTATCCAAATCCAACTTTTCCTGTGCAAAAGCCGGTTCTCGTAATACCTCACTAAATAGCCCAAATGCCATTTCTAGATCTTCACTCAGGGCTTCAAAACTAGCACTACCAGCAGCCTCTCCCATATCTGTTTCCACAGACGCAGCCCGTTGTTCTAATATCTCATTTAATTCATCAGCGGAATGCTTTTTAGTGCCACCACTTCGCAATGTAGAACCCACCAAACTAGCTAAACCTGCTTTTTCGGGTTGTTCCCAACGGCTACCTGTTCTGATCAATGCTGTACCTGTTACCAATGGTAATTCATGATCTTCCATCAAATAAACTACCAAGCCATTTTTAAGTGCATATCGCTCATACTTGGGTAATTTAATTGCGGAAACGGGGGCAAATTTTAACTCATCGTAATGCTTTGCTGTTGTTGCTGCCCAAGAAAAATTCAAATTTACGAGCAAACAAGCAACAACAATCACCAATGTGAAAACAAATTTTTGTCCCTTAGCAAACTGGAATTTTTTGCTTTTCAAATCTAACCTCAACATATCTATCTTCAATTTTGAATTCCTATCCTGGTTGTTTTGATAACAACTTCCCAACTATGCGATTTTCTGGCGTAAATGTTGCCTTGGCTACTCTTTGAATATCTTCAGGAGTGACTGCGGCAATTTTTTCTAATTGCCCAAATAAATTGCGCCAAGAACCGGTTTTGACTTCATATTCCAACAACTGTTGTGCCATGCCTGAATTAGAATCAAGGCTGCGTAATAATCCGGCTCTTGCTTGGGTTTTTATTCTTGTTAATTCCACCGCAGATACAGGTTCTGTTTTCAACTTATCAATTTCTTGGCGTAAAGCGATCGCTACTTGATCGACTGTTTTCCCAGGAGATGTGAGAGCATAAAAGAAGATGAGATTAGGATATTTATCCCCTGGAAAGCCACTAGAACCTTGAGCATTTAGGGCTAAACTTTGTTTTTCTACCAAAGACTTAAACAGTCTTGATGTTCTGCCGTCACTCAATAAACTGCCAATTATTTCATAAACTGCATTATCAGGATCAGTCACAGCAGGACGATGATAACCTTCTAAATACCAAGGTTGAGTAGCTAATTCTAAAGTAACTTCCCTGGTGGCAGTTTGTTGGGGTTCTCCAGGTAGTTTTTGTTGGGGTTTGGGTTTAGCTGCATAACGCCCAAAATAAGTTTGTGCCAGTTTTTTCACTTCCGCAGGATTGACATCTCCCACAATCGCAATAGTTAAATTACTGGGAGCATAATAAGCATCAAAGAACTTCTTAACATTCTCTGGTGTTAAGTTGCGAATATCTTGATCATAACCGATTACCGGTCGGCGGTAAGGATGAACTTTGAAAGCAGCATCTATGAATTTTTCCACCATTTGGCCGATAGGAGAATTTTCCACTCGCAGCCGTCTTTCTTCCAAAATTACTTCTTTTTCTTGATAGAATTCCCGAAATACAGGATCTAAAAAGCGATCTGATTCTAAAGACATCCACAATTCTAATTTATTGGCTGGAAAACTGTAAAAATAGCGAGTAGCTTCGGAGGAAGTAGTTGCATTTAAACCCACACCTCCAGCTTGTTCAACAATTTGCCCCATTTCGTTTTGTTTAACTAATTTGATGGCTTGGGATTCTACTGATTTAAATTCAGTTTCTAACCGCGCTATTTCATCTTTTTTACTATTAGCTTTTGCAGTTTTGATTTGGTTATCTAACTGTTCTAACTTGGCTAAAAGTGGTGCTTCGGCTTTATAGTCTGTAGTCCCGATGCGTTTTGTGCCTTTAAATGCTAGATGTTCAAGAAAGTGGGCTACTCCTGTTTGTCCATCTGGTTCATCAATTCCACCGACATCAGCATAGGTGAGAAAGGAAACTACTGGGGCTTGATGTCTTTCTAAAACGATGAATTTCAGTCCATTATCCAGGCGAAATTCTGTGAGACGATTAATTACTTGTTCTAGATAAGGTTGAATGGAACTTTGGGATTTTTGCAGGGCTAAAGCTGTTTCTGGGATCAATCCTCCACTAAATACCATTAATGCCAAAGTGGTGGCTAATAGCCGCCGGAATGGGGAATTTTTAACGTTACCCATGAAGAAATTTAAAATTGTCTGGTGCATAAGCAAAAGTTAAAGTAAATTTACATTACTTGAGAAATAGACTACTTAACAAAAAGAGAGTTATCTTCCATTAAGCTTTTTGTATTTTTAGCATTTGATGTTGCACAATAGGGCTACGAATCTTGTTTTAAATATATCAAAATAACTACTATGCGGATTTTTAGTTCTCCTCCATCATCAGAAATGCAGACGCGTACACGCATTTTGCAAGCAGCACAACGATTGTTTGCAGCCAAAGGGTTCGAGGGAACTACAACCCGTGATTTAGCACAAACCGCAGGGGTAGCTGAAGGAACTCTCTTTCGTCATTTTGCCAATAAAAAAGCAATTTTGGTGGAAGTAGCTACTAGCGGCTGGGTAGATATTCTCACAGATTTGCTGACAGAACTCAGCGAAATGGGTAGCTATAAGGCGATCGCTCAAGTTATGCGCCGGCGGATGTGGAATTTACAAAAAAACGCCGATACCATGCGCGTTTGCTTTATGGAAGTGCAATTTCATCCAGATTTGCGCGATCGCATTCAAACAGAAGTTATTGATAAAATGACAGATGTTGCTGAAGCATTTTTTCAAACCGCAATAGATAAAGGCATCTATCGTCAGATGGATGCCAAACTTGGAGCTAAAGTTTTTTTAGGTCTATTTGCGATCGCCGGTTTCTCCGATAATACCCTCATAGAACCCAACGCCTCCCCCCAAGAAATGCAAAAAATGGCGGAGGGACTAGCGGATATTTTCCTTAACGGTGTCTTAGCAAAAGAATAGGCAGGACGCAAGAGGCAAGAGGCAAGAGGCAATAATAATTATTACCACTGACCACTGTACGGGCGAAGCATTTGGAGAACTATTTTTGGCAATGACCGATAATTTATCTTCCAAATGCTTCGCCCCTACTGACCACTGTACGGGCGAAGCATTTGGAGAACTATTTTTGACAATGACCGATAATTTATCTTCCAAATGCTTCGCCCCTACTGACTAATTACCCATTGCTTGCGCTTGATGACTCCACTGTTGCACCAATTCAACTGCTGGACACAAATCCCGGTTATGCAATGTTGCTACTTGCAAACGCATAACTTGTCTATGTAATCTGTGAGTCGGAGTTTGGGCTAATTGGGCTATGGAAATAACCCCAGAGTGAAGCAATATACCGCAATACTGAGTTCCTACACTGGGAACACGGGCTAAACCTGCCAAAACAACCCATTTATTCACAGAATGGATATTTACCTGTAATTTACCCGCTAATACTATTCTCTCTTCTGGAGTTTTTCCTCTATTAATTAATTCTTCTGTGGTATTAATGCCACAATTCTTTAATTGGGCTTGATCTTCTGCACTCAATCCTGGTAAATCTTTTACAGGCCAATCTGATTTTTGAAGTAAATTTCTATTAGCTGCACGGTTAATGGTCATTTTTTGAGTTTTTAGTATGGGTTAATTTATGTAAAAATTCAGTATTTACAGGGATTTCTCCTTCTGAACTCTAACATTTTTATCAAATCACCATCCCTCTTTAGGACGGTATTACTAACATTATCACCTATAAAAAATGGAAACCCCAATTTATTTACTGTCCAACTTCCTGCATTAAAGGAGGTTCACCGTCAATAATGCCCGATAAGTGTCATCTGAAATCTAAAAATTTAATTACAAATATTAACTTAATCCTTGTCTACTAAGATCCCCAACTTCTTTAAGAAGTCGGGGATCTGCGGGATCTCATATATTCTTAACCTATAGTTAATTTTCCTTGCATTACTGTTACAGCTTGTCCAGATATAAAGACGCGGGTTGCTCCAGGATAGTACACTTTGACTACTCCACCCCGACTAGAAGCTTGATAGGCTAAAAATTCATCTTTTCCCAATTTATCCCGCCAAAATGGGGCTAAACAACAATGTGCCGCACCTGTTACCGGATCTTCATTAATCCCTAAAGTGGGGGCAAAAAAGCGGGAGACAAAATCATATTCCGAGTCAGAATCAGCAATGCTAGTAACGATAATATCAGCCTTAGTGAGAGTTTTCATCTGTTGGAAATTCGGCTGCATTTCTCTGATTAATTGCTCAGATTCTACTTCTACTAAATAGCCGAGAGAATTTTGGACAACAGATTTACAATTCACTCCTAAAACTTGACTTAATTCTGGAGGTGATTCTACAGATTGAGAAAGATTCACCGGAAAATCTAACTGAATCCAATTATTTTCTAGTTTCGCTGCAAGTACACCACTTTTTGTATAAAAACGCGCTTCTTGATTTGGTAATAAATGCCCTTGTGACCATAATACATGAGCGCTGGCTAAGGTAGCGTGTCCACACAAGGGAACTTCTACCGTCGGAGTGAACCAGCGCAAATTGAAACCGTCATCTTGTTTAATTAAAAAAGCGGTTTCTGATAGATTCATTTCCTGGGCAATATTTTGCATCCATGCTTCAGATTTTGGACTATCTAAAACACATACAGCCGCAGGATTTCCTTTGAATGGAGTATTAGTGAAAGCGTCTACTTGAGTAATAATTTGGGTCATTTGTAAACTATCTAAATCTATGATTCTGTGTGAGATTTTAGCCATTGTTCTAAATCGTTAATATCTCCAAAATCTAATAATGCTTCTCCCAGGTCTTCTAGCTGTGCTATTCTCAAGCTGTTAATACTTTCGATGTAGCTATCATTCAATTTTCCAAACCGTTTCGATAATATTCGCAGCAGCAAGTTTTTCTCACCTTCTTGTCTTCCTTCTTGTCTTCCTTCTTGTCTTCCTTCTTGTCTTCCTTCTTGTCTTCCTTCTTGTCTTCCTTCTTGTTCACCCTCCTTTTTAGCTTCTTGATATACCCTTGTTTGCTTAATATCACTCACTAAAAACATGGCTTCTATCTCCTGACGACTTAATTGTGAAAACTTTGACATCAAAACACTTTCCAGTAATTCTATAATACCTTGTCTTTCACTATCATTGCTAACTTCTGTCTTTGTTCTTGCCATTAAGGTTTTCACCAATTCCTGTGATTGGTTTTCTTTACTGACAATTAATTCAATTAATCCCATCCCTATTGACCCTGATGGTATTTCATCTAAATAAATTCGTTTGATTCGACCACTATTGACTAATTCTTGTTGGTAATTAGTTAATTTCTCTACATCCAAACTCCGTTTCGCAAATAAAGCTACTGCTTGCCAATCTTGTTCGGGTTTATATTGATTGAGATAAATGTTGATTTCTGTAATTAATTCCCAGTAAAACTCTGGTTTGTTTTGAAATTGCACCTCGACAAAATAAATGGGTTTTTCTTCACTATTTGGCATAAATATCCCATCAAATCGAAAGGCTTTTTCTTTGACTTCTACCGAAGTAAATTGATAACCTGCCGCATTTTCTGGGGGTTGTCCCAGTAGTTCAAATAATAGAGTATGGAAGGTGAGGAAGATTTGGTAGAATATGGTATCTGTGTGCATTATTGATGATTTAATTCTGAGTTGGTAGCTTCTGCTAAATGTTTAATTAGTGTAGACTGAGGTAATGGTCCATGCAAGTGATTCCAAGGTAGAATTTTCTCAGTTGACCAATTACTATGAACATAAAAATCTAAGTCGGGAATTTGTCCTTTTAGTTGTTTAAAAGCCCGTTTGTAACTTCCCAAAGAGTCACCAAAATCGCGGGTTAATTCTAATAATTGAGAAAGTCGGCGATCGCCTCTCGACAACAAAGCCTGTATAATTGACCAATTATAGCTTTCTGGTCGAAACTCTATCCCTTGGGGTTTAATTTGCTTTTGTAATAACTGTAACCGCTTTTCTGCTTGCTTATTAACCCCAAACCATTGAAATGGTGTATGAGACTTAGGAACAAAGGTACTACATCCCAACGTTAACCGTAAACCAGGCGCAGCTTTTTTAACACTTTGCATCATTTTTACAGTTGCGTCTATATCTTCTGCTTCTTCCCCAGGAATTCCCACCATTCCATAGAGTTTTAAACTAGACAAACCACCAGCTTTTGCATTGATAGCTGCTTGGATAATTTCATCATTATCCAATTTTTTATTGACAATTTTCCGCACTTTTTCCGAACCACTTTCGACAGCAATTGTTAATGATCTTGTATCGCGTTTTGCCAAAGTTTCAGCTAATTTAACTGTAACTGTATTGGTTCTCACCGACGCGACACTTAACCGGACATCATCATATTTTGGTTGACTAATATAATCTAGTAATTCTGTAAATTCTGGATGTTGAGTAACAGAAGCCCCCAACAAACCCAAACGATTTGTAACTTTTAAACCCCGTTCAATTCCGGGAATTAAAGAATTTTCTAAACTCGCAGTTCTAAAAGGCAAAGTTAAATAACTCGCTAAACAAAAGCGGCACATTTCGGGACAACTTCGCACCACTTCCACCATATAAATATTTTCCCAAGCAGCTTTTTCTGTGACAACAGTAGAAGCAGAAAGAGTATTTCCTCGGTAAGTTTGCTTTTGGATAATTGGGGGAATTTCCGATGAAATAGGATTAATTGATTTTATTTCCCCATCTGGTGTGATATATTCAATTATATATAAACTAGGAATATAAATTCCCGGAACTTGGGCTAAAGTTTTTAACTGAGTTTCTCTATCAGCATTTCTGACTTTTTTATAAGTATCTATAAAATCACCCAGCAGATTTTCACCATCTCCCAATAAAATCACATCAAAAAATTCAGCATAAGGTTCAGGATTAGCTGTGAGAACTGGTCCACCACCAAAAACTAAAGGATGATTTTGATTGCGAGAATTAGCCCGAATCGGAATTTCTAAAGATTCCAACAGATTAAAAATATTCACATAATCTAATTCCCAAGACATAGAAAAACCTAATAATTCTGGATGTCTAGGAAGTTGTTCCCGAATATCAGTAAATAAGCGACTTACCTGCAAATCATCACGCATAGCCAGAGTCGCCCATACCACCTGATAACCCAGACTAGTTATCCCCACCGTATACTCATTAGGAAAGGCGAAAATTACGGGAATAGCATCGTGATTGGGGGTTGCGGGCGTAAACAGAAGGCGTTCAGAGTTAAATACAGATGATGTCACAGTTTTTTTAGTAGAGTTATCTATATTTAATTTTAAGCCATAGAATAATCAAGTTAAAACATAATGTCACCGCGTTGGCGAGAATAACTGGGAAAGCACCGAGAATAATCCCATAGACTAACCACAGAAACAAACCACTCATGAAGACAATCAGCATCACATAAGAAACATCTTTCGCTGATTTTGTGCGCCATATTTGCAACATTTGCGGTAAAAAGGCAATAGTGGTTAATC
Source organism: Dolichospermum flos-aquae CCAP 1403/13F (assembly GCF_012516395.1). Taxonomy (GTDB): domain Bacteria; phylum Cyanobacteriota; class Cyanobacteriia; order Cyanobacteriales; family Nostocaceae; genus Dolichospermum; species Dolichospermum lemmermannii. The sequence continues at coordinate 1,579,222 of NZ_CP051206.1, forward strand.
CACCTGCAAGTAATCCTAAAATGGTGATAAAATCCATGGTTAACAATAAATCCTGATTTTAAATATTATACGCCATTAATTGCACATATTTAGGCAAATAGTATAAATTAACTGTTGAAAATTTTTGTGAGATCATGTTATTTGAATATTAGATTGAGAAAAAATATTATTTGTAAGTTATTGTTTTGATGATAATTTGGGCATTCTATAGGGATAGTTATCAATTGTAATCTCTAATTAGCGAGGAATTGAAGATGAAACGATACATACCCTTTTTTTTTATTGCCTTTATTCTCTTTATAACAGTGGGAGATAAGGTATTACCAGGTGCTTTGGGAAAATCCAGCACTCAAACCCGGATAGCTTTGAATAATTTTGCTATTGACTTATTTCCTAATATTAAGCGTCCCAAAAACCCCAATACCCGCACAGAAAAAGCAGTAGAAGACCTAGAACAAAAAAGGTAGAAATATCAATCAACTTGCGGACAATCATCCCATAAAGTTGTAATTTCTCTTAAACTCTGATGAGTGCCATTACCTAAGATTAAATGATCTAAAATGGAAATAGCTAACAGTTCCGCACCGGCTAATAATTGCCGAGTCAATTCTATATCTGCTTCACTGGGTTCTAAACTCCCTGAAGGATGATTATGGGCAACTATTACCCTGGTAGCACCTTGACGAATAACTTCTCGAAAGATATCACGGGGAGAGGCTAACGTTTCCGTCGCCGTCCCAATTGTAATTACCTTTGTGCCTAATAACTTATTTTTCACATCCAATAATAACACGGCAAATCTTTCTTGATTTTGCCACATCAAGTCTTGACTTAGCACCGCAGCCGCAGCAATGGGACTATCAATCACTGTTCCGTCGGAGGGACGAGATAAAAAAGTCCGTTTACCCAATTCAATTGCAGCGAGGATAGTTGTCGCTTTTGCTGGTCCCACACCGGGAATTTCCATTAATTCAGCGGGGGAGACATTTCGTAAAGCAGCTAAGGGGTCACACTGACCTTTACCCAATTGCTGTAATATATATTGCCCTAAACCAACTGCTGAGAGTTTACCAGGTCCTTGACCAGTACCCAGCAAAATAGCGATTAATTCCGCTGTAGCTAAAATTTTCGGTCCGTGAGTCATTAACCTTTCACGGGGGCGTTCATTTTCCGGTAAGTCGGCTATTCTCAGGCAATAAGTCATACCAATTGGGAATTTTGAATTGGGAATAATTGTCATAGCATTTAGCTATCAGCTATCAGCTATCAGCGAAAAGCAGAAATAGCAAATAGCAAAGAAGAGGGGGTATTGATTTAATTACCTGTGTTTCAGATTTTAAGGCTGATTGCTGAGGACTGGGGGCTGAATGCTAACTCATTATTTATCCCTTATTTTTGGACACAATTATTCCTTTTTGACAATATCTTTGATTTTTGTAGATACTACCCGGAATTACTTACTGGTAAATTTGCGTAGCTTTGAGCATATGGTAGGTAATAATTAACTGAGTGAGGGCGAGGGGATAACTTTGCAGTGTTTCTCCAGTTGTACCTGCAATTTTACCCAATTCTGGATTACTTTCCCGATCGCACACACTATTTAAATGCGGCATATCGTTACACATAATCCGTTCGATTTTATTCACCTGTTCCAAAGTAGCATGACCGTCAACCTCTAAAACATCCACCGGTTTTCCCATATCTCTATCCAATCCTAAGCGGATAGCTGACTGGGAATCACTACGACCAGCGTGAATAATTTCGGTAAAATCAGGGTGAGGAATGGAAGGACGCAGCACCAATCGCACATTTAAACGTCCATTAGTTTCATCTATTTCATCATTGGGAGGATAGAAACTGACCACAATATCAGACCATTGCCGCTGAGGACGGATATACTGTTCCGAATCTGGTTCGCGCTTATCTAACTCCGCTAATACCTGTTCTGGAGTATAACCGCGTTTTTGAGTATCCCGTTTCACCTTCCAATCAGCGCGCAGTGGTTCAGGAGGGGCAAGATAAACCTTGACATCATAAGCATCACGGGCTGCACGGGTAGAATAACCTAGTAACCCTTCAATAATCACAAATTTAGTGGGTTTGATATATTGCGGCGGTTCAAAAGTCCCTGTGGAGTGGCTGTAAACCGGCTTGAGAATCGCCTGTCCTGTCCGTAGCAGCGATAAATGTTGCTGCATGATATCCAGATAGTTACAATCAGGATGGAGTGCCGTAATGCCGATTTCTGCCCGTTGTGTGCGATCGTAACGGTGGTAATCGTCTGTACAGATAATAGTCACATTTTCTGGACCTAGTACCTGAGCAATCCCTCTAGTCAGAGTTGTTTTCCCCGCAGCACTATCACCAACAATACCCAGAATAATTGGACGGCTCATGAATACCCCCTCTGACGCGAGTAAGTTTATAGAATAATCTTTAATTTTAGGGGGCAAATAAGCCCTTTCTTCAGAAAATCTTATCTTTGCAACATCTCTACACAAACTCCCTGGATTTTAATTATTCCCCACCAACAACATCCGCGCTTCTATTCCTTCCCATGTTGCAGGTGATACCCGCACTGCTGCTTCTTTGCATTGGATAATCAGGTAATTAGCGACAAATCATCTGTACCACCCCGCATGACTCCCGCAACTAACAAAAATACCTCTTTCCAACGTTCATCTATCAGATGTCTAGTAACTAATTTTTCAACTAGGTGATGATCATCAATATATTGTGCCGTTAAATATTCCTGTAGCGTCAAATGGGAAAATGAAAATACGTCTTCTGCACGTTCTACTAAAATTCCCTGTTCAATGGTAATAGCATCCAATATTTTCCCAGGATCTAAATTTTTCGGTGCATTATCATTATTAGATAGAAATTTTTGAATTTGATTTAAAACTTCTTGCTGAGAAAAAAATAACTTATCTTTTGCAAAATTATCATAAGCAATTTCAGCCAACATGATTTTTTCTAAATCAATCCCAAGTTGAGAATAAACTGGTTCATAAGGTAATCTTTTTTCAGAAGCCCATCTTCTCAACAAAATATCTAAAGCATTATCATATAATGTAGCTTTCTTTTTTGGTAAATCTTGAGACTCATCATACTCTAAACAAAGAAAAGTTAATAATAAGGGAGTTATGGCTAATTCTCTAGTAGCTTTTTCACTGTTTATTTTATTCCAGCATTTTTCCCCAGTCCCTAATTTTTTATCAACTTCTGAATAAAACCAGTTATTAATAAACTGTTGAGTTTGCTGATCATCAAAATCCGCAATAATAAATTCTTTGAAGTTTTGGAACTTTTGACGATAAGCAGCAGTCCAACAGGAAATAATAAATTTATTCTGCTTATATTCCTTAACAAATTCTTGTATTTTATCAATTACTAGCTCAAAATTTTTATTAGGTACTTCGTCTAATCCATCTAATAAAAGTAATAATTTACCTTGTCGTAATAATTGATTAGTAAATTCTTTTGCTAATGGCAATTGACATGATATAAATTCTTGCTCAATAATATTGTATATATTAACTTCATTTGTGGTAAATTGTTTAAGTTCTAGTAAAACGGGAATAATTTCTCCCTGAATTTGTCCAGATTTACCTTTGAGTGCTTCTAGTCCTATTTTCCTTAGAAATGTAGACTTACCCGCACCCGGTTGTCCCAATATCATTAAATGTGCATATTGGTTAGCAATTGTTATTCCATTTTGTCTAGCAGATTTTTCATTAGTCAATTTGCGACTACTATTGTGACGATAATTTTCTTCTAAAGCTGTTATTGATTCAAAATTGCGAATCTCATCAGGTTGTAAACATTGGACTTCTGTATAAATATCATCTAAATTTACAGGTTGTGGCATTCCCAAAACTCGCAACCGATTATATCGCTTTTGATAATTAAGAATATATTGTTTAGATGCTTGATAAATTAATTTTTTGGTTTTCTGATCTAAGTCACTTCCTAAAATTTTAATATACAATTGAGCAAAATGATTAACTGCTTCATCAGGTGCAACTTCCGGTAATCCCACTAATTGATCTAAACTAACATTATTTACGCCAGATAATTCTAATGAATTTAATATATCTGTTGCTGAACCTTCCACAACTACAACACGGCTCATTGTTCCACCTAGAGGTTTTAAAGACAAGTTTTGTAATTCTTGAATTGTATTACCTATAACTTCAGAAAGTTGATTTTTTCGCCGTTCAATTAATGCTTGTCTATAAGCAATAGGTGAAGGAAAATTCCCAGGTTCAAGCATTGGTAAGGCTTGGTTATTCCTGAGTTGATTTTCATCACCCAATGTCATAATTACCCGTATCTTTTCATCACCCCTTGCATTCATTAAAAATTCTTCCAGCAAAGGGTCTATTTTACTAATTTGGTCTTCTTTAAGGTTCATAATAATTTGATTCTACAGTAGGGGTTGTCAACTTAACGTAAAACCTTTAACCCGCCTGGGAATGAATTCCCAGTCTCATAGCAAAAGTCATCTAAAGATGACTAAATAACTCAGGAATTTTCGAGTAAACTTTAGTTTACTTTTGTTATTAGCCCGGAAATTCATTTCTGGGCGGGGTTTGTCAGCCAACAGATAAGACATTTTTAGCCTAATTTGACAATGAGCAATGCTAAACCCCTACAAATCTGGCTTTTCATAATCTTCTAAAAGTCCATTTCCCAACCGTGTTTAGTACAGTGCAGTTGGTATTTGAACTAAACCTTTACCTTGACGTTCCTTATCCAGTCCTAAATTTTGACAATTAGAAAGCAATTCATTAAATAAATCCAGGTATGTCATTGTTGGATATCTCTCTAATATTAACGCAGCCACACCAGAAACAATTGGTGCGGCCATAGATGTGCCATTCCAGTTGTCCCGCAGAAATATTGACAATATTGATTTCTTGTTGTTCTGCTAACCAGTAAAACCAAAATATCCAATCTGAGAAGTTAGATATCATACCATTTGGAAACATAATACTGTTGATGATTTTTGCTTCTGGTGCAACACCAACTTGATTTCCACAAATTAAACCAGCAACATGAGTACCATGACCTTCTGTATCTTGAGAAGATATAGTTTGAATTTGCTGTGTTCTGTTATTCAGACTGTAAGATGCAATTACTTTTCCTTGTAATGTTGTGTGGGTTGCTTCAATTCCCGTATCCAAAACAGCAACAGTGATATTTTTCCCTGTGCCTGTAAATCCCTTTTGACGTGCTAAATTCAGAGATATGGCTTCTAAGTGCCAAAGCTCATCTATGCTGAGAGTGGTTTTAGAAACTGCCGTACTTTTGTCTGGTTTAATTAATTCTATTGGCAAATCCCGTAAAATTAAAGCATTAGGTAAATCTTGCCGTAGTTGTTCAACTTCTTCATCAGGTATATCAACAATTTTAGCACCTGTAATATTTGAATAAGTTGGATATTCGCTAATTGTATCTGTATCTTCCAAATAACTAATTATTTCTTGATATCCAGAATCTTCTTTCCAAAAACTCACCACTTCTGCAACTTGTGAGGGACGACTTTCGGGAGTGAATTTTCTCGATGCTAATTTTAAAGAACGTGCTACCGATGTCGTCTTAGGACGAATAATATAAACAGTCATCAAGAACCCTTCAACCAACTATTGTTATGCAACGTACTAACATATTAGCAAAATAATCGGCTTTAAAAGAGAATTGAGGGGTTGACATTTGATTTTAAATTTGTTATTATAGTCTTGACGAGGAAGAACTATCATAAAATAATTAATAAACATAAATCATGTCAAAACAAACCCTGGGTTTAGAACAAAGCCTATATGATTATTTGCTTTCAGTTTCCCTGCGAGAAGCGGATATTTTAACCCAACTGCGTCAAGAAACCGCTCAAATGCCAATGTCCCAAATGCAAATATCTCCTGAACAGGGGCAATTTATGGCATTGCTGGTAAAACTGATAGGAGCAAAAAAAACTTTAGAAGTCGGTGTATTTACTGGCTACAGTTCCTTAGTAGTGGCTTTGGCTTTACCCGCAGATGGTAAAATAGTCGCCTGTGATGTTAGTGAAGAGTATACCAGTGTAGCTCGACGTTATTGGCAAGATGCGGGAGTAGCTGATAAAATTGATTTGCATATTGCCCCAGCTTTGGAAACATTAGATAAGTTATTAACAGCCGGGGAAACGGGAACTTTTGATTTTGCCTTTATTGATGCTGACAAAAGTAACTATGATAATTATTATGAGCAATGTCTTGAATTAATTCGCCCCGGTGGACTAATTGCCATTGATAATGTGTTGTGGTCAGGTAAAGTTGCAGACACAGAAATACAGGATAATCAAACTAATAAAATTCGGGCTTTAAATCGCAAACTACATCAAGATTCCCGAATTACCCTGAGTTTAGTTCCCATAGCCGACGGATTAACCTTAGCGATGAAAAATTAGCCTGAATAGATAGCGCAGCGCAGGAATCACGCTTACTCCTATTTATAGCTAAACTAGGAATATAACTTGAAAATATCAAATACAATTACAATGTCCAATCATCCTTCAGTTATAAGTGTCTCTTCTGAAATTATGAGTGGTACTCCTGTTTTCACGGGAACAAGAGTTCCTATACAAACACTCTTAGATTATTTAACAGCAGGAGATTCAATAGATGATTTTTTAGATGGTTTTCCCACTGTTACTAGGGAACAAGTCATTACATTCTTAGAAGAAGCAGGAAAAGAAATGATTAACAAGGTAGCTTAAAATGAAACTGCTTCTAGATGAATGTATTGACCGCAAGTTAACTAAGGAATTTGTAGGTTATGAAATCAAAACAGTTCCCCAAATGGGATGGGCGGGAACTAAAAATGGTAAACTACTGGCTTTAGTAGAACAGGAATTTGATGTTTTTATTACGGTTGATAGAAATTTATCTTTTCAGCAAAATTTGTCTCAGTTTAATATTGCTGTAGTTGTTTTACAAGCATCTTCTAATAGATTAATTGATTTAAAACCCACATTCCGCACCCCAAAATGTTACAGAGGGAAATTACGGAGATGAAAATCAAAGGGAGCATCAAAACAAACAGATAAAGTGAAAAAAGGCATTTGAGAAACAGTAAATCACCAAAAATGTCATCAAAATCTATTCTCAATAAGAAGCAATAAGAATGCACACCACCTGGAGAGGTCAATAGATAAGCGAAAGAAGATATTCAAGAAACAATTATAAGTTAGACTAATCAATTAAAGTAAAAAACGAAATTATAGACATAGTAAAATGGAGCTATAAATCAAAGAGATTAGCTCATCTTTACTCATAGAAATTAAATTGATAGAGATGATAATTAGCTGACTAATTGATAGTAACGTAAACAATCATCTGGTAAAAGACTCAAGATAAAATCTCTGTCCTTATTCCAATTATAAATATGTTTCTCCTGATTGAGTGTAACCAAATGAATACACTGAAAGCATTGAAAAATCCAGCGTAAAGTAGGACGATTAGTTGCTTTGCCTAATTGATTTTTAATTGTTGATTTAGACTCCAAAAGAGCATTTCTAATATGACGTTGAGCCAAAGTATAAACCAGTAGACATAAACCCATAATCATTCCCAAAGACTCTATTCTCTCAGGACTTTTGAGGAAAATACTGTCGGCAAAAAATAATGGGTCTTTGAGAAAACCAAACCCTCTTTCACATGATTGTTGAGCTTTATATTCCCTGAGCATAGAATCATTGCTTAGTTCCTTTGAATCTAAAACATTTGTCGCAATAATAAAACGTCCCGCACTCAGCAATTCTGTATTAATTTTACTTTCATCCTGGGAGACTGTAGCTGATATTTGATAGGATATTTCTCCTGAAGTATCTTTTTTATTAGATTTTACTTGAGTCACCGTACTTTCGTGAATTTGATGATATTTGAATTGTTTTGATAATTTTGATAATGCCTTGATAGCATCTGCAACACATGCAAATCTCTCTTGTGATAACTTTTTCAAATCTTGCACAGCTTTTGATTCTGCTTTGGTAATTTTTTGTGTGAGCTTATGCAGGTCTGATTCTTTTCTTTCTTGACTTTGCACTACTAACCATCTTTGTTCTATCCCTGCATAATTTTGGATTTTTGATGCTAATTTATATCCTGGTATTGTACTATCAATAAATTCTGATTCTGCTAATGTTGATATTAATGATTTTGCTGTTTTTATGCTTAATGGTACTCGACATAACCACTGTAAATCTGACATCATTTTCAGGTTTGATTCTGTATATAAGGCGCAGTCAGCAACCATGAGACTATTAACTTCTAATTGTTTTTGATATTCTACTGCTATTTTACCAAAACATGATGAGTCAGCTTGGTTTCCCGATGCTAGTTTTAAAAATATTGGTATGTCTCCATCTCCTGAACATATCATTTCTATGATAAACTGTTTTAAGTCTGGACGATGGTCACGAGAATAACCGTAGGTGATGGTTATTTCTTTTGGTGATTTTACTGCTAATTCTTCTAATTCTTGGTTATTTCCTACTTTTTGACTCTCAAATATTACGAATGGTAAGCTAGTGTTATACTGCCCATGCACGTGCATTGATGATGAGTCTAGATGTGATGTTGATAGTGATACTCCAAATTTTTGAGCAGCTTTTAAGGCTATGATAAAAAAGATTGTATCTAAGCCTTTTATAAACAGTTTATCCATGACTCTCCCCAATTTATCGTCGTTGAGATATTCTGGTTTTACTCCTGCTCCTATTAAATGCTCACAGGCTATTGTTTCAAAATATTTGGGAAACATATATAACGGTTTGGAGACAAATCCTAACCCGTTTATTATCATGGCTTTTACCACTTGACCTGCATTTACTTTTTCGTCTTTTTCGACTCCTATTAATTCATTTATTATTTCTACTATTCCGATTGAATCTATGATTCCTGCTACTATCCCTAGATGGTCTATGTTCTCAATTTCTATTTCTTGAGGTTTTAATTTCACAACAGTTTCCTCTAATACTTCTGTTGTTATCAATTATTTCTTATTTGGTTATCAATTCATTTTTTTCTTTTGTTACCAAGTTTCACTTTCTCACACCATTTCGCTTTTAATGCTATTTATTATCATTAAGCATCTTAATTTTTGAATTGACTTTAGTTATTATGTACTACTTTAAGGGCTTTTTTGATCTGTGACAGTTTGGGGTGCGGAATGTGGGTTGTATGGCAATGGTTACACCGTTTCATTTAGGGAAAGTGACAGAAGAGGGATATTCCCTAATTAAGTCCGTTACCGTTACCGTTACCTTTGCCATTGCCATTACTGTTACCATTGGCTTTACCATGATTTTCTTGTACTGAATCAGAAATCAATTCCTGAAACATTTCTGTTGAGTTAGCAGGATCTACAAAGACAATTTTGGCATTATTGCTTTCACCTAATTTTTGACTAGCATCTACATAATCTTGGGCAACAAGATACCTTAAAATATCCTTACTTTCAGGATGATTCCGCAAGGCTTCTGAAATTATTTCTATAGATGTTCTAGTTCCTTCCGCTCGTTTAACTGCCGCTTGTCGTTCCCCTTCTGCGGCTTCTATAGCTGACTTTTTCTGAATTTGTGCGTTTTGTTGAGCTTCCATTGACTTGCGGACACTTTCCGGTGGAGTGATGCTCTGAATATCTAAACGGATAATTTCAATTCCCCAAGCGGCTGTAATTGAATTTAATACGCCTAATATGCTTCGGTCTACCTCGTCTCTAGACATATTAGTATCCTCTAAAGAATTCTGAGCGATATTTTCCCGGAGGGTAGTTGTGGCTAAGTTGGACAGAGCCTGTTGTAAATCATCAATGGCATAAAAACTTTTCTCAATATCTTTGATGCGCCAGTAAAGAATTGCATCAACTTCTAAGTAAACTCCGTCTTTAGTAATGACATTTTGGGGTTTAATATCTAAAAGCTGCTCTCTGGTTGTATCCTCCATCACAATCTGATCAAGAATAGGAACGATAAAGCTGATTCCCGGATTAAGTTTGCGATGATACCGCCCCAAGCGTTCAACTAAGGCGACATTCCCTTGATTTACCATCTTTGCAGATGCCAAGGCATAACCTACTAGAGCTAAAAATATGATAAAAATTATTGGATCCATTGAATTATTCTCCTCCTTCAGCTTTGGGCAGAATTGATTATTAGGGTTATAGCTTGCATTAACTGTAAATTAAAATGGGTTAAGTGCGTAATTTCCCAATCAGTAACTATAAAATGATAAACCTGCGATCGCATTATAGGCGATTGCTACACCTCTAATGATGAATTGCTGAAAAAATAAACTCAGATGTATAATAGACATCTCCGAAAAAGATCGTAGAGACGTTCCATGGAACGTCTCTACAAGGGTTTCAAGTCACGTACATTTAATTCTCACCAGATCTGTGACATACTCCACACACTCCCCTTCAGGTGAGTGTGGGCTTCTCGGCGACTCTTCTATGAAGACATTGACCGAGCTTTAAAGCCCTATGCCCTAGGGACTTTTTGAGATAATTTTTAACTTTTTTGATAGGCTGCTTTTCAGCATTTAATTGAGTTACACCTACTGTGTGAAATTATATCAAATATTCGGAAAAAGTCAAGAAAGTGTTCATTCCGCACTTCGTGCCGCTTCGCTAACACCGACCAACATTGCTAATTTCGCTCACGCTCAATTTTGCTCGTTAGTCAAGAAAGTCACTCACGCGTATTCATCTCATCACCTCCCTATCGGGTAGGTGAGAGGCTTCTACTGTTTAAGCTAAAATCCAGTGAATAATCTGATAATCCCCAAAATAGTACCTAGAGGACCAGCTACAGTATTAACTCTATCACCAGTTTTGGTTAAACCGTTGCGATCAACCACGACAACATCATTGTTGCGAAGGATCGGATTGGTTTCTTCGTTAATTCCTTTAGCTAAATCCACTTTAACTGGACGTTTACTAACAGTACCATTGGAGTTGAGGCGAATCAACTCTACACTTCCTCTACTAGCTCTACTATCATTGAAACCACCAGCCGCTAATAATGCCTGATTTAAAGAACTATTCGGTTGTAGTCTAACTGCCCCTGGTCTTTTGACTTCACCCACTACACCCACTTCAATAGTATTTGGGGACAAAGTTGTTGTTGCTAATTGGGTAGATTCGGCGGCACTAATGTCCGTAGCTGTAGGAATGACAATTGTATCTCCATCCTGCACCACAATGTCTTGATTGATATCACCGCTTTGTAGTAATTCCCATAGATTAATATCTATAGTTTGTTCCGTACCAGTTCGGGTAGGACGGCGTAATTTAATCTTCCGCACATCCGCAATGGACGTAATTCCCCCTGCTAGTTGTAAACTCCGCATTACAGTTGGTAAACCACCACCAGCACCACCACCCTCTGCTCCACCTGCATTTCCAGCGGTAACAAGATAAGAACCAGGACGGTAAACTTGACCAATTACCACCACTGAGCGGGGTGAAGTTTGACTGGCAGCAAAGTTAGCTGCAAATAAATTTCGGGCTTCAGCCACATTCAAACTGGTAGCTGTGGGAACAACGATGGTATCTCCATCTCGTAAAGTAATCTCTTGGGATATTCTGCCTGTTTGCGTTAATTCCTTTAAGTCCAAGGAGACTGTCTGCTCTCCAGAACGTCCTACCTTGCGGCGTAATTGTACTTGAGTCACATCTGCTGCCAGTGTTACCCCTTGGGCTATGGTTAATGCAGCTAATACCGTTGGATATTGGACACCGGGGTTATTTCCCGCTCCTCCTTCTAAGCTGAGGGTATAAGCACCTGGTCTTGTTACCTCTCCCGCAACAAACACATTGATGGGACGTGGTGATAATAAGTTGACGGAAATCAGGGGACGTTTGAGAAAGCGAGCATATTTTCTGGCGATTGTATCAGCAGCTTGTTCTGTGGTTAGTCCCGAAACAGGGATACTGCCAATTAAAGGCATATTAATTGAACCACCGGGAGGGACTTGATATTCGCCTGTATATTCTGGTACTTCAAATACATTAACACGGATGCGATCGCCGCCGCCCAATAAATAATCTGTAGCTATGCTGGATGTTGATTTTACTGGCTGTTTTTGAGCTAAACTCACGGATGGTAAAGCGATATTCATTGTTGTTAACAATGCTAAACCCATAGTTGAATGGGTGAGAAATTTACACAAATCTTTATTAAGCATATTTACCTGAGAATTGAAAATGACGATATTTACAGTTATTCTGAAACATTTTAACATCGAGTATACTGAAGAATCATAGTGACTCAACAATTTTATTTTCTAATAAATCTTTAGTTTTCCGGACATAAATAATTTGTTGCGTAAGGAATTTGATTTTAAATCTTCTTTGAGGTTAGGAAATATTTTCAGTGCTTCTTGCAGGTTAAGTTTCCTAACTTATAACAATTTTCGATCCTATATTAACAACAAATTTATCAACTGATAGTACAGTCATAGCCCTAAATTGATCAGGAAGTATTAACACATAAGTAACTGATTTTTAGAATGATCAAATAATTCGCAAAAATTACTACTTATGGGTGATTTATTCCTCTTATTTTCTAGTTTTTTGTGCTAATTAAGGGGATGATTTCGGATTTGAATTTGATGGATAAAAAACTCTTCTAGAGATTGACGTGACAGATTCATAGTGATAATTTTTCCCCCCATTAATCTCAAACTAGACAGAAAATCATAATAATCTTCTTGGAGTATACCGTGCCAATAACCATCAGCCCGAAATTCTAAATTACCTATCCATTTTTCCAAGATTTCCCCATCTCCACCTTGACCTTTAACATGATATGTGCTTTGGTTGTCTAAAAGTTCATTGAGAGAACCGCAACAGATTAATTCTCCTTGAGCAAGAATAGCCACGCGATCGCAAATTTGTTCAACTTCACTCAACACATGACTATTAAAAAATATGGTTTTACCAGATGCTTTCAGCGAAAGAATAATTTCTCGCATTTGGTAGCGTCCCAGCGGATCAAGTCCAGACATGGGTTCATCTAAAAAAACCAAATCCGGATCATTAATTAAAGCTTGTGCCATTCCCACACGCTGAAGCATCCCTTTAGAATAGCGCCGCATTTGCTTTTTGCGAGCATCAGCTTGAGATAACCCCACTAATTCCAACAATTGGGGAATGCGTTGACGTTGTAACTTTTGGGGAATTTGAAATAAACCCGCTGTCAACTGCAAAAATTCCCAACCGCTCAGATATTCATATAAATAGGAATTTTCTGGGAGGTAGCCAATATGCTGCTTGACTTTAGCGTTGCCTATGGGTTTACCTAACAATAAGCCCCGTCCAGATGTAGGGCGAATAATTCCCAGCAACAATTTTAACAGCGTGGTTTTACCCGCACCATTGGGACCCAACAAACCAAAGGTTTCTCCTGGGTACACTTGTAAAGAACAGTTTTTGAGCGATACAACTTTTTGATTGAGCCAAAATCCCGTGCGATAGACCTTTCGCAATTCAGAAGTCAGGACTACGGGTTGTTGATCTAGGGGATTTTGTTGATAATCGGGGTTGTCTACAACAGAATTCATGGCTATGAAACTACCAACTACTGACTATTTAGAGCTAACTACAGATTAACCGATGCTGAGGATTTTTATAACACTCCTTTGGAACTAGGAATTGTTTCTGCCCGCCGGCGATCAATTTCTGCCGCTATTCTCATGGCTCTAGCAAAGGCTTTAAATGTAGCTTCAATAATATGATGGGAATTAATTCCATCCAATTGGCGAATATGTAACGTCATTTGGCTATGATTTACCACAGCCACAAAAAACTCCCTCACTAACTGGGTATCATAAGTTCCCACCCGTTGAGTAGGAATTTCTAAACCATAACTCAGATGCGGTCTACCAGAAAAGTCTAAAGCAACTTGTACCAAAGCTTCATCTAGAGGCGCAAGAAAATTCCCAAACCGGACAATTCCCTTTTTATTCCCCAAAGCTTGAAATAAAGCTTGTCCTAAAGTAATTCCCACATCTTCGTTAGTGTGGTGATCATCAATTTCCCAATCACCTTGAGCTTGAATATCCAAATCAAATAACCCATGGGAGGCAATTTGATGGAGCATATGATCTAAAAAAGGAATACCTGTAGAAACTTTACATATCCCTGTACCATCAAGATTGATAGTAACGTAAATATCTGTTTCACCAGTAGTGCGGTGAACTGAAGCTATCCGAGAAGTTTGTTGGTTAGTCATTTGTCAGTTGTCAGTTGTCAGTAGGGGCGAAGCATTTGGAAGATAAATTATCGGTCATTGCCAAAAATAGTTCTCCAAATGCTTCGCCCGTACAGTTGTCAGTTGTCAGTTGTCATTGGAAAAATTCTTTCTCCCTACATCCCTACATCCCCCACATCCCCTACATCCCTTACATTCCCTACATTCCCATAATTTCATAACCTGCATCTACATACAGGATTTGTCCAGTAATACCGCTGGCTAAATCACTGCACAAGAAAGCCGCAGTATTCCCTACTTCTAATTGAGTAACGGTGCGACGGAGAGGGGCGACTTTTTCAACATGATGAATCATATCTAGAATACCACCCACGGCTGAAGATGCTAAGGTGCGAATGGGACCTGCAGAAATGCCATTGACGCGAATATTTTCAGGACCAAGTTCTGCTGCCAAGTAACGAACACTGGCTTCTAAACCAGCTTTAGCCACACCCATGACATTATAGTTAGGAATTGCTCTAACTGCTCCTAAATATGTAAGAGTAATAATACTTCCGCCTTGAGTCATTAAAGGTTTAGCTGCACCGCTTAACTGTACCAGTGAATAAGTGCTAACTTCCAAAGCTGTATTGAAACCAGAACGAGAAGTTTGACTAAAACCTCCAGTCAAATCTTCTTTTTTTGCAAAGGCCAAACAATGCACTAAAATATCTATTTTCCCCCATTCTTGCCGGATGGTTTCAAAAGTAGATTGAATTTGCTCGTCATTTTCAACATTGCAGGGCAAAAATAGGCTAGGACTGAGCGGTTCTACCAATTCAGAAACTTTTTTTTCCATTTTACCCTTGTCATCTGGCAAGTAGGTAATGCCCAAATTAGCCCCGGCTTTGTGCAGTTGTTGGGCAATTCCCCAAGCGATAGAACGGTTGTTGGCAATACCTGTAACTAGGGCATTTTTTCCAGATAGATTCAGCATAAACATTGCTAATGTAATTCATCATTAGGAGCATACTAGAATCTGAGTCTAGTTTGACTGTGTTGGGCTAAAGATTTTCCAAAATACTCCAAGCATAAGCAGTAAGCCCCCAAAAAACCATGACCATGTTCACAAAAATTCTCAAGAAATTGGCAATTTTTAGAGGCAAAACCTTGAGACTATAATTAGTGAAACTACTTATCAATAATTACTAGCTAACCGGAACAACAATTATGTATCATTATAAACGAAAGACTAGGAATTCCGCGTTTGAGTATAGGAAAAAACAGAAAATTTAATGATGATCTATTGATTTTTCAGGTGTATTCTTAGGTAATTAGTTTTTGTTTTTCTGGCATTGGGTAGGGGAAGGGAGAAAATGATAGTGACACAAGATAAAGCCCTAGCAAATGTTTTTCGTCAAATGGCAACGGGGGCTTTTCCTCCAGTTGTGGAAACATTTGAACGGAATAAGACGATCTTCTTTCCGGGAGATCCTGCCGAACGAGTTTATTTTCTTCTCAAGGGTGCTGTAAAACTGTCGAGAGTCTATGAGGCAGGAGAAGAAATAACGGTAGCTCTGCTCCGGGAGAATAGCGTTTTTGGCGTACTGTCGTTGCTGACAGGGAATAAGTCTGATCGATTTTATCATGCAGTGGCATTTACCACTGTAGAATTACTTTCAGCCCCAATTGAACAAGTCGAACAGGCACTGAAGGAAAATCCAGAATTATCCATGTTAATGCTGCGAGGTCTTTCTTCGCGGATTCTTCAGACGGAGATGATGATTGAAACTCTTGCTCACCGGGATATGGGTTCAAGGTTAATTAGTTTCTTGTTAATTCTTTGTCGAGATTTTGGCGTTCCTTGCGCTGATGGCATTACCATTGATCTGAAGTTATCCCATCAGGCGATCGCTGAAGCAATTGGCTCTACTCGCGTGACAGTTACTAGACTGCTGGGAGATTTACGCGAGAAGAAAATGATTACAATCCATAAAAAGAAGATTACTGTGCATAAACCTGTTGCTTTAAGTAAGCAATTTACTTAGAAATTATGGGGGAATGGAGTTGGCACGGGTTCTATTTTTGAGGTAGTGCGGTCTTGGGATCTCTCCAAGCAGAACAACTACCGTAGAGATTCAACCGTTAATTTGGAGGAAGATCTCAAAATTGGATAATTTCTACTTTTGCCTAACTCCATTTACCCACAGACAATGGTTAAACGTAGTAGGCTGGATCAGTCAGCATTACGGTAGCTAAAAATGACCACCGGGTACATTCTGATTGCAGCAATTCTCATTTTGGGAGGCGTAATTGCCACCGTGGGCGATCGCATCGGCACACGAGTTGGCAAAGCCCGTCTCTCACTTTTTAATTTACGTCCGAAAAAAACTGCTGTAATTGTCACTATTTTTACAGGTGGTCTAATTTCTGCATCAACTTTGGCAATCCTATTTGCGGCTGATGGCGGATTGCGAAAGGGCGTATTTGAGTTAGAGGATATTCAAAGAGATTTGGGGAACAAGCGGGAACAACTAAAAACCGCAGAGGCGCAAAAAAACCAGGTAGAGAGTGAGTTAAATAAAGCCAGACAAGAACAAAGTCAGGCACAACAAGAATTACAGAAAATTAATAAATCATTACAGGCAGCAAATACTAAACAAAAGGCTACACAAGCCCAACTCAATCGCACTCTGAACCAGCAAGCTAAAACTCAAGCCCGACTTAATCAAACTCAAAGTCGTCTTGGGGGAATTGTGATTCAGTATCAACAAGCTAGAAATGAATTACAAACTCTTTACAATCAGCGACAAACATTACAAACGGCGGTGGAAGAGTTAAAAACGGAACGAAAAAGATTATACGCCCAAGCTAAAGAAGCTATTGATGAAGCAAAGACGGTGATTGAAAAACGCGATCGCAAAATTACTAAATTAGATAAACTTATTCAAAATCGTAATCTCGAAATTAAACAGCGGGAAGAAGTTATTATTACTAGAGAATCTCGCTTGAAAGAATTAGAGAAACAACAACAATTTTTAGAGCAGGAAGTAGCCAGACTAGAAAAATATTATCAGTCCTACCGTGACCTCCGCTTGGGTAAACTAGCTTTAGTGAAAGGTCAAGTGATAGCCGCAGGGTTAATTACTGTGGACAAGCCTGATGCGGCACATCAGGCAATTATGCAAATTCTCCAGGAAGCTAACCGCAATGCCAATATTCAGTTAACTGAACCTGGTGGTACACCAGTAAATAAAGAAATACTCCGTGTTACCAAAGATAAAGTTGAGCAGTTAATTGCACAAATTAAAGATGGTCGAGAATATGTAGTGCGAATTTTCTCCGCAGGTAATTATGTCAGAGGTGAAAAGCAAATAGAATTCTTTGCAGACGCAGCGAGAAATCAACTCGTATTTTCATCAGGTGAAGTGCTGGCTACTACTACAGCGGATTTAAAAAATATGACATCTGAACAAATGCGTCAACGCCTAGATTTACTAATTTCCGCTTCTCAATTTCGCGCCCGGAACGCGGGAATTGTCGAAAGTGTCCAAATAGAAGGCACTT
Source organism: Dolichospermum flos-aquae CCAP 1403/13F (assembly GCF_012516395.1). Taxonomy (GTDB): domain Bacteria; phylum Cyanobacteriota; class Cyanobacteriia; order Cyanobacteriales; family Nostocaceae; genus Dolichospermum; species Dolichospermum lemmermannii. The sequence goes on from NZ_CP051206.1 coordinate 1,597,028, forward strand.
TTCTGCGCTTTGTTACCCAACTACAGCAAACGGAACAGGAAGTAGAAATTAAAGCCGTAGCCGCAGAAAATACTTATACTGTGGGTCCGTTGAGAGTCAAATTAGTAGCCATTTTGAATGGACAAATTCTTTTTAGCACCTGACAACTGACAACTGACAACTGTACGGGCGAAGCATTTGGAGAACTATTTTTGGCAATGACCGATAATTTATCTTCCAAATGCTTCGCCCCTACTAACAACTGACAACTGACAACTGACAACTGACAACTGACCAATGACTAATACACAACCTGTAATTTTAGGATTTGATCCTGGTCGTGATAAATGTGGGATTGCCGTGATGGGATTGGATAGACAAATATTCTCTCATCAAGTTGTATTGGCAAATGAGGCGATCGCTAATATTGAAACACAACTGCAAAGATTCCCAGTGTCCTTAATTGTCATGGGAGATCAAACAACAGCTAAAAAGTGGAAACAGCAACTTAATCAAGAATTAAGTAAACCCACCAATATCATTTTGGTTGATGAACGTTATTCCACTTTACAGGCACGCGATCGCTATTGGCAGATGTATCCACCCCAAGGCATCATCAAACTATTACCCAAGGGTTTGCGTCAACCGCCCAGGCCAATAGATGACATTGTAGCCATTCTCCTGATTGAACGATATCTCAACCGACTAACTGACAACTAATTTACAATTCAGCCCGAATTGTAAAAGCATAATCCCCCCCAGGTTCTAACTGATAGTCCTGTTGTTCTAAAAACCGCCCTAGAGGTTCTTTGATTAAAGCACGACCTTGGGAAGGCTTTACAGAAAGTTCTCCCCGGCGGAAATGCCACTGGAAATGCCATTGAAAATTACCGGCGCTAACTTCACCTTCAAGAAAGCCTTGTGGCCAAGATTGGCGGGTAATTTTCACATAAGCAGTAGTTTCTGGCAGACGTTTAGCACTCACGCTTGTTTGATGTCACGGATGGGATAAAGGACAATTATTTATAGGGTTACTTATTCTATGTACCAAAAATAGCTTAATTTTACAAACTAATAAAAACAAGATATGTTAGCAAGCCCTAATTAGTCCACCCCAAATAAAAAAGGTTGCTGAATTGCTGCAACCCTAATGTTTAGCAGTATTGTGTTTTTAATCAATAGATGCCAATTCAACGGCTTTTGACACTCTCAGAGTCTTTTGACACTGAGATTCTTTAGTCAATGAGCTTTACGCTTACCGGACATTTCTGTAAAGATTTTGTCGTATCTAGAATTTTTTTATTATTTTCCGACCTGATCGGATTACCATTACCAGAATTTATGCTTGGAGATGAGTTCTCTTCTATCTGATCATTGCTAGGTTCATGGATAATCAGGGTATTGCACGGAATCGTATCTGATATAATAGCACTGGCCATCATCCCAGTATGAACTTCCATTTGTGCTTCTGGAAGAACTTCAAACACCAGCCTTTGTCCGGGAAATACAACCCTTTCAAAATACCAATTGGGAATATTGGAGATACGAGTCACCTGGATTTTACTCGTAGCGTTGACGTAGCAACAGAGAATCTTCCCCGAATGCTCTGGTGGTAGAGGATCTAATATCTGAGCCATAACTGCTGAGGAGCTTATTTGCGCCACAATTTTACATTACATCAGTAAAGCTAACACCCGATGATCCCTAGTAACTGTAACTGCGACTACCAACTGCAATTTTCTGCATTATTTCTGTCTAAAGATATATAGAGATTATAAAAGTTTTCAAGAACTAAAGAAAATCGCTGATGTTTTGCAATACTGTAGCCAAAAAAAGTAAAATTGTACCTCACTGATTTGAAAATCGCTATAATTATAATATACTCTTCAAAAATACCCTTATAAAAATAATTACAATGGTTCAAAAAATTGCCTTATTTAATCACAAAGGTGGTGTTAGCAAAACTACCACTACTTTTAACTTAGGTTGGATGCTTGCTTCAAAGGGAAAGAGAGTAATCCTTGTAGATACAGACCCCCAATGTAATCTTACAGGGATGGCTCTAAAAGAAGAAACAGAAGACGATGAAGCAAGAATAGAAACCATTTACAACAGACATTCTAATATTAAGAGTGGGTTAGCTCCTGCTTTTGAGTCACAACCACGAGCTATTGAAGCTGTAGATTGTATTCAGATAGAAGGTCAAGAAGGTCTATTTTTGTTACCTGGTCATGTGGGCTTTGGTGAATACGAAGTAACATTAGGTATTGCTCAAGAACTAAGTGGTTCAATTCACACACTCAAAAATTTGCCGGGTGCAATTTCTGATCTTTTGGAAAAGACTGCTAATAAATTTAATGCTGACTACATTTTAATTGATATGAGTCCAAGTTTAGGATCTATCAATCAAAACTTACTGATGACAAGTGACTTTTTCTTAGTACCTACGACTGCTGATTTCTTTTCTGTGATGGCAATTGATTCTCTATCTAGAATATTACCAAAATGGTGTGCTTGGGCAAGAATGGCCAGCGCAAACCCCATATTAAAGGAAGCTACTTATCCATTTCCGGAATTTAAGTTGAAATTTTTAGGAACTATAGTTCAAAATTATAGAATTAGGAATGGTAAAGAAACAAAAGCATTTCAAACATGGATAGAAAAAGTAGAGAATACAGTTACGAATAAGTTAAAACCGGTTCTGGAGAAAAATAATTTATTATTACCTAATCAAGTTTATCCTGAACAGGGTATGAATGGTAGTTTTACGATGACCAAAATTTCTGACTTTAATAGTTTAATTGCTCTATCACAAAAACACGCTACACCAGTTTATGCACTTAGGCTGGAACAATTAAACCTGCAAGGCATAGTAAAAGAAAATAATGAAAAAAAGCAGGAAGAATTTAAAACAACTTTTTCCGATTTAGCAGATAAAATTATTGAACTATCATCGAGTTATGCAGTCAGCCCTTGATCAATTTCGTATTAGTATTCAGCGTGTTCGGGATTTAATTTCTCTGCATAACTCTATTAAAGCTCAAGCGACTTCTGTTTTGGATTTATCGGATATTCTTAGGGCAGCTTTAGTTCTGACTGTAAGTGCATTGGATTACTACATTCATGAAGTTGTAACTTTGGCAATGTTGGAAATACATCGAGGAACAAGACCAGAACCATCATTTAGGGATAATGCGAACCAATCAGCTTTTTCAAAATTTAAAGTTTCGCTGGGTAGTGCTAATCAAGATAGAAAAGTTGCTATAGATATTGGTTCATGGATAGAGAGTGAAATACAGCAGAGTTGTGGAGATGACTTTTTACAGCAGTCTCATAATATTTCCAGTTTAATTCCTATTATTTCCAACACTATTTTAAATAGATTAAATAATAATTCATGGTTAGAAGCTGAAATTAGAGAAAGTCTGAGTTATAAAAGTTTTCAAGAACCAGATAAAATCGCCGATGCTATTAAGTTGATATCAAATATAAAATTGTGGGAGAGAGTTACTAATAAAATGAGAGGAAATACTACACAGGAAGCTCAAAAGAATATAAAACAAGACCTACAGGAAATTGTAAAACGCCGAAATCAAATTACTCATGAAGCAGATATAGATCCTACTTATGGCTTAGGAAATCGCTGGCTTATAGATGAATCAATGGTTAATGATGCAGTAGATTTTATTGAGCAGGTTGTTGAGAGTATTCATCAAATTTTATAGCTGCGTTATTTTCCCACAACCACCCCCCAATTTAGATACAATCTATAAACTGACATAACCTCTACTTAACCAAAATGACAAGCATCTCCACCCCTACCCTCAAAATCCCCGAACTCCTAGCACCTGCGGGTAACTGGGAATGCGCTCAAGCAGCAGTAGAAAATGGTGCGGATGCGATTTACTTTGGTTTAGAAAAGTTTAACGCGAGAATGCGGGCTGAGAATTTCACAGCAGCAGACTTACCCGAATTGATGGAATTTCTGCACCTGCGGGGTGTGAAAGGTTATATCACTCTGAATACCCTGATTTTCCCCCAAGAACTAACAGAAGCACAGCAATACCTCAAAACTATCATTTCCGCCGGTGTTGATGCTGTTATCGTGCAAGACGTGGGTATTTGTCGGCTGATTCGTCATCTTTCCCCTGACTTTCCGATTCATGCTTCTACCCAAATGACTATTACCAGCGCTGCGGGGGTAGAATTTGCTAAATCTTTGGGTTGTCAACTGGTAGTTTTAGCGCGGGAATGTTCGATTTCGGAAATTAATAAAATTCAACAACAAATATCTCAAAAAAACACTTCCTTACCTTTAGAAGTTTTCGTTCACGGTGCTTTGTGCGTCGCATATTCTGGACAATGTTTAACCAGCGAAGCACTAGGAGGACGTTCTGCAAATCGGGGAGAATGCGCTCAAGCTTGCAGAATGCCTTATGATTTAATTGCAGATGGAGAAGTTATTAATTTAGGCGATCGCAAATATTTATTAAGTCCTCAAGATTTAGCAGGTTTGGAAGTTTTACCAGAGTTAGTAAAATCTGGAGTTACTTCTTTGAAAATTGAAGGACGGTTGAAAGCACCAGAATATGTTGCTAACGTGACTCGCGTTTATCGTCAAGCATTAAATCAACTATTAGAAACAAATGTAGAGACGTTTTCTAGTTCAAATAAAGACCAATATAAGTTAGAAATGGCATTTTCTCGCGGACTATATACAGGTTGGTTTGAGGGGATTAATAATCAAGAATTAGTGCATGGGAGATTTGGTAAAAAACGGGGTGTTTATTTGGGAGAAGTTACCCGAATTAGAAATGCAGAAATCACAGTGAAATTAGAAGCACCTGTTAAACCGGGAGATGGAATTGTTTTTGATTGTGGACATCCTGAAAGGAGAGAAGAAGGAGGAAGAATATATGCAGTTATTCCCAATGGTCGAGATGTAATATTAACCTTTGGTAGAAATGATTTAAATTTCCATAGTATTCACATAGGTGATAAAGTTTGGAAAACAAATGATCCAGAATTAGACAAGCAAATTCGTCAAAGTTATACTGGAGAACATCCCCAATTTACCAGACCAATTAATATAGAAGTCCATGGAGAAATTGGTGAAAAGTTAATAGCTATATCCCGTGATCAATCTTGGAATATAGTTCAAGTAGAATCAGAAATATTAATAGCAGAAGCCCATACAAAACCCCTCTCTACAGAAAGATTAAAAGAACAATTTGGACGGTTAGGAAATACACCTTTTCATTTAGACACTTTTATAAATAATCTCAACGGTAATATTATGTTACCCGTGAGTGAGTTAAATCGAATGCGTCGGGAAATAGTTAGTAAATTAGAGGAATTAAGAAGTAGACCCAAACTTTGGGAATTAAATCATCAGGGAAAATGGCAAGATCTAATTAGTTCTAAATCTACACCAATTCCTGGTTTTCCTTCCCTGATTGTTTTGGTGAGAAACATCGAACAATTAAAAGTAGTATTAACAGCAGATATCAAAACCATATATTGTGAATTTGAAGATCCTCGCAATTATAAAGAAGCAGTAAAAATAGTCCGAGAATCAAAACAGGAAGAAATTAGTATTTTTGTCGCACCACCCCGGATAACTAAACCTGGAGAAACCTGGATTTTAAACCAAGTTCTTACTTCCCAAGCTGATGGTTATTTAATTAGAAATTATGATCAATTAGAATATTTTGCGACAGAAAGATGTATTGGTGATTTTTCCTTAAATATTGCTAACCCTTTAACCGCAGATTATTTTCAACAACGCTTTAATTTAGAACGATTAACAGCATCTTACGACTTAAATATTAATCAACTCGAAGATCTAATCACACATTATCCAGCGCAAAATTTTGAAGTGACAATACATCAACATATACCCATGTTTCACATGGAACATTGTGTATTTTGCGCTTTTCTATCTGAAGGAACAGATTACACCAATTGTGGTAGACCTTGCGACACACAAACTGTTACAATTAGAGACAGAGTAGGTAGTGAACACATTCTTAAAGCAGACGCAGGATGTAGAAATACAGTATATAACGCTACTGCACAAACCGGAGCAGAATACGTGCAACGGTTAATAGGATTGGGTTTACAGTATTTACGGGTTGAATTTGTCAATGAGACACCGGAACAAGTGCAAAAAACAATACAAAGCTATCAAAAATTACTTCAAGGAGAAATCATCGGTTCGCAACTTTGGAGAGAATTGAAACTACAAAACCAATTAGGTGTGACTCGTGGTGCGTTGGGGATGAATTAGATTAATAATGATAAATATTATTACGATATTTACAGTCACTGTTAACTAATTTCCATATCAGTAATAGCGTACTAGTACCATTAAATTCAAACATAAGTTAAAGCTTTACTGAGATAAATGGTATTGAAGTGATGAAAGAAAACTTAAAAATTTTCCAATGTTCTGAAAATAAATATGTTGATGCAAAAATTTTGCCTTTATCTCAGAAGCATCTTGAAGAGATAGAATTATCTTGGAAACCTGAACTTAACAAGAATAAATGCTGGGACAAAGATTTAGAATTTAGCAAATATTTACATGAGAAACCATCCTTAAAATTCTATGTATTGGAATGTAATTTAGTTGCCCAAGGTATAATTGGGTTACTTCCTGGTCGTCCGTCAATGTTAGAACGGGGTGAAAATTTAGTTTACGTGGCTATATTAACTGTAGCACCTTGGAATCGCGCAGATATTAACAATTCACCGAAATATAAAGGAATAGGTACAACTTTAATAACATTCGCAGCTATATTTAGTATTCACTTAGGATTTGAAGGTAAGATAGGTTTACATTCTGTGAAAACAGCAGAAAATTTTTATAAACGTTTAGACTTTCTTGATTTAGGGAATGATATAAATTACAAGAATTATCACTATTTAGAGTTACCTATTGATGATGCTGAGTTATTAGTTTTAAACTCTTTATTGCTTGACAATTTAAGTAATTAGGGTGCCAATTTTTGTCGTACCACTCCAGATAACTAAACCTGGGTAAACCTACATTTTAAAATAAGTTCTTAACTTTGGCAAAAATTGAAGCTACAAAACCAATTAGGTGTGACTCGTAGTGCATTGGGGATGATGTAGCTAAACTACGATAAGTAGTATTACAATATTTATGCACCTTGTTTACTACTTTATATGTCAAGTTTAAATCCTCAGTGTCAGCAATTGCAAGCACAAGTTGAGTCTATTCTCCAACTTATACACCAAGAAGCGGCTTTGCGATCGCAAGATATTACATCTGTACAAATTTCTTTGGATAAAGCAGTTTCTCCCAAGTTTGAAATTGTGTTTGCGGGTGCTTTTAGTGCGGGTAAATCAATGTTGATTAATGCACTTTTGGAGAGGGAATTGTTATATAGTGCACAAGGACACGCGACTGGTACAGAATGTAAAATTGAATATGCACCAGCAGATTCAGAAAGAGTTGTTTTAACCTTTTTGAGTGAAGCAGAAATTCGGGAACAAGCGGTTTTTTTATGTCAACAATTGGGATTTAATACTGTAGAAAATATCAATAAACAGGATGTAGTTGATTTATTGCATCAAGGTTGTACAGCAATTATTCAACAAGAGGGAGGAGAAAATAAATCAGAACGTGCAAAACAAGCAAAAGCATTAATTTTATTGTTAGAAGGATATGTTGCAAACTAGGATTTTACGGAAGTCAAATTAAGCAAACAAGCATAGAAGATAGATTTGGATTAGATTCGATTTTTGCAGAAAGTGTTAAAGGTTTAGATGGAAGGGAAGAAACACCACAATTTGTTTATGAGTTTAATCGTTATTGTACTTCGGAAAAATTATCTCATAGTCAATTCCGTATTGCTGTTACTAACTTTGAAACTCCCAATCAAAACTATGTGAGAATTTTAAGCGAACAGGGAACACCGTTAATTAACCAACTCATTCAAGATAGTGGAATTGAAGAATTTCGCACATCAATTACTCGTTATCTTACAGAAGAGAAACGTCCCCAATTATTCAAGAATCTCGCAGATGATTTAGAAGACATTTGTATCAAACTCAAAAAACACTATCAAAGTGTGCAAATTGATTTAGATAGTCAACCGCGAGAAATTGAGAGTATGAAAGAATATGAGTTGCAAAAATTAAATCAGCAACTCCAGCAAGTTGGGAGAGATTTTAATCAGCACATTCATGATGAAGTTAACAGATTAATAAATAATAATTGTGAAGAATTTGAAACAGATTTTCGACAATTACAATCACGGATGATTCGTCGTCTTGATGAATTATTAGATACCTTTTCCGTTGCAGAAGCTTACCGTCGCGCTACTTTGAGTCATCCCCGCAATGCAACTGCACCTTTATTAGCTATTTTAGTAGAGGCTTTTTATTACTTATCTAATCAGTTGGAAGATATTTTAATTGAGTCTTGCGAACAAGTAATTGCTAATCTGTTCCAACAATTAATGACAAAGATTAGGAAATCAGAATATTACCGTCAATTGTATCGCTTATTAGGGAATGATGGAGGAATAGAAGCACAGGTAAAAGTCCTAGAAAAACAAGTTCCTCAAGCTTTGGTAAATACTGCTAGTGTTGAATGCGATTTACTTAATTGTCTGAATCAGGATATCCAGGATTTAAGGATTGACAGGATTATTAATTGTCAGAATCAGGATTTTCTAAAAGGTTAACTTATTTTGAAATTGATAATTGATGATATAATTATTAATATTCTTAGTAAAAATACTGAAAAATAAAAACTTTATTCTCAAATAAGTAGGTTAGCATTGAAAATCGTCGTTATGGCACTAGGCAAGAGGCAAGAGGCAAGAGGCAAGAGGCAAGAGGCAAGAGGCAAGAGGCAAGAGGCAAGAGTGAAGAGGGTTTGGGCGATTTTACTTTTCGTTACATATTACTCTTCGAGAAGCCGCTTCGCGTCTACGGTTTTTTCCGTTCACCTACTTAATTAAATCAAGAAATCCCAAAATATAAACACCAAATCACATCCTGTACATCCTCAAATCCTGGGTATCCTGATTCAGACAAATAATTAAATCAAGAAATCCCAAAATAGACATCTCCGGAAATAGCTAAAGTGTTACTACCACTGCTTTTCAAAGTGAGATTGCTCCTAAGGTGATAATTTGGGTTTGCGCCCACCTCCGCCGAGAATGATTCGGATTTTTTTTGATTCAACCAATTGTTGTTTATGATTATGTAGTTCTATGGCTTTTTCTAAAAGTTGCTGTAACTGCTCATACTTCAGCCCCAATAAACGCTGTGATTCGTGAGTGCTATTTTGTGCCAATACATACTGAGAACAAGAAAGTTGTGTAATGCTCAATTCTAATAAAATTGCACTAATTAGAGCTATAGTGGAGTTTTTGTATTTAAAGATAAATTTATTTTGTCGTAATGTGTAAAAGATTATTCTATTATATGGTTGTACGCATAACAAGTAAATTGTGTAAATACTTAATTGAATATATTTGTTGTGTACCTTCTAGTATGACTTTAGCACGTAGATCATATAAATATTAAATAAGCACCTTCTTCCTCTAACTCCCGACTCCTTTTTTATTTTTATCACTTGTGTTATTACAGGTAAAAATAACTAACGCTGTATAATTAACCCATCTTCTCAATCAAAACGATATTTTGAGTATTGGCGTTGGCGAGTAGTTCATTTATATTAGCTAAATCAGGGATATATGTGGCAACAACAAAAAAAAGATCGTGTAATTATCAAATTGGCCTTATTAATGGCTATAACTACCAGTCCTGTGGGAGCAAATCTCTTGATTTCCCTACCCGTCCGCGCGGAATCTGAGAGTAATACTCCGGCTTTTGCTTTACCGAAAAAAGTAGAAAATGGTACTGTCATTAAAATTGACGGTTCTCTTAACTCTATCATTGTCAACCAAAGCCTCAAAGAAAACTTTGAAAAACAGTTTTCAGGAACTCAGGTAGAAATTGGCGTAAATGGGAATGGATATGCTATAAAATCGGTTTTAGATGGTAACGTTGACCTAGCATCCCTTGGTCGTAGACTCACCCCAGAAGAAAAAGCTCAAGGATTAAAACAGGTGTTGGTGCGTCGAGAAAAAATTGCCATCATCGTTGGTATGAATAATCTCTTTTCTGACAGTTTAACTATTGAGCAATTTGCCAAGATTTTTCGAGGAGAAATTGCAGATTGGTCAGAAATAGGAAAAGGTAAAGGTAAGATTAGATTTATAGATCGTCCCTTAAATAGTGATACTCGCAGTTCTTTTAGTGAATATTCAGCATTTAAGTCTGGACAATTGCTAACAGGTGCTAATGCTGTGCAAATGTTGGAAGATAACACAACTGACATCATTAGAGAATTAGGTAATGATGGCATTAGCTATGTTTTAGCAAATCAAATTTCCAATCTGCCAGATGTGCGAGTATTAAAAGTACAAAACTACTTACCGAATGATTCTAAATATCCCTTTTCTCAGTCTTTTGTTTACGTTTATAAAGAAAATCCCAGTCCTAAAATTAGAGATTTTCTAGGCTTTATTTTAGCTAAACCAGGAGAAGAGTCAATAAAAGCTGCTAGAGAAACAGAAGCAATTGCTATTGCAGCCAGAACATTACAAACTATTTCTATATCTATGGCTACCACAGCCACTCCTGAAGTTTCTCAAACTCCATCTTTAACAACGATTCCCGAAACATTAGTTACACCCCCATCTATAAAAAATAAAGGGGAAACAGGGTTGATAAATCCTCTTGATAATCCTTCAATGATTACCAAGAATATGAGGTTTTTCTTACTACTACCTTTATTTTTTATTGTGGGATTAAGTAGTTTTTTACCCTTGTGGTTGAGAAGAAAAAATCGAGTTGCTTCCAGCGGCACTTCGCTATCCTCGAATCCGGAAACAGATTCCCTTCCAGAAACAGTTTTTACTCTGTCAGATTCAGAAGCATTCGCATCAATTCTCGCTAACAATGGTAATGGTAATGGCAATGGTGCAAATCACTACAAACAAGAAAACTCCCAAGAAATAACAGCAACTGGCAATATAGCTGTCATAGATATACCGCAGACAAGTTCCCCTCACAATCAAATAAACAAAATTTCTGAAATTGATCTGAATATAGATTATGATGAAGTAGTTTGGGATACGGAAGACCCTGTAATTGTTGTTAATAATCACTTTCCCCAAATCCCGAATATTCACCACCAACCAAATGATGCAGATATCTCCACAGATGAAGTCAGCAATTTTCTCTTAGAAGCACCAGAACTACCTGTAACTCAATCTAATCAAAATATTACATCCCTATCAGAATTACTTGGTATCACTTCGACACCAGTTAAGCCAGATATCAGCCTATCAGAACTCCTGAATACAACCCCTAAACCAGTCAACCAACCACCGCAAAATCAAGATTTACCATCAGAGTTAGGAGAGGCTTTAAACGCCATTAACAGTCCAATTGCACTCACACAACTGGAAATAGAAGAAGAGATATATCCTACTCTATTGCATCCCACAGCCACAAATGAAGACATAGCTATCGAGTTAGATGCAGAGATAGAAGCTTGGACTAATATTAATCCCATGACTGTGACTGGAAATACCAGAATTATCTTCACACCGCGCACTCCCAAATGGGCTTACCTGTCTTGGTATATTTCCGATAATCATCAACAAACATTACAGAATCAAGGACTCACCATTTTAGCAATTCGGGTCTATGATGTTACAAACCTTGATCTAAGCTATCAACGTCCTCAATTTGATGCACAATACGAATGTGAAGCCGCAACATCTAGTCGTTATGTGCCTATTCCCAGGGGTGAACGGGACTACATGACAGAAATTGGTTATGTGAATAATGATAATCAGTGGTTGTGTTTAGCGCGTTCTGGTACAGTCCGTATTTTCAGTCGTCCGAGTACGGATTTCTGGGTTGTCGTTGATGCAGAATTAATTCTTCATGGTGCAACAGAAGAAGGTGCAAATGTCACTATTGATGGTCAAAAAGTCAAAGTAAATCCTGATGGTACATTTAAGCTAACGATTCCCTTTGTAGATGATCTAGCTAGTTATCATATAACAGCAACTTCTGTCAATAGAGAACATACCAAAGCTATTGATAAGAAGTTTTTTCAGGAATAAAAAGAGAGTTAAAAGGTAGGTTGGGTTGTTCGCGTTAGCGTTGCGGAGCAATGGCTTTGCGAAACCCAACAAAACCAATTATTTCTAATGTTCAAATGTTGGGTTTTCAATTAAGTAGGTGAACACAATAAAACCAAATTGTGTAAAGAAATGTAAAATCGCTGAAAACTTCTTTACTCTTGCCTCTTGCCTCTTGCCTCTTTACTCTTTACTCTTTACTCTTTACTCTTTACTCTTGCCTCTTGCCTCTTGCCTCTTGCTATGACGACAATTTTCAACGCCAACCTACTTATTTCTGATGTTCAAATGTTGGGTTTCCTTACGTCAACCCAACCTACGAAATGAGATTATTTACCAATCATGGCAACAATAATAGATAGAGGAACATGAGAAAAATAATCTCTTTGAAATTGTTCTTCTCTAACTGCGGCTAAAAATTGACTAATAGCATAATCAGCAGGTTTTTGATAATATTTAAAATCCCAACTTATTTGTAAGTGATGATTTTGACGTTGGACGATAAAGCCTAAATATTTTAAAGCTTGAAATCCTAAATATAGGCTTTGGTCACTAATACCCAATTTCTCTAAAATCTGCACACGGGTAACTAGCTGGTTTGTGCGACCAAGATATTTAGCAATACCTACCAGAGTTACTAAAACATCTCTAGGAGTCTGATTTTGGGGTTTTCTCCAAGCAATCACTAATTGTTTTTGTTGATTTAGCGATTGTTTCCACCATAACCGGAGATTATCCCAATTAGTAGGACAATTTTTCATGATTAATAATGATTTTTCTGATTTTAATTCTCCTAAATCTTCCTGATTTCTCCAATCTAAAATCATTGCCGAATTCTGAGTTTTCAGTTCAGTTCCCGTATGGGAACGTAATGCAACTAATCTAATTTCATAGCGGTTTTTAAAGCTATTAAAATCAATTTCGGCAATACAATCACATTTACCTATAGGCAATTCTTCCTTATAATGTCCCCACCAAATTCCTGGAAAAGGATTATTAGTAGAATCATCTCGAATGTTAAAATCAGTTTTAATATATTGGATTTTATTTCCTTTTAAATCTTGTTCATTTCTATGCCAAGAATTTTCAAACCAACAATTTTTAATTAGTAGCTTGGGAATAGGATTTCCCATACCACAGGGTTCTAAAAGTTTCAATTCTAAAAATAAATCTTTACCCAAATCTGCAACGGTCACCACCAAATCAGCTTGGACTGTGGGAGTAAGATTAATTCCTCCTAAAGATTGGCGTAATTTCTGGTTAATTGCGGCTGTAAATAAGGGGATATTTTCTACTAATAAACTCAAACCCGCTGCAAAAGGATGTCCACCAAAACGATCTAATAAATGGGCTTGTTCTTGAACTAATTGATATAAATCAACAGAATTAATTGAACGTGCCGAACCTCGCGCAAAGGATGGGCTAGAATCTGTCTTATTCTCCTTTGCTTCTGTACTTAATAAAATTGTCGGTCGTCCCGTTTCTTGGGCAATTTGACCAGCAACCAAACCCAAAACACCACCTGCCCATTGAGGATCTTCTAAAACAATGACGCTGGTAGTGGATAAGTCTAATTGATTGAGTTTTTTCGTAACTTGGACTTGGACATCTTTTTGTAAAGACTTACGACGGGAATTAGCTAATTCTGTTTCTTCTGCAAGTTGTTGACAACGCTGCATATCTCTACTCGTCAATAATTCTACACAAAAACTAGCGTCACCATGAATGCGACTAACCGCATTAATTCGCGGTCCCAAACCAAAAGAAATATCTGTAGGGCGATCGCCACTTTTCTGGCATAATTCTAATAACTTACCCACACCTGGCCTTCTTCTGGCTGTTGGTAGTTTTTGATAATCCGTGTGTAATTGTTGAATTCCCAATTGTGCCAAATACCGACAATCACCACTTAATTGGACCAAATCGGCAATTAATCCCACTGCAACTAAATCTAGTAAATCAGTTAAAGGATGTGCAGGAATATCTGGCAAACTTATATATAAAGCTTCCACCAATTTATAAGCAACAGCCACACCAGAAAGATGATATAAAGGATGTTCCTTAGCTAAATAACGAGGATTGATAATTGCGACTACGGGAGGACGTTCTGAGGGTAATGTATGATGGTCAGTCACAATCACATCTATCCCTAAACTTTGGGCATAAATGATTTCGGCAATATTTGTACTGCCCGTATCACAAGTAACAATTAACTGACAACCTTGTGCAGCTAAAATATCAATTCCTGGTTTATTTAAACCATGAGATTCAGTTAAACGATTGGGAATATAATAACTTAATTGACGATGTTGCTGAAAAAATTCACCCAAACCATCCCATAATACCGCAGTCGAAGTAATTCCATCTGCATCAAAATCTCCCCAAATAACAATTTTTGCTCCCGTTTTCCCCGCAGTAATTAACCTTTCTATAGCTAAATTCATTTCCTGTCCAAATTCAAAAGAACTGGCAGGTTGATAACTTTGATAATTAATAAAAGCCGCTAATTTTTCCTGATCTTGAATTCCCCGTTGCCAAAATAATTGAGCCGCAAAATCACCACCTGTTGGGTAACTTTTCACTAATTCAATAAACCAATCAGGGGGTTTTTCCGTTCCTGTTAAAATCCATTCCATTTTAGATCACATTCTCTTGTATTTCTCTCCGTGCCTGGAGCGTCTCTGCGTGAGACCAGGAATTTATTCATTAGACATCTGGTGAAAATTAAATATGCGTGACTTACAACCCTTGTAGAGACGTTCCATGGAACGTCTCTACATTCTTTTCTGAAGATGTCTATTAGGAATTGCTTCTGTTTTGCCAGAACCCATGGTAGTCCGGGTACGTTTATAACCATGCTTAAACTGCTGTGATATTTGTGCAATATAGATTTTAGCAGTTTTTGACCCCGATTTTCTGTTTATTTGTGAGAAATCCGGGCTAGGAGAAGCATTATTAGACTTCGTGGACATTACCGACCTAGAACAATAGCTAACACCCACACAGACCTGATCTAAGCTACTTTTTTGAAATTTTAATTTCCCTCTGCGGGACTAGCTTATAATTACCAAGGGGCTGATGATGCTCCTGTACTTGTAAGTCTAAGGGGGATAGATGACAATTAAACGGTTGCTGTTAATTGGGCTAACTTTGTTAGCAATAATGTTGTCGGGCTTATCTTTATTGAATAGCTGGCAAAAACCTCAGTTCCAGAGTCGTCTAGAATTGTACCAGACTAATATCGTCTTACAAGCCCAAGCATGGAAACCAGAAGATAGCAGCGACAAAAGTATTCAAACACTTCAAGAATCTATTCTCGGTGCAAATCCTTTAGAAAGTGCGATAAAGCAATATCAGGAAGCAAGTGAATCTATTCAAACTAGTTTAGAGACAACTAATAAAAAATTAGCAGCACTACAATCTTCAGCAGTTACTCCTGTTTCCGCAGAGGAAAAAAGTTTACAGAAATCTAGCCAACAACAAGGAAAATTGTTAGCGGAAGTAGATTTGCGGTTGGGAATTTTGCAAGCACAGCAACAGGAAGCAGATAAGGCTATTAAAACTTGGAATCAATTACAGCAATATTCAGATATCAACCCCAAATATCAAGAAACTGCTCAAGTATTAAGCGGAATATGGAGTAAACCTCCCCGTCTATTACCCAAAGCTGAACAAATAATTCAACAAAATTTAAATAGTTGGTTTCGTTTTACGGCTTTAGATCAATTATATCAACTTCAACAACGTCAAGAAGCTTTATTATCTCTGAAAATTGCCCAACAAGCAGCAGCAACCCAAGCATTGTTAAAATTAGCGATAATTGCTACTATCCCCACCTTAACAGCTTTTATAGGGATAATTCTGCTGCTTTTCTTATTGGTTCAACGCTTGCTTAAAGGTCAAGCATCCATATTAGCGACAAATGGCAATTTGGTTTGGTCAACTCCTTGGAATTGGGAAATAATTATTCAGGTTTTTATCCTGGGATTTTTCTTGATGGGGCAATTATTTATACCAGAATTATTATCTATTTTGCCTATTCCTCGTGGTACAGGAAATGCCAGAATTGAGGCTTTTATGGTTTTAGTTAGTTATATGTTTGTGGCTTTTGGTTGCTTTTCAGTTCTATATTTTTCCATTAGGCGTTTTTTCCCCCTTCCTGAGAACTGGTTTCGCTTCAATTTCTTCAGTAATTGGTTTTTGTGGGGACTCGGTGGCTATTGTACAGCTTTACCGATTGTGGTGATAGTATCACTGATTAATCAAAAATTGTGGCAAGGACAAGGTGGCAGTAATCCACTTTTACAAATGGCACTAGAAAGCCGGGATAATACCGCATTGGGGATATTTTTCTTTACCGCAGCCATAGCTGCACCGTTTTTTGAGGAATTCCTATTTCGCGGCTTTTTATTACCATCTCTGACTCGTTATACGTCGGTTTGGGGGGCAATTTTGATCAGTAGCTTGTTATTCGCGGCTGCTCACCTAAGTTTATCAGAAATACTGCCGCTGTCAGCATTAGGAATCGTCTTAGGAATAGTTTACACGCGATCGCGCAATTTACTTTCTTCTATGCTTCTCCACAGTCTTTGGAATAGTGGCACATTAATTAGTTTGTTTCTTTTAGGTAGTAATAATTAAGTTAGTTGTCAGTAGGGGCGAAGCATTTGGAAGATAAATTATCGGTCATTGCCAAAAATAGTTCTCCAAATGCTTCGCCCGTACAGTTGTCAGCATTTGGAAGATAAATTATCGGTCATTGCCAAAAATAGTTCTCCAAATGCTTCGCCCGTACAGTTGTCAGCATTTGGAAGATAAATTATCGGTTATTGCCAAAAATAGTTCTCCAAATGCTTCGCCCGTACAGTTGTCAGTTGTCAGGGAACAGGTCAAGATAATTCCTTAGAGGGTGTTTGAAAAGTTTTGAATGTATAGACTGACCCCTCTCCAAACCTCTCCCCTTGCAGGGGAGAGGCTTTAAAACCCCCATTCCCTTGCAGGGAAGGGGGGTAGGGGGGTTAGGTTTTTGGAGATTACTGGTTTAATATAATACTTTTCAAACAACCTCTTAGGTTGTTGGTAACTGTTTTTATTCTCACTGCTAACTACTTAATTACTTCTCAAACAAAATCCTCCGGATTTCATAACAATAAATATGTAGAAAAATCTATAGTGTCGGATCTTTACTAACTTTGAGGTTAATTACTACCTGAAAATTAGCGAAGATACTGCACAATATTTTTCTGCCAAATTTGTGATGTTTTATCAGAAAATTTGATATTTTTACGATTACTTTTCAGAAAAAATTATCCACATTTAAATCTTACCAATTACCAATTACCAATCACCAATCACCAATCACCAATCACCAATCACCAATCACCAATCACCAATCACCAATCATCAAGGAGTATAACTAAATATGAGTAATCTCAACCCATCATACACTACTAAACAACTGTTGGCTGGTTATGCTGGAATTATTTTTGGTGGATTTGGGCTGCATAAATTTATTCTTGGTTACACATCAGAAGGTTTTATTATGTTAGCAATTTCTGTAATTGGTGGCTCTTTTACCTACGGATTTACATTGATAGTTATGCAAATCGTTGGTTTGATTGAAGCCATGATTTACTTCAATAAACCCCATGAAGAATTTGTTAATACTTATTTTGTGAATAAGCAAGGTTGGTTTTAGAAAGTTTATTAATTGGAATTGATATGCAAATTATCAAACACAACCAAATTCACTTACTCATTTTACTAATGATGAGTATGGGATATTTCAGCATCGTATCAGATTGGGAAATTAATTATTTCTGCAAAAGCCTGATTTTGATGTTACCAGTACAATTAACGGCTGTAATTTACACAGCTAAAAGCAAACTATGATTTTTGTGATTTAAATGATTTTTAGGATTTTGGTGAAAGTGGCAGATTTCGCTTAACCTCAAAAATAACATCTGAACTATGATTTTTGTGATTTTGAGGATTTTGAGGATTTTGGGGAGTTGGGGAAACTTAATATTGTTCACTTAGTCAAAGTGGCAGATTTGGCTTAACCTCAAAGTAGAGACGCTAGTTATTAAGCGCTAAACTAACAAGAACGAACCTAAAAACTGGCCATGCAACTGATCCCCAAATCTGAAATAGTTATAGAATCTGCCCCTCCCACAAAAATACTTAACTCAGAGAAAATTATTTTAGATGTTGGAGGGATGAAGTGTGCTGGATGTGTTAATGCGGTAGAAAAACAGCTTATTCAGCATCCAGGAGTTAAAAGCGTTTGTGTTAATCTCGCAACAGAAGTCGCAGTCGTAGAGGCGGAAATTGGTACTGTAGATGCAGAGGCGTTAATTCAGGGATTAACGGCTACAGGATTTCCTAGCCAATTACGGACGGCTAAAGGTGCTGGTGATAAATCTACAATCCCTAACCCAGAAGTAAGACAACGCCAAGAAATGCAGGGGATAGTTAGACAGTTAGGAATTGCTAGTTTACTACTGTTACTATCGGGAATTGGTCATTTTGGTAATATTGGATCTGTTATTTTTCCGTTTTTAAATGACATTTGGTTTCATTGTGGACTGGCTACTATCGCCATTATTATTCCTGGTAGACCAATTTTAGTGGAAGGTTGGCTAGGTTGGCGACGGGGTGCGCCGAATATGAATACCCTCATTGGTTTGGGAACTCTAACAGCCTATATTGCCAGTTTGGTGGCGTTATTGTTTCCCCAAATGGGTTGGGAATGCTTTTTTGATGAACCGGTGATGATGTTGGGTTTTATTCTTTTGGGGAGAACTTTAGAAAAACAGGCTAGAGTCCGTGCGGCTAAAGCGTTTCGCCAATTGTTAGCTTTAGTGCCGCAAACAGCCCGGTTAATTATTAATCCAGAATCGGAAAAATTGATTGCTGGGGCTAATATTATGGAAATTCCGGCGGAACAGGTGCGTGTGGGTGAATGGTTGCAGGTGTTACCGGGGGATAAAATTCCGGTAGATGGTGAAGTGCGCTTTGGACAAACTACCATAGATGAATCCATGCTGACAGGGGAATCTGTACCCGTGATGAAGCAAGCAGGAGATACTGTGACTGGAGGCACTTTAAATCAGTCAGGAGCGATCGCTATTCAAGCTACTCGCACTGGTGATGATACAATTCTAGCCCAAATTGTGGCTTTGGTAGAAGCTGCCCAAACTCGCAAAGCCCCAGTTCAAAAATTAGCAGATACGGTGGCTGGATATTTTACCTATGGTGTCTTAACAGCGGCTGGTTTAACCTTCCTATTTTGGTATTTGTTGGGAACTCATCTTTGGCCAGATGTGACGATGACTGGTGGCATGATCATGGCTCACAATATGGGACATAATCCCCAGCATTTAATCCCCCATACCCAATATTCTGCCCTGTTAATTAGTTTAAAATTAGCGATCGCTGTCATGGTAGTTGCTTGTCCCTGTGCGTTAGGATTAGCTACCCCTACAGCCATCTTAGTGGGAACAGGTATGGGTGCAGAACGGGGATTATTAATCAAAGGTGGCGACGTTTTAGAAAAAGTCCATAAACTAGACACGGTAGTTTTTGATAAAACCGGAACTCTCACCACAGGTAAACCCACCGTAACTGATTGTCTAGTTATTACCGAATCAACTTTACCATTATCTCTCATTCAACTAGCCGCAGCCGTAGAAAGCGGTACTTATCATCCCCTCGCTACAGCCATTCAGCAAGAAGCCAAACGCCAAGATTTAGCTATTCCCCATGCTGTAGAATTCCATACTGAACCAGGTATGGGCGTATCCGCTGTCGTTGAGGGAAAAAAAGTTCTTTTAGGTAACTGGGAATGGTTTAATTACCACCAAATTAATATTACTGAAACCGCAGAAAAACAGGGACAAAGACTAGCTACAGAGGGAAAAACCGTAATTGGTGTAGCTGTAGATGGAACTTTAACCGGATTAATTGCTGTTAGTGATACCCTCAGACCAGATGCAAAAACCGCAGTAGATAAACTCCGACAAATGGGTTTGCGAGTTATGCTCCTGAGTGGTGATAGATTAGAAGCAGCCAGTGCGATCGCTAAACAACTAGGAATCGCCAACACCGACATCATGGCAGGTATCCCCCCAGCCCAAAAAGCAGCCACCATTCAATCTCTTCAATGTGGGAAAATCAAAACTTATGTCGCTATGGTAGGAGATGGCATCAATGACGCTCCAGCCTTATCACAGGCAGATGTGGGCATCGCTTTACATTCAGGAACAGATGTCGCTATGGAAACTGCTGAAATTATTTTAATGCGAAATTCCCTAACCGATGTTGTCAAGGCGATTCAGTTAAGTCGAGCCACTTTTAAGACCATTCGTCAGAATTTATTTTGGGCTTTTGCCTATAATACAATAGGTATTCCCCTCGCGGCTGGTGTATTATTACCTAGCTGGGGTTTTGTTCTCGGTCCTGCCAGTGCAGCGGCATTAATGGCCTTTAGCTCCGTTAGTGTTGTTACCAACTCAATTTTATTAAGGAGGTTTGCCCCATAGTTAATGATTTTACCAATTTTTCTGTAATCTCCAAGAATTGCAAAAAAAGATTTCCCGGTAGTGCGGGCATATTGCCCGCTACATAAGTACCTCATAACACCGGAAAGTGCTGTAAATTAAGATTTGTCCTTTATTTAATTCCCATTCCTCAGTAGGTATACTAAACACGGGTGAGATTTAAACTTTTGCCAAATGACAAAGAACCCAGATGTGTAGGGGTTTAGCACTGCTAAACCCCTACGTTTAGAATCAAACAATCAAGCCGTTTTGAGTATAATCAACAACCAGCAATATCAATGAAAATAGCAATTAGTGGTGCAACAGGATTTGTGGGTAGTCGGTTGGTAGAAAGACTACACACGGAAGGTCATAGAATTTTGGTATTAACCCGCAATCCTACCTTTGCTCAAAAAGTATTTCCCTCCCCAGCTTTTCCTAACTTAGAAATTATTGCCTATACCCCCAGTGTATCCGGCTCTTGGCAAGATGCCATATCTGGTTGTGACGGCGTAGTTAATTTAGCCGGAGAACCCATTGCTGAGGGACGTTGGACACCAGAACGCAAGCAGGAAATTCTCAACACTCGCAAACTAGGAACACAAAAAATTGTCGAAGCTATAGCTAAAGCTAATCCTCACCCCATTGTCCTAGTCAATACTTCGGCTATTGGTTATTACGGAACCAGTGAAACTGCCAGTTTTGATGAAGATAGCGCTTCTGGTAATGACTTTCTCGCTCAAGTCTGTCAAGAGTGGGAAGCGGAAGCGAGAAAGGTAAAAGATACCAATGTGCGGTTAGTAATTTTACGCTTTGGCATTGTTTTGGGTAATGGTGGCGCTTTAGGGAAAATGATTACCCCCTTTAAACTCTTTGCTGGTGGACCTATTGGCAGTGGTCAGCAGTGGTTTTCGTGGATTCACTTAGATGATATTGTCAGTTTAATTATCCAAGCTTTAACTAAACCAACAATGGAGGGAGTATATAATGCCACTGCTCCTCAACCAGTTCGCATGAATGATTTAAGTACCACAATGGGTAACGTCATGAATCGTCCCTCTTGGTTGCCTGTGCCGGGATTCGCCATAGAAGCTATATTAGGAGACGGGGCTAAGGTGGTTTTGGAAGGACAACAGGTTTTACCCAAACGCACTTTAGAGTCAGGTTTTGAATATCAATATCCGAATTTGCAATCAGCACTAACACAAATTCTTACCTAATTCTTAGTTAATAGATAGTTAAAAAATTCACAAATGCTATACAAACGTTTTGGCCGGACAGAAATACAAATGCCTGTGTTTTCCTGCGGAGGAATGCGATATCAATATAAATGGCAAGATGTCACACCAGAGGAAATTCCCGTAGATAATCAGGAAAATTTAGAGGCTGTAATTCGTCGTTCTGTAGAATTGGGAATTAATCATATTGAAACTGCACGCGGTTATGGAACATCAGAAATGCAGTTGGGAAAAATCCTCCCCCAATTTCCTCGTGAAAAATTAATAGTCCAAACTAAAGTTTCTCCTGTTGCAGACCCTCAAGAATTTCGCCAAACTTTTGAAAAATCTTTGGCTTATCTTCAGTTAGATTATGTTGATTTGTTTAGTTTACATGGCATTAATAATGCAGAAACTTGGAATGATAGTATTTGTGAAGGTGGTTGTTTAGAAGTAGCAAAACAGTTACAATCTGAAGGTAAGATTAAATTTATTGGCTTTTCTACTCATGGTCCCACAGAGATAATTTTGCAAGCAATTAATAGTAATCAATTTGATTATGTGAATTTGCATTGGTACTATATTAATCGCCAGAACTGGGCTGCTATTGAAGCTGCAACTAAATTAGATATGGGTGTATTTATTATTAGCCCTTCTAATAAAGGTGGGTTATTATATCAACCTCCCAAAAAGTTAGTGGATTTGTGTGCGCCTTTGAGTCCAATGGTGTTTAATGATTTATTTTGTTTGAGTCATCCTCAAGTGCATACTTTGAGTATAGGTGCAGCCAAACCAACTGATTTTGATGAGCATTTAAAGACTTTGGAATTATTAGATAATGCGGCAGAAATTCTACCACCAATTATTTCCAGATTGGAATCAGAAGCAATCAATATTTTAGGAGAAGATTGGGTAAAAACCTGGGAAACTAATTTACCAACTTGGGAAGAAACTCCAGGGGAAGTAAATATGCGGGTGATTTTGTGGCTGTTAAATTTGGCTTTGGCTTATGATATGATAGACTATGGCAAAATGCGTTATAATCTGTTAGGACAAGCTGATCATTGGTTTCCTGGTAATCGGGCTGATAGGTTAGATGAATTAGATTTACGAGAATGTCTTGTTAATAGTCCCCAAGCTGAAAAAATTCCCCAAATGTTGGCGAAAGCCCACGATATTTTAGGAAGTGCAGAGATAAAGCGTTTGTCTCAGAGTTGAAAATAGGAATAGGTTGATTATCAGCCATGAGACTTTCAATATATAATTCTACAGCTTCTGTGATATTAGCGATCGCTTCTTCAAAAGTATCTCCTTGAGAATGACAGCCCTTAAGAAGGGGACAAAAAGCATGATAGCCTCCATCTTCTTCCCTTTCGAGAATGACGGTGTAATTATAAACTTGTTTGCCCTGATTATTCATATACTTGTAAGTTACTCACTAATAACTATTTTATTATAAACTGTTTTGATAAATTTTAAAGTCAGATTTTAATAATTATTGACCGCAGATAAACGCAGATAAACGCAGATAAAGACGGATGATTTTATGATTCTGTACCACAAAAAATTGATATTAGAAATTTAAAATATCTAAAGATGCTTCCATTTCTAATTCTATTATTCTAGCTTGTGTATCTTTATATTCTGCTAATTTTCCTGCTTGCCAATATAAATTTGCTGCTTTATGGAAATCCTCAACTGCTCCCTGTTTATCTGCAATTTCTAATAGGGCATTTCCTCGGTTATAATAAGCATTAACATAGTGAAAATTCATTTTAATTACCTGAGTATAATCGGCAATTGCTGCTGCATATTTTCCCAAATCAAAATGAGCATTACCCCGACAATAATAAGCATCAATATCATCAGGATTAATTTGGATTACCTGATTATAATCAGTAATTGCTCCTTCATAATCTCCTAATTCAACCCGATCATGTCCACGATTTTTATAACCAATAGCATCCTGAGGATCAATATCAATTATTTGCTTTAATTGCTGTTGTTTATCTAATAAATATCGAGATATTTGTCTATCTTTTTGCGTGGTAGCATAATCAGGATTAAGGTTAATTGCCTGATTATAATCTTCAATTGCTCCTTGAGTATCACCAATATGAGAACGAACATCAGCACGATTTTTATAATTAATCGCAATATGGGGATTAATTCTAATTGCTTGGGTGTAAGCTTCTATGGCTATGTGATAATTACCTATTTGATAATGTACTAAACCTATTTGATTGTAAGCTTGATGATGATTTATATTAATATTTATTGCTTGACTATAATTAGTAATTGCTGTGTGATACTCACCTAATTGATAATTAACTAAACCGAGTTTATAATAAATATCAGCATCACTATTATTAAACTGTAAAGCTTGATTGTAACTATTAATTGCCGCTGCATATTCCCCTTTTTGGAAATATTCATCACCGAGATTTAAATAAAAAATAGTTAAATCAACAGGTGTAGATTGGGGTTTAATTATTTGACTTTGAGATAAATCAGATTTATGAGAATTTGCCGAAATTGAAAATTGTTCTAAATAGGAAAATAAACCACCACCATACAATAATTGATTAATTCCAAAGGAAATTTTCCCAGTTTTCAATTTAATCATTTGCGTGGGGAGAAATCCAGCTAAAAAAAGGTGATATGCAGATTGGGCTTCATTGACTTCTTCTTGAATCAAAATACAAACAATTACTGCATTTTTTTCCACTTCTTCTGCACTCACTGACCATCTAACTCTATCAATACTACCGTGACGAGATTTGACTTCAACGCCAATTACAGAATTAGCAGTGAGTGTAAAATCACTTTTGCCATCACCACCAAAGCGTTTTTCATAATCTACTTCCGTAATAAAATCAGCTAATCTTTCTTTAACAACTTCCTCGCCTAATTTACCTTTAAGATTATTAATAAAAACGTCACGGACTGGAGAAGTGCGTTTATATTTTTCCGCCATTAACCAGCAAAATTCCCGTAATGCCTTTAATCTCTCACCAGAAATAATAGTTAATTCACTATGTTGACCTTCTATTTCACAATGAAGTAGACAACTAGATGTTAACCTTTTCAAAAAGTCAGATTGTAGCGATCGCAGGAGAGTAATCCAATCCATGTCTAATATTTCTGCGGTCTTTTTATGTAAAGCAAGAGCTTCATTGGTGTCAACTTAACGCAAAACCCCATGCCGAACTCAAGTTCCTTGCTAATATCGAAAGTTCTCTTTTGATGACTAAACACTAGCAAAATTTATTAGTCCGTTTTAACGGACTTGAGCTATGAGACAGGGAATTTATTCCCTGGCGGTTCTTACGTTGACACCAATAAACACTGCTAAACCCTTACAAATCTATAGAAATCCAGTTTGATTCTTAAAAAATACGTAAGGTGTGTTAACGATAACGTAACGCACCAGATCCTTGATCATGGTGCTAAGGATTTTTTCTTTCTTCCTTGATTTGGCGTAAAGTTTGGATAAGTTTCTGATTAGATTCAGTAGATACAGCCGGCGAATTACTACTGGATTTTTCAGAAGTGACAGAATTAGAAGTATTTACTGATGGAGTTTCGGGACGATTTTTAGTATTTTCAGATTCAGGTAATTTTTGAGAATTTGAAGTGGCTGTTGGTTGGATTTGGAGTTCAGGTAATTTTTGAGAATTTGGTGTCGCTGTTGGTTGGATTTTAGATTCAAATACTTTTTCAGTATTTGAAGTGGCTGTTGGTTGAGTCTTAGAACTTACTCCCGCAGAATTGGGATTATTTTGGAACTTGAGTTGGAAAGGATAAGAGCTAATTAACTGCTTATCAGCTTGAGGTGGATTAGCACTGAAAAATTCCCTAACCTTGGATTGTAACTTAGGCGATTCTGTTCCTGCTTGGAATTTAATATCTAAAACCTTACCATCTGGATCTACAACTAATCTACCCACAACTGTACCTTCCATCTCCGGTGTATCTGTAGAGATGGTTTCACGAATTACCCCTTTCTCTTTAACATTGGGATATTCTTGACGAATATTTTGTCTAAGAGTATTGTAGGAGTTCAGTTTAGCCAGTAATTGTTCAGTTTTTTTACCTTTTGATTCAGATTCATTTGTGATGATTTCTGGCGATTGTCCCCTAGAATTATCTGTTAAAGCTAATTTTTCCCCACCTTGAGGAATCTTAACGGCATTATTTCCTGAGGCCACTGTTTGTGGTGGTGAAATACCTGCTGTTGTTGTACTGCCAATATCAATAGCTTCAGCAGACGGATTATTCAGTGGTTCTCCAGGTATTTCATTACTTTGTCGCAGTTCTGGTAACCGATTAATACCGAGAGATCCGGTTTCTTTCATTCTCTGATCTAGATTATTGACAAAAGGAGAAGTCGAGGAAGTCGAGGGAGTATATGTACTTCTTGGTAATCTAGACATTGCTATCTGTAAATCATTGCGAGTCAATCTTTCAATAGATTGCTTGCTAGGCAGATAAGAAAGGTTCAAGTTAGTTGGCGAACTCGGAATAGCTGGTAATACCGACTGACTAGATAATTCCGGTTGTAAAGCGGGATAGTTGGTTAATGGACTGCTTAAATTAGCACCTGGTAATTGTTGCTGTAGCGGTAATTGGGGTTGCTGTAAAGCTATCGGGGATGTACTAGGGGGTTGTGGTAATCGGCTTTGATCAGCGGTACTCAGTTCCATCAATCCCACTGCTTTGGGTGAGTCAGTTTTAGAAGATTGACTAGAGTTAACTGGCATTAATGGCACAATTAAGGCAATAGCGCCGTGGATACCAAGGGAAGCTATAGCGGCTATTCCCGTTGGTTGGCTGAATATTTCTGGTATGTTTTTTAGGAGAGATACGTAAGACATACTGTTATGGTTGATTCTGATCAGTTAAACTTGAATAGAAATTTTATCAACAAAGAATTCAGGGGTTATCTTCATAATACCTGCGCCATTTTTGCTTTGTTGGGTTAAGCAACAACCCAACCTACGAATCAAGGCTTTTTTCAATTTGGCGAAGGTATTGCTCAATAATGAAGTTAATATCCCACAGTATCATCTACTTAGGGAAGGGAAATAATAATACTCAAGGTAAAACTGATTAACTCCTGAAATTTGTGTCTTCTCAATTATTTTTGATCTTTTAGGCTATTTTGTCATTGCCAAGAAGCACCTTACTCCCATACATAATAACTTCCCAAGGGGATAAGTTCAACAGGGGAATTAATGATATCTTCAGTTTTTATGTTCTCGTGATCTGAATATGACACATAACCTTAGCAACAAACTAAGCCTGAATGATGTCCAGGACAAGCTACGCTGAAGCATCTTGGGAATAATGGGGTGCAATCAACATCAAAATTCTCCGAATGCTATACTTTTCCCTGTTCCCTGACTCCATGAATGAATTTAATTTTATTCAACTACTTATAAGATAATAAATCAAGCAATTTGATACTTAGGAGTATTAAAATGGGACTGAATGAAGAATTAATGAATTCTGGTCATAAGGACTTGATTGTCCAAGACTGCTGCACCATGATAGACGCACAACTGGCATCTAAGTCAGGCATAAGCGGCATGGCCATGAAAGCCGCCTTTGCTGCACTCAAGGGAATTCAACCGGGTTATATCACCAATGTGGTTGAGTCCCTCCTACCGGTTTGCTTAACTGCAATTGATCCCATTTGGAGTGCAGGAGTGCAACAGGGTAAACCGGTGGAATACCTCACAGCCAATAGTAATCAGACCGCAAATGCGCTGCTAGGTGTAACTGATGCCAGGGTTAAAAATACCAAACGCCAACTGGTGCGAGGAACTTACGAAAAATTCCGTAATTCCGCAGAAAAACACGTGCAAGAGGCAGTACCAGATTTTGCTCAGGTGATTGGTAAGTATGTTAATAACTAAGTAGAACGGCTTGAATAATTCAAAGTTTGTAGTGGGGAATTTATTCCTCATTTGAGGGCTTCAGCCCTCACTACAAAATCATCTCCAGATGCGCTTCCACATAAATGATAGGAGCGCATATCACCAAAAGCCGATTTGCTGATATATTCCTTCGTGATATAATCGGCTGCTGAGGATATTGAGTTAAAAAGCCCCTAATTGAGCCGGAAACATGAGTTTTTCAAGACTCTAAAAGTTTCAATCTAACCGATGTGCCTGCGCTCAAAAATAAATCCAACTGTCAGTAACCCAGCCCTAAAGGGATTGAGCTTGTAAGAGAAATCAAACAAGCTGTACTGACCAGACCACCCTGAGCGTAGTCGAAGGGTAGCCGTTATTTGAGTCACGACACCTCGGAATGCGTTGCTAGTTCCCCGCTCTGTCGCTTGTGATTAAACAGTTCTAAGGTCACTGGAACAGTGTTGCAAGTCTAACAAGCTCTTATAACTGGTCTAAGCTAACATTACCCCAGAAATGGGAGTTGGTTTCCAGGTTCCAATCAAAAATCTGGTTTCAATTTTAATATCCACAGCGGTTAAAACTGCTCGTGTCGCGGCTGGTGAGCTGCGTCGAACCATCCCTCTCAGCCCTAAAGGGACTGAGTTTTCCGCTTACCGCGTGATCTTATGATATGAAGTTAAAGGAGAATTAGATTAATGACACTTACCTATGGAACAGAGGGATGTCTCCGGATTGGTCAGCAGGCTCCCGATTTTACAGCAACAACCGTAGTAGATCAGGAGTTTAAGTCAATTAAATTGTCTGACTATCGTGGTAGATATGTTGTTCTGATGTTCTACCCCTTAAATTTTACCTTTGTTTGTCCCACTGAAGTTACAGCATTTAGCGATCGCTACGCAGAATTTAGCCAACTAAATACAGAAATTTTGGGTATTTCCGTTGATAGTGAATTTTCTCACCTCGCTTGGATTCAAACAGATCGTAAATCTGGTGGAGTCGGTGACATAAATTATCCCCTAGTTTCTGACATCAAAAAAGAAATTAGTGCCGCTTATAACGTTCTCGATCCCACCGCTGGTATTGCTTTACGCGGTTTATTTATCATAGATAAAGATGGCATTCTACAACACTCCACTATTAATAATCTAGCCTTTGGTCGGAATGTAGATGAAACCCTGCGAACATTACAAGCAATTCAGCACGTTCAGTCCCATAGCGATGAAGTTTGTCCTGTTAATTGGCAACCTGGGGACAAAACCATGAATCCTGATCCCGTGAAGTCTAAAATTTACTTTGCTGATATTTAGAGAATTGGGAATTTGGTAATTAAACTTTTAATTTTGAATATCTTATGTTGACTTCAACTGATTTTACTGGCTTATTTAACGAGCGATTTTTCCATAATTTTCTCCCTATACCCGCGTTAGATAATTTCAGATTGGGTATAGGCACACCAGATTTTAAATTATCAGATATTACTAACAATACTGTTGTTAAGCTATCTGATTTTCGAGGTAAACAACCTGTAATAATTGCCTTTACCAGAATTTTTACCGAAAAGCAATATTGCCCATTTTGTTATCCCCATATTCAAGCCTTAAATGAAAATTATGAACAGTTTAAAAATCGGGGAATTGAAATTCTATTAATTACTAGCACCGACAAAAAGCAAAGTCAAATAATAGTTCAAGACTTGGGCTTAAAAATGCCATTATTGAGTGATTCCAGTTGCCATACATTTCGTACTTATAGAACTGGACAGGCATTAGGAGCGCCATTACCAGCACAATTTATCTTAGATAAAGATGGCAAAATGCTCTACAGACATTTATTTTCCTTCTTAGATCATAATGCCAGTGTAGAGACACTTCTAGAATCAGAATTTTATTTTAGATAATTACAAACCACCAGACTTATTTCTAATAGCAGGTTTTTTTCTGATTTGCCGAGGTACGCGATTATTCTTATTCTTTCTGGGTAGTAAATCGCTCAATGTTACCTGTACACGACCTTTTGTTTCCCGAATTACGCCAGCACTAGAACCCTCACGACTGATTTGCATCATTTGGGTAAGAATTTCCTCTGGCTTTTTGGCGTTGTCCGGGTTTAAAGTAAATAGAGTATTATTACCATCACAACCAGTGTCATTGACAGAAACCACGCAAATGACAGTTTTATTGCGGACTCTACCGCTCATCAACACGACATCTTTGAGGCTACCGCCACTTTCAGCTACAGCCGCATTTAATTTCGGTGTGACGATTTGGCAACGGCTTTGAGGAGTAAATTTCTCACCAAAGTATTTTAAAGATGCTGAAGTCCAAATAATTACAGGGATTGGTTCTCCACCAGGTCGCTGACCAACTGTAGCTACGTTACCATCACCTTGGGATACACAGGTAAATTGAGTTCCAGTGTTGGCTTCCTCCGATGGGTCTACATCCGGCATGGCAGTACTGTTACTATTATCATCTGTATTATCCACAGGTGGTAAGGCTTGAACCGTAGATCCCCAGGACAAAATACTGGATAGGGCTAAGGTGGCAATTGTGATAGCGAAGCCCGACCTCGGAATCGTTGTTTTCCATTGATGTTTCATAAAACCTCGTAAATGTTTAAAGTAAGAGGAGATTAGACTTTTCCGTTTTCTGACTAAAAAGGTGGAAATAATTGATAAAGAACAAAAACACAGATCCTATAAACCCTCTTTTTTCGGACGGGAAGCTCTGTTGGGGGAATTGACTAAAGCTTTGAGGTTGCCATTACTCTGATTATATTCGTAACTATTGGCTGTTAAGTCAGGATGGGGCATAACACAGTATTGTTTACCACCCATCATGATGGTAATTACTTGGCTGCCAGAGGCACAGGAAATGGGTGTTAATTCCCATTTTTGTAGCAATGCGATGTTGGGATCATTGGCTGATAAATCATCGCTTTGGGAGGAATATGGTGTTGATCTTTGGCTGTTACCTATTTCGACTGAACCAGCAATGCGTGAGGAATCAATATTGTTACCAACAGCAGAAATGGAGTTTTTGGTAGCATTGTAGAGGTTGTAACGACCATTATTGCTGATACTATTGCTACCAGGATTATTGTTAGTCCCCAGATCTGGTGAAGCATTTAGAATGAGGACAATACCATCCCGTTGATTATTCTGAATTACATTTTTACGCAGTAAAGGTTTGGCTGATTCAGAGATGACCATACCATCTTTATTTTGGACTATTTGATTTTCTGTGATTAAGGGTGTGGAAGTATCACCAATAGCTAAACCAAAGCCATTATTTTGAAATAGATTATTGCGAATTTCGCCCCGGCTTGATTTTGTGATAGCAATGCCATTGGCACTGTTTTGCACAAATTGGTTATTTTCAACTCGAGGATTTCCCGTGCCTGTGACAAATACACCTTCCCTGAAGTTGTTAGTAAATGTATTGTTTATGATTATGGGGTTGCTTGATTCTACCCATAGACCCGTACCCCTTTCATTGGTATTGGTGACTGTGATACCAGCAATTGTGGTATCTTGATCTGCTAGGATGGTAATGTTCTGTTTAGCGAAGGTGCGACTGATATAAATACCACCACCGGAAATAACTACTCTTCTACCTTTGCTTGATTCGTCACCCCGTAATGTTATTCCTGGTTTGAGTAATATAGGGAATGTTTCGCTGCTATAGTTGCCGGGAGCTAACTGAATCACTGAACCCGGTTTAGTCTGACTCAGCGCGAAAGTAATGGTTTTGTAAGGAGTTGTTGCAGATGTGCCAGCCTCAGCAGTATTTACACCAGTAACTGGATCAACATAAATTACCTGTGCAACGGTCGGCAATTGCGCCTGGACTGGAAAAGTGAAGATTAAGGAACTAGATATAGCTAAGTTCGCCAATAAAACAGGGGTTTTTGATCTAAACTGGCTGCTCATAAGTACATCCTTGATTTGATGAGTGTATCCTTCCATGACTTAATACGAATTAAACCATAAATTCTCTGATAAGACAAGTAAAACTTATAACGAAATTGGGTGAAAACTCCGATAGTTTAGGATGACTTTAGCCATAGAGAACCCATCAAAAGCCAAAAAGTTTTGATGGGTAAGTGGAGAACCCCGTTAAAAAGCGAGATTAAAGCGTCAAGTCAGTTCAATTTGAGAATCATCACCAATTAAAAAGCGTAATGCTTTAGGACGACGGGGGGCAATACTTAACTGGGCGCGTTGTCCAATTAAACTATCAATAATTCGTTGCTGAATTCCAGTAATTTTAGCACCTTCTAAAACCACGCTGTGTTCTAAATCTGTTTCTATGAGTGTTGAATTATCGGCAATACTACTATATGGACCGATAAAACAGTTTTCTAAATAGCAATTATTACCAATTACCACGGGTCCGCGAATTGTACAGTTGATGATTTTAGATTCAGTCCCAATTTGCACTCTGCCAGTAATTTGAGTTTTCGGATCAATATCGCCTAAAATTGATTTTTTCAAATAGGTATCAAGAATGAGACGGTTAGCTTCTAATAAATCATCTTTTTTACCTGTGTCTAACCACCAACCGTCAAGATTACAAGCTAAAACTTCTTTTTCTTGATCTATTAAACATTGAATTGCATCAGTAATTTCTAATTCTCCTCTAGCTGAAGGCTTAATCAAAGAAATCGCATCATGGATAACTGGCGAAAAAAAATAAACCCCTACCAATGCTAAATTTGACGGGGGAACTTTTGGCTTTTCAATTAACTGTAATACTTTGCCTTTTTCGTCTACCTTTGC
The DNA here is from genome assembly GCF_012516395.1 of Dolichospermum flos-aquae CCAP 1403/13F. Lineage (GTDB taxonomy): Bacteria > Cyanobacteriota > Cyanobacteriia > Cyanobacteriales > Nostocaceae > Dolichospermum > Dolichospermum lemmermannii. Next base: position 1,629,668 of record NZ_CP051206.1, read on the forward strand.
CACACCAAAAGCACTAGGATTTGTGACTTCACGTAACAGAATCAAAGCATCTGGTTGTTGTTGAGTAAATTTATCTAAAAATGAACTTAAATCTCCTTGTTGAATCAGGTTATCTCCCAAATACATGGCAAATGGGGAATCTCCTAAAAAGGTCTGGGCAACTTGGACAGCTTGAGCTAATCCTGCTGGCTTTTCTTGTAAAATATAGGTGATATTAACACCGAATTTTTCGCCATTTCCAGTTTTATTCTTGACTTCTGCCCCTGTTTCTGGGCTGATAATAATACCAATGTCAGTAATCCCCGCAGCAGCCATTTCTTCAATGCCGTACCATAAAATTGGTTTGTTGGCAACTGGAACAAGTTGTTTTGCTCCTGTATAAGTTAAGGGGCGTAATCTTGTCCCTTTTCCACCGGATAAAATCAGTGCTTTCATAGAGATTTTCCTTGTAATTCTTTTAACATTAATCTTAGTTCTTGTCGCCAATGAGGAGGATAAGTTCCTAAGATTTGAGATATTTTCTCACAAGCTAAGACAGAATAAGCAGGACGTTTTGCGGGTGTGGGATATTCGGGGGTAGTAATGGGAATAATATTGGCAATCTTCAGGGGGAAACGGAGTTTTTCTGCTTCTTCAAAGATTGCTATGGCAAAGTCATACCAACTGGCTACACCACTATTTGTATAGTGATAAATTCCCGCATTTTCTGAGGTTAATTGGGGGATAATTTGGGTAATTGTTGAAGCTATATCTTGCGCCCAAGTAGGACTACCAATTTGATCGGCAACTACTCTAACTTCTGATCTTTCTTGACCAACTCGTAACATGGTTTTTACGAAGTTACTTTTTCCATAAGTTCCATAAACCCAAGCTGTCCGCAAAATTATGTGGTGGGGACAATTTTGTTGAATTGCTATCTCTCCTGCTAATTTTGTTTGTCCATATACACTCAATGGATTGGTACTATCTGTTTCTCGATAGGGATAATGACTATTACCATTAAATACATAATCGGTGGAAAGATGAATTAAGAAACTTCCTAATTTCTGACTTTCTTCAGCGATAATTTGCGGGGCTATAGTATTGATCAGGTGAGCATTTTCTGGTTCACTTTCGGCTTTATCTACTGCGGTATAAGCAGCGGCATTGATAATTATTTCGGGTTGGGTTTCTCTGATAATTTGGCGTAATTTGTCAGGGTGAGTTAAGTCTATTTCTGGACGGGCAAGGGCAATAACTTTGTAGTTGGATGCTAGGGTATGTTGTAGTTCTGTACCAACTTGTCCGTTACTACCTATTAGTAATATTGATTTACTCATAAACTTCGGCGTTTTTAAAGGTTGAAGCGCTACCATCTTTAGCTGATAAAATTGGGGGTGTTTCTAGAGGCCAATCTATAGCTAAATCTGGATCATTCCAAAGGATAGCGCGATCGCCTCCTGGTGTATAATAATCTGTAGCTTTATAGATAACTTCGGCAATTTCTGAAAGCACGAGAAACCCGTGAGCAAATCCTGCTGGTATCCACAATTGGCGTTTGTTTTCGGCGCTGAGTTCGTAACCTACCCATTGTCCAAAGGTAGAGGAATTTTTTCTAATGTCTACTGCAACATCAAAAATTGTCCCAACAATAGCGCGGACTAATTTACCTTGAGGTTGGATGCTTTGATAATGCAATCCTCGTAGCACATTGTATTCAGATTTGGAGTGATTATCTTGGACGAAGTTGGCTGTGATTCCCAGTTTTTCTGTGAATGTTTTTTGATTGTAGGATTCGAAGAAAAAGCCCCGTGAGTCTTGGAATACTTTGGGTTCTAGGAGGAGGATATCAGGAATAGAGGTGGGGATAATATTCATTGAATGGTTGAATATTTTAAAGAACACTTAAAACAATATCACGATTTCAATTTGACTATATAATTTGTTTATGAATAAATGTAGTTGCTTTAATGCGAGGATTAAAACTAGCTCCAGTTCGATTAGTCACAATCCACAAAAAAGATCGCCCACAATCTCGCATGACTCGCAGCAGAGATTCTGAATTGTCACCCAATGACGGCACAGCAATAGGTGTAACCACAATCCCTTGACTACCAAGGACAATAGTAGCGATAGCCCTTGATCTTCGGATATGATAATCCGATGTAATTAAATAAAGATGCTGTAACTTACTGTCAGCAAATTTGTTTACCAGTGTTGTGAAATTAGTTACTGTATCCGTCGCCGTGCCATCAAACCGTAATTGCCGATTAGGAACACCAAACTTTTCAAAAATCAGGCGATTATAATTTAAGTTTGATTCAAAATCAGAAACCCAAATATCTAAATTTCTGTGAGATTGCCAGAACTGGGCAGCAAATTCCATCCGACTACCATTACCACCCAATACAAGAATTGCTTGGGGTACAGGAACTTGGTGAAAGGCTATCGCTATCTTCACAGGAATTATGCCCACTAACACCAATATGATCCCGAAAACAAACCAAGCTAATTTAACCTTCCATTTCATAGGCTATCAAGTTCTACATAATTCTTCTTCCTCTTTCTTCCTCCTGACTCCTGACTCCTGACTCCTGACTCCTGACTCCTAACTCCTAACTCCTGACTCCTGACTCCTGACTCCTGCTATAGCTTCCAAAACTGTTCCCCGCAAACACACCCGATCTAAATTTGCGCCATTTAACTTCACTGCATCTAATTCAGCACAGAGTAAATTAGCTCCGGTCAAATCAGCCCCTGCTAAATTTGCTGCTCTTAAATCTGCTTCTTCAAGATTCGCTTCAATTAGTACAGCACCTTGTAGATCTGCACCGCTTAAATCTGCACCTTTGAGATTAGCTTCAGTTAAATTTGCACCTCGTAAATCTGCACATCGCAAGTCAACACTCTGCAAATTTACACCATGCAAATTAGCACCACTTAAAAAAGCACCCGCTAAAGACGCATCGTTGAGGATTGCTCCCATCAAGTTACTACCCCGTAAGTTGCTACCACGTAAATCCGCACTTGTCAAGTTAGCCTGCATCAAGTTTGCACCCATCAGGTTAGCCCGCAAGTCGGTTTCTTGCAGATTAGCCCCCATTAAATTTGCACCTTCAAAATGACCACCCTCTAATTTAGAACCAGTGAAGTCAGTCCCCACCAGTTTAGCCCCTGTTAAATTTATCTTCCTTAAATCTAGGTGAGATAGATCCTCATCTTCTAAATTTGCACCGGGGAGTTGTTTGTTTTGCCCTAATCTAATGGTTTCTATATTCATTTGCTGTACACTGAAATCTGCTCACTACTTTTGCTGTCGGTATCCCAACGGGAGTCAAGTAACCATAAACCGCTGCTGACCTTGGGTGTCATTATCGGTAAATCAAGCCCCTGTTGTAAACCCATTACTAATAAACCTAATGTATCTACAAGTTTAGGATCAAAGCGGGTAGATTGTTGTTTTCGACACTGATCTAAGGCTTGAGAAAATATCTCTGCTCCCCCTTTGCTAGAGTATTTATACTGGTTAACTTGTAGCTGAAATTCTGCAACCAATGATAAAATTCTTGATTCTAAAGGAATATCATCACCAGCTAAACCGGCGGGTTCGCCTGCACCATTCCACCATTCGCTTTGGTGGGTGATAATTTGAGCTATAGCCCGTAGTCTTGGCATGATTCGTAATGCTTGCGCTGCTGGGACGAGGGGACAAGCCAGAGGACAACTAGGAGATTGTTCTTGATAAGCTGTTGTTATATGACTGGGACTAATCAGGCTTTCGGCTTTTTGCAGTGGGTCTAAGCGATGCAACAAAGCAGCTAGGCGTAATCTTTTAATTTGCCATGCGGGTAAATCTAATAATTGCCCCATTGTTTCAACAATAGATGCTACTTCTGATGCGGCTACAGGATTGCGGCTATCTGCTAGATCAATCAACTGTGCCATCCGCAAAAATGCCTGAATTTCGTTAGATACCAAGTTACGATCTAGAAATTTTTGGTGAGATGCTGTGAGAATAGGTAAGTTACCTTGTCCGGTTTTGAGGTAATCAACAACACGAGAGACAACGGTAGCTACTTCTTCTCCTGGACAGATAGCTGGGTGAATTGCTTGTTTATATTGACTTAGTTTGAGTGCTAGTTCAGGATGATAGTCTTTGATATGAGCGATCGCTAACTCTGCGGTTTCTTCCACTAATTCCGGTTCAAATGTCCATAAACCGTAGAATTTACGCTCTAAATCGCAAGTTGGCAAACCATCCTTCCCATAGTCAGCTTCAGATAACTCTTGACAAATTACCATAGCTGTGTAGTCAGGAGCTAAAATCATCAAATGCCACTCCTGCGCCACAGGATCATCTGTAGCTAATCCCACCAAATCAATATTAGGTAATTGACCAGTAGGATGTTCGGCAAAACCAGCATCAGCCGCCGCCATAATCACAATTGCCCGGCTGTGTTGCGCGATATCTGCGTATCTTTGAGCCTCTTCCAGATACCATTTACCCTGCTGGAAAGCCGTAATCACCAAAGGATCATTATCTTTCGTTAAAATATGATCTTCCAAGGCATGGCAGAGAGACACTAAGGTATTTTTATAGTACACGCCAAAATGAATAGGTCTAGCACTATGGCGGTGAGATGCTTCTAACTGTTGAAGAATTGAACCTTGTAACATGGAATTAATTGGGGATTTCGGATAATAGGGCGGTTAGAAACCGCGTCTACACAGGCAAAACCCACACTTCGGCAAGCTCAGTGACCGCCTTCGTGGGTTCAATATCTTAAGTTTTAATTAGTCCGCACAGGCGGACTTCGTTTGTGTAGCCGCGTATCCCTAACGGAAGCGAGAGGCATCTTTCTGATCACCTGGGCTTATGTTTTCTATAATACGGCAGCCAATTGTTTTTCTGGTTTTTCTATGGGTGCAGAAAGTGCATCTTCCAAATCAGCGCAACCCAATTTGATTTCCAAAATATTCATCACTTCCCGTCCGAAGTCATTGGGATTTTGTCGCCAAGCTTGTAAGCAAACTTCACCAAAGAAAGAACCTAATGGTTCAGGATTCCAAAGGAGTTTTTTTGCTGTCCAAGGCATTAAACTCATCGGATCATAACCAGGTTTGAGAATCCCCTCTTTAAAGGCATATTCTTCTAAATGGGTATGGGGTTGGAGTCCAATAAAGAAAATAGCAGGTTCAACTTTATCAGCCCCAAAAATCCGTTCGAGTTCGCGGTGATAAGCAATAGTTTGGCGAATAGTTTCAGGACGTTCATCTATTACATTAAAGGAGTAGTTAACAGAAACTACATCATTGAAACCGGCGGATTTTAAATCACGACAATTTTGTAAAACAGTTCGTAAGTTATAACCCATTCGCATTTTGCGAACCAGTTCTTGAGAACCGCTTGTAATGCCGATTTCAAAATAATTCATGCCTGTTTTTACCATCAACTCACACAATTCGGGTGTTAAGTTGTCGGCTCTAATGTATGCTGCCCAATGAATATCTGACATTCCCGAATCAACGATTTTCTGGAGAAGTTCTACAGCATCATCAATGAATTTACGGGCGGGAATAAATTGAGCATCTGTAAACCAAAAGTTACGAATTCCTCGATTGTATAATTCTCGAATTTCCGCAACAACTTCGTCACTAGGGTTAATGCGGACTTGTTTACCCTCGACTACTGTATAAACACAATAACAGCAATTATGAGGACAACCACGTTTGGTTTGGACACCAATATAAAAATCCTGTTCTTGCAGGTAATAATTAAATTCTGGCCAAATGGTTTCGATGTAATCGTAATTACAAACTGTTTTTTCTAGGGGTGTAGGTTGTTCGTGAATTAGGCGTTGACGGGGTTGATTTTCCCCCACTACATAACAGCGCTCATCTCGAAAATCTTCACCATTAAGTAGTTTTGTCAGCAGGGTTTCTCCTTCACCTACAGAAATGATCGTTCCGGGCGGTGAGCTTTTACCCAACTGTTCATAAAAGACGCTAACTGCACCGCCACCTAAGACTACACGGGCTTGAGATTGATATTTTTGGGCGCGTTTTAAACCCCGTTTAACTAATCCTAAATTGCGCCATAATTCTACATAATAAGCAATAAAAATTCGTAATCCGCCAAAAGCACCACGCAATTTAATCAAGGGATTTTTTGCGTAGTAAAATTCAAAGGCGTTTTGGAGAGGATTACCGCCCCGTCCACCTACTGGCGCATAAATTTGAATATCCCGCCAAGAAAAGACGAGCAATGTGGGTTGAAACTCGTCAATAGATCTGTCTAAGGCAGAAGTATAATCTAGCGGGGGGATTGTGCCTAAGTCAAAAATCCGCTGTTCTGCATGGGGAAATAGCTTGTGAACATGATCTGCAAGATAGACAACACCAATGGGAAAGATGGGGTTACAGGGAAGGCGAACGTAGAGGATTTTATTTGCGTTCATACGTATTTAAACTGTAATGCTTGCCGTAGTTGAGAAAAAGAGAGTTATACCAGCATTATCTTTGACATTTCAGTTGTTTTGTGGTGTGCAAAAATTTTTGCCGTTAGCAATCAGATTGAAAGCGAAAACTGCACTGCATAAAATTTGCTTTTTATATTATGTGGATGGTGTTTATACCACGGGGATTAAAATCCCTCCTGTCGCGGCTGGTGAGCCATGTCGAACCATCCCTTTCAGGGAGCCAAGCCCCCGAGTTTCCCACTTACCGCGAGATATTATGAACAAAATTTTCATATACATTTACCATAACATCGAGTTTATAAATTTAGCGATGATTTTTAGTTGTAATTCTAGAGATAGAGTCAGAGATAATTCAACTTACCAGCGAGAATAAAGTTTGGGGATAAGAGGCTGAAATTCTTATCTACAAACTATTTACAGAGATTATATCGAAAATAAACAGCCAGATTTACGTTTATTAGCTATTTTGTAAAGTAAATATAAATTTATTTACAAAATTTTTAGAGAAACACTTGGTAAGCGAAAAACCCAGTGACTTCAGCCCTGAAAGTGTTAATCAACTTCGCTATTATTAGTTTCTGTGCTTTGCATAACCGTATCAAAACCCATTCTTTGTTCTGCATTTCGCAAAAAATAACCACTAATCATCGCAGATGCCAATAAGCGACCCAAATTTTCCCGATTAGTAGAAATAGTAATCCCGAACTGTTCAGAAGGTAAATTTCCTAAAAGTCCGATAATATTCCGTTCCATTACCTGCAAAACTTCCGTAGAAGTAGGTTTAGATAATTGGTTAACTGTTTCTGGACTTAATGATTTAACGTATTGCCATAATAAATTACTTGTTTCCGACTCACTATTAAAAAATTCTGATACTCGATTAGATTTGTTACTCACCTTTGACCTCCTGTACTGCCACTACTAACGACGGTGTTTGTGACTGGAATAACTGGTAGTTATTGCTGATTCTATTTAGTTAACTATTATATAATTCATGTCAACCAATCTAACAGTTTATTCCTTTCGAGGGAGTCGGTTTAACCGTACTAAAATGGGAGTGTTTTTCACCTATTTAGTGAGTATGGGTGGGGAAACTCCACCCACAAAGCAAAAAATAACTGACCATTGACTAATAACAACCGACTAACTGGCAAGGTACTCATTCATAGTGGCTTTAGATTTGCGAAGTTTGTTTAAAGCTTCGCGTTCAATTTGGCGGACTCTTTCCCGGCTAATATTCAAGACTTCACCAATTTTAGCCAGAGTTAAAGATTGTCCATCTACTAACCCAAAGCGGAGGGTAATGACTTCCTTTTGTTGGGGAGTGAGTTCTGACATGATCCGTTCTAAGTCATAGGAGAGGGAAGTTTGCATGACAAAATCTTCCGGTGTTGCCCCTGTGTCTTCTAGCATTTCTCCCAGTTCAGTATCATAGTTATCTCCTAACCGCAAGTCTAGAGATAATGGCAGACGGGCTTTTTCTAAGTATTCTCGCACCTGCTTGGGTGTTAAATCTAACTCTTGGGATAATTCCGCTACTGTGGGCGCACGTCCTAGACCTTGGGATAGTTGCCGCTGGGCTTTTTTAATTTTGTTGAGTTTTTCCGTAATATGAATGGGCAAGCGAATAGTCCGGGCTTTTTCGGCGATCGCCCGAGTAATAGCTTGACGTATCCACCAATAGGCATAGGTAGAAAATCTGTACCCTTTGGTGGGGTCAAATTTTTCTACACCTCGTTGCATTCCGATGCTGCCTTCTTGAATGAGGTCAAGTAAATCAACATTGCGTTTAATGTACTTTTTGGCAACGGACACAACTAAACGGAGATTGGCTTCTACCATTTTCCGTTTGGCTATTTCACCAACAGCGATCGCCTGATTTAATTCTGATACTTCTATATCAGAGGCTGCTGCCCATTCTTCTACAGTTGGTTCATGACCTAACTGGGCAGCAAGACCTTCCCGGATCTCATGCAAAGCAGTAGATCGTTGCACCTGTTTACCATAAAAAATTTCTTCTTCGTGGGTGAGGAGTGGCACACGGCCAATCTCACGCAGGTAAGTCCGCACGAGGTCGGTGGCTGATTGAGCGGTCTTCATGGCGCTACTCTTGGGTAATGGTGGGTTTGCTGATAGGGTCGTTAACGGAATAATGTTTTGAGTTGGTCACACCCGATCAACTCAGGTTACTCTTATTTGGGAAATTAGGTACTTTACTGCTAAAGGTTACACTTATCTCCTTGTTTCCACAAGTATCTATAGTTAGATACACAGTAGCAAGTCAAACATTTTTTGTGTTTTCGGGAATATTAATAATTGTAACATTTATGAGAATAACTTGACTATAGGGAAACCCGCACTTTGGCCGTAATTTGAGATCACCTCAGACGCTGAAATTACTGAATAGCATACATTTACTGGGATAACGATCAATTCTCTAGCCCGGAAATAGCTTCCTCATATTTGTTAAAATATCTCAATGATAACCATAATTATTCTTTTGTAACAATTGCTTAACGTTTTGTCAGTTGTCAGTTGTCAGTCGTTAGTTGTTCTTTGTTTTTCCTAGCCACTGACTACTGACCATTGACCACTGACAAAGGACAATTAACTCATGGGACAGTATTCTTGGATTACCTTGACATCTAAAGTTGTGTTTTGCAGGGAATAGATAGCAGCGGCTGTGGCTCTAGCACCTGCAATAGTGGTAATAATGGGGATTTTATAACCCAAAGCCGTGCGACGAATTAGCTTAGAATCGGCATGAGCTTCTTCTCCAGAGGGTGTATTGATGATGAGTTGAATTTTTTGATTTTTAATCGCATCCAGGACGTGGGGACGACCTTCATGGAGTTTGAGGACAGATTGAATTTCTAACCCTTGTTCCTGAAGAACTTGACGCGTTCCTTGGGTAGCCATGATTGTAAAGCCTAACTTAATAAACTCCTTGACTACATCTGCTGCGAGAGGTTTGTCTCTGTCACTCATAGACACAAATACAGTCCCCTCAAGCGGTAATTTTTCCCCTGCGCCTAATTCTGCTTTAGCAAAGGCGCGGCCGAAATCGCTATCAATACCCATTACTTCGCCAGTTGAGCGCATTTCTGGACCCAAAATGGTATCTGTACCAGGGAACTTACTAAATGGTAAAACCGCTTCTTTGACGGCAATATGAGAGGGAATGACTTCTTTTGTAAATTTCACTTCCTCTAAGGTTTTCCCCGACATAATTAAGGATGCGAGTTTGGCTAATTGTACGCCCGTAGCTTTAGATACAAAAGGAACTGTCCGTGATGCTCTGGGGTTAGCTTCCAAAATATACACTTGGGGAGAATAACCATTTGCACCAACTACAGCAAATTGAATATTCATTAATCCCACGACAGATAGAGCTTGTGCTAGTTGAACTGTCCATAACCGGATTTGGTTGAGGACTGCGGGAGAAAGGGAAATGGAAGGTAAGGAACAAGCTGAATCACCGGAGTGAATTCCCGCCTGTTCAATGTGTTCCATGATGCCACCAATGACAACATTACCAGTATGATCGGCGATCGCATCTACATCCACTTCAATGGCGTTTTCTAAGAACTTATCAATTAAAATCGGGTGATCTGGTTCTACTTGCACAGCAAAGGTCATGTAGCGTTCTAATTCAGTATCAGAATAAACGATTTCCATCGCTCGTCCTCCCAATACATAGCTAGGACGCACTACCACAGGATAACCAATGCGCTTGGCAACAATCAAAGCATCTTCATAACTTCTCGCCATACCATTAGGCGGTTGAGCGATATTCAATTCTTGCAGAATCTTTTCAAAGCGTTCCCTGTTTTCCGCCATATCTATAGAATCGGGAGATGTTCCCCAAATCTTGGTGATACTATTGGAGTTTTGTAAATATTCTTGCAGGGGAATGGCTAATTTTAATGGTGTTTGTCCACCGAATTGGACAATTATCCCCACGGGGTTTTCGGCTTCAATGATGTTGAGAACGTCTTCTTTAGTTAATGGTTCAAAATACAGGCGATCGCTGGTATCGTAATCTGTAGAAACTGTTTCTGGGTTGGAATTGACCATAATTGTTTCATACCCGGCATCATGTAGAGAATATGCAGCATGACAACAACAATAATCGAACTCAATTCCTTGACCAATGCGGTTTGGTCCACCACCCAAAATCATCACCTTGGGTTTATCTGTTGGTAATACTTCCGTTTCTTCTTCGTAGGTAGAATAGTAATATGGGGTCAGAGCCTCAAATTCAGCAGCACAGGTATCAACGGTTTTGTAAACGGGGATAACTTCTAGCTGTTTGCGATAGGTGCGAACTTCATCTTCTTTGGTTTTTGTAGCATAGGCTATTTGGCGATCGCTAAATCCATTTCTTTTGACATCATACATTTGCGCTTTTGTCAACTGTTTTAAGGGCGTGCGTTTGAGAAATTTTTCTATTTCTAGAATTTCTTGCAATTTATCTAAAAACCAAGGGTCAATTGCTGTCAGTTCGTAGATTTCCTCATTACTCATTCCCAACTGCATAGCATGACGCACAGAAAAGATGCGTTCTGGGTTAGGAGTCCGCAATTGAGCGCGAATTTGTTCCCCACTGGGCAATTTTTCGGCTTTATCACAACCCCAACCAGCGCGTCCGGTTTCTAGGGAACGCAAAGCTTTTTGGAAGGATTCATTAAATGTCCGGCCAATAGCCATTGCTTCTCCCACAGACTTCATTTGGGTAGTTAAAACCGCTTCTGAACCAGGGAATTTTTCAAACGCAAACCGGGGAATTTTGGTAACCACATAATCAATTGTTGGTTCAAAACAAGCGGGAGTTTTTTTGGTGATATCGTTTTGCAATTCATCCAAAGTGTAACCTACAGCTAACTTAGCCGCGATTTTCGCAATGGGAAAACCTGTAGCTTTAGAAGATAAAGCCGAACTACGAGATACACGGGGGTTCATTTCAATTACCACCACGTCACCATTAACGGGATTTACGGCAAACTGGATATTAGAACCGCCGGTTTCGACACCAATTTCGCGGATAATTTTAATGGCCATATCCCGTAACCGTTGATATTCTTTATCGGTCAGGGTTTGGGCAGGGGCAACGGTGATAGAATCTCCGGTATGAATCCCCATAGGGTCGAGATTTTCGATAGAACAGATAATCACGACGTTATCGGCTAAATCCCGCATTACTTCTAGTTCATACTCTTTCCAACCCAATAAAGATTGGTCAATGAGAATTTGGGACACGGGACTAGCGTCAATCCCTACTTGCGCCATTTCTTCAAACTCTTCTTGATTATAGGCGATACCCCCACCAGTCCCCCCCATTGTAAAGGCTGGACGGATAATTAAAGGATATGTGCCAATTTGGAGAGCGATCGCTTTTGATTCATCTAAAGTGGAAGCTGTACCACTGGGACACACTGCCACCCCAATCTTAGCCATAGCTTCATTAAACAGTTTTCTGTCTTCGGCTTTTTCAATTGCGGGTAACTTCGCACCAATTAACTCGACATTATATTTGTCTAAAACGCCATTTTTCGCTAACGCTACAGCCAAGTTAAGGGCAGTTTGTCCTCCCATTGTTGGCAACAAAGCATCTGGACGTTCTTTGGCAATAACTTTTTCGACTATTTCCGGTGTCAGCGGTTCAATATAGGTGCGGTCGGCTGTTTCCGGGTCGGTCATGATTGTCGCTGGGTTGGAGTTTACCAGCACGACTTCATAGCCTTCTTCTCGCAAGGCTTTACAGGCTTGAGTTCCAGAGTAGTCAAATTCACAGGCTTGGCCAATTACTATTGGACCTGAACCTAACAGGAGTATTTTTTTGAGGTCTTGACGACGGGGCATAGTTTTTACCTTAGATGACAAAAATACAAATCTTGACTATTTTAAGGGTCTTTATGTCCTCATTATCAACTTTTCCGGGTAGCGGTTGCGTTAAGGGGAAGAATTTATGGGAATGGGGGATTTTTGGTAATGGTTTTTACGTTTTTTTCTCACGCAGAGGCGCAGAGGCACTCCAGAGAATTTAATTGTTTATTTATTCGTTATGGATTATGACAATAAAGCTGCACAGATAATTAATTTATCTTTCTTTATCTGCGTTTATCTCCGTTCATCTGCGTTCAATTATTTATTGTTAGATATATAAAATAGGCAATAAAAATAATTGCTTTTAAATGCCTGATATAGAAAATGGCAGAAATGGTAATTTACTCTTTTCTGCCAAAAGAATTAATTTTGTAAAATTCTCAATTACTAAAATTTTCTCTGTCTTGATTTTGTTAAATTAAGATTATGAGAAGTTTAATTTTGAGCAAGTTGCACAAAACCCAAGGTTAAGCTATCTTTCGCTAGGAAGTGAGCTAAGTGATAAGCTCTTTCTTCAGTTTTTAAGAGGATTTTTTCGTATAAGTAGCGTGTGCCTCTATCACCTAAACTCTCTGCCTGTGCGGCTTGACGGCGAATTACTCCAATTAATGCTTGTTCGGCAATTAGGTTATTTTCTACCATCTTCCGAGCAGAAAACACGCCATCTGCTTCTGGTTCAAAACAGCATAATTCAGCTAATTTGCTGAAACTTGCTGCGGGTATACCGCCCAAACCATTCAAGCGCTCGCCGATTTCATGGATGTGATCTTGTACTTCTTTGTAGCTGGCGTTAAAAAATTCATGCAGTGAATTGAATTCTGCACCTTCAACTACAAAATGATGTTTTTGGTATTGTAAGTACAATGCCTGAAAACTAGCTAATACGACATTAAATCCTTCAACAACTGGGGCGGTAACACTGTGATCTAGTAATACAGGATTGTCGTAAACCTGACCAAAATTGTGTAATATAGTTTGCGTATCAGACATGGTTTTTCTCTCTTTTTAACAGTTATGATTTTTAACTGCTTACCTCTCACATATTAGCATTTTCAAAATAAAATCAAGGCTACTAAATCTAAAAAATTTTGGCATTATTACCAATCATAAGTATTAATTTCTTGCCTATATCTGTGCTTAAAGATATATATTTGGTATTTATCTTGACTTCATTCTCAAAGTGTGCATATCTCTCTATAAATAAAATATGAGATTTTTTCTCAAAATTAATGACAATATTTTGCAGTTAGTGTATTCTAAAGAAAGAAGCTAGACTCCGACTAACTCGCAAATTTAGGCTGTGGGTTTCTAGTTTTACTGCAATTTTATGGCATTTTGAGGGCTACTCGCTTGAAATCTTCTAGCTCAGACACAGATAAAAAGCACGTTATTGATATAAGTTGGGCAGACCGTTGGCAGGTTTATCAACGCTTACAAGAATTAGATATAATTTGTGTTTGTGAAACTAACCAGCCTTTAATGGTAGAAATAAATAACCCCACCGCAGCTATTCAACTTTGGAGTGTGATTCAACAATTTACTGCTTCTCGTCAAGACTTGATTGGAAATATTGAAAATTGTTGGTGGAAAACGTCGGAACTGTGATTTTTGTGATGATGATTTTTTTACTTCTGACTCTTAACCATTATTTATAGTGAATGAGAAAACGTCGGAACTGTGATTTTTGTGATGATGATTTTTTTACTTCTGACTCTTAACCATTATTTATAGTGAGCGAAGTTGAACCATGAGTATATCTACTAATGCAGCAGTAACGGAATTTTGTTTTGAAGGCAGATTTCTGGATTTTGTGATCAAGGATGGATATAAGCTAAAAGGTTTGTTATTGGGAACTTCTGAGGGTGAATGTTATATAAAATTAGCCAAGCATTTACGGAGTGCTTTTGATTTGCGTTTACCTCAAGGGACTTGGCTGCAAGTTGTGGGGACAAAACAATACAACGCGAAAAAAGATCAGGTAACTCTGGTAGGGGAACGAGTTATGGCTGCAAGTGCTGATATGGGAACAGTTGCAGCGCAAATTCCAGCTAAGACGAAACCAGCTAAAACGCAAACAATTCTAGTTTGTCAAAAATCTGATTGTATGAAGCGTGGTGGTAAAACTTTGTGTCAAGCCTTGGAGTCGGAGTTAATAAATAACGGTTTAGAAAATTCAGTCACTATTAAAGGTACTGGCTGTATGAAGAACTGTAAAGCCGGTCCTAATTTAGTGATGCCCGATAAAACTCGTTATAGTAAAATTAAAGCTGAACAAGTTCCAGATTTGATAGATAAGCATTTTTCTGGGGACATTCGGGAGAAAGCAGAGGATATGGTAGTAAATATTCCCAGCTTTGTGGAGGTTTAGTAAATATAAGATCCCCGACTTCTTTTATTTATTATCTCCATAAATGATAAATTGATCTCAGAAGTCGGGGATCTGGGTATCAACAAGTGCTATAGCTAAATACCTTAATACCTGTTTCAACTATATTTCTCCTCTAGGTAATTAACATAACTTTCCTCTGAATTTTCTGATTCTAAGCGAATTACACCTATGAGGCTTTGTGTCCAGGGGTCAAGTTTAGATAAGGTTTCTAGGGTAGGTTGAGGAGGAATAGAAGATAGTGTTTCTTGTTGAATTGATGCTAGTAAGGTTTGTACAAGAGTCCAACGTTCTTTGATTGGTAATTCTAATACCTGTTCTTGCAATTCTTGTAATTTAATCATTACTTTGTGGTTAAATTGACTATTCACCATTATAATAGATAAGAAGATATAACAAACATATTTGTGTTAATCTTTTGCCAGTAAAGAATAAGGAATAATTTGATTTAAAATTTCTCCTAAATTCCTTTTTGCTTCCATTATTTCATAAGCATTTTGCAATCGTAAAAAATAACCATCTGAAAGTCTAAAATAGCGACAAAGGCGTAAATCTATATCTGCTGTCATTTTAAGTTTACCTGTAATAATTCCTTGAATAGTAGGATAAGTTAAACTTAAATTAACAGCTAAAGTATTTTCGCTGATGTCTAATTCTTCTAAAAATTCATATTTTAAAATTTCACCAGCATGGGGATTATGTAGTAAGTTATTTTCCATGACTTTTTCTCCTAATGGTAATCCACTATTTCTACATTATAAGCATTTCCATTTTCCCAAATGAAACAGATCCGCCATTGCTTTGTAATACGGATACTGTATTCTCCCATTCTATCTCCAGAAAGGGCTTCTAAGCGATTTCCTGGCGGGATACGCAAGTCATCTAAATTAGCTGATGCTTCTAGTTGTCGCAATTTGCGTAATGCTCGTTCTTGGATATCTACTGGTAATTTTCTTGAACTTACCCCCTGCCATATTTTTTCGGTTTCTTTACAACTAAAGGAAACAATCATTACTTTTAATTATTTATTATCATTAATTCTACGTTACGGTGTTATTAATTGTTGTTGGGTTTCCTTGCGTCAACCCAACCTACTAAATTACTACATTATAAGCATTTCCATTTTCCCAAAAGATCCCCGACTTCTTTTCAAGATTTTTCTAGTCAACAAATAATTAATCTTAGAAGTCGGGGATCTGAAAAATGAAGTGCGGAATATGGGTTATAGAGGATAAACTATCTGCATAAACTACTCCATCTATTAAATTAGCTCATTATCTGATAAAAATTAAATTAATAGAGATAAAAATTAGGTTACTAATTGATAGTAACCTAAACAATCATTTGGTAAAAGATTCAAGATAAAATCTCTATTTTATTGTTCAGAGAGATGAATTGTTGAATCGAGAACAGCAATTAAAGGCTTTTGCATCTGTTTTGAGAAAGCTTGTTTTTGCACCACAAGCCAAACCCGAAGAGAACAGTGCTACCAACAACAGGGAGCGCGTCGGTTTCCCAGGGAACTGCTGTAACAACGACATTATCCAAAGCAGGCCCAGTGGCGGTATTATTGAGACTGGCAAAGGAAAGGGTAGTACTATTACTATCGGCTACAAAACCAAAGGTTTGGGACAACCATCCCATATTCGCCAAAGTTTTCCCCGTAACATCAAAGTTAAAATCCTGGGAACTTCCCCCAGCCGACAGCCTTAATGTTTTAACTGTTGGACCATCTTGCACATTACCAGCCAAATCGAAACCAGCCAAATCGAAGCTAACTGAATACTGATTTCCTGGCTGAGTCACAAAAGTTTGTGCGATACTCCCAGCTTGCGAACCACTTAAATCTAAACTAAAACTACCATTGGAATTCTGCCAATATTCGTTGATATAATCAACATTTCCATTGGTAACTGTCCAATCATTAATGGCAGTTGAACCATTCGATAGGTTTTTAATAGGAAAACCACTGCCTAATGATGAATTTTCAAAGCTACCATTTTTGATCAAATTGATGGCTGAGGCAGGATTGGTCGCTAATAAAAAAGAAGCAGAGAAACCAGTTAGAGTAAGAATCTGAAACAGTTTAATGGGAAATGTTTTCATTGTAATTATGAAGATACAGCAAGTTCAGCTTGAGTGAGGTACACCTTATTACTATGATAACTCATACTACGTATTTGTGTCAACTGCTGATGCTATAGCAGTCTTATTTGAGTCTTGAAGGGGTTTTTAACTAACCACTCCAGACACAGACAACACAGAAACCAGAAGAGTCATCTATAACTAACTCTCAATTAGTCTTGTTTTATTTAATGGTATTTAAAATTGCTTATGCAGTGAAGACAGTTCTTCCTCGTCAATACTATGATAACACAGTCCTGGCTTCGTGTCAAGAGACTTCTTTCTTTTAAACGCGAAAAAATAATGTTTTTGAAATCTGATCATGTAGCGAAGCCATATTATCCTATTTATTTACTGCTAATAACTGGGAGTTTTCTAATCTTGACAGCCACTTTTCTAAATAAACTTGAATGGCTTTTTTCTCAGATGAATCTTGAGTATCCAATGGATAAGGTAAAAGTCCTAAAATTGCGGCCGTGGTGACGCAAAACATGGATTTTTGGAAACTCATACAAATTTGTACCCGCAAATCATCTTCACACCTGAGACTGCGACGATAAATATTATGTAAATATTCTGGCAAATAATGACGCATATCCTGCATTAATAATGTGGGAGGAATTCCTGCACCACCAATAGGTAAAGGATCGGCGTATAATGCACCATATTGGAATCGAGATTGATCTGGAGGAACTTGATATGCTTGAGCGTTTAAAGACACTGTTCCTAAAAATGGTGTACCTCTAAAAAATACGGCTTCTACATAAGGAACTGCGGTATCTGCAAGGAAGGTTAAACCAACTGATTTGGGAATCAGATCATAGACTTTATCGTCTATTTTGACACTGTATGTAATTGGTGTCATTGCATCTGCAACTAAAGCCAGTTTAATATGTTCTACAACTTGGGGAATTGATTTAATTTGTCCGTTGTCATAGCGATCTGATAGACTCAGAAACATATCCGCCATGACTCGCCAAAATTGACCTAAACCAGTGTAATAAGCGGAGACTCGTAACTGTTCTATTAAGAATTCGGGAAACAGTTCATTAAGTCCCAAAATCAGGGGATTATATTTAAATTTAGCAGTAATAACAGCTTTTGCTCTATCTTGAAATTCTTTAGTATCTAAATATGCGTCTAAACCACCACCACCATGCCACATCATGGTTTTCATGCAATATTCGGCATATTCAAAATTAATCCGATCATGCCATAAATGACGGATTAATTTAGCAAAAGAAACATCACCATCAAAATATTTAAAGAAGGGAAAAAATATTAAAAATTGATGTTCAGCAATGTAGATAAGATTTTTAGAATAAGCATCTAAAACCACTCCATAACTTTTGAGAATACCAACAACTTCTAAAACGTTTTCGGGACTATCTTTGAGTAATGCTTCTCCAGTTTGTAAGCGTTGAATATATTCAGCTAGGGGGTTGTAGGTGGGATTTTTTTGAGTTTTCATGATGTCAATTCTCCTGGAATTCAACTGTCTTAACTATGATTTTTGGGATTTTTTTGATTTGTTTGATGATCTGGTTGTGGTGATTATCTGCCTCCACTGTCTTAACTATGATGTTTGGGATTTTTTTGATTTGGTTGATGATCTGGTTGTGGTGATTATCGGCCTCCACTGTCTTAACTATGATGTTTGGGATTTTTTTGATTTGGTTGATGATCTGGTTGTGGTGATTATCGGCCTCCACTGTCTTAACTATGATTTTTGGGATTTTTTTGATTTGGTTGATGATCTGGTTGTGGTGATTATCGGCCTCCACTGTCTTAACTATGATGTTTGGGATTTTTTTGATTTGGTTGATGATCTGGTTGTGGTGATTATCGGCCTCCACTGTCTTAACTATGATTTTTGGGATTTTTTTGATTTGGTTGATGATCTGGTTGTGGTGATTATTTTTCTCGGAAAGTTAAGAATCCAATAGTTCCCGACTTGCTACTAGATGATGATTATTCGTTTTTACCATTGTAGTAATTGTGGCTTGGGTATAATGGACTAACCAATTAGGTTGAATGCCGAAAATAACGATCGCTACTGCTAAAATGATGGCAGGGATGCGATCGCTCCAATACACACGAGGCAAGTTCATCACTGCTGCTGATAACCGCCCAAAAAAGGCACGATTCAGGAGAATTAGGAAGTAAACCGCAGTTAAACCATTTCCGAGCATTGCTAACAATGTTTGTACCGGAAAAACTGCAAAACTGCCCCGAAAAACAATAAATTCGGAAATAAATCCCACCATTCCCGGTATACCTGCACTGGCCATAACGGCAAAAATCATTAAACTACCAATCACCGGTAAACCTCGTTCTGGGTTTAATAGTCCCCGAATGACATTTAAATCTCGACTACCAGCTTTTTTGTAAACAACTCCCACCAACAGAAATAACATAGCGGATATTAATCCATGACTAATCATTTGCATTACTGCCCCCAAGACGCTGAGGGGTGTTGATGCGGCTGCTGCTAACAAGACATAGCCCATGTGGCCGATAGAACTATAAGCCACCATTTTCTTCATGTCTGTTTGCGCGATCGCACAAGATGCCCCAAACAAGACGCTAACTACTGCCCATGTAGCTAACCAAGGTGCTGCATAAGCCCAAGCATCTGGTAATAAATTCATGCCAAATCGCAGTAAGCCATAAGTCCCTAATTTTAATAATATCCCAGCCAACAGCACAGATATGGGTGTGGAGGCTTCCACGTGGGCATCTGGTAGCCAAGTATGGAAGGGAACGAGGGGGATTTTAATACCAAATCCTACTAAAATGCCGACAAGGAGTAAAATTTGCGTTGCTAAGGGTAGAGATTGAGCGTTTAATGTTGCTATGCCAAAACTAGGAGAACCACTCAACCAAACCATTCCTAAGAAACTGGCTAAAATAACGATTCCTGAAAAAGCTGTATAAATCAGAAATTTCGTGGCTGCATAACCTCGTTTTTCACCTCCCCAAATCGCAATTAGCAGATATAGAGGTATTAATTCCAATTCATAAAACAGGAAGAATAATAATAAATCCTGTGCTAAAAATGCTCCAGTTACTCCAGCACTTAATAGCAGAATTAGAGAGTAGTAAAATCTCGGACGTTGCTGGGATTCATCGCTGCTATAAATAGCAATACAGGTTAATAGTCCATTAAGAATTAATAAAGGTAGTGATAAACCATCTATCCCCAGATTGTAGTTTAAGCCAATAGCATCTACCCAAGGTAAGGATTCAGCAAATTGTTGACCAATTTCTCCAGGGTTAAACTGAGTTGCTAGGAAAATAGTCCATGCAAAAATAATCACGCTAAAGAAGAAAGCAATGATTCGGGATAGTTTACCAGAGATGGTAAAAGGATAGAAACCAATAAAAGCCGCACCAATTAACGGCAGTAAAATCAATGTACTCAGCATAGGGGAAGAGGGAATAGGGAACAGGGAACAGGGAACACAGGAGAGAAATATTCTTTTGCAACTGACAATTGACAACCGAGAACGGAGAACGGACAACTGTACGGGCGAAGCATTTGGAGAACTATTTTTGGCAATGACCGATAATTTATCTTCCAAATGCTTCGCCCCTACTGACAACTGACAACTGACAACTGTACGGGTGAAGCATTTGGAGAACTATTTTTGGCAATGACCGATAATTTATCTTCCAACAACTGTACGGGCGAAGCATTTGGAGAACTATTTTTGGCAATGACCGATAATTTATCTTCCAAATGCTTCGCCCCTACCGACAACTGACAATTGACAATTGACCTAAAAAGGCAATTTGTCGAATAAACCCAATGAGAAACTAATGGCAAAACCGAGGATGCTAATGACAATGAGGATTGTTAGCATATAGCCTTGGGATTGACCAGAAATGCTGTATTTCAAACTTTGTCCGCTAAAAATCGCAGCAAAGCCGACTAAGTTGACTAGACCATCTACCAAAAAGCGATTCGCTCCACGCGGATATCCTCGATAACAGCGCCACAGCACTTACAATCGTTAAGCGATAAATGCGGTCTATGTAAAAATCATAGCCTAATAAATCTTGGATAAATCTCCAAACCAAAATTCTCGACCTTGACCAGGCTTTGTGGAGATGAATTGTTGCGCCAATAGTTACTCCAGCAACCGTAGAAGCGACTAAAGATCCAACTATATACCAATCGAGGCTTTCCCAACTAGGTAATAAATACCATTGCTGTAGCATCAGCGGTAATAATAGAGTGAGTATAGTTAAAGTCACCATTGGTAATGCCATTGACCAGGCAACTTCTGGAGCGCGGCGGGTTTTTGGTTGGGGTTGTCCCCAAAAAACTAACCGGAATACCCTAGTTAAATTCAAAGCCGTTAAGCCATTAACTAAGATTAAAACCACAATTACCCAAGGGCTAATTTTGACTAAGCCATCAGCCCATGCTATCATTGCCCAAAAACTGCCCAGTGGTAGTAGTGTTACCATACCTGCTGAACCGACGACAAAAGCTGTGGTTGTGGCTGGCATTCTTGACCACAAACCCCCCATTTCAGTCAAGTCTTGGGTTTGAGTAGTATAGATAACTGAACCAGAACTCATGAATAACAAGGCTTTGGCAATGGCATGACTCAGAAGTAACATTAACGCCACTCCACCCTGTTCCAAGCCTACCGCTAAAAATACCAATCCCATGTAAGCACTGGTGGAATGGGAGAGCGATCGTTTAATATCAATTTGGGCAATAGATACCAATGTTGCTCCCACTGCTGTCATTATCCCCAGCACCACTAAAGTATTTAAGGCAATGGGGGACAAAGATAATAATGGTTGAACTTTGTAGAGAAAATAAGCACCCCCACCTACCACTAGAGAGTTTCGCATCACCGAAGCTGGGTTCGGTCCTTCCATCGCTTCGTCTAACCACAGGTGCAGGGGAAATTGGGCGCACTTACCCGCAGGACCAGCAATTAAACCTAAACAGAGTAAAGTTGATGTGACTGGATTTAAATCAGCAGTTTGCGCCCACTCATACAAATCCGAAAAATTTAAGCTGCCGGCTAAAGTAGAAAGAGTCACTACAGCCATCAATAGCAACAAATCTCCTACCCGCTTCGTTAAAAAGGCATCTCGCGCTGCGGTCACTACCAAGGGTTGAGCATACCAAAATCCGACCAGTAAATAAGTAGAAAGGGTGAGAACTTCCAGCAAAGCATAGCTGAGAAACAAGGAATCACTAATTGCTAGACCGCTGAGGGCGGCTTCAAAAAATCCCACCAGACCAAAAAACCGGGCTAAGGACCAATCTTTTTCCATGTAGCCTAGTGCGTAAATTTGCGCCAACAGACTTAATCCAGTAATTAAAACTGTCGCCCCCACACTGACTACGGAAATTTCTAAAGCAAAAGATAATTGAAAATCAGCAGCTTGAAACCAAGTAATTACTAAATTTTCTTGATCCCGATTCCAGATATCTTTAAATACTAATAAACTATGGACAAAACCGAAGATGGTAGTCAATAAGTTCAAGTAGGCCGCAGGTCTTGGTCCTGTACGTTGGATGATTCCTATGCTCCAAGGCAAAGTTAAAATTGCCCCTAGTAAGCTATAAAGAGGCACGAACCAACTTGTTAAAAATAGAAACTCATTCATCTAATATTTTCCTTGACAACTCAGTTCCGATTCTCTTAAACAGCCTTTAAATAATCATTTGCTCAAAAAACAATATCTTTGAGAAAATCTATGTTTTCTTAATTTTTCTTAGCTCAATATGCCTAAGCACATTTACTTTAGATTAGCCTATTGTTGAGCTATTAAATATAATTTAACATTTTAGATATTCTAATAATTGTTGAACAACATTTTTTATTTTTCTGCTTTTTTTAAATTTGTTTTTTAGATACATTGGTAAAATTTGTAGATTTTTACCCACTGTTTATGGCAATAGCGAATCACAGGAAAGATATAGCCAGTAGCTCGTCTGTCCCATATATAGCGCTCACCAATCCTCCTCATCAAAGAATTAGCTTGGGCTATGAACTATAGTAATTCTCAAACTGATAAAGAAATTATAAAGCATAAGTTGTCACTGTAGGGATCAGTAAACTTTAATGTCACAAAAGACCCTATAAAGTTTTGTTAACTTTTTTTAATCTATTTTATTACAAACTATTATAGTAATTTATGTTGCCAGGGATGCCAAGGTTTCATAAGCTAAGATGTGGCGGTATTTTGGAATCAGGATGAGCATCCCCGTCCAAAATTTCCATCCATAGTTCTAATTCGATTAATTTTTTAGGAGTTCTGCGATGCCAATTGCAGTTGGAATGATTGAAACTAAAGGCTTTCCCGCAGTAGTAGAAGCTGCTGACGCAATGGTGAAAGCCGCCCGTGTGACTTTAGTAGGATATGAAAAAATTGGTAGCGCTCGCGTTACAGTCATTGTCAGGGGAGATGTTTCTGAAGTGCAAGCTTCGGTAGCTGCTGGCGTTGAAGCGGCAAAAAGAGTCAACGGTGGTGAAGTGGTATCTACCCATATCATTGCTCGCCCCCACGAAAACTTAGAATATGTCTTGCCAATTCGTTATACAGAAGCCGTAGAACAGTTCCGCGCTTAGTTTAAATCTGGTACAAGTAAAAATTTAATTTAAGGACAAAAACAAATGTCAATTGCAGTAGGAATGGTAGAAACTCTAGGCTTTCCAGCCGTAGTCGAAGCTGCTGATGCCATGGTAAAAGCTGCTCGTGTTACCTTGGTGGGTTATGAAAAAATCGGTAGTGGTCGGGTAACAGTTATCGTGCGTGGTGACGTTTCCGAAGTTCAAGCTTCCGTAGGTGCGGGAGTGGAATCAGTTAAGCGTGTTAACGGTGGACAAGTGCTATCTACCCACATCATTGCTCGTCCTCACGAAAACTTGGAATATGTCCTCCCCATTCGTTATACCGAAGATGTAGAACAATTCCGGGAAGGTGTTAACACAATTCGCCCTTTCGGTAGAAGACCATAATTAATAATGCAAATTGCCAGAGTTCGTGGCACAGTAACTAGCACCCAAAAAGATCCCAGTCTGCGGGGTGTGAAGCTACTAATGTTGCAATTAATAGATGAAAATGGCAATCTCCTGCCAGTATACGAGGTAGCAGCCGATAACAGTGTAGGGGCAGGAGTGGATGAGTGGGTACTTGTCAGTCGTGGCAGTGCTGCTCGTCAATTATCAGGTAATGAACAACGACCGTTAGACGCAGCAGTAGTGGCAATTATAGACACCATTTACGTTGAAGATCGTGTAATTTACAGCAAAAAAGACCAGTTATAGATAGTCAGGGAAGAGGGAAGAGGTGACAGGTGACAGGTGACAGGTGACAGGGAACAGAGAAGAAGTAAAAACTGACAACTGACAACTGACAACTGACAACTGACAACTGACAACTGACCACTGACCACTGACCACTGACAAAAAGCTTATTTCAGGAGGAATCTCGCAATGGTAGTCCGCAGCACGGCGGCACCCCCAACCCCGTGGTCAAGGAGTTTAGCAGAACCAAACATTCATGAAACTGCATTTGTCCACTCTTCTTGTAACCTCATTGGTGATGTCAATATAGGTGCAAATGTAATTGTTGCTCCGGGGACTTCGATTAGAGCCGATGAAGGGACACCTTTTTGTGTTAGTGAAAATACTAATATTCAAGATGGTGTCGTTATTCATGGGTTGGAGCAAGGCCGAGTCATTGGTGATGATGGCAAGGAATACTCAGTATGGGTTGGGAAAAGTGCCTCCATTACCCACATGGCACTGATTCATGGACCTGCTTACGTTGGCGATAGTTGTTTTATTGGCTTTCGTTCTACGGTATTTAATGCCAGGGTGGGTGCAGGCTGCATTGTGATGATGCACGCCTTAATTCAGGATGTGGAAATTCCACCGGGTAAATACGTAGCTTCTGGATCAGTAATTACTACCCAGCAGCAAGCGGATAGATTGCCAGATGTCCAAGTGCAGGATCAAGAATTTGCTCACCATGTAGTCGGGATTAATCAAGCTTTGCGGGCTGGTTATCACTGTGCTGCGGATAGCAAGTGTATTGCGCCCATTCGGGATGAACTTAATCTTTCCGTAGCTAAATCTTATATAAGCATTGAAGTCGAAGAGTTAGAAAGGAGCAGTGACGTGGCGAGCTATAGCTTAGGTGCAGAAACAGTAGATCAATTACGTTATCTACTAGAACAAGGATTTAAAATTGGGACAGAACACGTAGACCAAAGACGTTTTCGGACAGGTTCTTGGCAAAGTTGTCAAGCCATTGCAACTCGGTCTTTAGGTGAAGCTGTTTCTGCTGTAGAGTCTTGTTTAAGAGACCACAGCGGCGAATATGTGCGTCTATTTGGGATTGACAACAACAGAAGACGGGTATTAGAAACTATTGTTCAACGTCCTGAAGGTGTTGTTGCTGGTACATCTAGCTTTAAAGCCCCTGCTGCTGCATCTGCTGGCAGTTACAATGGTAATGGCAACGGTACTGCTGTTGGTAGTGCCAAACTGAGTGCGGAAACTGTAGATCAAATCCGGCAACTTTTGGCTGGTGGTTTCAAAATTGGGACAGAACACGTAGATGAGCGCCGTTTCCGTACAGGTTCTTGGGATACCTGTCAACCAATTGAATCTAATTCGACTCAAGCAGTTGTGTCTGCTTTGGAAGAGTGCATTGAAACTCATCAAGGCGAGTATGTACGTTTAATTGGGATTGACACCAAGGCTAAACGTCGCGTATTGGAAGCAATTATCCAAAGACCAAACGGACAAGTAGTATCTTCTGGTAGCACCAAATCATTTACCAGTACAAGTTCTGGAACTGCAACTGCAACGGCGACAGCTACCAGCACCCGTTTAAGTAGTGAAATAGTCGGTCAATTGCGCCAACTGTTGTCCAGTGGGGCAAAAATTGCAATTGAACACGTAGATCAACGCCGCTTCCGCACAGGTACTTGGACAGTTGCGGGTCAAATTCAGGCTACATCTGAAAGAGAAGCGATCGCTGCTTTAGAAGGATATGTTTCTGAATATCCAGGCGAATATGTGCGTTTAGTTGGTACTGACCCCAAAGCCAAACGTCGCGTATTAGAAGCAATTATCCAACGTCCATAAAGAGGCAGGGTGCAGGGTGCAGAGAGTAGGGGAGAACATTTTTTTCCTTCTTCTTTCTAACCACTGACAACTGACAACTGTACGGGCGAAGCATTTGGAGAACTATTTTTGGCAATGACCGATAATTTATCTTCCAAATGCTTCGCCCCTACTGACAACTGTACGGGCGAAGCATTTGGAGAACTATTTTTGGCAATGATCGATAATTTATCTTCTAAATGCTTCGCCCCTACTGACAACTGACCACTTCCGGCTTCCGAGGTAATAAATTCCATGTCTGTATCGCTGCTACGCCTGGGCGATAGATTTGATGCTCATATTCATGGTAACGTGATTATTCATCCCAGTGCAGTCATAGCTCCTGGGGTAGTTTTGCAAGCAGCTACTAATAGTAAAATTGTGATTGGTGCTGGTGTATGCCTGGGTATGGGGTCAATTCTCCAAGTAAGTGAGGGTATTCTAGAAATAGAAGCAGGAGCAAACCTGGGAGCCGGTTTCTTGATGGTTGGTGAAGGCAAAATTGGGGCTAATGCTTGTATTGGTGCAGCGACAACGGTTTTTAACTGTTCCGTAGCACCAGGTCAAGTTATTCCCTCTGGTTCAATTTTGGGAGATAATAGTCGGCAGATTGTTGAACCTTCAGCGGTACAACTAGAACCCACCAATCCTCCCCCAGACAAACCAGAGGAATCCGCCGAAAAACTTGAATCTCCTCATTCTCAACCAGAGAAACAGGAAAAAGTATTTTCCTCAACTCAACTATCGGTTGCGGCTTTTCTGGAGTTTAAACACCAATCTACGCCTGTATCTCCACCTTCACCTACACCGAAAAGCCAGTCTCCACCAGAGTCAGAAACGGCTGTGGTGGGTGATGCTACGTCGGTTGAAACTACGCTCCCAGAGTCTACAGAAACTACCACTGAGGACATAGAACCCAGCGAGTCTGATCTGGAAACTCACAATATTTTTGGCACGCAAATTTATGGACAAGGTAGCATAAATAGGCTGCTGAGTACATTATTTCCCCATAGACAATCTTTGGGCAACGAAAACTCTAACAATTCTTCAGGTTAAGTGTTAAGTATGAAGTGTGAACTTAAGTCCATATTGAAATGCTAGTTTTCATTCTTCTATGATTGAAGACGCTATATGAACCTTATCCTGGAAAATTTAAATGGAAACATATAATCAAAACGCTTTGAGTACCATTCACGCAGCAAGTCGCCGTGATAGCCTCAAAGATACTGCTTTGGGTATGGTATCAACCCTCAGTTTCCCCGCTATAGTTGGCACGGCTGACATGATGTTAAAGTCGGCTGGAGTCCACTTGGTTGGTTATGAAAAAATTGGTAGTGGTCATTGTACAGCAATTGTCCGAGGTGGCATTGCTGATGTCCGCTTGGCTGTGGAAGCTGGTGTACAAACGGCTGAACAGTTTGGCCAGTTGGTTTCTAGTTTGGTGATTGCGCGTCCTTATCCTAATTTAGATATAATTCTACCTATTAACCGTCTGACTCGATTTATGGGAGATGGTGGTGGATACAGCCGTTTGAGTAATCAAGCCATTGGGTTGGTGGAAACTCGCGGATTTCCCGCTATGGTTGGCGCTTGTGATGCTATGCTTAAAGCTGCTGATGTGCAATTAGCATCATACGAGAAGATTGGTGCTGGTTTGTGTACGGCAATCATTCGCGGTTCAGTGGCTAATGTGGCTGTAGCTGTGGAAGCGGGTATGTTTGAAGCGGAACGCATTGGTGAGTTAAATGCAGTTATGGTGATTCCTCGGCCATTAGATGAGTTGGAGGAAACTTTGCCTGTGGCTAGTTGCTGGCTGGAAGAACGTCAACCAGTTAATATACCCATTAATATTAAAGATAAAATAACGGATGTGGAAGCGATAGAGTTGCCTGATTTGGCAAAACTGCCTGTGAGAGTTAAGGAAGAAATTTGGAATGATGAATAATGAGCAGCTATTTTTTCTAGATACCAATCATGTGACTTTAACCTAATTACCTCTGCTCGATCTTTGACTTTTTGTGGTAAATCCCTTGTTCTTAGGTTCAACAGGGTTTTATCTTGCTCACGAGTTAAAAATACCCTTAAACGAGCGCCCATATTTTAATTACCTCAGTAGATTGATTTTCCGTATTTACTCATAACTCATATTAGCAATTACCAATTACCAATCTCCAACTGCTATGATAGCTACCCACAATCCCGCTGTTTTTGTTTTGGTGATTGAACCAGATGAAACCTTGGCTAATCAATTAGCTTTTGATTTGCAAGAAGCTGGCTATGATGCCATTGTGACCCATGATGCAGCCAATGGATTAAAATACTGTAGTGATGCTTCCAGGAATCAAAGTCATCGCCAACCTGCTTTAATTGTTGTAGACCGAATGCTTGTCGGTGAATCAGGACTGTCTTTGTGTAAAAATCTCAGAAATATCGGCAATCGTTCTCCTATACTGGTTCTGATGGCCAGAGACACAGTAGATGATCGGATAGCTTGTTTAGACGCTGGTGCTGATGATTACATCCTCAAACCTTACCGTTCGGAAGATTTGTTAAGGCTGATTCGTCTGTATCTCAAACCTGATATTGATACCGCAGAGCAATTACGCTTTGGGGATCTGATTTTAGATATAGAAACCCGTCGGGCTTTTTACAAGAGTAAGGCCATTGACTTAACCATGAAGGAATTTGAACTCTTAAAGTTCTTAATGGAACATCCCCGTGAAGTATTAACTCGTGAACAGATTTTAGAAAATGTTTGGGGTTACGACTTTACGGGTGAGTCCAATGTCATTGAAGTATATATTCGTTACCTCCGGCTCAAAATTGAAGAAGAAGGTCAAAAACGCTTAATTCAAACTATACGCGGTGTAGGTTACGTACTCAGAGATTCGTAAAATCTATAAAACGAGAAATAATCACAAATAAAATCTAAATTTGTAGGCAATTTTGCAAAAATTAAGTAAGATAGTCAGAATCTAAATTGCATAAATAATTTAATTAGTGATTTGGTCAGAGGGAACAGGGAACGGGCAACAGGGAACAGAAAAACTCATGTTTAAAAACATGAGATTGAAATAATGACACTGTTTTTTTTGTGCTACGCATCTTGTAAAAACATCCTTTTTTGACTGAGCTTTAAACTCTGAAACTTTAGTTTCTTATCTGTTCCCTGTTCCCTGTTCCCTGTTCCCTGTTCCCTATTCCCTTTTTTTGTAAGAGGTGATTAGTAAAATCATCACTTTTTCCCTATTCCCTGTTCCCTATTCCCTAGACAACTTATGGTTTCTTGGCTTAGTTTATGTTCAATATTACTTAGTATATTACTGATGGGCTGTTCATCACCTACCACGGCTCAATCTCCAGTCGTAACACCGGAATCATCAACCCAAACACCAGTAAATACTGGACAAAATCTGCCAATTTCTGCTGAAGCTATACTTCCTAAAAATATAAAAATTCAGTTAGAAGTAGCACGAACACAAGAACAGCAACAGATGGGTTTGATGTATAGACTAGCTTTACCAGATAACCGAGGAATGCTATTTTCTTTTGCGAACCCACAACCAGTACAATTCTGGATGAAAAATGTACCTGTTGCCTTAGATATGGTATTTATACGAAAAGGTGTAGTTCAGTACATCCAGGCATCTGCTCCTCCTTGTGGCATAGAACCTTGTCCCACCTATGGTCCTAATGTACTGATAGATCAAGTAATTGAACTGAGGTCAGGACGAGCCGCAGAACTAGGTTTAGATAAAGGAGATCAGGTCAAAATTGATTTCCTAACTTCTGATATTTCTCAGTAAACAGGATCAATATTTTCTGACAATGATCCCGGTTGGATATACCAGAAGTCTTTATTCTGAATTTTTATCGAATACAGAATTGTTTTGTCAAAAAAAATATTACCTAACCTGGCACAAATAGTAGTAAAGAGGTTAATATTTAGCAGTAACTTGAATAACATCGGATTTTAGTTTTTTCCAGTTAAAATCACAACTCAGGGTTGAGTAGCAAAAATCTCTCTTTTGACGCAAGTGTAAATAGTCGTCAATAGAGGAATATAAGCTATAAAATCTTTTTTACTTAAACCAGAACAAAAAAACTTGAATGATGTTAGTGTGACCATTAACATCATGGTTAAAGTATTACCTAAATATTATCCTGATGGAACACATAAGTCACTGTATTAGGGATTTCCCCCGTGATTGTAAGTACCTTGGTTTAGTAGTACATTCATGTAGGTTAATACTTTACAAAAAAGGTTATTTAGAATTTTTTTATACGACCTTTAACTTTTATTTACTTACAGCAATGTGACAAATAAAATACTGGTTATACAATACCCACAAAATTAGATAAGCAATCTATGATCATCAATTCTACCCAAGGAGGTAAGATACAAATGACACCATCAAGATATTCTCGGCTAATTAATTTTCTCCAAGAAGATTTGGCAATTTCCGCCGCTTCCCTAGCTGTAGCATTACGTAACCGTGATCAAGATCCTGGTTCTTTAACCATGACTCTTTGGCAATATGGCTTAATTACTCTAGAACAGTTAGAACAAATTTATGATTGGTTAGAGACTGCGTAACAGTTGACAATTGACAATTGACAATTATCAATTATCAATTATCAACCTAATAACTATGAGGCAAAAACTTTTGCTGCTGCTGCTATACCAGCACCGGGGGTGAAGTTTTCATGACCAACTTGTGGGAGGACAACTTCTAGGGAAGCGATACAGCTAAGAATATCTCTATCGCACACAAAACCCAGATGACCTATGCGGAAAATTTTATTACTCAAATGGTCTTGTCCACCTGCTAAAGCAATATCAAACCGTTTTTTCATCAAAGAGCGAATTTTATCTGTTTCGATGCCTGGTGTGGCTACAGCGGTAATGGCAGGACTGGCACATTCATCAGCAGCAAACAAAGATAAATTCAACGCCTTCATAGCCGCACGAGTAGCATTTTTTTGGCGTTCATGACGGGTAAAAATGGATTCTAATCCTTCCTTTTTCATCATTCCCAAGGTGGTATGTAGTGCCACCATTAAGTTGACGGGAGGAGTAAAGGGAGTGGTATTTTTAGCAGTGGCTTTCCGATATTTACCTAAATCTAAATAATACTTAGGCAATTTTGCGGTTTTATAAGCCTCCCAAGCTTTAGGACTGACAGAGACAAATCCTAAACCTGGGGGAATCATGTAACCTTTTTGTGAACCAGAAGCGACTACATCCAAACCCCAAGCGTCTACAGGGACATTGTAAGCCCCTAAACTGGTGACAGCATCCACAATAATTAAAGCCTCTCCATGTTCTTTAACGTGGCGGTTAATAGCTTCTAGGTCATTAATGACACCTGTTGAGGTTTCGCTGTGGGTGATAATGACAGCTTTGATTTCTTTGTTGGTATCAGCTTGGAGTTTAGTTGCAAATTGGGCTGGGTCTAAGGGTTGTCCCCATTCTGCGGTAACTGTTTCCACATTTAAGCCAAAAGCTTGACCAACTTCTACCCAACGTTCCCCGAATTTACCATTAGAAGCGACTAAAATGCGATCGCCTGGAGAAAGAAAATTAATCATTCCTGCTTCTACAGCCCCAGTCCCACTGACGTTTAACATCAATACATCACTGGCGGTTTGATGTAGCCATTTGAGGTTTTCCGTCACCTCTGCCATCATGCTACTAAATTCACCGCTGCGGTGACCAATGGGGTGTTTAGCTAATGCTAGTAAAGCAGGTTCTGGAACTGGGGTAGGACCAGGAATCATCAGCATCAATTTATCGTCCATGTTTGTTTGTGTCCTAGTTGAAAATTTCAATACAATCCAAATTAACCGCTACAGGGGATAAAAACACAAAAAAAACCTACTAAATTTTTCGTAGGAATGCCAGTTAAAAACTGTTAATTAACCCCGCTGTTGCAGGGCTGGGTTTTTGTTCAGGTGGAAATAGACATTCATCAGGAGCAATCCACTTTATCACCAAAATGATTAATAGACCAACGGTGATCAATGCTCAGAGAAGAAGATTGAAAACTTTCTTCTAGTCGCTTTTGTTGGGATGCAGCTTTTCGCATGGTAATAATCAGTTGATTAACTTGATTGCGGAGGTCTTGGTTTTGACCCAGAGAAGTCATTGTTTGTCTTTCTAAAAGTTGAAGTATAAGTTCGTAATGGATAGGAGAAGGTAAAGGAATTGGCTTCATGTAATTTATTATGAAGTTGAAACTTAGGGATGTTTAATTTTTAATTTAGTTAAACTTTAGTTAACTCCAAATTAATTGTTACACAAGAAATAAATAATTGCAGTTATTCAGTTACAGGCTAGAGGAAAAATGAGGATGTAAACCCTTGTTTTATATGGCATTTAAGGCTGTAATTAAGCAAAGAGATTGGCTATTGCTAATTGAGGATCTGGTTGTTTTACCAAGGATTCACCAATCAGTACAGCGGATGCACCTGCTTTTTTAACTACACTTAAATCCTCTGGGTGATGCAATCCTGATTCGCTGACCACAAGAATGTTTTTTGCTTGTAATTGTCCACCTCTATCTGTGAGTAATTGACAAGTTGTTTGTAAATCAACAGAAAAATCCTCCAAGTTGCGATTATTAATCCCGACTAAAGAAACATCATCTAAGGCTAACACCCGATCTAATTCTGCTAAATTATGCACTTCTATTAAAGCTGCCATTTTCAAGTTATTAGCAATTTTGATAAAGTATTGCAAATCTTGATCATTAAGAATTGCTGCTATTAATAAAACTGCATCTGCTCCATGAATTCGCGCCCAATACATTTGGTAAGGATAGATAATAAAATCCTTGCACAGTAAAGGTAAATCTACCGCTGAACGGACTAAGGATAGATTTTCAAAACTACCTTGGAAAAATTTAACATCTGTCAGCACAGAAAGACAACTAGCTCCACCTTTTTGATAAGATTGAGCGATCGCTACTGGGTCAAAATCCTCCCTAAATACCCCTTTACTGGGAGAAGCTTTTTTGACTTCAGCAATCAAAGCCGGATTAGTTTTACCTTGACGCAAGGCATTAACAAAATCACGAGTTGGTGGTGCTGATAGGGCTTGTGTTTGCAATTCCCGCAAAGGTAGCCTTTCTCGCATTTTCTCAACTTCTGTTTCTTTCTGCCAGACAATTTCTTCTAGAATATTATTTGGTGCAGCCCCTTCTATAGCGGATTGATACTGAAGTATAGAAATATTAATAACTGGGCTAGGTGAACGACGACGGATTTGCATATTTTTTAAGGAGTCAGGAGTCATGAGTCATGAGTCAGGAGTCAGGAGTTCGGAAAGAAGAATGAAGAAGAAAGAACATTTTTCTCTTCCCCATTACCTATTACCTATCACCTGTAACTCCTTAATTCTTCTATTAACTTACTAATGCCCGTTTATAAGCTTCATCTAAAACTTCTGAAAGCGTTGGATGAGCGTGAACCAGGTAAGCAAGAGTTTGGATAGATTGACGATTAGCAATAGCGGCTGCGGCTTCGTGAATTAAATCCGAGGCGTGGGGACCAAAGATATGTACACCTAAGACCTCGCCAGTATCTTTGCGATAAATTACCTTCGTCATTCCATCAGTATCATTTTCCGCCAAAGCCTTGGAATTACCTTTAAAGTAACTCTTACTGGTGGCGACTTCAAAACCTTGAGTTAATCCTAAAGCATGGGCGGCGGTTTCTGTTAAGCCCACATAACTAACTTCTGGATGGGTAAAAGCAGCCGCAGGAATGCTGCGATAGTCAACTGTTTTCTGACGACCCAAGATATTTTCTACAGCAATGATCCCTTGGGCAGATGCAGTATGAGCTAACATCATTTTGCCGGTAGCATCACCAATAGCCCAGAGATGGGGGATAACTTCCCCATTGGCCAATACCGCCATATTATCATTGACAGGAATAAAATTGCGGCGGTCAAGTTCAACGCCAACGGATTCTAGACCAAGATTTTGAGTAGCGGGAACCCGACCGGTAGCGACTAAACAAGCGTCAACTTCGAGAACTTCTAAATCTTCTTTAGTTTCAAAGTCAGCCAACTCAATGACTACTGGTGAACCAGGAATGACTTTTTTGGCGTAAATACCGACTTTGGTTTCAATATCGCGGGGGTTAATTAAAACCCGTTCTGCCAGTTTAGCAATATCCCGATCAAATCCTGGCATTAACTCACTGAGGGCTTCAATTAAGGTAATTTCACAACCTAAAGCCGAGTAAACATCAGAAAATTCTAAGCCGATATAACCGCTACCAATAATCGCCACCCACTTGGGTAGAGTTTCTAATTTAACGCCTTGGTCACTGGTAAATACAGTTTTGCCGTCTACTTCAATTCCAGGGGGAACAAAGGGGACAGAACCAGGGGAAAGGATGATATTTTGGGCGGTGATGGTTTTCTCACCTTTATCTGTGACGATGGTAACTTTTTGTGTCCCAGATACCTTGCCCCAACCTCGGATAATCTCAACTCCCAAGCGTTTGAGACTGTTGGTTAAGTCCCCTTGAATTTTGGATACGAGATTGTTAGCATGATCAGCGATCGCTTGCCGTTCAAACTCGACATTGCCAATCTGTATTCCCAAAGACTTGAGATGATGGGCATTACGTAATTCCCTCACCTTTCCTGAAGCCGCGAGTAATGCCTTAGAAGGAATACAACCCCTGTTTACACAAGTTCCTCCCATATCTCCAGCTTCAATAATTGCTGTTTTCTGACCGCAACTGATAGCGTGTAAAGCAGCACCATGACCACCCACACCAGCGCCGATAATCACTAAATCGTAATCAAATCCAGGACTCACTTTTATTTCCCCGTTATCTTCGCCTATTATCAACTTAACTTTTTTATGTAACTTTCTCAAATTAACAAAAAATAACGGAGAAGCTCTTGTGTCTCCCCGTTATTTTTTGTTAATGTGTGATTGGGTTTGAGATTAGTTGACCGCTGCTCTCAATTCTTTTAGCGCTTTACCAATTGCCACAAAATCTTGGCTTTGTGAAAGCGCTTGCAAAGTCACCGGACTACTTTGTTGAATAATCTGGTTGTAAGTATTAATACCATTATTCAACTGGTTAATATCTACATCCGCATTTCCCTGATTGGGTACAATCCTACTGAGGATGACTCTCAAATTATTTCCTAAGTCTGCATTAACACCTGCATTACTTAGGAAATTTGTCAAGTTATCAGATGCGGTCTGTCCAATTGATCCGCCTTGCAAGAGGGCTACTAAAACTCCAGAATTGTTGCTATTTAATAGGTTAAGAGCAGCCGCATTTAGTTCTCTCTGAGTGCTTTTTATTCTAATCCTCATTGTCCTTCCGGCTGGTGTGCGGATGATGCGAATAGAAGATGCTCTAGGTATAAGAGTTTCTCCAGAACCTGAAGGATTCTGATCATTTCCTTCATTATTATTGCCACCATTGTCGGCATTGTTAGCTGTCTCGTTACCAGCGCCACTCTGACCACCAGCATTCCCGCCACTAGCACTGGTATTCTCGTCGGGATTACCATTGTTAGCTGTCTCTTCACCAGCGCCACTCTGACCACCAGCATTCCCGCCACTGGCACTGGTATTTTCTTCGGGATTACCATTGTTGGCTGTCTCTTGATCAGCGCCACTCTGACCGCCAGCATTCCCGCCACTGGCACTGGTATTCTCATCGGGATTACCATTGTTGGCTGTCTCTTGATCAGCGCCACTCTGACCGCCAGCATTGCCGACACTGGGATTAGAATTAGTATTACCATTAGAGCCAGTAGTTCCACCGCCACTCTGACCACCAGCAGTTCCGACACTGGGATCGGGGTTGGAAATAGTATTACCACTGGTGCTAGTGTTGCCACCGCCACTCATGCCACCAGCAGTCCCCACACTAGGACTCGTATTAACTGGTCCAGGAGCGCCACTCATACTCCCGGCTGTACCCAGACTGGGCGAAGTTTGGGCTGGGCTAGAGGTCTGCCAATTGAGCGCCAATAGGGGAGTGAGACTGAGGGCAAGAATAAAAGTTCTGATTTTTAACATGGTGATTTTCTCAAAATTGAAGTGTTTATTTAGGTAAGAAATTGAATCCATAGCCTACACTTAGAACAAAGACTGTGCCGCCTTGGCTAGTATCAGTAAGATCCGCGCCGACGGCATTAATGGTCAAGGGAATAGTAGATATAGGTACGAAAGAAGCCCCAACATTTAAACCAACTCCACTCCAGCCCATACCCACACCTATTTGGGGATGAACTTGTACCCCAACTCCAGCAAATACACCTGTACTTGCATCACCTGTGCGGAAATCACCACCACCGGCTCCTACGGAAAAGGAGATGGGCATTTTATTAACAGTATCCTTAGGCTTTAATAGGGAGTAACTTGTGACCACACCATAGACACCGGAAGGTCTCACTGTTTCTCCACCACCAACGTGCGATGCAAAAGTTCTCCAGCCAGCAGCCGCGGCTATTTGAGTGTTGTTTTTAGCATAGATAATGCGGTTGGCTTTGAGGTCAAAAGTTCCATTTGCACCAAAACTCTTGATACTGCCAATGTTATAGCCAAGTTCTAGACCGATTAGTTTCCGGGCATCTCCTAACCCAAAACCCATACTAATACTCCCGTCTGGTTGAGTTCTAGCTTTACCAGCGGTTGCTGCGGATGCCCCTATGAAAACGTCACCCCAGGTAGCTCCAAAGGCGCTTGGCGTAGCAAAGGTAAGTGAAGGAGAGTAGGTTCGCTTGGCTGGAATTACTTTGACAAGGGGATCAACTAATAAATCTTGGCGTAATTTATCAGCATCAATTTGACTGTTATTGACAGGGACTGGAGTCTCTGTTTGAGCAATGATCCCTACTTCTTTTTGCTCAAACAGAGATTTAACCTTCTGCCTTGATTCTATTTTCGCTAACACCTCTTGCAGATCCGGTAAGTTAGTCTTTAAGGCGGCTTGATTAGTTATTAATTCCTTACTGCTATGGGTTTTAGACGCTATCTCATCTGTTGCATAAGCAGGGGCAACTGAAAGAGTGGTGGTAGCCCATATATAGCCTAACAAAGTTGTACCTATGAAATTTAGCCAGTTTGGGCGTAATAACATACATAAAAGTTTTACTTTTCTCAAAATTTACTCCTCACAACGGTTATATGCACCCGAATGTATATTAGAGTAATTCCCGAAAAAGAGTCATGTACAGGATGAATTGTGCTATTTTTGTGAATTTGTTGTGAATTTATCAGGAGAATTATGAACTTATAAGGAGAATGCCAAAAACCCTTCCAGGTTAATTGAATTGACAACTCCTTACAGCAGTTCTTTATTTAATTTATAATTGTTTAATTTTTAATTTGGATATTCATAAAACACCATTTGGGGAACTAATAAATCATTGGTTAATTTCCCAATTCCTAAAAAATTGGTTTGGGTTTCATAAACTCGCACAAAGTCGGGAATATCAAGATTGAGGGAAATTTTTTGACCTTGACACCATCTTTTGGCTGATTCTGTTGGTAAATTTAGGGATTTTAGGTGTTGTAATGGTGCGTCTGGGGATATGGGTTGAAATCTGCCGTTTTCGATTTCGGTGGCTAAATCTGTGAAGCTGAGACTGGTTTGAAGCTGAAAACTGCTGCTTTCTGTGCGGATTAGGGCAGATAGAGTGCCACCTGTGTTTAATATTGTACCTAAATCACGGGCGATCGCACGAATATATGTTCCCGAACCACAGGATATGGCTAGATCTAATTCTGGAAAATCTCCATCTCGCCAATCTAACACCTGAATTTGGGAAATTTCGACTGTTCGCACGGGAACTTCAACTTTTTCCCCTTTCCGCGCTAAATCATATAAGCGTTGGCCATCAACTTGAATGGCGCTGTAGCTGGGGGGGATTTGCTCAATTTTACCGATAAACTGGGAAAGGACGGTTTTGATATTCTCCAAATCCAATCCTGGACAGGGTACAGAGGTAATAATTTCCCCTTCTAAATCATCTGTAGTAGTTTGTATCCCCAGCCGAACAGTGGCTTGATAAGCCTTTTCTCCTGGTAAATATTGTAATAATCTGGTGGCTTTACCCAAGGCTATTGGTAATACTCCGGTAGCTTTAGGGTCTAAAGTTCCTGCGTGTCCGACTCGTTTCATGTTCAGTAGTTTGCGGACTTTGGCTACGCAGTCATGAGAAGTCCAGTCAAATGGTTTGTTTAAATTGAGAAAGCCTTGCACAATTTTAGATTTTAGAGTTGAGATCTTTGTATTTTCACACAAATAGGAAATAGGAGATCCCAGACTTCCTGAAGAAGTCGGGGATTTAAATCAAATGCAATAGGGAAATACCGATACCCAGCAGCCAAAATCCAAAATGGACGATGGTATGAGAAAGTCTTTTTTTAACGGGGTTGGTTTCTGGGAAATGCTCACCTAAAGTTGGTGCTATTTTGAGATGATCAAGAGACTGGACAAGATTTAAACCGAGAGACTGACTAGAAATACTTTCAGCATAGGCGGCGTTAAGATAGGAAAGATATTCTAGTTTTTCGGCTATATAGGTTTGGAAGAAAGGTAAACTCAAAGCATTGATATAATCATGAGCTTGAGAAGCATCACCGATCATATCTGTTGGTAATGCCATTTGTGTACTGTCAGGATTGCTATTCCCAATGGTGGAAAAATGCGTACCACCAAGTAGCATGACTAAATATTTCTGGGGATGAGTAATCCAAGAAAAAGGGACAATTTGCTCATATAAGGCTGGGGCAACGGTATCTTCACTACTACCAATGATCATGATTGGGGTGTGAATTTGGCTTAAACCGGCTTGTCCAAAAATAGAACTGGTGATGGGATTAACAGCGATCGCTGCTCTGATTCTGGTATCTTGTAAGTTGTACTCTTGTCCTGACTGGTTGGGCAATTCTAAAGCTTGACATTGCAACAGTAAAGACATATTCCAAGTATTTCGCAATTTGTCGTGATCACAGTCTGCCTTTAGTTGTTGAAAGTTAATTTTTGCCCCTGCTAAAGCTAAGGCAGTATAACCTCCTAATGACTGTCCAAATATGCCTACTTGTTGTAAGTTAAATCGGTGCTGAAATTGTGAATCTGACTCTAATTGATCTAAAATATATTTGATATCTAAAGGTCTATCTTTAAATTCATTGGGGTGCGTGACTTGATTACTATTACCCTTAATTAAAGATTGTAATTGTTGAGTATTACTACCAGGATGATTGGGAATAATTACAGCAAAACCATTTGTAACTAAATGATTTGCTAAATAACGAAAATTACTACTATCCAAACCTAAGCCATGGGAAATAACAATTACAGGGGCAGGATTTTGGGTATTAGGAATATATATATCTGTGGATAAATGTCTATTTCTTGAAGAGTCAAAAAACTTGGTTGTTTGTTTTGTTGCTAAAAGATTGGGTTGATTTGGCAATTTTGGGAATGGTGACAAATTAGCTTGGGAGATTTTAGCAGCTTCTAATTTTGATGTTTGGATTAATGCGGAAATAGTTTTTTCAGTTTCGCTGATCATTTTCTCCAATTCATCAGCAATTTTCATGCTGGAAACCATATCAATTTTAATATTATTTTGAGGATATTTACGTAATAAATTTAATAAATTCAACCCTTCCGGTTCAGCCGCAGCGGCAATTAAGGCTGTGCGTAATGACTGAGATACAAATTTTGGATAATGGGATTTAGTTTTAATTAATTCTGCTAATCTTTGTAAGATAAATTTCCCTTGTTGGGTGTCAAGAAATTGGGCAGCTACAGCCGGACTAATTTTCAGCGGCTGCATTAAAATCTTCCTTACTTCTGGCAGTTTGTTTTTGGGAATATATTGATAATATCCGGCTAAATCTGGATTAATTATTCCATATTTAGCATAGCTTTCTAAGGCACTAATGGGGATAGAAATTTCTAGTGCTGAATAAGAAGCATGAATTTGTTCTGCTGCCATAACAGAGTCACTTATCCCAAATGTTGGCAGCAATATGGATAAAATCAGTGATAGGAAATTCCTTTTCAGGGTGCTGCCCCAATTACCAAACATATTCATCGCTTAACTTTTGTGGTGATGTTGTTGAGCGAGGCTCAAATTTTGGTAGTTATTTAAACACCCTGTTAACCAATTTAAAATAATGCCTATGACAAGCTACGCAAACAAATTCAAGACTGGTTTAAATGAGGTTGCTGCTAATTAATTACTAGGACTTTTTGTCAGATCATAATAAATACAGAAATTATCTACATCAGTATTTATTATGTGTTCTTTCTGATTAATAAAATCTAAATAATGCTAATTAATTTTATTAATTAGATTTCTTGAATGCCATAGATGTCAAACTGATAACAATTTAAAATGTACTCATAATTAAATACCACTAATCCGAACTTTGAAATATCATTGATAATGACTAAATTAGACAAATCATTTTGACATGATATTCAATTACCAGGAATACTTAATTACTTCTGGCTATTGGCTAGGAGTCCGGGTAATATTAATTTTAGATACCTCAGCAATTAAAAATCAAAACTTGAAAATGAATAAAGATATCTGTGGTAAGGCTTCTAGTAGTTTTGATTATGCAAATTGTCTGCATGGCAATTTTAATTTACATAATTTCATGTAAATCTTCTGACTGTTGACTAACCGCAATATTAAAAACGCCAATTTGGGTTATCATGTACCTAACTGATTACCCAAAAAGATAAATATAAAGTAGACTAGACACAAAAATGCTACTTAGTCCCAAAAGGTAAACTGAGTATCAAGGTGCATAAATTTACAATCTGGGTCGAGGGTGACAAGGAGTAGCTATGTCAGAAACGAGTGACAAACTCATACCTATATCACAAAGGCAACCTGTACAGCGTCGCCGGCGTAAACGTCCAGTCTCCAAGACGGGACAGAAAAAAGTTATCAATCAGCCGGCAGTTTCTAGCCCAAGAGAAGCGGCAGCATTGGCTTGTATAAATAATCATATCAGTTCTGCGCCTATCCCGTCTGGGGGGCGAAGACCAGCATCACGGAAGATGATGCCCCCAGGTGTTAAACCCGTCCCTACGGTCAAGAAGAATACTCAAATTTCGCCACCGGGGAATGTGAGATTAAAGACGATACCCATGGAAAAGCCGAAAATAGCCAGAAAAGGATCACGCAAGACCAGGTTAAAACCCATGGCTAGAACCATGTTATATGCCTTGCGGTTGTTGATTGTCGGGGTGGGTGTCGGTGCGATTGTGGGTACGTTGTTGTCATTCCTAGACCCTGCTAATCGCATTAATTCAGTTATGTCGGTAGCTCAAACTACAACTTCTCAAAAATCATCTCAAAGTTCTAATACAAGCTTATATCTGGCTCAGGAAATTACTCCTTTAAAAAATTCTTTGCAAACTCTCACCACCGCTAATTCTGATTTGATACCAGGGGTGTTTTTATTAGATTTAGATAATGGTGGTTATATAGATATTAATAGTAATATAAGTTTTGCTGCGGCCAGCACGATTAAAATCCCGATTTTGATTGCTTTTTTCCAGGATGTGGATGGGGGTAAAATCCGCCTGGATGAAATGTTGACTTTGCAAAAGGAGATGATTGTCGGGGGTTCGGGAAATATGCAATATCAACCCACAGGCAGCAAATACACGGCTCTTGATGTAGCTACGAAGATGATTACAATTAGCGACAATACAGCCACGAATATGCTGGTCGCTAAATTGGGTGGACAAGAGGCGTTAAATGGGCGTTTTCGCAGTTGGGGACTGATAACGACGATGATTCGTAATCCTCTCCCGGATTTAGAAGGGACTAATACTACTAGTCCGC
This sequence comes from Dolichospermum flos-aquae CCAP 1403/13F, assembly GCF_012516395.1. Taxonomy (GTDB): domain Bacteria; phylum Cyanobacteriota; class Cyanobacteriia; order Cyanobacteriales; family Nostocaceae; genus Dolichospermum; species Dolichospermum lemmermannii. The sequence goes on from NZ_CP051206.1 coordinate 1,671,545, forward strand.
GAGAATTGGGGAATTTGATCTCGATGGTGAATCAAGGTAATATGGTGAGTATGCGATCGCGTGATTTAATTCTTAATATCATGAGTCGCACTGAACGAGATAATCTTTTACCTGCTGGCTTAGGAAAAGGCGCAAATGCTTATCATAAAACAGGTGACATTGGTACTATGTTGGCAGATGCGGGGTTGATTGATGTCCCGACAGGTAAGCGTTATATTGCCGCTATCATGGTAAAACGTCCCAATAATGATCCTCGCGCTGCAAAATTAATTAGTTCTATTTCTAGCGCTGCTTATCAACATTTTAGCCAAGCTACAGTCACACCCAGCAATCCGACAAATAATCAACCAGTTACTCAACCAATAACTCCACCTATTTCTAATTATCAACCACCTGTTCAACCCTTGATTCAGCAACCTATTCAACCACAGTTGATGAATCCAGCTATGCCTAATGGGATGGTTAATAATATGCCTGTAGGCAGTTATCCACCGCCTGTGATGACTCCACAATTGACTCCGCAATATTATCCACAACATTGACACTCCCCGGTCTAAAGACGCGGAGATTCTATAGAGAGTTTCAGTCTATATCCCTCAGTTATCCCAGTTTCAGGCAGGGTTCCTTAAATATTTGGGTTCTTGCCCTGATTTCGTTTGCCCTGGCGGGCGAAATCATATCTGACAAGCGTAACTTTCCGAGAGTCCCTCGGTAGCTTTTTATGTCTTTAGTGACAATTTAATTGTATCACGAATATGGATTAAAATTTGAAATTATTTCAAATTTTCAAATTAACGTCAATGCAGGATAAAGGAAAGCCTCTAGCCTTCATCCCTTGTCTCAAGCCCAAATGTGGCTTCCTGAGTCAGCCACATTTTCAAGGGTTTTCGGCGTTCTTCCTTATAAATAATTCCAAAAATAATTCAAAATTCGGTGTTGCAGAAAATGTGGGTTTATTGTTAGAACAGCGTTAAGGCTATCTATCAGATGGAGAATACATTATGAATATTCAAATTAAACCTGAAACAGAGGAATTAATACAAGCTTATATTGACACGGGGCGATTTGAAAATATAGAAGATGCAGTAAATGAGGCTTTTAGTTTGCTGCTGGACAGAGAAAGAAGACTGGAGGAACTACGGGGAAAAATAGCGGTAGGAACTGAACAGATTAAGAATGGACAAGTAACAGATGGTGAGGTAGTTTTTGCTAGACTACAAGCAAAAATTAAACTTGTTTGCGTAAATTTTATAACGTTCTCACCATTATTTTAACATTTTTGATATCGCATTCCTGGAAGTTGGGTAATTAAACCCATGAGTTCTAATTGTAATAAAGAACTAGAAACTAAAGCCGCATTCATACCTGTTTTTTGAATTATAAAATCAAAAGATAAAGCATCAATAGTTAAAGTATCTATGACTTGTTGTAATTCTGGTGGTAAGTTAGGAGGAGGGGATTTAATTATAGTAGTTTCTATATCTATTTGGGGAATCGCACCCAACAGGGTTAATAGTTCACTGAGTTCTTGATTAATTAAACCTGCACCTTGACTAATTAATTTTAAACAACCTTGGGATGGTTGATCATCAATTCTTCCTGGTAATGCGTAAACATCTCGACAAAATTCATTCGCATAAGTAGCTGTGATTAAAGCACCAGATTTTATTCCTGCTTCTATGACTAATACCGCACGACTTAAACCAGCAATGATGCGATTTCGACGGGGAAAATGGGTGCGGTTTGGTGTGGTTTTCGCGGGATATTCACTAATTACTATTCCAGATGTCAAAATCTGTTTATATAAACTTTGATTTTTATAGGGATAAATAACATCTACTCCTGTTCCCACCACTGCTATTGTTCTTCCTCCGGCTTTCATTGCTGCTGCGTGACTTTCGGTGTCTATTCCTTCGGCCATTCCAGAAACAACGGTAAAACCATTTTTGGCTAATGCGGTACTAATTTGACGCGTCCATTTAATTCCAATACCCGTGAATGAAATTAATAGCCTACAAATAATTACTAATATTAATTCTGCAAATATTAAGGCATAAAAATAACTTCAGTTTAGTCTAAACTCCAGGCAAAATGTATCTAAAATTATATGATCATGAGATTTTTCTTGAATTTATAAATCATCAATCTTGTCAATTATTTGAAATCAAATTTAAAAAATCATAAATGTGTCATTTTTTTCGTCGAGAATTTTTATTCCTGCTCCAAAATGAGTAGCCTGATAGTATATATTGACAAAATATGAAAGAATATTTAAGCTTTATAAGAGTTTATTTCAAGTCATCCTTGACAGTTTTGTATGGGAATTCAAAAAGAACATCATCAGATGCTTACTCAGTTTACGACAGAATATGATCTGCAACCAATTGCAAAACATTTATCAACTATTATCAAAGAATCTTTGGCGAGTGTTTCATCAAGTAAATGTCGTCAAGGAACGATTCTAGTACCAACGTTTGTCATTTGGTTTGTAATTCTCTCCACTATCCGTCGTGATTTAAGTTATTTAGGAATAATGGATTGGATGATATCAGGATTGAGGTGGTTATCCTGTTGTCTACCAAAACAACTTATTTCTGAAGGTGCTATGAGTCATGCCAGAGTTCGTATAGGATTAACAGTTTTTCAACTAATATTTAAAAAACTCACTTCTAGTTTGACAACATTGAAATATGACTTTCATAAATGGACTACAGTAATATTTGATGGTTCCACAGGTACGACACCTGATACTGAAAGTAATCGTGATAAATTTGGGAAGTCTAAATGTGGTCGAGGAGAAAGTGCTTTTCCCATGCTGAGAATAGTCACATTAATATCAGCATCAACACGCCTGATCCTAGATTTTACCTATGGTTCGAGCCAAGGTAAAGGAACTGGTGAAAGGACTTTAATGACTAAATTACTGGCACAATTTAACCAGAAAAACTTATTATTTTTATTAGATGCTGGTTTATATTCCTTTGCAACTATTTTTAGTATTCGTACAAAAGAATGCGACTTTTTACTTAGGGTAGCTTCTAATGTTAAACTACCTGTTATCTCTGATTCTCGTTTGCCAGATGGATACATGGCTAGATATCCAGATGGAAGTTATTTATCAGAAATTAATGGCAAAATTCTCAATTTAGAAAAATCTACAGAATCGCATAAACAATGGAATCAGGAAAGTATCATTGTCCGAGTTATTGAATATCAAATTCCTGGTTTTCTCCCTCGTCGTTTAGTTACTAGTATTATTGACCCTAATATTTCTGCCAAAGAATTAATTATTCACTATCATTGCAGATGGGAGGTGGAAATTAGTTTCTGTGAAATAAAAACACATCAATGTGCTACGCTCAAAGGACAAATGCCCACTATTTTTCGGAGCAAAACATCTGAATTAGTCGAACAAGAACTTTATGCTATGTTAATTGCTTATAATCTACTCCGCGATTTAATTTACCAATCTGCTAACGAATATAATAAAAATCCTTTACTCCTTAGTTTTCTTGAATCTTTGCAACTAGTTATAGATTTAGTACAACTCATCAGCCATTCATCCTTAAAATTACGAGAAATTCAACATCAATATTTATTATCATTAATTTCCCAGTCTGAAATTGATCGCCCCCGACGAAAACGTATTAATCCCCGTGTTGTCAAAATTAAAATGTCCAAATTCAAGCGCAAAAACTCTTCCCATAAATCTGAAATCAGAGATATAGAAAAAGACTTGAAAATCCTTCCCCCACAAGCAGTTTGACAATTTCATTCACGGGTATTGCATTTAATTCCATATTCTGTAGGTTGACGAGTTCCCACAATTCCCACTAAGGGTTTTTGTCCTGAATTTTCCTGTAAGTCAACTTCTCCCCGATAGTACAATAATGGGGGTGGACTGGGGATTTCTCGCAGTAATTGGGGATATTCTGAGTCTGCTGGTGTCCAGAAATGGGGGTTTATTTGTTGGTGTTGAATGAGGAGTTGTTCTGGGTTTAAACGGGATTTTTGTTGAACAACTTTTTCTAATGTTTGAAATCCGAAACCTTCAACTTTTCGTAATTCTCCAGGACTGGCTTTCCAAGCTGTTTCTAAATTACCAAAGTGCTGTTGTACTCTTTGTAGTAATATCGGACCAATTCCCGAAATTTGTGACCAGGCTAACCAATATTTACGTTCTTCTGGATTTGACATACGAAATTAAGATTTTTAGAATGATTTAACGCAGATAAACGCAGATGGACGCGGATGAATACGGATGATTTTTATTCTGTGCAATTAGATTAAACTTTTGCTAAATGTTGATTTTTTAAATAATCAAATACTGATTTATCGCCAATGTCGGGAGGAATGGGTTGGATAATTTTTCTCACAGCAAATATTAAGAAGAAAATTGCCCAAGTTGCTAATAAAATCGGTTCTGCTGGTGTTGATAAAATTCCGGTTAAATGTCCTAATAGTAGTAAGGGAACAAGGGGGGTTAAGATTTTGGTTTCTAAACGATGGAAACAAAAACCTTCTTTGAAAAAAATTCCTGTCAAAGCTGCAAAGGTAAAACCAATTCCTAATATGGTTAGGGGTTGATTATAAATAGTAATTGCAAATGCTTGACTATCACTATGTCCAAAAATAAAGGCACAAATGCTGCCAATTATCCAAAAAACTTGGAGAATTCGGTGCAAAAATGCCATGTAAATATGAATAGTTAATAAACTAACTCCAAGTGCAATACTAAAACAGGTGTAGAGAGGGGTCAGGGCGGCAATTGCAGCGGGTTGGGGATAGAATAGGACTAAACCGCTACCAATGGCAAAACACAGGGCTGCTATCATTAATCCTGCCCGATAAATTATCACACTTTGGCGATCGCTCTCGGTAATTGTAAATTCCCCAAATTGGCCTTGATATATTTCCGGTGATATTGTTTGTGTTGTCATAAATAGTATATTCCTAGGATGTTTTAGATCCCCGACTTCTTGAAGAAGTCGGGGATCTTGTTTTTTTAGATCCCCGATTTCTTGAAGAAGTCGGGGATCTTGTTTTTGTTTTCAATGTCTCTTTCCAGCACCTAAATATAACTCTCCCACTTTCGGATCATTTAATAATTCTCTACCTGGTCCTGACATAGCATCTTTCCCTGATTCTAACACATAACCACGATCTGCCATCTCTAAGGCTTTTCTGGCATTTTGTTCGACTAAAACTATCGCAGTTCCTGATGCTTTAATTTGTTTAATTTGCTCAAATACTTGAGTTACCAAAATGGGAGATAATGCGGCGGAAGGTTCATCTAAAAGCAGTAAACTGGGTTCTAACATTAATGCTTTTCCCATTGCTAACATTTGCCTTTCTCCACCGGAAAGAGTTCCCGCGCGTTGACGACGGCGATCGCTCAATCGGGGAAACATGGTGTATATTTTATCTTTAAGCGGTTTTAATGGGATATTCCTAACAAAAGCCCCCATTTCTAAGTTTTCATCTATGGTTAAAGATGGAAAAACATTAGCAATTTGCGGAACATAAGACATTCCTTTGGCGACAATTTGATTTGATTTTAAACCAATTAAATTTTTCTCTTTAAAGGTAATAGTTCCAGTATGAGGTGTTAAAAGTCCAAAAATAGTTTTTACTAAGGTGGATTTACCTGCACCATTGGGACCAATGACTGTGACTAATTCTCCTGGTGCAATGTGAAAGTTGATACCTTGCAAAATATCTACATCTTTAATATATCCAGCGTGGACATTTTCTACCTTTAATAAATAGTTATTAGTCATTTGTGATTAGACATTTGTAGGGATTTGGTAATGCTTACTCCTGTCAACTGAAGCTTAAAATAGCTTATCTGTTAGCTGACCTACCCGCCCGGAAATAAATTTCCGGTCTTATAGCTAAAGTGCGTTAAAACGCACTCTAATTACCTAAAAATCAACCTTCATGTTTTCAATTGAAGAAATAAGGACACAATAGTCGGTTTTAACCGACTTTAGCTATAAGACAGGGAATAAATTCCCTGGATTCTGGATTCTAGATTCTGTAACTTCTGACTATGCTGTGATTTTTTGCAATTCTGGTCTTTCTTCTGGTAAAATCGCCTCTTCCACTGGGCAAACTTGCAGACAGATGCCACAATCTATACAGGTAGCGAAGTCAATCCAGTACCAACCTGTACCTTTAACGTTTTTCCCTGGACCTTCATGAATACAAGCTACAGGACAAGCACTTACGCAGTCAGCAACACCTTCACAAACGTTTGTAACAATAGTATGTGGCATTTTTTCCGATTCCCTCTTTTTTGGATTTTAGATTTTAGATTTTGGATTTTGGATTGATTTTGGGAAAGTTTACCAAGATTCCTATTTTTAACATCCTGCTTCAATGGTGTGTGAACCATCGGCTTTAATCCAGGCTATTTGGGCAATGTTGCGATCGCTTGCATATTGACGAATCGCCTCTGCGTCCCTATCTCCTAAGTCTAGTTCTACTCTAATTAAATCGGCAGAGTTACGTAATTTCTCAGCATAGGCAAAAGCCGCAGCTTCAGCGCCGGGGGTTTCTGGGACGACTAACCAATTACTAGCGGGGATATCCTGGGGTAATTGCTGATTTAATAGGAGAATTTGGTATAAATCATCAATATTCAGTTCAAAGCCGATACCGGGAATATTTTCTTTTTGGGGATGATATAAACCTAGTAATTGGTCATAACGACCACCACTTCCTAAAATCTGTGCTTGGGAATTTGTCTCACTAACTACTTCAAAAACAATGCCTGTGTAGTAGTCAATAGTTTGAATTAGGCTCAAATCAAGGATTAAAGGAAATTTGCCGTCTAGTAATGCTACTAGGGATTTGAGGTTATTTATTGCCTCATGCTGGTCTGGTTCTAGATGTAAACTGCTGACTTTTTCTAAAACCTCTCGACTATCACCCCGCAAATCCAACATAATTTTAGCGCGTTGGCGGAGTTCTTCGCTCAAAGGTAAGGTATCAATAGCTATACTATCCAAGTTAGCGATCGCCCTGCGGACTTGATTTCTGATTTCCGGGGGAAAAGCATTGAGGAGGGAGCGTGTAATTCCCGCTTCCCCTAAAATTAACCGCCACCCTTGTAAACCCAATGCTGTTAAACAATCTGCGACTAATAGCAATACTTCCGCATTGGCTAATAATCCCCCCGCACCCAGTAACTCCACCCCAGCTTGATAATACTCTTGCTGACGATTATGGCGGCCTTCCCAATTACGGCGAAAAACATTAGCGTTGTAATATAGTCGCTGGGGATAGGTCGCATCTGTCATGCGAGTCACCACTGTGCGGGCGATAGAAGCCGTCAATTCTGGACGCAATCCCAATTCTTCATTTTGACTATTTTGGAGTTGAATCACCATGTGACGCTGAATTGCTTCACCTGCCATGAGGGTATCCATTCGTTCCAGAGTTGAGGTGATAATCCTGTGATATCCCCAACGTTGAAATACTTGTTCTAATCTATCTTCAATCCAGCGTTTTTGCGCCACATCTAAAGGTAGTAGATCTCTTGCTCCCGCTGCTGGTTGATACACCATTATTTTTTCTTCCCACCAAACAAACCACCAAACAAACCACTTTTTCCAGACTTATCTGGTTGCTTCTCTTCAGTTTTAGAAGCGGAACTCCCTTGAGAACCACTGTTTCTAATTCCTAAAGCTTGATCTACCTTGGGTTTCCATTCCAAAGCGATTTTTTCATTAGGATCTATTTTCAGGGCATTATCAAAGTGAATTTTTGCCATTTTCAGTTGATTTTGCCGGAAATATACCATTGCGATTAAACTATGACAACGACTATTTTTCGGCTCTAACTTTAGGGCATCCTGTAATTCTACTTTGGACTGGGACAATTGGTTTGTTTCTAGTAGTCTGTCAAATTTATTTTGACAGGTTTTTGGTAGTGCGGGCAAGATGCCCGCGTGAGCGAGACGCTCATACTACAGTCCATCATTTTTATCTTGACAAACTACTAGTTTACAGGGAATGATGGCAAGTTTGAAAACCCTCCAGTTGTCGGCATAAAATCTAATCCTGACTAAGCATGATTTAAAATTAGATAATTTATTTAAGCTCTTATAATCATATATCCATTTATGTAAATGCCCATGAGGCTAATTTTCAGTCTCATAACCCAAAGTTTGTGAAAACGAAACAAAATACTTGTTCTGTTTGTTATTGGTTTCTGAGAATAATGAATAGAAGATAGCAGAAATTTTCTATTTGGTGACAGTAATTTAGCCGATTTGGCGTGTATTTTTCGGCAATATTTAGTTCTAAATCTGGTAATTAAGTTTGCAGAAACTGACAATGAATTAACTAATCACTCCTCGATATTCTATTAACAAGCGAGGGGGAAAACGGCAACCGAGCAGTAAACAACCCCAAGCGTCATAAAAATCAAGGAGAATTCAGTCATGTCTAATTTATTTACCGCAGTATCTGTTGAGCAACAAGAAATGGTAGCTGGTGGAGTAATTGCTAACATTATCGCTGGGAGTGAAAACCTGCTTTACAGTGCTCGTCAGTTCACCCTTCTCAATACTGCTAGCGTAGGTCCTGGTGGTGTAACCACAGCGACTGGTATCGCAGATACAAGTATCACAAGTAATGCAGTGCGAGCCTTAGCAATTACACCAGTTAGCTTCCCCCTTTAGCAAATAATTTTAGGGTTAATTCTGCACTCTGATTCTACACAAAGAAGAAACAGCAAAGCAAATTAATATCCTAGAATATCTCGCTAAATTTCGTCTAGATTACTATCGAAAGATTTGTGTGTTCATTCTATAAAAATGGCACACAAATTTATTCTTTAATACTTGGATTTATTTCCTAACATTTTACCCCTGAAATTATTTTTGCAGGAAAGATAAGAGGTTTTACCATGTCTGATCATATAAAAACAAAAAAATCAGATTTATTCATAAACTTATCAGAAAAAGAACAGGAGTCTATATCTGGAGGCAGATCATCTTCACCCTTTGAGATGTTTGATATATTCTACCAAACTACGAATATATACTCTAGGGGAAGTAATGAAATAAATATTTCTCAAGGAAACTTGGGCATATCTTCAAGAAATGAAGCTGAATATAGATTTTCTCAGACAACCTTTATTTTATCTTCATTGTTTGGTGGAGGAGGAGGTGGAAGTCGTCGCAATAACCGCAGACGAGGTCGTAGCTTATTCGCAAAACTATTTAGTTTTTTTTAGCAGAGAAACAAAATCACAATCACTTCATTTTATCTTCCACTATTTAGATCATACAGCACTCGTTCATACCCATATTTCCGACTTCTGACATAAATTTATAATTTATGGACACAATAAATAAAAGAAGTCGGGGATCTTATCGTCTCACCTGAATTCTTACCTTGATTGTTCAATTTATCTCCTTAAATATTGTACATAATTATTAGGCAAAGTGCTGTATTCGCCAAGGCTTTACACCAATTAAATAACTATAAAAAAATCAATTTAATAACAAATAAATTGGCTTATTTTTCCAACTTTATATGGTTAATTGCTAATGAAATACCAATTTGTTAAACAGCATAGTGAAGAAGACTGTGGTGCAGCTTGTTTAGCGGCAATTGCCAAATATTACGGTCAAACATTTACCATTAGTCATATTCGGGAAGCCGTCGGAACAGGACAATTTGGAACTACTTTATTAGGATTGAAAAGAGGAGCAGAAATTCTGGGTTTTAAAGCCAATCCCGTGAAAACTTCTCCAGAAATATTAGATAAAATTAATGAAGCCCCTTTACCCGCGATTATTCATTGGCAAGGCAATCATTGGGTGATTTTATATGGTAAAAAAGGTAAAAAATTTCTGATTGCAGATCCAGCAGTGGGAATGCGTTATCTTTCTAAAGAAGATATCAAAGCAGCTTGGACAGATTGGTTATTATTATTAGTAGAACCAGACCCCCTTCGATTTTTTGCTCAAAAGCAAGATAAAGAAGGTGGTTTTTGGCGTTTCTTCCGACGAGTTTGGATTTATCGTGGTATTTTATTCCAAGCTTTACCTCTCAATTTAGTCTTGGGTTTACTGTCTTTAACTTCTCCTTTTCTGCTGCAAATTCTCACCGATGATGTATTAGTTAGAGGTGACATAAAATTATTAACTACAGTAGTCATTGCTGTAGTAGTTATGAATATTATTTCTACTAGCCTTTCCTTTGTCCAGTCTAACTTAATTGCTCATTTTGCTCAACGAATGCAATTAGGTCTAGTTTTGGAATTTGGGCGGCAAATTCTGCGATTACCATTAACTTATTATGAAACTCGTCGCAGTGGTGAAGTTGTGAGTCGGCTGCGAGACATTGACCAAATTAATCAATTAATTGCTCAAGTTGTTATTGGTTTACCCAGTCAATTTTTTATTGCCATAATTTCCTTGGGTTTCATGTTTTTCTATAGCTGGAAACTTACCTTGGTAGCTTTAGTAATTTCTGTGGTCATGACCACATCTACCTTTATTTTCCAGCCCACATTACAACAAAAAACTAATGAACTCTTAATTACAGAAGCGGAAACCCAAGGGGTTTTAGTGGAAACCTTTAAAGGTGCATTAACTCTCAAAACAACCGCATCAAGAAGACAATTTTGGGATGAATTACAAAATCGTTTTAATCGTCTAGCTAGGCTAACATTTCAGACGATGCAAATTGGGATTATTAATAATACCTTTTCAGGTTTTGTTTCTGGTATTGGTGGCGTAGTTTTACTCTGGTTTGGCGGCTATTTGGTAATTAACCCGGCTGAAAATATCAGTGTTGGGCAATTACTAGCATTTAATTCAATGAATGGTAATTTTATATCTTTAATTAGTACAGTTATTAATTTTGTTGATGAATTTACCCGGGCTAAAACCGCTACTCGAAGGCTGACAGAAGTTATTGATGCCACTCCAGAAGAAGAAGATAATAGTAAAAAGCCATTTGTAGAAATCTCTAGTAATGCTGATATTATTTGTACAAATTTAACTTTTCATTATCCTGGTCGAATTGATTTATTAGAAGATTTTTCTTTAACGATTCCTGGAGGTAAGAATATTGCTCTAATTGGTAAATCTGGCTGTGGTAAAAGCACCTTAGCTAAATTAATTTCTAGTTTATATCAACTGCAATCTGGTAATATCCAGATTGGGATTTATAATCTCCAAGACCTTTCTTTAGAATGTCTCCGTCAACAAATAGTTCTTGTTCCTCAAGATGCTCATTTTTGGAATCGTTCTATTGTTGATAATTTCCGATTAGGAGCGCCTTATATTAGCTTTGAGCAGATTGTTCAAGCTTGTAAAATTTCTGGTGCTGATGAATTTATAAGTAAGTTACCTGAGACATATCAAACTATTTTAGGTGAATTTGGTGCTAATATTTCTGGTGGACAAAGACAAAGATTAGCCATAGCTAGAGCCATTGTTACAGATCCACCAATTCTCATTTTAGATGAATCTACTGGTGGACTAGATCCAGTGAGTGAAGCCCAAGTTTTAGACCAATTATTTCAACATCGTCAAGGAAAAACAACGATTTTAATTACTCATAGACCCAAGGTGATTAGTCGGGCTGATTGGATTGTTTTAATAGATCAAGGTAGGTTGAAATTAGTAGGTTCTTTGGAAGATTTACGTAGCAAAACAGGAGACCATTTAGATTTTGTAATTCCTTAGTTATTATTATTTATTGCTTTTGATAATTATGCTTTACACTCATAATCAAGAATTCGATTCTCTCAGTGAAAATGATAATTCACTTCCACCTATAAATCGGTGGACATCCTTAGCAGGTGTATTTCTGATTGGGACTGTTATTGCTAGTATTACTTTATCCTCATGGGTAAAATATAATGTAACAATCAAAGCTGCTGCTCTTGTTCGTCCCATAGGTGAAACTCGTGTAGTCCAACCCAAGATAGAAGGGACTATTAAAAGTATTTTAGTCAAAGAAAATCAAATTGTTAAGCAAGGGGAAATAATCGCCATCTTAGATACTGATCAATTGCTAATTAAGAAAAGCCAATTAGAAGAAGGTATCAAACAAAGTAAATTACAAATAATGCAAATTTATGCTCAAAATGGGATTTTAAATAATCAAATAATTGCTGAGAAAAGAGTCGTAGAAAGAATTATCGCTGCTGCTAGAGAGGATTTGTTAAGAAATCAAAGAGAATATCAAGAACGAAGAATTAATACTGAAAATGAATTAATGACAGCGGAGGTAAATATTGAAAAAGAATTAGTAGATTTAGAAAAGGCTGAAGTTGATTTAGACTTTGCCAAAGTAGATCGGGATCGTTATGAGAAATTATCAAAAATTGGTGCAATTGGCAACCGAGAATTTGAGCAAAAACAGCTAGTTGTCAAACAAATAAGTTTAACATTAGAAGCGGCAAAAAAAGCTGTTGATATCGCTCAAATAAAAATTAAATCTAATAAAGCTGCCATTAACCCCACTACAGCCATGGTGAAAATGGCAGAACAACGTATTGCTCAAGAAATTGCCAAAGGTGAAGCCAATATAGCAGTTTTAAATAAAGAAAGAGAAATCTTAATTCAGCGATTATTAGAAATACAAACTCAAATTAAACAATCACAAAAAGAACTTCAACAACTCGAAAATCAACGCAAAAACAGTATTATTATTTCCACAAGTAATGGAATTATATTTAAACTAAATTTACGCAATTCTGGTCAATTTGTGCGGGCTGGTGAATCTATTGCTGAAGTTGTCCCTAATAATGCTCCTTTAGTAATTAAAGCCATGATCCCCACAGCAGAAATTAACAAAATTGCGATTAATCAAAAAGTCCAACTTCGTGTTGATGCTTGTCCCTATCCTGATTATGGAACTGCGAAAGGGATTGTTAAAAACATCGCTCCAGATGCAATTACACCTCAAAGCAAAGATTCAAATACTACAAATTCTTCTGGTATTAGCTATTTTGAAGCCGCAATTCAACCCGAAAGCTACTCATTTGGAAATAATGGTCGTCAGTGTCTACTGCAATCAGGAATGAACGCTACAGCCGAAATTATTTCTAAGGAAGAAACAGCATTACAATTTATGTTGAGAAAAGCTAGATTAATTACTGATTTATGAGTAGAAATTAAGTGTAGCAATCCTATTTAAGTTGTGATAGCGTGCAGATCCCCAACTTCTTAGAGAAGTCGGGGATCTGGTTGTTCGTATTTTTTATTCCCATTTACCAGAATTAGAACATCTTTACAATAGCTTTAAGTTTTTAATGCCATGTAAATGCTCATCTTTTCACAAAAACCTTATGTCAATCTGGCACTTTTATTGGCAAGTATTTTCTATTACTTAATATCTCCTATAGTACCAGGCAATATATCTGTCACGACTCTTATTAAACCTAAATTATTGTTAAATAAACATATTTATTATGATTATATATCAACTTCATAATCTCAGTATTTTCTAATAAATTTCATGGAATTAGCGTGACACCCCCCATAGACAATAAGTTATAACTAAGAGAATCTAGGAAAAATTCAGAGGCAACAGGGACCTGGCAACTTTCTAACAGGAAAAACTCATGTTTAGAAACATGAGATTGAAATAATGACACTGTTTTTTTGGTGCTTACACATCTTTTAAAAACATCTTTTTTTTTGACAGAAGCTCTAAACTGGTGCAAATGAGTGTTTCTTATCTGTTCCCTTTGTTTGTAATTAATGGTATGAGATAGGAATCAAGACTTATCAGGAGTATAGCTATTGGGACAATTATTAGATATGCAACAAGTTTCATCGGAAAAAACAATTTTAAAATTCATCGTTATTGATGATCACGAATCAGTTTTAAATGGAACAGTGGAAATATTAAGGAAAAACTATCCTAGTGCTGAATTTAATTCGGCTACAAATGCTAGTTATGCTTTTGAGCAAGTTATTAGTTACCAACCTGACTTAGTAGTTATGGATCTTTCCATACCAGAAAAACCGGAAATGATAGCGAGGGTTGATACAGGTATTCAACTTTTGAAGGTTTTAATGGAAAATTATCCTCATTTAAATTTTGTTATTCAAAGCGCCCATGTGAGAACATTAGTCCGCATTCGTCCTTATCTTGATAATCATCAAGGAGGCTTGACTATTGCTGATAAAAGTCTTTCTACTCCAGAAATGTTAACTAGAGTTGATTGGGCATTACAGGGATTAACCCATACAAAAGACATCAAAGGAATTCACTCAGGTTTAGAGGTGAAACCAGAATGGTTGAAAGTCCTGAACTTAGCCTTTGAAGCAGGATTACAAGATAAAGCAATTGCTGAAAAGATGTGCATTTCTGAACGCATGGTACGTCATTATTGGAATAAATTACAGGACGCTTTAAATATTTATCCAGAAGCAGGCAAAAACATTCGCATTCAAACAGAAATTAAAGCTAGATATGAAGGATTAATTGATTAATCAACTAACAAACAAATAAATAAAGTTAGAGGTTGTTTGAAAACTTTTTCGTGTGGGATCTGACACCCGCAGATCCCCCTAAATCCCCGTTGAAAAGGGGGACTTTGAGGAATTTAGCCCTCCTTTGTAAGGGGGTTGGGGGGATCTCGATTAATTCTGATACTTTTCAAACATCCTCTTAGTAAAATCAATAATTTGTTTTCCATAATTAAGGTTTTGAGAGTGAGATAAAAGCTTATGCAAACTCAAATTTGGAAAAAACTACAACCAGAAAATTATTTTGGTTATGGAGAAAAGTTATCAGAAAATATCATGACTATTTTGAGTCTAGTCTTGATTAGTCATTTTTTGTTAACTAGGAATTCTTCAGTTGCCTTAATACCAGCAATTTTTTTGATGGTTATTAATTGCATCAGTATCATAGCTTTATATCAATATCACCAAACAATTAAAGCTGGGATTAAATCTCGCCAAAACATGATTGAAACTAAATTTGAAACAATTCATAATGGACCATTACAAAGTCTGGCTAGAGTTTTAAAGCTAGTTAAAGGGCAAGAATTACCAATTAATAACTTGCTACCTTTAATAGAAAAAGAACTTGAAGAACTAAATCAAGAATTACGAGGAATATCTAATTTTTGGCAACAAGAAACTCTTAATCAAGATACTAGCCTTTATCTAAGAAATAGTCTAGTCATAGATTTGCAAAACCCTTTACCTGAAATCCTCTATCAAGTCTATAGCCATACCTTAGAACGAGATTTTCCTGGCTTTAAAACCCTGAAACTAAAAATTCACAATTTTGAAACTATTAATGAAAGCAATTTGAGTATTGAAAATAAGCGCAGACTTTGCAGATTCTTAGAAGAAGCCTTATGTAATGTTGGTAAACACGCTACAGGAGTCACCTGTTTGAAAGTTACTTATTCGGCTTCTAAAGAATATGCTACTCTAAGCATTATGGATAATGGTTTAGGAATTAACTCATCAAAAGAAGGTTGGGGAACAAAACAATTTAAAAATTTAGCCCAACAAATTAAAGGTAAATTTAGGCGAGTTTCCCTTGATCCTCAAGGTACTCTTTGTGAATTATCTTGGCCTTTAGCAAATTCTTTTTGGTGGCAATAAAAACTAGGAAAATTAGAAAATCTTGATATTTTGCTTTTTCTTAAATAGCTGACTGTGCCAATACTGTGCCAAGATAGAGAATAAACAACTATATTGAGCAAAAGGACAGCTAAAAAACGCCGTGCAGATTACATTTTTAGGGACTAGTTCCGGTGTACCTACAAGATCACGCAACGTTTCCAGCGTGGCACTGAGGTTACCACAACGAGCAGAATTGTGGTTATTTGACTGTGGGGAAGGAACTCAGCATCAAATTTTGCGGAGTGATTTAAAAGTTAGCCAACTATCCCGAATTTTTGTCACCCATATGCACGGTGATCATATTTTTGGCTTAATGGGATTGCTTGCCAGTTGCGGTTTAGCAGGTAATGTAGACAAAATTGATATTTATGGTCCATCGGGATTAAACGAATACCTACAAGCCGCTTCCCGTTACTCTCATACCCATTTTTCTTACCCCATTAAAGTGCATACTGTGCAGTCGGGGGTAGTTTATGAAGATGATGAATTTACAGTTAGCTGTGGTCTTTTACATCACCGCATTCCTGCCTTTGGCTATCGAGTAGCAGAAAAAGATAGAACCGGACGCTTTGATATAGACAAAGCCAAAGCCTTA
The DNA here is from genome assembly GCF_012516395.1 of Dolichospermum flos-aquae CCAP 1403/13F. Classification (GTDB taxonomy): domain Bacteria; phylum Cyanobacteriota; class Cyanobacteriia; order Cyanobacteriales; family Nostocaceae; genus Dolichospermum; species Dolichospermum lemmermannii. Next base: position 1,687,768 of record NZ_CP051206.1, read on the forward strand.
GAAATTCCTTCAGGTCCAATTTATGGACAACTCAAGCGCGGTGAAACAGTCACCCTGGCAGACGGAAGAGTAATTAATGGCAGTGAATTATGTGGTTCCACAGAAATTGGTCGGAAAATTGCCTATTGTACAGATACAGTTTATTGTGATGGTGCAGTACAATTAGCACAAGATGCAGATGTGTTAATTCATGAAGCCACTTTTGCTCATCAAGATTCAGAAATGGCTTTCCAGCGGTTACATTCTACAACCACAATGGCCGCGCAAACAGCATACATTGCCGGAGTTCGCAAACTAATTATGACACATTTTAGCCCCCGTTATGCTCCAGGTAATACCATTGAATTAAAAGACTTACTTAAAGAAGCAAAAGCAATTTTTCCGAAAACAATTATGGCTCATGATTTTATGGTTTATGATGTTCCTCGCAGACGAGAAATTGAATCCAGTGTGAGTGCCTAATTTCACTATAATTTTCATCTATTCCCAATTTATCACCCTTTAATATATGAGCAATATTCCCCAAATTGGCCAACCTGCACCAGATTTTTCGACCCCAGACCAAAACAATAATTTAGTTAATATTGCTGATCTAAATCAGTGGCTAGTTCTCTATTTTTACCCTAAAGATAATACACCTGGCTGCACCACAGAAGCTCAAGACTTTACAGAATTATCCTCAGAATTTACCACAGTAGGCGCGAAAATTATCGGCGTTAGTCCCGACTCTGCCGCATCTCATTGTAAATTTATTGACAAACACAATTTATCAATTACCCTCTTAACTGATCCTGAACATCAATTAATAGAAGCTTATGGTGCATGGCGTTTAAAGAAGTTTATGGGTAAAGAATATATGGGGGTTGCCCGTTCCACCTTCCTGATTTCACCTAATAAAAGCATCGCCTACGCTTGGCCGAATGTCAAAACAAAAGGTCATGCTGAAGCTGTACTTAAAAAAATCAAGGAATTAGCAGCTATTTAAACTTTTATCAAACAGGAGTCAGGAGTCAGGAGTTAGGAGTCAGGAGTTAGAATAAATGCAACCTGCGAGAACATTTGAAGATTTAATAGTTTGGCAAAAAGCACATCAATTTGTGTTAGAAGTATATCAGATAACTGGGAATTTTCCTAAATCCGAAATATATGGACTCGCTTCTCAATTTAGACGCGCATCAATTTCTATTCCTGCAAATATCGCTGAGGGCTTTAAGAGGATGTTTTAAAAGTTTTTAATGTGGAAACAGACCCCTCTCCAAACCTCTCCCCTACCAGGGGAGAGGCTTTAAAAACCCCATTCCCTTGTAGGGAAGGGGGGAAGGGGGGTTAGGTTTTTGGAAATTATGGGTTTCATATAATACTTTTCAAACAACCTTTAAGAAAAAAGGAGATTTAGATAAAGTAAGATTTATGAATATTGCACAAGCTTCTCTGGAAGAATGTAGATACTATCTTATTCTCACAAAAGATTTAGGATATGCTAATACATCAGAATCAATGTTAAAACTACAAGAGGTTAGTAGATTATTAGATAGTTATGCAAAAGCTATTCTCAACAATTCTACCTCCTAACTCCTAACTCCTGACTCCTGACTCCTGACTCCTGACATCCTATTATTTGTATTATGGTTCAGTTCATCCCAGCACAAAATGTAGGCATTGCCTATTTAGAAGAAAGATTTAGTTTAGAACAAACCGACAGTGAAGCGTTCTTTCCTGAATGGTGGGAACATTTGCCAGAAATTTCTGATTTAGAAAAGCAATATCTAGACAGAGTAAAATTTCATTTTCTCCGATTAGTTAAACATCCTCCTTTATCAGAAGAAACCGTAAAGTTAGTTGTTTTATCTCCCTTACTCAGTTTAGCTGGATTTTATGATGAACCTTTCTTGATTAGAAGTGAATCATCAATAGAAATTGCCGTCGAAGATGCAGAAGAACTTATCAGAGGCAGAATTGATGTTTTAGTGATTCAGCAACAATTATAGTTATTAGTAATAGAGTCGAAAAAACCTACTTTTTCCCTGTTAGAAGCCATACCTCAAGCACTTACTTATCTGCTGGCTAATCCTCATCCTATCAAACCCGTATTTGGATTGGTAATGAATGGCAGTGATTTTATTTTTATCAAATTTTCGCAAATCAATCAACCCCAATATGCTTTATCTGATCAATTTACACTCTTGAAGCGAGAAAACGAACTTTATCAAGTTTTCCGAATCTTAAAAAAACTAAGTCAAATTTTGAATTAACTCTGAATTAATTATGTCCAGTCGTCCTATCTATCTCGATTGTCATGCTACTACCCCCGTTGATGAAAGGGTAATGGCTGCTATGATTCCCTATTTTACCGAAAAGTTTGGTAATGCGGCGAGTATTAGCCATATTTACGGTTGGGAATCGGAAGCTGCTGTTAGACAAACACGGGAAATTTTAGCAAAAGCAATTAACGCTACCCCCGAAGAAATTGTTTTTACCAGTGGTGCAACGGAAGCAAATAATTTAGCTATTAAAGGTATTGCTGAAGCTTATTTCCAAAAAGGTCAGCATATTGTGACTATTGCCACGGAACATAAAGCAGTTTTAGATCCTTGCGAATATTTAAAAAGTCTTGGTTTTGATATTACAATTTTGCCAGTACAAAAAGATGGATTAATTGATTTAAATCAGTTAGAAAAAGCTTTGCGTCATGATACAACTTTAGTATCTGTAATGGCTGCAAATAATGAAATTGGGGTTTTACAACCAATAGCCGAAATTGGAGAAATGTGCCGGCAAAGGCAAATTATTTTGCACACAGACGCAGCCCAAGCTATTGGTAAAATCCCTTTAGATGTAGAAGAGATGAATATTGATTTAATGTCTCTCACAGCCCATAAAGTCTATGGACCAAAGGGAATTGGGGCTTTATATGTCCGCAGACGTAACCCTAGAGTTAAACTTGCTTCCCAACAACATGGGGGAGGACATGAAAGAGGAATGCGTTCTGGGACTTTATACACACCGCAAATTGTCGGTTTTGGTAAAGCTGTAGAAATTGCTGATTCAGAACAAGAAACCGAAAATCAACGATTAACAGCATTAAGAGCAAGATTGTGGCAACAGTTATCTACTGTCGGGGGAATTCATGTAAATGGACATCCTCAAAACCGATTAGCAGGAAACTTAAATATTAGTGTGGAAGGTGTAGATGGTGCAGCACTTTCTTTAGGGTTACAATCAATAGTAGCTGTATCTTCGGGTTCTGCTTGTTCTTCTAATAATGTTGCCCCTTCCTATGTGTTGAAAGCATTGGGACATTCGGATAAATTAGCTTATGCTTCCATGCGATTTGGGATTGGGAGATTTAATACAGTTGAGGAAATTGATCAAGTTGCCAAACAAGTAATTTCTACCATTCAAGGTTTAAGAAGTGCTTCAGTAGTTAGTTGTCAGTAGCAATTATCAGTTAATTTGTCATAAATCCGCCAGAGTTGTTATATTCTGTAAACTTAGGTTTGAGTTTACTTTCAGATAAGTATCAATTAACATATTTACTAAGTGGACTTTTTATGTCCTTTTACCCACAGGTTAAAGAATTTTTTCTCGGTAAATCCTTACCAACCAGCGCCCATAGCGAAGAACGATTGACTAACGCAGCAGCTTTGGCGTTCAGTAATTGAGACAATTGTAGATTTTATTGGTCAGTTCCAGGAAAGTCACCCAGGTGTTTTCACAACTATCATTATTCCCGTTTTTGTCCCTCGAAATTGGTGGGATAGTATTTTACATAACCAAACAACTTTGTTTTTGAAGACTGCTTTACGAGCAAAAAAGAGTCGTATTGTCACAACTGTTAGATATTACTTGTGATTATTGGTAATGATCAATGATCAATTTTTTAAAACTTCCGTTCAAACTCAATTACAGCCCGGGTATCATCAGTTAAATTAGTGGAAGAACGAAGACGAAATTGATTATTTATCCGGTAATTAATCCCCCATTGCAAAGGATCATTTGCTGTTAAGATCTTAATAGTAGAAAGGGAAAATTTCGGAGAAATATCAATTCCGGCTTCTAAAGCTAATTCTAAAGATGAGTTATTTTTTCCCGCTGCTGGTCTTTCCGAAACAATAGTCGGAAATATCCGCAATTCACTTAAACCAAAAGCATCACCAATTTCATTAAATGCACCTTGGAAATTACTGAAAACAGCCGAACTAGCAATATTAATTAAACCCAGATTACTGTCACTACGTCCTTGATTGTCAATAAGTCCACCTCCTAACAAAGTGACAATTTGTGTTTCTGAACGAGAAGGATTACTTTTTAGTTGTAAGTTATCATTAATTTGACTAGCTAAACCATTAATACTGGCTTCAACTCGAACTGTTTCCAACCCGGCTAAACCTGTAGAACCTTGTCTGCTAATATCACTATTTTGAGTTACATCTAGAATCTTCGCAAATAGCCGAATATCCAAATTAGGATCACGGGGTTGACGAGGGCTAAAAGTAGCAGTGTGTTCATGACCTTTTGCTAAATTTAATTGGGTAGTAAACAAATTTACTGCACCTTTATTTAACTTAATAGTTCCTTCTGGTATCGGTTCAACTAAAGAACCGTTAACAGTTAGATCTCCAGAAGCTTGGAATTTAAAAACTGGTGATTTGACAATTTGGATATTTCTACCTAATTTTAATCCTAAATTATTTAACCTAGTAATTTTATTTTCTGGATCTGGTTTGTTTTGGTTGCCAATTTTATTAGCTGCTGAATTCTCATCTGGAGATTCTGTTAACAACACTTGACCATCAAATAATTCTATATTACCGCCAATTATTGGTTTCAGCACAGAACCAGTAATTTCTAAATTACCATTAGCACCTCCTTGATATAACCCCTTGAGATTTAAAACTAATTGTTTTAAAGTCACAATTAGCGGCACATCTATTTTGGTATCTCGACTATTAAAAATTGGCAATTCTCCAGCAGCTTGAATATTACCATCACTAAATTTACCTTCGAGACTTTTTATAAACACACGGGTTAAATCAAAAATTGCTTTACCATTCACATTGGTTAACTTTCCTGGTAAGGTTGGGGATCTAAAAGTAGCATTATCGAGAGAAGCAGTTCCTTTAACGAAAGGTTGTTGTCGAGTTCCCCGAACTTTTAAATCTAATTCCCCTTGTCCTTTTTCAAAAGATATCTCATTAGTAAACAGATTGAGAATTGTTAAACCTTCATTTTTGACATTGATATCTAAGGTAATTTGATTACTGTTTGATTTTTCAGAAGCAAAGGGCAAAGTATAGGGAATACTACCATTAATATTTGCAGGTTCAGTCCCTACTCCCACTCCCGTTACCTGACTACCAAAGTTTAAACGTCCGTCAGCATAACTGAAACTAGTATTAGCTGATTCCACTGATTTCTGATCAATTGTTCCTTCTGTAATGTTTAATTCTCCTCTAGCTTGAGGATTGATAATACTCCCAGCTATTGCTGCGGTAATATTCAGCTTACCGCCAATTCCCAGTGGCAGTTTCACCAAATTATTTAGTCGCTGAATGGGAAAGTTTTCGATTTTCAATTGACCTGATTGCGCCTGACCACCAATGTTACCTGTAAAGGCAATTATTTTTTGCTGAGATTGAATTCGTAAACGTCGGAAACGCAAAATTCCCTCTTCAAAACTACCTTTAGCTATGACTTGTTCCGCACGATAAAAGCGGCTTGGTTCTGTTGATTTACCCCAGGTGAAGTTTTCTCCTTGGAGGTTAAATTTTATCCTGGGTTCGTCCGTTGTGGCAGTATTAATAAAAATATTCCCATTCAAAATCCCCTTTAAGTCTCTTAAATCTGGGATAGGTTTAGCCGTAGACCGTTGTTGTTGTTGGGTAGTTAGTAGGGCATCAACTTCTGATAACCGTTGGATTTGGGTCAATAGAGACTCTAAAGGTAATCCTTGGGAGTTGGTGGTTAAGTCCGCAGACTTGCCGTAAGTCGGTGCTTTTAAACCACGTTGGAAGTCTTCTACGTCAAAGATTTGAGCCGCATTCAAAAAGTCTTGAATTTTGCCTTTTTCAATGTTGATTTTTGCTCGCAGTTGCGGTTTTTTCGCCCACGGTTTGATATTGGCATCAAAGCTATATCTGCTTTCACCTTTGCGAAGTTCGCTATCACTAAGGACGAATGTATTGTTATCATAGCGCAGTTGGGTCATAAAGCGATCGCCTTTAATTCGGCCAAGTTCGGGTTTTTCAATGGCTATATTTCCTGCTGTGGCTAATGTCTGCGAATTAATTTGCAAATTTGCTGTTAATAATCCTCTCACTCCTCCCGGACTTAAAGGAGTATTCGCTGGTACAGGTATATTTAAAGCTTTCAATGGGAAATTAGCCACATTCACACCCCAGTCAGATCCCGTTGCTGCACCTGATAGCAATGCTTGTTGCCACTGAACTAAAAACGATTTGGGGCGATTGTTACCATCTAAATTAATTGCTATCCGTTCCTTTACACCTGCAACATCTAAACTTAACCCCTGTCCTGATCCAGAATTCACATTACCAGTCAATAATGGTTCAAAAGCAAATTCCTGAACTTTGAAATTCCGTAACCCCAATTTACCTGTAATATTTGGTGCAGTAGGTTTTCCTGTCACTTGTCCGCTAAAATCTAAGTTGCCAGCAATATCCGCAGTATCAGGTAGTTGCACTGGCAACCGTTGCAAACTATAATTTTTCGCCTGAACATTAAAATTTAATTGCGTAATTTCTGGGATACCTGCTTTCTTAGCATTAGCTAATAAATAACCCTTAGCTTGAAAGTTAGCATTATTAAAACTATCAACAGTTAGCTTTTCTCCATTCCACCCGATATCAGCTTGAATAGGTGAATCAAAACCTCGTAAACCTTGACTAAAGCGCACCTGACCAACAGCAGCCACATCTGCTAATTTAGAAGCAGTCACATTTCCCGATATTTGCAACTTTCCTCCCAACTGTCCTTTTAACTGCTGATTGAAAGGGTTTAATTGTAAACCTGAAGTAGCCAACAATGCTTGATAATTACCATTACTAAGTTGAATAGAAGAGGCTGTAACTGTACCACTTGGTAATTTCAAGCTGCCTTTTCCCTCCCCTTGAATAGTTTCTGGTTGGAACGACTCGACCGAACCAGTTACTTGCAACTGACCGGCTATATTTCCTTGGAATTGTGGTGGTACAGATGCTAACTTTGTCAGGGGGACATTTTCCGCTTGAATTTTCGCCTGATAGCGACCTTCTGCAACTTGAATATTAGCAGCTTTAATTCTCCCTCCACCAACAGAGAGGAATCCTTCACCTGTTCCAGCAAAGGTTTTGAGGTTAAAATTTTCCCTATTACCGACAATAGTGAAATTACCTGCGAGGAGATTATTTAAAATTGGGTTAGCCTGTTTTAAAATTGTTCCTAAACGTAAATCTTTCCCAACTAATAAAGTTGTAAAATTTTGGTCTTGTAACTTAATTTGCGAAATATTAACTGTGCCACCAGCAATGTTGATATTGGCATTTTTAGGAATAATCGTCTCTATTTGAAATGGTGAAGAATTTCCTGATAATTGCAAATTACCGTTAAATTCTACCCCAGCTAGAGAAATATTTTCCTGCTGTTTTTGGTCAACAAAAGATGTTAATTTAATCTTGCTAGATTGAGCCGAAGCCTGCCAACGCTTGCTATCATGACTATAAATACCACTACCATTCACTACACCTCCACCAACAGTTGCAACTACATCACGAAAAGAAACTGTGCGGTCAGGATTAATAATACTTGTCCCTGTTACTGGATATTGGGCTTGAGGAGCTTGCCATTTAACGAAAGTGTGGGTATTATCAGCTACACCTTTTATTTCTGCGGTGGCTGTGATCATGCCAATGGGGAATCCTGTTTTGATATTATATACTTGAGCGATCGCATCCCCTGGAATATTGTCCGCTCGGAGTTGAAAATTCAGTGCAGATACTTTACCAAGTTTAATAATTCCCCCGCCTTTAACCTCACCCCCATAGGTAGTTTTGCCTTGAATATCCGTAATTCTCAGGAGAGATTTACTACTAATAAGCTCAAATTTACTACTAACTTTCCCAAAATCAACTTGATCAATTCGGGCAGTTTTCAACGTCCTCACATTACCAGATAGCACTGGTTTAGTAGTTGCTCCCATTAGCTGCAAATCGGCTTGAGCTATACCACTCACAGGAAATGGTAACTTTACCTTTAAAGTTGCTTGAGCATTGGCCAAACTTACCGCATTCACACGTGCTTTTAAATTAAACCCTGCTTGTTGATCAATAGTCCCCGATGTTGTGAACGGGATTTGTCCGTAGTTTGTGACTATATGATCTAATTTAATTACCAGTCCATCAAAAATGAGATTTCCCTGACTATGATTGAATAATTCGGGGATTTTTGCGATTTGTAGTGTTACCCCTTCCATCATAGCATTGCCATAGAGTAAGGTTTTCTGCTTTGGTGTTATCTTAATTCGCAAATCACCATTTACTCTCCCACTTTGTAAAGTCAGTGGTAAAGTTACAAGCCGAGTAATATCTGCGGACAGGAGATTTTGCCCTCGCACTCGAAAATCCCCTGCTAAAACTTTCTGAGGAATTAAATCTCCGACAATGGAAATATCACCCCCACTTACTGCCTTAGCAGCCAAGTCTAATTTAATTAGTTTATTTTGATTTAAGAGTTGAGCAGTTCCATTAATCCCAGAAAATTTTACAGGAACTTGTAAAGAAAAATCTCCCCCCATTTCTCTCGGTACTAATACCAAATTTGCATCCCGAAACCGTAACTTATCCAAATCAGTTTTAATCAATCCCTTACCAGTACCTGGGGTGATAGTAGTCGTTAACCAGCGGGCTTGGGGATCTTGTTGAACATAAACATCTGGATTAATTAAAGTTACATCCAATCGGAGATTGCGGTTAATAACTAACTTCCAAATATCAAAACCTACATCTACTGCTTTGATATTTGCCCTATCTGGATCTGTAGCTGTAGCGGGAATCTCAGAAGCGGCAAACTGAACGCCAGTCAGGGAAAAGGACTCAATTGCTCCCAGTTTTACCGGACGGTTGAGAGTAGTAGTCAGACTTTGGGTAGCTAATGGTACTAGTTCCTGGTAAACAAAATTCTGCAATCGCCAAATACTGAAAATAATTCCTATCAATAGCAAAGCACCTACACCTAAACAACTACGGTTCAACATCATTAACCATAAAAGCCTAAGCCCAGAATCAGCGGGGTGAGAATTTTGACTAGGAGAGTTAGACATAGGTTTTCACTCTTGGATTACCAGATATCTGGAAGAATACAAAATACTAATTTTGACATAATTCTACGTTTAACTACTAGTAGTTTGTTGTAGTGTGAGCGTCTGGCTCACGCGGGCAAGATGCCCACACTACTGTAGTGTCTTGCTGACCCGTATTTAATTTTCACCAGATGTCTATTAGAGTATAGCCGGATGATGGCAAAAATTACAGCTAGGTTTTTGGCAAAATTAGAGAACTATATCTTTTGGTCTATGCCTGATTTCCCGCAATCACACAAAAATTATTAGAGATTTTCCCGAATGTACAACCTAGAACTTTAAGATAAATTAGAGAACTAATCAATCAAAGGATGGATAATGCGTGTTTTTGTACTGATTTTCAATGCTGGTACTGATAATGAAGGAATTCACAGCATTCGGATTAGCAATGCCCAAGGTTTAGAAGGTAATAAAATCCTCATGTTTGAATCAGAGGACGATGCCACCCGTTTTGCTTTAATGTTAGAAGCTCAAGACTTCGCTATCCCGACAGTGGAGATGATGAATGCTGATGATGTTCAGGAATTTTGCCAAAGCACTGGCTATACTTGGGAAATTGTGGCTGAAAACAGTGAATTAGTAATTCCACCCGAAACGAACGTGGAACAAACTGATTGGCAAGCCCAAGCGCAAATAGAGGATGCTGATAAAAACTTCTTCCCTACCAGTCTATCTGCCCCAGAAAGTGTTAATTCTGATTTAGATAGTATTCGTCGTCAACTGGAAGGTTTATTATAGTTTGTTATTAGTTATTAGTTATTGGTGATTGGTGATTGGTGATTGGTAATTGGTGATTGGTGATTGGTGATTGGTGATTGGTGATTGGTGATTGGTGATTGGTCATTGGTGATTGGTGATTGGTGATTGGTGATTGGTGATTGGTGATTGGTCATTGGTCATTGGTCATTGGTCATTGGTCATTGGTGATTGGTCGTAAATAACAACTGACAACTGACAACTAACAACTGACAACTGTACGGGCGAAGCATTTGGAGAACTATTTTTGGCAATGACCGATAATTTATCTTCCAAATGCTTCGCCCCTACTAACAACTGACAACTGACAACTAACAACTAACACAGTATACACAAATGACAAATTTCCAGGAACGCGGGCATCTGCTCACCGAACAAGTTAATCCCCATAGTCTCAATTTAGACCAACTCAACTCTTTAGAGTTGGTAGAATTATTTAATAGCGAAGACCAAAAGGCAGTAGCAGCAGTAGCAGCGGCTAAAGTTCAGTTAGCAGCAGCTATTGACCTCGCAGCAGAAAAACTGCGTCAAGGTGGCCGTTTATTTTATGTGGGTGCAGGGACAAGTGGCAGATTAGGAGTATTAGATGCTGCCGAGTGTCCACCTACTTTCTGTACTTCCCCAGAATTGGTACAAGGGATTATTGCTGGTGGTGCGGGAGCATTAGTCCGCAGTTCCGAGGATTTGGAAGATCGAGCGGAAGATGGCGAAACGGCGATCGCGCAACGACAAATCACGCAACTGGATGTAGTCGTCGGCATCACGGCTGGGGGAACAACGCCTTTCGTTCACGGTGCCATTAATGCAGCGCGTCAACGGGGGGCTAAGACTATTTTTATAGCCTGTGTTCCCACAGAACAAGTCGGTATTGAAGTTGATATTGATATTCGTTTATTGACAGGACCAGAAATTTTAGCTGGTTCTACTCGCTTAAAAGCGGGGACGGTGACAAAATTAGTGTTAAATACCCTTTCGACTGGGGTAATGGTTAAACTAGGTAAAGTGTATGGGAATCGCATGGTTGATGTCGCTGTCACGAATCAAAAATTACATGATCGCGCTTTACGGATCTTACAAGACTTAACTAGTTTAAGTCGAGAAGCAGCCGGGTTTTTACTAGAACATAGTGGTAAATCGGTTAAATTGGCATTATTAATGCACTGGACTGGTTTAGACCAAGAATTTGGGAAACAACTACTAGCCAGCCATCAAGGCAATCTTCGACTGGCTGTAACTAGCTGTCAACCAGACATAAAAGCCAAGAATAAGAAAAGTCAGGAATAATTCATTCTAAATTCTGATTCGGTGACGAACTGTTTTTTTCGGGCTACGCATCTTTTAAAAACATCTTTTTTTTGACAGAAGCTCTAAACTGGTGCAAATGAGTGTTTCTTATCTGTTCCCAGTTAAGAGTTTCCTTCTTTTGTAATTTATGTGATTAGGTACTAATTTAAAGTTGTCTGACTACAGGTTTACCGTCAATAACTTCACCAACAAGCACGATATCTGCACAATTGACGAAAATGCCATTTTCCAAAACACCAGGAATATTATTCAGGGTTTTTTCCAGGTTTACAGGGTCATCAATGCTATCGAATGTGACATCCAAAACCATGTTACCTTGATCAGTGATCACAGGTCCGGCTTTTCTCACACCCATCCGCAATTCTGGCTTACCACCAAGTGCTTTAATGGCATTAGTGACGGGGGTAAGTGCCATAGGAATAACTTCAACTGGTACAGCGAAACTAGAACCCAAGCGCTCTACTAACTTACCACCATCAACGACGACAATAAACTGTGTTGCTAGGTAATCTACAACTTTTTCGCGGGTATGTGCCGCACCACCACCTTTAATCAAGTTTTTGTGGGGGTCTACCTCATCTGCCCCATCTATGGCAATATCAATATGGTCTACAGCGTCTAAAGTGGTGAGGGGAACGCCATACTCTTTTGCTAACACTTCTGATTGAAATGAGGTGGGGATACCGACAATATCTTTGAGTTCCCCTGATTTGAGGCGTTCTCCTAAATACTGAATGGTGTAAGCTGTGGTTGAACCTGTACCCAAACCAACTATTGAACCGGATTTTACTAAATTGGCGGCCGCTTTGCCAACTTCTTGCTTCATCAATTTAACTGGATCTGCTGGTATGGACATTCTTTAACTCCTGAACAATTAAGGCTATAGAAAATACTATCACAGCCAACTGTATTATAAAATTGGTAATGAGAATTTAGAATTTAGAATTTAGAATTGAGGATTGAGAACTAAAACTCCCTTGATTTTTGATTTTTGAGCGAAATTTTGGATTTTATTTACAGACAATTTGTTATAAAGATAAAGGTTTATCAATTATATTTAAAAAATCTTTATTTTTAATTATCTAGAAAATCAGCAACTTCAATTATGCAATCACCGTCAATATCAATAATCTAGTTAGAAAATGATAGCTAAAATGAAAAAATTACTCGGTGCATTGACTTTAATCACACTGCTCGAAAATTCCCCAATTATTGCCCAAGAACAATCACCAGATCCAATCCCTGTTACTAGTTCAGAGTATATCCAAAAGGTAGTTGATTCTAAGTTAATGGATAACTTTCCCGATGGTAAATTTTATCAGGATAAGTTAATTAGTCGTGCAGAATTAGCGTCAATTTTAGTGAAGGCATTTTATTTAGATAAACGGGCTATTATTCCTGAAAAAAAATCTCTATTTATCCCTGATGTTCCTCCTTCTCATTGGGCATATAAAGATGTTCAGATAGTTTTGAAAACTGATATTATGAAAGGTTATCGAGGAAATCTATTTTTCCCCAATCAAAGGGTTACTAGAGCCGAAGGTTTAGCGATTTTCGCCCAAGCTTATGGGGTTTTCCAATTTTCTGAGCAAACCGTTAATAAAATTCTTTCATTACATCCAGATGCTATAAATATACCTGATTGGGCTAGGAAAGCTATCGCTACAGTCATTGCTGAAGAATTTGTGAATATGGATACACAAAGTAATATTTACCCACAACACCCCATGACAAGAGGAGATTTAGCTTATGTGCTGAGTAAGTATTTACAACGTCAACAGCAGGAATCAGAAACACCTGTAATTCCCAGTATTTCTCCATTTTAAGCCAAAAACTTGTTTACACAGCGAACAAACATTTCCACACCTATTGGTAAAGCCGTTTCATCAAAATCAAATCGGGGATGATGATGAGGATAATCTAATTTTTTCTCTGGATTTGCAGAACCAAGAAAAAAGTAACAACCGGGAACTTCTTGCAAGAAAAATGACATATCTTCCCCACCCATTGTTTGACACTCAGGAACGATACCAAGGGGGGTTTCTATCACTTCCTCTGCAACTGAACGAACTAATGCCGCGATTTCCGCATCATTGATAACTGGTGGATAAAGATGAATATAATCTAAGTCATAATTTGCACCGTGACTTTGACAAATTCCCCCAACAATTTGTTGAATGCGGTCTTTAAAAAAACCTGCTAAATCAGGATTAAAATATCTCACTGTCCCACCCATTCTTGCGGTATCAGCAATCACATTAACTGCTGTGCCGGCGTGGAGTTCTCCCACTGTCACCACAGCCGCATCAATGGGGTTAATATTACGGGAAACAATAGTTTGTAAAGCATTGACTATTTGCGCCGCTACCACGATAGAATCTACTGTTTGCTGAGGAATTGCCCCATGTCCACCTTTACCAAAAATGGTGCAACGAAACAATTCTACAGCGGCCATTAATGCCCCAGCGCGGACTCCCACAGTTGCCAATGGCAGATTATTCCATAAGTGTAAACCGATAATGGCATCAACATCAGGGTTCTTCAATACACCTGCTGCGATCATCGGTTTTGCCCCACCAGGACCTTCTTCGGCGGGTTGGAAGATAATTTTTACTGTGCCACTAAAGTCTTGTCGGTGTTGATTGAGGTAATATGCCGTACCGAGAGCGATCGCTGTATGTCCATCATGTCCACAAGCGTGCATCACACCATCATGTTGAGAACAATAGGGAACTTCATTCTCTTCTTGAATAGGTAAAGCATCCATATCCGCCCGTATTGCTAATACTTTACCATGCCCAGATTTTTCACCTTTAATAATCGCCACAATTCCCGTTTCTGCAATACCTGTTTGATGTGCAATTCCCCAACTTTGCAACTTTTCGGCAATAAACTCAGCGGTAATTTTTTCCTGAAAACCTAATTCTGGTTTTTGGTGAATTTGTCTTCTCCACTCTACTAATTGCGGTTGCAAAGCCCGAATTGCTAACCGCACATTTTTAAGATTTACCGTTGAAGCCAAAGGAAATGTAGAAACCATATTTATCAATTAAAAATTAAAAAAACTCTTCCCCATTACCAATTACCAATTACCAATCACCCATTACCAATTACCAATCACCCATTAGCTACAATATATTTCCCAATCTAAAGCCGCAGCAACTTTTGCAAGTTGTTCCAAATCTCTGGGATTTTCCAGATAGGGAACATAACCTAAAATGGGAATATTTGTCAATGATTGAATTAACTCTGGTGGTGTTAAATCAGCAATTTCTTCCTTGGTGCGGGGTTGGGTGCAATTAAGAATAATTCCGCGCAGATTGATTTTATGTTGCCTAGCTAATGCTACATTAGCAACAGCCTGAGCGATCGCCCCCAATCTGACCGGCACCACCAAAAAAGTCTGTAATCGCCATTCACCCGCCAAATCAGCCACCGTCAACTCATCAGTAATCGGTGAACCCAAACCCCCCAAAGATTCCACCAACACAAAATCACGTTGTTTCTGCAAAGCCAACAAAGTTCGCCAAACTATCGCTAAATCAATTTGACGATTTTCCTTCGCCGCAGCTATGGGAGGGGCTAAAGGGGCTTGAAAATACAAAGGTGTAATTTCTTCTGGTGACTGGTCCAAATTAAACAGAGTTTGGTACAGTTCCCTATCACCCAACCCCGATTGAATTGGCTTCATCATCCCCAAACTACGCTGGGGATAATATTTTTGCCAATAAGCGGCTATTGCTGCTGTGACAACAGTTTTACCAGCATCCGTATCAGTTCCCGCAATCAGTAAAGTATTCAACAACGTTTTTTGCTAAAAATGACAACTTAATTTGCTTCTTTTCATAATTTAACGTTAAAACGTTAATTTGTCCCATTAAACCCTGAAGTTGACGTTTCTGTAGGAGTTGGCGTTTCTGTGGGAGTTGGCGTTTCTGTGGGAGTTGGCGTTTCTGTGGGAGTAGGGGAAGTCGTGGGAGTTGGCGTTTCTGTGGGAGTAGGGGAAGTCGTGGGGGTTGGCGTTTCCGTCGGAGTTGGCGTTTCTGTGGGAGTTGGCGTTTCCGTTGGTATTGGTGCTTCTAAAGCTACATTCAAACTATAATTAACCTCCGAAACACCCCCAGACAAACCTAATCGAATAATATATCTCCCATCATTAGCTAATATTCCTTCATAAGAAGTAGATTGTTGATCTTGAGTATTAATGATTTCACCATTAGCAGTTAAAATCGTCAGTACAATCCCACTGTTTTCATTTACAGACACAGTTAATTTTTCCCCAACCTTACCTTGTAAACTATATTCAACCAATTCATTTTCCCTCAGTGTTCCGTCAATTGTCGCCTTGTTAGATTTGTCTAATCTCAGCCGTTGACGGTTAATCACAGGTTCACTATTAGTTACTGTGGGTGTTGGAGTTGGTGTTAATAATGTCCCACTAGGAATAACTGGAGACGGAAATGATTGTGGGGTTGTGATTGTTTCTGTTGCTGGACGAGACTGATTTTTCAGTGAATTCACCAAAGTCCAAGAACCGAACCCTGCTAAAATAATCACAACACCGCCAATTCCTGCCAACGCCCAAGCATTATCCAAAATAGAGCTACTTTGTCCAGAATTAACTGAAGGTTGCGGCTTTTCAGATGTTTTTGATATCGGTTCAGGACGATGCCCGATAGCGATAGTTTGTAGATGAGATAAATTAGCAGCAGGTTGACTACTATAGCCTGTGTTCAGCAGTGCCTGAGTAACATCAGCGGCACTTTGATACCGTTCCCCCGGCAGATAACTCAACATTCGCTGCAAAATTTGAGCGAATTCCGGTTTTACTGTTGCCCACTGTTGCCAATTCCATATTAGTTCCTGCTCATCAAATAAGTCTGCGGGTTCTTTCCCCGTCAACAAAACTATCGTCGTCACAGCCAACGCATACAAATCACTACTAGGATATGCCCTACCCGTTTGCATTTGCTCACTAGGCGCATAACCCAATTTACCTACAGTAGTTACTGGTGTGGGGCTTGAGGATTGTAATTTTGTGGCTAACTCCTTGACTACTCCAAAGTCAATTAATACAGGCAGGGAATCACTTTCCCGTAAAATCATATTCTCTGGGGAGATATCCCGATGAATAATTCCCTGACCGTGAATATAACTAAGAACAGGCAACAAAGTGCGTAATAAATGCAATACCTCTGCTTCAGTAAAAGTTGTGCCAACATCTTGGCGTTCTCTGAGCAAATTCCGGTAAGTCTTACCACCCACAAAATCTTGCACCAAAAATAACTTTTCGTTTTGGGCAAATTTTTCCCGAAATTTGGGGATTTGTGGATGCTCAATTTGATACAAGATAGCAGCCTCTCGTTCAAATAACTCTTGTGCCTTTTCTCCACCGGATGTTCCCGTGCCTGGGGCAATTAACTCTTTAAGCACACAAAGTTCATTAAAGCGTCTTTGGTCTTCTGCTAGATAGGTTCTACCAAATCCCCCCTGTCCAATAATGTGAATTATGTGGTAACGATTTTGTAGGATAGTACCAACTGTAATCGGTGATTGCATGGTCTATTGATTGAATATAATAATAACAACAGAGCTAGAACTTAACAAAACTATCGCCTGTCCACAACATGACTCAAAGTGTCTCAATTGTGGCTTCCGTAATTTTCCTCAGTCACCCCGCCCACAAGGAAGTGTATACTAGAGACAAGTCTGGCATTATTCTATTCTGACATTCGGACTTTAGTCAGGACTTGTCCAATATAGTAGCAGGTATAATCCGGGATAAATAAATCAATTGGCATCCACAGCAATGTCAAAGTTGATCTTTAATGGTAGGCATTCAGCCATCAGCTTTCCGGGAAATATATAAATATGGAAGTTCGAGGTATAGATAATTTTGCTAGGTTCTTTTTGATTCATAACATAAATATTTAATCTTCAATTCACGAGGTCGTTAATTGGTAATAAGTATCATAGAATAATTGTTTGCACTTTCGCTGCTATTTAATCGTCGGTTTTCTAACACCCCCAGGGTTAACTTGAAGATCAATATTATTTGTTTAATCCATTTTGGCTAAATTTGCTCAATCTCTGATGATATTTCTATGAATGCACTTCGAGGATCTGCTGTGCTAAGTTCTGCAACAATACCCGTCCAGTCAATGGCAACGGGACTACCTGACAATAATCGCTTACGGCTGTTTTCCGGTTCTGCCAATCTGGCACTGTCGCAAGAAGTCGCTCGTTATCTAGGTATGGACTTGGGTCCGATGATTCGCAAAAGATTTGCGGACGGAGAACTTTATGTTCAAATCCAAGAATCTATTCGGGGTTGTGATGTCTATTTAATCCAGCCCAGTTGTCAACCCGTCAATGATCATTTGATGGAATTACTAATTATGATTGATGCCTGTCGTCGGGCTTCTGCACGACAGATTACAGCAGTAATTCCTTACTATGGTTATGCTCGTGCTGACAGAAAAACAGCCGGTAGAGAGTCAATTACTGCGAAATTAGTTGCTAACTTGATTACCCAAGCAGGCGCTAACCGAGTTCTAGCAATGGATTTAC
Organism: Dolichospermum flos-aquae CCAP 1403/13F; assembly: GCF_012516395.1. Taxonomy (GTDB): domain Bacteria; phylum Cyanobacteriota; class Cyanobacteriia; order Cyanobacteriales; family Nostocaceae; genus Dolichospermum; species Dolichospermum lemmermannii. The sequence continues at coordinate 1,705,754 of NZ_CP051206.1, forward strand.
ACGCAGCTCAAATTCAGGGCTATTTCGATATCCCCTTTGATCATGTATATGGTTCACCAGTTATCCTGGATTATCTCATTAGTAAAGGATTACAGGATATTGTGGTGGTTTCCCCTGACGTGGGTGGGGTCGCACGGGCTAGGGCATTTGCGAAAAAATTGAATGATGCACCTCTAGCAATTATTGACAAACGCCGTCAGGCTCATAATGTTGCCGAAGTCTTAAATGTGATTGGTGATGTGAGAGGCAAAATTGCCATATTGGTGGATGACATGATTGATACTGGCGGTACGATTGCGGCGGGGGCTAATTTACTGCGTCAAGAAGGGGCGAGTCAGGTATATGCCTGTGCTACTCATGCTGTGTTTTCACCACCTGCTATTGAAAGGTTATCAAGTGGGGTCTTTGAGGAGGTTATAGTCACTAATACTATTCCCATCCCAGAGGCTAATCAGTTTCCGCAATTGGTGACGCTTTCAGTCGCTAATCTGCTGGGAGAAGCAATTTGGCGGATTCACGAAGATAGCTCACTCAGTAGTCTATTCCGTTAATCAACAAATAACTATCTTCCCAAAGGAAGAAAAAAGGAGTCAGGAGTCAGGAAGAAGAAAGAAGGAGTAAAAGCATGATAACTTTGTACTTCCTGTAACCTGCAATATGCTGTAAATAATGAAGGATGAAAGTTTTCGTTCTTCATTTTTTGTATGCAGCTAAAATTTCTAATTCGGCAACTACCCTTTCTAATTCTGCCACTAAGGGCGTAATTTGATGTTTCTGGAAAGCATCTGCTAAAGAACGATAATACCAAAGTGTGCCTTCTTTGCCACCTTGAAACCGTTCCCAAACTGCATCACCGATAATCCGATAATCTTTAAGAATTGAACGGACATTATGGAGTTTGTCAGCAGCAGAAACTAGCAATACTGAAGCGGAAGCGGTGGCAATATGGGCAATATAGGCTTCTTTCCGGGGTTTCCAAGGGGGTTTAGGTGTGGTGTCTGCGTCTGTGCAACCATCAACAATAGCAGTGACATGATCCCCAAACCGCCGGCGAATTTCTGCTCTGGTGGCTGCTCCACCTTGGTCTTCTATGGCATCATGTAGTAAGGCAGCGATCGCTTCATCTTCATTAGCACCATATTCTAAGGCTATGCTGGCTACTCCTAGTAAATGGGTAATATAGGGAATATCCCCAGCTTTGCGTTTTTGGGTGGCGTGGAGTTCGTGGGCGTAGGTAAGCGCTTGGGTAAATCTTTCTGATAGCATTTTTAGATGATATTAATAGGAAATGAACCACGAAGGGACGAAGAACACGAAGGAAGAGGAAGAGAAGGAAGAGGTTAGTGTTTTTAACTAAATTAGTATTTTGCAGTTTGATAAGCTTTGTCCATCATTTCTTTTGCTAATGGATGATAACCATTATTATTTAAAAATGCTAATATTGACTCTTTCACTTGATAACTAATTGCTTCTCCTGTTGTGACTAATCTAGCAAAGTGTTCACAGTTCCAACCCAATAAACCATAATCCCAAGTTTTGAATAATTCATAAGCAATTAAACATCTATCAAGGACTTCTTTTTTCGGCAATAATGTCACTGATTCTACTATATGATACTTTCGCGGAATTCGGAATACAGCAAATCCATTTCCACCAAAGTTAAAGGCGTGGGTATCAGAGATAGTTATATGATAATGCAATGCGAGGTCTGAGCTACTTTCTTTATGATGAATTAGCAATCCTGCTGTAGAACTTTTATAATCAACATGAGTTTTAAACTCATGAATAATCTTATCTTCAATAATTTGTGTGGCGGAAAGAATAGTATTATTGCTGGTTTTTTGGATATTCAAAAGAGATAACCACTCACTTATTGACTGAGGACGATTTTCCGGCTTTATTTCCATCCCTTTAATTATCGCCTGATTTACTTTATCACTAATACTAGAATTTATCTTTTTTGCTTCTTCTAATTCTGTACCAATTGCTCTCATTGGTGATATAGTTGGTAATTCTCCAGTTAACACAGAATACAAAGTTGCAGCTAAAGCATAAACATCTGTAAATGCTCCCCGTTTTGCTTTTTTATCATATTGTTCAATTGGTGCAAAACCATCAGCTAACATTTGCGTATGTGTTTGAGTTAAATTCTGGGAAAACTCTCGCGCAATCCCAAAATCAATTAACACTGCTTCTGATTTACCAGAACGCAACATGATATTTTGTGGTTTAATATCTCGATGTAATAAGCCATTATCATGAACTACAGTTAATGCTGATCCAATTTGCTGAATATAGCGTAATGCTTCAGTTTCAGATAAAATACCTTGATTTTCTACTATAGTTCCTAAATCTTCCCCATCAATATATTCCATCACCATACACCAAAGATCATTTTCATGAATGACTTCGTAAATTTGGACAATATGAGGATGACTACATTTAGCTAATTTAATGGCTTCGTTGAGAAAGTCTTGTTGAAATTTAGCAAAATCAGCACGTTTTTGGATTGCATCATTTAGAGTTTTGATAACAACGAAATTTCCCTGATTATCTCTAGCGCGATAAGTGATCCCAAAACCACCTTCACCTAATTCTTTTTCTATGGTATATTTACCATTTTGTAATTCCTGTCCTGATAACCAAGCCATAACCTGTAAATTTATAGATTTATAAGTTCATTTTGGCACAATTTTAGTTGTAAGTGCTAATTTCAGGTTATTATCTGCCTAAAATAGTAGAAGACACCTGACTACAAACTAAAAACCTATGCCACAAACAATTCTCAAGGAAATTCTCAATCAGCTTGATAGTTTAGAACAAGATGAACTACAGCAACTTAATCAAGCTATCCAAATATGTCTAACTGATAAAGCACAAGTTAATCAAATCACAAAATTTCATCAAGCACTGTTAAGTTCTGGTTTGGTGAAACAAATTAAACAACCTGCTGACAGTAAACAACATGAAAGAAAACTTATTCAGGCACAAGGAAACCCCGTTTCTCGAACTATTATTGAGGAACGTCGCTAAATGTCTGTTTATTTTTTAGATAGCAGCGCCTTAGTTAAACGCTACGTTGCGGAAATAGGTTCAGGTTGGGTTGTTAGCTTGTGCAATCCTACGTTAAAAAATGATGTATTTATTGCTGCTATTACTGCTGTAGAGATTACTGCGGCAATTAGTAGAAGAACGAGGGCTGGAAGTATTAATATTCAAGATGCTACAATGGTCTACCATCAGTTAAAAAATGATATCGAATCTGAATATCAAGTGATAGAAATTACAGACAATATCATTAATTCAGGAATGAGATTAGCTGAAAAATATTGTTTACGCGGCTATGATGCAGTTCAATTAGCTGCTGCTGAGTCCATAAATACCCTTTGCATTGCAAATGGTTTACCTCAATTAACTTTTGTATCTGCTGATAAAGAATTGAATATAGCCGCTGTCAGTGCAGGTTTGCTTGTGAAAAATCCTCACAACTATTCTTCAACCTAAACCATGCTCTTGATATTTATTATCAAAATAACAATATTTGTGACAATTACGCTAGAATTATTAAAGGTTCGTTACAGAATTGGCAAATCATCTCCACTTCTGTTAAAACGACCAAAAATAAGCTTCTTAATCTAAAAACCTTAAAGTTTACCCAAATCATCTATGACGCTCCCAATTCGTAACGTCGCCATTATCGCCCACGTTGACCACGGTAAAACCACCCTGGTTGACGCTCTCCTCAAACAGTCCGGCATTTTCCGCGAAGGCGAAGACGTTCCGGATTGTGTCATGGACTCCAATGATTTAGAGCGGGAACGAGGCATTACAATTCTTTCTAAAAATACAGCGGTTCGCTACAAAGAAACCCTGATTAATATTGTTGATACTCCTGGACACGCTGACTTCGGCGGAGAAGTAGAACGGGTACTCGGCATGGTAGACGGTTGTATTCTGATTGTTGATGCCAATGAAGGACCAATGCCCCAAACCCGCTTTGTCTTGAAAAAGGCTTTGGAAAAAGGTCTCCGTCCTATTGTTGTTATTAACAAGATTGACCGTGGCCAAGCTGACCCCCACATTGCTGTTGATAAGGTCTTGGATCTGTTCTTAGAATTAGGTGCAGATGAAGACCAGTGTGACTTTAAATATTTGTTTGCTTCCGGTATGGCTGGTTTCGCTAAAGAAAGCTTAGAAGCAGAATCAGTAGATATGCAGCCGCTATTTAATGCCATTCTTCGCCACGTTCCTGCACCAGTGGGAGATCCTAACAAGCCTCTACAATTACAAGTTACCACCCTAGATTATTCAGAATATTTAGGCCGGATTGTCATTGGTAAAATCCACAATGGAACTATCCGCGCTGGACAACAAGCTGCTTTGGTAGTAGAAGATGGCAGCATTGTCAAGGGCAAAGTTACCAAGCTGATGGGGTTTGAAGGTTTAAAACGGATAGAGATGCAAGAAGCTACCGCAGGTTATATTGTGGCTGTAGCTGGTTTTGCTGATGCTTATATTGGCGAAACTATTACAGATCCTAATGAACCTCTGGCTCTGCCATTAATTAAGGTGGATGAACCAACTTTGCAAATGACCTTCTGGGTGAATGATTCACCTTTTGCTGGTCAAGAAGGTAAATTGGTAACATCTCGGCAAATCCGCGATCGCTTATACCGCGAATTAGAAACCAACGTAGCTTTGCGCGTTGAAGACACCGACTCTCCTGATAAATTCCTGGTTTCTGGTCGTGGTGAATTACACCTAGGCATCTTAATCGAAACCATGCGCCGTGAGGGTTTTGAGTTCCAAGTATCCCAACCTCAAGTAATTTACCGTACAGTTAACGGTCAAAATTGCGAACCTTTTGAACTTCTAGCATTAGATGTTCCCGCGGACGCAGTTGGTAGCTGTATTGAACGGTTAGGACAACGGAAAGCGGAAATGCAAGATATGCAGCCTGGTGGTGGCGATCGCACCCAACTAGAGTTTATCGTAGCAGCCCGTGGTTTAATCGGTTTCCGAGGTGAATTCATGCGAATGACTCGCGGTGAAGGCATCATGAACCACAGTTTCCTTGATTATCGTCCCCTTTGTGGTGATATTGAAGCCCGGAACAAAGGCGTTCTCATCTCCTTTGAAGAAGGTGTTTCTACTTCCTACGCGATGAAAAACTGTGAAGATAGAGGCGCGTTCTTTATCAGTGAAGGAACTAAGGTTTACAAAGGGATGATTATTGGTGAACATAATCGTCCCCAAGATTTGGAATTGAACGTTTGTAAAACGAAGCAGTTAACCAACCACCGTTCATCTGGTGGTGAAGAACTTACTCAGTTACAAACACCCATAGATATGAATTTAGAACGTGCTTTGGAATACATTGCTCAAGATGAGTTGGTGGAAGTTACACCTGAATCTATTCGTCTTCGCAAGATGTCCAAGAAATTGGTAAAACGCTAATATCTGTAGGGGTGGGTTTTCCCACCCTGATTAAAATTATAAACTCATATAAATCAGGTAAATCACACAAATCATAGTTAAGAAATTGCACTTCTGACTAAAATTACGGTACTATCAACACCAGATGCGATTGCTTCGGGAATATTACCTTGAATTGCTTGTTGTAATAATCCCTCACGAGAAGCACCCAAAACTACAACGTCGAAATCTTCAGTTTTGACTAATTCAATGACTCCAGCGGTAACAGATTCAGCTTGCAAAGATGCAGCGACAACATTACTTTGTAAATTGCGGTGACGCATTAATTGACGAGTAGATTCCTCTAAAACCGTCATATCTGGTGCAACTTCCCCAGGTTTAACTACCTGAGTTAAGCGGATTTCTATGTCGTTTTCCAAAGTTACTAAAGCAGGTAATAATTTAATGGCAATAGGTGCATTTGGTCCTCCAGCCATTGGTATTAACCAGCGTTTAAATTGCTGGTAGGAATGGAAATTATTGCCTAATTTGACCAAGACAACATCACAGTTTGCTTGACGAATTATAGTATCTACTACGCTGCCAAAAATCCTGCCAGGGGTAGATGTATTTCCCTTCCAACCCATGAAAATTAAGTCTATATATCGTTCCTTGGTAGTTTCTAAAATAGCTTGGGCGATATCATGGGCGACACGAATTTGGGTATGAATGGGAATGTGCAGTTTTTTGGCTAAACCTTCGGCTTGTCGGAGTAAACGGCGACTTTTAGCGGTGTTAACTGGGGTTTCCGCTGGAGAAACATGACGGGATACTAAGATGATTTGTAAACATTCTATTTCATAATGGCGATCGCGGGCGATAGCAGCAGCCATTTCTAATAAAGCCGGGGCGGTTTCCGGGTTAGCAATGGTAACTAATAATCTCCCTCTCCCAATACTAGGCGATCGAGTTTGATAAACTAAATAAGAAGGTTCTGCTTGGGGACCTGTCACCCCATTTTCGCCATTCAAATGATCTGCCTCGGCGCGAATAATATCGGCACGGGTAATAATCCCAATTAATTTTTTTCCATCTACTACAGGTAAACGGCTAATTTGATATCTATCTAATAAATAGAGAACATGACTTAATCTATCTGCTGGTGTCACCGTCACCGGTTTAGGTGTCATAATCTCTTTTAAAAGAGTTTCATGGGGGAAGAGATGATCACGGATTTTCTGTAAATCTGTTTGGGAAACTAAGCCCACTAATTTATTATTTTCGACTACAGGAAAACCGCGATGATGGGAACGAGAAAAGGCTTTAATAACTTCATCTCCTGTCATTTTTGATTCTAAAGTTTCCACTATGCGCTGCATGACATCCTTAGCAGTTAATTGAGTTAATATCCCTTCCGTTGGACTATCTTTTTTAATAATGATGCCATTTAATTTTAAAAGTTTGTCATAGAGTGAACCGGGAACAACCTTCTCAGCCACTAGATAAGATGTCACACATACCACCATTAAAGGTAATACTAAATTGAAATCTGTCGTCATTTCAAAAACAATGACAATCGCCGTTATCGGAACTTTGGAAACCGCGCTAAAAAATCCCCCCATTCCGGCTAAGGCGTAGGTAGTCGGTGAACCAAATCCAAATACTTGCAATTCGCATACGCCAATAATATGTCCTAAACAAGAACCTAAAATTAAACTTGGTGCAAATAATCCTCCTGGTGCACCCGAACCAAAGGCAATTAAGGTTAAAATAAATTGGGCAATAAAGACAATTCCCGCTAAAGGAATATTCGGTTCACTGGCAATCATAAACTCCCGCAAACCTGTATTATCTCGAAAAGTTTCTGGTAGTAAGGACATAATCAAACCAGAAGCCAAACCAGCTAAAGCCACTCGTAAAGGTAAACTAATATGTAAACGGCGATAAGCTTGAATACTGAAAATTAATCCCCGATTAAATAAAGCTGCTAATAAACCCGCTAAAATTCCTAAAATTAATAAAGCCGGAATTTCTAATAAAGAAAAACTGCTAGAATAGTCAATTAGTTTTAAGTCTAATTGCAGACTCCCACCACCCAACCACCGGGAAATTACACCACCAATAAAAGCAGCAATAATTGCCGTTCCTAAAGTTAAACCTGATAGATCTTGTAATAACTCTTCAATAATAAATAATACCCCGGCTAGAGGTGCATTAAAAGCCGCTGCTAAACCCGCCCCAGCCCCCGCTGCAATCATCTGTCGGCGATGATCTGGAGAGGTAGGAACTAAACGACTCATACCCGCTGCTAACCCCGCACCAACTTGAACTGTAGGTCCCTGTCTTCCCAAGGTTAACCCCGAACCCAAGGCGATTATCGAACTGATTAACTTGACAAAAGCTACTCTCCATGATAGTTTAATTGGCACATTCGCCAAAGCAGCTTTAACTTGGGGAATGCCACTACCAGCCGCTTCTGGAGCTAACCGCTGCACTAACCAACCAGAGAGAAAACCCAAACTTACACCAATAATCGGTAGAGATATCCAAGCTGGAAAAATATGGGTAGTATGCACTCGCCATGTTCCTAACCACCCTGAACCTTGTTTGAGTAATACCGCAGATAAAGCGGCTACTATCCCAATTATAGATGCTTCTGCAATAGCTAAACCCTTTCTAGGTTGCCAAAAGTTCCGAAAATACTGGGTTAGCAATGGCAGGGAAATCATAATTTTTAAGTTTTAATTTTTAATCTTTAAATTTTAATTTAAAACTAACTCTTTCTTGAGTTTTTTAGATAGATATCTTATTTTGCTTATTAAGTATTTTTACTGATAAGCTTGAATAAGAAAAGACAGTAAAATTATTAAAAAATACTATTGACAAGTTTCCAAGTTTCAGTTATAGTTTAAATATAGTGGAAATCTGTGCGCCCATATATATAGGGGTTTGCTTTTCCAAAAGTATTTTTGTCAGAATCAGGATACTCAGGATTTTAGGATTTACAGGATGTGGGTTTCAAGTATAATGATCAATTATGATTCATAAATAAAATCTGCTAAACAATTACCTAATTTTAAATTTTCTATACTTTTAAAATCACCATGTTGATCTATTTCATTAAATTGTTCAGTATTAAGTAAAAATTCAGTTTCATCTTCTTTTGTCCATGTTCCAGCAAGATAATCTAAATCGTGGTAAGGATAAGAATTAGAAAGATGTTTTTCTGCTGTTTCCAAGGTTTCTGGTGGTATATTTTGGGGTGAGAAAATCCCATTTTTTAGACTATTTATTTTATCTGTAAATTCTTTTATCCATTGATAAAGGTTATCTAGCTCTTGTTCTGGTATTCTGTCAATTTCTGCTTGAATAAGTTTTTTTACTGTCATAAGTAATACTCCTGCTGGCAATTTATTATATTATATCTAAATGATGTCCAGGATTTGAGGATTTACAGGATGTTATTGGATGATTTTTGGTGGGAGTTGGTGATTTTATTTGTCTGAATCAGGATGTCCAGGATTTGAGGATTTTCAGGATGTTGTTGGATGATTTTTGGTGGGAGTTGGTGATTTTATTTGTCTGAATCAGGATATCCAGGATTTGAGGATTTACAGGATGTTGTTGGATGATTTTTTGTGGGGAGTTGGGGATTTTTTTTGTCTGAATCAGGATTTCCAGGATTTGAGGATTTACAGGATGTTGTTGGATGATTGTTTTTTGGAACTTGGGGATTTTTCAGGATGTTTTTGAATGATTGTTTTTGAATAATTTAAACCATCTATAAATTACCATCCTGTTAATCCTTTAATCCTGGACATCCTGATTCTGACAAATGCAAATTTCATCACCAAACAAACCATCTATAAATTACCATCCTGTACATCCTTTAATCCCGGTTATCCTGATATGGCTAACGCCACGCTACGCTATCAGACAAATGCAAATTTCATCACCAAACAAACCATCTATAAATTACCATCCTGTACATCCTTTAATCCCGGTTATCCTGATATGGCTAACGCCACGCTACGCTATCAGACAAATACAACTTTCATCACCAAACAAACCATCTAAAAATTACCATCCTGTACATCCTTTAATCCTGGTTATCCTGATTCTGACAAATGCAAATTTCATCACCAAACAAACCATCTATAAATTACCATCCTGTTAATCCTTTAATCCTGGTTATCCTGATTCAGACTTAATAATTTTCTGTAACCCTTAAATGTTACAGACTACAAGTCTCGACGCGAGAGAAGACCCACCCAGGGGTGGTGTCCCCCATCCCCCCTGGGGAACACCGGTGCTTCTAAGCGAAAGGTTGCAGAGGGGAGGTGGCCTTCTGGTGCTTTCTTGTCAAAAGTAATATCTTCGTAGTGCAACCAGTTTCCTCCTTTTCTCCATCCTACCTTGTCACAAATCTGTCTCCAAATTTCGCTGTTATAGTTATATTCTCTCGTTCCACCCAAACCTTGATAAATTCGTTTCTGCACAGAAAAACCAAACTTACCATCACTGTATTTTACCCACAACTGGTCAATGGTGCGGAGGTCTTCACAGGGAAAATTATCAATATCTTTAATATTTAACCAACCTTCCTTTTCCCGTTTCGCAACTGCTAACATGACCCGTCTTGTTTCCTCGTCTGCTTCTTTCCATTTCCCTTGTGCGAGGTAGTCACGCAGTTTCCTGTAGTCCATTCCACAGGATGATTCTAGTCCCCCCTCCTCGCTTGCGGGGAGGGGGTTAGGGGGTGGGGTTCTTACCAAACCCAAATTTTCCCGAAACTTCAAAACCGTCGGAGTCCGGTTTTCCGGTTCTATTTCCATCCCTGCTAAAATAGCATCATTCACCCTCTGACTAATGCGAGAATTATAATGTTTTGGCGCTGGTAAAGGTTCATTATCATATTTCCGGTTAGTTGCGGGTACTGGACTAACTTCCCCCTCTTTGTTGAGTCCATCAGCCGTCAGCAGATAATATAAAGTAGCAGCTAAAGCGTAAACATCGGTATGAGAACCAAAACTCCCTTTCCGACGATATTGTTCAATAGGTGCATAACCTTCTGTGCCAGAATTTGTCATGCTTTTAGTAGCAATACTGCGAGTTAAACCAAAATCAATTAAAACTGCTTCTTGTTTATTTTGACGTAAAAGAATATTTTGAGGCTTAATGTCGCGGTGTAAACTGCCTTTGACGTGAATATATTCTAAAGCCTGACCAATTTGATCTATATATGATAGTGCTTCACTTTCAGCAAGTTGTCCCTTTTGCTGAAGATATTGAAATAAAGTTACTCCATCAATATATTCCATCACCACGCCAAAAAGCTCACCTGCTTGAATGACTTCATTGACTTTGAGAATATGCTTATGATCAAAACCTTTAATTGTCAAGGCTTCGTTAATAAACTTAACCTGTTGTTCTGCAAAATCCTCTCGCAATTGCATTTGCTGGTTGAGGGTTTTAATGGCGTATAATTTACCTGTTCTGGGTTCTAAGGCTTTGTAGGTAGTCCCAAAACCACCACTACCCAAGGGTTTACCTTGAATAATAAATCTACCGTTGTTAATTTGTTGCCCTGGTTGCCAAATAATCATACCCTTGATAGTAGATACGGTGGAGATGAATCTAATTATATCATTGCGTTAGATCCCCGACTGCTTCAAGAAGTCGGGGATCTGGGATGTTATAATATTAACTATTTTTCCCAGTAATTGATAGTCCTTCTACTATCAGTGATGGTGTATAACAAGAACCATTCCAATCTGCATCTCCACCTAGTTGCACTACTTGTTTCAAGGCTGTGTAGACATTCCCTACTACCATGGTATCTTTTACCCTGCCAATTATTTGACCGTTTTTGACCCGATAGCCCAAATCAACATTGATGGAAAAATCACCTGATAGTCCGCTACAACTACCTAACATTTGATCGATAATTAAGCCATCATCCATCTTGCTAATTAAGTCTAAGAGGGAAATATCACCGGGTTGAATTAGGAAGTTAAATAGCCCTGGTGTGGGATAACTACCTAAACCGGGACGAAAACCATTACCAGTGCTACCACTGTTTAATTGTCGTCCAGTGGTGCGATCGCTATAAAAATTCCGTAAAATCCCATTTTCGATAAATACTAATGACTGAGTAGGTTGACCTTCATCATCAAAGGGACAGCTATAAGGTCCTGCTGCTGGATTTTGGTACAGGGTAAGGGTGGGGGCAATAACTGGTTTACCCAATCTATCAGCCCAGGGAGAAGCTTTTTCTAAAATGTGTTTACCATTCAAAGCTGATTGCACAGTTCCCCACAGCATATCTGCTGCTTTAGAAGTGAACAATACAGGACAGCGACCACTGGGACTAGGAATGTTTTCTTTAGCCCAATTTAATCGCTGTAAAATTTGACTGGCTACTTTCTCTGGATTGAGTTGATCGCGTTGGGTTTGACCATCAGCAACACTGAGAAAATCATCACCTCTGACCCATTCTACTGACATATAGCAGCTAAGTGTGGTGTCAGTGTGGTGAGAATTTAAACCCTTGCTGTTAATGAGTTTGGTGTTTTCTATATCGCATTCCCAGTCACTATGACAAAGAATATCTGGATAGACATCACGAATTAGGGCGATCGCCTCTTTACCCCAATTAATCAACCTTTCAACAGATACAGATGTGCCTAAATCCGGGTAGGATTGCCCGCCATGACTCCCTAATTCTACTACTTCTGGTGGATTTAAGTGACTCAGTGCCAAAGATTTCTCCACCATAGCTTGGGGATCAACATCGCCATAAGCTACCGCCAAACCGGGACAACCATCCCGCCATAGTCGTAGGGCTGTACCCTCAGATTGACTGGTTTCTAGTTGTTTGAGACGGTTAGCCTCAAAAAAAACTGGTCGAGAAAGCGATCGTGATTGATACACTTCCGCAGCCTCAGCACCAGACTTGAGGGCAAGTTCTAGCAGTTGTTGAGCCAGTGTATCTTGTAACAAATTTTCAGAACCCATGTCCCTTTATGAATTATGAATTTTGGATATAAATCGCTTAATCGTCGCAGTCTATTATCCCATTAGCGTGTCATCAACTTACCAAATTCCAAATAATGGACAACTGACCACTGACAACGGACCACTGACAAATTAGGGCAAATTGATTTCTTGTAATAGCCAAAATCCCGCAAAATCTTGAGATTGAGGATCAGACTGGACACCAATAAAATGTACGCCATTGGCTTGTTCCTTAGCTACCGCAAAGCCCTGTGCTTCTGCCAAAAGTTCAGGAGTGCGGATATTAGCCACCACCCAACTTTCCGTAGCCCCCGTTTCCAAAATCAACCTGTTGCCTTGTTTGGTGTCAAAGTGCAAATAAGCCATTTCTAAACCAGACATCCAACCTGCTATGGGTAAAGCCCTGGGTGAGAAAATCAAAATTCCCGGAATCCGAGTTTCTGGGCGTAATTCCGCCAACTCTAGGGGAAAAGCTTCACCAAAACCAATTTCCCAATCCGGCATTTGAGCCAAATCACTAGCCTCTAATGTCACAAAAGCCCATTGTTTTCCTTCTAAAGCATCTGGTAAACGTTGAGGTAAGGGCTTATCCAAACGCACAGAAGGATTGGCTACTCCCTGATATCCCGGTTCTTGGGGGTAGACTTCCTTCATGCGCTGCTGTATCCACTGATTAAGAACCAAAGTCCGCCGACTTGGTACAGCGGGTACTCCCACATCTTCACAGGATTTTGTAATCATGTTATTCATTTGGCGGCGGAAAAAGCGGATTTTGGTGGGGGAAGCACCGGCTTCTTCTATCGCTTCCTGGATTGCTGTCCGTAGCCAACCCGAATTTACCTGGGTACTTGGGCAATATTTAGCATAGCGAAACAGAGAATCCGTTTGTGTACCAATATCTACAGGACTTTCACACACTAACATTTCCCATACTTTTTTCTGATTTTCGTCCAAAATCGGACGGGAGTAAAAATCGAGTTCCCAATACATTTTTCTCTGGCTGCCCATGTTTTAGTGGTAAAAATCTGATGACTTGATATTTTGTGATTTCCTAACTTTACCAACTTACAGGAGCATTGGTAATTGGTCATTGGTAATTGGTAATTGGTAATTGGGAAAATTATTCCCTGTTCCCTGTTCCCTAGTCATACAGCGGTTTCCGCTCTTATGAGGTACAAAGTTGAATCATGAAACTCTTGTAGTGCGGGCATACTATGGCTAACGCCACGCTGCGCTATCGACAAGCTCAGTACAAGTCTTGCCCGCTAGATAACCTCATAACACCGGGAAGTGCTGTAACGACAATTTTTAACGCCAACCTATTTAATTTTGATCCTGATTTTTGAATTCATCAAACTTAGCCCGAACCACCTGTATATCTTGCCACATTAACCATTTAGGCTTTCCTTGTTCCCGTGAAGGGTTACGCAACAAGTAAGAGGGATGAAAAATAGGCATACATAAACGCCCTTCCCACTCTAACCATTGACCGCGAATTTTAGTAATCGGGCGTTTGTCACCAATCACACCTTTCACAGAAGTTGCACCTGTTAATAAGATAATTTTGGGGTCAACTAGGCGAATCTGCTCAAATAAATATGGTTTACAAGCAGCAGCTTCTTCATTAGTTGGTACACGGTTTTCCGGTGGTCTACACTTGCAAATATTGGCAATATATATATCTGTTTCTGTACTTAAATTTACCGAAGCTAAGATACTTTCTAGTAATTGTCCTGATCTACCTACAAATGGTAAACCTGTTTCATCTTCATTTTTTCCCGGTGCTTCCCCAATAATCATAATTTCCGCTTGGAGATTACCACGGCCGACCACAGCATGAGTCCGGTTTTCACTTAATGCACAACGCTGACAGCCATTGCAATGTTTTGTCAATTCCTCTACATTGTCATAAGTTCCCGGCGGAATGGGAATTTTATTACTGGTAGTAATTAGCTCTTTTTGGTTTAAGCTAGAGTTATCAAATAAACTAAGTTGAGTTTCATGCTGCATGGAATTTAGAATGGTAACTGGAAACTCCAGAATATTAACGCAAATATTACCACCCATCCTATCAATTAATAGACAGAATTAGATTGGGGCTTTGTCTACCCTTTTTTCCAGACAGCACACTCTAATTAATCAAGTTTTAAAGCATTAACTGGCACATCATCCCAAGATTTAACTATCCTTAATTTGGCAATCCAGCCCTCTGCCTTTTGAGAGTTTGTGAGATTAGTCTTAAACGATTCATGACAATCCTTAGCCTGAGATTCATCACAAGAGGCAATACAGGCGTGAATCAGCCCAGAAGGATCAATTTGTTCATTTACCCAAATATTCATAGTTTATCTTTTGAAAATATCGTGTTAAAACCGCCATCTTTAATTTTATAATGTTTATTGAATTTATGTACAAGAATAGTTAACAGGGAAAGAAGCGTGATAGATATAGATATGGAAATACCTGATTGTCAAAATCAAATATTAGTCCTATATTTAACCGAGTATTTAATATCACCAGTTCCTCCCAAATTCCTCTTCCCAATTCCTTCCTAATCCCATGAGTGCAGAAATTATTTGCGTTGGTACAGAAATGCTGCTAGGAGATATCCTCAACAGCAATGCCCAATATCTTGCCCAGCAGTTAGCACAGTTAGGCATTCCTCACTACTATCAAACCGTCGTCGGGGATAATCCAGACAGACTTAAAGAAGTGATAGAAATTGCCGCTTCCAGAGTACAAATTCTCATTTTCACCGGTGGTTTAGGCCCCACACCCGATGATCTCACCTGCGAAACTATCGCTGATTTTTTTGGCGTATCTTTAATAGAACGAGCCGATATTATCGAAGATATAACCGAAAAATTTGCCCAACGGGGACGAGTAATGTCTGCCAATAATCGCAAACAAGCCTTAATTCCCCAAGGTGCAGAAATTTTACCCAACCCCACAGGAACAGCACCGGGTATTATTTGGCAACCTCGTCCGGGATTAACTATTTTTACCTTCCCTGGTGTTCCCAGCGAAATGTATCGAATGTGGACAGAAACCGCCGTACCTTTTCTGAAAAGTCAAGGTTGGGGAAAAGAAATTATTTATAGTCGTAGTTTAAGATTTTGGGGAATTGGAGAATCAGCTTTAGCCGAAAAAGTAGCCCCTTATTTTGACTTAACTAACCCCACAGTAGCCCCCTATGCGGGCAAGGGAGAGGTGAGACTGCGAATCTCTGCTAAAGCCACAGACGCAACAACCGCAGAAGCTTTAATTACACCCATTGAAAAACAACTCATAGAAATTGCTGGCTTAGATTATTATGGCATTGATAATGACACCCTTGCTGCTGTCGTTGGTAATTTGTTAAGGTCCGCGGGAGCAACCCTATCTGTAGCCGAATCTTGCACCGGTGGGGGACTGGGACAAATGTTAACGGAAATTTCTGGTAGTTCTGATTACTTTTGGGGTGGAGTAATTTCCTACGCCAATTCCGTAAAAATTGGACTATTAGGGGTCAACCCAGAGGATTTAGAGGAATTTGGGGCAGTGAGTGCGACAGTAGCTGAACAAATGGCTATTGGTGTTAAAAATCGGCTCTCAACTACTTGGGGATTAAGTATTACAGGCATTGCCGGACCAACCGGGGGAACCCAAACCAAACCAGTGGGTTTAGTCTATATTGGTTTAGCTGGTCCTGGCAACGAAGTAATCAGTTTTGAACATCGCTTCGGAACAATTCGGGGACGGTCTTTAATTCGTTATGTGAGTGCAAATGCAGCTTTGGATAATCTGCGGCGACAGTTGCAAAAAAGGCTAGTACCGCAGGGCGGAAGTCAAAAGTCAAAACTAATATACAGTAGGCTTTTTGGCGATTGAATATGGTTGCTTTATTTACGCCGTGATGTACTAGTACCGCAAGCCGGAATTAAAAATTAAAACACCAGATTACACAGTCCTTGTATCTGCTCAGTAAATGGGGGCGGACTACCTATTCGGGAACGATTTTACGCCATTTGAGGCTTGTCATTGAACGATTTACCCCGAATTATTGAGCGGTTACCAGTCCTTTTCCCTATTTTTAATGATGCCTTACTTACGATTTAGATGTCTATTGTATACTGGTTTTCTGTGACTCAGTACTTACACTTTGTGACAGTTTGGTCTAGACAATGCTTGACAATAGCTAATGAAGAGGGTATGGTTATAGAGAAAAAATTTTGTCCCAGAGAGTCATTATTAATTAGTAGTTTGGTTTGTTTAATTCTAAATTCTTTTAATGGACTTATAATCAAGAATGGCACTAAATGAAAGGCAGAAAAATTCAAATCATCAACGAAAATCAATATTTAACAAAAACTCATACAGAGTTAAATAGTGTTCAGATATCTACTCTTACAAATAAAACAATGTCAAATCATAAGAGTTCTCTAATATCTCCTTTGCATTCAATGGAAGCTGTTCTGCTTTCTGAACCTAGTGATACTTTATATCGTAAACTAACTACTTTGTCTGTAATCACCGAGTTTTTTCCAGACTATGCTGCAACCGGACAGTTGATTGAAGAACTAGTGAAACAGCTTGAGAAACAAGGAATCATAATTAGAGTATTCACTGGACAACCAGGGTACGCTTTTACTACGGCTAAAGCCCCAGCCTTAGAGCAATTAGGCAACATTCGCGTCCAAAGATCCCGATCTACTCAGCTTTGGTCTAAGAGGATTCGGGGGAAGGCTGTGAATGGTGTTTTGTTTACATTGCGGACTTTTCTCCATATTATCAAGAATGCTCGCAAAAATGATGTATTTCTATTAACTTCAGCACCTCCTTTTTTATCAATAGCCGGATATTTCGCTCATTTGTTATTAAAATTTCCCTATATATGCTTAATTTATGATCTATATCCGGATATTGCGATCGCTTTAGGCGTAGTTTCCAAAAAGCACTGGTTAGCTAAGTTTTGGTGGGCAGTCAACCGCCAGATTTGGCAAAAATCTAAAGGGATTATTGTTCTGAGTCCTGCTATGAAGGAGAGGGTAATAGCAATCTGTCCAGAGGTAGCTGATAAGGTGTCTGTGATTCACAGTTGGGGCGATTCTGAGTTAATTGTCCCCATTGCCAAAGAAAAAAACTGGTTTGCCAAACAACATAATTTGGACACCAAATTTACAATTCTTTATTCTGGTAATATGGGTCGGTGTCATGATACGGATACAATTTTGGCAACTGCTCAAAAATTACAAGATGAACCGATTCAATTCGTTTGTATTGGTGGTGGACCCAAACGTGAAAGCTTTATTCAAGATGTGACTCGTTTAGGATTAAAAAACTTTCTCTTTCTCCCCTATCAAGACAAAAGTGTGCTACCCTATTCCTTGACAGCTTGCGATTTATCCTTAGTCAGTGTAGAAGCAGGTTTAGAAAGTTTAGTTGCTCCTAGCAAACTCTATCCAGCTTTAGCTGCGGGAAGACCCATAGCAGCTATTTGTCCAAAAGATTCCTACTTGCGACAGCTAATAGCAGATGGTGAGTTTGGTATTAGCATTGACAATGGAGACAGTGATAGTCTATCTAAGTTTATTCTCAACTTAAAGAGCGATCGCCAACTTGCAGAAAAAATGGGTAATGCCTCCCGCGAATATTTGCAGTCAAACTTTACGCCAGAAATCATCGCTAAACAATACATCAATGTGTTAGAACAAGCTATAATTTGAAATGTCACTCCAGCGTTATCAACGTCAGTGTGTGAACAAATTCAGTAAATTTAAGACAACTCAGTTAACAAAATTTAATACCTCAGACGATGTTGAATCAGGAGTTGGGCTTTGATGGTCTTTTTGATCTCAGTCCCTCCCATGCAACCTTCTTACGATCTATTGTTTAGTTAGTGATCAGGAGGCCAAAGTGCAGAAAAGGTGTGAGCGAAATCGGAAACGTTCCCAACGCAGGGCTATCCATTGTCCCATACATAGCTGCTATATAGATAGTGTTAGCCAAAAACACGGACTATTTGCCGAACAAGCCGGACAACTACAAGAGCGGGGTATTCCTCGTCGAGAAGCGATGATTTTAGTCGCCAATAAAACTACAGTTTCTTTAACTGGTGAGTGGTTAGAGGCTTTTTGGTGCGAAGAGTGCCAAGAAACAAAATGGTATCATGTGCATAAGCATGGATCTAAGTATGAGATATCTCTTGCCCCAGCCGAACTTTGGCAACAAGCAACAGGTGTAATTCATCCCCATCGTAATCCTTCTGTGGGAGAATTTACCTATAGGCAATCTCGGATGCTTGGAGGTAACAGTGTTAAAGACTTCTGGGTAATGAATTGACATGAAAAAAGCTCTCATTTGTGGAGTATCTGGACAAGACGGCGCATATTTAGCAGAATTACTGCTAAAACAAGGCTATACAGTCTGTGGAACTTCCAGAGATGCCCAAATCTCCCCTTTCCAGAATTTAGTCCACTTAGGAATTAAAGACCAAGTAAAGCTGGAGTCAATGTCCTTGACTGACTTCCGTAGCGTCTTACAGGTACTGACAAAAATCCAACCAGATGAAGTCTATAATTTGGCCGGACAAACTTCCGTCGGTTTATCTTTTGGACAACCTGTAGAAACATTAGAAAGTATAGCTACAGGCACACTAAATTTATTAGAAGCCATTCGGTTTTTAGGCGCGACCATTAAACTTTATAATGCAGGTTCGAGTGAATGTTTTGGTGATACTGGCAATGTAGCAGCAGCAGAAAATACTCCATTCCGTCCCAGAAGTCCTTATGCTGTGGCTAAAGCTGCGGCTTTTTGGGAAGTAGCTAACTACCGAGAAGCTTACGGATTATTTGCCTGTTCTGGCATTTTATTTAATCATGAATCTCCCCTGCGTCCAGAAAGATTTGTCACTCAAAAAATTATTGCTACTGCCTGTCGGATTGCCCAAGGTAGTAAGGAAAAATTATATTTAGGTAATATGTCAATTCAGCGGGACTGGGGTTGGGCGCAGGAATATGTGGAAGCCATGTATTTAATGTTGCAACAATCACAGCCAGATGATTATGTAATTGCAACGGGAGAAAGCACTTCCCTGGAAGATTTTGTCGCGGCAGCATTTCTATCTTTAAACTTAGATTGGCATGATCATGTAGTAGTTGATAGTAGCCTGTTCAGACCTACAGATTTGGCTGTGGGTAGAGGTAATCCGAGTAAGGCTAAGAACCAGTTAGGATGGGAAGCTAGATATAAAATGCAGGATGTGGTGAAAATGATGGTAGACGCGAGATTAGAATCATGAAAAAAATCTGATCCAGTCGGGAACTTTTGCTAAAATAGTTAGGTGAAACATCGCTGAGATTAAAATCAAATATCAATATTTAAACTGTAATTGAGTAAGTAAAATGCCACCTACACAAGCAAATGGCGAAATTTATGAACAAGATTATCCGGAGTGGTTGGATATTACCCTTACCCAACTGCAAAATCGGGATTTAGAAAATATTGACTGGGAACATTTGATTGAGGAAATCACTGCATTGGGAAACGAACAAAAGCGTAAAGTAGAAAGTTACTTGAGAAAACTTATTAAGCATTTACTTCTTTATCAATATTGGGAAGCAGAGAGATTCTATTGTGCCAAAGGATGGATTGAAGAAATTGATAATTTTAGATCTGAATTAGATTTATTATTAGAGTCTAAAGTTCTTTATAATCATTCTGAAAAAATCATAGATAAAATTTACACCAAAGCTAGAAATAATACAATTCGTAAATCTGAACTATCTCCAACAATATTCCCGGAAACTTGTCCTTATTCTTTAACAGAAATTCTCAATCCTGAATGGTTGCCATCATAATATTTATTATGCAGGGCAAACGCACCTAAATTCTGTAATCCATGCCCAGCAAGGGTTTCAACCTTTAGTTACAAAAATTAACAATCGTCAAAACCTTTGTCCAGTAAGCATTCTAAAAATAAGATGCGCTTGCCCTGATTTATTATGTTTATAAACTTAGCCAAAACATTAAGCAAAATTAAGGTTATAAGAAATGGCTTATAGTGACTTTACTCTAGAGAGAATCACTAAAATATTTGGCATTAATATTGAAGAAAGAACAAATGTTTTCACTGCTTTCGACCAGTTAACAGTTGATGCTTTTTTTATCAAATACTTACAAAATAATATTCCCTTAGCTCAAGCAATTAGTACAGAGAAAGCCAAATCAGAAATGATTATTGCCCCTGTTTTAATTGAAGTAAGAAGATTATTAGATAATAAAATTAGTTTATTCTCAGGAATTGATTTTAATGTTAATATTGAGCAAGGTTTAAATGGATTTTGCGAGTTCTTAATCGGTCTATCATCTCAACAGTTATATGTGACATCTCCTGTGATTGCTTTGGTGGAGGCGAAAAATGATAATCTTAAACAAGGATTTGCTCAATGTATTGCCGAAATGATTGCTGCTGCTCAATTAAATCAATCGGAGGGAAATAATGTTGAAAATATTTATGGTTGTGTTACCAATGGCAATCAATGGGTGTTTTTGCAATTAACTGGTAATCTAGTGGTAGTTGATTTAGATGAGTATTATATAAATCAACCAGAAAAAATTATTAGTGTATTTGTGAGTCTAATTAAGTCAGAGTTCAATCGGAAGCAAATCTAGTTTTTGAAAGGAATTAGATTAACCTAACTGCTATTTAAAAACAGAAGACTACTGGTAATGCGATGCTTTATACCTACGTATCAGAAAACCGCATTGGTGATCATATTTGCTATTATTCCGATTTAACAAAAATGCGTGAACATTATCCTCACAGGGATATTACAATTTCCTTATAAGAGACAATTAAGCAGATAGTTGAATCTTGGCAACAGCGATTAAATACAGGAGATAATTAACGATGTATCAAAGCGATGTATATAGCAAACCCAGCTATGAGCCATTACCTCCTCAACAAACACTGCCAACGATGTATGATTTACCTAGCGAAGATCCAGAGGAGCCAGGGTTGCCAGACGAATTTCATCTTTTACAACCAGAATTATTGCGTAGAACTTTTCGTCCGCCTTCTTATGCAGAAGATAATGTATTTACAGGTAGTGACTTAAATTTATACTATGACAGCAAGCATACACAATGGTACAAACGCCCTGATTGGTTTGCAGTTTTGGGGGTATCCCGTTTTTATGAACAAACAGAACTAAGATTAAGTTATGTTACTTGGTATGAAGGAACATATCCCTTTGTGGTAATAGAACTAATATCTCCAGGAACAGAAAACGAAGACTTAGGGAGAAATAGAAATTTACGGGAAGTTAATCAACCACCCAATAAATGGACAGTATATGAGCAAATTCTCAGAATCCCCTATTATTTTGCCTATAACCGTTATACTGATGAATTTAACTGTTTTGGTTTGGTAATGAACCGTTATCAACCGCTCTCTATTAATGGATTAGGGGTATGGCTAGAAGAAGCTGAATTGGGTTTAGGATTATGGGAGGGAGAATATCAAGGACTAACTAGACAGTGGTTACGTTGGTATGATAAAGATAATAACTGGTTGCCTACACCAGAAGAGCGAGAAAAACAGCGGGCAGAACAGGAAAAACAACGGGCAGAACAGGAAAAGCAGCGGGCAGAACAGGAAAAACAACGGGCAGACTCTGCTGAATTAGAAGTAGCTAAATTACGACAATTGTTATGGGAACAAGGTATCAGCTTACCTAATGATCAATAGGGTTGAAAAATTGTCCGGTACAAAGGTAATCATTACTAATTTTATGTCTAAATCACCTCTCTACGAAACAGATTTCATGGATTGGTTAACTCAACAAAAATTAGCCTTAGCTAGCCGAGATATAACAGCTTTGGATTGGGAAAATTTGGCAGAAGAGTTAGATAGTATGGGCATTAGTGAAAAAAATGAGTTAAAAAATCGGTTAATAATTTTATTAACTCATTTGCTAAAATGGCAATACCAATCTTCTAAACGTTCTATTAGTTGGTTTACCACCATTGCCAACCAAAGAGATGATTTACAAGATTTACTCAATGAAAAACCAAGTTTAAAACAATATATTCCTGATATTTTACCCAAAGCTTATCGAAATGCGAGAAGAGAAGCATCAGCAGAAACAGGTTTAGTATTAAGTACGTTTTCAGAAATTTGTCCTTATGATATACAAGAAATATTAAATCCTGAATTCTTGTGTAACACTACAGATGATTTTGAAAAAGCTATGTAGTGAGCTAATCAATCATGTATCAGATAAATCCACCATTATCTTTCCATGAAACTTGTCCTTATTCTTTAAGAGAAATTCTCAATCCTGAATGGTTTCCATCATAATAGTTATTACAGCAGATTTCGCTCTAATGAGGTACAAACTTGAACCATGAAACTATTGTAGTGCGGGCATCTTGCCCGCTGGATATGTACCTCATAACACCGGAAAGTGCTGTATGATGTTTATAAACTCAGCTAAATATCAGGGCAAACGCACCTAAATTCTGTAATCCATGCCCAGCAAGGGTTTCAACCTTTAGTTACAAAAATTAACAATCGTCAAAACCTTTGTCCAGTAAGCATTCTAAAAATAAGATGCGCTTGCCCTGAGCTAAATATGAACGAAAAATACAATAGTGCCAAAGAATGGCGTAAAGCAAATTACCGAAAACTAAAACAATATCGTGGAGAATGGATTATTTACACTAAGGATGGTGTAATAGCTCATCACCAAGATTATAGAATCATGACACAGCAAATTGACCTTCAGAACTTAAAATCTTCTGACTACATCACTGAGCGTATCTACGAGAACGAATTTGTTGAGCCAGTGAAGTTTTTCCCAGTGCGTTTTAGAACAGTCAAAAAACATGATTGGCAGCCAAAATACGAAGTCTGTCTAACTTTTCAAAATTCTAAAATCCTGGAAATGCTTGTAGATTCTGGTTCGGATATTAGCCTAATTACATTTTATTTAGGCACAGACTTAGGATATGCCCTCTCTCAAGGAGAAGTTCTGAGTAATGGAGAAGGAGTAGGGGGGAGTGTACAATATGTACTCCGACAAGTTGAAATGCAGATTGATAATTATACCTTTTCTGCTCCTGTTGCCTGGTTACAAAATGAGGATTGCCAAGAAGTTTTATTGGGTAGGGAAGTTGTGTTTGATTTATTTGATATTGAATTTAAACAAGCTGAGGAGAAAATCCTATTCAAATATAGGGGATAACTACTGGCAACTTATAAAATAAGTGTGTTATAAGTGAGCTAATAATATACTATGGGTGGGTAATTTGGCTACTTCTATAATTAAATGCTAAATTTAGCCTAATCTTGAGATATATAAGCCGTCAAATCAATAATTTTCAAATTGATAAATTAATACTTATGTCAGATGCAGTTATTCGCGTTGAAAACCTTGGCAAAAAATATATTATTGGCCATCAACAGCAGGAACGTTATACAGCACTGCGAGATGTGATTACTAATAAGGTTAAATCTATTGGTAGTTTACTAAATCCGCAAGCTAAGAATGAAAATCCGGCTTTTGAGGAATTTTGGGCTTTAAAGGATGTATCTTTTGAGATTAAACAAGGTGATAGAGTTGGGATTATTGGCCGCAATGGGGCGGGAAAATCAACGCTATTGAAGATTTTAAGCCGCATTACAGAACCGACAAAAGGGAGTATTAAAATTAAGGGCAGGGTTGCCAGTTTATTGGAGGTGGGAACAGGGTTTCATCCAGAGTTGACAGGGAGAGAGAATATATTTCTCAATTGAGATATTGATCAGAAGGCCAAAGTACAGAAAAAATCTGACCAAAATCTGGAACTTTGTCTACAAGGCATCTAATATTGTCAGTAATTAGGCGATTAAAGAAATAAATATAATTGGAAGATTTTAAGGTGAAGAAACCAAGTGCATTGTCTAATAAAGTTATTTACACCCCCGAAAGCCGGATTCGTCACCCAAAGCAACTATTACAGGAGATGGTAAGGGATTTACTGGCTTCTAGGGAATTAGCATGGCGGTTATTAGTGCGAGATATTAGCGCCCAATATCGTCAGTCTTTGTTGGGTGTGTTGTGGGCGTTTTTCCCACCAATTATCACAGCCTTGGGGCTGGTAGTTGCCAAAAATGCTGGGGCTGTAAATATTGGTATGACGGATATTCCCTATCCGGC
Organism: Dolichospermum flos-aquae CCAP 1403/13F; assembly: GCF_012516395.1. Classification (GTDB taxonomy): domain Bacteria; phylum Cyanobacteriota; class Cyanobacteriia; order Cyanobacteriales; family Nostocaceae; genus Dolichospermum; species Dolichospermum lemmermannii. The sequence continues at coordinate 1,730,368 of NZ_CP051206.1, forward strand.
TTATGTGATGTTTAGTATGTCACTATGGCAGACCTTTGTGGAGGCTTTGAATGGTCCTTTGGCGGCTGTGGGTGGGGCTAGGTCAATGCTGGCAAAAATTAACTTCCCCAAGGAAGCGATTATTTTGGCTAAATTAGGCGAAGTGTTTTTTAATTTTGGTATTAAGTTAATTTTTATTGTCGGGTTATTCCTGTGGTTTAAGATTCCCGTTACCTGGAGTGTGTTGCTAGCGCCTGTAGCTTTGATTCATTTGATCATCTTAGGAACAGCAATTGGCTTACTTCTTGCCCCTTTGGGGACTTTGTATGGGGATGTGGGCAGGGTGATACCGTTAATTGTTACGCCTTGGATGTTGTTAACTCCTGTGATTTTTCCCGTTCCTAAGCAAGGGTGGTTTAGTGTGGTAGTGAGTTGGAATCCCGTTACACCATTGTTGGTTACAGCCAGGGATTTGGCGATAAGTGGAGTGGTATCCAATCCCACTGGATTTTGGCTAGTGAGTGGTTTGAGTTTTGTGTTGTTATTTGTGGCTTGGATTTTGTATCGGTTGTCAATGCCGTTTATTGTTGAAAGAATGAGTTCTTAGAATTTCTTAATTTTAAATTAATGTATTATGTTAAACACAGAAGAGCAGAATTTACACCATCACACAAATGACGGGGAAGTTTTAGTCAGGGTTGAAAATGTATCAAAGAAGTTTTGCCGTAGTCTCAAGAAGTCTCTGTGGTATGGGGTGCAGGATATTGGCTCAGAGATGATGGGAATCAAGTATGACCATGAACTTAGACCCGATGAGTTTTGGTCAGTGAAAGATGTAAGTTTTGAGTTACGTCGTGGGGAGTGTTTGGGGTTAGTTGGTCGTAATGGTGCAGGAAAGAGTACGCTTTTGAGAATGTTGAATGGCTTGATTAAGCCGGATCGCGGTTTCATTGAAATGCAGGGGCGAGTGGGGGCGTTGATTGCCCTAGGAACAGGGTTTAACCCAATTTTGACTGGTCGGGAAAACATTTATGTCAATGGCTCTGTTTTGGGACTTAGCAAAACAGAGATTGATGGAAAAATTGAAGAAATTATTGAATTTGCTGGGATTGAAGGTTTTATTGATTCGCCAGTACAAGGCTATAGTTCAGGTATGCAGGTACGATTGGGTTTTGCTGTGGCGACGGCTCTTTCCCCCGATGTGCTAATTTTAGATGAGGTATTAGCGGTTGGTGATGCGGCATTCCGCAATAAGTGTTACCGAAGAATTGCCAATGTACGTAAAAATGCGGCGGTTATTTTTGTTTCACATAGCATGGAGCAAGTAGCGCGAATTTGTGACAAGGTACTAGTGATGTCTTTAGGGGAAGTTGCTTTTTCAGGAAGCTTAGAACAAGGAATAGCGGTTTATGATCGGCTCAATGATGATGGGGAAGAGCAGGATGAGTCTTTTCTATCAGTAAGTGATCCGTTGACTTATTTTCAAGCTCAACTATCCCATGATGTTTTGTCTTCTGGCTCTCCTCTAAATATTCAATTTTCTATTGAAAGTTCTGATTTCTTAGAAGATTTTGTCTTGCGTATAATTTTTTATGATGTTTCTGGGGCTTTTGCCGCTGATTGTAACTTTTTTGCGCGTGACCATAAAATTCCACCTCTATCTGGAATTTCCCATTGGGATGTTTCTCTTAGCTCTATCCCCTTAAAAAATGGAGTTTATCGGATTAGTTTCAATATCATTGATAGGCAGGGTGCGCTTGTCGTTTGGTCTTATAAACAGCAAAAAATAAAAATAGTGGATGCCTATCCTGGGGCAAATGCTAATTGCCAATTACAATTAGGACATTGGCTGACCTAATTTCATCAGACTAATAGCAATAAATAACAACTATACTATTTAACTATGATTAAGTTACTAGATTGTACTCTGCGAGATGGCGGATATTACAATGCTTGGGATTTTGATCAAGCTTTAATCGAAGACTATCTTCTGGCGATGAACGCAATATCTGTTGACTTTGTGGAGTTGGGTTTTCGAGGATTTGCCCAAGATGGTTTTCGGGGCGGATGCGCTTACACCACTGATAGTTTCATTCGGGGATTGTCTATCCCTGATGGACTAAAAATCGGGGTGATGGTGAATGCCAGTGAGATTGTTAATCATCCAGATGGTGTGGAGCAAGCACTAGCCAAATTGTTTGCTCCTGCGGTTGATTCTCCTGTACTGTTGGTACGAATACCTTGCCATTTTTATGAATTTGAAGCGACTTTAGTGGGTTGTCGCTGGCTCAAGGAGCAAGGTTATCAAGTTGGCATTAATCTCATGCAGATTGCCGATCGCTCTTTAGAGGAAATAGAGCAGTTAGCCCATCTGGCCAGCCGATACCCTCTGGATGTACTGTATTTCGCCGATAGTATGGGCAGTATGAATCCTGGGCAAACTACAGAAATTATTAGAGCTTTGCGTCAAGGCTGGCATAGAGAATTAGGTATTCATACTCACGATAACATGGGGCGGGCATTAGCCAATTCGCTTCAGGCGGTGGCAGATGGCGTTACCTGGATTGATGGCACGGTGACGGGTATGGGGCGAGGAGCAGGAAATGTGAAGACGGAGTATCTCGCGGTGGAGTTGGAAACCCTGCGGTCAGATCGCCCCTGCAATATTACGCCTTTGATGACGGCCATTCGCCGATATTTTGGTCCGATGCAACATTACTATGGTTGGGGAACTAATACTTATTACTATTTGGCTGGTAAGTATGGCATCCACCCAACGTATATTCAATCCATGCTGACGGATAGTCGTTATGGCGAGGAAGATTTATTAGCTGTTATTGATCACCTAAAAAATTCTGGTGGCAAGAAGTTTAGCTTGAATACGCTGGAATCTGCACGACACTTTTATGTCGGTGAGCCAATGGGAAGTTGGTCACCAGCCAGTTTAATTGCTGGGCGTGAAGTTCTGATTTTGGGTACTGGACCTGGTGTTAAAAAGCATCAACGCGCATTAGCAGATTACATCCATCGTTATCAACCGATTGTCATTGCCCTCAATACTCAAACCCATCTAGAGCCGAAGTTGATTGATCTGCGAGTGGCTTGTCATCCAGTACGGTTATTGGCAGACTGTGCAGAGCATATCAGATTACCTCAGCCCTTGGTAACGCCAGTTTCAATGTTACCTGAAGATATTCTTGCTGAATTGGCAGGCAAGAAGCTACTGGATTTTGGTTTAGCGGTACAGCCTGACACGTTTGAGTTTGCGGAGAATTATTGTGTGTTGCCGACATCAATGGTAATTGCTTATGCTTTGGCGATAGCTACCAGTGGTAAAGCTTCACAGATTCTCCTGGCTGGCTTTGATGGTTATAGTGCTGATGATCCTCGTAATCATGAAATGGATGTGTTACTTGGGCGTTACGTACGAGTATCTAAATCGGTACCTATTACAGCTGTAACGCCTAGTCGATATCAGATATCCCAAGGTTCTATTTACTCATTGATTGTCTAATCATCATCTAATGAAACAAGATATAAGTTTTTTTCTTCCTGTTAGAAAAGGGTCTCAAAGAGTTGAAAATAAAAATACTCGCCCATTTTCAAATGTTAGCGGCGGTTTACTTGAAATTAAGTTAAAACAACTTTTAGAATGTGATTTTTGTAAAGAAATTGTTCTATCAACAAATGATGAAAAATCAATAGAAATCGCAAATACATTAAACTATTTAAATAAAATACGCATAGAGCGTAGACCAGAGCATTTATGTCAGTCAAATACTTTAGTTCAAGACTTAATTAGATACGTACCGAAAGTGATGCAAACCGAGCATATATTTTGGGTTCATGCAACTTCACCCTTTGTAGATGCTAATGACTACTTTCAGGCAGTATCCCAATATTATGATGCATTAGATTGTGACTATGATTCACTCATGAGTGTTACAAAACACCACTTTTTTATGTGGGATGCTCTAGAGAAGAAAATAGCGAATACTGATGATACTAAAGGACTATGGCCAAACACTCAAGATCTTGATCCCATATATGAGATTAACAATGCTTTTTTTATTTCTAGTAAGAAAAATTATCAGAAGTTTCAAAATCGAATAGGTATAAATCCCAAGCTTTATGAGTTGGAAAAAATCAAGAATATCGATATTGATTGGGAAGATGATTTTCTGATAGCTGAAATCTTATACAGTCAGTCGTACTCAATTTAAATAGGATTTAGTGTAATCTCAAGGGTACCTCGTAAAATAGAGATGCTTATTGAGAAAAGCCTGATATGCCGTGGTTGATTTTCGCAATTAGGCAATTGATCGAGGTTTCCTAATGTTTTTTCATTTGTTGATAGACATTTTTATTCTTGCCTCGAAGTTCTATAATTAATATAATTATCGTAAGGATATGCCAATACAGCCTATAGAGTTTTACTCGTGTTTCGTTTTTGACTGTGATGGTGTTATCCTTGACTCCAATCAGGTCAAAACCCAAGCTTTTTATCGGGCTGCACTCCCTTATGGGGAAACTGTAGCTCAGTCCCTAGTTGATTATCATATTCAAAATGGGGGCATTTCTCGCTATCGAAAATTTGAATATTTTCTACAAAATATTATTGGTGTTGGCATTGACCAAAAACCTCTTAACGAACTTCTGTCAACCTATGGGGCTCACGTTCGAGAAGGTTTACTAAACTGTACAATTGCTCCAGGGATTCAGGAGTTACGTCAAGCATTGCCTGACACTTGTTGGCTTGTAGCATCTGGCGGAGATCAAGCTGAATTACATGATGTTTTTGAAAAACGAGGTATCAGTCACTTATTCAACGGTGGGATTTTCGGTAGCCCTGACACCAAAGAACAAATTTTGCTAAGGGAGAAAGAGCTAGGTAATATCCAATTTCCTGCTCTATTTCTGGGCGATAGCCGCTATGACTATATTGCTGCCACTAAAGCTGAACTTGACTTCATTTTTATTTCTGGCTGGACTGAAATGAAAGACTGGCAAGAGTTTTGCAAGACGCTTAAATTGCAACAGATGGATTCCATCTCCGCTCTGGTTTTTGATCTGTAAAGCTCCTTATTTAAGAAAGTCGAAAGACTCTATTAACCTATTCTTTAAACCAAGGAATAGAGAATCAAAGATTCACTAGTCAACTCAATCTTTAAAAATGCTGAATCAAATCAAACAAAAGACTAAGTCTGCTATATTAAGCCTACCCAATCTAAAAAGATGGATTAAGAGTATAGCCGATCAAGAAAGATTTGAAGGAAAAATTGAAGGAAAAATTGAAGAAGATGAAACTTACTTCAGACATATAAGAAATAAGTTTAAAGGTCAACGAGGATTTGTGATTGGAAATGGCCCAAGCTTAAAACTGGAAGATTTAGAAAAACTAAATTCAGAAATAACTATAGCTTCAAATAAAATCTTTTTGGCTTTTGATCAAGTAACTTGGCGTCCTAGCTACTACACAACTGCAGATCTCTTGGAATGGGAAAAAGTAAAATATCTTCTTCATCACCATTTTGATGTTGTGCACATCCCTAATTACTTAAGCCCTGCAGGATCGCAGTGCCCGACTCGATGGTTCAAACATTTGGGACTGGCAGGGGAAGATAATGCAGAAGCGAATGAACGAAGCCACATTCATTTCTCTGCGGATCTTAGCCTAGGTGCTTTTGGAGGGTGTACGGTCACCATGGAGAATTTGCAGCTCGCAGTTCACCTCGGCTTAGATCCTATTTATATTATTGGCTGTGATCACTATTACAAAGGTGAAAAAGGATCTAGAGATATCCCTATTAATGCAAGTCAAGAAAAAAACCACTTTATTAAGAACTACAGAGAACCAGGAGAAGTTACTAACCCAGCTATGACAGAAATTATGACTAAGGCTTATTATGAAGCATATAAATTCTCCATAGCTAACTCAATCAATATTTTTAATGCTACCAGAGGCGGCTTTCTGGAAATTTTCCCGAGAGTTGACTTCGACTCCTTATTTTAAAAGAAATGATGCCATCTAAAAATCACACGCCCAAAGTTTCTATTCTTTTACCTAATTTAAATACCAGCAAATATTTACCAGCGAGATTTGAATCAATTCAAGCCCAAACCTTCACTGATTGGGAAACGATTGTTGTTGATAGTTACTCAAGCGATGGAGCCTGGGAGCTAATTCAGCAATATGCTCAAAATGATCCACGAATACTCATCTCCCAAGCTCCTAGAGAAGGAATTTATGCTGGACTAAATCGGTGCATAAATCTTGCAAAAGGGGAATATATTTATATAGCGACCAGCGATGACACAATGATGCCTAATTTTCTTGAGGAAATGGTTGCCGCACTAGACACTTATACCCAATGCAGTTTAGCCCATTGCTGTTTAACGTTTATTGATGAATTTGGAAAGCCGATTAAGCCTAATCCATGGGATGAATATTATTCATCTCTATATTATGGAGAAATGTTGAAAAAATTTCATATTCGCCAAGCCCCTTTGGATGGTATCTTACATTGTTTTCTGTTGACTGCTTATACATCTTTAACACAGTTATTAATAAGAAGATCTCTCTTTGAAAAAGTTGGGAACTTTTCAACACGCTATGGTTCGATGGCTGACTTTGGATGGGGAATGAAAGCCTCATTAGTTTGTGATACCATTCATATCCCTAAGTATTTAGCCACATGGAGAAGACATCCAGAACAGGCAACTTTAGATGCTGATTCAATGAGTCCTAGTTACTACTATTCTTTGATTGAGATGATTCATGAAGCAGTCTCCTTAGGGATAAGTGCTAACCCTGGAATCGAAAGATACTTTTCTAGGATGAATGAGATGAGCTATGTATATAATCACCTAGCTTTTGATCTTCAAATTAGAGGTGCGAAAAATAGGCTAGAAAAAATCCCTCTAATACTTAAAATAATTCCTGCTCAATTAGATATTTTTTTAGATAGATATGTTCTCAGAAAAGCGCTACCAGATCGCTTGAAATATGCACGAAAGATAATTGCGAAATTTAATTTATCGAGAAGACTTATTCAGCTATCTTAAGCTCATTTAACTTTCAACTCATTTAAGAACATATCGCCTACAACCTTATATTAATTTGTGTATGAAACCGCCAACATTAAAAATCGCAGTATGGCATAACTTACCTAGCGGTGGTGGCAAAAGAGCTTTATTCCACCATGTAAAAGGATTGGTCGAGCGTGGACATACAGTAGAATCATGGTGTCCGCCCACTGCGGATCAAACATATCTTCCTCTTGGTGATCTGATCAAAGAAAGTATAGTCCCGTTGGCAGAAACTCAACCAAAAGCTGGACGGATTGCCAACTTATTGAGTCCCTATCAAACGATGGTTGACAAGATTCAGGCAATGGATATTCACTGTCAACAATGTGCAGAAGAAATAAATAAGGGTGATTTTGATGTTCTTTTTGCCAACGCTTGTACTTTTTTCAGGACAACCTCAATCGCCAGATATGTAAATATCCCAAAGTTTCTCTATTTACAAGAGCCTTATCGCTGGTTATACGAAGCTTTACCAAAATTACCTTGGTTAGCTTTACCGCCTTTTGATAAGCCTTGGTGGACTTCACGCAGTTATTCATTGGCATTTCTAAGAAATCAAATTGAAGTGCAGGGATTTAGAGTTCAAGCTCGTGAAGAGTTGCTAAATGCTGAAGCATTCGATTTGATTTTAGTAAATTCGCTTTTTAGCCGTGAAAGTGTTCAAAGGGCTTATGGAATTGATTCCAAGGTTTGTTATTTGGGAGTTGACGCTGAACTCTTTAAGCCATTGAATCTGCCACGTCAAAAAAGTGTTGTTGGACTAGGGTCGATATATATAGGAAAAGGCTTAGAAAGAGCCGTTAATGCCGTTGCTACTATTGAGAAAAAAGATAGGCCTTCATTGGTCTGGATTGGAAACTTTTCGGATTTATCCTATCAAAATGAAATCATAAAACTTGCCACATCTATGGGGGTGGAATTTATTCCAAAAGTTAGAGTGTCAGATGATGAAGTTGTTAAATTACTAAACGAAGCTTCAGTCATGCTTTACACGCCTATTTTAGAGCCATTTGGCTTTGCTCCTCTTGAAGCTAATGCCTGCGGTACTCCTGTGGTGGCGATCGCCGAAGGTGGGATCAGAGAAACAATCAAAGATGGAATAAATGGTTTTTTAATTAATGGAAATGAGCCTGTTGAGATGGGAAAAGCGATTTCAAAAATATTAAACAATAAGGAGTTAGCTGATAACATGGGTAAGAATGCAAGAAGTTATGTATTAGAGCAATGGAGTTGGGAAAGAGGAATTGATCGTCTAGAAAAGTGCATTCTTAACTTGCTTTGCCAAAAAGCATAGTTGGTTTATTTGTGATTTATATAGCTCAAAAACTTGTTCAAAAGTATATTTTAAGCACATAGTCTAGAATCATTATGTCTGACATCAAAGCGATCGCCTTCTACCTGCCCCAATATCATCCCATCTAGAAATTGCTAGAATGCTGATAAAACAGTCCAATATCAGGAGACTCAATCCATGTCCGCTATAACTGCCCAAGAGCAAAAAGCTCAAATGCTCGATACCGCTCAAATAGCGACCCAAGTTCACGATCTTGATTTTTATCAATGGGTACAAACTACTATTGATAATATCCAGAGAGGGGCGATCGAAACTATTGATTGGGATTACTTAGTGGAGGAGTTGCGGGATTTGGGCAACGAGCAAAAAAATCAGCTAGAAAGTCGCTTATTAGTTCTTTATGAACATTTACTTAAATTGACTTATTGGTGGCAAGAGCGTGATTACAATCAAAGGGGATGGCGAGCTACTATTCTAGAACAACGGAAACAACTCAAGCGACTTTTAAACCGGAGTCCGAGCCTAAAGCCTTATTTTCAAGAAGTTGCCCAAGAAATTTATGATGATGCTTGCCAGATTACAAGCGTGAAGACAGGTTTAAATGCAAATCTATTTCCCCCATCTCCTATTGCCAATATAGAGCAAGTTTTGAATGAAGATTGGCTGCCAGAGTTAAAAGAAGATTGCTAAACTGTTAATTCATCCATAGATTTCATCAGTAAACCTCGTATTTACTCACAAAATTGTCAATTACCGAACTAGAAGTTGAATCTACGACGGATACACGGACAGAAATGATCCAGGCGATCGCTATAGTCCAAAATGTCGGTTACAGAATTGAAATAATCCGTAAAAACTGAAAAACTTAGTTCAAAGTATTAATTAAATTATGCCTGATATAAAAGCGATCGCCTTCTACCTCCCCCAATATCATCCCATTCCTGAAAATGATCAATGGTGGGGCAAGGGTTTTACGGAATGGACAAATGTTACGAAATCCAAACCCTTATTTAAAGAACACTATCAACCCCATCTTCCTGCTGACTTAGGCTTTTATGATTTGCGCCTACCAGAAGCGCGACAAGCTCAAGCTGACTTAGCACGAGAGTATGGTATTCATGGCTTTTGCTATTGGCACTATTGGTTTCATGGTAAGAGATTATTAGAGTCTCCAGTTAATGAAGTTTTGGCTTTAGGAGAACCTGACTTTCCATTTTGTCTTGCTTGGGCAAATGAGTCGTGGTCGCGTCGTTGGCTAGGTGAAGACAAAGAGATATTGATTAATCAAAAATACTCTCAAGAAGATGACACAAACCATGCTGAATGGTTAGTTCATTGCTTTGCCGATCCTCGCTATATAAAGGTGTATGATCGCCCATTATTCTTAATATATCGCCCAACATCATTACCCGATCCTAAAGCGACGACCAAAACTATTAGGGAAGTGTGTCAAGCTTCAGGACTCCCCAATCCTTATTTAGTCGGAATCAATGCCCATTCACGTCATATTGATATGCGGACGCTTGGTTTCGACTGCACTGAAGACCATTCTCCCCAGCTTGGTGTTTTACCTGAAGCTTTCAATGATGACTTTTCCTTTAATCGATTAACTCGAAATATTAAGCGAGGAATATGGGATGGAGAACTAAAGATTTATGATTATGCTGATGCCATTCAGCTAATGGAATCAAGCCGACCTAAGTATCCTCACCACCCTGCATTCTTTGTCGGTTGGGATAATACAGCTAGGCGACAAGAGAAGGCGATCATTATGACTGATAGTCACCCTGATATAGTCGCAACTCACTTGGCAAAAGTTATAGAATCTGTAGGACAATCTCTTTTAGAAGAACGAATTGTTTTTTTGAATGCTTGGAATGAATGGGCTGAAGGTATGTATTTAGAGCCAAATTCTTTACACGGACTTAGGTTATTAGAGGCGATTCGTTCAGTAATTCAATCCGACTAAGCCCATTCGTAGATAACCATATTATTTAGCGATTATATTTCCCAATGCATATTCTAATTGCTACCCCTTACTTACCATGGCCTCTCAATGCTGGTGGAAAAGTTTCTCAGTTTTCAACATTAGCATCTTTAAGTAAAGATCACTCTTTCACTATAGTCTGTCCCATTCATTCTCAAAAAGAAACTGAGTATGTAAAGCAACTCGAAGAGCGTCTTCCCCATGTTCGGGTTAAACCAGTGCTGTTTTACACAGTCCCAACTTCCCCAACGACTTATTCGATTTTGCGTGTTTTCCTACACAAAGTCTTGTCTAGAATTCGTCAGCTACTTCAACAACTTAAACCCAATTTAAAAGAAGAAAAAGAAGAGGATGTTATTGAGCATCCTTACTATCCTTTTAAACTTTTATCAGCCTCATTTATTCAAGCCCTATCGGAAGAACTTGAGAATAATGTTGATATTTTACAAGTTGAGTTTGCTGATATGCTTACATTAGGAATATTAGAACTTCCTAATATCCCTAAAATATTTGTCAATCATCAAATTCATTGGATCTATGCAAAAAGACATACCGAGATTCATGGACTGGATGAATACTCTGGCTATTTGGTAGGACGAATATATGCCGAGGAATCCCTATTGATATCCAAATTTGATAGTATTATAGTCTTCAGTAAAGCAGATGCTCAAGAACTAAGCACTGTAGTCAAAGAAAATAAAATACACGTTAGTCCCTTTCCAGTACCTGCTGATATTGATATTGCTGTAACAACTAATCCTATATCAGGAAAAAGTTTTACATTTGTAGGCTCTCAACAGCATGGTCCCAATAGAGATGCTCTTGAGTGGTTGCTATTAGATATTTGGCCTTTAATTAAGGCTTCAATACCACAAGCACAATTATTTGTTATAGGTGATTGGAGCCAGTCATGGTGTTCTAATCATCAATTGGAAGATGTAACTTATACTGGTTTTATTGAAAATATTGCTGAGATAATGCAAGGGACAATTCAGCTTGTTCCAATTCGTATCGGTAGTGGTATTCGGACAAAAATTCTTACTGCTATGGCTCAAGGCGTTCCAGTCGTTTCTACAACTGTTGGCATCGAAGGAATTGACGTGTGTGATCTTGAACACGCTCTTGTTAGGGATACAGCAGAGGAGTTTGCGATTGGGGCAATCACATTAGCTAATGATCAAACTTTGGCGGATCATCTTGCTAATAGGGCTTTAGATTTTGTCAGGGATCATTACAGCCCAGAAGTTGTGCAAAAAGCTAGAAATAAAATTTATGAAGCAGTTATACAGAGTCGAAGATGATACTTGGAATAAGCGATGATTGTAGTATCACAATTGAACACAGGCTATCCAGATCAAAATTCATGGCAAGCGCATCTTATTTTTAGAATGCTTACTGGACAAAGGTTTTGACGATTGTTAAGTTTTGTAACTAAAAGTTAAAACCCTTGCTGGGCATGGATTACAGAATTTAGGTGCGTTTGCCCTGGATCAAAATTCAACCAGATTGATTACAGTGAACCAGTTCAATTTTCATATTTTTGTCAGCAGTGCGCTCAAAATGCGACCAAAAAAGTAGGCGATAGCGAAGTGCTGCTGCAAGCAGATGTCCATGATATCAAAACCACAGCCCCCCAAATTCTAGAAATAATCCAACAATATTTTAGTTGATAATTCTTGATATTATGCCCAAAATTAGTGTTATTATCCCCAATTACAACCACGCTCAATTTCTAGAGCAACGTATTGAAAGCGTTCTCAATCAGACAGTTCAAGATGTCGAGGTTATTTTCCTCGATGATAATTCTACAGATAATAGCCGAGAAGTTTTTTCTAAATATGTCAATCACCCCAAAATTAGCCATGTGATTTTCAACGAAACTAATAGCGGATCTCCTTTTAAACAGTGGAATAAAGGTTTCAGCCTAGCAACAGGTGAGTATATCTGGCTTGCTGAATCTGATGATTATGCTGATCCAAGGTTTTTGGAAACGTTAGTAGAGATTTTGGAAGAAAATCCTCAAGTCGGTGTAGCATATTGTCAATCACATCAAGTTGATAAATATAACGATTTTGTTGCTACATTGCATTGCTGGACAGACGAATTAGATAAAGAACGTTGGCATAATGATTTTATAAATAACGGCTTAGAAGAGTGCCGAAAATATCTAATTGTCAAGAATACTATTCCTAATGCTAGTGCTGTTTTAACCAGAAGGTATCTATTTAAAGAAATCGGATATGCCGACGAATCAATGTTTCTCTGTGGAGATTGGCTGACATGGATTAAGTTATTACTTAGGTGTGATATTGCTTATTCTGCACAAGTTCTCAATTTTTGGCGCACTCATAGTACGAACGTACGATCAAAATCCAGTTTAAATGGTCTTGGTATTTATGAAAGAATGAAAATACTATCTATTATTCAAAAGCAAATAGATATCCCCAAAAAAGTTGCAGAGCAGATAAAAAATGATCTTGTTTATGAATGGGTATCTTTAATGTTGAGAAGAAAAAATCGGGTATCTTTGAAAAAAAGCATCGAATTTTATCAACTCTCAAAGATCTGTGATTCGGCTATTGAAATGAGATATTTGAAACAAGCTGGGTTGTATATTTCAGAAAAATTAAGAAGATTAAGAAGATCAAGTAGAAAAAATGACTGAATTTATAATTTTCTAATATATAACCAACAAATACTAATTAGGAAACTGCCGTGAAAATAGCCTTTATTAGCTATGAATATCCTCCTGATACAGCCATTGGGGGCATTGCAACATATGTCTATCAAGCAGCGAAAATGTTGAGTTTGCGAGGTCATCATGTAGAAGTATTTGCAGGTAGCACCGATCGCACTACGTCTGAAGTTGAAGGAAGAATTACTGTTCATCGGCTTCAGGGAATGCCTTCATCATTTTCTGATAGTATTGGGAAGATTTTTGCTGAACGCCATAGTTTTATAAACTTTGATGTATTGGAGGGAACTGATTATGCAGCATCTGCGAGAGGAGCAGTAAAACTAGTTTCCAGTATCCCGTTGGTCGTAAAACTCCATACACCTGGATTTTTGGTCGAAAAAATTAACTATATTGAACCTTCTTTCCAAATGAAAGCTAGGAGATTTATCGGCGCTCTTCGTAGAATTCGGAAGCCCGAACCTTTTATAAAGTTTAGCTATGACCCTAATCATGACATAGAGCGTTTGCATATATTGGACGCAGATGAGATTGCCACACCATCACAAGATTTAGGAGTTAAATTAGTTCAATTATGGGGATTGCCATCGGGGAAAATCGCCCATGTCCCAAATCCTTACACCCCATCATCGGATCTGCTAGAAATTCCTATTAATACTCATAACAAAATAGTTACATTCCTTGGCAGACTCGAAATCCGGAAAGGTGTTTTGGATCTTGCAGAAGCCATTCCAAAGGTGTTGAGATGTTTCCCAAACACAAAGTTTCGATTTGTTGGTGCATCACATCCATCACCACAAATGGGTATGGATATGCAGCAATATTTAACCAGAAAATTGTGGCGCTACAAGAACTCATTAGAATTTACAGGATCTGTAACTACTAGCCTTATTCCTGGGATTTTAGCTAATACTGATGTGTGTGTTTTTCCTAGTCGTTGGGAAAATTTTCCTAATGTGTGCTTAGAGGCAATGTCCGCAGGTCGTGGCATTGTCGGTAGTAATGCAGGCGGTATGTCTGATATGTTGGGAGATGATCAAGCTGGGTTATTAGTTCCACCTTATTCACCCCAAGAGATCGCTGAAGCAATTGTCAAATTACTAAAAAATCCAACTTTGCGGATGGAATTAGGGCAAGCCGCGCGCGATCGCGTCCTCTCAGAATATAATTTAGACAAGATAGGTTCTCTGCAAGAAGCTAGTTATTTTAGAGCTATTGAGAGAAGACAAGCTTTAGGAGCAAGAAATATGATCGATTACGATTAAATACTACAAATATTATCTGTGATGAATCATCAAAATTATTACCAACTTTTTTAAATACAAATTCTAACAAATTTTATTGATGCCTCCGTTGGTATTGATTGCTATCACGAACATCAAATTTAACCTCTGATAAACTTGCATCAGCTTTTCAAATTATTGCGAAAAAGCCTAATAGTTATGTTTAGTCAGTTAACCCTGAGCTTGTGACAGAAGTACAGATCCGAAACTGCTCTGACGAAGAAGTCACAGAGGCTTTTGAATATTGCCTCAAACTCGTACCCAATACCAAAGGTTGGGAACGCGCATCAATTCTCGCAGCGAAAGTTACTTATTACATTCATGTCGGGAAACTTCAAAAAGCAAGAGAACTGCTTGAAGACATCCGAACTGATGGCTTTACATTTGATTCTGACCTTGCTCATGCGGAGAGGTGGTTAGATATCATGGAGAAGCAAATCCCATGACTTTCAATCCACAACGCGCTCGGGCACAAGGTAAGCTAATCGGCATTTCACGAGAAGGCGTTGCTGAAACATGAAACTAGGTATGAATTTAGGTGTAGAGACGTTCCATGGAACGTCTCTACAAGGGTTTTGAAATCATCAAAAATCATTTTCATACCTCAAATCAGCAACGCCCACGAGAAAATACTCCGGCTATTCTTCATTAAAAACAATCAGACATTAACTATACCAATTGTTGAAAATGAAAAAAAATATTTTAATTGTTGGGGCTGGGTTCTCTGGGGCTGTAATGGCTAGAGAATTGGCTTTGTCGGGTAAATTCAAAATTCATGTAGTTGATGAGCGAAATCACCTCGCGGGTAATTGCTACACAGAAGTTGATAAAAAAACTGGAGTTACTATTCATCAGTATGGACCTCATATATTTAACACAGACAAGTTACATATCTGGAAATATATTCAGCAGTTCAGTGAATTTGCTCAGTATACACATCGTGTAAAAGCTGTGACTCAGCAAGGTATTTTTTCTTTGCCAATCAATTTATTAACTATAAATCAATTCTTTGGGAAGAAATTTAAACCCGACGAAGCTCAACAATTTATTGCATCTTTAGGATGTAAAGATATAGAAACCCCACAGAATTTTGAAGAACAAGCCTTAAAGTATTTAGGTGAAGAATTATATGAATCCTTTTTTAAAGGATACACAATTAAACAATGGGGTTGTAGTCCCAAAAACTTGCCTGCTTCTATTTTAAAAAGATTACCTGTGCGATTTAATTATGATGACAGTTACTACCACAGTTCATATCAAGGCATACCAATAGATGGATATACAGCAATTATTGAGAAAATATTAGACTTAGATGACATCCATGTTGAACTTTCTGTAAAATATGATCGTTCTTGGAATTGTAATTTTGATTATATTTTTTATACAGGAGCTATTGATGCTTACTACAATTTTGAGTTAGGCAGACTAGGCTATCGAACGGTATCCTTTGAAAAAGATTACTATGAGGGAGATTATCAAGGATGTCCTGTAGTCAATTATTGTGAGTTATCTATTCCATATACGAGAATTCACGAACACAAGCACTTTACGCCTTGGGAAACTCATGATCAGACTGTGTTTTTTAAAGAATATAGTAAAGAAACAGAAGCAAACGATATTCCATATTACCCCAAGCGGTTATCTGATGATAAACATCTCCTACTTAAATATCGTGACATTGTATCACAGGAAACAAAGGTTTCATTTCTAGGACGTTTAGCTACATATCGCTATATGGATATGCATCATGTCATAGGAGAGGCATTAGACATGAGTAAAAAGTTTATACCTACCCCATTTGATGAATGGCAGAGTTGCCCAAGATTTCCTAATCTTGAATAGACATCTCCGAAAAAGATCGTAGAGACGTTCCATGGAACGTCTCTACAAGGGTTTCAATTCACGTACATTTAATTCTCGGAGATGTCTAATAGATATTACAGCAGTTTCCGATATTATGAGGTACAGATATTAAGGATCAAACCTTTGTAGTGCGGGCATCTTGCCCGCTAATGGTGTACCTCACGCAGATGAAATTTGCTGTATTGTATTGTAAAAAATTTTTTAGCCTATTGTTCCTGAATCATGAAAAAAATTATTTGGTTTACAAACTCTCACGAACATAGAAATCATTTACTCAAATATGGGTTAATGAAACTTGCCCGACAGAGAAAAATTGAATTTATAGAACAAGATAATTCCCATCTATTAGATTACAATCTACCACTGTCTTTAAAGAATCATACTCATAGACACACAAATCTATTGATGTATATTAATGGTAATAAGACAATAAAAATATTGGTTGATAGCGAAGATTCTTTTGTGCATCTTTGCCCCCTAATTGAGGACGTAGATATTTATTTTTGTGCTGCTTATAATCATGATTTTCATGTAGAGAAGAAGTTTATTCAAAAATATGATTGGCAAACCAATGAAGACGTAGCTGAGTACGAGGAAAAATCTCGGCAACTTATTTCTGATTATAACGATCACTTTTGTAAGATTAATAAATTTATACCAATAGGTTTTAATCTGTCTCATCCGATTCAAAACTCATATCTTAAACAGAAAGTAATAAATATAAGACATAAAATCACAAATTTGTTGCTTAAACAAAAAAATTGGGCTAGTGAACTAGAGATATTTGAAGCTAGATATAATTACGTTAATCAACTTCGACATGAAAAATTACTACACGATGTTGTTCTTTATGATACTTTGTGGGGTGGGTGGCCACAACATAGATACAACTTGCACGTAAAGCTTCAAGACTTATCTCAGCAATACAATATATCTTCTGTTTTAAAGTGGGACGAAAGTGCAAATCAGTCTAAGTTTATAAAAGAAGATTTCCCTGTGATTTCTCACCCTATTCATGGTAATTATGAGGAAATGCTCGCTGCTTCACGTCTTGGTGTATTTGCCACAGGATTTCATTGGGGGTGGCGAAATATTATGACACTGACTCTATTTTTTGGCATTCCTATTTACATGGATAAACCAATCTTTGAGCCTTATTTTGATTTTGATGAATTTCAAGTCTTCTACAATGATGGAAATTGGCAATCTTTGGAGTCATGCCTCAATCAAATTGATGATGATTCATGGATAAAGACTAAACAGCATAATCAAAGTGTATACGATAAGTATTTAGCTCCTGAAAAAGTCGCGGAATATTTTATTAAAACTATAGATCCTTAGACAGTAATTTTTGAAGCATCCAAATTTTTAATTTTGACAAACATCCAAAACATCCAATGAATTTAAAAACCACAAGCCAAGATATATCAAATAATGAAGGCAAATTATTGTCACTCCAGCTATTGCGATGTATAGCTGTTGTCTTAGTAGTTAATGCTCATGCGATCGACAATCAAATTAATCTGAATATTGGAGAGTCTTTTCAGCAGAATTTTTATTTTTTGGAAAATTTTGGTGCTGTTGGCGTTGATATTTTTTTTGTGCTTAGTGGCTTTATTATCTCATTAGTGGCAAAAAAATACCTGAGATTATACGGCTTCAGAGATTTCTTAATTAAGAGATTGATTAGAGTTCTACCTATTTATTGGATAGTTACATTAATTACTATAGCTTTCTCAGTTTTCACCTCAAATATTTCTAGTCTTACATCTGTTAACTCTCCTAATAGATATTTCTTAAAATCATTTTTCATCTTGCCTTTTTTTGATGGTGAATATTTTAGAAATCCTATTATAGTTCAAGGTTGGACTCTTTCATTTGAGCTTTATTTTTATATTGTTGTAGCTATTTTTCTTATATCTAAATCAAAATATATTGTTGTTACTTCTTTCTTGTTTATAACCTCATTGGTTGCTACTGGGATGGTATTTTACAATAATAGTAATGTAATATTTAAGTTTATCTCTAACCCAATAAATCTGGAATTTGTATTCGGCTGTATTATCGGCTGTATATATAGTTCTAAAATTCAGGTATCACGTTCTTTTTCTCTGGTGTTGAATTTGATTGCACTGATTGGATTAGGTGTAACTTTATTTGTGGGTTATGGTGATATTGGAAACCATGATAATATTGTTAACGGTCATCTCTCAATGATTCGTTTGTTGTTGTGGGGTGTGCCTTGTTCTCTATTAGTTGCTAGTTTGGTTTTTTTGGAATCATTTGTTTCAAAACAAATTCCCAAATTTTTGATTTTAATTGGTGATGCTTCGTATTCAATCTATCTAACTCAATATTTATCTTTGAAAATTCTAAGTGATGTTTGGAAGAGCTTAAAGTTAACTTATCCAGATGTTTTTATCATCATTTCTGTGGGATTTTCAGTATTAGTTGGTACTATTTTCTATTTCACAGTTGAGAAAAAATTGATAAATTATCTTAATCGTCAATATAACTGTTTTTGTAAAAAAAGGGATTCACTTTTGATTAAATCTAGCTAGGATAAGCCGTATGAGAAACTTAATTACTGTTATTATCTGTACCCACAATCCGCGTCAAGAATATCTTGACAGAGTTCTTAAAGCCCTGAATAATCAAACCCTTTTGAGGCAAGAATGGGAGCTTTTATTAATTGATAATGCTAGTCAAAGACTGCTTGCTTCAGAAATTGATTTGAGTTGGCATCCAAATTCACGCCACATTAGGGAAGAAACTTTAGGATTGACTGCGGCGCGGTTGCGGGGTATTAAGGAGGCAAACAACGATATTTTGGTGTTTGTTGACGATGATAATGTTCTTGATCCAGATTATTTAAAAAATACCGTTGCGATTTTAGAACAAAATCCTAAGATTGGGGCAATCGGTGGCAAATGTTTACCAGAATTTGAGGTTGAGCCTGAACCTTGGATTACTCAGTTTTATATTTGTTTAGCATTAAAAGATCACGGTGATGAGCCTAAAATCTATTTTAGACAACAGATATTAGATATTCCTGCCAATGACTATCCGCCATTTGCTCCCATTGGTGCAGGATTAATTCTTCAAAAAGAACTAGCTGAAATTTATGCAAAATTAGTTTCTCAAGACACATCCAGACTTGCTCTCGGTCGCACAGGTAAAAGATTAGTTTCAGGTGAAGATAACGATATTATTTTGACATTACTAGAAGCTGGTTGGGGAGTCGGTTATTTCCCTCAACTGCAATTAACCCACCTAATTTCTGCAAACCGATTGACAAAAGATTATCTTGCTCGTTTAAACTATGCCTCATCTCGTTCTTGGATTCAGGTGCTAGACTGTCATAATATTAGACCTTGGAAAAAGATTCCTCAATGGAGTGTTTTACCAAGACAGTTAAAGGCATTTTTTAGCTATCAAGCATGGAAAAGTTCCTCTGCTTTTATCCAGTGGAGAGGAAATTGTGGGATGTTTGAAGGACTAGCGGCTTTACCTGCAAACAAAACTGGTTTATAGCCCTGACTATCTCAACCGAAAAATCTAAATATTCTTGTATAAAAAAGTATTTTGTAATTAATAATGGCTCAAAAAATCACAAAAACACGCCAACTTATCAAGCAGTTAAAGCTTGGAGTGCTAGTTTATAAGCTTTATCATCTTCCTAAGAGTTTTATCCAAAGGTTAACTCGTAAGGGTGCAGTAAATATGGCTGTGGACTTGCAAGCACAAATAGAAATGGAGAAAGCTACTTATTTGCTCCCACCATTACAATTCGAC
This sequence comes from Dolichospermum flos-aquae CCAP 1403/13F, assembly GCF_012516395.1. GTDB lineage: Bacteria > Cyanobacteriota > Cyanobacteriia > Cyanobacteriales > Nostocaceae > Dolichospermum > Dolichospermum lemmermannii. Next base: position 1,750,353 of record NZ_CP051206.1, read on the forward strand.
CAAGGAGTTACCGAAACATTAGATATTCATTTTCTAACTGGCAAAAGATTTTGGTATCAAACTTGTTTTTGTGCTTATTCCATGTCACAGTATATTCATGATTTTAGATTACGTCCAGTTATTTATGATGATGGATCTTTAGAAAAGCAGTATCAAGATGAGATTGTTAGAATTTTTCCCAATGCAAAACTTATTCTTAAACCAGAAATTGATGAATACATAGATAAATATTTACCAGAAAATAAGTTCCCCTATCTAAGAGAACGTCGGCTTAATTATCCTAATATGCGAAAATTAACCGATATTCATGTTAATTCTCAAGGTTGGAAGCTAGTTCTTGATTCTGATATGCTGTTTTTTCGCGCTCCAGAGCTTTTGTTGAACTGGCTAAAATGCCCTCAAAACCTATGTCACATGATAGATGTGGAAACATCCTATGGTTATTCGCCAGATTTAATGACTTCCTTAGCACAAGCAGAGATTCCTGAGCGAGTCAATGTCGGAATTTGTGGATTAAAAAGTGATGATATTGATTGGGAGCAATTAGAATATTGGTGTAAAACCATGATCGAAAAAGAAGGTACACATTACTTTCAAGAACAAGCTCTTGTTGCTATGCTTATGGCTGGTAAATCTTGTACAGTTACCCCTGCCTCAGAGTATATTGTGATGCCAGAACGAGATGAGGTGATAGCACCTAAAGCTGTTTTACATCATTATGTTGCAGACTCTAAACCTTGGTATTTTCGCCATGCTTGGAAGCATATTCTGCGATGAGAACCATAGTTGAAGTCGCAAGTATTTAATAACTTATGAAACCTCTAGTTTCAATCTTAGTGCCAGCCTACAATGCTGCTCCATACATAGCAGAAACTTTGGATTCGGCTTTAGCACAGACTTGGCAGAATATAGAAATTGTAGTTGTTGATGATGGTTCTAGAGATGATACTTTAGCGATCGCCAAAACCTACGAATCAAAAAGAGTCAAGGTAATTAGTCAAGAAAATAAAGGTGCTAGTACAGCTAGGAATAGAGCTTTAAAAGCAGCCCAAGGAGACTTTATTCAATATTTAGATGCTGATGATTTGCTTGCACCAGATAAAATTGAGCGTCAGTTAAAGCTTTTAGAATTTGATCGTAACTCAGATTATGTGGCATCAGGAGAATGGGCTAGATTTTTCCAAAACCCATCTGAAGCTATATTTACCCCACAAACTTTATGGACGGATATGTCACCCATTGACTGGCTTATTGCTGCTTGGGAAAAGAATTTGATGATGCACCCTGCGGCTTGGCTTGTACCGCGAAATATTTCTGACTCTGCTGGTATGTGGAATGAGAACGTATCATTGAATGATGATGGTGAATACTTTTGTCGCGTTATTCTCGCTAGTCAAGGCGTTAAGTTTTGTGCAGGTGCTAAGTCTTACTATCGGTCAGGTATTTTTGGCAGTTTAAGCGGTTCAAAATCTCGAAAGGCATGGGAATCTGCTTTTTTATCAGCAGAGTTATGTACAAATAATTTATTAGCTGTTGAAAATAGCGATCGCACTCATTATGCTTGTGCTTGTTATTGGCAATATTTTGTTTTTATGGCATACCCACAAGCTAAAGATTTAATCCAAAATGCTGAAAAAAATGTTCGTTCTTTAGGAGGGTGTGACTTAAAACCGGAAGGAGGAATTATGTTTAAAGTTATGCGTGAGGTTTTGGGGTGGAAAATAGCAATGCAGTTGCAAAAGTTTTACTATAGATATCGTTACAAAAAGTGAGCAAGCATTTAATTAGGATATACTATGTGTATCTTCAAGCTAAGATGCTAACTATGAAATCGCAAATTGGTCGCTGGGGTAATTCTTTAGCCTTGAGAATCCCAAAATATATTGCAGATGAGTTGGCTTTATCGATCAATGATGAAGTTGACTGCCGTATTGAGAAAGGGCAGCTTATAGTAAGGCTTGTTCAAAAGTTCCCAAAATACACACTCTCACAACTCCTTAGTCAAGAGTTAGAGCCTGAATCTGAGATTGACTGGGGCAAACCAATGGGTAATGAAGAATGGTAGATTACATTCCCTGTCATGGGGATTTTATCTGGCTAAACTTTGACCCACAATCTGGACATGAGCAGATGGGAAAACGCCCCGCACTAGTGTTGAGTCAAACCGAATTTAATAACTATCGCGGTTTTATATTTGTTTGTCCCATCAGTACAACTAAGCGCAAAAATCCTTTCTATGTCGAGATCCCAGATGGTCAAGCCGTAAAAGGTATAATAATGTGTGACCAATTGCGATCGCTAGACTTTCGTTCAAGAATTGCAGAATTTATTTCTACCTGTCCTGAAAATTTGTTAGCAGAAGTTCTTGGGCATATTTATCCTATCCTGTACAAAAGTAATTAGATATCAGGATTTATGGCATACCCACAAGCTAAAGATTTAATCCAAAAGGCTGAAAAGATGTTCGTTCTTTAGGAGGGTGTGACTTAAAGCCGGAAGGAGGAATTATGTTTAAAGTTGTGCGTGAGGTTTTGGGGTGGAAAAGAGCAATGCAGTTGCAAAAGTTGTACTACCGTTATCGGTATAACCGGAAGTGATGCAAGTATGCAAGTATTCAGCTAGAGAAACCAGATCCCCGACTTCTATCATTGATTTATTACTTATTGACATCATTGAAGAAGAAGTCGGGGATCTTACCTTCAAACAATTTGGTCAAAATGGCAAAAATCCTGATTCTAATTGGCGCTCATCTATGCACGGCTCCTCGTCCTCAAAAAGAAGCTGAAACATTGGCAAATGCTGGACATGATGTCACTATCGGTGGTTTTTGGTTTGATCCAGATTTAGTAGAACGCGATCGCCTATTGATGATTTATAAGAAATGGCAATTTCTGCCGATTATTGACTTTCAACCCCATCAAAAAATTAACAATTGGTCAGTTCGATGGCGATCGCGCATTGCCAAGGAAAAATTTCAGCGATTCGGAATTTTCTCACCCCAACTATTAGGTTATGGGGTAAAAGAAATGCTAAAAACAGCCCAGAACTTCAAAGCTGATTTAACTATTGTCCATGCGGAGGCAGGTCTCTGGGTCGGTAGTCAATTACTAGATGAAGGATTGAGAGTTGGGGTGGACTTTGAGGATTGGTTTTCTGAAGACCTTTTACCAGAAGCTCGTGCTGGTCGTCCTATTGAAAAACTAAAATCTTTAGAAAGTAGGCTAATTAATGAATGTAGCTATTGTATTACCACTTCCCATGTTATGGCTAAAGCCTTAGCTCAAGCCTACCAGTCTCAAGTTCCTACAGTAATTTACAATACATTTCCTTGGCAAGAACGATCGCAGCTAGATGGCAAAATAGGCGATCGCCAAAACTTAGACTTACCATCAATTCATTGGTTTTCCCAAACTATTGGACAAGGTAGAGGTTTGGAAATTCTTTTTCAAGCATTGCCACATATTAATCAACCAATTGAAATCCATTTGCGCGGTAACTACCCTGAAAGTTCTCGTCAATGGTTAGAGCCACAAATTCCTCAACAATGGCGCGATCGGCTATTTATCCATGCCACCGTTCCCAATCATGAATTACTGTCTCGAATATCTGAACACGATATTGGCTTGGCTTTAGAGGTAAATAATATACCTAGCAGAAATCTCACGATTACTAATAAGATATTTCAATATTTACAGGCAGGACTAGCAGTAATAGCCACTAACACAGAAGGTCAAAGCGAGATATTAAATGAGTATCCTGAAGCTGGTCAAATAATTGCTAGTCATGATGCGATCGCCTTAGCATCAGCCATAAATAACTTGGTTAATGATCCTCAAAAATTAGCTGCCACTAAAAAAACTGCTTTGTTAGCTGCTCAAGATCAATTAAACTGGGAGAACCAAGAGAGTATAATATTAAGATTAGCCACAAAAGCAATTAGTAGTTAAACAAAAAATCAGACAATCTCTGGTTTTTCCATTAGCGAGGAATGCGACCTGCTTGCAGCAGCATAGAACTATACCAACAAGTCCGGCGATCGCTGCCCTTGGAGTAAGTATTGCTACTGAATATATAATGTGATTATGAAAACCGATAAACTCTTTTACCGACTATTTTTATCTCAACCAGGTTTAATTGCCGAGTTAATCCCAGAAATCCCCAAAGATTGCGAATTTACCTATAGTGCGCCCGGAGTCAAAGAGAAAGGATTTGAACTAGATGGACTATTAACACCTGTTACCAAGGATCTCAGTTTACCTCTGGTATTTCTAGAAGCCCAGATGCAGGGAGATCCAAGATTTTATGGGCGGTATTTAGCAGAAATTTTTCTGTATTTATATCAATACAACGTCAAGCAACCTTGGTACGGATTATTAATTTTGCCCAATCGGAATGAAGAACTAGGCTCAGATATTCCCTACCAATCTTTGTTAAAGAGTCAAGTCAAACGACTCTATCTGGAAGATTTGTTACCGTTAAAGGATTTGAGTCCAAATTTGGCATTACTGAAGTTACTTGTTGTAGATGAACAAGATACAGCAACCTTGGCACAGGCAATTATTAATAGTGCGGAAACAGAGGCAGAATTTCGGCGACTCTTGGATTTAGTAGAAGCTATACTTGTTAATAAATTCCCACAACTTGGTACAAAGGAGATTTTGCAAATGCTAAACCTGAAAACAGTAGATGTAACCCAAACACGGTTTTATCAGGAAGTGTTTCAAGAAGGACAGCAAGAGGGACGACAAGAGGGACGACAAGAAGGACGACAAGAGGGACGACAAGAGGGACGACAAGAAGGACGACAAGAAGGGGAAGCAAATCTATTGCTTCGTCTTTTAACTAAGCGGTATGGTATGTTGTCTCCGTCCCAAGAGGAGCAAATAAGAAGTTTGGATGTAGAGCAGTTGGAGAGTTTGGGGGAAGCTTTGTTAGATTTTACAAACAAATCTGATTTAGATACATGGCTTTCAGGACAGTTGTAGGTCTAACAACTATACCAACAAGTCCGGCGATCGCTGCCCTTGGAGTAAGCATCGCAACTGAGTATATAATGTGATTATAAATAAGAAAATAAGATCCCCGACTTCTCTCAGAAGTCGGGGATCTGAAACTCCAGGGTAGCGGCAATTGAAATATACTTTGTTGATCTTGAAAGCGATCGCTAATTTATGAAATCTCAAATTGGTCGTTGTTTATTATAAAATAAATAACGATCGCCCTTGAAGAATATAGACTATTAATTTTTATTTAGTCCACGTAAGTAGACTTGATTTGTGTATTAGCGATTTATAATCGCCGATAGCGTAGCTGAACTCATAGATAATCATCCAAAGCATCAGGAGAACAAATCCATGGCAGCAATTACAGCCCGCGAACTAGAGTTGCAAATGCCCGATGCCAGTAAACTTTTAAGTGATGAACCAGAAATGGAAAGCTCCCTGCACTATATGCAACTGTTATTGCTAGTCACCTGCCTCGAATGGGCATGGCAAGACCGGGATGATTTTTTCATTGGTGCAAACCTGACCATTTACTTCAGTCGCCAACAACTCAAAAATCGTGACTTTCGAGGTCCAGATTTTTTCCTAGTCAAAAACACCACCAGAGAACCACGCAACTCATGGGTGGTCTGGGAAGAAGACGGACGTTATCCCGACCTGATTATTGAATTACTGTCCGACTCCACCGCCAATGTAGATCGCACCACCAAACTAGACTTATACGCAGAGAGATTTCATACCCCTGAATACTTTTATTTTTCACCCGAAACCTTAGAATTTGCAGGCTTTAGACTAGAGTTTAATAAATATCGCCCCATCACGCCCAACGCCCAAGGATGGCTATGGAGTGAAGCCCTGGGCTTTTTCCTGGGTATTCACAATGGCCAGTTGCGTTACTTCTCCTTAGAAGGCACTATCATCCCTACCCCCCAAGAAGCCGCCAAAGATGAAATACTCAAAGCCAACCAAGCAATTCAAATAGCAAAACAAGAATCTCAAAGGGCTGAACAAGAATCTCAAAGGGCTGAACAAGAATCCCAAAGGGCTGAACAAGAATCCCAAAGGGCTGAACAAGCTAATAGGGAGTTGTATAAATTAAAGCAAAAAATGCGATCGCTTGGTATTTCTCTTGACTAAGCCTTGATCAATAGACATCGCCAAAAAAAAGCCTTCACTCTATAAATAAAATAAGAAAATAAGATCCCCGACTTCTCTCAGAAGTCGGGGATCTGAAACTCCAGGGTGGCGGTAATTGAGATATACTTTGTTGATCTTGAAAGCGATCACTAATTTATGAAATCTGATGTATCTAAATTGTTTGCTTGACGAGGAATGCGACCTGCTTGCAGCAGTGCTTCGGTATCGCAACAACAAGTTTGACATATTAGAACCTCAATTTTTATTATTTTACCCACATAAAATCAGTGGCAAAAAAAGCAGATATAGGCAGTAAAAGATTAATCAGTCTGGCACCTAATACATGGGTACAGTGGATTACCCAACGTTCCAATCTGGAAGTACAAGACATCCTCAACACAGAATTTCAGTGGATAGAGAGAGAAAGTGACGTTTTACTCAAAGTGTACAGCCCAGAAATAGGAGAATTTTTACTACTTAACGAACTACAACTCCGTTACAACCAGAGAATGCCCCGGCGATTGCGAGCTTACACAGCCCTAGCAGAAGAGCGTTACAACTTAAAAGTATACCCAGTTCTCATTAACATCCTCCCCCAAAGCACTAAACAAATAATCCCCAATCGCTATGAATCAGAAATATTAGGGATAAAGGCTTATCAAGATTATCAAGTCATCAACCTGTGGGAAGTAGATGTTAACCTAGTGTTTGAGCAAAAAATATCTACCCTATTGCCATTTGTGCCAATTCTCCAGGGTGGGAACAGTGAAAATAACTTACGTCAAGCAGTAACAGAACTGCGGAAAGATGAACAGCTAAAAGACCTAGAGCCGTTATTATCATTCTTTGCTAGTTTTGTCTTAGATATTCCCTTAATTCAACAAATCATGAGGTGGGATATGACAGTGTTAAGAGAATCACCGTGGTATGAAGAAATTCTTAAAGAAGGATTACAGCAAGGATTACAGCAAGGAGAACAACAAGGATTGCAACAAGGATTACAACAAGGATTACAACAAGGATTACAACAAGGATTACAACAAGGGGAGTCCGTCCTTGTCTTGCGTCAACTCACTAGGAGGTTTGGGGAAATAGAATTTTCTATCACACAGAAAATCCAGAAGTTACCAACTACTAAGTTAGAAATTTTGGGAGAAAGTTTATTGGATTTTTCCCAGTTACAAGACCTGATACACTGGTTAGAAGTTCATTAAACTGCAAACAGGGAAATGCTCGCAGCAGCACTTCCCTATCGCTCTAATAATTAAACCTTTAGAATTTTATTAATTGCCCATATTGAATTACTTGTAATTAGATTTTTATGCCCTCATGGAATCCTCAATATAAAACCTTAGACCACTGGCGGGGCGTTGCAGCCTTATGGGTGATGATTTTTCATGGTTTTGGAACTGTGTACAATAAACCTCTTCACCCATTGGTTGACCTAGTAAAATCAGTAGCAGCACCGGGTTGGTTAGCAGTACATCTTTTTTTTGTAATTAGTGGCTATTGTATCGCCGCTAATGTCTATAAATTAATCCTTAAGCAAGGTAGCAGTTGGGATTTTTTGAAAAATAGATTCTGGCGGTTAATGCCCACTTATTGGCTGGCATTTATAGTAAACAAATAATGGAGTAATCTAAACCCATGAATTTAAGATGGTATGTCGGCAGCACATTGAACTCAGTTTTAAACGCCGTCTTGAGCAGTCAAGCATTTCCCCTAACTCGATATTTTCCGCGTAGTATAAGTGTTTTTTATGACATTCAAAGATTCTCGCAGAAAAAAGATTTAAAGATTTTATTAATGATTAAATTTACTAAACCCAGCAAAATTAAGAGTTATTCTATTTAACCCAATTTAATGAAAATATTACTCACCGCTGATCCTGAATTACCAGTACCGCCAAAACTCTATGGTGGTATTGAACGGATTGTTGATTTATTAGTTGTAGGGCTGCAAAATCGCGGTCATGAAGTGGCTCTTGTTGCTCATCCTGAATCAACATCATCTGTATCTAAATTGTTTCCTTGGGGAGGAATGCAATCGCAAAACAAGCTTGACACATTACAAAATATGATCACCCTATGGTCAGCAGTCAAGTCATTTAAACCTGATGTTGTCCATAGCTTTTCGCGCATTTTCTATATGCTGCCAATTCTGCGATCGCCTTTACCCAAAATTATGTCTTATCAAAGGCGACCTAGCGATCGCACTGTCAAACTAGCCGCCCAAATTGCGGGTAGATCTCTCACTTTTACAGGTTGCAGTGATAGCATTTGCAAAATCGGGCGCAATGCAGGCGGAACTTGGCAAACAATTTATAACTGTGTTGAACCGGAGAAATACACATTTCAAGGAAAGGTAGATGCGGATGCACCTTTAGTTTTTTTGAGCCGGATTGAGCGGATTAAAGGGGCGCATACAGCAATTGCGATCGCCAAAAAATGCGATAAAAAACTCATCATTGCAGGCAACTATAGCCAAACCGGTGAGGAGGGAAAGTATTGGCAAGAAGAAATAGAGCCACAGCTAGGAAAAAATAGAATTGAATACATAGGAACAGTCAATGATGAGCAGAAAAATAATTTATTAGGTCAAGCCTCAGCTATGCTTGTTCCTATAGAATGGGATGAGCCTTTTGGCATTGTCTTTGCTGAAGCTTTAGCCTGTGGGACTCCCGTAATTTCTTGTCCAAGAGGCTCATTGCCGGAAATTGTGCGAGAAGGAGTTGATGGTTATTTGATCACTTCCATTGATGACGCAGTTAATAAGGTGCGTCAGTTAGATCAGATTGATCGTCATGATTGTCGTCAACGAGCGATAGAATGTTTTTCTAGCGATCGCATAGTTGAACAATATGAATTACTCTATAACAAGCAACTGAAAAATATTTGATTCTTTTGTAATAGTAATAAAAATTAAATTTGTGATTACCTCATTTTTGAGAACTTGGCGTTTTATTCTTAATCATCCACTGGCATCGCGAAACTTACCAGAAGCAATTAAGCTTTGGTTTAAATGGCAAGTTGGATCTCGCATTTTAAAGATGCCAGTAGTTGTTCCTTTTGTCGGAGATTCTCAATTAGTAGCTGAGTTAGGAATGACTGGTGCGACAGGTAATATTTACACTGGATTGCATGAATTTACAGATATGGCTTTTTGTTTACATTTATTGCGAGTAGGTGATCTTTTTGTTGATGTAGGAGCAAATATCGGTTCATATACAGTACTTTCATCAAAAGTAGTTGGAGCTAATAGTTTAGCGATCGAACCAGTGCCAACGACCTATAAACGCTTACGACGTAACATAAATATCAATGATATATCATCCTTAGTAGATAGCCGTTGTTGTGCCGCAGGAAAAAATCATGGCTCAATAAAATTTTCTTCGGATATGGATACAACAAACCAAGTTGTCGCTGCTGATTATAAAGGAAATTCAATTGAAGTTCCGGTTGAATCGCTCGATTATATACTTGAAAAATTGCAGCCAACATTAATTAAAATTGATGTAGAGGGATTTGAACCAGAGGTAATAGAGGGATCGCGCAAAATTTTAACGTCTGATTGTTTACTTGCTGTTCTATTAGAAACAGTTGATCCTTCAATTGAGAAGACCCTTCGAGAATCTGGCTTTCAACCTGGTAATTACGACCCATTTAAGAGAGAATTAAAGACCTCAGCACATAATCATTTAAGTAATAACTATTTATGGATTCGGAATTTATCTAAAGTTGAAGATAGGTGTAAAACTGCTCCCCAATATCAAGTATTAGGAGTTGATTTTTGATGTTCTTATCTGACTTTTTTTAGTTTTGTATTAGCTATTTCTATAGTTGTAAGTAATTAAATGAATCATCGAGTTCTTATTGTTAGCCCCCATTTCCCACCAATTAACGCCGCTGATCATCAGCGCATTAGAATGGCACTGCCATACTTTGAAGAATTTGGATGGGATGTAACTGTTCTATGTATCGAACCAGATTTTATCGAAGGAATATATGATCCCAACCTGAATTTGACGGTTCCGGAAAACATTGAAACTATTCGAGCATCAGCTATTTCTCCGAAACTATCTAGAAAATTAAAACTTGGGAATTTAGCTTTTAGATCCATACCTTTTTTGATAAAAGCAACAGCTAAATATTTTGAAGAAAATTATTTTGATTTAGTTTATTTCTCAAATACAGTTTTTTTGACCATGCCCCTTGGTCGCTACTGGCTAGAGAAATATAAAATTCCTTATATTTTAGACTTTCAAGATCCTTGGTTAAGTGATTATTATGATCGCACTCAAAACACTCCCCCTGGTGGCAAACTAAAATATGCAATCGCCCAGTCTTTTGCTAAGATTTTAGAACCCTTGACTTTGGCTAAAGCCTGCCATATAACCAGTGTTTCGCCAGAATATCCCAAAGTATTAATGCAGCGATATTCCTGGCTCAAAGCAGAGCAGTTTACTGTTCTCCCCTTCGGCGCTCCTGACAAAGATTTTGAGATCCTACCTAAACTGAATATCCAACAGAAAATATTTGATCCCAATGATGGTTATCAACATTGGGTTTATGTGGGTAGAGGTGGTGAAGATATGGCTTTGAGCCTGAATGTCCTTTTCTTAGCAATTCAAAAACATCGTCAGCACAATCCCGAAATTTGGCAAAAAATTAAAATTCATTTTGTTGGCACGAAATATTCAATTTTTGACAACAATAAGGAAATAGAGGCGATCGCCAAATCCTATAATTTAGACGATATAATCACTGAATATCCACAACGTATCCCTTACTTTGAAGCCTTGCAAGTTTTAAAAGATAGTCATGCCATTTTAATAATTGGTTCTGATGATCCCAGTTATTCTGCATCTAAAGTCTATCCATGTATCCTCGCCCAGAAGCCCATCTTAGCAATTCTGCACGAACAGAGTCTTGTCGTCAACGTAATTAAAGAATGTCAAGCTGGCTATACCGTAACTTTTACTAATTTAACCAATATAGAAATTTATGATACCCTTGGAGAAGGAATAGAATGGTTACTTAATTCTCTAGTCTACGGACTTTCAGAAACAACAGATTGGCAAGCATTTGAGCCTTATACCGCTAGACAAATGACCCGAACTTTGTGTAAAATTTTTGATCAGTCAACTAATCCAAAATCAAGGTAAAACCTAAAATATGCAAAAAAAATTGTGATTTATGCAAAACTGAACTAGAACTTTCTGGGTATGAACTCGGTAACATCGAAACCTATATTTTTACAAAAGCTATAAATTAAATTTTGTAATGCAAGCCCTACGTAAAAAAAATAATGTCACATTACTCTCTAAACAATAGACCTTTGCTAAGTCTAAAATCAGATAAAATATCTGTAAGTAAAATATTTTGGGTAATTTGCCTTGTGCTGGCTTTTATTGGGCTAACGACACCTAATCCCCTGGAAACATCTTTAGGATGCCTAATTTGGCCAGTCCTGTTTTCATTGCTTTGGCGACCTGGTGAACCACCTGCATTATTATTTGCAGCCAGCTTTCAAATGATTCAGGTAATTGTCCCTGTCATTAATGCTAATTTAGCAGGAGAAACCCTAGAGCAGAATTTTGGTCAAGAACTAAGTTTAGCATTTTATTTAGGTATCCTATCTATCCTAGCACTCGCCTATGGTATGAAGCTGGCTGTTGGCAATTCTCCTGTAATTAGCTTAATAGATCAAGAAAAAAGTGCATCAGAATTAAAATTTTCTAGGTTAGCAATAGCATATTTAGGGACATTCGTACTTTCTTCATTAATGAGTGTTCTAGCATTTGGAAATCCTGCTTTTACACAACTTTTGCTATCTTTGGCATCTTTGCGCTGGTTGGTTATTTTTTTGATTGTCTGGAATGGATTTCGTGATCTTAAATTTAGCTTATTATCTTTAATCATTGTTATTTGGGAAATTATCATTGGGATGACTGGTTTTTTTAGCGGATTTAAGCAAATTATTTTTCTAGTATTGGTTGTATATGGGGCGACTAGTCTGAAAGTTAAGCAATTACTACGCCCCCAAGTTTTAATATTGATGGTGCTATTACTGTTATTAGCAACTTACTGGCAAAGTGTCAAGGGAGATTATCGTAACTATGTTAACGGAGGAACTCAAACTCAAACCGTGAGGGTTTCTTTGGCTGATAGCTTAAATTATCATACTAATTCTGCCAATAACATCAACGAGAAAGAGCTTGGAGACGGATTTAATGCCTTATTATCTCGTTTGGGATACCTTAAATTTTTCGCTGGTACCATTAGAACTGTACCTAATGCTGTTCCTTATCAAAATGGCAAACTATGGTCGGAAGCAATATCTGCTTTAATTCCCCGTGCTTTTTTTCCTGATAAGCCGATATTTGACGATTCCAAACGCACAAATGAATTTTCGGGTATTGAAGCGGCTGGGGCTGACAAAGGTACTTCGGTTAGTATTGGCTATGTGGGTGAGAGTTACATTGATTTTGGCGTTCCATTCATGTTTGCACCAATTTTTGCCCTAGGCTGTTTTTGGGGTTGGCTTTACCGATTTATAACTAATGTAGGATCAATTCCTTTGCTAGGATTAGCAGGAGCAACGACTATTTTATTGAACTCAGCAGTTTTTTTTGAGTCTTCTAATGTTAAAATATTTCCTGCAGGAGTAATTTTATTATTAGTTTATTCTATGGTTCTTCGTCTTTTTGGAAAAAACATTTGGTTATGGCTGACGTGTAAATCTAAGAGGATGTTTGAAAAGTTTTAGGCTGTGATTTTAGGCACTTACAGATCCCCCCTAACCCCCCTTGCTAAGGGGGGAACTAGAGTCAAAGTCCCCCTTTTCAAGGGGGATTTAGGGGGATCTAAAAATATTTGATACACCATGAGGGACTTTTCAAACATCCTCTAAGTTGAATTAACTTTGCTGAGGTAGTTAAAATTAGTCAATGACGAATTTAGCAATTATTGCATCTCATCCAATTCAGTATTACGCGCCACTTTTTCGGTCTCTGGCTCAAGACTGTAATTTTAATATTAAAGTATTCTATTTATGGGATTTTGGCATTACAAATCAGATTGATCCAGGATTTAAGCAATCATTAAAATGGGATATTCCATTACTAGATGGCTATAACTTTGAATTTGTGCCTAACATTAGTAAAGATCGCGGCACTCATCATATCTTTGGCTTGCAAAATCCCAGCCTGACTCAGCAAGTTTTAGCATTTAAACCAGATGCTATATTCCTAACAGTATCCTATAACTACGCAAGTATTTATAGGTTTCTTTGGCAGATGAGAAATATCAATATTCCCATGATATTTCGTGGTGATTCCCATCGAATTCAGGCAAAAAATGATTTTAAAAGTCAGCTAAAAAAGCTATTTATTGCCAAAATTTTCCAAAATTTTGCTGCTTGTCTATATGTTGGTAAAGCTAATTATGAATATTTTAAATATCATGCTGTCTTAGAGAGTAAATTATTTTTCGCTCCCCATGCTATTGATAATAACCGGTTTTCTGCCATGACTAATGAGGCATCTAGTCAAGCAAAAAATTGGAAACACGAATTAGGTATCCCTCCCCAAAATCAGGTGATCCTTTTTGCTGGCAAATTTGAACATAAAAAGCGTCCTTTGGATTTAATTCAGGCTTTTATTAATGCACAATTAAAATCAGTGTCTCTGCTATTAGTTGGGGCTGGAAATTTAGACTCAGAAATGCGAGATTTGTCTAAGCATAATGATCAAATTTACTTTGCTCCATTTCAAAACCAATCGCTAATGCCGCGTACTTATGCTAGTTGTGATGTCTTTGTTTTGCCTAGCTATGGTAGTGGTGAAACATGGGGGTTAGCAATTAATGAAGCGATGTGTATGGGATGTCCTGTAATTGTTAGCAGTCATGTTGGTTGTGCGGCTGATTTAGTTAAACATAGAAAGAATGGTTTGATTTTTGAAGCAGGAAATGTAGAGGCTCTTACTGCTAGTCTTAAAGAGGCTATGGCTGATCATTATCGCTTGAAACAATGGGGAGAAGAAAGTAAAATTATTGTCAGAGACTACTGTTATGATCGCATAATTGCAGGCTTAAAGGAAGCCTTGGCAGCGATATGTAATAAATAAATATTATCTATATTATCTATGAATAAAAATAATCTTCACCTCTGGTTTCCCAACTTATTTGCATTTACGGGTGGTATTCAAACATACTGCTGTTTCTTCCTCAAAGCCATTCAAAATATCTACCCTGATACTGATTATGATATCTTTATCAAACATGATAGACATTCCTCACCCAACTTCTCAACCCTAGCCCCTACTAGATTTCACTTTGCTGGATCTATACCATTACCACTGAGAACAGTTGCATTTGCAGTCCAGCTAATTGGTTGGGGAATCTGGAAACGCCCAAAATTAATCATTACCGGACACCTGAATTTTACTGTTGCAGCCTACTGGCTAAAACGATTGACAAATATCCCTTATTGGACTGTCGCTCATGGTATCGAAGCCTGGGATATCAAAAACTCAGCTTTGCAAACAGCTTTACATCATGCAGACCTGATTTTAGCAGTTAGTGGCTATACCCGCGATCGCCTCCTGAGAGAACAAAACCTCGACCCGGATAAAATCTCCGTACTCTATAACACATTTGATGCCGATAAATTTGTACCCGCATCTAAACCGACCTATTTATTAGACCGATATCAACTTAAACCAGAACAACCGACAATTTTAACAGTAGGTAGATTATCAGCATCAGAACAGTATAAAGGCTATGACCAAATCATCCGCGCCATACCAAAAATTCGTGACCTAATTCCCGATGTTCATTATATCATTGTGGGTAAAGGAGATGATAAATTGAGAATTGACCAATTAATTACCGAATTAAAATTAGAAACCTGTGTCACTCTGGCTGGTTTTGTTCCCGATGCTGAACTTTGTGATTACTATAATCTTTGTGATCTTTTTGCCATGCCCAGTAAAGGCGAAGGTTTTGGTATAGTTTATTTAGAAGCCTTAGCCTGTGGTAAACCCGTACTCGGTAGTAATCAAGACGCAGCAGTTGATGCGCTTTGTCATGGTAAACTAGGGGCATTGGTAAATCCTGATGATGTGGATGAAATTGCTCAAACTATTATTCAAATTTTACAAAGTACATATCCTAATCCTTTAATGTATCAACCCGAATCCTTGCGTCAACAGGTTATTGACACCTTTGGTTTTGAGCAGTTTCAGAAAACTTTGGCTGGATATTTGCACCGATTATTGAATCCAAATCATAAAATCAGGAAGCCAGGGAATAAGTTTCTCCGCTAATAGCACAAGTTGGACTTAAACGACTAATTTTGATGAAGTTGATATATACGCAAACAATAGGGTTTTTATGAAAATAATTGATGATTGGTATTTAGAAAACTTGGTTTGTTCTCAAGATAAAACAGCACTCAATTTAGTAGATAATAATCTAGTTTCAGTATCAGGTAATAGCTATCCAATAGTTAATGGTATTCCCATAATGCTTTTAAATAATTTAGTCGTCTTGAGACGACTTTTGCTATTAGACTCAGAATTCATTCTGAAGCGGGTTAAATAAGAATGAAATAGCCCTGGAATTTATCCCTTATCGAAAATACCTGTTAATTTAAACCAAAGCTAATTACTAATATGTGTGGTATTGCCGGAATTATTGGATTTAATGACTATGATAATCAGTTAAAAGCAAAAATCGAAAAGATGCAAACTGCACTAAAACATCGTGGTCCTGATGATGCAGGTATTTATATTTCAACTGACAAACAAGCAGCTTTAGCTCACACTCGACTTTCTATACTTGATCTCAGTGCTGCTGGACATCAACCTATGTCTACCAGTGACAACCGCTATCATATTACATTTAATGGAGAAATTTACAACTTTCAAGAATTGCGAGAAAATCTTATTTCCCAAGGTGAAAAATTTCATTCTCAAACAGATACAGAAGTAATTCTCAAACTCTATCAAAGAATCGGTTCTGATTGTGTCCACCACTTACGAGGAATGTTTGCTTTTGCGATTTGGGATGATTTAGAAAAAACTTGTTTTTTAGCTCGTGACCCTTTAGGAATTAAACCACTTTACTATTACCAATTAGGTACAACTTTAGTATTTGCTTCCGAACTCAGAGCAGTTTTAGCATCTGGTTTACCTGCAATTAATATGAGTGTGGAAGGATTATATGGTTATTTAACAACTGGTTCAGTTCCCGAACCATACACCCTAATCGCTGACATTCATTGTTTATCTGCTGGTAATTGGCTATATTGGCACAATGGAAATATTACTAAAAAACAATATTGGCAAATAAATTTTACTCCTGAAAAAATTTCTCCTCCAGAAGCGCGAGAAATAGTCCGTAAAGCTTTATTAGATTCCATTCAACATCATTTTATCAGTGATGTACCCGTGGGAATTTTCCTCAGTGGTGGTATTGACTCCACAACCATTCTCGCTCTAGCAACCCAAACCCAACAATCACAATTATCTACCTATTCCATAGCTTTTGCTGAATCGGAATTCAATGAGGGAGAATTAGCTGAAAAAATCGCTAATCATTTTGGTGCAAAACACACAGAATATCAAGTTACATCATCCTTTGCTAAGGGAATATTACCAGACTTTCTCAAAGCAATTGATCAACCCAGTATTGATGGCTTTAATACATTTTGTGTATCTAAGGTTGCCCATGATCAGGGCATGAAGGTAGTATTATCCGGTTTAGGTGGAGATGAAATATTTGGTGGATACCAGTCTTTCCAAAAAGTGCCTCAGATGGTTTCATTTAGTAAAAATACAAAATTCTTATCTTTGCTTCGCACGGGTTTCGGTATAGGCTTGGCAAATTGGGGAACTTCAGCAAAAATGAAACGATTCGGTGATTTTTTAAGGCATCCTCCTACTTTTGCATCTGCTTATCGTAGTTTTCGAGGTATTTTTTCTCATCAAGAAGCTTTGACAATTGTTCAACAACTATTGGGAGAAAGTTTGATTTATCAACAGCAATTAGACAGTAACCAGAATACTCCAGAAGATGAAGTCAGCTTTTTAGAATTAAGCCGCTATATGCGTAATCAATTACTGCGAGATAGTGATGTGATGAGCATGAATTGGGGTTTAGAATTGCGTGTTCCTTTTGTAGATCAAGCTTTACTAGAAGCTGTTGCACCAATCCCTAGTAATATTCGTTTACAAGAGGGGAAAAAACTTTTAACACAAGCAATTACAGAAATACCTGATTGGGTAGTAAATAAACCTAAGAAAGGCTTTTCTTTCCCTTTTGAAAGTTGGATGGATAGTGAATTTGGTGATTATTTCCAAAACTCAAATATACCCCTAAATATATCTCTCACTTCCTGGTATCGTCGTTGGAGTTTAGCAATATTTAAACATTGGTGGGAGTCGGTTAGATCATGAAAGTTCTCCATGTAATTCCTTCCGTCAGTCCTGTGCGTGGTGGTCCGAGTCAAGCCATTATACAAATGGTGAAAGCTTTAAGAAAAAATGACATTAATGCAGAAATTATCACTACTAATGATAATGGTGAAGATTTATTAGATGTACCTTTCGGAAAATTTATAGATTATCAACAAGTTCCTATCCAGTTTTTCCCCCGGTTTTCTCCTCCTATTAATGCAGTTAGAGAATTTGCTTATTCAGGAGATTTTACCATTTGGTTATGGAAAAATATCCGCAATTATGACTTATTGCATATTCATGCTATTTTTTCTTATAGTTCTACTATAGCAATGGCGATCGCCCGACTGCAAAAAGTTCCCTATATTGTTCGTCCTCTAGGACAACTGTGTACATGGTCTTTACAGCAAAGTGCCAGAAAAAAGCAAATATATCTCAGAATTATCGAAAAATCTAATCTTAATCAGAGTCAATCAATTCATTTTACTTCCGCATTAGAACAGCAAGAAGCTTCGCTATTAAATTTGACCTCCCCAAGTTTTATTCTTCCTCATGGACTTTCCATTCCACCCATAATTCCTAATGCTTATCAACGTCTGCGACAACACTTTAATTTACCAGCAGATGAACCAATTATTTTATTTTTATCTCGCTTACATCCCAAAAAAGGGTTAGATTACTTAATTCCAGCATTAGGAAAATTATCTCATTACCGTTTTACATTCATTTTAGCAGGTAGCGGTGATCCTGATTATGAAAATGAAATTAAATCACTTTTAGTCTCTGAGGGAATTCAGAATCGTACCCATTTAACTGGATTTGTTAAAGGAGAAATTAAGGGATTATTAATACAAGGAGCAGATTTATTTGCTCTGACTTCCTATTCAGAAAACTTTGGTATATCAGTTCTAGAATCCCTAGCTGCGGGTACTTCAGTTATAATTACACCTGGTGTTGCTTTATCTGATATTGTTGATCAACAGCAAATTGGCTCTGTTGCAGAACTTGACGTGAATGAAATTTCTGCTGCTATTCAACATTTCCTAGATAATCCTCAGGAAGCAAAAAAAATGGGCGATTGCGCTCGGCAGTTTATATTGGATAATTATACATGGGATAGAATAGCATTAAAAATGGTTTCAGTGTATGAAGATATAATCTTTATATCCCCGACTTCTTGTTAAGATGAAACACAGGAGATAGTCATCATGTATCAAAGTGAAGCACCTCCGCACAAAAACCTGCCCACCATGTATGATTTACCCAGCGAGGATATTGATGAATTAGACTCCACAATTCATCCCCGTCCACCCTGGGAAACCATGCCCACGATGTATGATTTACCTAGTGAAAATCCAGAGGAGCCAGGGTTGCCAGACGAATTTCATGACTTTCAACCGCAATTATTACGGGAAACCTGTCAATCTCCCGTTTATCCCCAAGAGGAAATGTTCATTGGTACAGATTTAAACTTATACTATGATCCTCGCCATTATTCATGGTATAAAAGACCAGATTGGTTTTTAGTGTTAGGAGTGCCTGCTTCTGAAAAACAGGAGGATATGCGCTGGAGTTATGTGATTTGGCAAGAAGGATTATCTCCATTTTTAATAGTAGAATTATTATCACCAGGTACGGAAGCAGAAGATTTAGGACAAACATTAAGAAGCGCGAATAAACCGCCGACAAAATGGCAAGCTTATGAACAGTATTTGCGATCGCCATATTATGTTATTTTCGATAGATATGAAAATCGGCTCCGAGTATTTCAACTATTTGGGACAAAATATCAAGCAGTCGAACTGACAGAACCAAAATTCTGGTTTCCTGAGTTGGAATTAGGAGTAGGAGTTTGGGCGGGAAAATATCAAGGTACAGAAGGTTTGTGGCTACGTTGGTATAATCAAGATGGTGATTGGATTCCTACTTTTGCCGAAAGAGCAGAACAGGAGAAACGACGAGCAGAACAGGAGAAACAACGGGCAGACAAATTAGCTGAAAAATTGCGGGCTTTGGGAGTCAATTTAGATGAGATCTAAATAAAATTAACTGAAAGGAGATATGTTATTGTGGGTAGACAATAATGATAGAAAACATCACCACAGAAAACAGCAATCAAACTCTAGAAGAAAGAAAAAAAGAGGCATTACAAACAGCCGCAAAATGTCGGCAAATTCTCTTAGAAAATGGAGCAAAAGAGGTAATATTATTTGGTTCTTTATCAGGAGAAAGTCCTTGGCATTGGCAATCTGATTTAGATTTAGCCGTGAGAGGAATGTCAGAAAAACAACAATGGGAAGCCTATTCTCTTCTAGAAAAAATCACACCTAATTGGTTAAAAATAGATTTGGTAGCATTAGAAGAAATCCCAGATTTTGTGCGTTCTCGCATTCTCAAAGAAAAACCCATGCCTACTAATAAATATTTGTTTACTTCAGGGGACTGAAAATTAATCTTTAGTCTACTTCAGTAGACTTGAGCTATTAGACAGGGAATTAATTCCCTGGCGGATTATGGGATAATCAGAAAGATGTGAATAAAAGACAAACATCAACTATTATAGCAAAAATCCCAGCAGCGATCGCTATTTTTAATCAATGGTTAGAATCTCCAGTAAAAGACCTAACTTACCAAATAATCTACTCAAACAAATGACTAACACACCTAACGAATACGAATATTCTTATCAAAATAGTCAACCTGGACAGTACAAATATCAAGTTTAAGTTTGCAGGTAGATTTCCCTATCTTTGGAAAAGTATGTTGTGTTCTAGTACCATTGTCTAATAACAAGAATTTATTTGAATATCCTAATGTTAGAAGAAATTACACCTCTCATCCTTACCTATAACGAAGAAAATAACATTAATCGTACCCTAGAAAAACTTAAATGGGCAAGTAAAATCATTGTTATTGACAGTTATAGCACAGATAAAACATTAGAAATTTTGTCTTCCTATCCTCAATTAGAAGTATTTCCCAGGAAATTTGATTCCTTCGCTAGTCAATGCAATTATGGACTGTCAAAAATTACATCAGAATGGGTACTATCTCTAGATGCAGATTATATATTAACCGATGATTTAATTCGGGAAATTACATCTTTGCCCATAGATTCAGCTATAAATAGCTATAGTGTCAGGTTCAAATACTGTGTTTTTGGTAAACCCTTACGTGGTACTTTGCTTCCACCCCGCAAAGTCCTTTATAAAAAAGAAAAAGCAATTTATCAAAATGATGGACACGCCCATAAAGTGATTGTACAAGGTAAGTCTAGTCAATTATCAGCATACATCCACCATGACGATCGCAAACCATTGAGTCGTTGGTTATGGGCGCAAGATCGTTATATGGTAATTGAAAGTAAAAAACTTCTAGAAACACCAGAGCATGAGCTTAGTATAGGCGATCGCATCCGCAAACGCAAAATCCTCGCACCTTTAATAATCTTCATTTATTGTCTCATCCTCAAAGGCGCTATTCTCGACGGTTGGCATGGATGGTACTATACATTTCAGCGAGTTTTGGCAGAAATATTGCTGGGTATACATATAATAGAAGCAGAGAAAATAGATATTGAGCGAACCCAAAAATAAAAAACCACCAACCCCGACGGTAATATAACAAGCCAAATCATCCATAGAGGTGTGACATTGCACAGGAAGCACAAGTAAGTAATTATTAGCAATTATTAGCTTTTGAGTTACTGTTAATTAACTTACCTTTGGGGGTTAAAGTCCCCTGCTTCTACAAGCAGCGGGTTTTGCGTCGGGGTAAAATCCCCGTTGCAAAACGTAATTCTAAATTCTAAATTCTAAATTCTGCATTCTTTTAACCCTGTTTTGGATTGTCTCAGGTCTTACTGGAGCCAGCTTTAACCCACGTTTTCGCCCCCCATTTTATGCGTTTAGACAATTACACAGTCGGCAGCTACACACCCGGAGCGACATATAGTCAACAACTTCTGTGGTACTTCATTGGCTCACCATTAGTTGAAAGTTATTGGCTACCTATCTCATCTATAAAAGTTTCGATACTGAGGCTTTTTGGAGCTAGTATCGGCAAGGGTGTGAATATCAAGCCTGGAGTCCGCATTAAGTTTCCCTGGCGCTTGACCATTGGTAATCATGTTTGGATTGGAGAAAATACCTGGATTGACAATCTAGCAACCGTAGTCATCGAAAATCATGTGTGTTTATCCCAAGGTGTTTATCTGTGTACTGGTAATCATGACTGGAATCATCCCAATTTTCAACTGATTCCTGCCCCCATTCATATCCAAGAAGGTAGTTGGATAGCAGCGAAATCAGTCATTGGGCCTGGTGTCACCATTGGTAGGGGAGCAGTTTTAGCGTTAGGTAGTGTCACAGGAAGATCCTTAGAGTCCAACATCATCTATTCAGGAAATCCGGCTCAACCAATCAAAAAAAGGACAGAATGCGAAGATGTTGTGTCTCGCACTGCCAAAAATGAATAGTTGCAAAAATTAGTATATAATTTACCAATATTGTTTGTGGCATTCCAGAAGGTTCAATAGTGACATAACCTAATTACAGCAAATTTCGCTCTAATGAGATACAAACTTGAATTATGAAACTCTTGTAGTGCAGGCATTTTGCCTGCTGGATATGTACTTCATAAAACCGGAAAATGCTGTATCCATACTTTGATACAATGTTTAATTTATGACAATAGTCCCACCTCTGAGCTAGATAACGCCAGGAGTCTAGTTTAAGTAGTCTCGTTGAACCAAGAATCCCCGTGTCTTGAGACCAGGGAGTATCAAATATCCTTCCCTTATCACTTACACAATAGAAATCCATGCTTAATAAGCAAATTACAAACCGGACAAATTCTATCAATAGCATCATTCCTACATCTGGATCATTTCCAGATTCTACATTTTCTCAGTTTACCGAACAGGAACAGTCTGATGGTCTAAGTTTTAAGAGCTTTCTTGAAGTTTTACAACGCCGAGCGGTTGTCATTGTAGCGGTGATTTTTGCTGGTATGACTGGTGTTACTTATTTAACAATGACGCAAAAAAGTATATATGGAGGAAATTTTCGAATCTTAGTTGAACCTGTTAGTAATGATGATCAAGCAGAAAAAGTAAGGCTGACAGACTCTTCTTTTACTACACCTGGACTAGATTACGAAAGTCAAATTCAAGTTCTTAAAAGTTCAGAACTGCTACAACCAATTATTGAAAAATTACGAGAATCATATCCTCAAATTACCTACAACTCTCTTATTTTAGGTTTAAATATTCGTCGTCTTGGAACGACAAAAATCATCGAAATCAGCTATCAAAGTAGTGATCCTCAAGAAATCCAATTCGTCTTAAATACATTTTCTCAATTCTATTTAGAATACAGCCTAAATAAGCGGAAAACCAAACTAAATCAAGGCGTTCAATTTGTAGATCAACAACTACCCGATATCCAAAATCGGGTGACACAGTTGCAAAAAGAACTGCAAATATTCCGCCAAAAATACAATTTTTTTGATCCAGGAACCCAATCTGGAATAATTACTGGAAGTCTCCAATCGTTGAGACAACAACGAGCATCTGTAAATCAACAGTTAGCCGCTGCTAAAAATAATTATCTGAGATTGCAGGCACCAGAAGAACAATTGGCCATGCTCAATGATGCTCCTCTTTACCAACAGTTAATTGTCCAACAGCGCCAATTAGACACCCAAATATCTGGAGAATTAGCTCGATTTCAAACTGATAACCCAGTTATTCAAACCTTACAAGATAAAAGAAACAATCTCTTACCTATTATCAATGCAGAAGCAAAACGAATTTTGAACACTAGAATAGCTCAAGCGGCTGTTATCATTCGGAAAATAGAAGTAGATAATCAACAACTGACACAAGCAGAACAACAATTACAAAGCGAATTAAAACAACTACCAATTCTCTCTAGACAATACGCTGACATTCAACGGAATTTACAACTAGCAAATGAGAGTTTGACGAGGTTTTTAGCTAAGCGTGAACAATTACAAATAGACGTAGCACAAACAGAACTACCTTGGGAATTAATCCAAGCACCTGCTCAATCAAGATATCCAATTTCGCCAGATACTACCCGCAATTTACTATTGGGATTTGTGGCTAGTTCTTTATTAGGATTCGGTGTTGCCAAAATCATCGAAGATATAGATAACACCTATCACAGTATTGAAAATCTCCAGGATAAGATCGGAGTGCCTTTATTAGGGTCTATTCCCTTTAGTAAAAACTTAGCTCAGAGTCAATCTTCAAAGCTGAGAAACATAGGAAAAGATCAAGAACCAGAAGTAGTTGTGGACCCTATTATGGCAAGTGATGAATATAACACTTCTCCTCGTCGTCCTTCCCAATCCATATCTTATTATGGACAGGGATCATTTTGGGAATCCTTACAAGTTTTATATAGTAATATTCAACTGCTTAATTCTGACCGACCAATTAAGTCTTTCGTTGTTTCCTCTGCTGTCCCCGGAGATGGTAAAAGTACGGTGGCATTTAGCTTGGCAAAAACAGCCGCGATCATGGGGAAAAAAGTATTACTTGTAGATTGTGACCTCCGCAAACCCAAGGTTCACAAATTATCACAATTAAATAATCTGTGGGGAATAAGTAGTTTAATTTCTTCAGATATAGATGTAGCGCAAGTAATTCAAAAAATACCCGGATTGAATGATTTATCTGTGATTACCGCAGGTCCTGTACCACCCGATCCTGCCCGGTTGCTCTCATCAGATAAAATGAGTCAAATAATGGACTATTTCACCGAGAATTTTGATTTAGTGATTTATGATACTCCTCCTTTGTCAGGATTAGTAGATGCTAGATTGGTAGCAGTTCATACTGATGGTGTGATGCTAGTTGTAAGAATTGATAAAACAGATAAATCAGTCGCAAAGCAACTTGTTGATACGCTAAAAGCATCTCCCATCAATTTACTAGGATTAGTAGTCAACGGCGACAAATTCCGAGGACTCGGATATAACTATAATTATGGATACAGTTCATATTACCGTACTAAGAGTCAATCGGTTAACTAGGGTTTGCTGATAGCGACCGTGCTAATTTCACAGCATGGTCTTGACGTTTCCTACTTATTTTGAGGTGGCGTTTTCCTAAAACCTATCTAGCTTTGCCCCGATGCTCTTTCAGCACTAGTAGGCTGTCAAATTTATTTTGACGGGTTTTTGGTAGTGCGGGCATACTATGCCCGCACCACCTTTGTACATCATAAGAGCGGAAACCGCTGTATTAAGCAAAGAAATATTCACGAGGAACCAGTCACAGACATTATTTCGTGTCTGTGGCTCGAATTTATTTTTCTAAATGGGCAGGAGGAGAATCGAACTCCTATGACCTCACGGCCGCCGCATTTTGAGTGCGGTGCGTCTACCAATTCCGCCACCCGCCCTTGGGTGTCACTCTTACAAGTATAGCCTATTTTTTTTAGTTTGGCAAGAGGTAATTAGATTTAATTTAGAAATTTTTTGGTAATTGGTTCACCAAACTAGAATCAATATCTCCCAAACTGGCACAACCACTCAGAGCCATTGCCAAATTTAACTCATCTTGTAATAGGGAAATGATGTGAGATACGCCAATTTTTCCAGCTACCGCTAATCCCCATAACACTGGACGGCCAATGAGTACGGCTTTAGCACCGTAAGCTAAGGCTTTGAGGATATCTGTACCCCGACGGATACCACCATCCAATAGGACTTCGGCTTTACCGTCCACTGCGGCGATAATATCAGGTAAAGCATCCAAAGAAGCGATCGCTCCATCTAATTGTCTACCACCGTGATTAGAAACTACAATTGCTTGCGCTCCATATTCTACAGCCCGCACAGCATCATCAGCCCGTAAAATTCCTTTCACTACCAAAGGTAGGGGACTCAGAGATTGTAACCATTCCAAATCCTTCCAAGTGACTGCGGGGTTAATTTGTTGAGCAAAATAAGTCAATAAACCAGATTCTCCTGGTGCTTGGGGAATGTCCAAACCAGAGATATTAGTTAAATTAGCGGGATGTAAGCCAGGAGGTAAAGTGAACTCATTGCGCTGATCTCGTTCTCTTTTTCCCAATATAGGCGCATCTACCGTCAGACAAATTGCTTTGTATCCTGCGGTGTATGCTCGTTGCACCAAAGCCTGAGTTAAACCCTGATCTTTATGGATGTAAAGCTGAAACCATTGCAAACCTTTGGCAACTGTGGCAACTTCTTCTAAACTCTTGGTAGCAAGGGTACTCAACACCATGCCCACACCTGCGATTTCTGCTGCTAAAGCTGTAGCAATTTCTCCTTCTGGATCAGCCAGACATTGAAAAGCCATGGGTGCGATTAATAGGGGTAATTGCAAAGATTCCCCTAAAACCTGGGTAGTGAGGTTAATTTTACTAACATCAACTAACATTTTCGGACGAAGTTTCACTCTTGTAAAAGCAGCGAGATTATCCCGCAATGTCACTTCATCCCATGCACCACTGCTGTAATAATCAAAAGCCATCTGGGAAAGATGCTCTTTTGCTAGTTGTTCGTATCCAAATAAATTAATCGCTGATAAAGAATTCATATCTTGATTGACTCTAGCAAAATCTACCAATTCCTCCATCCACCTTGAGATATAGTTTCACTTTTGTGATTAATGCCGTGATTTTGCACTAATTTTTGGTACTCTTGACTACCTGCCCAACGGTCAATTTCCCTAGCTCGTAATACGGGGACAGGATGGCTTAATTGGGCTGTACGGGCGGATTTGACCATTTCTCCCAATTCCGTTTTACTAATGTCATCATAGGCACGAGCTTGATCTATAAAGGCCTCTAAATTGAGTTGGGGGGCTAAACTGGGAGAACCGCCGGCTAACTTCATTAATACTGACATGACAACTTTCGGATTTTGGGTAGCTAACAAAGCGGCGCGATCGCAGGTAAACTCAGCACAGCGGACCCATTCTAATAATTGTGACTGAATAGCTTGAGCCAAAACAGCACCGACATTTGGGACAATGGCAGCAGCTAAAATCAATAAATTCACAGGTGTTAAATACACGCTATGATCACATTTAAGATGACCTAATTCATGGGCAATTACAGCCTGTATCTCTTCAGGGGTGAGGATTTCAATCAAGGATGTATGAATAACCACAAAAGGCTGTTTACCTCGCATGGCAAAGGTGTAAGCGTTAGGGGCTGGATGTTGACGCACATATAACTGAGGTGGATCAATATCCAGAATTTGACAAGCTTCTAATAATAATTTGTGTAAATCAGGAAGTTGTTTTTCTCCTACTAAAATACTAGAAGCGATATTTTCCACATAGAAAACCTGTTCGGCCATGGGACCGAGCAAATTTCTCACCATCATATCTAAACCGGGAATTTGTTTGAGAGTTTTAGTAGCTTCCAAGTCCAGAGGATGACGGAATGAGTCTGCTTTTAAGCCTGTAAGCGAGGTTTTGAGTAAGGACATAGTATTTAAAGTAAGAGAAAATGTGAATTCTAGTGTTTTTGACATAACAAAATCCAAGATGATCGAGGATTTTGTTGGGTTTCCTTGCGTCAACCCAACCTACGATACGATGTTGATTTCTATGGTTCTAACTAACTTGTGCTTCAGGAATACCTACGGGACAAGCTACGTTAGTACCACCTAAACCACAATAACCACCGGGGTTTTTGGCTAAATATTGCTGATGGTATTCTTCAGCATAGTAAAATTCTGGTGCATCTAAAATTTCTGTGGTAATTTTGCCATAATCGGCGCTGGTAAGGGCTGATTGATAAGCGTTCTGTGATGTTACGGCTAATTCTTTTTGCTCTTGTGAATAAACGTAAATTCCTGAACGGTATTGAGTACCAGCATCATTACCTTGACGCATTCCTTGGGTGGGGTTGTGGCTTTCCCAGAACACTTTCAATAGTTGGGAATAAGTAATGATTTTGGGGTCAAACACTACTAATACTACTTCATTATGACCTGTCATGCCACTACATACTTCTTGATAGGTGGGGTTGGGTGTGTAACCAGCCGCATAACCTACCGCAGTGGTGTAAACTCCTTCTTGTTGCCAGAATTTGCGTTCTGCTCCCCAAAAACAGCCTAAACCAAACATGGCGGTTTCTAAACCTGCGGGAAAAGGTGCTTTGAGGGGATTTTTATTAACATAATGTTGTGCGGGTACTCGCATCACTTCTGCACGTCCTGATAGGGCTTGCTCAGGTGTAGGTATGGCTGACTTTTTGCCAAATCCGAATATTCCCATGATTTTTAATTTGTATTATGTTTGATTGCTATTCTTTTTTATTGTAAAGATTTTTGTAGCTAGTCGGAGATTTATCAACCTCAAATTCCACACCAAATACTTCTGCAAAACATTGATTGACAAAAGGACGGACTTGGTTACAGGTAATGTCAGGAATCCATTTGGCTAAACTGCTGACTGGTTTATCAATAATGCCACAGGGGATAATTTGTTTAAATCCTGTCATGTCTGGACAAACATTTAAGGAGAAACCGTGCATGGTAATCCATTTACTCACTTTTATGCCGATGGCAGCAATCTTGTATCCTTCTAGCCAAACTCCGGTAAAACCAGGAATCCGTTCTCCTTTCAAGTCGTAATTTGCTAAAACGCGAATTAATACTTCCTCAAGTTGACGCAAGTACCAATGCAAGTCTTGACGATAACGGCGTAAGTTTAAAATGGGATAACCTACCAATTGTCCGGGACAATGATAGGTAACTTCGCCGCCTCTTTCAATGCGATGCACATCATAATCACTTTTGTCAAGATTAAATTTAATAAATTCTGGATTTGCTGCTGTCCCCAAGGTGTAGACTGGGGGATGTTCTAGTAGAATTAAGACATCATCTAGTTCTGGATTGTGAATGCGTTCTGCAACGAGCGATCGCTGCCACTGATGAGCGGTTTCATAAGGCATTACGCCAACATTATATAGTAAACAACGGTACGGGTTCAATTGAGTGCTAGGAATCATCAGTGAATAGGTGATAAGCAAGAAAGAGGCAAGAGGTAAGACACCCGATAAGTAAGTGGGTGTTAAAAAATGTAAAAATATAATATAAACCTAACCCCCCAACCCCCTTCCCTACCAGGGAAGGGGGAGTCAAAGCCTCTCCCCTCGTAGGGGACAGGTTTGGAGAGAGGTTTTATATTTAATTGTGTCAAGCTACTTACCTCTTATTTCCCAAAAATATAACGAACAAATGTCAAGCTATGCAAAGGATCTTAAAGGAACGTCAAGGAAATATATTTTATAAACCACAAGGTGCTAGTTTGAATATATAACCTGAATGGGCGTTGGGAGAAGAGCAATAAGCTAAGACAATACCAGCTAATTTACTGACTGATGGCAACTTAAAAATTTATTTGTATCAATCAGGATCAAATTTCCCAAAATGGTTGTATTCTCTATACAATAGTGAACAAGACTGGGGGACAAAAAAAGGGTTCCTTTTAGGAACTACGGTCAGAAACGGTAAGTTCTACCGAGATTGCCTGTGGAGCGGAAAAACCTCTTAGAAGCCATTCTAAGACCGTGATGAAGCAGGAAGTAAACACTAAGGTTGTCGCTGTCCAGATGTGTCTAGACTTTGGTAATTTTGGGTAAGTTTTATAGAACGGCAAGCACTCCTATTTTGGTAAAGTTCCATAGAACTAGGCGTTTAAAAGAAATATATCTCAAAAGGCCTAATTCAATAGTTTTGCTTCAAACAGCCAATTCCTTGGTAAACAGTTGGAAACAAGACGATAAATAGCGCAAACATGACGATGTAAGAAGTGTTAAAAATGCTAAAAGGCAATGTCTTAGGGATAGGTGGCGATTTATGCTGGTGGCAGTGATAGGCCTTACCGCAATTTCTATTCCTAACTGAAAACATCACATATAATATTGAGCGGGAGAGTTTACATGAAGCTTGTCATCCACGGTAAAAATATTGAAATCACTGATGCAATTCGTGAATATGTGCATCAAAAGATTGAAAAGGCAGTTAGTCACTTCCAGAACATCACCAATCAAGTGGATGTCCATTTAAGCGTAGCTCGCAATCCCCGAATAAGTACGAAGCAAGCGGCAGAAGTAACTATTTATGCTAATGGTAGTGTGATCC
Source organism: Dolichospermum flos-aquae CCAP 1403/13F (assembly GCF_012516395.1). Lineage (GTDB taxonomy): Bacteria > Cyanobacteriota > Cyanobacteriia > Cyanobacteriales > Nostocaceae > Dolichospermum > Dolichospermum lemmermannii. Next base: position 1,780,113 of record NZ_CP051206.1, read on the forward strand.
GTGCGGAAGAAAGCAGCGAAAGCTTATATGCAAGTATTGACCTAGTTGCAGACAAAATTGCTCGGCAATTGCGGAAATATAAGGAAAAAAGGCAGGATCATAAAACTCAACCTATATCAACTAACGAAGTAGTAGCACCCGAACCTGTTGCAGCGGATTTAATAGGCGATCGCACCGCTGAATTACCCCAAGAGGTTGTTCGCACCAAATACTTCTCCATGCCACCAATGACATTGGCAGAAGCGCAAGAACAACTGCAACTGGTGGGACATGACTTTTATATGTTTCATAATGCAGAAAGTGGAGAGATTAACGTCATTTATGAACGTAATCACGGCGGTTATGGAGTAATTCAACCTCGTAATAACGGTAACGGCAACGGTAAAAATGGCAAATCTGCTCATGTTGGTGTAGCAGAAAAATCTAGAGTTTAATTATCGAGAGTCTCAGATCCCCGACTTCTCAGAGAAGTCGGGGATCTTAATTTATGCTGCTAGTTGTTGCAGGGTTTTCAATGCTTCTTCAACGTGGCCTTTAAAGTTCAACATGGAATCAAGTACATACTGAACCACACCATTTTGGTCAATCACATAGGTAACTCGGCCGGGAATAAAACCAAAAGCAGTAGTTGCACCATATTGTTTTCGGACTTTATCACCTTGATCACTTAAAAGTGTAAAAGGCAAATTGTATTTATTTGCAAACTTTTGATGAGAGTCGCTAGAGTCACCACTCACACCAATAACTTCAGCACCAGCGGCTTGAAATACTGCATATTGATCTCGAAAAGCGCAAGATTCTATAGTACATCCTGGTGTATCATCCTTGGGATAAAAATAGAGAACAACGGATTTTTTACCCCGAAAGTCTGCCAAGCTAACATTTTCGCCGTTTTGGGTAGGTAGACTAAAATTAGGTGCGGTATCTCCAACTTTGATAGCCATATTAAAAAATTTAAACTTCAAACATTACTTAATAAAAGTTTACCCTGTAACTTAGCTTCTAGGATTTTCCTTGATAAAGTGCATCAGGAGGAGTAAGGTGAGATTCTTAAATAAGATATTCCGTCTATGCGTCTGAGTTCCCTTGATGTGTTTCGTGGTATTACCATCGCTGCAATGATTCTTGCTAATATGGCCGGAGTTGCAGGTGATGTTTATGTTTATCGTCCCCTCAGTCATTCCGAATGGCACGGTTGTACACCCACTGACTTAATATTTCCCTGCTTTTTATTCATTGTTGGTGTGGCTATGACGTTTTCTTTAGCAAAATATACCGCAGAGAACAAGCCCACCAAAGCAGTTTATTTACGCATCCTGCGCCGCACTGCGATTCTGTTTATATTGGGTTTAGTATTAAATGGTTTTTGGAATCAAGGTGTTTGGACTTTTGATTTAAGTAGTATCCGCTTGATGGGGGTATTGCAACGGATTGCTTTAACTTATCTTTTTGCATCTTTAATAGTTTTAAAATTACCTCGCAAAAGTCAATGGTTAGTAGCAGGAGGATTACTAATTGCTTATTGGTTGACAATGATGTATATTCCTGTTCCTGATTATGGTGCAGGAGTGCTAACGAGAGAAGGTAATTTTGGCGCATTTATTGACAGATTAATTATTCCCAAGGCACATTTATATAAAGGTGATGGGTTTAATTTCCTGGGAGATCCTGAAGGACTTTTCAGCACTATTCCGGCAATAGTTAGCGTTTTAGCCGGTTATTTTACTGGGGAATGGATTAAAGATAAAAAACAGGCTACTTCACAAACTAGCATGGATTTAGTCTTGTTTGGTTTGTGTTGTTTGGTAATTGCAATTATTTGGGATGTGGCATTTCCCATTAATAAGAAAATTTGGACGAGTTCCTATGTTTTATTTACCACTGGTTGGGCGTTAATGTTATTAGCAGCTTGTTATGAATTGATAGAAGTGAGGTTAATTAAACGCTGGAGTAAGCCTTTTGAGATCATGGGATTAAATGCGATCGCTCTTTTTGTAGCATCTGTAATCTTGATTAAAATCACTGCAAAAACCCAACTTGGTACAGGTGAAACTGCTGTGAGTATCTATAATTGGATTTACCAAAATATCTTTGCATCTTGGGCAGGAAATTTCAACGGCTCATTTTTGTTTGCACTTGTTACCCTGTTATTTTGGTATGGTGTTGCTGTATTGATGTATCAGAAACGCTGGTTTATTAAAGTGTAAATAAACCTATTGTGGGACGGGCATCTTGCCTGTCCAAATTCTGTAAATTCACTAATGAAACCTTTGAGGAAAATTCATTCTTTCGCTTCAAAATTAACTTTATCATAGATATCTTCCAGTGAAATTTGACAATCAATAGAAGCTAAATTTAAAGAATCCTGACTATTTGAATATTCTGAAAAAATCCATTTGTTATTATCAGTTTTGGAATATTGTTCAACGTGCATTGTATATTGGTCAATTAAAATATATTCTTGAAAACTAGAAATAGTTCGATAAGCAGCAAACTTTTCATCTTTATCATAGCTTTTAGTTGAATTTGATAACACCTCAGCAATCATCACAGGATTAGTAATAGTGTCTTTTCTTCCTTCTTCAAAAACTAAAGGAGTTTGGACAACCATAATATCAGGATAAGTGTGAATTTTTCTGTTAGGAATCCAAAGCCGTTGATCTGTAACAAAAACTTGATAAGGTTGACGTTTAAGAAGAAAATTGAGTGTACCGCTGAAATTAAGTGCAAGTTGGTTGTGATCTGGTGTTCCGCCTGTCATGGGTATAATCAATCCATCAATATATTCATGTCGTTGATCAGAATTAACTTCTATTTCTAGATATTCTGCGGGTGAATAGTAGCGTGTTTCTTGTGCAATAGTCATGATATTTTAACTCCCAAGGTTGCAAGTTGTTGATTCATTCAAATAGTGTAGTAAATCCTTCTTGGGTAAAGTGTCTGTCATGAGTTAGTATTTCAGTAATGCCTAATTGCTTCATAGTTTGCATAGAAATACAATCTGTGAGGCTGTATTCTTTGTCAGCACGTTGTTTATAAAGTTCAAGCCCTGCTAAAAATGTTTCATGAGTTTGGGGGATAATCTGCACATAATCATTGTGCAAAATATCTTGAACTCTATTAATAGCATTTTGCCTTGTTTTACTATCATAAGTTGAGAAGAAATTGAGAAACTCTGTTAACACTTCATCCGTTGTTACTAGATAAACAGAAGCAAGGTTTTTACTATAATTTATTACGGTTAAATGCCATTCATCTTTAGGATTAAATAAGGCAACCCAGTAAAAAGTATCTACGAATAATGTTTTCATAATTATTGTTTGGGTTTACCGTAAAGATAATGATCAATTTGTGCTGCACCATCTGTAGGTAATTGGGCAATAACTTCTTCTGGTAAATCTTGATTACCTTCTGCAAATATTTCCCAAATTGGTTTACTTTTATGTTGATCTTCACTAGATTCTATAGTTAATTGATTCGCAGAATTAGACTCATTAGTTTGTTGATTTCTTCTGTTTTTAGCAAATAATAAAAAATCCAACAATTCTTCAATGAGATTTTCTGATGTTTGTTCGATTTCTCTGATTAGTTGTTCTTTAGCTGTCATGGTTTTACCTCATTTCAGATTTTATTCATCTAGGGAATTAATACCCAAGGCTGCAAGTTGTTGGTTTATCCAAGCTGTGGCTGTGGCTTCGTCGGTTTCAATGGCTTTTTCTACTCCTATTTTAGCAATTTCTAGGAGTTGTTTGGATTTTAGTTTTAGTGAAAATGATGATTTTATATTCTCAACAATCTTTTGCTGTTGATTTCTTGGCAAGATTGGAATTAGTAAATTGGCTAAATCTGGTTGAGAAATACTGTAGTAAGCTACACCATGAACTCTACGCTCAACCTGTAAATAACCAAATTTTGAATTTAGAAATAGGCTAACATACTCTGGCAGAATTGTTTCTTTATAGATCGAATTTAAACGTACAAGCATAATTTCACTACTAATAATTCCGTTAACTTCTAGTTCTGTAACTACTGCGGAATTACCAAAGCTGCCTTTTCGAGTAAAAAGGATATCTCCTACTTGTAAACCTACAGGTTTATCAACATCATTCATCGAGATGGGGATTTTTACAGCACTTTCAAGATTAATTAGTCCGTTTTTTACATCACCAACACAAATATAAGGTGCAGGGCAAGCGCATCTTATTTTTAGAATGCTTACTGGACAAAGGTTTTGACGATTGTTAATTTTTGTAACTAAAGGTTGAAACCCTTGCTGGGCATGGATTACAGAATTTAGGTGCGTTTGCCCTGATATAAGGTGTGCCTTCTTCTGTATATTCCCGATAATCAAAACCATTTTGAATTGGTTCAATTAATGAGCCTAAATTTTCAGATTGAAAGCCACAGTTTTTAATGAATTTTTCTGCTTGATCATATTTCGGTTGATAATATTCAGCATAAATACCCCTTCCCAATGTTTTTTCGCCCTATCAAATAAATCTTGAATCTTATTTTTTAATGCTGTTTCTGTTTGTCCAGTATTTCTAAATTCTAATAAGCGAGTTTTCTTATTATTTCCTCTACCAGAAAGCCATTCATCATATAATTTAGTAAAAATCAGTTTGAATAATTCTTCAAAAACGTCAACTCCAGCATTAGCTAAAACCTCATCTTCCATTTATTCAATTAAGGCTTTTAGAGATTTTTTCTCGTTGACGAGTTTATCTTTTTTGATTAAATCTTCTAATGTAAATCTTTCATTGAGAATATCTGCTAAAGTTTGGTTCGCATTAGGAATATCTGTAATATCTTCAAAATAATTGGGATCTTTACGCTGATAATAAGAAATTTGATTTCCATTTGTCCAAACCCCAATCGGTGCGCCTGTTGCATTACAATAGGAACGTAATTGGTCTTTACCGTCTTTTAACTTTGGCTTTTTTAGTTCGACAATAATATAAGGTACATTTGGTCTGTCTTTATCAAAAATAGCAATATCAGCCTTTTTCTTTTCTCTTCCAAAGGTGACAGCATACTCAATTGCTATCCGATTAACTGGATAATGATAACGTTGAGTTAAGACTTGTAGATAAAGCTGTCTTACCGCTTCCTCTGGTGTTAATTTAATTTCTTTATCACGCACTAAGCAGTTAATATAAGCTACATCACCGCTTTTTGTTTGCTTAATGGTAATAGATTTTTCCAAGGTGTCAATTTCTTGGGGTGTGAATTGAGAAAGCTTGTAATTAGAGTCTTTGAAAATTGCAGCAAGATTCATAGAGTTTTTAGTTTTAATTCAATTCGCTAAATGCTGAGAAGTTCCAGGAATATAGGAACTCTCAATCTAGCTTAAATTAGTATAAAACTAATGGGGACTTTTACCCAACAAAATCAACCCATCAATTAAACCACAACCTCTTCAGCTTCCAACACATTAATTTCATCCAAAATCCGCCAAATTTCCTGCATCATTGCATCTAAACCAGTGCGAGTTACCGCAGAAATTGTAAAAACTGGCGCAAAAGCCAGATGATTTAATTGCATAGCTAAAGCTTCCAAATCAACAGTTTCCCTATCAACAGCATCTATTTTATTCAAAGCTAAAATCTGCGGACGTTTAGCTAAACCTCGTCCATAAGCTTTCAGTTCTTCTTGAATAGTATGAAAATCAGCGATGATATCTTCACTTGTCGCATCAATTAAGTGTAATAAAACCCTTGTCCGTTCAATGTGACGCAAGAAATCATGACCTAAACCCGCACCATGAGAAGCACCTGCAATTAAACCGGGAATATCAGCAAAAACAGTACCATCACCCGTGGGTTTTTTTACCACACCCAAATTAGGAATTAAGGTAGTAAAAGGATAATCAGCGATTTTCGGACGTGCGGCTGATAAAGAAGAAATTAAAGTAGATTTACCCGCATTTGGTAAACCAATAATTCCTACTTCTGCTAACAATTTCAACTCTAAACGTAATACCTTCTTTTCCCCTTCTAACCCAGGAAGTGCATATTCGGGGACGCGGTTACTATTACTCAAAAAATGTTGGTTTCCTAGCCCACCTTTACCACCTTTAGCAACCTGAAAACTTTGACCAGGTTCAACTATATCGCATAGTAAAGCACTCGTTGCCGCATCATAAACAGAAGTACCACAGGGAACTTCAACAATTAAATCTTTTCCACCTGCACCGGTACAATTATTCGGTCCACCACGTTCTCCATTTTGCGCCTTAAACAAATGCTTATATCGAAAATCTAACAAGGTTTGGAGGTTGCTATCACCTACAAAAATGATTGAACCGCCTCTTCCGCCATTACCACCGGAAGGACCACCTGCTGGTACATATTTCTCTCTGCGGAAAGCAACAATACCATCGCCTCCGTCACCTGCTTCTACTTCAATTACTGATTGGTCTATAAATTGCATAATTAGTCAGTTGTCAGTTGTCAGTTGTTAGTTGTCAGTTGTCAATTACGCTAACAATTGACTACTAACAACTAATTTAAATATAAGGTGTAACATCCTCGCCACAGTCATCTGCTAGGTAGGAAAGGGCGCGAAAGCGTAAACCTACCATTTGTTCATAAAGGGGGTTAATTTTACACAATGGCGGAATATGAACTATTTTCCGGCCGAATAGAGTTACATCTCTTTCAAAGGGACACTGGGAAGGAATCATCTTACACAAAAATTTCGCCACTCTGGGGTCTTGAATATCTAAACCGTCTAACCACTGACGCAAGGGACGTAAGGCATCTGGGTGTGGGGCTTGAAGTCCAGTAGAGGGGAAATTGTTTGTTTGTGCGGTATCTTCTAGGGTATGACGTAGAGCCGTGAGTAAACTTTCTTGCAGTTCTAATTTTTGACACAATTGCTGAAGCAGGTCATCTTCACTAGGTGAGTATATACCATCAGCGATCGCTACCATTACCGCTGTCCGCAAGAAATTTTCCGCTACAGGCGTACCTTTACCCAATATAGCCGCTAATTCATCTGGTTCAATTATCTCTAGAGTATTCCAATCAACAGCAGGGGCTAATTCATCTTTGGTCAGATTAGTAATTAATTCCTGTTCTTGAGTATCAAAGTTACCATCAGCCCAAGCAATGGTCAGTAATCCACGTAACCAAGCAATAATTTGTTCGCTACTGTAAGGAGTTTGAGCAGTAGTTGTCATAAAAACTCAGTCCTGTAATTTTTATTAGTCAATATTAAGTTACCTTGAAGATAACTAAATTTCTGTACATTTAATTGGTGAAAATAAAGTAAATGTAGTCCAACATGATCAGGAATTTTGTTGGGTTTCCTTGCTTCAACTCAACCTCCGAGATAAAAACTTTTTAGCCTGAACTAAGCAGTATTGATTCACAACGACATAAAATATGGATATAATTGATTATGTTTCTCATTAATTAGGTATAAAGTATGTTCTCCTTTGGTATTGAACATGAAGTTGCTTTTCTCAATCATCAAGGAAAATTCGCAGATTTCCAGAATACAAAATTTGCAGATTTTCAGCAAATTGTTGACAAATTACCTATCTATCCCACTGACTACCCACAATTAAGAGTTGGTGATGCTGGGATTAAGAAAAAGCGGTGGTATATTGAAGGATTTGAAAGATTTAGCGACTCTGAAGAAGTAATTGACTGTGTAGCTAAAGGTATTGAAATTAGAACAACTATCCACTCTACTATTCAAGGAGCAATTGATGAATTAACCGCAAGTTTTATTTTATTACGTGATGTTGCTGCTAATTTTGGTTTTTCACCTGTTTTAGCCAGTTTTAATCCCTATACTTGCGTATTTAAACCACAACCCCCATTAAATGATTTTGAAATTAGGCAATTACAAGCTTATCCAGATGAACAAACTGCTCATATTTATATGGTTTCCTATGGACCAGATTTAAATATTTCTATGGCAAATTTATCTACTGAAAGGTTAATTGACATTGGTAAAAAGTTAACTTATTACAGCCCTTACATCATTCCTTTTAGTTATAGTTCTCCTTTTTATAATGGTGGTTTATGGGAAGGTTTATCAGTGAGGACATTTATTAGAACAGGAAAAAGATCCGCAACATTAGTTTTTTTAGAAACAGCAGAAGAACTGATTAAAAGTGTGCCTTCATTAACAAAAATTGCCCGCATTCCCTCAGAAGTAGGACGGATAGAATTTAAAGCTTGTGATAGTTGTGATAATTTCGCTATTTATGCAGGTTTATTAGCTTTATTAAAAGGTTTAGTATTAGATGAAACTTTACCAGGTAGAGCTATGATACCTGATGCTAATTTACACCAAATTTCGGCAAAATCAGGCTTTGAAAATGAAGACATTTTCCTTAACTCTTACAAACTTTTACAAGTTGCTGAAATTGCCCTTAAAGATGATCCCGATCTTGAATTTTTAACTCCATTAAAAGTCATTTTATCCGAGAAAAAAACAAAATCTCATGAATTAATTCAGTTGTTCCAAAATTTAGGTTCAATTGAAGCCACTCTCAAGAAAAGTTATAACAGGTAATAGGTAATATTTACCAATCACCAATGACCAATGACGAATTACTTTTTCTTTTCCTCCTTTTCCTGACTAGGAGGAATTTGTTCAATAGGAATTAGTGATTCCATCACAGTTTTCACAATTGGTGCAGCTACTGTAGAACCATAGGCATTTTCTCCCTTTGGTTCATCCACAACTGCAAACACTACATAACGAGGAGATTCCACGGGCAAAATAGCGACAAAACTGGTAATTCTTGCACCCTTAATATATCCACCATTAGGACTAGCTTTTTGGGCCGTTCCCGTTTTTCCACCAATGCGATATCCGGAAATTTTTGCAGCTTTACCAGTACCCACATTCACTACTGTTTCCATCATTTCCACAACCTTTTGAGTAGTTGTAGCTGAAAAAATTTGCCGTGGTTCTGGGAGAGTCAGTGAATAGTGCGTTACTCCTTGACTATCAATTAATCCTCGGACTACATGAGGTGTCACTAATTTGCCCCCATTAGCTAATGCACCATGTAGTTGTACCAGTTGTAGTGGAGTTAGAGAAAAACCTTGTCCAAAAGATGTTGTGGCTGGTTCAATGGTTGAAGAGATAAATTGTTCTTGACTTTTTAGTTGACCCATAACTTCAAAGGGTAAATCCGTTTCAACTTTTTGTCCTAGTCCTAAACGTTCTAGCCAGTTGTAGTATATGGATGGTTTTAATCGTTGAATGATTCTCACCATGCCAATGTTACTAGAAGTTTGTAAAATCTCAGGAATAGTTAATCGGCGATAACCAGTTTTTTCGGCATTTTTGATCGTATGTATCCCGATTTTAATCGAACCAGGATCTTCAAAAGTATCGTCTGGTTTGATTGCACCATTTTCTAGAGCGATCGCCACATTTACAGGTTTAAAAGTTGATCCCGGTTCATAAAGATCAGCCACAGTCCAATTTCTAAACAGAGAAATATCAGATTTAGCATATTGATTTGGGTTATAGGTAGGTTGGGAAACCAAAGCAAGTATTGAACCATCAACCGCATCCATGACAACCACTGCGCCTCGTTTGGCACTAAATTTAGTCATTTGTTCTTTTAATGCCCCACGGGCTACCCGTTGCACACGGCTATCAATAGTTAATTGCAGTTTTAAATCATCAAAATGCAGAAATCCCTCAGTCGCATAATCCGGCATCAATGACCCATTACCAGACTTACTCATCCGAACTGTTTGTCCAGAACGTTCTAGTAACTTCTCCTGACTATATTCCACACCAGCCTGACCACGACGGTCAAGATTAACATAGCCCACCACATCTGCTACCAAATCATCTTGGGGATAAAATCGAGAGTATTTTTGAATAAACTCGAACCCATTCAAGCGGAGTGATATCAACTTATCAGTAATATCTTCAGAAACACCAGAAGCTAGTAAAATTCCACTGCGTTTACTTTGGAATATTTTAACTAAATCAGCCTTTTCTCTGCCAATAACTGGACCAATTTTCTCAGCAATTTCCTCCTGGGATAGATCAAATAACTTGGGATGGCTATAGACATTATAAACAGGACGGTCAATAGCCAATATATTATTACCCCGATCTACTACCGGACGACGGGGCATATAAGGGCGTAAATTGACCATTTGCTGGTTTCGTGCCTTTTGAGTCAGCTTTTTTCCCTGAACAATTTGTAACTGATATAAGTTAAATGCCAACCCTAGCATGGCAATCATTAACACACCCCACACAGCCAACAATCGTAATTTAATATTGGGTGGGTTTTCCGGTATTTTCGGATCAATATTTCCTATTTGAGATTGTTTAGAGAACTTTCGTTGTCGTCTGAATTCTAAATTACGTAAATTTCTCAATTTTGTTTTAATTGATGACTTCACCATTAGAGCAACATATAAGTTAGGGAATAGGAAATAGAAAGAATTTGACCAATTACCAATTAATATCCTAATGGAGAAGCAGGTTCAGGTTGTAATTCTGGTTGAGAAGTTGAAAATGACGATTTGGGATAATTATTAGATGTTGGTGGTAAGAAAATTGTCCCTTCAGAAGTTGGTGATACCATTTCCGTCCCAGGCTGTTCGGCTTCCTGTGCCATTTTGCTAGTCAGTGTCGCATTGGCAGTATTTAACTGTCGCTCATGACGTTGTAAGCTTTGTAGTTTACGGTACGAGTCACTCCAAAGCTCTTGAGAATATACTGTACAACCATAAACTATTAATGTCGCTACCACTAATAAAAATGTGAAAACGGATGAATAGCGATTAACTGTATACATACGTAGCAACCATGTTGGCATAGTCGCAGCATTACTCATTTTATTTAGAGTAGCAGTTGATTGTTTATCGGTCCCGGTAGGTTGTTTTTTACTCGTTTCTAAGCTGGAAATGCGGGTTGCTGTCTTATTTCTGCGAGAACCTAAAAAATTTAAATTTATCCAAGCATTCCGGGAAATAGGTGATTTAACTGCTATCGGTTCACTCAGAAGTCGGGAGAAATTCTGTGTCTTTTTATTCGGACTTCGAGAACGTCGTCTATTCAATGACAAAGGAAACTTGCCCCATAACCAGGCATTTTTTGGGGAAACTGCTGATTTACGTTCAAAAACCATAATTTTTCTGATGGTAAATACTTTATTTTTGACTTGATTGAATTTTACAAGAAAGACTGGGAAGTTTGAAAGCCCCTGAATAAGCATTGCGTAGCAATGCCTTATATGCTTTAGACAGGGGATGAAAAACGACTCAGGTGGTTTTAACCTAAAGTTGCATTAATTAGATCAAGAATTTGAAGCTATTCTAACTCTTAATCATGATCTATTCGTGTTACATATAATCTACAAAAATGTTACAAAAAAGAATGAGTTGAAATATGTAATCAAAAAGTCCTAAAAAAAAATCAATAAATAAGGTATCTTATTCAACAGGCTGCATATTTTATTGCCACAATTGGTGAAAGAGGAGTTATGAAGACAAGAATTTTTGGTTTGGCTCTAATGTTAAGTCTGGCTACCATGCTTGGAGCTTGTGAAGGTGGTAGTGAACCAGCAGGTACTACCAGTTCTCCAGCAGCAACCACAGGTGGCGAACCAGCAGATACTGGTGCTACCCCTGCGGCGACAACCTCTCCTGCGGCGACAACCTCTCCTGCAGCGACAACCTCTCCTGCGGCGACAACTTCTCCTGCGGCGACTACCTCTCCTGCGGCTACTCCCAAAAAACCTTAGTATAGGGTAATACATCGCCCTCGTGATTAGTTGACTCTTTAAAAATTATTTTTCACAAAACTCTACTGAGAAAGTTAGCTTAATTTGTGGATAAAGACTAAAGATTCAACTGCCTAATGGTATCAAGTTGGGTAAAAAACAGGAACATTCATCAGGTTTTGCTTCTGGGCTAGATTCAGTTCTCGCCCAGTTTGATTTTTTTTATGTTCGTTTTCACTTAGTCTAGAACCTAAAAGCTCTCCTTACGAGTAAGGTCAATCAGAGAGCGAATTATCAGCAATTAACGCTGTTTGACCAAGGTTAAACTACGTTACTTGTGTATCTCAGTAACCAAGTAAGATCAATGTATGTTGTTACTGCAATTTAGTACATCTCATTATTGTCGCAAAGCCCGATTGGCATTGGGTTATAAGGGAATTAGTTATCAAGTTGAGAATTTAACTCCAGGGCTGCATATTTTAAAGGTCAAGCCCTTAACTGGGTTAACGACACTACCGGTACTGTTACCCCAAATTGTCGGACAACCCCAAACTATTGCTGACTCTACAGAAATTTTCAAATTTTTAGAAGGCTATCAACCTGAACCTGCTCTATTTTTACCCAATTCAGAACAGCAAACTCAAGCTGCGATGTTGGAAGATTGGTTAGATGAAAGTATAGGAACAGCTACTAGGTTTGTATATTATCAATTTCGCGCTAGTGAAGGTAAGTCAATTGACCCTTCGCTATTTAGCCAAATGGTGATTAAAATAGTTAGACAACAATATGGTATTAATGATACTACCGTTGAATTAGCGCGAAAAAGACTCGCCAATGCTTTGTTAGTATTATCTGCATATTGGCAAAAAAGTGATTATTTAGTGGGTAGCCGCTTGAGTATAGCTGATATTGCGGCGGCGGCTTTATTGAGTCCTTTAGCATTGATTCCCGATTATCGTCAGGAGTATCCACAGGTTTTTGAACGAATTATCAATATCCACCAGCTATGTGCTGAACCATTACCACCTGGACTTGAGAAATTAAAAATTAGAAATTAAAAATTAAAAAAAATAGAATTTAGAACTCCAAGAGAAATTGATGAAACGCATACTGCTGCTTATTTTGAGCGTGACCACTAGCATTTTAATCGTATTAGTGGGTCATAGTGGTAAAGCAGTGATGGCATTACCACCACAAGAAGATATACCAGAAGAGATATTGCGGACAGAGATTATTCTAACAGTGCGATCGCCCATTGATGGCAGAATCCTCACGCCCGCAGAATATGCCGAATTGCAAGCACAAATCCAAATAAGTCCACCACCACGTTTAGCCTCCGGTATCCGCGATAAAGTATTTTTGCTGCAACTACGCAAAACATTATTACAACTTTTCCCATTTTTAAGTATTTAATCAGGGAATAGGAGGTAGGGGAGGTGGGGGAGGTTGGGGAGGTTGGGGAGGTTGGGGAGGTTGGGGAGGTTGGAGAGGTTGGGGAGGTTGGGGAGGTTGGGGAGGTTGGGGAGGTTGGGGAGGTTGGGGAGGTTGGGGAGGTTGGGGAGGTTGGGGAGGTTGGGGAGGTTGGGGAGGTTGGGGAGAAATTTCTTTCTGACAACTGACAACTAACAACTGACAACTGACAACTGACAGTGGCGACAAAGATGCAAGAATATGAATAGTTAAAAAGTAGATTTAGTTAATCACCATATATCACATAGGTAGCTTCATGTCCACAACCACGGTCGCCCCTGAACAGGTTAATCGCATTGTTGGCAATCAACATCACGATCCCTTTGAAATTCTGGGTTCTCATCTCATCGAGCAAAATGGTAAAACTGTCTGGGCTGTGCGAGCCTATCTCCCAAATGCCAGCGCTGCGTGGGTAGTAGTTCCAGAAGAACGGAAAGAATACCCCATGGATACAGTGCATAATCCACACTTTTTTGAATGCACCATTGAAACCCCAGAACTAAAAAATTATCAGTTACGCATTAAAGAAGGGGAACATGAGCGAGTGGTTAATGATCCCTACGCTTTCCGTTCTGCCCACTTAACAGAATTTGATCTACATTTATTTAGTGAAGGCAACCATCACCGCATTTACGAGAAATTGGGAGCGCACACCACAGAAGTAGATGGTGTCAAAGGCGTTTATTTTGCCGTTTGGGCCCCCAATGCCCGCAACGTTTCCTTATTGGGAGATTTTAACCTGTGGGATGGACGCAAACACCAGATGCGGAAAGGACACACAGGCATTTGGGAATTATTTATTCCCGAAATCGGTGTAGGAGAACATTACAAATACGAAATCAAAAATTTTGAAGGGCATATTTACGAAAAATCCGATCCCTACGGTTTCCAGCAAGAACCCCGGCCAAAAACCGCATCTATTGTCACTGACTTAAATTCCTACACCTGGAAAGACGAAGACTGGCTGGAAAAGCGGCGACACAGTGACCCCTTGAGTCAACCCATTTCCGTTTACGAAGTCCATTTAGGTTCTTGGTTACACGCTGCTAGTGCTGAACCTGCCAAATTACCCAATGGGGAAACTGAAGCTGTAGTTGTCGTTTCTGAACTAAAACCCGGCGCTCGGTTTCTGACTTATCGGGAACTAGCAGATAAACTCATTCCCTACGTTAAGAAATTAGGATATACCCATTTAGAACTCCTCCCAATTGCCGAGCATCCCTTTGATGGTTCTTGGGGTTATCAAGTAACCGGTTATTTTGCGCCTACTTCCCGTTTTGGTACACCCGAAGACTTCATGTACTTTGTGGACGAATGCCATAACAATGGTATTGGTGTCATTGTAGACTGGGTTCCTGGCCACTTCCCCAAAGATGGACATGGTTTAGCTTTCTTTGATGGTAGTCACTTGTATGAACATTCTGATTCCCGCAAAGGTGAACATAAGGAATGGGGGACTTTAGTATTTAACTACAATCGCCATGAAGTCCGTAATTTCTTGGTGGCTAATGCCCTGTTCTGGTTTGATAAATACCACATTGACGGAATTCGGGTTGATGCGGTTGCTTCCATGCTCTACCTTGATTATTGCCGAGAACCAGGAGAATGGTTGCCTAACGAATACGGTGGTCGAGAAAATTTAGAAGCTGCTGATTTTTTACGTCAAGTTAATAGCTTGTTATTTAGTTATTATCCTGGTGTGCTTTCCATTGCGGAGGAGTCCACATCTTGGCCAATGGTATCTTGGCCTACCTATACGGGCGGATTGGGCTTTAACTTAAAGTGGAATATGGGCTGGATGCACGATATGCTGGATTACTTCAGCATGGACCCCTGGTTTCGCCAGTTCCATCAAAACAATATTACCTTTAGTATGTGGTATAACCACAGCGAGAACTTCATGTTAGCTCTCTCCCATGATGAAATCGTCCATGGTAAGAGTAATATCATCGGCAAGATGCCCGGTGATGAATGGCAGAAGTTAGCTAATATCCGCTGTCTGTTCGCTTATATGTTCGCTCACCCCGGCAAGAAAACCATGTTTATGAGCATGGAATTTGGTCAGTGGAGTGAGTGGAATGCTTGGGCTGATTTGGAATGGCATCTATTACAGTTTGAACCACACCGACAGTTAAAGGATTTTTTCCAGTCTCTTAACCATTTTTACCGTTCTGAACCTGCTTTATACACTCAAGATTTTGACCAAGCAGGGTTTGAGTGGATTGATTGTACTGATAACCGCCATAGTGTGGTTTCTTTTGTCCGTCGTGACAAAAATTCTGACGATTTTATGATTGTGGTTTGTAATTTTACACCTCAACCCCATTCTCATTATCGTATTGGTGTGCCAGAAAAGGGTTTCTACACTGAGTTGTTCAATAGTGATGCGCGTCAGTATGGCGGTAGTAATATGGGCAATTTAGGTGGTAAGTGGACTGATGATTGGTCTTTGCATAATCGTCCTTATTCCTTGGATTTATGTTTACCTCCTTTGGGTGTGTTGATGCTCAAGTTGGATAAACAGAAATCTGCACAGGTAATGGAATAATCCTGTAGGGTGGGCATTGCCTACCCTATATTGTTTTTATGATTTACAGCACTTCTCGGTATTATGAGGTATAAGAACCGCCCCCTAACCCCCAATTCTGGGGGAACAAGAATTTGAAAGTCCCCCAAACTTGGGAGATTTAGGGGGCGAAATAGGCACAAAACTAAGATAGATAGGACTTGTGTGTACACCGTAGCTTAGAAAGGGGGGAAATTAATCAAAGTCCCCCTTTTTAAGGGGGACTTAGGGGGATCTAGAAGGCTTATTATAACTAGCAACTTGGGTTAATACAAGCGTTTGGGATTTTTCACGTCTGCAAGTTGGGATATCGCATTTTCATTTTGACATCTAAGAGGGTGTTTGAAAAGTTATGGTTGATGTATCAAATATTTTTTACCCCACCCTAACCCTCCCCTTGTAAAGGGGAGGGAACTGGATTTTTATTGTTTCCCCCCTTTACAAGGGGGGACTAAGGGGGGTAGCAATGTGATGAAAATTACGGAATACCACTTTTCAAACATCCTCTAATACGCAAGGACAAAAAAAATGATGCTAGGTAAAATTGTTTGGTTTGGTGGGTTTAATAATCAAAAAAATAAAGTCAATAATTTTGGTTTTATTGCTCCTTTGGGGGAAGAAAATACAGGAGATATTCGTGTTGATCGAGATGATGTTCCATTAGATGTACAAGAAATTATAGAGGGTAATAAAGGAAGGGGCGTATACGTTCAATTTGATATTGATGCAAAGCGTAATCGAGTAATCAACCTGAAAGTACCAACCTTTATTGGTGTTGTTAAGAGATATCAATTTGGGGGTGCATGGCAGATTACCTATAACGATAATTGTAAAATTAATTTCAGAAGTAAGACTCACTACGAAAGCGAAAGCCTTGTTGCTTTCAGTATTAAGGAAACTAAGGATAGGGAAGCTATGGAAATGGCTGAAATATTCGGAGAGGACGAAGAAATAAAATATAAACTAGCACCATTCCTATTAAGGACAATTAATGATGTACGAGAAGTTGATAATGATGAAAGAATAGTTGAGAAGTATGCTAATAGTAATATATTTCCACTGTTTAAAAAATTTATTATTGAATATTTATTATCTTTGCCCTTGGAGATAGCCGAAACTTTCGTTATTAATAAACTCAAAGATTTAAATGAAAATCAACAAGATTTTATCATTAAGGAAATCGCCGAAAAACTGCCAAATCTTCTAATTATTTCTGCGACATTGCGTTCGTACTTAAAATTTGATTCTTCTAGTCCAAATAGTTATATTGAATTCATAAATAGACAGATTAATCTAGTAGAAGAACATTTAAGAAAAGAATTGATAGATGAACTAATTAAGAAAGTAGAGCAAGCGGAAGAAAATGCACTTAATATATATTGGCAAGAGGTTCAATATTTACAAGATAACTTAGCTTATAAAAATTTCCTCTGGCATATTGCACCAGCAGAAAGAAAAATTCCAATAATTGCTGAATACACATCATCTATAGCAAAAGATGTTGCTGAGAAAGTGGTTCTTGAACATCTTAACCAGTTTAATCAACAAGAGCAAGATAAGTTGATTAATGAACTCATCAGAAATGCACCAAAAGTTATCTTGGCTTCTTCTAAGTTACGTTCTTATTTAAAATTTACAGAATACTATTTCAAATTCCAAATAACAGACAATAATTACGGCATTTTTATCAATAAGTACCTTCATATTGTAGATGATGAATTATTCAACGAGATAATAAATGAACTAATTGAAAGAGTAGAACAAGCAGAAGAAAAAGAACGTAATATATATTGGCAGCAAGTTCAATATCTACAAGATAACTTAGCTTATAAAAATTTTATCTGGCATATTGCACCAACAGAAAGAAAAATTCCAATAATTGTTACA
Source organism: Dolichospermum flos-aquae CCAP 1403/13F (assembly GCF_012516395.1). Classification (GTDB taxonomy): domain Bacteria; phylum Cyanobacteriota; class Cyanobacteriia; order Cyanobacteriales; family Nostocaceae; genus Dolichospermum; species Dolichospermum lemmermannii. The sequence continues at coordinate 1,797,761 of NZ_CP051206.1, forward strand.
TATACATTATTTAGCACAGAAGATGTTGCTGAAAATGTGGTTCTTGAACATCTTAACCAGTTTAATCAAAAAGAGCAAGATGAACTGATTAATCAACTTATTAAAAATGCACCAACAGTTATCTTGGCTTCTTCTAAGTTACGCTCTTATTTAAAACTTACAGAATACGATTACAATAGTTATGGTATCCTTATTAATCAGTATCTTGATAGCGTAGATGATGACTTATTCAATGAGATAGTAAATGAATTAATTGAAAGAGTAGAACAAGTAGAAGAAAAAGAACGTAATATATATTGGCAGCAAGTTCAATATCTACAAGATAACTTAGCTTATAAAAATTTTATCTGGCATATTGCACCAACAGAAAGAAAAATTCCAATAATTGTTACATATACATTATCTAGCACAGAAGATGTTGCTGAAAATGTGGTTCTTGAACATCTTAACCAGTTTAATCAAAAAGAGCAAGATGAATTGATTAATCAACTTATTAAAAATGCACCAAAAGTTATCTTGGCTTCTTCTAAGTTACGCTCTTATTTAAAACTTACAGAATACGATTACAATAGTTACGGTATCTTTATTAATCAGTATCTTGATAGCGTAGATGATGACTTATTCAATGAGATAGTAAATGAATTAATTGAAAGAGTAGAACAAGCAAAAGAAAGAGAACGTAATATATATTGGCAGCAAGTTAAATATTTGCAAAATAATTTAGCTTATAAAAATTTTCTCTGGCATATTGCGCCAACAGGAAAGAAACAAGAAATTGTTCAACAGCGTGTTAAAACTTTTTTTGATATTATCTCTCGCTTTGAAGATAGCAATTATCCTTACGAGGAATATATTACTCATAATTGGCGTGAATTATATCAGTTCAACCAATCAGATAATTCGTTAATAAGGGAATGGGATGCTGATGTAAATTTTAATGATAATAAAGCAGCACAAATGATTTCAGCGCGTGGGGCTGAGAAGTTAGTAATTCGTTTTTATCAAGCTTTAGGTTATCAGGTAGAAGATATTTCAATTCATCAAGTTACTCAAAAAAGCAAAACCTGGACATTGGGGGATATTAGATTAGATTCTCAATATTTACTTGATGTAAAAAACAGTAGAAAAAGTGTTAATTCCAATTCTTACTCAGAATTTTGTGTTCCCCAATTCAAAGAATCTCGTGGTAATGATGTCAAAATCGTTGGTGTTTTATCACCGTACCTTCAAAAAAAATATATGCAGGGAAGAGAAAACCCTAAATTTCATGTTAAGAATCCTCAAGTACTAGGTGCTTTTGATAAAGCAAAGCTGAGTGAACTAGAAACAATCTTTAGTGACCGATTCATTAGTATAAATATGCCTAGAGAGTCTGATACTAATAAATACTTACCACCTTGGCTATTTGATTATGATCAGCGTTATTATAAACAACAGTGTGAAATTTTAATAGAATTGCAAAAGTTAAGCGACCAGGATATACCTAGTTGGGAAGATATATCAGTTGTTGCTCAAAATTCTATACCTTTATTTGTAGCTGCAAAACGTCCATTACCTCAAAATTGGGTTAATAATTTACCCCAGTGGCAGGTCAATTTCATCAATTTTTTGATTAATCTTCCTATAGAACGAATTACTTTGCCATATTTATTCCTGTCTATATTGAGGCATTTTTTATCAATGCTTTCTTACCGTGGAGGTGATTATAGTCCTAAAAGATATTTAGAAGTTTTCTATCTAAGTGAAAAGCAAATTAAGCCACTAAAATTATACGATCCTTTAAATATTATCGAAGATTTTTGTGATACTTTACAAACTCTTTGGGACAATCGTCAAGCATCTAGACTAGATGAATTCAAAATATTTAAATTCTCTGGTCAAGGATTACTGCAAGGTAAACGTACAGAATCCGAACGTATCCTGACAACAATTTTAGCTTATTGTGGTGGATGGGTAGATGGGATGGGAAAATGCGGATTTAGACCATTAGTAATTGGTAGAGAGCAAAATTGCCCCGGTTGTGGTCGTCTCATCTGCCCTCAAGATAACTGTGGTTTCTGTAGTGATAGATGTTCTGATTACATTGAAAGGAAAAAAAGGAAAAATAAGTAAGAGTAAGAGGTATAGATACAAAAATTATAGGCGATCGCCCCCTCAAATCCCATAGACGATCCCTAATCATTAGTATAATCCCCCACTCAAAACAAACTCAACTGCTTTCCTACATCACCTTGAGGTTCAACAACCGAAAGTAACTCATCTCGTTTTTTAGCTATCAACTCCAAATAATACCCACTGGAGTGCTTATGACTGTATCTCATTCGAGTGCATACCGCTATAATGATTGCAATGAATTATAATAATAATGGTTCAGAGGATGATAAATATGAGTGTAGTTATTCCTAATGAAATACTAACCACAACTCGCATGAATGAAGAGGAAATGAAACGAGAAATTGCGATTATGCTGTTTCAAAAAGAAAAGTTAACTCTTGCTCAAGCTAGTCGCTTTGCTGGTATGAATCGTATAGCATTTCAACATTTACTTGCAAGTTATCAAATCCCTATTCATTACGGAGTAGAGGATTTTGAACAGGATATCAAGAATTTGCGGGAGATGGGTAGACTGTGATTGTTGTCAGCGATACTTCACCCATTAATAATCTTGCAGCTATTAACCAGCTTCACTTATTACAACAGCTTTACGGAACAGTTCTAATTCCTGAAGCCGTTTATCAAGAATTAACCGATCCTGATTTTCCCGTAGCGGGTGCAAAGGAAGTACAAACTTTTACTTGGATTCAAATCCGTGCAGTTGAAGATCGGACGATGCTTAAAGCACTTAGCAGTGAACTTGATCCTGGAGAAGCAGAGGCTATAGTTTTAGCCTTAGAAATGAAAGCAGAACAAGTTTTAATTGATGAACGTCGTGGCCGCATGATTGCTGCTAGACTTAATCTCCATTATACCGGAATTTTAGGAGTTTTAGTAGAAGCCAAAAGTCAAGGTTTCATTTCTACTGTTAAACCTCTGTTAGATGATCTTATTAATAAAGCAGGATTTTGGGTTACTGAACCCTTGTATAAAAGTGTCTTACGGCTAGTTAATGAAACAAAGTAAAATCAGGTCAGAAGATTATGGGTAATTATTGAATCATAGATGCGATCGCCAGTAGGGGCAAACCCCCTGTGGTTGCCCCTAATACCGGGGTAGGCACGGAGGCGCTACCTTTATTTAAAATATTGAGTTATTAAATACACAAGAACATTATTTAGTCTAAGAATATCAGCCGATAAAGTTTCTTAACAAAAGCTCTACTGTTTAAGCTAAAAGTTAGACAGTGAAATGCTTTGAGAACTGTCACCTAACAGTTGAGGGTGGAGAATGTGGGATATATACTATGCTAGGGATCAATAGGTGATCCCCTTCTCAGTTTCCCCCAAGTGAGTTTCCCAACCTTGCTGGTAAATATGCTCAATGTCTTGCTCACTAGGACATTTACCCCGTCTTAACGCCTTTCTCCCTCTGAGAAAAGCTTCTGTATATCCTGGTCTAGTCATTTAAGGTTGGCGATCGCTAAATTTTCCCTGCTGTTTTTAATTCAGTTTCAACTAACTCAGTTATACGCTTACTCATATCCGTATTTTGTTCGGTGCAATATGCCTTAAACAGCCTACGGTAATCTTCTGGTAAGCTAACGCGGACTTGTACCATATCTGTTTTATTGACTTTCTCGTTGTTTTTATCCATAAGGGACTTCCAAGAAATAAATTATCCTGATTAACGAACCACAGAGGCGCAGAGGACACAGAGGAATAAGGGTTTGAGAGATTTTTGCATTAGGTTGTTGAGTATTTTTTTATTTGGAAGTCTCTAAGTATTTTCCTATATAGCCACTATAGCCACTAATTTCCAAAATAGCATTAGTGGCTACATAGCATTTTATTACCATTTAGCCAATAAAATATAAGAATTGTCTATATATCCACTGTAGTCAAAACTGGCTATAGTGGCTATGTTAAATATAAAGCCAATTAACGATTTATTACTGATTAATTAAGACTAGGAGTTACGCATTGACAAGAAACTTTAAATGACTGGTTTGTTGTATACGTTTGAACTGCAAATTGCGATCGCCCGGTAAATGCACAGGCTAACACTTAGTTTCTAGCTTTACAAAAAGATTACATAGCTGGAGAATATCAGCCTATAAATTTTCTCAACAAAAGCACCCACTACTAGATATAATTTTCTGTAAGTTGAAAAAAACATTAAGATTAGCGTAAAAATTACATTAAAATAAAGATTACGCTTCTATTAAACTGACTAGCTAAATACCCAAATTAGGAGGAATATATATGGCTCTCGTACCAATGCGGTTGCTTTTGGATCACGCTGCTGAACACGGTTATGGTATCCCCGCTTTTAACGTCAACAACTTAGAGCAGATTCAAGCAATCATGAAGGCTGCGGTGGAAACAGATAGCCCCGTAATCTTACAAGCTTCTCGCGGCGCTCGTAATTATGCCGGAGAAAACTTCCTCCGTCACCTGATTTTGGCTGCGGTAGAAACCTATCCTGAGATTCCCATTGTCATGCACCAAGATCATGGTAATGCTCCTTCTACCTGCTATTCAGCTATCAAGAACAACTTCACCAGCGTCATGATGGATGGTTCTTTGGAAGCTGACGCTAAAACCCCTGCCAGCTTTGAATATAACGTGAGAGTTACCAGCGAAGTTGTCAACGTTGCTCACTCTTTGGGTGTCAGTGTTGAGGGTGAATTGGGTTGTTTGGGTTCTCTAGAAACCGGCGCGGGTGAAGCTGAAGATGGTCATGGTTTTGAAGGGACTCTTGACCATTCTCAACTATTAACTGACCCTGATGAAGCTGTTGACTTCGTAGAAGCAACTCAAGTAGATGCTTTAGCTGTTGCTATCGGCACAAGTCACGGTGCTTACAAGTTTACTCGTAAGCCTACAGGTGAAATCTTGGCTATTAGCCGCATTGAAGAAATTCACCGCCGTTTACCTAACACCCACTTGGTTATGCACGGTTCTTCTTCTGTACCTGAAGATTTATTGGCACTCATTAACCAATATGGTGGCGCTATTCCTGAAACCTACGGTGTACCTGTGGAAGAAATCCAAAAAGGTATCAAGAGTGGTGTGCGTAAGGTAAATATTGACACCGATAACCGTTTGGCTATTACTGCGGCTGTGCGTGAAGCTTTGGCTTCCAATCCCAAGGAATTTGATCCTCGTCACTTCCTCAAGCCTTCTATTAAATATATGCAAAAGGTTTGTGCTGACCGTTATGTACAATTTGGTACTGCTGGTAACGCAAGCAAGATTAAGCAAGTTTCTTTAGAAGATTATGCTGCTAAGTATGCTAAAGGCGAATTAGCAATGAGAGCGGCTGCTAAAGTTTAATTTGGCAGTATGAGAATTAGGGCATAGCATTGCTATGTCCCTACAACAATAAACCAGGTAACGTTAATGTTTCCTGGTTTTATTAATTAATGTGATAGACTTAAGTAATGGCATAAATAAGGCTATCTGTTATGACTACCAATTTACAATCTACATCCTTGAGTAGTTATCTTTATGAGCAGGATTATTGTTCGTGGCTAGAAACGACAGCTAAGTTATTGCGTAATCATCAATTAGATCACGTTGATTTTGAGCATTTGATTGCAGAAATAGAGGACATGGGGAAAGAGAAAAGACGTGAACTTAAAAACCGACTCATAGTTTTACTCATGCACTTACTCAAGTACCAATATCAATCTGAAAAACGTTCTTCTAGTTGGGTAAGTACAATTTGGGAACAGTTTTATCAAATTGAATCTTTATTGGAGGATAGTCCTAGTCTCAAACCTTATTATTTAGAACTATTTTCTGATTGTTATTTAAAAGCTGTTCGCGCTGCTAGTACGGAAACTAAATTACCTATTGATTCTTTTCCCACAGAGTCTTCTTTTCTCCCTGATGATCTGACTAATCCTGATTTTATCACCATGCAATTAAGTTCAGAAATTTAATCGCAAATCCAGTTTCTTTAATTGATTGCCTAAAGATACTAATAATAGTAAGATGTGAAATTTATTGATTGCAATGGGCAATAAATCTGTTGGGAAAAAAAGGCCAAAAAATAGGGGGAAGTTGAACTTTCCCCCTGTTTATCGTTGTGATGATCATTTGACTTTTGATTTTCTTTGAGTTTCTGTCTGAGCATCTGTCTTTGTTTTTTTAGTTGCCATTTTCTCGCAGCACCACCTCGGCCTTTATCGTTTCTGCCCTTGTAGAGACGTTCCATGGAACGTCTCTACGATTTTTTTCGGAGATGTCTACTGTATTTTGGATTCAGTGAGAAAATATTTCAATCTGCAAGTAATTGTTTTAATTTTGTTGAATATGACTATGTAACATCACCAAGGTTTCCGCTAATTGACTCAAGCGATTTTCTAGGTCTTGTTTGCGTCCTAAGAGTTGCCTTAATCTTTGGTGACGAGCGATCGCTATACTAACACTAGGAACTTGTTCAACTGGACAGGGACGAGACCAGACCTGACCGGCTTTATCTACTCCACATAGTCGGTAGTCAGTATGTAGTGGTTTATGAGATTCTTTTTCACCATTAGCACAAATTTCTTCTACATAGTCCATGAGACGCTCTACTTCTGCATGGCGTAATGCTGCTGTTCCTACTGTTTCTGGCTCTTGGGCATTGGATTCCAACCAGCCATTAATAATTGGACCTTCTAAGTAAATATCTTGAATATTTTGGACTATTCTTTGTAATTCTATTTGCCAACTAGCAACTTTTTCTTGGATTTCTTGGAGCATATTCATCGCCAGGGCTGGGTTAGCGCCGTGACGATGATTGCTGAATGATGGAGTTTTAAATTTAGGCAGAGTTGGCGTTTTTTCTCCATTGTCTTGGGCTGGAAAAGCTGGGACAGAATCATGGTGGGGAAATAAATTTGCCTCTGGAATTTTATGATTAACTGGATCTGCTTCTAAGTTATTATTGGTTTGGGCGGTAGTTGGGGAATTTTCTCTAGATTCCTGGGGACGGATACTAATGCGAAAGGAAAAGGAACGTTTGGTTTCATCACCTATTTCTGTGGTGACTTCATCATTGCGAGTTCCTAAATCATGTAATGTTGCCTCGATCCGTTTTAACCCTGGTTTCATAAGAATATCCTCAAATTTATGGTCTTGATCAAGAAAGAATTCAGGAGTACAAAAAGGTGGCGATTGTGGGGATACTTGATTTAACTCGTGTATTCTTTCTGTTTAAATATTATATGATCAAATGATGAGTAAAGTGATTTTGGTGACTGGTGCAGCCCGTTCTGGTAAAAGTGAATGGGCGGAAGATTTGGCGATAAATTCCGGCAAAACTGTAGTGTACATCGCCACGGCTACACAAAATCCAGATGATCAGGAATGGCTTGCACGGATTCAAAAACATCAACAACGTCGTCCTCAAGATTGGATAACTCTGTCTGTACCTGTGGAACTGACTGCTGCGTTGGCTCAATCTCAGCCTAATACTTGCCTGTTGGTTGATTCTTTGGGAACTTGGGTGGCTAATTTTCTCGAAGATGAAGATTTAGTTTGGGAAAATACTGTGAGGGAGTTCCTGGAAATTCTGCCGTTAGTTGCGGCTGAGGTGATATTTGTGGCAGAAGAAACTGGTTGGGGTGTAGTTCCAGCTTATCCTATGGGGCGCAAATTCCGCGATCGCTTGGGTGCATTAGTTCGACAGTTAGGGACAATTTGTGAACCTGTTTATTTGGTTACGGGTGGTCATGTTCTGAATTTGAGTTTATTAGGTGTACCGTTACCAGCAAAGAATAGGACATTAAATCTTCAGACATCTATTGACATTTCTTCACAATAGGTTCATTATATTAAATATATACGAGAGTTTTGTAGTTAGTTAATTTAAAGTCAATAAATATTTTGAGTAACTATAATGGTTCCGAATAGACTTGAATGGCTACAAAGAAAATAAACCTTTCTTTTTGAAAACTTGGTAGTTCTAGAGAAAATTTGCGTATTGAACTCGTTGACAGACAATCAAGAGCCTGAGAACATAATTCTAAGGCATATAGGATACCACCTTCACTAACTCAGTTGGTGATGTTGTACTAGATATTCACGACATCTCAGATGTCGGGGAATGTCCCGGTTAAAAGTATCAGTTAACCCATGCCATGTTTGACATATTGCCTTTTCGCGTTGAATTAGATACAGTTGCCATCGCTGGAGCTTGTTTATGGGCTTTAGCATTATATTTGAGTTTTTCCCAAGTTAGAGAATGGGTAACGACACAACTCAATCGCTGGTTCAATTTTGCTGAACAGTCCCTTTATACCAGTCAGTCAGAATTTGAAAAGACACGCAAAGCCAGAGAAGCGCAAAATTCCTTCTATGCTTCACTATTTAGCATTTTCCCGTTTTTAATATTTGGTGGTTTATCTAACTGGATTTTAGATATCAGTTTAGGTAATAGTTGGGGAATTAGCATTGGGATACTTGCTTGTATGGGTGCTGGTGTTTATGAACTAGGACGCAGACAAGGGGAAGAGTAAATTTAAGTTTATGTACTTTGAATACTTTCAATCATAGTTATTTCTGCATCAGTTAATTCATAGAGTTCATAAACTAATTGATTGATTTGTCTATCAGTAGCTTGTATTTGTTGCTGAATCATTCTTTTGGCTGGGGGTGTGTTTGCTTGATTGAGTTGTTGATGAAGATAAAGCATTTGTTGTACTAAATTAACAATTAAATCATGTTTTTGCTTTTCTGAAATTTGAGAATTATCAATAATTTTAATAGGAAGATTGCGAATAAACCGAGATTCAAAACTATAGTAACCACCTCTCATTGATGTAGATGATTTTTTGAGATAAAATTCTAGAACTTGACTATTTAACAATCCTAAAATGTATTCCCATGAATAAATAGATTTAACTAAAATTCCATATCCTCCAGCGACACCACCCGTAAAAAATATCTCCCCTGTTTTATCCCATGTAAATGATGAACCAGTCGCAATATCAGGAGTAAATATTTTTGGTAAAGCCATGACATTTAAAGCTTGAAATCTACTATATCCATACCAATTTTCTCCTAACATTTTACTATTTTCTCTACTTTCTAAATAATCTTTATTATCTAGTAAATAATTCCGGGTTAAAGGATATTCTTTTTCAAAGGTATTCATAGAAATTAATTCCATTGAACCATTATTTTTAAGCATATAGGGAAAAATAATCAACTTATTAGTTTTAGACAAATAATATCTTTTACTATCACCACCTTTAATCAAAGGATGTAGTAAATTAGATTCTAACCAGTATGCTATTTGTTTTTCTTTTGAAAAAACCTGGATTAAATTATCTTCCCGTGATAATTCTTCGACGATATATATTTTATCAGCACTGGTTTTAATTCCTTGAAAAATCCTTTCTGTTACATCTTCTAGTCTAGATTTAATTTGTTGTAATTTTGCAAATAAATTAGCATCTTCTCCCAAAATAAAATTCCATGCTAACCCAGAAGCTAACGAATGATTAATAATTCCTGTTTGACTATTATGATTATTTTTCCAATCTATTAAATCAGTAACTCTTTCCATTTCTAAATCAGATTGTTGTGATTTTCTCAAGAAAAGCAAACAAGTATAAGTTGAAACTTTTGGAAACACTTGTTGATCTCCAAAATGCACTATTTTATGAAGATATTTACCTTCAGCAATTAATTTTCTGATAGATTCCCCATATTGAGCATTAAAAAACTTATGGGGTAAAATAAAACCTAAATAGCCATCTTTTCTTAATAGCTCTAATCCCTTTTCCACAAAGACAACATAAATATCATAGTTTCCCTTACTAGCAGAAACATACTGTTGTTTATAAAATTCAACTTCTAAAGCAGCCCATTCTTTTAAAGCTTGGATTCTAATATAGGGAGGATTACCAATAACTACATCAAAACCACCTCGTTTCATAATAACAGAAAAAGCCGATTTCCAGTCAAAAATATTAACTCTATAAGCCGTATTTTCGTCTAAAAAATTTAATTGAGTATGTTGATAAAATTCTGCGTCTATCAAGGTATTACCACACTGAATATTATAATCTAAATCAGGTAAAGCCCTTTCCTTAAATAGCTGTAATTGTCTGCTAATTGTTTCTCCTGATTCTCCTTCTAATACCTTTAATAACAAAGATAGTTTAGTTGTTTCTACCGCTTGTTGATCAATATCAACACCATAAATATGAGTTAATAAAATTTGCTTTCTCTCACTTGCGGTTAAACGCCATTGATGATCTGAAATTTGATAGAATTTATTTTTGTATTTCTTGGGATTTTGCAGATATTGTTCTAAATACCAATCTAGGAGAAATTGATAGGCCACAATTAAAAAAGAACCCGAACCACAAGCAGGATCAAGAATTGTTATATCTTGGATTTTATCTGGTTTCTTATTTTTTAAAACCTTACCAATAGTTTGTTTAATAATATAATCAACAATATAACTAGGAGTATAATAAACACCTCCAGCTTTTCTTACTTCCGGTTTATCTTCAATAACTGCTTGACGACTTGCAGATATTTGAATGACTTTACCTAAAAATTGTTCATACACTTGTCCTAAAATTTCCACAGGAATCACAGAAAATTCATAAGGACTTTCTGGAGGATAGAGTTTTCTAATAATTAATGTTAAAATAGCATCATCTATAGTTAAATTCAAAGTAAAATCATCAGGATTTTCTCGTCTTTTTTCACCTTGAAAATGGAATAAACCCGAATTATAGCGATAATCTGCATTGATAAATAACCGCCCTAATTCTTGATAAAAATTTTCAAACTTTAATAAATTATATAACTGTTGATAAGGTTCAATTCCTCTATCTTCACAAATGCGTAAAAAGACAATTCTATTAATCGTCATTTGGACAGCAAAATTTAACTCTCTTTGTTCAATTTGGGGATTTCTCCAAACAATATTAGCAGCTAAATTTTCTCGCCAAATTTCAATTTCTTGGAGAAATTTTTGATCAACAGTAATCCCAGCTTTAACTTTAGTTTCCGCAAATCTTTCTAAAGAACCATTTAAGACAGATTCCTTAGAAAAAAGATCATAAATCTCTTGCCATTTTTCCACATATTTTGTATAATTAAAATGTTTGATTCTCGCTATCAATGGAGAATCATTTTTATTTGGCATAATTCGACAATCATAAACTGCAAATTCTTCAAAATCTGTTAAAATGCTTAAAGGTAATTTTGCAGACCAGCCATAACGTCTGACTTGAAAGGCTGCACTCATATTATTACCAACATTAACAGCGGGTTTTTTCGCTTCCACAAAAAACTTTCTGACTCCACCAACCCAAAAACTATAATCAGGTGCTTTGGCTTTGTTTGCGTCGCTAATTTTTAAAGAATCTTCATGAACAACGTCTTTATAAATATCAGAAATTTGTCGTTCATTATTAATATCCCACCCTAAAGCAGCAAAGAAAGGATTGATAAATTCAATTCTAGTTTGTGTTTCATTAATTCCCCCTGCACGATACAATTCTATCGAAGAGTGAAAATGTTCAACAAGTTTAATAATGGTATCAGGTGCTTTCATATTTGAAAAAATGTTAGTTTTATATAAATCTATAATAACTCTTTTTTGACCAAAATTGCCAACTTTTCCGCAGCCCCACCTTCACCCCTAACACTGCGTAACTTATCCCGAATAGCTGCTAATTTTTCGGGATTTTCTAACAAATCTAAAACCATTTTCCCCACAGTTTCGGGTTGCAATTTACCTACCAATTCTGGAACAATTTCTGCTTGCGCCCAAATATTCGGCCAAGCTAACAAACCCTTATTTTTTATCATCCACCAATTAATTAATTTAGCAAAACTAGAACCTACTCCCGGTAAATTTGCTAATATTCCTGGTAAACCATCCCAAGAACGCATAGCATCTAATTGTTGAGTTGGTAATAGGACAATCATCGGGACAGCTAATGCACCTAATTCTGCGGTATTTGCACCAACTGTAGTCAAACAAATAGAACATTGAGATAATAAATGATAAGCGGGATTTTCTGATTTTAATGCTACTATTAAACCTGTAGAAGTCACCAAATTATCACCTATTAAATCAGCACCTTGAAAGTTAAAAGCTTTAGCCAATGGGTTATTTTCAGGTTTAGCAAAATCAGCTAAAGTTGATAGATCTAAAGTTGGTGCAACAGGAATAAAAAACTTTGTTTGGGGTAATTTACTGTGAATATATTCAGCAATAGCTAAAGTTAAAGGTACACCTTGGGTTAATTTTGCTGCTTTTGAACCTGGTAAAATGCCAATAATGTTAATTTGGGATTTGGGATTTTCAATTTTAGATGTTATTTCATTCTCTGCTGCTTCTAACATTAAATCACCAACAACAGTGAATTTATCTATATATTTAGGAGAAACATTTTTCGCAACTTGAACTTTCATAATTGCAAATTTATCTATAAAATTGTGCCAACGCGCTGACCATTCGGCGTAAACTACTGTTTTATATCCTAACTTCTTACCAATAATAACGGGAAAAAGTTGATCACCACCTAAAAATACCACTGCACCTTGATTTCTCCAATCCCAATTTTCTGCGGTTTTTCCCCATAGTAAAAATTGCCAAAAATCTGCTGCTGCTTGAACTCTATCAACCTCTGGGTAGCCCAACGCTATAGCAGCTTCTTTTCCACTAGCATGGGGACAAGGTGATAATATTACAGAAATTCTTACTTGAGAAATATCATGTCCTAATTGTTCTCTCAATGCTTTGACAACAGGACGTACCCAAGTTGTAACTTCTCCTGGTCCATTGGAAAGAATGAGAATATCTACCGATGAAGTCATTTAATTATTACCTGATAAGTTATAAAATTCAATTATACCGATATAATGAATGAAGAGAATAAAACAGAATCTAGAAGTGAGCATCTCAATTAAATCTAGTAACCGGGTATCTAAAGTTTTGTATCATAGTTAATTAAATTAATAACAAAATCAAATAACAATGTATCATGGTGGTTAGTAGTGTAAATGTTTAATGCTTTCCTTGCTGTTTTCAAAGGGTATCAGGTAAGCTACGCCCTGATTTACCAATAGCAGAATGTGGAAGCTTTAACGGGTAAACTTAGTTGGGTAATACTGATGTCTAAGGAAAAAAAAGGTAATAAAGAAACTAAAAAGCCTAAGAAAGATGCCAAGGACAAAAAAGAGAAAAAAGACCCAAACAGATATGATGGTTTAGGCAAGTAAGAAATAGCAAGCAAATTCCTGAGAATTTCTTGTAGGGTATAACAAGGGTTTTAGGCTCACAGATTAATGGAATTATCCGTGTAGATAGATGGATAATTCCATATTTTCGCTCAATGATCATCATAAGTTACAGATGCTTTTTTACAGGGCTGTTTTTGAGTGATTTTAGTGTTATCGTACCAGTTTTAACAGATATCAAACCATTGATTTATCAAGGTTTTAGGTTTATATGGTTAACTCCACGCTAATGATTAAACCCTAAGAGGTTGTTTGAAAAGTATTAGATGAAACCAACAATCTCCGAAACCTAACCCCCCTTCCCCCCTTCCCTACAAGGGAATGGGGGTTTCAAAGCCTCTCCCCGCGTCGGGGAGAGGTTTGGAGAGGGGTTTATTGATACATTAAAAACTTTTCAAACATCCTCTAAATAAACTTCAACTCTAATTATGTGACTTTACCCATAACTTTGCCGCTACTGGAAGCATAACTTTGCCGTCAACAACATTATAACCCTCATTCTTGCGTCAGCTAATTTTGGATGAAACTGACAGTTTGGAATCATAACTTTGCCGCTAGTCCAAATTGGAAGGATAAGCTTGCCGTGAGTCCATTTAAGCATAGTAAGCTGGAAAGCGGAGATTTCTTATAGAATGGAGCAGAAGCGGTTCGTGCTGGTATGGCATAGAAACTTTCATCCATCTGTAAATTTCCATCTATGACAGCAGTATTAATTCAGAGTGAGGAATAATTTAACCAATTATTTTACAATCGAGAAGGATTCATATTTATGGCGGAGAATAGTGAAGAAGATAAGAATTATCTGATTTTTATTAAGGTATTTCAGCAAGCGATGAAAGGAAACTTTGCTAAAATGTATGCCAAAGCAGAAGCAGGAAAAGACCCTCCAATTAAGAAGAAGGTTGAACGATTAAAAGCAGAGCTAAACAATTGTTATGATGAATTGTCTTTTAAGGAATATTTATCAGATTTTTTAGTGAGAGGGGGATTAAATAGGTATTTTAATCAGCATCAAGAAGAAGTTTCACTACTTATTAAAAAAACACCTTGACAAGAATTAAGAATTTGGTCTTTGTTGGCGATCGCTAGTTATAAACCCAAGGATAAACCCACCATTATTGATGATAGTTCATTACCAAACAATCAACAACTAGAAGAAATAGATGTTGTTATCTTTGGTAGGGGAAACAGATGTTTATCGCCACTGTGGGGTAGAATTGGCGATAGCGAAGCGCTCCGTAGGAATCGCTATGTTGTCTAGTCCCAAAAAGTCACAAATTTTGCGTCAAATGAGACGGTTTAAGAATGCTGATTTTAGCCATCCAGAGAATGTTATTCCCTGTTATCAAGAAATTTTGTCTAATCTAAAATGTTTGATTTGGGTTCGTTCTGAAGGGGAGAAGATACAACCAAGTTTAAGAGGTTGTTTGAAAAGTATCAGATGAAACCCATAATCTCCAAAAACCTAACCCCCCTGCCCCCCTTCCCTACCAGGGAATGGGGTTTTCAAAGCCTCTCCCCGCGTCGGGGAGAGGTTTGGAGAGGGGTCAATTTATACATTCAAAACTTTTCAAACATCCTCTAAGGGAGAGGATACAGTTAGCGTTTGACTATCCTGAGAGAGTAAAACGGTTTGGTTGTTTATTTTTGGGAGAAAGTGACAAGTTGATTAAAACGATCAAAATTGTTGCGGAAGATTATCTAAAAGGGGTGAGACGGTGGTCAATTAGGGATAATAGAGGTAAGTTAACTTTACCCTATTGGGTTGATCATGTGGGGTCAAGAAATACCCGATTTTTGAGGTATCGGATTGAGGAAATACCAAGTTCACCACCTCCTGATTTGGCGTGGACGATGATTCAATCTCCAAGTTGAAACCTCAGTTATTAGTGATTCGTGGCTTGATGCCGTTAGGCGATCGCCTAACGGCATTCCTACACTAACAAAGTGATTATTATATTTAGCTTCAATTACTGCCAGTGGTACACCGGGTTTGTAATACAGCACATAATCTCCTGCGACTGTTGATAAATGCGTAAGCAGCCGCAGGCATCGTGACAGAAAAAGCATTGCAGCTAATTGTCCTTTATTTGATGTACTATCAATATTTAGCAAATCACAATATATAGTTTAAAACATAGTATATGAGAAACTTTGAATTAGTAATTAGAGGCACAGGTGCTGAGGAAGCAGCAAAAGATTTAAACCAATTATTAGCAGACGTTGGCATATCAGGTACTCTAGATGTTCCTGATGAAGTAAAGCAAAAGACAAAAGCCGAGCCTATTGAGGCCATAATCCTTAGTTTTGTACTTAATGTTACAGCATCGGTTGTAGCAGACAGAATCAATGAGTTTATTCGCCAGCATGATCGCAGCCGCTCTAATAACACCAATATTGAGTATATAATCTTTAAAAATAAGAGTGAAAGAAAAAGAGAGCAAATTTCCTTCCCGCTTGATGACCCACAAAATACATCAGAAAAAGTTAATAAAGTTTTAGAAGATGAAGATTTTTAATTAATGTAAATTGCTAAAGGGGAGACAGAAAAGTTAGTCTCACCCCCTTATCACATAGGGATTATAAATAGGCCAAATTTGAAATACCAAAATGACTGACTGGAAATGCCAATTTTACATATAGACCTCAGAAAAATAGATAATAATTACGTTGAATTACGTTACTTTCGGGATAATCCTAATCAGTACGATTCCCGTCAGGTTTCCTTAAACGAAATACAACAACAAATTAATCTGATAAACAGGGACTATTACGAAGATTACAATATACAACCAGAAGATTATGCCAGAATAGGTCAGGTACTTTATAATTTCTTGGATGGGAGTGAACGTTTCCTTCAAAAAGCTATAGATGAGTATAGCCGTGATGGTCTTGTGCTTGCTATTGCTACATCCGAAGAACTAGCTCATCTACCTTGGGAAATTCTACATGATGGTAAAAAGTTTTTGGTAGAAAAAAAACCAGGTATTATTCTTCCATTACGATGGAACCCTGATAAGAGCAACCCATTAGAAGAACAGAATCAGCCAAAAAATAGTGCGCTGAATGTCTTGTTTATGGCGACTTCCCCAATAGATTCCAACTTACCAGAGCTAGATTTTGAAGAAGAAGAAGCACGCATTTTAAAGGCAACATCTGGCAAACCCTTATCTTTAATTGTAGAAGAAAGCGGTTGTCTGGAAGAAATGCATAGTTTGATTGAAACTTATTACCAGCGTAATTACTTTGATGTCTTTCATCTGACTGGTCATACAGGTGAAAAAGATGGAAATACCTACTTTATCACGGAAACAGAATTAGGAGAAAAAAAGTATAGCAGCGCAGAAGATATTGCTGAGGCACTGGGATTCCCAATGCCAAAATTGATTTTCCTCTGTGGCTGTCAGACCGGATATTCTCCACGCAAAGGGACAGTTCAATCAATGGCAGAAGCTCTATTAATGGAAGGAGCAAATGCTGTTCTAGGTTGGGGTAAGAAAGTTTCAGATAAAGATGCAACGGAAGCAGCAGCAAATTTATACGAAAAGTTATCAGGAGGGTATACAGTCATTGAAGCAATTGCCACAACTTACCGCACATTAATTAAAAATAAAGCAACAGGTTGGCACTTGTTGCGATTTTATGTGGCTAAAACTCTACCAGGACAATTAGTTGAAAGAGGACAAGAATCCATCCCTCGTAATTCTTTTACTACCGAGTTCTTCGACTCTGAAGGGAAAGTTAGAGTTGCTAATCGTGAGAGCTTTATTGGTCGTCGTCGTCAATTACAAAATTGCCTACGGAGTCTCAAAATATCTTCAAGCGAGATTGGTGTTTTAATTCACGGCATGGGAGGATTAGGCAAAAGTACCATTGCCGCTCGACTATGTGACCGATTATCTGGGCATAAGAAAATAGTTTGGTGGCGACAAATTGATGAACCTAGCTTAGTCAAGAAGTTGGCAGACCATCTCCAATCTCAAGAACAACGAACACTACTTAGAGGAAATCAAGAAGAACTAAAACAGCGATTAAAAAGAGCTTTCAATACTTTGGGGCGATCCGTTCTGGTATTTGATGACTTTGAATGGAATTTAAAACCTCGTGATCAAGGCTATGTTCTCAACCCTGATGCTGCTGAAGTATTGAGTGCTTTAATATGGGCAATTAGAAACCAAGAAAATATTACTCATCACCGTATTATTATCACATCTCGTTATGACTTTGAATTCTAATAATTTATCCAAAAGCTTCTATAAGCAACCATTAGAAAGCTTTCAAAACACTGATTTACAAAAGAAGCTAAACAAACTAAGCAACTTTAATTCTAATAACATTGATAAGGAGTTAATTGACCGAGCTTTAAGACTTGCTGATGGCAATCCTCGTTTATTGGAATGGTTAGATGGAGAAGTGCTATCACAGAGAGATGCAGATTCACAAATCCGTGAATTTGAATTTAACTCTGAAGGTTGGAGACAAAGGGTTATTTGGGAAAGAGAAGACACTGCTAGATTAAACATAGACCGGTCTATTGAGAGAATTGTCAGTAGATGCTTGGTATTTGAAATTCCTGTTCCTTTGTCAGCATTAGAAGCTGTTTGTCACTCTATTGATGATTCTAAACAACTCTTAAATAAAGCAATTGCACTAGGACTGATAGAAGTAAATTCGGAACGAGAAGAATCTAATCGACTTTATCGAGTTTCCCGCATCATACCTCACATTATTCCCAATATCCAACTGCCTGAA
This sequence comes from Dolichospermum flos-aquae CCAP 1403/13F, assembly GCF_012516395.1. Classification (GTDB taxonomy): domain Bacteria; phylum Cyanobacteriota; class Cyanobacteriia; order Cyanobacteriales; family Nostocaceae; genus Dolichospermum; species Dolichospermum lemmermannii. Next base: position 1,815,874 of record NZ_CP051206.1, read on the forward strand.
GCACCAAAAGTTTATTCTCTCTACCAAAAAGCTAATGAAAGCTTATATCAGTTATGGGGTAATGAAGAGAACCACAGCAAAGAAAAATGGCAAGAAATTTTTCGGTTGAAATTCGCCAATAGGGAAAATCCTGAACGATTCAGGCAAGGCTTTGCTCAGCTGTTGGCAGTTCAACATAACTCAGAAGCTGATCAAGTTTTTGAATTTAAATTGAGAAAATGTGCTGATGATTTGGTAGAAGATGGATTATGTGAAGTATTGGCAAATTATCTGAAGCAGAAACAGTGGCGAAAGGCAGACGAGGAAACAGCTTGGATTTTTTACCAAGTCATGGTTAAAGGAAAATATGAAGATTGGTACGATTTGTTAGATCAATTTCCCTGTGAAACTCTCAAGAAAATTGATCAACTCTGGCTTGACAATAGTAACAATACATTGGGTATTAGCATCCAGAGTAGAATTTACCAGAGTCTAAGTGGAGAGAAAAAATGGGAACAGTTTTGCGATCGGGTTTGGGGATCGGGAAAATCGTATAATGAGATAATCAGGGACATAGGGAAGAAGATGATACCAGGGGCATCATCAGGAACATCAGCATACTTACCAGTATCAATTTATACCAAGTATTATGTTAAAGGATTAGGAGACTGTGGGTGGGGAGTGGGAGTGGTGTTCGGAGAAGATATGGTGGTGGGGGTTGGGGACTTGGGGTGGGGTGGGGACTCTCTTCTCTCGCGCAGAGACTTGTAGAGTGTAGTTAACTCTTCTAAAACAGTGACTAACTTTGCTGTCATTTCTCGCATTCCGTTGATAGCTGGTTTAGCGTCGCTATTTCCCAATAGGTGACTTAGATTTTTTGACAATAGCTCAGATTTATCCTCATCTTTGAGAATAAGTGGCGCAATTTCTCCCATAACGAGCTTTTGAGAAGTTAAACAATGCGCTTGCGCTAAACGATGGAGATAACTACTAAGACTTTCTGTGTAGGGAGTTCCCACCGCCACAGGTTCAAGGGAAAATAACCGACTCCGTGGCGGGATTTCTGGAGGTTTTAGGCTCCAATGTTCTGAGTAAATAGTCATTCCTCTGGGATTCACCTCAACGCTGGTACTTTGGGTTTAAAAGCCTTTACCCCCCTTATGAAGGGGGGAAATAATAAAATCCAGTTCCCTCCCCTTAACAAGGGGAGGGTTAGGGAGGGGTAAAAATATTTGATACATCAATTATTTTTCAAACACCCTCTTAGAGAAGCGAATCGTGAACTTGAGTTTTGACACTCTCAGGGAAGACAGCCACTGAGATTCTACTGACAGAATTAAATTAAGAGTTTAGCTCAATCTAATCTCGCTGCGACCGTCAAACGCCGCCTAAACGCTCAAAACAACTGCCAATCAAGGTGTCGAAATTGCGCTTACTTTTATGGTTTTCAGTGTTTTTAGAATCCATCACTAAGCCAAGACGCGGTACGCTCCACAACCTGCCATTACTCGCTCTTTCAAGTCAATACTGCCGTTAGGACTTAAACCTAACCGTTGTTTCATAGGAGCCGGAATTTCTCCGTACTAGGATGCTTCAACACGTAGATGTTTTTTGTTCTTACTCACAATTTAATTCTAACATACCACAGGGATTAAAATCCCTCGTGCCGTTTCCCTCTCAGGTCTAAAGACGCGCTCGTTTCCCACTTACCGCGAGGTCTTATGAAGCTTAAAAATTACCCATGAATTGGAACCATAACTTTGCCAATTTCTATTGGAAGCATAAGTTTGCCGTCGCGGCAAAGTTATGGGTAAAGTCACAGAAAGCTAAACTTGAAAATATTATAATCTAATGGAGCTAAGCGGATTCGAACCGCTGACCCCCTCAATGCCATTGAGGTGCGCTACCAACTGCGCTATAACCCCGAAATTCCAATGCAGTAAGCTTTTTGGCTTATTGGTTAGTTCTTTTATTTGTCTCTTTTGTGATTATACATTAATCTATGTCAATTCAGTCAAGAAAGTTATATTAAGAAATATTAAGCAGCAAATTAACCTTGACACCGATAAACCAAAACAAAAAAAATAGATGTGGTTTTCAACCTAATTAATCTCCAACCGCCTAGAATCATGCTGGAGAACATGAAAAAAAGGCTAGTACCGCAGTGCGGAATTAAAAATTAAAAATTAAAAATTAAAAAAGCAGATTACACAAGCTTTTGTCAAATTTTTAATGGTTGATTGACTTACGCCATTGTGTACTAGGGAAATGTTTATTTGATAGCTGAATGCTGACAGTTACGCAATAGGACTGCTATAGTAATTTAATCATATTTTTGCAAATACTTATGGCAGCAAATAAATTCTTGAAAAATATCATTATTAAACTACTGACTGGGGGATCAAAACCAGAGTATGCTCCACAGACTAGTCAACTAACTTTAGCAGATGCGATCGCCAAAATTGACGGGCTTTTTGATTGTGAGGCTGTTTTAAAAGAATTTGATGCAGATGCTACCATATCTTACTACACCCAAAGCGAGTGGGGTTATCAAATCTATCACTCTGGACAAGATGCTATCCACATGGCATTAAACCCTGATGGTATATTTGACCCAGATGGTTATTATGCTCAACCACGAGTAGTTGCTGAACAAATTCATAAACTTGATGCCAAGACCGTTTTAGAATTAGGATGTGGTAAAGGATTTAATAGCTGTTTTTTAGCGCAGCAGTATCCAGAAGTACATTTCACCGGAATTGATTTAACACCATCGCATATTAAAATAGCACGTCGCAAAGCCGATAAATTTTCTAATCTATCTTTTCAAGAAGGTAACTTTAATCGCCTAAACTTTTTAGATCAATCCTTTGATATTGTTTTTGCCTTTGAGTGTTTATGTCACGCCTCTGAAGCAGAAACACCACTGGCAGAAATTTTTCGGGTGCTGCGTCCAGGTGGACAATTAATTATCTTCGATGGTTATCGTAAAATTAAGTTTACACAACTCCCTAAATTACTGCAAACCGCAACTCAACTTGTAGAAATATCAATGGCAGTTCGTCATGGATTTTCAGAAATTAATGATTGGAATGCTATCGTCCAATCAATTGGCTTTCAAATTCAAACTATTGAAGATATTTCTTTAGCAATTCAGCCGACATTATTAAAATTACAAAAATTATCCTGGAAACTTTTTTCCTTGTCTTGGCAAGTCAAAATACTTATTTATTTGTTACCTAAATATTTAATTAGAAATTCAATCGCTGGTCTTTTAATGCCTTTTACTGTCAGTCCTAAAGGGGAAGCTTTTGGATATTATAAATTAATCTTAGAACGACCTTTAGAAGAGAGTTAAACTCGATGAATTTGAACTTTGAGCGCAGATAATTCCTGCGCCCCTACAATTTCCTAATATTGTGGCACAGAAGGATCAACTAAAATCGAATAAGCAGAAATTCCACCCTTAATATTTTTAACATTTGTAAATCCTTGAGTAACTAACCACCCACACATCTGAGCAGAGCGGATACCATGATGACAGAGAACAAGAGTTTCTGCATGAATATCAAAGCGGATAGGCACTTGTTCACTCCATTGCTCATATTCACTCAAAGGAAGATTGACAAAACCATCTAGCCGTGATAAAGCAATTTCCTGGGGTTCACGCACATCTATTAACTGAAGCGTTCCTTCATTACTGGAAAGACGTTTGGCTAGTTCCTCAACAGTAATTTCGGAAAAGGGTTGATCAAATGATGTATTTGTCATGCAGTTTTTCTAAAAAATCCTATACTATTCATGTTTGCAGAAAAACTAAAAAATATAAAGAATGTGAACAGTCAACACTTAACAAAAAATATTAAACTTGGTTTCCTTATAGCTGGCATAATCACGCTTGTGCTAGTTTGTGTAGCTAAATTCTCCTGGTTTTCGGGGAAAAGTCCAGTTAGTCTTGTCGTTCGCAACTCTCAACCCGCTGCGGCTATATTTGTCTCCAAGTCTTCACCAGCAATGGTATCATTATTGGTCAATCCCGACGGGTTACAGACAATAGCAGCAAAAGGAGAATTTTCTCAACTCAAAAATAGTCTATTGGCAAAAAATAATATAGATTATTCAAATGATCTTAAACCCTGGTTGGGTGATGAAATTACCCTAGCTGCAACTACCATAGATATAGACCGTGATCCAGACAACGGACTACAAACCGGGTATTTAATGGCACTTGCAACTACAAAACCAGAGAAAAGCCGTGAGTTTTTGGAATTATTATTTTCTAACCGGGCTTTTAGTGGGACTAATTTAGGAATTGAACGTTACAAAGGTGTCAAGGTTATTTCTGATCATCCCGAATATGCACCAGACTTAAAAACCCAAAATAGTTTAGCAGGTGCAGTTGTTAATAATTTTGTTTTGCTGGCTAATCATCCTCAAATTATCAAAGAAGCAATTAATAATTTACAAGCACCAGATTTAAACTTAATTAGTTCTCTAGAATATCAAAAAGCTACTCAACAAATCTCTAAAAATGCTGTAGCTGTAACTTTCTTGAATTTACCAGAAGTTGGTAAATGGCAAGGATTAGAATTGGCAGAATCAACTTATAATAGCCAAATTCTCTCCTTCGTTTTAAATTCCCAAGGGTTGCTCACAGAAAGTACATTTTTAACAAATTCCCCAGTTGTACCTTCATCTTTACCCCTATCTCAATCTGTAGGAGCATTACAGTATATTCCAGAATCAACAGCTTTAGCGATCGCTGGCACAAATTTGAATAAATTAGGTAATAGCGATATAGCAAAACTGTGGAAACAAGTAACAGCAAGCATTTACGGTTCTAGTGAAGAAGGGATTTCTCGATTACTACAACCCTTCGTAAAAATCCAAAACAATTGGAATTTAAACTTTAGCGAAGATATTTTCAATTGGATAACAGGAGAATACGCTTTAGCCTTATTACCCAATTCAGAAAATACAAGCCCTAATTGGTTATTTGTTATCGAAAAAAACCCAGAATTAGCAGCAGGAATCACACATCTAAATAATATTGCCAGTAGAAGTGGTTTTAACCTTAGTTCCCTAACTTTAGATCAACAAAAAATAGCAGCTTGGACAAAAATTACAGCCACAAGTGAAAATAACACATCTATTAATGTGGACACGAAAGTTAAAGGAGTGCATACAACCTTAGATAATTATGAAATTTTCAGTTCTGATTTAAAGACGCTAACAGCAGTTTTGAGTCAAAAGCAAAAATCTCTCCTAGAAAATCCCCAATTTAAAAATAGTATTGCGACAATTCCCCAACCCAACCAAGGGTATATTTATCTAGACTGGGAAAATAGTCAAGATATTCTCAAGCATCAATTACCTTGGATAAAATTTGCAGAAGTATTGGGTAAGCCACTTTTTGATAATTTAAAATCCCTGACAGTGAGTAGTTATAGCAGCGAACCAGGAACACTCAAAAGCGGAGTATTCTTACAACTGCATTAACAAATCAGAATTAACTCCACTTTAACAGTCCAGAAGCCTTAGATACTAAGGCATAGATGATTTAGTCCCCAATTAACAATCACCAATCACCAATCACCAATTACCAATCACCAATTACCAATCACCAATCACCAATTACCAATTACCAATCCCTAATTACCAAGTCACGATAATATGAGAGAGTAGCTTGTTATGCTATCAAGGGTACTATCTCAATGTTCTCTAGACTCCGTACCGATTTTCGCATCATCTTTGAACGTGACCCCGCAGCCCGGAATTGGTTGGAGGTTTTGTTTTGCTATCCAGGTTTGCAAGCCCTAGTTTTCCACCGCTTTGCACACTGGTTGCGTCGTCTTGGTCTTCCCTTTTTCCCCCGCTTGATTTCTCACATTGCGCGGTTTTTAACAGGTGTAGAAATTCACCCAGGGGCTACAATTGGTGAAGGCGTATTTATTGATCACGGAATGGGAGTAGTAATTGGGGAAACAGCCATTATTGGTAACTACGCGCTGATTTATCAAGGTGTCACCCTGGGGGGAACAGGTAAAGAAAGCGGTAAACGTCACCCCACATTAGGCGAAAATGTCGTCGTTGGTGCCGGTGCAAAAGTTTTAGGAAATATCGAAATTGGTGATAATGTCCGCATTGGTGCAGGTTCAGTGGTGTTGAGAGATGTACCATCTAGTTGTACCGTTGTCGGTGTCCCTGGTCGCATTATCTACCGTTCTGGAGTCCGGGTTGCACCTCTAGAACACAGTAACTTACCAGATTCAGAAGCCCAAATAATTCGCACCTTAGTTGACCGCATTGAAGCCTTAGAAGCACAAATTCAAGCTTTACAAACTCCCGCCAAAACTCCAGTTTTAGTTGGTAAATTCCTTCCAGAAGATGAATTACCAAAAGAACACAATTTTTGTAATATCCGAGATAAACAGATTCAGGAATTTTTTGATGGTGCGGGAATCTAGGAAGTTAAACACTAAAAATTAAAATTAAGGGTTTATTGCTTCAGTCAACCATTCTTGGTTTTCATTGCGGTGATAAACCCATCTATTTTGTGGTTCACCCCGCAATTGTAAATGATCTACTTTTACTGGTTCAAGTAATAATAAACAAAAATTTTCTAATGGTTGAATATTGTCTGGTGCTGGTGGTGTAAAAGCTTCCGGTGTTTGTACTCTCATCTCACCAGGAATAGGCCAAGCAAATTGTAATCTAGCTGCATCACTTAATTCTTGCCACATTTTGATTCTCGCAGGTTGTAAATGGGGGTGAGAATCAGCACTTATTAATATTAATTTTCCAGTAATCCGAAATTGTTCTCTGGTGTTAGGAAAATACCAGCAAATTTCCGCTGCGGATTGTTTTGATATTTGTTCAGCTTTTTCACTACGAATATCGGTAATAAATTTTAGCTGATTGGTATCGTCTAGAAAGCCCCGAAATACGACGGTACGATTAGCAGGAAAACCATTTTCTCGCAGCGTTGCCAGTTGTACGTAACGGGCATAAACGAGGCTACGATTTTGATGTAGGGCGCGAGTGATAAGACTTCGCCAAGGTGCTAGGAACATTTTTTATTTTGCTTGTAATGAATATCCCTACCGAATAAGAATTGTTTTAATTGTAAGGGAAACGCACCTTAATCATAGGTCAGTTGCGTAAGTCCTAATTATAAATCTGAAAAAATTAATCAAACGATAAATTGGGATTTATTGGTTAAAACATTAAAACAGTATTTTGTCAATAGATTTTAGATCGGTTTTCTCGTACGGGAATCCGATCTAAATATCCTTCTACCGCTAAAATCCCCTTTCTAAGTTGGGAATGTAAACAAAAAAATTTAATTATGAAAAAGCAAGTCGATAAGACTGGAATTTTCCAGCCACCGTTTCCGACTGTTGAAAATCAGTCATCTAGTATCCTTGTAGAAAATACACTTAACAAACCAGGAGAAGGGGAAAATTTGCTGATAGCTGCTAATTCTACAAATACTTCCATACAACCAAATGCAGGAGAGATAATACCTATACTCACCTATGGAGGTGTGTCCGTAGCTGTGATTATTGCAATGGCTTGGTTCGTGAAGATATTGCTTGCCTCTGTATCTGAATTATTCGAAGCAATGCCCAAACCTAAGAAATAATTTTGAGTAAAACCTCTATCCCGCCTGGGAATGAATTCCCAGTTTAATAGCAAAAGTTGTCTTTTGATGACTAAATAACCAGAAAATTTTTTAAATTGTTTAGTAAACTTTAGTTTACTTTGGCTATTAGCCCGGAAATTCATTTCTGGGCGGGTGTGGAAGCAAACAGATAAGCCACTTCTAACTTAAGTTGACACCTATGAGCAGTGCTAAACCCCTACCCCTACGCATCAAAAACTTTTTAATAGCAGAGCTATGGCAATGAAAATTAAACTAATGGCTGATTATGAATGCTACCCACTCTGGTGGGCTAGTTCTGATAAAGTTGGAGATATTGATCCAGAAACGATGCCATTAACTGAAGAAACTATTAGCCGTTTGGAGAAATGGACAGATATTTATAATGCCACATTAAATTGGCAAGATCCTGGTAATTCACCTGATTTGAGTCCAGAAGCAGAAGCAGCTTTTGAACAAGAAGGGATTAGTTTGTGGAAACAACTGCAAAAAGAACTTGCACCCAATTATGAAGTTATCTATTTCAGTGAGCAATTAAATCAAGTTGTAACTAATACAAATGAATTGGCATCTTTACTGACTATCTCTGCTTGATGAATAGTCAAGGCAAAAATTACACAAACAGCACCATTACACAGATAGACCATTCCGCGAAAACTTACAGGTAAAACTTTGAGATTCTATTACCCTGATAATGCACTGTCGGGGTTTTATACTTAAACAAAAAACAAAAATATAGTTATAATTGACACAGACTCAGCTATAGCGCAAAGTGGTAAATTTTTCAATCTTTAATCCTAAATCTACTTGGCGTATAGTCATAGTTTGTCCATAAGAAATCATACTCAAATTATGCTTCAAGAACTTGATAGCCTGCGTGACGACGTAGGAGTCATACGTCAACGTCAGGGTGCAAAATTTCCAGAATCCGCCCCAGCAGCCAATCCCGTGTTTTTTAGAACCTACAGCCGCCGGACAGATGCAGGTTTGAGAGAAACATGGGATCAGGTGTGCGATCGCACTTTACGCGGTTTAGTAGAACTGGGAAAACTCACCCGTGAAGAAGCTGCCATTTTAGACAAGATGCAGCGAAACATGAAATCCCTCCCCAGTGGGCGCTGGATGTGGGTTGGTGGCACAGATTGGTTAGCCAAACCCAAAAACTTCTCCGGTGCTTATAACTGCACCTCTACTAACCTTGTAGACTGGAGTGCTTTTGGATTGATGATGGATCTAGCCATGATGGGCTGTGGTACAGGTGCGATCATCGAACCACAATATATTAATCAACTTCCCTCTATCCGTAATCGCCTAAATATCACTATTAAAGGTGAAATTGGCAGCACACCCCAAGCACAGCGTCGTGAATTTACACAAACCCATATAGAAGCTAACACCGCTACTATCCACGTTGGAGACAGCCGGGAAGGTTGGGTAAAATCCTATCAAACCCTTTTAGAACTTTCTACAGATGAACGCTTTACAGGTGACGTTCAGGTAATTGTTGATATTAGCGATGTGCGCCAATCTGGGGAAACCCTCAAAGGCTTTGGCGGTATGGCTAATCCTGTGAAGTTGCCTGGATTGTATCAGCGTTGCGCCTCTATTCTCAATAAGGCAATAGGCAGACAATTAAACTCAGTTGAATGCTGCTTATTAATTGATGAAGCTGCTGTGACTATTGTTGCAGGAAATATTCGGCGCTGTCTTCCTGAAGAAGCCTTAGTTCATACAGAATCAGGCTTAGTTCCCATTGCTAAGGTGCGTGTAGGCGATCGCGTTCTCACCAGCAAGGGTTTTTATCCTGTTACTAACTTCTTTATTCAAGGTGAACAATCTCTCTGCCGAATTCAAACTCAAGATGGTAGCTTTGAATGTACAGCCGATCACAAAGTTGCCGTTTTCACGGATGTGTACGGCAATTATAAAATGGTTAAAGCTCAGGATTTGCAATCAGGCGATCGCTTGATATTCGTGCCACAAACTATACCCGGTACACCCACTGAACTGCCTGAGTTTCGGGGTAAAGTCGAAGGTAAAACCAAGAAAATTACTGTTCCTGCATTAACTCCTGATGTTGCTTACTTCATCGGCTATTTGCATGGTGATGGTTCAGTTAGTTCTGATGGATCAAGAGTTAGATTTCGAGTTCATGAAGATAGCCCCAATATTTTGGAACGTTTAATTGCTGTTGGGAGCGACTTTGGTTTAGAAACTCACACACTGCGGACTCCCGAACAGTGCCGAACCAAAGCCTACGAACTACAATTTAACTCATCAGCCTTAAATCAATATCTCAAGTCATTCAAACAAGCATTCCAGCCATTAAATATTCCTGATTGCATTCTGTTGGCTAAAGCCGACATTCGTAAAGCTTACTTAGCTGGTCTTGCTGACGCTGATGGGTGTCATTCTCAAGGAGTTTTAGTAGCTTCAGTTCACCAGCGATTTTTACAGCAAATTCAAGCACTTTACGCATCCCTGGGAATTACAACCCGGATGTGTAGTTCAATTCGCAAGCGAACGGGCAAATGGGAAGGCGAACTAGTAACAGTTGGTGCAGCAGCATATCAATCTGTTGAAAACTGCTTTGAAAAATATTCCCTTCAGTTTTCTAGCCAGAAACGTCAGACTCCCAAATCATTTAAAGACCACGGCTTCCCGAAAGCTATGGTTCGCCCTATTATTAACACCACTCAATATCACTGGGGTGCTATTCATCAACAAATGATACTCCCCACCCTGAAAAAATATATTCCTGAAGCTACTGATTTAGTACCAGTCAAGGTTTTAGGTGTAGAGCTAAATGTACGCTCTGCACCTACTTATGATATTGAAGTTGCGACTGTTCACGAATTTGTCTGCGAAGGCATTTTAGTTTCTAACAGTGCCGGGATGAGACAATTCCTTTCTGAAGACGAGCGAGGCGCAACTGCCAAAGATAATTTATGGCAACAAGACGCAGAAGGTAACTGGCGTATAGATCCAGAACGCGATTCTTTGCGAATGGCCAACCATACAAGAGTATTTCACCGCAAACCAACTTTAGAAGAATCCATTGCTGCTGTTCAAAAACAATATTACAGCGGTGAAGGAGCAATTCAATGGGCTGGTGAAGCAGTTGCTAGAGCTAATGCTGATTTATTAAATACACCAGAACTTAAAAAAGACTTTTTGCAAGCTTACGAGCAAGAAAAAGCCAAGTATTGGATAAAAGAATACTATCCTGAAATTGATGCTGATGAGCTAGAACATAGAATAGGTAGGTTTGGTTTAAATCCGTGCGGAGAAATTATTGGTAGCAATTTTCACTGTAATTTGTCCGAGGTACACTTAAACCAACTCGATCCCGACAACTACAAAGAACAAAAAGAGGCATTTACCGCTGGTGCGCTTTCCGTCGTCGCCCTGTTAAATCACCAATTTCTCGAACCCCGCTATCAATACAGCCGGGAACTTGATCCCATTGTCGGTGTATCATTTACCGGTTTATTTGACTTCTTTGTTCATGCTTTTGGTACAGATTGGTTACGCTGGTGGGAAGCAGGAAGACCCGAAACTCCTGAAGGACTGATTTTTAAACGTGGTGAACAAAAATATCTCAACTTCTGGAAAGATGTAGTTCATAAAGTAGTGTGGGAATATTGCGATCGCCATCAGATCAAACGCCCCAACCGGTGTACTACCGTGCAACCAGCCGGCACCAAATCCCTCTTAACAGGAGCATCTCCCGGTTGGCATCCCCCCAAAGCTCAAAGATTCATTCGTCGGATTACCTTTGGCAAAAATGACCCCGTAGCCCTAGCTTGTATAGATTATGGTTACAACGTCATTCCTTCCCAATCTGACAAAGATGAAAACGGCAACTTACTTAATGATCCTTTTGATCCTCGCTGTACAGAATGGTTAGTAGAAATACCCGTCGCTGTATCTTGGGCTGATTTACCCGGTGCTGATGTCATTGATGTATCTCAGTTTTCCGTTTTAGCCCAACTAGATTTTGTGATGCAAGTCCAAAGTCATTACGTCACCCATAACACCTCTGCTACCTTAGAACTCCGTTCTGAGGAAGTTGAATTATTGGGAACACGCATCTATGAAGCTATCCAAAATGATGAAGGCTATATTTCTGCCGCGCTGTTAGCCCGGTTTGACGATTTGCAATCATTCCCCCGTCTTCCCTTTGAACCCATAGACAAAGCCACTTATGAACGCCTATCTAAAGAAGTCAAAGCCCGACGCAGAACAGATGATTTCTGTGGGGCGCTAAGTCGTTACGACTTGGGAGAATTATCAGAAGCAGGACCGAGTGGTTGCGACTCTGATAAGTGTATGTTCCCAGAACAGCCACCCACATCATAAAATCCGTTTTCAAAGAAACAAGAATCCCCGTCCCTCTATAGGGCGGGGACTATCAGCAAGCCCTAAATAATTGCTTGTTAACTCACCCAGCATATAGTACATTAGTACCTAATACAAGAGAAATCCGTTCTATAAAACTTACCCAAAATTACCAAAGTCTAGACACATCTGGACAGCGATAACCTTAGTGCTTATTTCCTGTTTAATCACGGTCTTAGAATGACTTCTAAGAGGTTTGTCCGCTCCACAGGCTATCTCGGTAGAACTTACCGTTTCTGACCGTAGTTCCTCAAAGGAACCGCTACGCTACAGGGATAAAAATATCCGCAAACCATCGGTCAATGTTTTTAGCGGCGTTGAGGTCACGATCCTCTGTATGTCCGCAATCAGGACAAATATAAACGCGGTTTTTTAATGGCATTTTATGACGATGATTACCGCAGTTAGAGCATATTTGAGAACTGGGGAAAAACCGATCCACAAGGATTAGTTCACTCCCGAATTTCTCAGTTTTATACTCTAACTGCCGTTTAAATTCATACATACCACAGTCAGCGATAGCACCCGCTAATTTATGGTTTTTCAAAAATGCCTTAACGTGCAAATCCTCTATCCTGACAATGCTGTGATTTTTAGCTAGATAGTAGGTTAATTTGTGTATGGAATCCTGGCGAATATTAGAAACTTTGGCGTGCAATTTAGCCAATTTTCTCACAGCTTTTTTACGATTATTAGGCCCCTTGACCTTCCTGCTAACGCTACGCTGTAAACGTTTCATGCGTTTACTCATCCGGCGGTAGGCTTTGGGGTTTTTGAATACTTCACCATTACTGCAAACTGCTAATTCTTTGATACCAATGTCAACGCCAATGGTCGGTCGGTCTGCAAGTATAGGAGGTTTTTCAACTTCGTATTTAACAGAAACAAACCATTTATCAGCCTGTCTAGAAATCACGCAATTATGAGTTGCTGTAATCGGTAAAGGTATGGCTAAACGTACCCAGCCGATTGACGGTAATTTAATTCTTTTCCCATCGTTTTTAATTAACGGTTTCGCCTTAGTCCCTGACTCTAAATAAAAAGAATCGTGCTGTCCTTTTTTCTTGAATCGGGGTTGTTTCGATGTTTTGGAAAAACACCTATCCCATGCTTGGCGTAAGTCAGTTAACGCCTTTTGTGGGACATTTTTGTTAACTTCGTAATACCAAGCGTGTTCAGATTTAACCTCGGCGACTAACTTTTTATGCAAGTCAATCGCTGATGGTAATTTAAGTTTTTCGCCTTCTTTGCGAGTAGCTAAAATATCTATGATTTGAGCATTTGCCCAGTTGTAAGCGTGTCTAGCGACTCCAGAAGCCTTGCGAAAAGCTGTAATCTGTCGGTTATTTGGAATTAGTGCAGTTTTGAATGATAAAAGCATTGATTCGACCTTCAATGTTGGGCTATGATATCTAGTATATCAGACATATTAGGATTTGGCAATGCCTCGGATTAAATTTAAACCACAAAATCAAGTAGCCTACGATAAATCACCCTTGCAATTTAAGGTTTTACCTGGAGTCAGGGAAAAAATTAAAACTGTCCCTGACACAGCAGCAACGGTTGAGGGATTTTGTTGATCAACTTATTGAAGACTTGGACAAACAGTAATATATGGATAGTTATGGGTAGAAATTATCAAGCTGTTTCTACCCCCCATTCTTGAAGGTGGGGCTTTATTGACTATCAGATTTTGTTAAAATCGCATTCACCAAATAGAACGAAAGGCACGGAAGCCACTTGGCAATAGATGCGTGGAGGAAGTGCCAACGGCGAATTTATTCACCGTGACATGATAGAATTAATTAGCAAGTAGGAATAACCATCAACGCCAAGAAGTGTTTTATTAAGGAGAAACCCCTGATTTATCTCGTCTCGGCATAGCCGTAGCCTGGGTAAATAAGCAATGGTAAATCATGGAGCGTTTAACATTAAAAATTGATGGACTCACAAAAGCAGCAAAAAAATCAAAAGTAAGCGCAATTGCAATACCTGTCGTACTGGTAGTTGCCTTGAGCGTCTAGGAGGATAATTGACTATCCTTTTTAAGCAGGTCTTAAAGAATCTGCGTGTCTTTAGACCGCAGAGTGTCAATGGTTTAACCACTTTTGCGATTAATTCAGTCTGTAACAAACATGATAAAACCTGCCCTTACTAAAATTGGCGCTCAAATGTCCAACTTAACTGGCGTAAGAGCGATTATGAAAGATATTAATGAAACCCTCAGAGCTAGTAAGGGACAGGAATTATATAATTTGAGCGCTGGCAATCCGTTGATTTTACCAGAGGTAGAACAGTTATGGCGGGATTGTACGGCAGATTTATTAGCCAGTTCTGAATATGGTGAAGTTGTTTGTCGTTATGGTTCAAGTCAAGGTTATTCACCATTAATTGAGGCGATTGTTCAGGATTTTAACCAGCGTTATGGGTTAAGTTTAACTGAGCGGAATATTTTAATTACTGCGGGTAGTCAAACTATCTATTTTTACGCCGCTAATGCTTTTGGTGGCTATACTGAAGATGGCAATTTGAAAGAAATTGTGTTGCCGTTAAGTCCAGATTATACTGGCTATGGTGGTGTTTGTTTGTTCCCAGAGGCTTTGGTTGCTTATAAGCCTACTCTGGATATTGACGCAGACGCACACAGATTTAAATATCGCCCTGATTTTAACCAACTCTCGATTACAGAAAATACTGGTTGTGTGATTTTTTCCCGTCCTTGTAATCCAACGGGTAATGTTTTGACTAATGATGAGGTAAATAAAATCACTGATTTAGCTGCACCCCATCATGTACCTGTATTGATTGATTCGGCTTATGCACCTCCTTTCCCAGCTTTGAATTTTACAGAAATGACTCCGGTATTTGGGGAAAATATTCTCCACTGTATGAGTTTATCAAAAGCAGGTTTGCCTGGAGAACGGATTGGGGTAGCCATTGGAGATGAAAACCTGATTCAAGTTTTGGAATGTTTCCAAACCAATGTGGGAATTCATTCTTCTCGATATGGTCAAGCGATCGCAGCCCGCGCGATAGAATCAGGTACATTAGCAAATATCGCGGAAAATGTGATTCGTCCTTTCTATCAGCAAAAGTTTGATGTCTTAAAAAGTACCCTAGAAGCAGCAATGCCTAAGAATATACCCTGGTTCTTACATCGTGGTGAAGGGGCGATTTTTGGCTGGTTGTGGTTGCAAGATCTACCCATGACTGATTGGGAATTTTACCAGGAATTAAAGAAAGTGGGTGTAATTCTTGTCCCTGGTAGTAGTTTCTTCCCTGGTTTAAAGGAGGACTGGGAACACAAACACCAATGTCTGCGAATTAGTTTAACTGGTAGTGATGAGGAAATTACTATTGGTATGCAGCGTTTAGCAAAAGTTGCTGAACGGGTTTATCAAAGTGCGGCTGTAAGTGTGTAAGAGATAATGAACCACGAAAACGCAAAAAATGTTGATTATCTTCAACAATATTGTTAAAATACAACATGCCCCCGCTATAGCCGTTAGATTGACATAGCGGGGGTATGTTGTATTATTACTGTTTAGCTAGTAAAGCTTTCTTATCTTGAATCAGAGCATTAATTTCGGAATTAATGTTTTTCAACTGTTCTTTTTTTTGCTCTATTGATAGTTCGGTGTTTTGAGAAATACCGTTTTTTTGGTCTCTATAATATGCAATTAGTTTGTCAATGTCTGCAACGGTTTGGGTGGGGGCTGGCGCAGTTGCAGCAGCAGCATATTGTACAGGAGCGGTATATACTGAAGCAGCAAGAGCGGTAGGCACGTTTAACAGCAAACTACAGAACGCGAATAATAACACGATTGAATGTAAAAACACGCGTTTGGCAGAAGTGAAAAGTTTCATTTTTTCTTGGATGATCATAAATTTTCAGTTCGCATACTATTATATTGTCAGTGATATTACGTCGAATTTTCAAATAATTTAACAATTAAGATTTTTTTACGCATTCCCTGTATTTTATATTACAAATAGTCTAACAAAATTAAATTCACTCATTGAGAGAGGGAACAGAGAACTAAGTAGGTTAGCATTAAAAATTGTTGTTATCGCAAGGCAAGAGGCAAGAAGCACTCATGCAAGAGTGAAGAGGGTTTGGGCGATTTTACTTTTCTTTACACAGATTGGTTTTATTGTGTTCACCTACTTAAAAAATTAGTGTTATTTAACCTAATCTACAAACGTGAAGTGGTAAAATGGAGACAAAGTGAGCAATTAACTAATTAATGAACCACGAAGACGCGAAAAAGAAGCAGGGGAGCAAAGAACCGGGAGTAGGGGGAAAAGTTAAAAACTCTCCAGTCCCCAATCTTGATGATTGGTTGGAAATTGGCAAAATTGTCTCTCCTCAAGGTTTAACTGGGGAGTTGCGGGTTTATCCTAATACGGATTTTCCTGAACGCTTTGAAGAACCGGGAAAACGCTGGTTGTTACGTCCTGGGGAAACGGAACTGCAACCTGTGGAGTTGTTAAATGGGCGATATATTGAGAATAAGAATCTTTATGTGATTAAATTGAAGGGAGTGAGCGATCGCCATCAAGCTGAAAATATGCGTGATTGTCGGTTTTTTGTGCCTGTGAGCGATCGCCCAGAATTGGATGAAGGTGAATTTCATGTGTTAGACTTGCTAGGGTTGCAGGTCTTTATGCAATCATCTGGGGAATTTGTGGGAACGGTGGTGGATATCTTACCTTCTGGTCATGATTTATTGGAAGTTAAATTTGATCCTGCTTTTATCACTAATAACGAAGAATTGACAACTGATAAAGCACAAAAAACAGTTTTAATTCCTTTTGTGATGGAAATTGTTCCTGTTGTAGATTTAGAATCCCGTCGAGTTGAAATTACTCCTCCCCCCGGTTTATTGTCAATTAATAATTAACAGTTGTAGGTTGGGTTGACGTATGTTACCCAACATAATCAAAATTTTGTTGGACACAACAAGATAATCAAAACTTTGTTGGGTTGCGCTGTTGCTTAACCCAACCTACAAATACTACAAATATATTTATAATTACCTTCTAAATTTGCGTTCCAAGAAAGCAATAATTTGTTCCCAAGCAGAAGTAGCTGCAACAGCATCATAACGATAACCATCATCTCTCATAAAAGTATGTTCCGCTTCATAAGAGAAAAATTGATGATGAACTTTGGCATTTTCCAAAGCACCAATTATAGTATATCTATCATGTTCAGAAATATGTGGATCTTCCGTTCCAAATATTAACAGCATTTCTCCTTTAATTTCTTCAAATCTGTGAATAGTATCTGCTATACCTTTACCTAATTTACCGCTAGGAACACCTGTAGGATAACAACAAACAGCCGCTGCAATTTCCCTTTCAAAAGCTGCGCGAACAGCCAAATGTCCACCAATACAAAAACCTAAAGTACCGATTTTATCAGCAATAACTGAATTGTCATGTTTGAGAAAATCAATTACCGCACGAGTATCAGCATCATATTCAGATATTAATGTGCGTCGTGCATCATCATTACCGCGCATTCTCCCAAGATCATTCGGTTCAATGACAGAACCCACAGGTTCAATGCGGTGAAAAATTTCCGGCGCTGCGACAACATAACCAAATCCAGCTAAATAATTAATTAACCGAATTATGGCATCTCCTAATTGATAAATATCACTGTAAAAAACAATTCCTGGATATTTACCTGCTGGTTTCGGAGAAGCAACATAAACCCGCATTAAACTATCATCAACTCTTAATTCAATATTGCGTTTAACAATTTGCATTTTTCATATTTTGGTAATGTGTTAATTTTTAATTCTTCAGATTTAATAATAATCAGTATATTTTTCTAATATCCCAGACTTCTTTAACAAATCGGGTATCTCTGAGTTATGATATACAGAAACAGGGTTATTAAAGCAACATCATGATGATTGGTAATATCCTCCGTCAACGTTATAAGATTGTTAAACAACTAGGTGCAGGTGGATTTGGTGAAACTTACCTTACAGAAGATTTAGATATTCCCGTTACTCCTAAACCTGTTTGTGTGGTTAAACGGTTACAACCTACAGCTATTGACCCAGATATTATCCGTTTATTTGAACAAGAAGCACAAATTTTATATCAATTAGGACAAAATCATGATCAAATTCCTAAATTGTATGCCTATTTTCAGGAAGGTCAAGAATTTTATTTGATTCAAGAATTGATTGATGGATATGATTTAAGTCAGGAAATCAGTCCTGGTAAAAAGTTAACTGAAAGTGAAGTAATTCAACTATTAAGAGATGTTTTAGAAATATTGGTTTATGTCCATGAAAATAAGGTGATTCACCGAGATATTAAACCAGCCAATATCATGCGTCGTAAGGATGGTAAGTTAGTATTAATTGATTTTGGGGCAGTCAAACAAATTAATACTACTATTACTATGAAATCCGGGTTTACCAGTAGCACTATTAGCATTGGTACAGTGGGATATATGCCTTTAGAACAAGCTGGATGTAAGCCTAAATTGAGTAGTGATATTTATGCTTTGGGGATGACAGCAATTCAGGCATTAATAGATATGTCTCCCCGTTTGTTACCAGAAGATGATGATGGTGAAATTCTTTGGAATAATAAGGTTCAAGTCAGTGATAAATTAGCAGAATTTATTACTAAAATGGTGCGCTATGATTGGCGACAACGTTATAGAAATGCAAAAGAAGCATTGGAGGAATTAAATCAAATTTTTGGAGTTGTTAAACAACAGAATATACATCCAGCAAGATCAACCGAATTAAGTAAAATTTGTTTTAAACATGGAAATCAACTATAGAATCCTATGATCAAGCTATTACTATTAATCCCGATTACTATTATGCTTGGGATAGGAGAGGTGATGCTTTATATTATTTAGAAAAATATGAAGAAGCAATAGAATCCTATAATCAAGCTATTACTATTAATCCCGATTACTATTATGCTTGGGATAGCAGAGGTGATGCTTTATATGATTTAGAAAGGCATGAAGAAGCACTAAAATCATACGAAAAGGCAATTAGTATTAAACCAGATTATCAACCAGCAATCAATAGTCGTAATGATTTATTAACGCAATTAGGGCGTTCAAATTAGTTAGTTACAGTAGGAATCAATTTCGTTATCTCATCAACTTTACTATAGAGAATATCTAACTCTTTTTAGTTTTTAGTTCTTGACAGACTACTACTTACTGATGAAAAAGCAGAAAATGATAGGCTTACCTTTAATAAAATCTTTCATTCCCTCAGATACAACGAAATTATCGAAAAACAACCCAATAATCAACCCTCTCCTCCTGATTTAACTTACCGATAAAATATTGCCCGTCAACCTATTCACAAAATTAGAGGCTATGATCAGAATAGCAGCACTGCAATTTTAGTCCCTGTTGATAGTTCCCAGCCTCAACACTGGATTAATTGGTATATCAGGAAGTATGAGTATGAAAAACCAAAAATGTCCCACTTGTCAAGGTGAGTTAGAAACTAGGCAAATTGAAAAAATGCTAAAAGGAGGAAATAACACCGCCATTATCCATGTAGAAGCAGAAGTTTGTTCAAAATGTGGAGAAAAGCTCTATAAACCAGACGTTGTTAGCCAATTTACTCAAATTCGTGCCAAACTTAGAAATCAACAAACAGAAGATTTTCAAGTGATTGGTCAATCCTTCCGCATTTCTGTTTAATTAATCAAGGAAGGCTGAAGAATTTTATTCTAAGTTTGATAACTGTGAAGATGTTAATAAGTTTTTAGGCTGATCTCAATCACTTGTCTAAGATCTTTATTACCAGATGTCTTATGAATAATCTTACATCTTGCAATTGTCACAGGCAATTATACTTGAGTCTTGAGAATGGGTGGCCCGGGATTCGAACCCGGAACAAATCGGTTAAAAGCCGAGTACTCTACCGTTGAGTTAGCCACCCTTTTGCTGTTTTTCCAACTTTATCAATATACCATCAACAGCCATGGTTTTGTCAAGGGGTTTTCAAAAAAGATTTGCCGTTAATCCAAAAGAAGCAGTACAAATAGCTCCAGGAGCTAACACAGTCAGGTTTTCACCAGTGTTGAAAGCATTGCGGGTGGCACTCCAAGGCTCTAGACAGTAGAATTCTTTGCCTTTAACAGTCCAAAACACCAACCAGGTAGAGAAATCATCGTAATCGAGGGTTAGCTTCAACCTGCGGCTGTTATCTGTGACCGTGGCTGATTTGCTGGTTAGTTGTCCAAAGGCAAAATCAATTTCATCTTGATTAAAGTCAAATTTGCCGTTAAAGGCGTGGATTTCCTTAGTTTTGTTATCTTGATATCGTGTAGAAGGAAGTTCCACTTCTAGCTGATTTTTGTCACCACAGAGAAAATAAGGGTGGAAACCAGCGGAAAATGGCATGGGTGTAGATGACAGATTTTTATATTCCTGACGCACTACTAAGGTATTACCTTGGAGTTCGTAGGTAAAAGCCAATTGAAAATCAAAAGGATAAACTGCCTTTGTTTCCTCGTTGCTGCTGAGAACTACAGTTAGACTAGCCTTACCTTCAGTATTTTGCGCTGTTGCTGTCCAAGGCAATTCCCGCGCAAAGCCATGTTGTTTAATGGTATACTCTTTTCCATCAACAATGTAAATATTATCAGGTAAATTACCGCAAAGAGGAAACAAAATTGGATTGCCGCCCCTGACGCTCAAATCAGGATGAGTAAAGCGTTCAGCGTCTAGGTAAAATATTTCTTGACCTTGCACTAGCCAACGAGTGATGATACCACCTCTTTCTGGGACAACTTCTATTTGTGTACCAGCGGTTTTATCTGACAGGATGTAAGTTTTGTATTGTCTTTGTTGAATGTCAATGGTAAACATGATTGTATTTAAGTAGGTTGTTAGTTGTCAGTGGTCAGTGGTCAGTGGTCAGTTCCAATTAACAGCTTGCCACAGTTACTCAAGCGCGTCAAAGGAATGGGATCTCAGGTTTCTCCTAGCGACGATTCCTGCGGAGTGCTTCCCGATCGCACTTTATCAATCTAACCTACAAGCGAATCGCACTTTATCAATTTAACTCACAAGCGATTCCTAGGTCGCGCTAGTTCCCTCCGGGACGCAATGCGTTCGCTATCACACCAAAATATCACAATATTTTCCGCTCCAATGCTTTATTATACATAGATCGCCTATCAATTTCTTGATTTGGCGATCGCTATTCCTGTGAACGAAGTGTTAGGTTATATTTGGATCTGGCACTTGTAAATCGCGACATATCTTTCTAGCAAGTAAGTTGTTAATCTCACGATGGCGTGGAATAGACGTTGATCTCTGTGCAGCCCGATTGACATAAATAGTATGGCTACCACCTTCTCTTAAAAACTCACAACTATTGGCTTCAAGATGACGAACTAAGTCTACACGCTTCATGCAACTGATAAAAAAATAGGTTCACGAATAACGTCCTGATCTTGAAGTAGTTCCTCTGTTAAAAAGCGGTTAGCTTCTAGTACCAACTCAATAGCTTCCTCCAGATTAACTCTTGCTTCATCAAGAGTATCACCCTGAGTATTTGCTCCAGGCAGTTCTTCGACAAAACCTATGTAGCCTTCAGAGACTCTCTTGAACACTTTAGTTAATTTAAAATTCATGGTTAGACATTATATATGTTTTCAACAAGTATATCACCAAAATTGGGGCAAAAATTGCAGCAAAACGGCTATTTACAGATCGCACTTTATCAATTCAACCTATGAGCGATTCCTGCGGAACGCTTCGCTATCGCACTTTATCAATCCAACCTACGAGCGATTCCTAGGTCGCGCTTCGCTATCGCACTTTCTGCACTAATCGCACAAATCACTGAAGAATCGAAAACATAAAATTATGATGGTAAAATTTTAAATCCTGCTTGACGAAAATGATTATCTAAGGTCAAGGCTGTAGAAATTTTTCGGTCTTGCATGACAATGAAGGATAAACAATCTGTCAAAGAGTAAGACTTATCCTGATATTTTTGAAAATATTCCCATCCTTGGTTGAATAAAACCTGATCTATCTCAACTAATTCTATGTCTGGACTTTCTAGTAACTGATTACCAATTTCAACAGCTTTATGATGAAGATTTCGGCTATTTAAAAAAGTGACTATTTCATCAAAAACATAAGTTGTCGTGACTAAAAATGGTTTTGAAATCGCTAAATTAGACCAGTTTTGTATTACTTGGTGATGAGCATATTCATTTTTTATTTCCAAAGCTAAAATATAGCTTGTATCTAAAAAATATATGTTTTTCATTTGTTATACAAATAATGATCATGATTAACCGCTCCATCTTGTACATCACATTCTACAGGATTTTTGCCTAAGTCCCAGATTGACGATGACTTTTTGATCCGAGTGATTATCAGCTTTTCGTGGTCTGTAATAATTTCAAATTCTTGAGCTTCCCCTAATAGTTCTTTAGGGATAAATAAGCCTTGAGCAGTTGCTTTTAACCTCATGTTTAATTACCTAGTTAATTTTGTAGATATATGATAATTTTAGCGTGTTATTGAGTTTTTCGCACTTGGTCAGAGTGTAAATAGCGATTCCAACGAAACGCTTTGCTATCGCACTACAAGATCGCCGATTACACCTAACCCCAACAGGCGATCGCACTTTATCAATCCAACCCACGAGCGATTCCTAGGTCGCGCTTCGCTATCGCACTTGGTCAATCCAACCTACCAGCGATCGCATTGCTTTATGTTTCTCAATCTTCACTCACTAAATATTTGACATAGTACCTCACGAAGCAAGGGTTCAGCAAATTCAACAACGAATCCTTCATCATCGTTAGACATAACATACTCACCTATGCGATTGTGAGCAGTACAACATCTCACACGATATATACAATAGGCTGAAAAATCTATTACTAACCCTTTATAGTTATTTTCTGTTATGCCTGTAATAGATGAATCTCTGGAATTACTTCGGGTAAATCCTCCCCTGTTCATCAAATCTTGAAATGGAATGATATTATTGATTTTGTTGTAAGGATTACCGTCTTTACCATAATCGAAAAAAATCTTCATTCCCTTATCTAAATAATCTGGAGAGTTAATTTTATTTAGACAATCTGCAATTTTATCAACTTTGTTCTGATCATCACATTTACTTTTAAGTAACTTTTTTAAGCTATCAATTTCCTTATTGTTGCTATATTGATTGAGTAATTGTCCTATTCCTTGTAAATCATTATCTAAACTTTTTATTTGCTGAACTAAGTTCCAGTCGAAAATCAGTTCCAGAAGGTGATAAAGCTTTAAAAATCTTTCAAAAGCATAGGGTTGAACTACTGAACGAATGCAACTTTCTTTATGATAGGGAGTTGGAAGTACAATGCTAGGTCTAGCAATCAATCTAGAAGGCTTAAAACGATATGCTTGATGTAAATTAGATGCTGCATTTGAGTGGAAAAATCCTCCCCAAATAGGTGCAGAATCCATATAGTTATTTTTATAATCTTCATACTCACATACATCAATCACTAAGTAGTTTTTAATAAATTTGTAGGGAAACCGAAACGTATCTTTGTCAACTTCATTAATATAAGCAATATATCTTGCCTCTGTTAGACTTGCAATATTTATATCAGTATTAGATTTACATATACAGAGAACACCCAAAAAGTTATCACGCTCATTATAAATTTCAATGTCTTCATCACCCTCGTAGGAAAAGGATACCGCATCTACTGGTATCGGTATCATTCCGTTGAGAGTGCAAATACCATCATGTTCAGAGAAGTGAGTTATATCATAGGGAAGATCACTATCATCAAGTTCTTCTAAATCATCATATTTCATAGTTACTCTGCTGCTGTTATCCAACAATTAACAAAACTTTCTTTTCCTGCCTCACGAAAGTATTCTTTGAAGCCATTTGTCAGAAGTTTCCTTTTTGCAAAGCCCAGACTTACCTTACGCGCATTAAATCCACTTTCTAACTCCTGTAATTTTTCCAATGCTAGAGGATCATCTCCTTCTTGAGTATCTCTAAGTGATTTTAGAAGAGTATCTAAAGCTTTTTGTACTCGCTCTGAATTATTATTGCTAGATGCAAGGGCAAGGGCAGCAAAAAAAGAGTTCATAACACTTTCTTCTCCAAACCATTTTATACCATTTGGTATTTCTTGTTCAGCTTTTATACTATTGAGTATTTCTTGATCAGCATTTCCTGTATATATTCGAGATATTTCAACATCTAAATCGGCATAGATTCTTAGATAATTTTTGAAATCTTCAAACTGATCTCCAAGTTCCTTTTCTGTAGAATCTAAAATTTCTTCTTCAACTAATTTCTGTGCGACAACATTCTGTCTCTGAATTTCTGCACTTTTAGTTATAAAGCTTTGATATGCGGTGGCAATTCTATCTAGATGGTATCTTCTAGCCTTTGTTCGGCGTGCAGATTCTTTTTCTTTGAAAATTTCAATATCTGGTATTTCAGTCTTAAGTGTGTCATTTAGAGTGATGAACAAAAGACCAATCTGATGTTTCATAGTCATCGGTTTCTGTCCTGCATTTAGGACAATAATTCGATAAATAAGATTTCGGATGTTACCTTCAAGCCAGAACTCCACAAGAACTTTCTGTTCTGGATTAAAGTTAAAACTCTCCTTAGCTATGTCGC
Source organism: Dolichospermum flos-aquae CCAP 1403/13F (assembly GCF_012516395.1). GTDB lineage: Bacteria > Cyanobacteriota > Cyanobacteriia > Cyanobacteriales > Nostocaceae > Dolichospermum > Dolichospermum lemmermannii. The sequence continues at coordinate 1,840,597 of NZ_CP051206.1, forward strand.
TTAAAATAAAAGTCCGTTGCAATCCATCCAAAATATCTACTTGTCCTGGTTTACTTAAAGCAGTTTCAAGTTCTTTATTATCCGGTTCTTTTAACAGAGGTAAGAGATTACTGACTAATTCTGGTTTTACTGCGAGAGTTATAGAAGGTAATAAAGCACCGCGCTTGATATCCAATTTCATTCGATCATATGCTTTGTATTTCTCGCGCCTTCTTTGAGGTTCATAATCATCAAAGTTATCTCCAACTAAACATAAATAGTCTTGTATGGATAATTGAGCATAAAGAATATCTGTATTTGTCCGTAAATCTTTTGCTTGTCCAATGATTTTTACTTGCATAGCCTTATTTGTACCTAAAATTGGGCCTTTGAATAACTCATAAAAATTAAATATATTGTATCACCAGGTACGTCCTGTTCGCTGTGCCGTAGCCAATCTCGAATCCAGTTTATGGATATCACTATTTTTAACAGAAACTTGACAATTGGTAATGGGTAATTAAAAAGATGAATTTTTATCCCCCTGATTAGCTCTTACCTATCAATTAGATGATTGCAACTTAATACCCAAAACTTGAGTATATGCACCTCTAGCTTGAGTCACCCCAATTGTCCTCTGTGCTGATTCTATCATCGGACGGCGCAAGCTCACAACTATAAACTGTGCCTGTTCTGCCTGTTGTTTGATCATTCTCGCTAATCGTTCCACATTTGACCCGTCTAAAAACATATCCACTTCATCAAAGGCGTAAAATGGCGATCGCACTTTATCAATCCAAACTACAAACGATTCCTAGGTCGCGCTTCGCTATCGCACTTTATCAATCCAACCTACAAACGATTCCTAGGTCGCGCTTCGCTATCGCACTTTATCAATCCAAACTACAAACGATTCCTAGGTCGCGCTTCGCTATCGCACTTTATCAATCCAAACTACAAACGATTCCTAGGTCGCGCTTCGCTATCGCTTGACATTCAAAACAGTCGCTACAAACTTTTGGGGACTCATTGGTGATTTAAAAGTGTTAGTATAAATAATTCCCAAAAGTTCACAAACTTGATATAATGAACATAAAGACTATTTAGTGAGGTAATAATTATGTTATCAACTGATATGAAACAAGAATCAATAATTAAGAGAATTGAGAATGTTGTTGCTATTTTAATGGAAGAACGTCCTTTATTTAAAGAGGATCTAAATTATAGGAAAATGGTTCAAGATTTAGTAAAAGTATTTAAAGAAAACTTTTCTTTAGAAGAATTTAGTCAGATATCAGAAGAAAGTCTTAAAAAGCGTTGTAGTGGTATCATGGCTCTACACCTTTTGGCTAAAATAGGAGAGGATTTTACTCCTGAACAAATGGCAATTTTTGATGATGCAGTTAAAAGAAAATAGAAAATTTATGAATTATTTATTAGATACTAATATTGTTTCTTTAGCACTCAAACAAAATTCCCAAATTCTTCACAAGATTACAATTAGTGAGTCTAAGGAAGAAAAGATTTTTATTAGTTGTATCACCTATTTTGAAATTAGGCGAGGTTTTTTAGCGGTTGATGCACCAAAACAAAGAGCAAGATTTGAGGAATTTTGTCAAGAATATCCGATTATTTTCTTAGATGATTTGGCAATTTTAGAAAAAGCTGCCCAAATTCATGCTAATTTGAGATTAAGGGGTGTACCAATTCAAACTGAAGATGTTTTAATCGCTGCTACTGCTATTCTTAAAGATTTAATTGTGGTTTCTAATGATAGTGATTTAGCCAGAGTTGAGGGTTTAAGTTTAGAGAATTGGGTAGAATTATGATGATTAAATTATTTTTTGGCTGATGTATTTAAAACTGTAGGTTCGGTTAAGCTGTTATTGGGTTTTTCGCATTTGGTCAGGGTGTAAGTGGCGAACTCGTACTTTATCCATCTAACCTGCGAGCGATTCCTACGGAGCGCTTCGCTATCGCAATTTATCAATCCAAGCAACAAGCGATCGCACTTTATTAATCTAACCTACTGAGGACAAGCACAAGAGGAACAGCACTAGGCTATGATTCATCTGGTAAATATCTGATCCTTGATTTTAGTAAATAAGCGATCGCAATAAGGAGAAGCTTGACGAACCTGAGTTACATCTAATGATTCTAATAGTTCAGAGGCGTGTTTTATTTTGTGATATTCTCCCTTAGTAGTTCTACCAGTCGCAGTTTTGAGAGTAGGTTCTAAATTATCTTTTGCAATAGTTTCCACATTAGCGTTTTTGGGAATAGCATTTTCTTTAAAACCTTGGCCATAAAATTTTTTCAGCGTTGCAAAATCAGCAATAAACCAAGCTTCCATTGTTTGTACCATTAAATGACAATTATCATCATCAACTTCTGTTGGTTTATCCCAATTATCTCTAAATTTTAAATGTTCCCAAGGAGATTTTTTATTTACAGGTGCTTCAGCATCAACTAATAATACATTAAAAGCATCAGGATGAGATTTTAAAGCATTTTTGAAATCACGGAAAGTATTATTCCGAGTACCACACATAATGATATTCCATTTAATGTTTTTGGTTGTTGCTTCCTTTACTAATTCTAAAAAAAACTTACTAAATCCCTTTCTAAGTGAAGATTTCTGATTTTTGGAATCTCCACCACCTTCTATATAAATTCTAATCTCTTTTACCATCTGTTTCCACCTATTTCACCCATCCGCCACAAATCACCTAAAGTATAATTTTCTAACCAGTCTTTGAGTTTATCTGGTTTAAGTCTCCTTAAATGAGTTCCTGTATTATCTCTTTCACAAACTACGACAGATTCAGGATATTCACTCAAAGCAGAAACCAAAGCATCAGAATGAGTCGTGACAATTAATTGAGTTCTCTGAGATGCTTCAATTAATAATTCGGCAATAGTTGGTAAAATATCTGGATGTAAACCTAATTCTGGTTCTTCAATACAAATTAGTGGTGGTGGAGTAGGATCTAAAAGTAACGCCATTAAACATAAATACCGCAATGTTCCATCAGATAAACGAGTTGCTGGAATTGGTTGAATTACACCTTCTTCCCGAATAAATATTTGTATTGAATTACCATATACTTGTCCATGTATATCTTCTGCTGATTCATAGAATTTTTTCAGGGTTTCAATAATTTTACTTCTACCTATCTGGTAGTTTAAATCATTTAAAACTAAACCTAAATTACTACCATCTTCTAATAAAGGATGTTGAGGTAAATCTGTAGGTTGAGGTTTACGCGGTTGAGAATTTCTGCCTATAGGTAAATCTCTATATATACTTATTTTATTGAAGCTATCACTCAGATAAGTAATCTCTGGATATTTACGTGCTGCTTTTAATTGGGATAATATAGATTGATCATATTTTAAATCATTCTTATTCCAAGTTTCTTGAGATATTTTCTCTATCCCCGATAAATCTTTTTCTCGAACATTAAAAACAGGTTCAAGATTTTTATCATTGTAAGAATAATGAACGAAATCATCACTATGGATATATTCATCTATCAAGAAAAACCTCTGATTCATTTCACTAAATTCTAGTTTATATTTCAGTGTTTGTAATCCTGATTGATAATTTACAGTGACTTTAATTTTTGCACCTAGAGTATCTTTATTACCTTTCCATAAAAATTCATTAATACCTCCACCTTGACGAAATGCGGCTGGTAAATCTGTCGGTGTTGCGCGTAAAATACCAATAGCTTCTATTAAATTAGATTTTCCAGATGTATTAGCACCAATTAACACATTTAGCGGTTGTAATTCAATTTCTTCCCCTTCACTTCCATAGGAGAGAAAATTTTGTAATTTGATTTTATGAATAAATCTTTTACCTTCCATTTACTTCTCCTAATATTAAATAAAACTATATTGTTGCTAATATTTTGGGTATGGTTGTCTAATATATGTTGTCTATTCAGTATATTATAAACGATCTCGCTTTATAAGTCTAATTTGAGCGATCGCGTAAGCGCTGACTTGTCAGTTCGCTGATTAAACTTAAAATCAATTGGCGATTCCTACGGAGTGCTTCGCTATCGTACTGGCATAATTTTGACTTTTTCTTGATCATTAGCTTATTGTGATTAAGTAAGACTCAGATCCCCGACTTCTCAAAGAAGTCGGGGATTTATTTTTTGGATAAACATATTTATTGCTAACCCCTTTACCATAGCTGAATATCACCAGTGCAACAGAGGAAACCCAACATCTACAAGCATTTAGTGATTTTTTATGTGTTTGCTTGACAATGAAAATTAACTATGATATGGTTTATAAATATTGGACGACTACTATAATTTTTTAAGAGAAAGCTTGCGCGAAACTCTCACCTCATGCTATGGTAATTGCACGGGTGGGTTAAAGATACTTCTGCTAATAACCCATAATTGAATGTCAGCATGGCTGTGACGAGCTAGGCTTGACATTCACTGGAAGTAAAACTTCTACTGATTTTTGCAAATCATCAACTCCAATTCCTTAGAACAAAGAGGAGTCAAATTTATTATGGCACAAAATGCTAATGTTCAACAACTTCATTTTGCAACTAGCAACCTTGAAGTTTTGGAACATCTAGAAATTACAGTCAAGGTAGACTGGAGACTCATTAAACCAACCCTTCCCCAGAAATATCTTACTGCTACAGAGATAGCCAAGGATCTTAATGATAGGACTGGACAAAACTGGACTTATCAGCGTGTCATTGAAACGCTGGCACAAATGGGATATATCACCAAACTTAAGGATAACTGGCCATGGCAACCAACTGAAAAAGCAAAGCATTATGCACAATTCAGTAGTCAAGGTCTCAAATGGAGTCCAGAAGTTATCAACTTAATATTGCAACAACAACCTCAGCAGTTGCGGTTAGCTGTCTAAAGCATATTTTTGAAGCTTGATTTCAATTCATATTCTCCCTTATGAGACTTACCATTTGCGTGAGTCTCTGATGGGAATATATTGACACACGCTTAATTATCACCCCTAGTCCATAGGGTAGGTTAAGCGCATTTATGCTAAAATGCCATTACTGTACTCTGTAAGGAGTTTTTTGTATGGCTAACGTTACTTAGGGCTTACTGAGTAAAGCTAGAACCGCTTTTCAATAAGGGTTTCGCGGATTTTGGGAACAAAAAAGTGCAAGGCTATGGCATTTAGAGCCTCAAAATCCTTGTATTTCTATGAAAAATCAGGGGGTGAATTTGGAAACCAATCTCCCAAACCACCATTTTTCGCACTGTGTGGCATCTAGGTTCGCTTTGGGTACTTATTCAGCAAGCCCTAATTATCCCTGTTCTGTCACTCTCGGAAAACAATAATCGAATTCATCTTTTGTAACTCTTATTTCACGCAGGTTTGGTGCTTTTTTATGTATTAAAAAATAAAATTACTGCATAAAATGTCAAAACCAAAGCCCCGTAAACCTTTCAGGTATTGCATTTTCCCAATCTGACAGAAGAGGGTTATTAATTATTTGCTCACGTCTTACCTATCAATTAGATGACTGTAATTTAATACCCAAAACTTGAGTATACGCACCTCTAGCTTGCGTCACCCCAATTGTCCGCTGTGCTGATTCTATCATCGGACGGCGCAAACTCACAACTATAAACTGTGCCTGTTCTGCCTGTTGTTTAATCATTCTCGCTAATCGTTCCACATTTGCACCATCTAAAAACATATCCACTTCGTCAAAGGCATAAAATGGAGATGGACGATAACGTTGTAGAGAGAAAATAAAACTTAATGCAGTTAAGGATTTCTCTCCCCCAGACATAGAAGCAAGACGTTGTACAGGTTTACCTTTGGGGTGTGCGACTAGGTTTAAGCCACTGTTAAAAGGATCTTCAGGATTATCTAGTTGTAAATAACCGTCACCATCGGAAAGAATAGCAAAAATTGATTGAAAGTTCTCATTTACTGCATCAAAAGCTTCTTTAAATGCTTTTTGACGGAGGGTGGTAAAGTTTTCAATTCTTAATAATAATTCTGTCCGTTCACCTTCTAAAGTCTCTAATTTTTCCGTAAGTTCTTGAAGACGACCTTGGACTTTATCGAATTCTTCCAAAGCTAACATATTCACAGGTTCCATTGCCTGTAAACGTTTACCTATAGTCCGCAATTCTTTTTGTAAGTCTTCTAAATCAACTTTATTGGGAACTTCTGGTAAAGGACTAGGTAATTCTGCACCTAAATCTCGCAGTTGGTTTTGCAGTGCTGTTAAATCTTCCCGGCGTTTTTGTTGAGTTTCTTGCAGTTTCTCTATTTCCCATTGTAATTGTTGTTGACGCAATAAGAGCGATCGCAATTCGGTTTCTGCTGTATCTCGATTTTTCTTTTCTTCCCCTAAATTCTCTTCTAATTTCCGTAAATTAGCTTGATTTACAGTAATCAAATTACTCAATTCGACCACTTGACTATTAACTGTTGCTTGTTGCTGTTTTCCAGTTGTTTCTTCTTGTTGATATTGAATAACTCGCGTTTGAGATTCTTCTATTTTTTCTTGTAATCGTTGTTGTTGATTTTCGAGATTTTTTAATTGTTGTTGAACATCTCTTAACGCTGTTTCCCGTTGTTGTAATTCCTGTTCTTGGGTTTTAATGATAGCCTGGATTTGTTGCCATTCGCTAGGGGTTTGGGAAGATTCCAACTCAGCTAAAGTATGTCGCAATTGTTGTAATTGAGTTTCTTGTTCTGGTAATTCCCGATTTAAAACTGCTAACCGGGATTGTGCAGATGTAAATTTTTGGGTATTTTGGGAAAGTTGAGAACGAGTATTTTCTAACTGCGTTGTTAAACTCTTAATCTCTTTCTTTAACTGTTCTAAATATAATTGTTGTTCTCTCCGTCCTTGACGTGCTTCCGTTAATTCTAAAGTTAATGTTTTAGTGCGAGTTCCTAAATTAGAAATTGCTTCTCCACAACGGTCTAAAATCCGGTCAATATCTATTAAGCGAGTTTTTAAATTAGCGACTTCCTGAGATTCCCCGGCTTCACCGTTATCAAAGCGTAAAGATGAACGTTGACTACTACTACCCCCAGTCATTGCTCCGCTTGTTTCTAATAATTCCCCTTGTAAAGTGACAATACGATATAGTCCCATATTTTTCCGAGCTTGGGCAAGAGTCGCAAATACTACCGTTGCACCAAAAACATAGGCAAATACATCATGATAACGGCGATCGCATTCTACCAAATTTACCGCATAATTAACAAAACCATCAGCTAAACGCAGAGTTGCATCTTGGGTAAATCTAGGGACTTTAATCTTATTTAAAGGTAAAAAAGTTGCCCTTCCTGCCCGTTTTTGTTTCAACAGTTCAATTCCCGCAGATGCCACACTATCATCTTCAACCACAATATGTCCTAAACGTCCACCAGCAGCCATTTCCAACGCTGTTTGATATTTGGGATCTACCTTACCCAACTGCACCACTAAACCACATAAACCGGGCATTTCCGACTGTAAAATTACCTTACTTGCTTGTGTTCCTTGTATTTCCTGTTGCGCTTGAGTTTGTGCCTCTAACTTATCTAATTGACGTTGTTTATCTCGTTGTTCTTGTAAAAGTCGCTTTTGAGTATCTTGTTGAATTTGTAACTCTTGTTCCGTTGCAGCGAGATTTTCCGCTAAATTCTGAATAGGTTGAGTAGAAGCATTAAATTCCGTTTCCAAACTCACGCATTCAACTTGTTTTGCAGTTAATTCCGGTTCTAAAGTCGCAATTAACTGAGATTGTTCAGAAATCAATTCTTGTAATTGAGTATTGCGTTCCTGTAATTGCGCTTGTTCAGTGCGTTGGGGTTCGAGAATATGCAATAAAGATTCAATTTGCCGATTTAATGCCGTTTGTTGTTGTACCCAGGCTTCTGAAGCGGTTGCAATTTCCGCAGCAGCTTGACGAGAAGATTCTAAATTTTGTTGAGCGGTGTCACGTTCTGATTGTAGAGACGTTCCATGGAACGTCTCTACATTATGACTTTTTATAGCTTCCTCTAAAGCCAGTTGATATTGTTGAATTTCTTGATAAGTTTGATTTAATCGCTTTGTAGATTCTTGAATAGATGTTTCTAACTCCCGTTGTTGACGTTGGAGTTGTTTCCGTTCCGCTTCCTGAGTAGCGAGATTTGATTGAACAGACAGAAGTTCCTCTTCCCCCAAAGCCTTTACCCGGAGATTGAGTTGATCTAATTCAGTAGTTTTTTGATCAATTTGAGAATTAGTTATATTTAACTGAGTAGTAAAATCACTGAAATTGCGATCGCCCTCTTGAACTTGTGCAACCAGCTTTTCCTGCTGTGCTTGGAGAGAACGCCAAGATAACACAGATTCCCAAGACTGCTTTTGGATAAATTCAACTTTCAATAATTGATACTTTTCCGCCTTAGCCTTATCTTGAGACAGGCGATCGCATTGTATACTTAACTCAGTCTGAATAATCCGACAACTATCCTCCTTATCCTTCACCTCATCCAAAGTAGACCTAGCTTGGATAATCTTCCGATCATAAGTCGCCACCCCAGCCAACTCATCAATAATTTCCCGACGTTCCCGCGCATTCATCGAGATAATACTCGTCACATCCCCCTGCAACACTACATTATACCCTTCAGGATAAATCCGCAGTTCCTCCAAATCCTCATGTAACTCAGTCAAAGTACAAGCCACACCATTAATATAATAATTCGACGTGTACCCCCCCTGCTGAGACACCCGCAACCGCCGAGTAACACTCCACTCAGACGATTTTGGATTTTGGATTTTAGATTTTGGATTTTCCCCTACCTCCCCTACCTCCCCTACCTCCCCTACCTCCCCTACCTCCCCTACCTCCCCTACTTCCCCTACTTCCCCTACCTCCCCCACATCCTCCCTCTGTGCCTCCGCGCCTCTGCGAGAGACATCCGAAATATCAAAAGTCACAGTTACACTAGCTTCCAGCGCCGAACGCCCCTTATGTTTTTGGGCATTATTCACCAAATCCGGTAAACGTTCCGCCCGCATACCCTTAGAACTAGCCAGTCCCAAGCAAAACAGCAACGCATCCAGAATATTTGATTTTCCAGAACCATTAGGCCCAGATATGACAGTACACCCCGGTAGTAAAGGGACAGCAGTAGTCCCACCGAAGGATTTAAAATTGGTAAGTTCAACGCGCTTGACATATACCATGAGGCACTGGTTAACTGGAAACTGGGTTAAGCAAACAATTGTACCAATTATTTATCCTTTCGTGACTAGGAAAGAGGGGAAATTTGGTAATTGATATGCTGTGGGTTCTGGGTATTTAATTGGTCATACTCTAAATGTATGGCGACAATATATTTTAAACGAACCACAGAGACACAGAGGACACAGAGGGAAATACAAGGGGGTTGTTTACATCTGGTTTAAAATTGCTATATGTTAAGTTGCTCATAGATGTATTTATGGAAATTCAAACGCCAGATTGGGTTAAACACGCGGTTTTCTATCAAATCTTTCCTGATAGATTTGCCAGAAGTCAACGTTCCCGTGACAGTTTCTTAAATAATAGCAATTTGGAAGCCTGGGATGCACCACCTACTCTCCAAGGTTACAAAGGTGGTGATTTATGGGGGGTGCTGGAAGAATTAGACTATATCCAAAGTTTAGGGGTGAATGCAATTTACTTTACACCCATTTTTCAATCTGCTAGTAATCATCGTTATCATACCCATGATTATTACCAAGTTGATCCCATGTTGGGGGGTAATCAGGCTTTGCGAGCATTAATAGGTGCTGCCCACGCCCGCAATATGAAAATAGTTCTTGATGGCGTATTTAATCATTCTAGTCGAGGCTTTTTCTTTTTCCATGATGTGTTAGAAAATGGTTCTAATTCTCCTTGGGTAAATTGGTTTAAAATTCAAGATTGGCCGCTTGCCCCTTATGATGGTAGTTTACCCGCTAATTATGATGCTTGGGCGGGGATTCGCTCTTTACCAACCTTTAATCATGATCATCCAGATGTGAAAGAGTATATCATGAAAATTGCCGAATATTGGTTAGAATTTGGCATTGATGGTTGGCGGTTAGATGTTCCTTATGAAATTAAAACTCCTGGTTTTTGGCAGGAATTTCGCCAACGAGTTAAAGGTATTAACTCAGAGGCTTATATTGTTGGTGAGGTCTGGTCAGATGCCCGTGAATGGCTCGATGGTACGCAATTTGATGGGGTATTGAATTATTTATTTAATGAGGCAGTGCTGGCGTTTGCAGTAGGCGATAAAGTAGTATTAGACTTAGTTATATCTCAAGGTTATTCTCCCTATCCTGCCCTAGATGCGACTGAATATGCAGCCAAAATTCACAGTCTTTTAGAACTGTATCCTTGGGAAATTCAACTAACACAATTAAACCTTCTCAGTAGCCATGATACAGCCAGATTAATGAGTATTGCTGACAGTGATCAAGCAAGTGTAGAATTGTGTAATTTGTTATTATTCACTTTTCCCGGTGCGCCTAGTATTTACTATGGTGATGAAGTTGGTTTACCTGGTGCAATAGATCCCGATTGTCGGCGGGTTTTCCCTCCTGAATCTGACTGGAATCCCAAAATTTTAAATACTCATAAACAATTAATTGCTATTCGACAAAATTATCCGGCTTTGCGAATTGGTAAATACCAAGTTCTCTATGCAAAAGAAACAGTTTATGTATTTGCGCGAATTTTAGAAAGTGAAGAATTAATTATTGCTGTGAATGTAGGAACTGAAACTATTACAGTCAACCTAGATTGTAGTAGTTTACAAAGTCAACCAAATCAAGTTTTATTTGGGAATGGGGAAATTATCTGGAAAGAGGAAAATGTTTGTTTAATTATTCCTCCCCGTAGTGGTTTGATTTGGGGATAAATGTTAAAATGTCAGTTGGGAATGGTGAGTGATATTTTTTTTGCTGGTGGTGGGTATTCTATATTGTAGGAGTGATGCTGCAATTTGGATAACAGCAATTTTTGATACATGGCTACTTCAGGAGATGATTATTTAGTTCAGCGCGGTAAGCAGATTGAGCGAAAGAAAAGAATTGTTACATATATTGGAATGGTTTCATTTGGTGGTTCAATGTTGTTTGGAGGGGTTAATACCATCAAACAGGCTTGGGAAAAACCAAAGCAAGCAGTAGTTCAATCGGCTGAAACTGAGTTGCAAAAACAGATTAAGGGGTATGAGTTAGTTTTGCAGCGTGAACCAAATAATCAAACTGCACTTGAGAAGTTGTCTATGATTCGATTGCGAATGGGGGATAATAAAAGTGCGATCGCTTTGATGGAAAGGTTGGTAAAATTACATCCAGATAGACAGGATTATCAAACTGTTTTAGCGAATACAAAGAAGACAATAGGAAAATAAAAATCATATCAGAATTGTTTATAATATAGTTTGATCGATATAAAACTATATCCCATCTTAGCTAACACCAAACATATTCTTCCAAAATGGAAAATTATGGACACCCTGAAACTTGCTCCTTCAACACAGTTACCAGATCATACTCAATTACCCTGTGAAGATGGAAATTTCGTGAAAAATTTTCAAGAACATCCTCAAAGTATTCTGTTAACAGAATCTATCTGGTCAAAATTACAAGCAATTCATCCAGATAAGCAATTTTGCATAGGACAAGATAGCGGTATTTATTGGCGGATTACAGAACCACCAGAACGAGGTGCAGAAGCGCCAGATTGGTTTTATGTTCCTGATGTGCCACCGGCTCTAAATGGTCAAATGCGCCGTTCTTATGTGATGTGGCAAGAATTAGTTGCTCCCCTAATTGTCATTGAATTTGTATCAGGTAATGGTAGAGAAGAAAGGGACGAAACTCCATATCAAGGAAAATTTTGGGTTTATGAAAAAGCGATTAGAGTACCTTTTTACGGTATTTATGAAGAAAAGAAATCATCATTAGAATTATATCATTTAATCGAAGGACAATATCACCTGATGCCACCTAATGCAAGGGGTCATTATGTGATTGAAAAAATGGGTGTTGAATTAGGAATTTGGCAAGGAACATATAAAAATGTCGAGTTACCTTGGTTAAGGTGGTGGGATTTAGCAGGAAATTTCTTATTAACAGGAGAAGAACAAGCTGAACAAGAAAAACAACGGGCGGAACAGGAAAAACAACGGGCAGAACAGGAAAAACAACGGGCTGATAAATTAGCAGCGAAATTGCGAGAATTAGGCGTTGAATTTGATGATTGAGTAATCTTGATATGATGTAAAACCTCTATCCCGCAAGGAACTCAAGTTCCTTGCTAATAGCGAAAGTCATCTAAAGATGACTAAATATTAGGAAAGTTTATTAGTCCGTTTTAACGGACTTGAACTATGAGACTGGGAATTAATTCCCAGGCGGGTTATGGGTTTTACGTTAAGTTGACACCAATGAGCATTGTTGAACCCAGGTTGTTAAAAATATGGAGATATGTTTATACAGCACTTCCCGGTGTTATGAGGTACATATCTAGCGGGCAAGATGCCCGCACTACAAGAGTTTCATGATTCAACTTTGTACCTCATAAGAATAATTGTATCATAAAATATGAATAAATTATAGCAGGAGTCAAGGGATTGATACTGACATTTTCATGTCAATTGTAAAGATCTGTGAAAATTAACATTAGTATATCCAGAAAGTGATAGATTTTTGGAAATTGTGGGTACTCTCTATATATAGGTAGGGGTAATTGAGGGGGTTAAGGAGTGAAGTAAGCGATCGCCGTTATGGAGAAACTGGTAAAATTAAATAAGTAGGATTTAAGACTATGTTACCGAATGTAAAGGAAACAATCACAGAAAAAGCAAATTAATAAAAAAGTATTGACATTATGAATAATGCTAACTTGTTGGTAAATGTGGATTTAGGATGTGGAACTCATAAAGCTGAAGGTTTTATAGGTGTAGATTTAGTTCCTGCTGATGGTGTAGATGTTATTGCTAATTTGAATGGTCATTTTCCATTTCCAGATAATAGTGTTGATTTTATCAAAGCACATGATATTATTGGGCATCTGCCTGATAGAATCCACACAATGAATGAAATCTGGAGAATATTAAAGCCAGATGGAATAGTTGACATTAGCGTACCATCAACTGATGGCAGAGGGGCATTTCAAGATCCTACCCATGTCAGTTTTTGGAATATTAATTCCTTTATGTATTATTGCCAAGAATTTCCTCCTTATTTAGCACTTTGTCAAAGTCATTATGGTTTTAAAGGGGAATTCAGTATTGTTAGCATTGATGAGAAAAATTCGGGAAATCAAGTTATTCAAGTTCATGCTGTATTAAAAGCTATAAAATCAGAAGAAAATAACTATCAACTGAATTTAAAAAATATTAATTTTGTCATCTTCCCAGATTGGAGTCAATCTATAGAAGTAATATTTGCACAATTACTAAATGTATGTCAGTCCATTATTGATCACCCTAATAATAGTGATATTGCCTTACTTATTGATATCCAAAATACCAATTTAGAAGATGCGAACTTCTTATTAGCAGATGTTTTACTTAATCTTTGTTATCAAGGAAATATAGAAACTGATGACGATAAATTACCACAATTTAATTTATTCAAAACAAATTCACGAGAAGAATATAAAGGCTTATTGCCAATTTTACACTCTAGAATTATTTTAGAAAGTGAAAACAAAGAATTTATTAATCAAATAGGATTAGAATTACCTTGTTGGACTTTAGAAGAATTGAATAATAAAACTATTGAGATAAACAGAAATAAAATCTCAATATTGCAGCAAGTCGAAAATATTACTAATTTACTTGATCACAATATCATCATTAGGCCAAATTCAGGTAATGATAATCCCCTTTGGCAATACTTTTGTCAAAATCAAGGGAGATTAATCCACAAATGGCATCACTATTTTGATATTTACCACAATCATTTTTCTCGTTTTAGAAAATCACCTGTAAAAATCTTGGAAATTGGTGTATTTCACGGTGGTTCATTACAGATGTGGAAAAATTATTTTGGTGAAGCGGCACATATTTACGGAATTGATATTGACCCAAGATGTCAAGAATTAGAGGAAGATCGCATTAAAATTTTTATTGGTAGTCAGACAGATAGAGATTTTCTGCAATATGTAAGAAATACAATAGGAACAGTTGATATTATTATTGACGATGGTGGTCATACAATGGAACAACAAATATGTTCGTTTGAAGAATTATACCCGGCAGTTCAAGAAAGAGGAATATATTTAGTTGAAGATTTACATACAAGCTACTGGTCAGGATATGGTGGTGGCTATAAAAAAGAAGGTACTTTCATTGAGTATGCCAAAAATTTCATTGATCAACTTAATGCTTGGCATTCACAAGATCAGGAACTAACACCATCTCATTTAACAAAAACTTGTACTGGACTTCATTTCTATGATAGTGTGTTAGTAATTGAAAAGTATCCAAATCATTACAAACCAAAGACATCAATGACCGGCAAATTCTCCTTTTAATGTGAGTATTGTAAATATTGAGATTACGTTTTTCAAAAGCAAAATTTTATGAGTACCTGGCAATTAAGAACCCCCGTCGTCCTAATTATTTTCAATCGTACTGATACGACTCAAAGGGTATTTGACGCTATTCGTGAAGTAAAACCACTAAAATTATTGGTTATTTCTGATGCTCCAAGAATTAATAGGGAAGGTGAAGCCGAACAATGTGAAGCTACTAGGGCGATTATTAATCAAGTTGATTGGGAATGTGAGGTATTAACTAATCATTCAAATATCAATTTAGGTCCTCGAAAACGAATTAGTAGTGGGTTAGATTGGGTTTTTGAGCAGGTAGAAGAGGCGATAGTGCTGGAGCATGACTGTTTACCTGGTGCTACTTTTTTCCGTTACTGTGAAGAATTATTAGAAAAATATCGTGATGATGAGCGGATTATGATTATTTCTGGTAATAATTTACAATTTGGTAGGAAAAGAAACCAATATAGTTATTATTTTTCTCGTTATATTCATATTTGGGGGTGGGCAACTTGGCGACGAGCTTGGGAGAAATATGATGTCTCAATTCCAAAATGGAATGAGCTAAAAGATAGTTCGTGGCTTAGTGATTTGCTGGATAACCAACAGGCAGTTATGTATTGGTCGGGAATATTTGATGCTATAATATCCGGTTATGATACATGGGATTATAGTTTAGTTTTTAGCTTGTGGATAAATGAGGGTTTATCTATCTCACCACAAGTTAATTTAGTGTCAAATATCGGTTTTGGAGAAAATGCTGAAAACTGTAAAAATATTTCTAGCATCTTAGCCAATATGTTGGTGGAAGAATTGGAGTTTCCTCTTCAACATCCTGCTGTTATTTCTAGACATGAGGAAGCTGATGATTTCACAGAAAACCACTTTTTTAGTGCGTCAGAATGGATTCTTAATATCACAGTATTGAATAATGCTATTCATTTACTGGATAAAAATACAAATAAAATCAATCTGCAAAATACAACTTTAGTCACCATATCTTCTGTAGACATAGAACTTACGTTACTAAGTTTAGTAATTTCCAATTTAAACGCAAACTTTAATAGAGTATTATTCTTTACATCTGAGGAAATTGATCAAAGTTATTTGGAACTTTTCCCCCAATTAGAAATTATTAAAATTCATCCTATCAAGAATTTAGTTGAATATAGCAGATTTATAATCAAAGAGCTTAATTCATTTATAGAGACTGAATTTTGCCTAGTTACACAAGGAGATGGTTTTATTATCAATCCTCAGTTGTGGTCAGAGGAATTTTTAAATTATGATTATGTTGCTGCACCTTGGCGGAAACAATCTCATTTAGTTAACTCCCAAGGTCAGACAGTAGAAATACTTGACTTAAATAAAAATAGAGTGGGTAATGGTGGTTTTTCTTTAAGAAGTAAAAAGCTACTAGAATTATGTTCAGAATTGGATTTTGATAATATACAAACATCTTCATTATCAGAAGATTTGATTATCTGCCATTATTTTTATGACTGGTTTACAGGGAAAAGTATTAAATTTGCACCTTTAGAAGTTGCTATTAAATTTAGTTTTGAACAACCCATAGAAGAACTTGAAAACTTTTCTTGGCAAAACACCTTTGGATTCCATGGAAAACCTCATGTTATCTCTGTCCTAAATAAATTATCTCAAGATTTGAATTTAGACTTTTCTTCAGATAATTATCAAAACAGCGATTTTATCAATGAGTTAAAATTAAGAGATATTAATTTAATCATATTTCCTGATTGGACACAAGCAGAAGATGAACTTGGTTTTGAGTTACAAGAGGTAATTCAAACATTAGCAAATCACCCTGAAAATCAAAAAATTACCCTGATTATTTACACAGGTAATATTGCTATTGAAGATGCAGAAATGTTTTTATCTAGTGTAGCCATGAATCTGTTAATGGAGGATTTAGACATTAGCGATACTATAGAGATTTCCTTGATTGATAAATTAGGAAATATGCAATGGCAATCTTTGTTACCCCGTATTTATGGTAGAGTGATCTTGAGTAATGAAGCTAAAATAAATTTAGCACAAATACCAGTTAGTAACTTAGAAAGTTATCCATTGGATAGTTTGATAAGTCAATTTTAAGAGTCTTAGAAATGTAGGTTGGGTTAAGCAATAGTGCAACTTTTGATTCTTTTTGATAGCTGAAGTCCTTGTATTTCACTCAACCAAGAACCGCTGTATCAAATCCAGTTACTTTTGAAGATACCAATTATCATCTAATAATTGTTCTAAAGAATAGGGACAATTATCAGGGAATAGATTTGATGCTAATCCTGTTTTTTGAACAACAACTTTCAAAGCAACATTGTAAATATGATCTAATTCTTGAACTAACTTATTTTTTAATGTAGTAGTTAAGCTATTGTTTAAATCATCTCTAAAAGCGATTATTTCTCCCTGCCAATGCCGATGGTTTCGATCATATTCGTCTTGCCAATATTCTAATAGTAAAATATGAATTATAATTTGTCTTAATAGACTTCTAACTTTGTTTAAATCATTTCTTCCCAAACTTTCTAACTCCTCAATTAAATTTTCTAAGTCTAAGTTTTCTAATTTTTTTGCTTTTAGAAGCTTAATAGTTTCTTCCAACCAGAGATAATCGTCAATTTCATACAGTCTTTGTAGTTGATTTGGTGTTTTATTTAACATAATCACAATCCTTTTTTTGTTAGGATGGGTCATTTATAGCGTTTTCCGCTTTGATGAGGTACAAAGTTGAATCATGAAACTCTTGTGGTGCGGGCATACTTCAACAAGCTCAGTACAAGTCTTGCCCGCTAGATATGTACATCATAACATCGGGAAGTGCTGTAATTAAAAAATATGGCGTTGCTGAATTGAGGTATGAAATTCCCAAATTGAACCTTTAAAACTCAAACCTCAGTGCGTCTTTGCGCCTTTTCATGAGACTAAAATTCATACCCTTAATCAGCAACGCCGATTCTTGCATTATTCATTATATCAAAGTTACCATAAATGTTGGGTTTCCTTGCGTCAACCCAACCTACTTATTTTCTGCTATCAACATACTTTTGCCACATTTGCTGATACGCATTCTCCATTTCCCGCGCAAATTTCTGACCATTCCATAGCGGTGATGTTTGTCTTGACTTTCGCAATTTCCACACAATTTCTTGTCTTAATTTCTCATCCTTACCCAACTTCACACCCCACTCGACATACTCTTCATCACTCCAAGCTAAACCTTCAGTTACACCCACATTCATCATCATTGTATAGCTGTTCCGGGCTGCAAATTGTTCCCCCACTCTTGTCACTATCGGTATACCCATCCATAATGTTTCCAAGGTTGTAGTTGCACCATTATAGGGATAGGTATCTAAGACGATATCTGCAATGGCTAGATTCGCCCGGTGTTCCATGTCTGTAGGTGCAGTGGGTAAAAACCTAAAACATTCTAAATCAAGTCCTTCCGCTTCAGCAAGGGGGGCAATAAAATTTTGCAGATCTTCATGATTGCTGCGAAAACTTTTCAGCAGAAAATAACTATTAGGAACTTGTTTGATAATTTGCATTTGTAACCGGATATTATCGGGATTACGTTTTAATCCAGTTTGAGAACTAAAATAAATAATTCCATCATTAGGAATATCTAAAGATTCTCTACTGATAGTTGGTGTTCCCACAGTAAAGCCATCAATACCAATATAATTTTGCGGGAGTCGCCAAATCTTTTCTGTATAATAATCCTGTGCTGATTCTGGTAAAACATAGTTATCAGCAATAAAATAATCAACCCTCGGGAAACCAGTGGCATCATACCCTAACCAACTAACTTGAATCGGTGCGGGTTTCAAAGCTAAAATAACACAATTACTATAGGAAGTTAAACTATCTAAATCAACTAAAATATCTATTTCATCTTCATTTATTTTATCTGTAACCGTCACTATGGGCGGGCATAATTGATGAAAATGATCACCAAATTCGTTTTTATAAGCTTGTTGTTGTGGATCATAAATATTCTCTCTTAAAGAATATAAATGAATATCAAATTCTTGGCGATTATGATATTTTAATAACCACCAAGCTAAATAACCGACAGAATGAGAAATAAAACACTCTGATACATAGCCTATCCTTAAAGGACGCGCACTCAAAGCAGGACGAGGTCTATTAAAACGCTGTTGATAAATGTTAATCTCTTGAGAATACTCTTTCCAGATCATTTTTTGACATAAAGCAGCTAATCCATTACGAATTAATCTATTTTCATGGGGATTATCTTCCATGTATAGGAAAAAGTGACCAATGGCTAAGATATCAATCAAACTTTTGCTTTCTGTTTGATTGTTGACAAGATCAGATAAAAGTTGTTTATATTGTTCGTAAATCTGAACCGCTTGTTCTGGATAATCAAGAGAATATAAAAATCCTGTCAGTAAGAAGTGATTACCGAGAATTTCATTAATTGGTTCTTGAGCAATTTCTAAATATTTGTTTGCCCAATCAATAGACTCTTTATGATAAGATCCTGATAGACTTTGCAGGGAAAAAATAATTTTGCCAAGACAAACTAAATTATTGGGTCTTAGGTGGTAGGCAATTTTCGCAAAATAAAGTGACATCTGGTAGTCGAAAAAATGACTATAGACATCAGCTTTATCTATCAATAATTTAATAATAGTTTCAGAATTTATTAAATAGGGTATAAAGGCTTCTACTAATTTATCTATAAACGCAGGAGGATTAACTGGGTTAGGACGAAGCAACTTCTCAATCACTTGCACTAATAATTTCTCATCAAAAATAGGGGGTTCTATTAGTTCGGATATAATGGCAATTAATTGATTAACATTTGTTTGCAAATCCTCAATTTCTAAATCAATATTTAGTTCAATTATTTTTAAAAGATTATTAATATGACCAGGAACAAATTCTCTAATGTGTTGACGAATTACCCAAGCCAGTTGAGATTGAGAATCTGTTTCCTGTTGTTGGGCAGCATTGAATAAAACTTCTGTTAATTGCAGTAGCCATTGTTCCGATTCTTCCTCTCCAAATTCTAGCAGTGGAGTCATCCAGACTATCTGGGCTTCTTCTTCTCTTCCTGCTAATAACAAAGCTAGTCCTAAATACCAATAATTAGTAACTTCCTGGGGATTCTCTGTAATATTTTGTTCATATTCTTGAATGCTTAATAAGCTTGGGGTAGTAGAAATTTGATTATTTAAGTTGGTGGTAATCATTGAAAACTTTGAAAGGATGAATACACAAGTCTAAGAGGTTGTTTGAAAACTTTTTCGTGTGAGATCTGATCCCCCTAAATCCCCCTTGAAAAGGGGGACTTTGAGAAATTTAGCCCCCCTTTGTAAGGGGGGTTGGGGGGATCTCGATTAATTCTGATACTTTTCAAACATCCTCTAAATTAATATTAGTTTTGGCCGTTAGAAACATAAATCAACATCAAAAGCAGGGATTAACACCGTTAACCCCTACAATATGTGAAAAAATCCGACAAAAAGATCCGATATCATTCGCAAAAATAAAGTTGAATACTTTATTTCATGTTGATATTAGGAGTAGCACAGGAGGCCGCAGTGGTATTCAGGGTAAGTGTGGGAGCAGCGCCAGTAGGTGCAGTTGTCATACAAGCAACAGTGTCTGTTAGCCCATTATTATTTCCACCTAGGATAACTACACCACCAGCATAAGCTCTAAGAGAGTTTGACTCATTATTTACAGGTCTTGCAGTAAAAGTAGTATTGGTTGCGCCATTATCTGTTATATTATAATAATAGTAGAAATTACCACTAGTATCAGTTGCCACAGTAGTTGGAACATTGATTTGTAGACTCGCAGTAGCAGCAGCAAATTGAGTATTTTCCATCCGGTAAGACTGTTGCGCTCTGTTGACTGCACCAACAAAGCTTTTTGCTTCCGCTTGTCTAGCTTTTCCTGCTTGGCTGAGGAAAGAAGGTAGAGCAATAGCGGATAGAATACCGATGATGATAATAACAACTAACAGTTCAATAAGGGTGAAACCTTCGCTATCTTTCTTTTTGCTGAGGATTTGTTGGATGAATTTGGCTTTTAGTTCGGTTTTCATAGGATTTTTCCCTGATTTGGACTATTGTTCGTTTCTTGATGGAAATAACTTACCCCATTCCGATCAATTTCATATCACTTCCAGGAAAAAACTTTTTTCCCATCTGTTCAACAGTTCTAACTGGGGGTTAAAAATAGGCTAAAATCCTTATATAGACGTACTTTCACTATCTAGAAGCTGAAAATAGACATGGCTACTATCCCTCGTTCCCTAGCTCTACCGGGGAATAGACTCCAAAAAGCTGTGGCTCTACTATACTTGATTCGAGGCAGAGCCTCACATCTACATTCCCAGTCAGAGACTGGGAACGAGTTGAATATACCCAGTTCTGAATTTCCCCATGACGATTATAAAAAAGCAATTACCAAATTTCTGGAAATTTACGAAAAATCCGAGCCTATCCCAGCGATTAATGCTAATTGGGATGGGTATGACCCTATTTTTCATCTTCTTAGCCTTTTTTGCTCCTGTTTTCCAAAGTTGGGGATGGTTGCAAAACCCCAGAGAGTTTCTCTCTAACCCTATTCATGAACCACCTTCGGCCAAACATTGGTTTGGCACAAGTCGTTTGGGTTATGATGTCTTTTCTCGCAGTGTGTTTGGTGTACAAGCCGCGCTGCAAGTTGTGACTTTAGCGACATCATTGAGCATGATCATCGGTGTACCTTTGGGCATGGTCAGCGGTTATTTGGGGGGAAAATTGGATAAAGCCCTATTATTTCTTATGGATAGTATTTATACTTTACCAGGTTTATTACTGTCAGTAACATTGGCTTTTGTCGTGGGACGAGGAATCTTAAATGCAGCGATCGCTATTAGTATAGCTTACGTTCCCCAATATTATCGCGTTGTCCGTAACCACACTGTCAGCGTCAAAACTGAAGTATATATAGAAGCTGCACAAGCCATGGGTGCTTCTACCTGGGTTGTCTTATCAAGGTATCTATTTTTCAATGTTATTCAAAGCGTCCCCGTCCTCTTTACCCTCAACGCCGCAGATGCCATCTTAGTTTTAGGCGGGTTAGGATTTTTAGGGTTAGGATTACCCGAAGACGTGCCAGAATGGGGATATGATTTAAAACAAGCTCTAGAAGCACTACCTACAGGCATTTGGTGGACTACCCTGTTTCCTGGT
Source organism: Dolichospermum flos-aquae CCAP 1403/13F (assembly GCF_012516395.1). GTDB lineage: Bacteria > Cyanobacteriota > Cyanobacteriia > Cyanobacteriales > Nostocaceae > Dolichospermum > Dolichospermum lemmermannii. Next base: position 1,862,375 of record NZ_CP051206.1, read on the forward strand.
TTAGCAATGACAACTTTGGTGGTAGGGTTATCACTACTTGGTGAGGGGTTGAATGAATTTGTCAATCCTCGTCTAAGAAGAGAAAATAGGCAATAGTCAGTTGTCAGTAGGGGCGAAGCATTTGGAAGATAAATTATCGGTCATTGCCAAAAATAGTTCTCCAAATGCTTCGCCCGTACAGTTGTTAGTTGTCAACCAACAAAAATTTAATTATTACTGAGAGAGTTTTGTGAACGATAATATTACTTTAATTGCGGCTGCTACAGGTGGATTTATGGTTTCTCTAGCCTTATCTGGTATTTTAAAAGGTGCGCCAATCGCAAATTGGCAACAGGCACATAATAATTTACACCCCATTGTCAACGTGCAAATTATAAGAGACTAGGCTGAAAACCCTTGAAGTTGAGTTTTGGAGCGTGGTGGTCAGTGAGCAGTTCGGCAAGCTCACTGTAACACTTGTCGAACTGCGGAAAAACTCAACTGTCCTTTAGGCAAGGGATGAAAGCCAGATAGAGGCTTCAGCCTCCACAGAAAATTTTTCCTCTTGACAAGATTATGTTCCGTGCGTTAGCATAGCTTCGTGGTGTTTAGGTCGAAACCATGATAATTTACGAGTTCAAAGTCAAAGGAAAAGATAAGCAATATCGCGCAATAGATGAGGCTATTCGTGCATCTCAGTTCATCCAAAATAAATGTTTAAGATATTGGATGGATAACAAAGGTGCGACGAAATATGATCTCAATAAATATTGCGCGATTTTGGCATCTGAATTTCCTTTTGCGGATGAACTTAATTCAATGGCAAGACAATCTGCTGCGGAACGTTCTTGGAGTGCAATAGCTCGGTTTTACGATAATTGCAAAAAGAAAGTTAAGGGTAAGAAGGGATTTCCAAAATTCAAAAAGAATTGCCGTTCAGTTGAGTACAAAGTTACCGGCTGGAAGTTATCCGAAACCAGAAAAGCAATTACTTTCTCTGACAAGAAAGGTATAGGTACTCTGAAATTAAAAGGTACTTACGATCTTAATTTTTATGATATCAAACAAATTAAGCGAGTTCGTTTAGTCCGTCGGGCTGATGGATATTATGCTCAATTTGCAATTGATGTCAAAATTAGAATTGAATCTCAACCAACGAATCAAATAGTTGGCTTAGATGTGGGCTTAAAATATTTCATTGCCGATTCAAAAGGTAATGTAGAGCCTGCTCCACAATTCTATAGAAAGTCAGAAAAGCAATTAAGTCGAGCTAATCGCCAGAAATCCAAGAAGTTCAGCAGAGATAAGAAGAAAGCTAAACAACCACAATCCAAGAACTATTTAAAAGCTAAAAATAGGTATGCCCGTAAACATTTAAGAGTAAGTAGGCAGCGAAAAGAATATTGCAAGAGATTAGCATATTCCGTGATCCAATCTAACGATTTGGTAGCTTACGAAGACTTAAATATTAAAGGCATGGCGAGAAACCGACATTTAGCTAAATCAATCTCTGATGCTGGCTGGGCAACTTTTCGGCAATGGTTAGAATATTTTGGACTCAAATATGGGAAGGTAACAGTTGCTGTTCCTCCCCATAATACTTCTCAAAATTGTGCTAATTGTGGTCAAAAAGTCAAAAAATCCCTATCAACTAGAACCCATAATTGTCATCATTGCGGGTTTGTAGAAGATAGAGATATTAACGCCAGTATCAACATCCTAAGATTAGGATTAACTACGGTAGGGCATACCGGAAGCTACGCTACAGGAGATTTGCCCTCTTGGGCGATTGGTGCAAACCTGTCGTCTAACGGCGAGTCTGTGAATGTAGAATCCCCGCGTCTTTAGACCGGGGAGTGTCAACAGTAAAAATAAAATAAATTAAAATTATGCAGCAAGTAATTGGTATTGATTTAGGGGGAACTGCGATTAAACTTGGTCGGTTCACAGCAGATGGTAATTGTTTGCAATCTTTATCTGTGGATACTCCCCAACCCGCAACACCAGAGGCTGTATTATTTACAATAGTAGATGCAATATCACAAATTGACCCCAATAATGAAAGTGTCGCTATCGGTTTAGGTACTCCTGGTCCTGCTGATGCTGCGGGAAGAATTGCGAAAGTTGCCATTAATCTAGTAGGATGGCATGATGTCCCCCTAGCAGATTGGTTAGAAGCCAAAACCGGTAAACCGACAATTTTGGCTAATGATGCTAACTGTGCAGGTTTAGGAGAAGCTTGGTTAGGTGCAGGCCGAAATTTCCCCAATTTGATTTTACTAACTTTGGGGACTGGCGTTGGTGGGGCAATTATTCTTGATGGTAAATTATTTGTCGGACATCAAGGTGCAGCAGCAGAATTAGGTTTAATTACCTTAAATCCTGATGGACCAATGTGTAATAGTGGCAATCAAGGCTCATTAGAACAGCATACTTCAATCTCTGCTATCCGTCGCCGCACAGGCAAAGAACCAGCAGAATTAGGCGCACTTGCCCAAGCTGGAGATATAGAAGCCTTGACTTTTTGGCAAGAATATGGTAAGGACTTAGGAATTGGTTTAACCAGTTTACTCTATGTGCTGACACCCCAAGCAATTATTATTGGTGGTGGTGTCAGTGGGAGTTTTGAATTTTTCTTACCTGCATTAACAGCAGAAATCGAAAAACGAGTTTTACCAACTTCCCGCGCAGGTTTGCAAATTCTCCCCGCAGAATTAGGAAATACAGCGGGAATGGTAGGCGCTGCTAAGTTAGCATTGGAAATAGGTAATTGGTAATGGGGAAAACCGACAACTGTAGGGGCGAAGCATTTGCAGAACTATTTTTGGCAATGACCGATAATTTATCTTCCAAATGCTTCGCCCCTACCGACAACTGACAACTAAGAAACTTGTACAGGCTTGGGTGTGGTAGTTGTCGAATGAAATTGAGAAATTGCAGCGGTCATAAATCCTTTAAATAAAGGATGAGGTGCATTGGGGCGAGATTGAAATTCAGGATGAAATTGACAAGCGATAAAGAAAGGATGTTTGGGATATTCAATAATTTCCACTAATCTACCATCTGGAGATGTGCCACTCACCAAATAACCAGAATCTAATAACTGACTACGATAGACATTATTAAACTCGTAACGGTGACGGTGGCGTTCATAAATGACTTCTTCTTGATAAAGTTGGAAAGCTAGGCTGTTGGGAAGTACCCGACAAGGATAAAGTCCTAAGCGCATTGTCCCGCCTAAATCTACTACATCCTGTTGTTCTGGCAACAGGTTAATAACCGGATTGTCAGTATATGGGTCAAATTCGGCGCTATTGGCATTAGATAAGCCTTCGACATTTCTCGCCCATTCAATCACAGAACACTGCATTCCTAAGCATAAACCTAAAAAGGGAATTTGGCGATCGCGGGCGTATTTAATCGCCGCAATTTTCCCATCTATGCCCCGACTACCAAAGCCGCCCGGAACAATGATACCATCAACACCTGCAAGATAGTTTTCCGGTGGTTCATTTTCCAAAACTTCCGAGTTTACCCACCGCAGACGCAAATCACCATGAGTCGCAATAGCCGCATGACGTAAAGACTCGACTACAGACAGATAGGCATCACCTAACCGCACATATTTACCAACAATAGCAATTTCGACGGTATATTTAGGATTATACATCCGATCTACCATGTTTTCCCATTGGGTCATATTGGGTTGACGCTGTTCCATTTGTAGTAAGTTAAGAACTTGTTCAGCTAATCCTTCCCGTTCTAAAATTACTGGAACTTCATAAATACTGCGAGCATCTGGACTGGTAATAACACATTCTACAGGGACATCACAAAACTCTGATAACTTTTGTTTCAAGCCGACCGGAATGGGGCGATCGCTCCGACATACTAAAATATCTGGTTGAATGCCAATTGATCTCAATTCTTTCACAGAATGTTGAGTCGGCTTAGTTTTCATTTCTCCCGCCGCAGCAATCCAAGGCAACAAAGTAACGTGCATATACAACACATTACGCTTTCCTACTTCCTTTCGCAGTTGACGAATTGCTTCTAGAAAAGGTAGTGATTCAATATCACCCACAGTTCCGCCAATTTCCGTAATCACAGCGGCAGGATTAGTTTCTTTAGCAACTCTGAGAATTCGCTCTTTAATCTCATTGGTAATGTGCGGAATTACCTGAACAGTACCGCCATTATAGTCGCCTCGGCGTTCCTTATTAATAACTGACTGATAAATCAAGCCAGTAGTAACACTGTTTAACCGAGACATAGAAGTATCAGTAAACCGTTCGTAATGTCCCAAATCCAAATCTGTTTCTGCACCGTCTTGGGTGACAAAAACTTCCCCATGCTGAAAAGGACTCATTGTCCCTGGATCAACGTTAATATAGGGATCGAGCTTGAGAATCGAAACCGAATAATCCCGTGATTTGAGCAAACGTCCCAAACTTGCTGCTACAATTCCCTTACCAATACTGGAAACCACGCCCCCAGTCACAAAGATAAACTTAGTCATAGTATTTTCAATTTCTAGCAACTTCTAAATATAGATTTTGCTCCCGCAGGAGAATTTGTGTAGACGATTTTCGAGGCTTGTTTGGAGGATGAATTTTGCCCAATAACTCCACGTCCCAACCTTTTTGGCCAATGTACTGCCATTTCCACATCATTTATGTTTGACTCCATCTTGGCCATTGTGCCACAGTCCCTATTCTGAAATTTTCTGTGTTTGTCCATGAAAAAACTTTTAGGATTAGTATTATTTAATTTTTTAGTCACCTCCTCAGTTGCGTTAGCACAAGAACCACTTTTAGTAGTTTTTCCCCCGACAAACTACCAAACCAGCACAGAAAAAATATTTTTTATCGGTACAGCGCCCCCCGACGGGCAAGTTTTAATTAATGGTAAGCTCGTTAACCGTAGCAAAGCCGGGCATTTTTCCCCCAGTTTTCCCTTACAGTTAGGAGAAAATATATTTAAAGTTCGTTACCAAAATCAAGAACGAGAGATTAAGATCATCAGGGTATCTACTCAACCTGAGTTACCTCAAGGGTTAGGCTTTGCTAAGGATTCCTTGACTCCTGCTGCTGATATTGCCAGATTACCAGGAGAATTAATTTGTTTTAGTGCAGTTGCACCACCTCAAGCTACTGTCTCAGTCAATCTGGTAAATCAAAATATTGCCCTTTTACCCCAGCCTTCACTGGCACAATTACCTCCAAATTCAAGTGTTTTGACGGGGTTAAATCAGCCTAATCTTTCTATTCTTACCAAATACCAAGGTTGTACAACAGTCGCAAATGCTGCTGATTTAGGAAAACCTCAATTTAATTTACAACTGAATGATCAAAGAATAACTCAAACTGGTTTAGGAAAAATCGAAATTCTCGCGCCCACACAATTAGCAGTTGCGGAAATTGCATCAGAATCAGGCGTTACTCGCACGGGACCTAGTACCGATTATTCACGACTGACACCATTGCCAAAGGGAACTATGGCAAGTGTTACGGGAAAAGAAGGTGAATGGTTGCGCTTAGACTATGGGGCTTGGATTAATAGCAACGAAACTACAATTATATCAGGTGCGGTTGCACCACAGACGGTGATTCGGAGTGTCGGCTATCGGCAATTGGCTGAAGCGACAGAGATGCGTTTTCCTTTGGAAAGTGCTGTGCCGGTGAGTGTGGAACAGGGAAATAACTCCTTTATTCTCACCCTCTACAATACCACTGCTCAAACAGACACAATTCGTCTAGATGATGACCCCCTGATTTCTCGCCTAGATTGGCAACAGGTAAGCCCCACACAGATCAAATATACTTTTAACCTCAAAAACCTCCAACAGTGGGGCTATAAGCTGAGGTATGACAATACAACTTTGGTTTTAACTTTACGTCATCCACCCCAGCTTAAAAATAGTAAACGCCTACCTTTATCTGGCATCAAAATTGTACTTGATCCAGGACATGGAGGTAAAGAATCTGGCGCTAGTGGACCAACTGGGTATTTAGAAAAAGATGTGAATTTGATAATTTCTCAATTGCTGCGAGATGAGTTGGTGAAGCGCGGTGCTAAAGTAGTGATGACCAGAGAAGATGATCGTGATGTTTCATTAGTCGAACGTCAGGAAATAATTAATAAAGAAGAACCTGCGATCGCTCTTTCCATTCATCATAACTCTTTACCGGATAATGGTGATGCGGAAAAAACTAAAGGCTTTGGTACTTTTTGGTATCATCCTCAATCACACAGCCTCGCAGTATTTTTACAAAATTACGTAGTTAAAAAACTTGGTAAACCTTCCTACGGTGTATTTTGGAATAATTTAGCCCTGACTCGTCCTAGTGCTGCACCGGCGGTATTATTGGAATTGGGTTTTATGAGTAGTCCTTATGAGTTTGAGGAAATAGTTAATCCTCAAGCACAGAAGAAAATGGCTAATATTTTAGCTGACGGGATAACTAAGTGGTTTAAAATAAAGTAAGGGCGAAGCATTCGGAAAATATCCTTTGAGAAAAACCAATAATTGATTGCCCGAATGCTTCGCCCCTACTCTTAGGTACTTGTTATGCCAAACTATTATTTATATTCATTAAACAATATTAAAGGATGTATCAATAAATGTCTAAAAGTGCTGTAAAAGTTGACATATGAAGAATATTTGTTATTAACTATAGATACAATGCAGATTGTTTGTAGATAAAATTAGTCCTATGACTGGTAAAAGAGATATTAAAGTTCGAACTGACGTACAATACTGGAATTGACTAATATTAAGCCACGCCAAGTTAAAAACAGTATCTTATGCCAGCATTTTTATTAGAGGTCGGTACAGAAGAATTACCCGCAGGTTTTTTGAGTGATGCTATTGTACAATGGCGATCGCGCATTCCCGAAAGTCTCAAAACCCATAATCTCCTCAATACCGTTGTCGAAGTCTATGGAACACCGCGACGGTTAGCAGTTCTCATTACCGGTTTACCTTCCCAACAAGCAGACAGGGAAGAAGAAATCAAAGGACCTCCCGCACAAGCAGCCTTTAAAGATGGACAACCCACTAAAGCCGCCATTGGTTTTGCGAGTAAGCAAGGTGTAGATATTTCCGCTTTAGAAATTCGTCCCACAGAAAAAGGGGATTTCGTCTTTGTGAACAAACAAATTCCCGGTCGTCCCATAGCCGACATTTTAACCGAACTTGTCCCCCAATGGGTCTGGAACTTAGAAGGTAAGCGGTTAATGCGGTGGGGACATGGTGACGGACGATTTTCCCGGCCAATTCGCACTTTAGTCACATTGTTAGATGGGGAGATTTTACCATTAGAATTAGAAAATGGGGCAAAAGTTGTCAAAAGTAACCGCCTATCTCGCACCCATAGAGTATTACACCCGGAATCTGTTAGTATTTCCCACGCTACAGAATATGTGAAAACATTGGCTTCCGGTTATGTAAATGTTCCCCCAGAAAACCGAGCCGAAATCATCACAAATCAAGTCAAAGCCGCCGCCGAAAAATTAGGTGGGTATACCCCAATTTACCCCGATTTACTAGCAGAAGTAATCAACTTAGTTGAATATCCCACCGCAGTTATCGGCCAATTTGAAGAAGAATTTCTCAACTTACCAAAAGAAGTAATTACCGAAGTCATGGTAAGTCATCAGCGTTATTTTCCCGTCTTCAAAAATGCTGACTGTCAGGAATTATTACCCAATTTTATTACTATTAGTAACGGAGATCCTGCCAAATCAGATATTATCGCTGTCGGGAATGCGAGAGTAATTCGAGCGCGGTTAGCAGACGGCAGATTTTTCTATGAAGCTGATTTATCTAAACCTTTAGAAAGCTATTTACCCCAATTAGAAAAAGTCACATTCCAAGAAGATTTAGGTTCAGTTCGTGTCAAAGTTGAAAGAGTAGTTAAAAATGCCGAAAAAATTACTACTCAATTACAATTAAATCCAGTCCAAACCCATAATATACAAAGAGCCGCATTACTTTGTAAAGCCGATTTAGTCACGCAAATGGTTTATGAGTTTCCTGAATTACAGGGAATTATGGGCGAAAAATACGCTTTAGCAAATGGTGAAAATCCAGAAGTTGCAAAAGCGATTTTTGAGCATTATTTACCCAGAAATGCTGATGATATTTTCCCCCAAACTCTCACAGGGCAAATTGTCGGTTTAGCTGATAGATTAGATACATTAGTTAGTATCTTTGGTTTGGGTTTAATTCCCACAGGTTCATCAGATCCTTTTGCATTGCGTCGCGCGGCAAATGCGATTGTTAATATTACCTGGTTGGCGAATTTGCAAATTAATTTATCAACCCTTTTAGAACAAATCGCCACAGATTTTGCTACAACTTTTAATAAAGATGCCAAATCCTTAATTAAAACCTTGCAAGAATTTTTCCTGCAACGGATTCGCACCTTATTACAAGACGAAAAACAGATAGATTACGATTTAGTAAATGCAGTTTTGGGAGAAAATGATCCTGAATACACAGAACGGGCATTAACGGATTTATTAGATGTCCGCGATCGCGCTCTCTATTTACAAAAAATCCGCAAAGATGGTACATTAGATAAAATCTACGAAACTGTCAACCGTTCCACCCGGTTAGCAGCACAGGGAAATTTAGATTTTCAAACCCTAGAACCACAATCTTTAATTAATCCCGAACTGTTCCAGAAAAAATCCGAATCTGCATTTTATAACGCTTTGCTGGAACTAGTTCCCCAAACCCAAGCAGCACAACAAAACCGGGATTATCAACTGTTAGTAACCGCACTAGCAAAAATCGCTCCTACCGTGGGTACATTTTTTGATGGTGAAGACAGCGTTTTAGTTATGGACGCAAATTCCGATATTAAGCAAAATCGCTTAAATTTACTGGGATTACTGCGAAATCACGCCCGTGTATTGGCGGACTTTGGCGCGATAGTCAAAAATTTGTAGGTTGAAAAAATATCTTCTCAGTTGTTACTCATTGACAAAACAAATCATATAAATGTTATTGTTGTTTTGTCTTTTAATGTTTTGAAAATCAGAGGCGATATGGAATTAAAAAACCTAGCTGAAATGTTCGCAATTTTGACCATTTTAGAACCAGATACAAAAATCTGTCAACTAACCGCAAGACTTGCAGTTGCAGGTTCAGCAACCGAAGGGGAAACTGATACTGCTGTTATCAAAGAGATAAAGAATTGTTTATCCGACTTGCAAAAAGAGTTGAATGACGTTAACAGCAAGAAATTACAAGCAAAAGAAAAACTCTTAACCAAAATTTTGACTCCTGACGCGTAATAGTTGATCTTTGTAACTTTGAAAGTGGTCGCTTGCTGATTCTATCAAGCACGATCACTTTCCTGTTAACTCTTACTTTTATAGCGGTATGCAATTGAGTAAAATACAGTCGGTAAATCACAAACCCGGTAGAGGCGCAGGGTCTGCGCCCTATACTTTATTGCATCCGACCCATAATCGCTAAAGTCTTTGAAACCTAATAATACTCAGATGTTTATAACAAATATTTCTCTTACTTGGGTAAAATTACTCAAACAAAAAAAACTTGTTAAATTGTTGCCAATTAACGCTACTATAGTGAAGCTTAACCAGGGATGCTACATAGTCTATGCCAGAAGCGTTAATTATTGGATTCGGAAAATCCGGTGTTGCTGCGGCAAGATTGTTGAAACAGGAAGGCTGGGAGGTTGAACTTTGCGATAGTAGCACCTCCCCAACCCTCCTCGAACAACAACAAAAACTCGCCAGTGAACACATTACCGTCAAATTAGGAAACACACCAGAATTCACCGATTCTGATATATCCAAGTTAATAATTGTCAGTCCCGGAGTTCCTTGGGATATTCCTATTCTAGCCAAAGCGCGAGAATTGGGCATAGAAACTATTGGCGAAATGGAACTAGCTTGGCGACATTTACAAGATATCCCCTGGGTAGGAATCACCGGTACAAATGGTAAAACTACCACCACCGCCTTAACAGCGGCTATTTTCCAAACAGCAGGATTGAACGCTCCCGCCTGTGGTAATATCGGTTACGCTGCTTGTGAAGTTGCTTTATCTACGAAAAAACCAGATTGGATAATTGGCGAACTTAGTAGTTATCAAATTGAATCTTCTGTAACTTTAGCGCCTCGTATTGGGATTTGGACAACCTTCACCCCAGATCATTTAGCCCGTCACAAAACATTAGAAAATTACTATAATATCAAAGCCAAATTATTACATAATTCCCAAATCCAAATATTTAACGGTGATGATGTTTATTTGAGCAAATTAGGATTAAATCATTGGCCAAATGCCTATTGGACAAGTGTTAAAGGTCAAGAATTCTTAATTGGTGAAAAAGGCTTTTATATAGAAAATGGCTGGGTAATGGAAAAAATTACCACCACACCCCAACCCATTGTGGAGGTATCTGCATTGCGAATGGTAGGGGAACATAACCAGCAAAATCTCCTCATGTCTGTGGCCGCCGCTAGATTAGCAGGTATAGATATTGCCGCTATTTCTCAAGCTGTCCGTGAATTTCCTGGTGTTCCCCATCGTTTAGAACATATCTGCAATTGGCAAGGCATTGATTTTATTAACGATAGCAAAGCCACTAATTACGACGCAGCCGAAGTCGGTTTAGCATCTGTGCAAAGTCCCGCCATTTTAATCGCTGGTGGTGAAGCTAAAGCGGGAGATGATAGCGCCTGGTTAGCCCAAATTCAAGCGAAAGCCGCCGCCGTCTTACTCATTGGGAATGCAGCACCAGCATTTGCTAAACGGCTGGAAGAGGTGGGATATAGTAATTATCAAATAGTCGAAACGATGGCAAAGGCTTTACCCATATCTGCGGAATTAGCCAAAAAATATCAAGCTTCAGTAGTATTATTATCTCCAGCTTGCGCTAGTTTTGACCAATATCCTAACTTTGAAATGCGGGGTGAAGACTTTCGGCAATTGTGTCAAAAGTATCTAGTATCGTAGGTTGGGTTGACACAAGGAAACCCAGCATTTGGCTTTGGTGAATGAAAATATGGATTTATTTCACGCAGAGACGCAGAGACGCAGAGACGCAGAGAGGATGAGTAGCGTTGTAGGTTAGGTTGATGCAAGGAAGTCTAATATTAATCAAATTTATATGTTTTTAGGACTTACGCACTATACAAATTAATCATTTTATGTATTGAAGGAAATACGTTGTTTCAGGCTTTCATTGATGATTACATTGATCGTAAACAGACAAGTATGGTAGGGGTTTAGCAGTGCTAAACCCCTACGAGGAACCTGATTTTTCACTAATATATATTCTGTTTTTTTTTGTCAATTCGTAAGTTATAGTTTTGATCTCTGTTCCCTTTCTTAACGAGTGAATTTAATTTTGTCCGACTACCTACTTTACTCATCTTATGTGCGAGAATTGTCCAAGAAGGTGTGAGAATATAACATGACAGACAAAAACTGGCAAGATGAAGAACTGTGGATTGTCACCGCAAGTAGTTCTGATAATGGTTCAAAACAAGGGATGAAAGCTGTTAGAGGTAATGGTAATCCTTACAGTAGTCCTGCGGTTACGGATGAAGAAATAAAAAACAGTCGCATTACAGCCGGCACCTTAGCGAAGCAAATGTCGCACTTTGTGGGTGTAATCAGTGGTGTGTTTAGTAATGTTCAGAAGCAAGTCGAAACCCAAGGGGAACTCCAGCTTGATGAAATTACCCTCACGGTAGAAATTAGTAGTGAAGGTGAAATTAAATTACTGGGTACGGGTGTAAAGGCTGCTGGTAAGGGTGCAATTGAGCTAAAATTTAAGCGTTCATCACCCCAATCACCTGTAAATTGACCGCAATATGGCTAAGAATTGCGCTGTTGTCATTGGCGTTAACGAATATGACGAAATTCAGTGCCTCCAGTATGCAAAAACTGATGCAGAACGGGTGCGCGATTATTTTTCAACTGGTTTAGGTGTACAACCAAACTATCTATATTTTTTCTCTGATGATTCACCGCGCAACAGCCTGGGAAAGAAAACTCAACCAACCTACGGTACACTAAACAGCTTTTTCAATGATCGCTTTGAACAGCCTTTTTTAGAATCTGGGGATACTCTCTGGTTCTATTTTAGCGGTCATGGGATGCCCCACGAAGGACGAGATTATTTATTACCCATAGATGGAAATCCTCGCACTGTACCCAATTTAGCAATTCCCATTACCTACATCACAGAACGTTTGCGGCGCAGTGGTGCGGATAATGTAGTGTTGTTTATTGATGCTTGTCGCAGCACTGGTCAAAAAAGCGCTGGTTTGGGAATTGGTGAAGAAAAACAGCAAGGTGTAATTACCTTTTATTCCTGTAGTCCCAGTCAGGTTTCCTACGAAATTGAGGACATTCAACAGGGTGCTTTTACTCATGTATTACTCAATGGGTTGCAAATTCAAGGTGAAAGCAACTGCGCGACGGTTGAACGGTTGTATAACTATTTGCGCTATCAAGTTCCCCAATTGACCCAAAAGCATAAAAATTATCCTCAGACTCCCTATGCTGCCATAGAACCTGCTACAAAATTGCATTATATTTTATTGCCTAAATCTGCCACTGACAGGGATATTAGCACCCTCAGAGAAGATGCTATGCAAGCAGAAATTGAAGGAAATTTTGATTTAGCTTTTCAGTTATGGGTGCGTGTGAACGTGGCCGCAGGTGGACAGGATATGAAAGCCATTGCAGCCTTTGGGAGATTGTCAAATAAGCAGAACCTAACCCCCCAACCCCCTTCCCTACCAGGGAAGGGGGAGAAATCAAAGCCTCTCTCCTCCCAGGAGAGAGGTTTGGAGAGAGGTTCTTCAGAAGCACAGGGACAGAAAATAGCAGTAGTAAAAGGCTCTGAGTTGACTGTAAATTTAGGTCAAGGCTTAACCCTGGAACTGGTGCGAGTGCCTACAGGGAAGTTTATGATGGGAATGCCCCCAGAAGAACGCCAAATAGCCCTAGAAAATGCCCTGAAATATAACGTAGAGCGTGAAAAGGCTGAAGAATGGTTAGACTGGTCTACCCCCCAGCATGAGGTGTATTTGCAAGAGTTTTTAATGGGCAAATATGCTGTTACCAATGCCCAATGGTACGCTGTCATGAAAACTAAGCCATCTGAGCAATATGATTCCGAGTTTCAAGGCGATAAGCAGCCTGTAATTGGCGTTTCCTGGCACGAAGCCCAGGCTTTTTGTGAAAAGATATCTGAACAAACAAAGCGGGCTGTCAGATTGCCCACAGAGGCAGAATGGGAATATTCCTGTCGGGCTGGAACAACTACAGCCTTTGCTTTTGGTAAGACTATTACAACTGATCAAGTTAACTATAACGGCAATTATCCTTATGGTGATACCCCCAAGGGCAAATATCGAGAATGTACCGTAAATGTGGATAGTTTCACCCCTAACCCCTGGGGTTTATATCAAATGCACGGGAATGTCTGGGAATGGTGCTGGGATGAATTTCACGACAGTTATAGCGAAAAGCCAGCGCGTTTAAAAAGTAATGGCAATGAACCTTGGGGAGAATTAAAGGTAGTTAAAGAAGATAACCGTGCTTATATATGTCGGGGCGGTTCTTGGTACGGCAATGCTATCCATTGCCGTTCGGCGGTTCGTGACGGGGACCACGCGCGTCTTCAAGACACTCTTCTCGGTTTTCGTGTTGTGTTCGGGTCTTCCTCGCCAGGACTTTCTTAGCCCTTTACCCTCTTGCGCTTTTGCGCTCTTCTCTTTATTTCTTTACCCTTGCGAGCGCCAGCGAGCGAATTTTTTTTATTATATACATCTTCAAAAATGTAGAGACGTTCCATGGAACGTCTCTACAAAGGGTTTAATATCATCAAAAATCATTTGTTAAAGACTTGTAAACAATATCGCCGATTAATATTCGGATGTTGTAAATTGAGGGTGGCTATCCTTGCTTATACTTCTTAGTATGTATGGCACATAGCTTGGGGTTGAGTTATTAAACGGGGCGGTTCTTGGTACAACAATGCTATCAATTGCCGTTCGGCGAATCGTAACAGGAACAACGCGCGTAATCAAGACAATAATCTCGGTTTTCGTGTTGTGTTCGGGTCTTCCTCGCCAGCACTCTCTACAGTCAGAGTTGATAGGAGGGATTCTATCAAGCGTACACCAGAGAGTCCAAACTCAAACCCAGTGATGTGGGTGACTATATCCAAATATAAAACCGAGCCAGTTAGCTTGGTAGGGAAACCGAAGACTTGACTGGCTCAATTCAAAAACATTTTCCTAGTACCATAGTACCGTAGGTTGGGTTAAGCAAAGCGCAACCCAAAATTTATTGATTAACACAAATAAATAAGCATCCTTATGGAAGTGCAAGTGTGAGTCAAAAAACTAGGGACACAACATTGTTATGTCCCTAAAAAAATCAAGTTTAAAAATTTTCGTTCATCTGGCTTATTTAAAGAAATCTTTGCCGTCGATTAATGAAGGTGTGTCATTCGTAATCTTTTTGAACTCAACTGTCCGGCTATTATCACCTACTGTCACTTTTTGATAGCGCAGACCATCTAGTTTTCCAGCTTTTCTGAGTAATTCCCAGTCATTCGCGTTGATGCGGATTGTGGCAGATGGACCACAGCAGTTGTATTGGACATCTTTTTTTACTACGCCTCCAGAATAATTAAGTGTAAGGCACTTTTGTTCATAAATACCAAGAGCTGTAGTAGCCGCACCCTGTAACACTGTTTGGATACAGTCTTGAGCTAATGCTTGTTCTTGTACTAGCGAGAAGAATAAAGACGGCATCATTAAGAAGGCAACGATCATCTTTTTCATTAGGGGAAATCCTCATGAGGGTTGCAAATTTCATCTTCCTATAGATATAGATTAAGAAAGTTTATTTATGCTTAAAGTTTAATGATTTGTAATATTAAATAATTAATATATAATATCATGTTGAATATTCTCTCTTGAGAAGGATTATTAACATATTAATAATCTGTAGGATGGATTATATATTTTACCCTGAGTGAAGTTGGGCTTGGTTTACCCTCCAAGCCTTTTTACTTATTTGCTCGTCCTTTAACCTATTATTTATTGGCTGTCATACCTGGACCTTGTGCTTCTTGTATCATCTCAGGAGAAAGTTCTCGCACTATCCGCAAGGGAAATAGACGAGTTGAGGAAATTTGAGCGTAGTCAGAAGTTAGAAAAGGAGCATATTGACTAGCTTCAGGGGTTAACTGTGCTGCCATTGCGAGGGTAATGCCTTTGAGGAATTTCCGCACATCTTGAGCCTGTTTTCCAGTTACTTCTTTATTCAATATAGGTTTACCTGGTTTTCCTTGTTGATATGGAGTGATTTTAGGATCTATCACACTCAAATGAGAACCACCAACCACACCCACTAACCATTTTGGAGAGGGAATTTTGGCAAAACCCATGATTTGTTCAGTTAATGGTGGGGTGATTTTATCTGCGGAACTGGAGAGGATTAATGTGGGAATTTGTACTTTTGTTAACCCAGTTTCTCCAAACATTAAAGAAGTGGTAGGATTAAGAGCGATCGCTTGTTTAATTCTATTGTCTCTCAATTGATAGGTTTTTTCTGGTAATGCTTGCGCCACACACTGAAGACCTTCACTTAAATTAGTCTTACCTAATTTCCGCTGACAGCTTTGTTTCAGGTTTTCGATTTGTAATTCACCCCCAGCTAATGCTAAAGCCGTTCCCCCACCAAAGGAATAACCCACAACCATAACGTTATTAGTTGCTAGTTTTCCTTGTAAGGGACTATTCGCAGTTTGGTTAAGTTTTTCCAATTCATCTAAAATAAAACTGATATCACGCGGACGGTCTAAAAATTCTTGGGGTGCAACCAGTTGGTTTTTATTTTTTTTGACTGCTTTAGAAGCAGTTTCATTACTACCAGGATGTTCTAAAGCCGCAACCACATAACCATGAGAAGCTAAATGTTCAGCTAAATAACGCAAGTCAGTTCGCACTGAACCAAAACCGTGAGAAAAGACAATTACAGGTTTATTTGCAGTTGCAGCAGTAGAAAAATAAACATCTAGGGGAATTTGTCGTTGACGCTTTTGGTCGTTAAAACTTAACTTGAGTGTCTGTACCTGCGCGCTTCCTCCTTGAGTCGGGTCTAAAGAAGCAACTTTGATATCTTTGATATCTTTGGGGTTAACCTGGGGAGAAAGACCAAACATAAACCGCTGAGTGCGGATAAATGCACCATTCAAACTCCTCGCTACAGTTATAGCTTGAGGTAAATTAATTTCTAGACGTTGACTGGGATATGCGGCTATAAAACTCAGTATAGATAAACCCTGTGGAGAATTAGCGCCTAAAACTAATCCGCCTTTCATCGCTTGTAATCCAGCTTGATCCCCACGGCTAATAGCTGTAGAGACATCACTGAGGATTGTAGTCCCAATTTGGGTATTGATTAATCTATCTAAAGTAATAACATTTATGGGAATTCGGATTTTTAGTCCCTCCACCAAAAAGCGCCGTTGTTCTTCAGTCATTCTCTTGGTATAAGTTCCCAAACTAGCTGGTAATTTGCCAGTTTCTGTAGACTTTTTTAACTCTTCTAAGGATACAGATTCCTCCAAAAGTCCATAGCGAATTACAACGGTATCTGCGGCCTGTGCAGAGGTGTTAACTACAAAAAACGGTGTCAGAGCAACAGCACAAAATACACCTGCAAATACCTTAAAATCCTTCCAGCTTTTTTGTGTGAACATCTTTAATTGTAACTCAACTTAGGAAATTCTACCTGATTTTCAGTCAAGAGTAGAATTATAGAATTAAAGCTTTTGTCCTGTATAAATAGATCGCACCTCACCATTACGACGAATAATAGCTTCACCGTTACTGACTTCTACTAATATCCAACCTGTATGACCAATATTTTCACCTAAACTAATCCGGTGACTGATACCATCCACTTTAAACAAAGCCACGGATTTATTCCCTAACTCCAATAATCCATCTAATTGTGCGGAATAGCTAGGCACAGAAACCTGTTCTACTATGTTAGTAGGTTCTTTTGCTGGTAGAGCATTGACTGCGACTGGGTTGGGCTTAACCTGCGTTGTTTCTGCTATGGGTTGAGTCGCTGGTTGTTTATCATTAATAGGAAAATTCTGAACTGCTAAAGAAGAAGATGAAGGTAATTTGGGTGGTATTGGTACTGGGGGAACAGTTGGTATTTGATATTCGGGTGCTGGTGACTGATAAACTGGAATATATATACGCTCAATCACATTAGGGGAACTTGGCTGATTAGTAGCAGGTAGTGCATTATTCGCTGCTACAGGTAAAGGCAAAGTTGCAGTAGGTTGGGTATTTAATAAAGGTGCGGCAGTTGTTTGATTAATATTACCAGCAGGAACTCCTGGTTTAATAGTTATTTTATCATTAGTTGTTCCCTGCTGTTCTATTAAAGTCAAGGCTGCCAACATATAATTTACTAAATCTAATTGAGGATCTGTTGTCACAGAAACAGGTGATGATATTTGAGGATTTGGCCAACTTTGGGAAGTTAATTGAGTATTTATTGTAGTTAATAAACCAGACTCAGTTAAGTAAACCATCCCTAGCGTCCCTAAAGTTAAGCTTAATCCCATGAATATTACTTTACTTAAACTACTAATTTGTGGTTCACTTTTGGTAGTAATTCCCCCGATAGATGGAGGATTAACTACCAGTGTTGTAGTTTGGATATTTTTAATAGGTGAAGCGGACTGTAATGGGATATTAACTGTTGATGGCAAAACCACATCAGGCATTTTAAATGACATGGGTTGGACAGGTATAGATTCTCTTCTGTCTATATGATGATTCCGCTTACTTGGACTATCTAAAATATTTTCAATATCATTAAAAAGTTCATCCATTAAACTTTCAGCATAGGTTTCTATCATCCAAGGCTCGCTGGTGACAGAATCTATGGCTAACGCCATGCTGGTGCTATCGGATGCTTCTGAAACAAGTAAATCAGTGCTAGATTTGGGTAACATAGGCTTTTTCGGTTGTAGCTAAAAATAATAAAAAACAACGCCGCTACTGCTGTGGAAATCAACTACCTTTTTTACCTGAATTTTCATCTGTTCTGGAAAATTTTGGTGATATTTAGTTAGAAAAGTTTATGGCCAGAGTTGGGAAAAAGGAGTCAGTAAATAACCAACAACGAAAAGTAAAATCGCCCAAACCCTCTTCACTCTTGCCTCTTGCCTCTGGTTACTGAGCGAAGTCGAAGTTGGTTACTGAGCGAAGTCGAAGTATTGCCTCTTGCCTCTTGCAATAACGACGATTTTCAATGCTAACCTACTTATCTATTACTTATTGGGAAATCGCTGGAGCAACCTTGTTTTTAGCTATTTCTAAATATATCAGCAGGGCGTTGATATCGGCTGGGTTAACTCCCCCAATTCTCGCAGCTTGTCCAATGGTGAGGGGTTTAACTTTGTTCAGCTTTTCTCTAGATTCTTTAGAGAGAGTTTCAATGGTTGAGTAGTTTAAATCACCAGGTAGCTGGCGATTTGCTTGACGGGCAACTTGGTCAATTTGGTGTTGCTGTCTTGCTAAATAACCCGCGTACTTAATATCAATTTCTGCTCCTTCTTTTTCCGCTTGTTTGAGGTTGGGGTTATGGAGTCCGTGACGTTCTAAATCAATGTAATGGATACCTGAACGACGCAGTAAATCAGCAAGAGTAATAGAGCCTTTAATTGCTTGTTGGGTGTCTTGAGCGATCGCTTGCCCCACTGGCTCATTCTCCTTTATTCTAGTACAATGTAGGCGTTCTTTCTCCGCAGTAATTTGTGCTTGTTTTTGAGTATACAAGTCCCAGCGCCGGTCATCAATTAAACCTATTTCCCGTCCCAGAGGTGTCATACGCAGATCAGCATTGTCGGAACGCAGTAATAACCGATACTCTGAGCGACTGGTAAGCATTCGATAAGGTTCTCGTAAATCCTTCGTACACAGGTCGTCAATTAATGTACCAATATAACTTTGTTCACGGGGGAAAATAATCATTTCTTCACCCCGCACAAACCGCGCTGCATTGATTCCCGCTACTATCCCTTGAGCGGCAGCTTCTTCATAACCTGTAGTCCCGTTTACCTGTCCTGCACAAAATAATCCGGGGATTTTCTTAGTCATTAATGTGGTAAAACACTGAGTTGCGGGTAAATAGTCATACTCTACTGCATAAGCCGGACGTAACATTACACAGTTTTCTAAACCCGTCAAACTCCGCAACATTAAAACTTGCAAAGTTTCAGGTAACCCAGTGGAAAACCCTTGGATATACAATTCAGGAATATCCCTTCCTTCCGGTTCAATAAAGATTTGGTGACTTTCCTTATCGGCAAAGCGGACAATTTTATCTTCAATACTCGGACAATAGCGGGGTCCTTTTGCTTCCACCCACCCACCATATACCGGGGACAGATGTAAATTTTCCCGAATTAAACGATGAGTTTCCGTAGTGGTGCGGGTCATGTGACAAGGCATTTGTTCCCGTTCTACCCACACTTGGGGGTCAAAACTAAACCACCGCACAGCTTCGTCACCCGGTTGAATTTCCATTTGACTATAATCAACGGAACGCTTATCAACCCGTGCCGGTGTGCCAGTTTTCAGTCTACCGGTTTCAAATCCTAAGCGGTTGAGAGTTTGTGTTAACCCTTCCGCTGCAAACTCTCCTGCGCGTCCTGCGGCCATGGATTTATTCCCCACCCAAATTTTGCCACCTAAAAATGTGCCGGTGGTGAGAATTACCGCTTTGCAGTGAAAAGATACGCCAAAATAAGTTTCTAAACCAATAACTTCATTATGATCATCTAAGATTAAATCTGTTACCATGGCTTCACGAATTGTCAAATTCTCTTGATTTTCGACAATTCCCTTCATTATCGCCGCATATTCCCGCTTATCAGTTTGCGCCCGTAATGCCCATACCGCAGGACCTCGTGAAGAGTTGAGGATGCGTTTTTGCAGGTATGTCCGGTCTGCTATTTTGCCAATTTCCCCCCCTAAAGCATCTATTTCATGGGTTAATTGGGACTTGGCAGGTCCACCCACAGCGGGGTTACAAGGTTGCCAAGCGATTTTATCTAAGTTTAGGGTCAATAGCAGAGTTCGACAACCGAGGCGGGCAGTAGCAAGTGCTGCTTCGCAACCGGCGTGACCTGCACCGACGACAATCACATCATAAGCGTCTTGGAATTCAGCGGAATTGTGCATGGTCTTAGTTACAAAATTAAGTTAGTTAGGATTTATTATATGAATAGTTTATTATACATTATTTTTAATTTGTCGGTGATTAGCGGTATGAATTATGTTTCGCGCAAAGTCGCAAAGGAGCAAAGCCGCAAAGTTGGAGATTTTAAATTTTTAAATTTCATATTCCAATTAAGTAACACAAAATTTTCACACTAATAAATTTTCTATCCCTGTTGTTGTTCCTGCTGTGGAAACTTGGATAACTCTGCTATATTGCAACCGCCATTGTAAAGCGTTAGAAATTGTTAGATAGCCTATTTCTGGAGGTGATTGTAAAATTCGTGCTGCTAGTGCTTCGCGTCCAATTTCATCTAAAGGAAAATTACGTTCTTCTAAAAAAGCTATCACATCATCTTTATTGCCATTGCGGCGGATAATTTCTTTAATTCCATAGGTAGTTTGATAGTCTCCAGTTCTTTCTTTAGTTACAAAAACGACATTCTGACATTTTGAATTGGCAGTTAGAGAACTATGATCATCAATTTTTTCGTATGCAAATATTAATAAGTTATATCCTAAACCATAGACTTTTTGACTTGCATTTCTAAATGGACAGGAAGACTGAGGCTGTTTAATAGATGCAGGGGAAACGCATCTAATTTTTTTTGACAAAATGTAACTTCTATGAATAGATAAAAAGGGCAGTATTACCATGTTAATATCAAGCCAATAAATGAGTATGAAGAAAATTTGATGGTAAATTCGTTTCTATAAGAATCAATAAAATGAGTTGAAGTGGTATTCTCAATAAAACTAAAGAGACAAAATTCACAAAATGAAGCTACCACCAAAAATCACAATAGTAGATCACTTTAAAGATTTAGAAGATAAAAGAGTTGAGAGAACAAAAAGGCATAAATTAATAGATATAGTAACCATTGCGATTTGTGCAGTGATCTGTGGAGTAGATAGTTGGGTATTGATGGAGGCTTATGGAAAAAAGAAAGAAAAATGGCTAAAACAATTTTTAGAACTTCCAAACGGGATTCCATCTCATGATACATTCGCCAGAGTATTTGCGAGAATAGATCCGCAACAATTTCAGAATTGTTTTTTGAGTTGGATAAAATCTATCAATAAAATTACAGAAGGAGAAGTCATAGCAATAGATGGGAAAACATTAAGGCATTCATATGATAAAGGAAAGGATAAAGGTGCGATTCACATGGTAAGTGCATGGGCAACTAGTAATAAATTAGTATTAGGACAATGTAAAGTAGAAGAAAAGTCAAATGAAATAACAGCCATACCGGAATTAATTAAAGTATTAGATATAGCCGGATGTTTAGTAACGATTGATGCGATGGGGTGTCAAAAAGAGATAGTAAAATCAATTGCAGAAAAATCAGGCGAATATATTATCGCACTCAAAAAGAATCAAGGTAATTTATATAAGAATGTAGAAGAAATCTTCAAAGAAGCTATATCTAAAGGGTTTGAGGGATTCAAATATAGTGAATTTCATACAAAAGAAGACAAACATGGAAGAGAAGAGATTCGTCATTATCTCATGTTATCAGACATAGAAGAAAGAATAGATACTGATAAGAAATGGGTAAATCTTCAAAGTGTAGGAATGGTAGAATATATACGAAAAGTTAATGGAAAAACGAAGGTTGAGACAGGCTATTATATAAGTAGTTTGACAAATAATGCGAAATTACTAGGAGAATCAGTCCGCACTCATTGGGGTATAGAGAATTCATTACACTGGGTTTTAGATGTAGCTTTTAGAGAAGATGATTGTCGGATAAGAAAGGATAATGCACCACAAAACTTTGCAGTTATTCGTCATATAGCAGTTAATCTTTTAGGAAAAGAAAAAAGCCAAAAACTAGGAACTAAAAGTAAGCAGTTTTGTGCAGGATGGGATGATGAATATTTAGAGAAGATTTTAGAATGTATCTGATAAAAATCAGAAAATATAGACAAATATAAATATAACCAATTTATTTTTCTGTTGATTCTACAATAGAATCTATATTTTTGATGCCAAAAAATATAGATATTAATATATAGAACTGAACAAAATAAATCCATCATTAAAAATAAATACTTACTCTAAATTTATGAAATTTTTATAATTTTAATAAAGGAATTTATCAGATTTTGAATGAAGTTAGATATTTTCCCATATTGATGCACTAATATAGTATTCTGTCAAGATAATTTAGATGCGTTTCCCCTGCCTTCATGTTACCAATATTTTTGTAATTAGGGCAATAATCGGTTTAGCGCTGTAGGTTGGGTTGAATAAAATGAAACCCAACAAATATCAATAACAGCAATATTGATCTTGGGTTGCGTTCCTTAACCCAACCTACGAGATCGGCGATTCCTACGGAGCGCTTCGCTATCGCGCTTAAATTACAGCATATCCCGTATGTTGCCTAACATTGTGTGGGTGAAAACCCAAAACAATTTTATCTTTAGGAATTCCCGCTGCTTCTAATTCATAAGTAACACCATCTTCTGTATCATCTCTTTGTACCCAGATTTTGCCATCAATAATGTCAAGATGAACTAAGCAACCGTGAATTCTTTTCGCTCCTTCCCAACCAATAGTTATTAGTAAATAGCTATCATTTTCATCATCAAAAACTGTTTTACATTCAATTACTCCATAGGAGTAAGGAATTTGTGTATAAGGTATTAACACTTCTTTAATAACCCGGCGATAATTATCTAAGGTATCCATTGAGTAATCCTCTCAGCATCAGAATTAAAAACAAGTAAATTCAGATTTTCGCTTTCTCTTAAAAGTTTACCAATTGGTTCTTCAAATAAATCTGTAAATACAGTGTCACGGACTCCTAAATATAACATTCTATCAGGTTCTAGACGACTCATAACAGCACGATACAAAACAAATCCACCAATAGCATCTTTAAGATCAGCCATTTCTGAAGGACTGACAAAACTTTTAATTTCTACGGCAATTTTTCTAGTTCCTTGTTCTGCCGCTAAAAGTTGTTTTGCTCCTAAATCTACATACATATCTTTTTGACCCCATTTTAAATGTAGAGGGTCATTTGTAATTATCCAACCTTCTTGAATTAAGGCATTTTTAACAGCATTGTGATAGATGTCCTTTGCCGGCATATTAAAATTGGCTTTTCCCAATAAACGTATAAACTGATTATCCAACCATAACTAATATTTTCATTATAACTAAACTCTCTCCGTGCCTCTGCGCCTGGAGCGTGAGAAAAAAATTCGCTGTAACTTCAAACGAAAATTTCCCAATCCCCACACCTGTAAATGCTAAAATCAATGACTTGAATCATAAAGAGAACAATTATGGCATCCATCCGCGAGTTGCACGAACAGATAATTAGTAAAGAACGTTCTGCCGTTGAAATTACCCAAGAAGCATTAAATCGGATTCAGGAGTTAGAACCCAAACTACACAGTTTCCTCACAGTCACGACAGAACAGGCTTTAAAACAAGCTCAAGCTGTGGATGCAAAAGTCGCTGCTGGAGAAGAAATTGGCATCTTAGCGGGGATTCCCATCGGTATTAAAGACAATTTGTGTACTAAGGGGATTGTCACCACCTGCGCTTCCCGGATTTTGGAAAATTTCGTGCCACCTTACGAATCCACCGTTACCCAAAAACTAGCTGATGCTGGGGGTGTCATGGTAGGTAAAACCAACTTGGATGAGTTTGCTATGGGGAGTTCTACAGAAAACTCCGCTTACCAAGTTACCGCTAATCCTTGGGATTTATCCCGTGTTCCTGGTGGTTCTTCTGGTGGTTCAGCAGCAGCGGTAGCAGCCGATGAATGTGTGGTTTCCCTGGGTTCGGATACGGGGGGTTCAATTCGGCAACCTGCGTCCTTCTGCGGTGTTGTGGGGATGAAACCGACTTATGGGTTAGTTTCCCGTTATGGTTTGGTGGCTTATGCTTCGTCTTTAGATCAAATTGGACCATTTGGACGCAGTGTAGAAGATGCGGCTATATTATTGAGTGCGATCGCCGGTTATGATCCTCAAGACTCTACCAGTCTCAAAGTTGCCATTCCTAACTATGCGGCTAGTTTAAAACCGGATCTCAAAGTCAGGAAGAAATTGAGAATTGGTGTCATTACAGAAACCTTTGGTGAAGGTTTAGATCCAGAAGTAGAAGCCGCTGTCACCAAAGCAATTGATCAATTGCAAGAATTAGGTGCGGAAATTCATCCGATTTCCTGTCCCAGTTTCCGCTATGGTTTACCAACTTACTACATTATCGCTCCCTCGGAAGCATCAGCTAACTTGGCGCGTTACGATGGCGTTAAATATGGTTTGCGTTCCCCTGATGCAGATAATCTTTTATCAATGTACACCCGAACTCGTTCTCAAGGTTTTGGGGCGGAAGTCAAACGCCGGATTATGATTGGTACTTATGCCCTTTCCGCTGGTTATTATGATGCCTATTATTTGAAAGCACAAAAAGTCCGCACTCTCATTAAACAAGACTTTGAAAAAGCTTTTAAAACAGTAGATGTTTTAATTTCTCCCACTGCACCGACTACAGCATTTCGAGCCGGAGAAAAAACTACTGATCCTTTGAGTATGTATTTAAATGATTTAATGACTATTCCTGCTAATTTAGCTGGTTTACCAGGAATCAGTTTACCTTGCGGTTTTGATAGTAAAGGTTTACCCATTGGACTGCAAATAGTTGGTAAAGTGCTAGGAGAAGAGCAACTTTTTCAAGTAGCTTATGCCTATGAACAATCAACTAATTGGCATTTACAAAAACCTAAAATGGCTTAGTTTTTCACTTGTAGGGGTTTACATCGTCAACCCCTATATTCTCAATAGGAATCATCATGATCCAAAGAATGTTAAATTAATATTTCTGTATTAGTCAAAATCAAATTAAATGACTCGCTTTATACATGACCAATTCGCCAAGCAATATCTCACGGAACTATTAACACCTTATGGACAAGTAGAAACCAGCAAAGATATCACCGCAGAAGTTAGACAAATTGACGTTTTATTTATCCCCTCACCTCAACCCACACAAAGCCTAGAAACACTCGGATTACTAGGGCGAATGGCCACAAAATATGCTATATTCGAACCATTTCGCAATGCTGTCAGCAAAAGTGAAATTCGCAGTTGTATGGGTAAATTATTTGACATCCATGCTGACTTAGAACGGCAATCTAACCGCAATAATACGCGAATAAATGAAGCAGAATTACCTCGTCTGTGGATTTTTACTCCGACAGCATCAATAGAACTCCTAGCCAGTTTTAATGGGACTACGGATGAAGAAAACTGGGGAAAAGGGATTTATTTTTTTGGAGAAGGATTCAAAACCATCATTATTGCCATTCACCAACTCCCTATTACACCAGAAACACTGTTTTTGAGGGTTTTAGGAAAAGGAAAAGTGCAAAGACAAGCGGTGGAAGAATTAGAAACACTGGCTAATGATGGTCCTTTTCTCGCGGATATTATACAATTAGTACATAACCTAATTGCTGTGTTATCGGCTCGTCAGCGTCAAGAACAAGATATTGATAAAGATGATCAGGAGTTGATTATGAAATTATCGGAAATTTATCAGCAACAATTAGAAGAACTGAAAAAACAAGGACGACAAGAAGGACGACAAGAAGGACTTCAGGAAGGAATTCATGTAGGACTTCAGGAAGGACGACAAGAAGGACTCCAAGCAGGTGTAGAAAGAGAACGACACGCTATGATTGAAAGTATCCTGCAAGTGCGTTTTGGTCAAATTGATCCTCAGCTACAAAGAATTATCAATCCTCTAATTGCCATGAGTAGAGAAGAATTTACTCCTTTACTTCTACAATTATCTCGTGAGGAGTTATTAGCTAAATTCGCATAACAATAGTACAGTCAGCGGAGAGGATTAGGGGTTTAGGAATGCTAAATCCCTGCATTTAGGTTTTGAAAATGTGTTTATTTATCGTTATTATCTATGATTGATTACATTCTGTTCACTACTCATTGAGCATTATTATATAAGTTTCAAAAGTATGAGATCATTAAAATCATATAAACTAATTTTGAATCAACGCATAGTTAAAGGAGTCCCAACAGATGGAACAAAATCGTAAGTCAACAGCAATCATCACAGGTGCTTCTTCTGGAGTCGGTTTGCAAGCAGCCAAGGCTCTCGTTGACAAAGGAAACTGGCACGTTATTATGGCTTGTCGTGATTTAATCAAAGCCGAAAAAGCTGCCCAGAGTGTCGGAATGCCTGCAAATAGCTATACACTCATGCAAATTGATTTAGGCTCTTTAGAAAGCGTTCGACAGTTTGTCAACAATTTCAGAGCGACTGGCAAAACCGTGGAAGCTTTGGTTTGCAACGCTGCCATTTATATGCCTTTAATCAAAGAACCGTTATTTTCTCCCGAAGGATTTGAATTAACCGTTACCACAAATCACCTCGGACATTTTCTGATGTGTAATTTAATGCTGGCAGATTTACAAAAATCACCTGCCGCTGATAAAAGATTGGTAATTTTGGGAACTGTTACCCACAACCCAGATGAATTGGGTGGTAAAATTCCTCCTCGTCCAGATTTAGGCAATTTTGAAGGTTTTGCAGCGGGTTTCCAAAATCCAATTACAATGATTGACGGTAAGCAATTTGAACCAGTCAAAGCCTACAAAGATAGTAAAGTATGTAACGTTCTCACCATGCGGGAACTACATAACCGTTTTCATGAGTCCACTGGGATTACTTTCAGTTCTCTCTATCCTGGTTGTGTAGCGACAACGGCTTTATTCCGCAATCACTATCCTCTCTTCCAGAAAATTTTCCCTCTTTTCCAAAGGTATATTACTGGAGGATTTGTCACCGAGGAATTATCAGGAGAGCGCGTTGCTATGGTAGTAGCTGATCCTGAATACAAACAATCTGGTATTTATTGGAGTTGGGGAAATCGTCAAAAGAAAGATCGGGCATCTTTTGTGCAAAAAGTCTCTCCCCAAGCACGAGACGACGAAAAAGGCAAGCGGATGTGGGATCTTAGCTACCAGTTGGTAGGATTAGGAAAAGCATCTGAAAAATCAAAATCTCTGATTTAATTGGTCAGTGGTTAGTGGTTAGTGGTCAGTAGTAAGGGGAAAAAATTTCCCCCTGCTTCCTGCTCCCTGCTCTCTGCCCTGTGTCCTAAATTGAATAATAAAGTGGAAAAGATTTAGCATCTTTAGGTTTAACATAAACCTTTTCTTGGGGTTCTAATTTTAGTTCATCGAACCGTTCCCGTGTTAAATGGGCTGTCATTGCTTGTCCATCATCTAAGGTTAATTCAACTTGAATTTCCCAACCTAAATGAATGATTCTGCTGACTATAGCTGGTACTGTTGTTCCATTAGCAACGTTTTCAATGATGATATCTTGGGGACGCAAAAATGTTTCTGGATGTGCTGATTCAAAACCGCTACTTTGAAAGATTTTGGCAGAACTGGGTAATACATTCACCGGACCAATAAAACTCATCACAAATGCAGATGCGGGATGATCATAAATTTGTGCGGGTGTTCCTACTTGTTCCACTTTGCCTTTATTCATGACCACGATTTCATCAGAAACTTCCATTGCCTCTTCTTGATCATGGGTGACGAAAACTGTGGTAACATGAACCTCATCATGGAGACGACGTAACCAAGCTCGTAGGTCTTTGCGGACTTTGGCATCAAGAGCGCCAAAGGGTTCATCTAATAATAGTACATTGGGTTCTACGGCCAATGCTCTGGCTAAAGCTACCCGTTGTCTTTGTCCACCGGAAAGCTGTGAAGGATAGCGATCGCCTAATCCACTTAATTGCACTAATTCCAATAGCTGTTCTACTTTTCCCTGAATTTTCTTTTTGGGGGCTTTGCGAATTTCTAAGCCAAAGGCGATATTTTTGCGAACAGTTAAATGTTTAAATAGGGCATAGTGCTGAAAGACAAAGCCAATATTTCTTTCTTGTACACTTTGATCAGTAGCATCTTTACCTGTCAGAAAGATTTTACCTGTATCTGGTGTTTCTAAACCAGAAATTAATCGCAATAGGGTAGATTTACCAGATCCAGATGGACCAAGTAAAGCCACTAGCGAACCACTCTGAATTTCCAGATTTACCTGTTCAACTGCTTGGAAACTACCAAATTGTTTAGAGACGTTTTCAACTACTATACCCACTGGTGCTACACCTCTGCAAATAATCTACGGTTTTTAAGTAGGAATACCGTATTTTATATTTATACCACAAATATTTGCAGTGTTATCATTAAAATTCATGAACTTAACAAATTTGAGATTTTGAATTACAGCAAGAGTCACGAGTAAAATCCTGCTGATTTAAAGAAGCGCGGAACACCAATACTAAAAAAATCGTCTTCTTGTCTGATTTTCAGATAGTGTTTTTCGTAATGGAACTACGTCGGCTTCACTACTTTCCCTCGCTACGCGAATTAATAAAGCAGAAGATATCAAACTGGCAACCATTGAATTACCACCATAACTAAACATGGGTAAAGGTAAGCCTGTAGTTGGTAAAGCGCCTGTAGTTACGCCAATATGTAATAATGATTGCCCAACCATAACAACTACTACACCAATTGCCACTAATTGAGATGTCAGATTTTTGGATTTGAGGGCAATAATTAATCCTAAAGTAGCGAATATTGCTAACATTAGTAATAGTAAAATACCGCCAATAAAACCAAATTCTTCCGAAAAAATGGCGAAGATAAAATCAGTATCTTGAATTGGTAAATAGAATAACTTTTGTTGAGAAAGTCCAAAACCAACCCCCGAAGTTTGACCCGAACCTACAGCTAATAAACTTTGTACTAACTGATAACCATCTCCTGTGGCATCAGCCCAAGGATTCATAAAGGACATAATGCGTTTGCGTTGATATTCTTTGATACTAATACTGATTATTGCTAACATTACCCCACCAATGGCTGTTCCTCCCAAGTATTTATATGGTATTCCTGCTGCTAGGGCAATAAACCAAATTGTCATGCCGCAAAGTGCTGTTGTACTTAAGTTAGGTTGGGCAAGAATTCCTAAGAGGACAAGACCGAAAACACCCAGCCAAGATAAACGAATTCCCCAACGCAGTTTTTCCCATTTTCCAAAAAGTGTCGCACTTTGTAAAACTAGAAAAGGTTTAATTAATTCTGATGGTTGGATAGGAATTGGGCCAATGGATATCCACCTAGCAGCATCAAAGGCTTTTTTTCCTAATCCTGGTACTAAGGTCAGAAAAATTAACATCAGGAAAAATATTAAAAACCAATGAGATACTCCCAAAATTTTCCGCAATGGCAAATTAACAATGATGTTGAAAATAATTAAAGAAGCTATAGCCCAAAGAATTTGCCGTTTGAAATAATATAAACCGTCACCTTGACGTTCATCAGCAACGGGATAGGATGCGGAAAAGAGGATAATTAAGCCAATAAACATCCACGTTAATGTTAGCCAGCGTAATAATCGGGCTTCTAGTCCCCAAGTAGAAACGGAATTATCAAAAATTGGGATTAAACGGAGTAGATTCACAATTTGGTAATTGGTAATTGGTAATTGGTAATTGGTAATTGGTAATTGGTAATTGGTAATTGGTAATTGGTAATTGGTAATTGGTAATTTTCTTCTTTCTTCTCCTGACTCCTGCTTTAAATCAAAACTAAATTATCTCGGTGAATCACAGTATCTGCCTTCTCATAACCTAAAATTGCTGGTATTTCCCGTGACTGTCGGCCGCAAATTTTCTGCAATTCCTCACTATTATAATTCACCAATCCTCTAGCAATTTCCTGACCATTACTATCACATAACTGCACCGCTTCTTGATTGTCAAATTCCCCCTCTACGGCTCTAATTCCTGCTGCTAATAGGGATTTTCCGGCTTTGACAACAGCGGCGATCGCTCCCGCATCTAAATATAATTTTCCCCCAGGAATTAAACCATAAGCTATCCAGCGTTTGCGGGCTGAAGTTGGTTCTGGTTGGGGTGCAAAGTGTGTACCGATGAGTTCCCCTTGGATAATTTTTTCAATGTTCCGGGGAAACTGTCCTTGGGTAATGACTGTGCGGATACCAGCCGCGATCGCAATTCTGGCCGCAGAAATTTTAGTCATCATCCCCCCAGTCCCCCATTGAGAACCCTGTCCACCAGTTTGAATCTGTAAATCTGTCAGTTCTTGCATACTGCTAACTAAACTAATCGGTTTAGCATCAGGTACAGAACGAGGATCGGCTGAATATAATCTATCAACATCTGTTAATAAAAACAGCCAATCTGCTTCTACTAAACTGGCTACTAATGCAGAAAGGGTATCATTATCTCCAAACTTTAATTCTTCCACAGCTACTGTATCATTTTCATTAACAATGGGAATTACTCCCAAAGCTAGTAATTCTTGAAAAGTATTATTAGCATTAAGATAGCGGCTACGCTGTACCAAATCTGCCCTTGTTAATAATACTTGAGCAATTGGTTGTTGCAAAATACTAAATAAATCATCATATATACGCATTAATCTACCCTGTCCAACTGCTGCTACAGCCTGTTTTAAAGCTATAGTTTTGGGACGTTCCGTTAAACCTAACCGCGCACAACCTACTCCCACAGCACCGGAGGAAACTAAAATTACTCGATGTCCCTGTCGTCTCAAATCACAAAGAGTTTCCGCTAAAGTAGCAATGCTAGAAAGGGCTAATTGTCCGGTTTCTGGTTGAGTGAGACTAGAAGTACCGATTTTAACAACGATTGTTTTGGTCATTTGTCAGTTGTCAGTTGTCAGTTGTCAGTTGTCAGTAGGGGCGAAGCATTTGGAAGATAAATTATCAGTCATTGCCAAAAATAGTTCTCCAAATGCTTCGCCCGTACAGTTGTCAGTTGTCAGTTGTCAGTTGTTACCAAAAAATTGTACAGCGCCAATCCCTCTCTTGTGAAGGCAAGTAACTAGTTGCTTGTTTGCTAATTTTCCTTAATGGATGCTACGGAGTAGAATTCAGGTGTCAGCAGAGGTCTAGCAGGTCTAAACCTCTGCTTAGTCCTATCTTCTAAAACCCACGGAAGTTATAACCAACTCCCAACAAAACCCCGACATCAGTTTTACTAAAAAACCCAGCATTGACAGCGGCTGTGGCGGTTAATCTACTATTGAGAGGTACGTCTATACCACCAGTGACTAACAAAGCAGTTTCAGATTTATCGCCTGTTTCAATGACTGCACCTAATCCAAAATAAGGAGCTATGGGTAAAGCTTCTGTAAATGGATCTGGTGATTTAAAAGACAAGTCATAAGTGATAGGGACGAGAAATGTTGTGTTTGATCCTAGTATTACTGATGGTCTGACTGATAGAGTTTTGGTAACACCAATTTTACTAATGATAGTAAAGTTACCATCACTTAGGTCTGAAAAGCCACCGGAAGCACCAACGTTGAAACCAACACCGATGTAGCTACTACCACCACGAGTGGCTCTACCTATGCCAATTGGACTTTGTGCGATGCGATTAGATGGTTGTGTTTTTTCACTGGCTTCTGTAGAACCAGAATTGAGCATAACTGATGAAGTTTCTACTGTTCCTGGTATGGGTGTGATTGTTCCACTGGCTATTTCTTCTGTAGCAACGGTGGATATTGATGTTTGGTGGGTGGGAAGAATAATTGTTTCTGGCTCAACTGTCTGAGCATTTACGGAAAGTCCGCTCCCTAAAATTACCAAAGCTGCAAAACTTGGTAAGGTTAAAGAACTTTTACGAAAAATAATATTACTCACGTTCACTCCTCACTAGATTTAAGATCGACACCATCATCTTGACAAATTTCCTTAATACTCATCATTTAACACGAAAAATCAAAATTTGCATCTTGATTTTGTTTAATTAACTAAGTTGTGAGCATTGGTAACAATTTAAGCGATACCTTTGCCAAATTGAAAAAAGCCTTGATTAATATTTAGGGTTGTTTGCGTTGCGGAGAAAATAGTGCGTATTTATACGGGAATTATAGGCATCCGTCATCACCAAACAAATGCGTTGGGTTGCGCTATCGCTTAACCCAACCTACAAAAAATAGCGAAGGTATTGCTTAATTGTTTTAAGAGATATCTAGCAATTGTCTCAGAAGCATTTGATCGTCTAGTTTCGCTTTTAAACGACCTTTTTCCACGTCACGAATCCAGCTTTGGCTTTTTTCCATCAGCTTTGCTAATTCCCTTTGGGAAAGGTTCATTTTTTTACGTCCTTCTGTCACTTGTTCCCCCAATAAATTACCTGTTTGTTGATGATTACTTTTGGATTTAGTGGTGCGACGTTGTTTTTTATCTGATTCTGAGCGGTTTTCCCAGTCTGGAGGGAGTTCAAAAGATAAAATTCGGGCATTCAGAAGCAAATTCCATTTACCACGTGGTCCGCTGTCTGTGAGACGATTTTCACCACTACCATCATTAATCCAAAATTCTAAAGCTTCCTCTGGATCTTCAGGAATATCAACTAATTTTGCCCACAAAGGTTGAATTTCTGGGGGATAGGTAACAGGATCAAATAATGGCTTTACTCCATAATGATTGAGAACTTCTAAATCATTTTCATAGGCTTTAAGGAGGCGTTTACGTTCTTCCCTGTGTCTAGAAGCTTGAGTCACTTTTTCCTCACCATAAGCAACGCGCAGCAAAGTAGGAATAGTAATCCTTTGTTCTCTACCCATTTTGGTTTTAAATAATAACCAAAGCATAAGTCTCACAGCCCCTTCATGTTGTTGCCACAGACTCATAACTGTGGTTAATAGGGTTTTGGGAAGACTGCCATACTGATAAAATGTGGTGCGTTCTTTGCATCCTTGTCTGTTGAAGAAATGTTGTGTCCAAATCCCAGCTTTGACTGTAAATGTCAGTCCGACTAAATATTTACAACCTTGATCATCTTCTTGAAAATGGTGCTGAGTATCTGTCAAATTCCATAGATAACTATCTTTAATAGAAAAACTGGGAACTCTACCCTGTTGCGGCCAGTCAATAGAAACCATGAGAGAACAAGTTTGATAAACGATGTTTTTAATTAAACCAAGTTTGGTGCTTTTGCTGAGGTCTTTACGTTTTTCTAAGCCCAAATACTGTTCAATTTGTCGTTCATCAATTGTAAATTCTTCTTCCCAAGGTTGATCTAGGGCTGTGATTTGAGCAGCAAAAATGAGATGGATACAAGCAGCACGAATGTCTAGATAATCAATTGCTTGTAAATTATCAGCGCGGTTATTAGCTTGAAATAGGTCTTGGATCTGAAAGGAAATTGTCCCTCGGCCTTGATTAACTGAGCGACTGTAATGTAAATTACCCTCCTCATTTTTTTCCCATTGTAAAGATGTTCGTTGCGCTAGTAAATTACAAGCTTCCCAAATAACTATTGCTGACGCAAAGGGATTATTCTTACCATTAGAAAACAAATCTGGACTAGTCGCATCACGTGGTTCAACTTTGCATCTTCCTTTTTTTGCGTGTGTAGGTATAGGCGCATTTGTTGGACAAGCAATCACACATTGTGGTTGTAAATAATAACCCTCACAATTATTACAAAGGGCAGGATCAACCCAATATTCATCATCTTCGATTTTGATTGCACCCGTAGGACATAGGGGTCGGCAGTTGTCACATCCCACGCAACTGTTGTTAGGAATTATATGTGGCATAGGAACTGTTCCTACTTTAATCGTTGAGATGTTTGGCTCAAGTCTCCCCTTAATGTGTCCAATTGATTCATAACTTGCTACCAAATTACCTCTATAACGAGAAGATATTTTTCTCGCCTGATTAATTACTGATATGGTTAATGAAGCCAGATTTTGTAGCTATTTATATTTTGCAAAGTTAGGCTTCATTGCTTCTTCATTAACTATAATTTTCATAAAGATTTCAATAAGATTGTTCGGGATGAGCTTGGCAGCATTTCTTAATATTTACCTGAATATTTACTGTCATAATGTTTGGTTTGGGCTATATAAATTATGCTAAATGTTTTTGAGTAACATCTTATAGGCGGGAATGGGTAATTGGTAATAAAGAATAGAAAACAAAATGGTTCAAAAATAGAGGAAATGATTTTTTAAAGTTTGTGTTTACTAATACTCTCAGGAGAATATT
The DNA here is from genome assembly GCF_012516395.1 of Dolichospermum flos-aquae CCAP 1403/13F. Taxonomy (GTDB): domain Bacteria; phylum Cyanobacteriota; class Cyanobacteriia; order Cyanobacteriales; family Nostocaceae; genus Dolichospermum; species Dolichospermum lemmermannii. The sequence continues at coordinate 1,896,807 of NZ_CP051206.1, forward strand.
TTTATCTAATTAGAAAATATTTGCAAATAGGAAGTCAATTAAGCAAATAATAATCTTTGATAATTGATTATTATTCTTGTTACATAAGATATCTTTAGGCTAATTTATCAAGCTTTATTGAAAAAATAAATTTAAACACAATTCTAGAAACCTTTGACTAATAAGCTTTCTATCCAAGCACACTACGCAAATTTATCAATAAGTAATATCATTTAATATTTTGAACTAATTAAAAATAAATAATATTGTTTAGCAAGTCATCAAAATTTGACAAAAAGTTAATTTTTGTGATTGAAAAAATGAAATCTCAGGCTAGTATGAAGATTAAAGGATTAACTAACATCTAGCTAAAATTGCTGAGGTTTTATTCATGGCTACATTAACAGGATTGACTTATGGTGGTAATGCTTGGACTCCTAAATTTGCTCAAGAAATAGATAAAGAAAAATGTATTGGTTGTGGCAGATGTATGAAAATTTGTGGTCATAAAGTTTTAGCTTTAATGGCTTTGAATGAAGAAGGTGAATTTGTAGTAGATGAAGATGAAGAAGAAGTTGAACGGAAAGTAATGGTTATTGCTAATCCAGAAAACTGTATTGGTTGTGAAGCTTGCGCTCGGATTTGTTCCAAGAATTGTTACAGTCATGACACACTAGATAAATAACATTCTTGGTAATTTTCACCGTGTGATGTTTTGCAAAACACTGGTCATTTTTGTCAAGTTTATCAGCAAGGTAATTAGAGGGGAATCTCGATATTTACAGCAATTGGTTAAAAAGTTCACAGTCAACAGAAACGTAGATCTTAACTTGTTATTATCTGAAAAAATCATACTTGCTACTATTTTTTCTACTGCTATTTGATTTATGAAAATATCAACTCTCAGATCCTTGATTTCTTGAATAAGTCGAGGATTTTGTGATTATCAATATAATTAGCGGCTCTACCATTCCCTTGATGTAAAACAACATTTATTGTAGGTTGGGTTGACGTATGTTACCCAACAACTCCGCCAATGTTGGGTTTCACCTCTTACCCTGCGCTAATCTTGCTACAACCCAACCTATAGAAATTAAATTAATATTCTTCTCCATAAGGGGAGCGGTAGAACCTAATTAGCTAATAACTGACAAAAGACAATTTACAAAAATATGACACAAGTAAATTTTCCAGTTAATCCCCCACCTGATGAAAGTGAATCACCAACCCGGTTGGTTACTCATAGTTCTCATCCCGAAGCTGGGAAAGTTCATTTTAGCAACTTCTATCCTCGCTCTTTTATCTACTCCCGTATTAGCAGCAGGTTTAGTTTTGCTGTTATTTGATATTAACTTAGGCACATCTTTTCTTAAACCAGATGCAGGTGGTAACGTTGTTATTTATCAACATTTATTCTGGTTTTATTCCCATTCAGCAGTTTATTTCATGACTCTGCCGATTTTCGGAATTATATCCGAAGTTATTCCCACTCATGCCCGGAAACCGATATTTGGTTATAAAGCGATCGCCTTTTCCACAGTTGTTATTTGCGTCGTTGGTTTATTCCTTTGGGTACATCATCTATTTACCAGTGGTACACCGGGTTGGATACGGATTTTCTTCACTATTTCCACACTCATAGTTGCAGTTCCCATAGGTGTGAAAATCTTAGGTTGGGTTGCAACATTATGGGGTGGAAAAATCCGTTTCACCAGTGCCATGTTATTCGCCACTGGTTTATTATCAATGTTCGTCATGGGTGGTTTAAGCGGTATAATTATGGGAAAAGCTCCCTTTGATGTTCACGTTCACGACACCTATTATGTAGTCGGCTATTTCCACTACGTTTTATTTGGTGGTTCAGTTCTCGGTATTTACGCAGGTATCTATCATTGGTTTCCCAAAATAACCGGCAGAATGATGAACGAAGCCTGGGGACGAGTTCATTTTGCGCTTACCTTCATCGGTACAAACTTAACATTCCTGCCCATGCACAAACTGGGTTTACAAGGAATGCCTCGCCGAGTTGTCATCTATGACCCCCAATTTACTACCTTAAACCAGCTTTGCACCATTGGCGCAATCTTTTTAGGTATTTCTGTGATTCCCTTCGCTTTAAACGCCATTTTCAGTTGGCGAAAAGGCGAACTCGCAGGTGATAATCCCTGGGAAAGTTTAACTTTGGAATGGACAACTTCTTCCCCACCTATGATTGAAAACTGGGAAGTTTTACCTGTTGTCACTCATGATCCTTATGACTACGGGGATAGCCATGATCAAAGTAAATGAACTACATTTTTTTGTCTCACGCAGAGTCGCAGAGTCACAGAGAGAAATTAAGAGAAATTGTAGGTTAGGTTAAGCGACAGTGCAACTCAACAAACCTCCAAAAATGAGTAATTCTTCATTATGAATTACTCTCCTATAATCCAATTTCATAAATATCCAAATCAATATTAACAGGATTTTCTTATTTATCCTGATCAAATATTTGCGAAACTTTTAAATTTAGACTATTAAATTGTGGAGATAAAACTAAATCATCACCGGAGAAAATCCCAATCTCAGTGTAACTTTCATTAATTAATTCTAAAACTAATATGCTTTGGGTTTGGGGGTCAATAATCCAATATTCAGGAATACCACAATCTTGATATTGTAGACGTTTGGCAATGAAATCTCTATCTCTTTGTAATTCGCCAGGACTAACAACTTCAACAACCAATAAAGGTGGTAGCATTGATAGGCGAATAGTGTTCCGATTTGCTAATTGTTGAATATGCTCTTCTCGAATAATAGTCAGGTCAGGATAACGGTTTCTCGGTTCTCCTCTTACTTCCAATTCCAAACCATGTCCCCGCACTCTTTTATGACCCAAGAGAGAGACAAATTGAATTAATAAAAATGTAGCAATTTGCACATTGATTCCTGATTCTGGGGGCATTTCAATTAACTCTCCATTAAACAATTCATAAAGTTTTTCTGTACCATCATCATAAGATAAATATTCTTCAAAGCTTTGAAATTGATGTTTAACTTGTAGCATCAGAGTTACTCCATCTATTGCCGTAGTTAGTTAGATTTTAACACTATTTATTTCTCTCTACGTCTCTGCACAAAATTAAATGTAATTCACTCAGAACTTACGCAACTGGCATATTGGTAGGGTGCGTCAGATACCAACAATCTATTTATTTGCAGGATTTATGCAGTCTGACGTGGTTGGTGAGCTTGCCGAACCACACCCTACAACATATTTTGGGTGTGACACTTCTATCACTTACCAGAAAATTTTAGACCTTCACATTAGCGATCGCCCCAATTTTGCTATAATCATGATCACTTCAATGTAATCGGTTACAACATGATGATTACCACTGTTGAGCGTCGTTATAGTTTAGATGAATATCGCGCCATTGAAGAAAAAGCTGAAGGGCGCAGTGAATATCATAATGGAGAAATTGTACCAATGTCTGGAGGATCACTCAACCACAGCCGGATAGGTGGCAATATTTTTGCATTTCTCAAGTTTTTGCTACTTGATAGTAAATTTGAGCCAATTAATAGCGATTTACGCCTATGGATTCCTGAATATAAACGCGGATTATATCCAGATGTGATGGTTTTTGCAGGTGAACCGCAACTAAATGAAAATCGCAGTGATGAAGTTTTAAATCCTATTTTAATTGTGGAAGTATTATCTCCTTCAACAGCAGATTATGACCGCAAAAGCAAGTTTCGGATGTATCGTTCAATTAGCAGTTTTTGTGAATATTTATTAGTTGAACAAGATGAACCTTTCATCGAGAAATATAGTAAACAATCTCAAGGTTGGTTGTTAAGTGATTTTAATAATTTAGAAAAATCCATTTCTTTGGAGTCAATTGGGGTTGAATTACCGATAGCGGAAATTTATCGCGGTGTTGTTTTTGGGTAAGTAGTGAGTTATAATAGGCTAGAATAAGTTATTGTTACCTTAATTAAGTGTAAATAGTAAAACTATATGAGATTAGACTTTTTAGAATATTGTCAAGATAAATATTTGCCAAGTGAATGGCGTTTAGATGGTTGTCAATTAGGCAATATAAACTTAATCGTTGGTAAAAACGCTTCTGGCAAATCAAGAATACTTAGAAGTATTAAATTTTTATCAGATTTTCTATCTGGTGAAGAAAAGCTCAGTAGACTTGATGGTAGGTTAAGAGAGTGGAAACTAACTTTTGATTCTTATAACGGAGATAATAAAAAAGTCTACATATTGAAAGTTGAGAATAGTCTAGTAATTGAAGAAAGTTACACTGTTGGATCTAAATGTTGGCTGATGAGAGATAAATCAGGTAAAGGTAAAATTTGGGCTAAACAATTAGAAAAAGAAATTGATTTTCAAACACCTACTAATGAAGTCGCTGCTTTCCATCGAAGAGATTCTATCCAGCATCCTTTTTTTGACAAAGTTTACACTTGGGCAAGTTTATTGAGGTATTACGAATTTGGAACGGATTTAGGCAGAAGTAGTCTTGATGCAATTAACAGCGAAAGCGTTGCGATAATCAAAAAAAATATAGACTTCAACAATAAAAATCATGTAATTCGCATATTCAAATTAGGAGAAAAAGAGTTAGGAGAAAGTTTTATTGAATCTATCAAGTCAGATATGTTATTGGTTGGTTACAGAATAGATGAAATTGGTACTAAAACGCCATCAACTTCGATTTTTCAAGAAGATAACTCCTACTTTCCAGAAGTAAAACAGCAATATATTTATGTTCAAGAAAGTGATTTAAAAGATAAAACTGAACAATCAATAATATCTCAAGGGATGTTTAGAGTATTATCTTTAATTATTCAAATAAACTACTCACTATTAGCTAAAAAGCCTAGTTGTATATTAATAGATGATATTGGTGAAGGACTCGATTTTGAAAGATCATCAGCAATGATTGAGCTACTTATCAAAAAAGCAGAAACTGGGTTAGTACAACTAATCATGACAACTAATGACAGCTTTGTTATGAATGGTGTTCCTTTAGATTATTGGTCAGTAATTGAGAGGAAACCAGGATTAGCTAAACTTCATAACATACATAACTCAAAGCAAATATTTGATGATTTTAAATTTATTGGGTTAAATAACTTTGATTTTTTTGAAACTCAATTTTACTTAAAAGGATTTGATAATGAGGAGCATATAGAGGAGTGAAAAAATTAGCTATTTTTGTAGAAGGTAAAACAGAACACAGAGCAAATTCAAGCAATGTTTGGATTTAATCCTCAAACTGATGATATGGAACAAAGACCTCATCCTACTAAGGATATGGAACTTATTTATAACTATACAGGAAAAGGTTATAACAAAAGCGAGAAACAACTCAATAGACTTGCATCTAATTTAGATTACGAGTTTATATATATACACCTTGCTAATAGTGTTCCTAGTTTGGGAGAATTTGTTGGATATATTGATAAATTCATGATTTCTCCATAAAGATGATATATGAAGAAATGTATTTATCTTAATAGTCTGAAAAGATACAATAATATCTTCCTGTCGGCAATTTTTATCTACCCAATGGAGGAATCATGACATACCAAATAAATATTAAATGATTAAATATTCCGATCACCTGACGAACTTTAACAGCATATCCCTTTGTTTGCACTATACAAACAAGGGATTTTTTTTATGCAAATTCGTAAATGATACCAATTGCAGATGATAATCATCATTTTATATATCTTAGGGGGGACTGGATTCAAGCCGAATAAATATTAAATATTAAGTAGCCCGATTACCCTACCGGACTTTAGCTCCAAATCCTCTCTTGTCATTATCCGATAAGAGAGGTTTTATTCACTTTTTATCAGCTTACTCAGAAATCTGCTAATTTTCATTAACCGAAAATTATTCATTTTTAGAATTGATATATTACCAAAATTTGTCTACATATTAAAAATAATGCCCCGACCATAATCAATATTAATGTTATTTTTCCCCCAGGAACTAAGGTTTGATAGTTACCATTAGTAAATTCTGGTGTTTGACTTTGTTTCCAACTCATTAATGCTGGCATAATTCCTCCTAAAATGGAAGCACTAAATGCGCCAGTATATTCTAGAGCATGAAAAAAGATGGTAGGATTAAATGTTCCTAAACTCAGAGGTGGAAGCAACACTAAAGAATAGAGAGGTAAACGAGAAATTTCGCTTTTGGTAATGGTGGAAATATCTTTAAAAAAGTCTGTTAACCCATAAGTAATCCCAATAAATGATGTCACAATTGCAAATTCAGAAAAAATTGATAATAACACAGCAAACCATTCTCCTGATTGACCAGTTCGGAGAATTTCCAGTGGATCAAATACTTTCTCATTTTCGAGATTATGCGATAAAATATCTGGAGTCATGCAGCCTAAAATAACCGCATTCCAAGCTAGAAACATGAACAAGGGAATCACTGAACCAATAATCATAGATCGTCGAATTTTGGGAATGTCTCCTTCCAATTGAGTTACAACCAATGGAACAATACTATGAAAGAACATTGCTACATAAATAACAGCAACAGCATTACCAATAGATTGCCAATTTTGTACTAGAAGTTGAGAGTTTTGGAATTGCATTCCCCCTAATATTAATAAACCGAAAAAAGCAATTAGTAAAATAATAATAAATATACCATTAATCTTTTCTACTAATCTATCTTTACCCCAATACATTAGGCTGCCAAATACTAGAAAAAAACTTACTGTTCCTACCCACTGAGGTGAAATATGTTCTAATTCCCAAACTTGATCAACTGTGGTTATTAAAATTTTGCCACCTTCGGTCATATATGCCACCAAGAGGGCATAGTGGTTAAATATATAGGCAATTCCGGCAATTCTCGCTCCTGGTTTACCGAGAATCTTGGCTATGATTGCTAATAAACCTATATGAGAAATACCCTCAACTCTCATCACATTTAAAGTCAATTCTGCAACTAATAAACCGGAAATTAAAGCATACAGCCATACAGTAATAAGTAGGATTGTAGATGGTATAATCCCAGATGGTAAAGTTACCGCAGGTAATCCAATAATCCCCGCCCCAATAGTAGTTCCGACAATTAAAGCTGTATTTCCAAAAACACTACCAGGTTGATGTTGAAATTTATTATCATCAAACTTTAGGTGAGAAAATAATCGCGTTACTGGTTGTTCTTGTTTATTCATAGTGCAGGTAATTAGTGTTATTTAGTGTTATTTAGATCCCCTATTTAGATCCCCGACTTCTCTAAGAAGTCGGGGATCTTGTTTCTTGTTCTTTGTTTTATTAAACAAATTTTTTGCTAAACTCACAGATTAAGTCTACCCTACCTTTACGTAACATGGCTGGATCTAATCTTTCTGTGGTATTACAAGTCATTAGTATTACTAATTTCTGTTGCATTTGCATCACAGATTCATCAATTACGCTTTGGTATAATGTCCCATCTAATAAGGCTAGAATATGCTCGGTTTTGTTGTTATATTGTGCTACTTCTGAAGCTCGATCTTGAGCTAAATTATCAGCTTCATTGATGATAATACAAATCTTTTCTAAATATGTTGGCGGCACAAAATTAGTAATGGCATCATGATCTAAAATGAAAATTACATATCCTAAAGGAACAAGAATTTCCTTAGCCACACTTTGTGTCCATGCTGTTTTTCCTGTACCTGGTGCGCCATGGACTACAACGGCTAATTGATTTTGATCTAAAATTGTTTGTTGAACTATGTCAGTAAAATTTTGAATGTCTTGGGGAAATGTTAGCAATGGATACTGACTATGAACTTTCCCGACACGACTTTGATATCCACTCAGCATTACTGCTAAATCATAGGTGGCTTTATTAATTAATGGCTGCATATTTTTGGCCATTAAAGTGTAGTTTCTTCTACCTCTTTCATAAGCTTCAATCTGTAGCCAAATATCATGTTCTGACCAATAGGCATAAACTGTATTAACTACATCTAACCTTTCCCAATTCACAAATTTTTCAACGGGGAAATAAAAGTCTCTTTCTGAGTAATATTGAGTGATAACATCAGGACGTTCTAATAGTTTCAAAACTCGTAAAACGGTTATTTCTTGGAGAAGATTCAGAACATAGTCAATGGGAATACTATTACGACTGACAAATTGAACGAGAGGTGTTTCTGTTGTCAAAAAGTCTTTATGGCGATGTTCTGGGGTGAGCATATCTGGTGTAATATAATTCCAATATTTTTGGAATTCACCACGGGTATAATCTGAAGCTAAATTTAAAATATTTGCCCACCAAGCATACTCTTTTCTCGCTAGAGCATCAGCATAATAGCTGACTAAATTAATACTTTTCTGGGTTAATTCTTGAGTATCATGAAATAAAATTTTACCGAAGTATTCCCAATCAAAATCTCTGTGAAATGGCCGCCAACCACTAGATAACAAGTGTTGAAAGTTCTTATTGGTGTTATTACTTTCGTTGGTTCGGAAATAGTCAAAATCCATAGTCAAATTATTCTCTGTTGAAACAGGCAATGATGCACAACTTTTTGATCACACTTATTTATGTAACATACTATAGCATTACACCAAAAAGGTTTTACTGCCTACCGCTGTTGGTGTAGCCTGTCCTTAGGGAACTTGCTAGATTACACAAAAAGAGGTTGTGTCAACTATTTTACACGAGTTATGAATTTGTTGATTTTTCTAAATAAATTTATTGACAATTTTGCATATAATCAAAATATATCTGCTAAAAGTATTAAAGCTGGATTTTTATTTCCTGTTCAAATTGGTGTCAGGATTTAGCCGTCAGTTGTCATCTGATACAGCTTTTAATTCAGAAATACAGGATAATTAACACTTCCTCTTTTTTGCTGTTCTGGCTTTTGGCTGATAGCTGAATGCTTACAAATCGGTTGAGATAATAACCAATGAGGATTTACAAGTTTGTCTATTATGCCCAAAAAAACCACTACTCCCCATTAACTACTCTGGAGACGAGATGTATCTAGCGCATTCATTCATGAGTGATGAGAAACGGAAAAAACATCAACAGCCTTTAATTTTAGTGGTAGAAAATCATGATGATAGTCTACTGCTAATGGGTTATACCCTTGAGTTACTTGGTTGTCAGTCTATTTGTCAAAAAGAAAGTTCAAAAACAGTATTTATGGCGAAAGAACACCAACCTGATTTAATTTTATTAAATATTTTTTTACCAGGTATGAGTGGACTAGACGTTATTCGATATCTAAAGCAAGAATCATTAACTTGTCATATTCCCGTGGTTGCTGTTACCGTTTTAACTGGGAGTGAAGATAAACAACATATTCTAGAAGCAAAGTTTGATGATTACATCACTAAACCTTATATGATTGAGGAATTGGCAGCAATTATCTACCGGTTACTAGGTAGAAAATTTGAGCTATGCTCAACTTTAGAAGTGCAGCACATTCATTAATAATTATTCAGTGATTTTAGGTAATTTGACTGTGAATATACTACCTTTACCCAGTTCGGAGAAAACTTCTATTTTACCTCTGTGTGCTTCAGCAATCCGGCTGGAAAGGTGTAGTCCTAAACCACTACCTGATCTTTTATTCTGTCCTTGGTGAAAGCGCTCAAAAATTGTTCCCTGATCTTCTGCCGCAATGCCATAACCTGTATCTTGAACTTCGATGACTACTTCACTTAGATGATTGATTGGGGATAAGGTTTCAAAAATGCGAATTTCTATACTACCTGTATCAGTAAATTTGATCGCATTACCAATTAAATTATTAAACACTCGTCGTAATTCTAAGCGATCGCCGTTAACTATTCCCCCATTATTTCCAGTTGGGCTTAATTCATGGGTATCCAATTTTAAAATTAAGTTTTTCTCCTGTGCTAGGGGAGTTAGTTCACTGACTACTTCAGCCGCAATTGTTGTTAAGTTACATGATTCAAAGTTGAGGGTTTTTTTCCCAGCCTCAAAACGGTAAACTTCTAGCAATGTATTCACCATTTCCAGAAGATTTTGATTACTGCGAATCATCACATGAATCGGTTGTTTCATTTCTGAAGGAATCTGACCAAAGACTTCTTGCAGAAATAAATTTAGCATTCGATCAGCGGCTACTAAGGGAGTACGTAAATCATGGGTGAGACGAGAAACAAAGTCTTCTCGCTGTAGTGTCATTTTTCGTTGTTCGTCAATACTGTGCTTTAATCTTAACAGCGATCGCACTCTTGCTAATAGTTCTTCTGTCTCAAAGGGTTTACAAATAAAATCATCAGCACCAACATCTAAACCTTTAACAACGCTAGATTCGTTATAAGCTGTCAGGAGTAAGATCGGAATATAGTTGATTTCGGGATTATTCCGAATCCGTAGTGTAACTTCATAACCATCTATTCCCGGCATCATCACATCTAAAATAATCAAATCCGGTGGTAATTCTGCTACTTTGTCTAAAGCTGCTTGACCATTGGTAGCTGAATCAACATGATATCCCTCACTTTCTAAAAGTGTTCTCACTACATCGAGATTATCTTGGACATCATCAACAGACAAAATTCGGTCTTTTTTTAAATTAGACATAGTTAACTTTTTGGTAATCTACAACCTGATATGAGGATAATTCATTAAAGCTTTGTTCGGGGAATATACAGAATGAAAATGATGCTGATGAGAACTAAAAACTACATTACCTAAATCTGCTGCTAAATTGATTCTTCGGGGTAATTCTATTTTAAACGTTGAACCCACTCCTAATTGACTTTCAACACATATTTTTCCTCCCATTATCCCCACTAGTGAATCAATAATAGCCAAACCCAAACCTGTCCCTGAATATTTACGGCTGATACCTTGATCAATTTGATGAAATGCTGCAAAAATGTTTTGAAAATCTTGAGAAGCAATCCCAATTCCTGTATCTTTAACAGTTATTGTAACTTGATTTTTAGGTGTTTCTCGAATTTCTACCCAAATATTGCCAGATTCTGTAAATTTAACAGCATTGGTCAGTAAATTAGTTAAAATTTGCCGTAATCGGGCTGCATCATTAAATACTGATGTATTCTCTAAGTCTGTTTTGACTAACAAAGATAACTTTTTGGCCTCAGCTAAGGGGCGGATTTCTGTAACTACGTTACTAACAACTGCTGATAAATCCAATATTTCTGGCTTTAGTGCTAATTTCCCAGATTCTAGCTGAGAAAAATCCAGAATTTCATTGATCTTGATCAGTAACTCTTTACCATTATTGAGAATTTTCTCTACCATGACCAGTTGTTGATCTGTCAATTCACCAAATTTAGGACGTAATAGAATCTGTGAAAATCCAATAATCGCATTCATGGGAGTTCTTAGTTCATGGGATATGGTGGCTAAAAATAGTGATTTTAAACTGGATGCTTCCAAAATATTGAGGTTTTGTTCTTGAATATGCTGCTGCTGTGCTGTGAATTCTTTCTGCTGTAAAATTAGCTGTTCACGACTTTCTTTAAGCTGTTGATTTGCTAAATTTAGCTGCATTTCCGTATGGTGAATACGAATTGCACTGCGTAACATTTGAGCTATGGTTTCTGGAGATAATTTAGACTTAATAAAATACTCGGTAGCACCTAATTTTATCCACTCTTGGGCTATTTTTTCATCTCCTGAATCTATGAGAATTACTAAAGGAACTTTAATCCCTGAAGATTGTAATTTATGAATTAATGTTAAGCTGTCTTGATTTGGTAAGTGATAGTCGAGAAATATGCAATCATAGTGATTATGGATTAGGGCAAAGAAGGCTTGACTCCCATCCTTAACTTCATCAATTTCCATCTTAATACCTGTTTTAGTCAGAGCTAAACTTACTATTAAGCCGTCTACCTGATCATTTTCTACAACTAAAATTTTTAGCGGTTCTTCCATCGGTTTTTCTTTTTGCTGTTAAATACAGATTTATGTTCAGCATTTCTGTTTTTACAGTCTCTAGATTGTACAAATAATCAACATGATTTTTTGCTGAATTAGCAGATTTATTCCCAAATAAAATAAAATACTTTATCCAGTTAAAAACATTGTAAATTACTAATTCATTAACTGTCCTCACCCATTAGTGAGAGTTGCATGGAAACATTATGTACCATTAGCGTAAGTATTTAAACTTAAAGAGTAGGAATAATTGCTAAATAAGGATCACTTACCTCCTGCGGATGAATTGGTTTTTAGAGCAGGTAAGTAGGTGAACGGAAAAAAACCGTAGACGCGGAGCGGCTTCTCGAAGAGTAATATGTAACGAAAAGTAAAATCGCCCAAACCCTCTTCACTCTTGCCTCTGGTTACTGAGCGAAGTCGAAGTATTGCCTCTTGCCTAGTGCCATAACGACGATTTTCAATGCTAACCTACTTAGTTGCAAAGCTGACTTAATCAGCTTTTTAACCTACTTAATTTTTGATTTTTGACCTCCGCATTGCGGAACTGCCGTGTTGAGTCCATTGTAAATTTGGTGATCATGGTGTAACTGTAATTTTTCTGATTTGTCTCAATAATCTCATTTGTTTTGGGAAAAATATCTATATGTCTTTAGCTAGATTTTTGCATCTATTGAAATTCAAAAATCAATTATTCATTATTCCTATTGGTAGATGTTTAATGGTTCACAGATCGTATATGCTCAAGGTTGGGTAAATTGAATACAATTCTTAAAAAACAAAACCTTCTGTCTATTAGCACTACTTCAGAGGTAGTCTAATTATCATGGGTGTAATAGTCAGTAACTCAGCCCTAAAGGGACTGAGCTTGTAATTTATTACAAGCTGTACTGACCAGTCTAAGTCTTCACTGACTACGTTTTTTGAGTCACGACACCCTGGAATGCGAAGCTAGTTCCCTGCTCTGTCATTTGCAATTAAACAGTTTTAAAGTCACTGAAACAGTGTTGCAAGTCTAAAAAGCTCTTAAAACATTGACGAAGCTAACATCACCCCGAAAGGGAGGCTCTTCGGAGCAACACATTATGCGTACAGAGTTGGGAAATTTGAATCGGTAATTGTCCCGTTGAAAGTACACCACAAAAGTACCCCGAATTTCTTAACTCCAAGGCGGTAATGAAAAAATATTCAAAGCGGTTAAAACCGTGGTCAGTGAGCAGTTCGACAAGCTCACTGTAACACTTGTCGAACTGCCCGTGCCGTGGCTGGTGAGCCATATCGATAGCGTAGCGTGGCGTTAGCCATACCATCCCTCTCAGGGCTAAAGCCGCTGAGTTTCCCACTTACCGGGTATTCTTATGAGTGAGATTAGTATTCTATTAATTGAAGATCACGATTTAACCCGCATGGGACTCAAAACTGAATTGCAGTCACACAGCGGCTTTAAGGTGATTGGTGAGGCAGCCAATGCGACTCAAGGACTAAAACTTTTAGAAACAATCAAGCCAAATGTGGCTGTGATAGATATTGGTTTACCTGATATGAGTGGAATTGAGCTAACGCGTAAATTTAGACGTTATCAGACAGAAACGGGACAATTTCAGACGAAAATTTTGATTTTGACGATGAATAATACTGAAGATGCAGTTCTAGCGGCTTTTGCGGCGGGAGCAGATTCTTATTATATGAAGGAAACAAGTATTAATAAATTTACTGAAGCTGTAGAAGCAACTTTTCATGGTAATTCTTGGATTGATCCAGCGATCGCTAGTGTCGTATTACGAAAAATGCGTCAAGGTGTCCCCGGTGATCATCAATCATTGGACAAGCCAAAAACTGTAAAAATCGAAGCTCTGGAAATAGAATATGAACAAGTTTTAGAAACTTATCCCCTCACCCAAAGGGAACTGGAAATTTTAGAATTGATTGTGGGTGGTTGCAGCAATGGCCAAATCGCCGAAAAATTATATATTACTGTAGGTACAGTAAAAACTCATGTTCGCAATATCTTAAATAAACTCTGTGCTGATGATCGAACCCAAGCAGCCGTGCGGGCTTTACGTTCTGGGTTGGTAGTTTAATTTTTCCTGCAAACATTCTGCAATCCGTTGTGCTGCACCTGCACGTCCCATGCGCTGCAACCCATTTTCAGCAATCTCATGTAAGAGGTCAGGATTTTTGAGTAGAGATTGGATAGCGGGGAGAACTTGTGATGGTTGGTTGACGAGGGTGAGAGATATTCCTAAAAGCCGACTTTGAGCTTCTGCAAAAGCGGGGTTGTATTGAGGTCCATGACCAGAAATAGCGATCGCTGGTTTTCCCAAACCGATGAATTGTTCTGTTGCTGTTCCAGCCATAGCGATCGCCAGATCACCTAAATGTAAGCATTCATTATAGGCTTGTTGGGTCAGGATAAAATAAGCATTTTTTTGGTTAAAAGTCAAGCTATCAGGGTCAGAAATTGCTAAAGGAGATTGATCACACCGTCGCCAACCTTGAATGTGTAAAGTTTGGGATAAAATACTACAATCTAAACCAGGAGCGATCGCCCCTAAAAAAATCATCGTCCCCGCAGCCCGAAAGATGGAATCTGGTTGTCGTAAACTAGCCGTCAGCGCAGATACAGCAATCATGATGATTTCCCAATTGTTGTAAGCTTCCGGCGCACGAGAACCGGGTAACAGAGTCACAATCAAAGGCCGAATCACTTCTTCGAGTTCAGCATCAGGACGATAAAACTGTTGTGCGGTAAAAATCTTCTGCAAACCATCCATCATGGGATTCCCCACATCCACAGCGGGAATTCGCCATTTTTTGAGAATTTCCGTAGTCAGAGCATCTCTAGGAAACACAGCCCGACAACGGCCACGACTCATCAACCATCTTTCCCAAGGATGGTAAATTGAACCAGAAAAATTTTCCCACCATGCGGACTTTGATTTTCTCGGTAATAATCCCGCTTCATCGCGCACATAGTATTCTGATTTAGCAGTACCTACAAAGGCATAATTAGCACCACTCACTGCTGCAAACAACAGGGGAACAATATCCCCCACCGCTAGAATAGCTTTGGGATTACCTAACTTGGTTTGTGAACTTACCCAACTGCGGATAGATTGAATTTGATTAAGAGTCAACTGCACCAACCCACCCCGCAGATCGCGCATTAATTCGCGGCTATCCATATATATAAAACCACCAGAAGGCATAGTCTGCACCTTACCAATCATAGAAATATCTATTTGTTGATAAGCACGTCCTTCACCTACTATTGGTAAAGCAAAAATATCTGGTGGAGAAGATAATTGTTGTAGAGCCTGGATAATCCGAACAGCAATGATATCTTCTCCGTGACCATTGCTTAAGACTAATAACTGTAAACGAGAATTGGTCATTGATTTTTAAAATACGCTTTAATGGCATAGGTATCACTTGTCAATGTAATAGGACAAGGAATAATAATTCGCTCTAAATCTAAATTTAAGCTCTTTGTTTATCGGCATTTTTAGCCCTTGACTCCACTCCCTGTATCCGTAGGAACAATATATTTTTGTAGAAACAAAAACAATAATAGCACTGGAGTAATAGAAATTACTGAACCAGCAGCTACCAACCGCCAATCTAAAGAAAATGTTCCCGCTAACTTAGCTACCCCCAAGGGTAAAGTATATAAACTTTCATCTTGGATGACAATTAAAGGCCACAAAAAGTCACTCCAAGCACCAATAAAGACAAAGATAGCCAAAGTAATCAGCGCTGGACGAATGGCAGGTAGCATGATGTGCCACCACAATCCTAACTCAGAACTACCATCTAAACGAGCCGCTTCTTCAATTTCCTTTGGCACACCTATTAGAGCCTGCCGTAATAAAAATATACCAAAGGCAGATGCCAAACTAGGAAAAATTATTCCTAAGTAACTATTTCTCAACCCTAGTTGCACTGTCAAAATATATAAAGGAATCATGACAATTTGGAAGGGAATCATAATTGTGGAGACAATGGCTATGAAAATCCCATTTCTGCCCACAAATGATAGTCTGGACAAGGGATAAGCCGCTAAGGAACAAAACAACAAATTTAAACCAACTGTTAATACTGATACTAGGATACTGTTGTATAAATAAGTTGCGAATGGTAAAAATTGCCAAACTTTAGAGAAGTTTTCTAGTGTTGGCTGACTAGGTAATAATTGGGGTGGTGACTGCCAAATATTTTCCGTTGGTGATTTTAGTGCTGTGCTGATTAACCATAACAATGGAAACAGCATCACGATAGCGATCGCACTGAGTATGCTATAAATAATTAAAGTTTGGATGCGGGAGTTTTTTAACTTCATATTTTGTTAAAAATGATTAAGTGTAAAGGTTGTTAATATAACTATTTGTAACCTAAGAAATAAACTTTATCCTATAATTATACACACTAATTTTACCTCAAGTGACAAAAAACCAGATCCCTGACTTCTTGAAGAAGTTGGGGATATGAATCCTGACATTGTGTCTTAATAACATAAATTCTAGGAAATTGTGGGATATGATGAAATCGAAATTTTCAAAATAAGTAATATTTTTATGAAACCAATTCTGCAAATAGCAGCATTTGTAACTATAATTATTTTTGTGAGTGTTACCTTGGTTTCTGTCCATAAAGTTTTTCGAGATCAGTTAATACTAACTCCCCAAATTGCCAAAGAATGTTTAACTAATTCCAGCTTACCTTGTGACAATTCAAAGTCATCTATAAATATACCATTTATTCCCGATCAGAAATTAGATGATCAACAACGGTTTTTAGCAACAATTGCCAAAAAAATCCCCACCATTCCCCAGGATGATACTTTTGAATATACTTTACTACGTTCCTATGGAACAGTATTTATTAATCAAGAGTCAGGAATTAATTTACCACAAAAAGTGATTTTAGATAACGAATCAGAAACAAAATCTTTTCAGAAGACAATGAGTATAGCTTTAGTAGATGGCACTCAAGAATGTTATTTACAAAAAACCGCAGCAGCAGCTTTAAATAAGGCGAAAAGTTTAGAAAATATTCCCCTTAAATCAGGTTATGCTGGTGATTGTCTTCGCAATTTTGCCACTAATTTAAGATTTTGGAATAAATACGCAAATAGTGAAACATTAGCAAGAGTCAAAGCCGGAAAAGAAACAAAAATTCTCGGTTTAGTTGCACCCCCCGGTACGTCACAACATCTGTGGGGATTAGCAATTGATTTACAAGTATCAACATCAACCCAAAGACAGGCTTTAAATGAAAATGGTTGGTTTCAAACTGTAGTTAGTGATCTTCCCCATTGGACTTATTTAAGCCAGAGTGAAGATGATTTACCCAAATTTGGATTACAACAAAAAACTATCCAAGGAATTAAATATTGGGTAACACCAATTTAATTTGTCAGTTGTTAGTAGGGGCGAAGCATTTGGAAGATAAATTATCGGTCATTGCCAAAAATAGTTCTCCAAATGCTTCGCCCGTACAGTTGTCAGTTGTCAGTTCTTAGGAGAAAGAAGGAAATTTCCCTGTTCTCTGTTATAAACTAGTAAGATATCCGATAGTTGGAGTTTTAACAGTGAGTTTATTTGATGATTTAAGTCGGTTTTTAGAAAGTCGTTTAGAAGAGTTCTTGCGGAATAACCCTCATTTAGAGTTAGAAGCACTTTTAGAACAACTGCGGGAACAAGAAGAAGATACATTAAAGTTAATTGCTGAGTTACAATTGCAAGAGAAGCGATCGCAAGATGAAATTCTCAGCACAGCCCAAGAAATCCAAAAATGGCATATTCGGATTCAAAAAGCCCAAGCCGTAGGTAGACAAGACTTAGCCACCCCAGCCCAAGAACGAGAAGCAGCCCTACTGCGAGAAGGAAATCAAATGTGGGGACAAATGCAAGGTTTAAAAGAACGCATTAACCAATCCCAAGAACTACTTCGCAAAATTCAAACCCGTCGTCAAGAAGTACAAACCAAAGCAGCCGAAGCACAAACAGCTAGAACCAAAGCACAAACCCAACAAAAACTAGAAACTGAAACTCATGGCTGGAATACATCTACTAATTCTAATAGTAACTTTGATGATTTAGAAAATACATTTCGCCGTTGGGAAACCCAAGATGAATTAGAGTGCGATTCGTTGTTAGTTGAATCACGGTAAACAGCCCGTACATAAGCTAACCAACCCAATCCAATCATGGAGAAAGGTTGAACTCTCGGTCTGATATGGGTGAAAGTCCCATCTACCAGACTCAGGTATGACTCCCTACCTACCCACACTGACTAGACTCGGTTTCTAGAGGGTGAAGCTGGGAACAGGACGCAATCAGACATCCGTTGTGGGGTGACACTTGGCGTTAATGGGGAGTTCCTACGGTGAAACAGAGCCTAAAGAAGCAACCTACATCTAAGCAGGACACAATACCAAAACCTGACTTCATTGGAGTTAATTCCCGCCGCACTTTCTAGTGGTAGCGGTAAGAGTCCAGGGAATCCAATGGTTGAATTGGCTACATCTAAGGGAACGAACAATCTAACCGAGGGAACGAATAAAAACGGATTGAGGGTCTAAGGGCGGTCGAACCCTATAAGTAGGCTGGACGAGCAGCGGAACTCCCTCAATTCGGGTAGGACAGACCGTAATTGGTCTGAGGTGTTCAGAATACACAAATGGTCGCAGAGCATGATTAGACACAGAGAAAACTCTAGTGAATCCTGGAAAACGTTACCTTGGAAGAAATTCCGCCGTAACTTATTCCGCCTACAAAAACGCGTGTATAAAGCTGTTCTTGTTGGAGACAAGCGCAAAGCGAAGTCCTTACAAAAGCTGATTCTGAAATCAACCTCCGCAAGATTACTGGCTATCCGTCAAGTAACACAGCTAAATGCTGGGAAAAAGACAGCGGGAATAGACGGTCAAACCGCGCTCTCATTCGAGCAAAGGTTTGAACTAAGTGAAAAACTTAGAACCGAAGCTAATAACTGGAAACACCAGGGATTACGTGAAATACCCATCCCTAAAAAGGATGGTAAAACCCGGATTTTCAAAGTCCCCACTATTGCAGATAGGGCGTATCAATGCCTCATCAAATACGCATTAGAACCAGCACACGAAGTAACTTTCCATGCTAAAAGCTATGGGTTTAGGACGGGACGCTCGGCACATGATGCACAAAGACAACTGTTCAACAATCTAAACTCCAGCGCAAATGGAATGGATAAAAGGGTTATAGAACTCGATATCGAAAAATGCTTCGACAGGATAAACCACTCCGCCATTATGGATAAACTCATCGCTCCTAAGAGTATAAGACAAGGAATCTTCCGATGTCTCAAAGCCGGAGTCAACCCAGAGTTTCCCGAACAAGGAACACCGCAAGGTGGGGTGGTAAGTCCACTGTTAGCCAACATCGCCTTAAATGGGATTGAAAGTATTCATAGATACCATGAGGACTCTAAAAAAAGAATCACAGACAAAACCTCAAGGGAAAAGATTATTGAGCCAACAATCCGATACGCGGATGACATGGTAATAATACTTAGACCACAAGACGATGCCACAGAAATACTTGACAAAATTAGTCAGTTCCTAGCAGAGCGGGGAATGAAAGTCGGTGAGAAAAAGACAAAGCTAACCGCCTCGACAGATGGGTTTGATTTCCTCGGCTGGAACTTCAAAGTCCAGAAAAACGGGAAGTTTAGATGTACTCCCTCAATGGATAACTACAAAGCTTTTCGTAAGAAAGTAAAACACATCGTCAACAACTCGAATTATGGTGCTACCACAAAGGCTGAGAAATTAGCCCC
This sequence comes from Dolichospermum flos-aquae CCAP 1403/13F, assembly GCF_012516395.1. Classification (GTDB taxonomy): domain Bacteria; phylum Cyanobacteriota; class Cyanobacteriia; order Cyanobacteriales; family Nostocaceae; genus Dolichospermum; species Dolichospermum lemmermannii. The sequence goes on from NZ_CP051206.1 coordinate 1,916,527, forward strand.
TGTAGTTAGAGGTTGGAGGAACTACCACCGCTTCTGCAAGATGGACGGGTCGCGTAACTCGCTATACCACATTCAACACAGAGCTTTCAAGGTATTCAATAAGGAAACTAAGCAAAATCGCTACACTAGCAAGCAATTACTAGACAAGGCGTTCCCAGCAGTTCCTTACTCCGAAAATAAACACATCAATGTTAAAGGTGAAAAATCGCCCCAGGACGGAGATTTGAGTTATTGGAGCGAGCGTAATAGTAAGCTCCATAACAACAATACCTCTAAAGCCCTCCAACGGCAAAACCATAAATGTGGACATTGTGGATTAAAAATGCTCAGTGATGAGAAGGTACATTTGCATCATGTTGATGGAAACTAAGTAGAACGGCTTGAATAATTCAAAGTTTGTAGTGAGGAATTTATTCCTCATTTGAGGGCTGAAGCCCTTACTACGAAATCATCTCCAGATTTTTTACATTACTTAATCTACTTTGATTTATTTTCGTCTACTTACTTATAACAATTGAAAACCTAAAAACCTTCTAGCCATTCATGAAAGCTGCCACGATTATATTCACATGAGCAAACGCGAAAGCTAAGAACATCGAAAGCTGGGTGCGGTGAAAGTCGCACGCCCAGATTTAACAGAGAGGAGCGAGGGATAATACCCGCCTTCGACTCTACCAAAACTCAAACGAAACATGGGAAAATAATTATGTATAACAAGATCCCCGACTTCTTAGAGAAGTCGGGGATCTAAATGGCATTGAGCCGAGATCCTTGCTCAAACGGAAATAGAGTGAATGGGGAAAAGCTATTCCCTCCGAGCGCCAAAGGCGTAATTATCAACAGGCAATTCGAGAATATTTAGGTATAAAACCTTATGATAAAGCTGCCCAAAAGTTGATAGCAATTGTTGTCAGTTCTGCCGCCGAAGTTAAAGACCATCCTGCGGATTTAATCAACATTACAACCCACATTCCGCACCCCAAACTGTCACAGATCAAAAAAGCCCTTAAAGTAGTACATAATAACTAAAGTCAATTCAAAAATTAAGATGCTTAATGATAATAAATAGCATTAAAAGCGAAATGGTGTGAGAAAGTGAAACTTGGTAACAAAAGAAAAAAATGAATTGATAACCAAATAAGAAATAATTGATAACAACAGAAGTATGAGAGGAAACTGTTGTGAAATTAAAACCTCAAGAAATGGAAATTCAGAACATAGACCATCTAGGGATAGTAGCAGGAATCATAGATTCAATCGGAATAGTAGAAATAATAAATGAATTAATAGGAGTCGAAAAAGACGAAAAAGTAAATGCAGGTCAAGTGGTAAAAGCCATGATAATAAACGGGTTAGGATTTGTCTCCAAACCGTTATATATGTTTCCCAAATATTTTGAAACAATAGCCTGTGAGCATTTAATAGGAGCAGGAGTAAAACCAGAATATCTCAACGACGATAAATTGGGGAGAGTCATGGATAAACTGTTTATAAAAGGCTTAGATACAATCTTTTTTATCATAGCCTTAAAAGCTGCTCAAAAATTTGGAGTATCACTATCAACATCACATCTAGACTCATCATCAATGCACGTGCATGGGCAGTATAACACTAGCTTACCATTCGTAATATTTGAGAGTCAAAAAGTAGGAAATAACCAAGAATTAGAAGAATTAGCAGTAAAATCACCAAAAGAAATAACCATCACCTACGGTTATTCTCGTGACCATCGTCCAGACTTAAAACAGTTTATCATAGAAATGATATGTTCAGGAGATGGAGACATACCAATATTTTTAAAACTAGCATCGGGAAACCAAGCTGACTCATCATGTTTTGGTAAAATAGCAGTAGAATATCAAAAACAATTAGAAGTTAATAGTCTCATGGTTGCTGACGCTGCTTTATATACAGAATCAAACCTGAAAATGATGTCAGAATTACGTTGGTTATGTCGAGTACCATTAAGCATAAAAGCAGCAAAATCATTAATATCAACATTAGCAGAATCAGAATTTATTGATAGTACAATACCAGGATATAAATTAGCATCAAAAATCCAAAATTATGCAGGGATAGAACAAAGATGGTTAGTAGTGCAAAGTCAAGAAAGAAAAGAATCAGACCTGCATAAGCTCACACAAAAAATTACCAAAGCAGAATCAAAAGCTGTGCAAGATTTGAAAAAGTTATCACAAGAGAGACTTGCATGTGTTGCAGATGCTATCAAGGCATTATCAAAATTATCAAAACAATTCAAATATCATCAAATTCACGAAAGTACGGTGACTCAAGTAAAATCTAATAAAAAAGATACTTCAGGAGAAATATCCTATCAAATATCAGCTACAGTCTCCCAGGATGAAAGTAAAATTAATACAGAATTGCTGAGTGCGGGACGTTTTATTATTGCGACAAATGTTTTAGATTCAAAGGAACTAAGCAATGATTCTATGCTCAGGGAATATAAAGCTCAACAATCATGTGAAAGAGGGTTTGGTTTTCTCAAAGACCCATTATTTTTTGCCGACAGTATTTTCCTCAAAAGTCCTGAGAGAATAGAGTCTTTGGGAATGATTATGGGTTTATGTCTACTGGTTTATACTTTGGCTCAACGTCATATTAGAAATGCTCTTTTGGAGTCTAAATCAACAATTAAAAATCAATTAGGCAAAGCAACTAATCGTCCTACTTTACGCTGGATTTTTCAATGCTTTCAGTGTATTCATTTGGTTACACTCAATCAGGAGAAACATATTTCTAATTGGAATAAGGACAGAGATTTTATCTTGAGTCTTTTACCAGATGATTGTTTACGTTACTATCAATTAGTCAGCTAATTATCATCTCTATCAATTTAATTTCTATGAGTAAAGATGAGCTAATCTCTTTGATTTATAGCTCCATTTTACTATGTCTATAATTTCGTTTTTTACTTTAATTGATTAGTCTAACTTATAATTATTTCTTGAATATCTCCTTTCGCTTATTCATTGACCTCTCCAGGTGGTGTGCATTCTTATTGCTTCTTATTGAGAATAGATTTTGATGACATTTTTGGTGATTTACTGTTTCTCAAATGCCTTTTTTCACTTTATCTGTTTGTTTTGATGCTTCCTTTGATTTTCATCTCCGTAATTTCCCTCTGTAACATTTTGGGGTGCGGAATGTGGGTTATTAGGATTTTATTAATGTTTTTGATAAATAGATATATGGGGTATAATTGTAATATGTCTTTGACAATTATAATAATTATTTATCAATGCGAAACCTGACTCCTGCTTCAATTTTCTTCCTATTCCCTGATTCAAAATCCTCAACTTCAGTAATCCCCAATGTTAATTAAACCTCAAATTAAAACTCCAGAGAAATTACCGTTTTTAGAAAAATTATGTTGGCAAAGAGAAGATATAGAAAATCTTACTCCTTTAGAAATGCTGAGAATATATGAACGAGGGTGGCACTACCGGGGAGTTTTAGGCAACTTGAACCAAATAGAAGCCTTATTTGTGCAACAATTAGCTCAATATTATCATTCATGGTTAGGAGCAAAAATGTTTGAAAGGGAATTTCATCAAAAAATTTTAATTGTTCTTAATCAATTAAATGCTAATTTTTTATTAGAGTGTGGCGCGTATTTTGGCGGTGGGACTCTGGTTAGTTTAAATCATGGGGAATATAGATTAAGCAAGGATATAGATTTTCTCTGTTCCACTGGTACTGGCTACCGATTACTACGACAAAAAATAGCTGAAAATCAATATAATGCCCTTTTTAATACTCAAAATAATCTCAACCTACCCGGAGAAATTAAAGCTGACCAGTACGGAGTAAGATTTGCCATTGTAGTTGATGAAACTCTGATTAAATTTGAGATAATTATGGAAGGACGGATTGAATTGGGAGAAGCAGATTATCCCAGTTGGTCGCCTGTCCCATGCTTAAATCAAATTGACAGTTTTGCAGAAAAACTTTTAGCTAATTCTGACAGATGGAATGATTCCTCGGTAGAGTCGAGAGATTTAATTGATTTGGCTATGCAAAGGCTCAATTCTCCCATTCCTCAAGCAGCTATTGAGAAGGCAGAATCAGCTTATCCTGTAATTGAACCTTTAAAAAAAGCGATATCCTTTTTCCAAAATCACCCCAATTATCGAGACAAATGTTTTACGGCTTTGAGAATTGCCGAACCTAGTAAAATTATTGATGGTATTGATTTAATGGCGGCTGATTTTAATTTAAACAAGACAACTAGAATATTTAGCGAATCTCAACAAGACTGGGAATGATGAAACTATAGTCACTTGGTTTCTAACAAAGTTGAAGCCACAGAAATATCATATCTTTGTCCAGATTGTTTCACATCAAAGTCCATGATTAACCGTTTAATGTGCGAGAAGTGCTGATTTTTTCTAGTAATTAGTTCAGTAATCATTTGTGTAACCCCCTGTTGAGTTTCTGCATCCTGAGACGACAACTGTTGTTCCAGGAAAGTATCAAGTATTGTTTTTTGTTCTGATTCAGGCATTACCGCAGCATTCCAGGCTATTGCAGCTAAACTCAATAAAGCCTTACATTGTTTCAAATTGTGTACTGTATCTAAATAAGGTTCAACGAACTGTTGGAGAACCTCTGACATTTTTATAGCTCCCTTGGGTTCTATCGGTATATTTGCAGCCAATTCCCCAAATACACCCCCTTGCATCTTTTCTCTAAGTGCTTCGAGATTTTTATGTTTCTCTTGGGAACTCTGTTTTTGTTTCATCAACTCATTAAAATCCTTAGACTTTCTCGCCATAATGTATCTCCTGTTTTGATTATTTCTGGGGTTCTATTCTAACAATTGTTCTAAATCACCCAACAATTTCTCTAGCTTCTTGGTTTTCTTCACATCTTCCCACACCTGGGCATTCTTCAACCTTTTACCAAGCTCGGAATATTTAGCATTCAATGTCTCTTTTGGTGTAGTTTTCCCTGGGGTTAATTCCTTTACTAACTGCTTAATCTCACTTAAAGATAGATTTTCATTAAGAACTTTATCCAGTAGTTCCCTACGTTCACCCTCATCTTTGAGTTTAGCGATCGCCCTAGCTTTGGTATATTCTAGTTGACCCTGCCGCAATATTTCCAATACATCATCGGGTAAATTCAATAATGGTAAACGACTGGTACGAAAACTTTCAGCAGTGAATCTCCCCACACCCAACAACACCAATCCCACAATTTCCAGTTGACGGGAAACGTTTTCCGTCAGTTCTAATCCCCGTTTTTTGGCGTTGGCGACTTGATTGAGAATTGATATAACCTCACCAGAATTTACATCAAGTTCCATACAGAGTAACTCTAAAATCCCCTCAGTTTCTTCAACTGGGTTTAAATCTTCCCGTTGCAGGTTTTCCAATAAAGCAATTTGCAGGGTTTGGAGGTCAGATAATTCCTTGGTGATAATTGGTACTTCCGTCAACCCCGCTTCTTTGGCCGCCCGGAGTCGGCGTTCACCAGCGACTAACTCAAATTCACCATTAACAGCACGCACCAACAAAGGTTGTAAAATCCCGTGTTCTTTAACTGACTGCACCAGTTGATTGAGTTTCTCAGGGTCAAAATACCGTCGGGGTTGTTGAGAAGGTAAACAAATTTTATCAATATTAACGGTGGCAGTTGGTGATTCTGATTCCACATCCATACTCAACAAATCTTCCACACCACGCATTTTTGGGAGTTCTAAAGGTTTCTTAACCATTACAGTTTCTCCATCCCCAATGCTATCTTTTTCAGAACTGCGATTCCTACGGAGCGCTTCGCTATCGCTGGATGTTTGGGGTCATACACAGCCAAGGGTTGACTATTCATGACTGCATCGGCAAAGGCCGTGGCACGGGGTATCTTCGGATAAACTTTGGCTAGTGGTGATAACTGCTGTTCCAAAGCCTCCAAAATCACTTTGTCTTGGTTGGCATTTACGTACAAGGTTGGCACAAATCCGGCGATCGCTAATTTCGGATTGATATGTTTCTTCACCTGTTTGATGCTATCCAACAATAACTCCGTTCCCTTGAATGCTTTGTAATGAGTCTGAACTGGGACTAAAACATGAGTAGCAGCACAGAGTCCGAGAATACTGAGAATACCTAAAGAGGGAGGACAATCAATCAAAATGAAATCGTAGTTATTTAAAATGGGTTCTAAAGCTTGTTTGAGTCGTAGTTCCCTGGCCATAACCGCAGAGAGTTGTAATTCTACCGCACTGAGGGTAATATTAGCCGGGGCTAAATCCATACCGTGTAAATTGTGGTGAATTGGTAATTTAGTCTCTGGTGTGAGTAGTGAGTCAGCAACGATTTCTTCAAGTTCATGGGGTTCAAGTCCCATAAAAGTTGTCAGGGATGCCTGGGGGTCAGTATCCACCAGTAAAACTTTATGTTTGCGGGAGAGATGATAACCCAAATTCATCGTCAGACTGGTTTTCATCACCCCACCGGCTTGATTGAAAATAGCAATAATTTTAGTCACAATGTAGTTCAGTTCTTGGTTTACAGGCTATGGTAATACTTGAGAGTCAGGAAAAATCAGGGGTTATTCATTAACAAAATCCTTACTTTATTATTGCATTTTTTTGTCATAAAAACTCTACCTTTAGTTATTGTTTAACGATAAAATCATGAAAAATTTTACTCTTGTCGGCAATATAGTAGATGTTCTCCACCGCACCATTTTTCCCGGTACTATCTATATTCAGGATGGACAGATTCAAACCATAGTTCAGGACCAGGGGCAATACTCACAGTACATTCTTCCTGGTTTTATTGATGCTCATGTTCATATCGAAAGCTCGATGCTTGTACCCACTGAATTTGCCCGATTAGCGACGGTGCATGGTACGGTGGCCTCTGTCTCTGACCCCCACGAAATCGCCAATGTGTTGGGTTTAGAGGGTATCCGGTTCATGGTGAATAATGCTCTGCAAACTCCCTTTAAAATAGCTTTTGGTTTTCCTGCTTGTGTCCCTGCCACCGAGTTGGAAACTGCTGGGGCAAAACTGACGGTAAACGATTTCCGTCAACTGTTTAAACAGGGGATTTCCTATCTGAGTGAGGTAATGAATGTACCGGGGGTGTTGGCAGATGATGTAGAAATGATGGACAAAATTCATCTAGCCCAAAGTCTGGGACTACCCATTGATGGCCACGCACCGGGATTGTCTGGGACAGGATTACGTAAATATGCAAATGCTCAAATTACTACAGATCATGAATGTTCCACACTAAATGAAGCTTTAGAGAAATTAGCGTTGGGAATGAAAATTCAGATCCGGGAGGGTTCAGCAGCTAAAAACTTTGATGCCCTACACAGTTTGATTGATTCCCATGCAGCAGATTGTATGTTTTGTAGTGATGATAAACACCCTGATGATTTAGTTAATGGTCATATAAATCTACTGGTAAAACGGGCTGTGGCATTAGGTCACGATGTGATGAATGTCCTGCAAATTGCCTGTGTGAACCCTGTCAAACATTACAATTTGGATGTGGGATTACTACAAGTTGGGGACAGTGCAGATTTGATTGTTGTTGATAATTTACAAGATTTCACGGTGTTGGCTACTTATTGTCAAGGTGTTTTAACAGCAAAAACCGGGTCAACTTTGTTACCATTTGTTCCTGTCAAACCTATCAATAAATTTATCACTACTTCAAAAACACCGGGGGACTTTGCAATAACTGCCAAGGGGGCAACAGTCGCAACAGTCAGAGTGATCACCGTTACCGATGGACAATTAATCACAGGGGAAAAGTGTGTACCAGCACATATTGAAAACGGTGAGGTTATAGCTGACTTAAACGCAGATATCCTAAAAATCACGGTTGTTAATCGGTATCAAGACACACCGCCGACGGTGGCATTAGTGCAGAATTTTGGATTGAAACGGGGGGCGATCGCATCGAGTGTGGCGCATGATTCCCATAACATTGTGGCAGTGGGGACAAGCGATGCGGAAATCTGTGCAGCGGTAAATGCGGTAATCTCACATCAAGGTGGTATTGCAGTAGCAGAAGACAATGTAGTTCATGTATTACCTTTACCTGTGGCTGGGTTGATGAGTGATAGCGATGGTTATGAGGTAGCAAAACAGTATGCAGAACTTGATAATTGGGCAAAACAATTAGGGTCAAAACTGACTGCACCATTCATGACACTTTCATTTATGGCATTGCTGGTGATCCCAGACTTAAAACCAATACCCGTGAATGAAATTGTCAAACTGCTTGTGGGGGAAGGATTTTCAAGTCTTTTTCTATATCTCTGATTTCAGATTTATGGGAAGAGTTTTTGCGCTTGAATTTGGACATTTTAATTTTGACAACACGGGGATTAATACGTTTTCGTCGGGGGCGATCAATTTCAGACTGGGAAATTAATGATAATAAATATTGATGTTGAATTTCTCGTAATTTTAAGGATGAATGGCTGATGAGTTGTACTAAATCTATAACTAGTTGCAAAGATTCAAGAAAACTAAGGAGTAAAGGATTTTTATTATATTCGTTAGCAGATTGGTAAATTAAATCGCGGAGTAGATTATAAGCAATTAACATAGCATAAAGTTCTTGTTCGACTAATTCAGATGTTTTGCTCCGAAAAATAGTGGGCATTTGTCCTTTGAGCGTAGCACATTGATGTGTTTTTATTTCACAGAAACTAATTTCCACCTCCCATCTGCAATGATAGTGAATAATTAATTCTTTGGCAGAAATATTAGGGTCAATAATACTAGTAACTAAACGACGAGGGAGAAAACCAGGAATTTGATATTCAATAACTCGGACAATGATACTTTCCTGATTCCATTGTTTATGCGATTCTGTAGATTTTTCTAAATTGAGAATTTTGCCATTAATTTCTGATAAATAACTTCCATCTGGATATCTAGCCATGTATCCATCTGGCAAACGAGAATCAGAGATAACAGGTAGTTTAACATTAGAAGCTACCCTAAGTAAAAAGTCGCATTCTTTTGTACGAATACTAAAAATAGTTGCAAAGGAATATAAACCAGCATCTAATAAAAATAATAAGTTTTTCTGGTTAAATTGTGCCAGTAATTTAGTCATTAAAGTCCTTTCACCAGTTCCTTTACCTTGGCTCGAACCATAGGTAAAATCTAGGATCAGGCGTGTTGATGCTGATATTAATGTGACTATTCTCAGCATGGGAAAAGCACTTTCTCCTCGACCACATTTAGACTTCCCAAATTTATCACGATTACTTTCAGTATCAGGTGTCGTACCTGTGGAACCATCAAATATTACTGTAGTCCATTTATGAAAGTCATATTTCAATGTTGTCAAACTAGAAGTGAGTTTTTTAAATATTAGTTGAAAAACTGTTAATCCTATACGAACTCTGGCATGACTCATAGCACCTTCAGAAATAAGTTGTTTTGGTAGACAACAGGATAACCACCTCAATCCTGATATCATCCAATCCATTATTCCTAAATAACTTAAATCACGACGGATAGTGGAGAGAATTACAAACCAAATGACAAACGTTGGTACTAGAATCGTTCCTTGACGACATTTACTTGATGAAACACTCGCCAAAGATTCTTTGATAATAGTTGATAAATGTTTTGCAATTGGTTGCAGATCATATTCTGTCGTAAACTGAGTAAGCATCTGATGATGTTCTTTTTGAATTCCCATACAAAACTGTCAAGGATGACTTGAAATAAACTCTTATAAAGCTTAAATATTCTTTCATATTTTGTCAATATATACTATCAGGCTACTCATTTTGGAGCAGGAATAAAAATTCTCGACGAAAAAAATGACACATTTATGATTTTTTAAATTTGATTTCAAATAATTGACAAGATTGATGATTTATAAATTCAAGAAAAATCTCATGATCATATAATTTTAGATACATTTTGCCTGGAGTTTAGACTAAACTGAAGTTATTTTTATGCCTTAATATTTGCAGAATTAATATTAGTAATTATTTGTAGGCTATTAATTTCATTCACGGGTATTGGACTTAAAACTGAGTGACCGGGGGTTATTTAGTGGTAAAGAATTCCGGTTTGTGTCGTTGTGGATTGATTAGGTTTTAACTTGGCACAAATCAATATTTTCATGGGGTATAATCACTGGTTTTGATAACATATTCAAAATCAAATTTATGCCCAAATTTATGCCAATTTAAAATATTAGGAATAAAATAGAAATTAAGTTTTTCAATTAAAATTATGAATCCAGAACTAGAGGCATATCAAAATGAATTTATAGAAGCCATACCGGGGTTTATTTCAATTGTTGACTTAAATCTGACGTATCTTACGGTTAATAACAAACTATCTGCTTTGTTGAACTTAGAGAAAGAAAATATTAAAGGAATGCTGGCTGGTGGAAGTTGCAAAAAGCAAAGTGTGCAAATGCAGCAATTACTTGACTCCCCAGTGGGAACTGAAATAACTTGGGAGTATTATTTTAAAGATACTTGTTTAGCTGTTTCCTCCAAACGACACGAGTTTTTTATTGTCAATCAAGCTGTTGATATTACTGAAAGAAAACACCTAGAGGAAAAACTTAAAGCATCTAATGAGAGAAATGGAATATTACTCAGGGCTATTCCCGAAACTATTAAGTCAGGGGCGGGAAGACATTCTACTGATGAGTTTGAGTTTTTGGTGAAATCTTTAACTGAAAATCCCATTGTTGACCGACAATCAATTGAAACATTAATTAGATTAGAAATTCAAGTTAGGGAAAACTCTGCCAAAATGCAACAAGTTGAAAAAATGCTTTTATGGGAAGATTCTTCATTGATGAGCAGAGTCAAAGCATTAGAGGTTTATCAACAAAACGATGATGAGAACTGGGAACAACTTGCAGAAAGCAGAAATAAAATCAATGATTTATCTAAAATTGTGGGGATTCTTACTAGCATTCCCGGTGGTTTGAAATCTTGGTTTATTATGTTTATAATATTCCAAATGCTAGGAATTTTCGTTATAGATGTAGGTGTTAGATTGTTTGATTTGGAAACCTTGATACCAATTGAAAGAAAAAATCAATAGCTCACACCAGTTTTTTGATCTTTTTGATCTCATAAGGCAATAAACCACATCTACTTTGAAACCCATAGTTTTTTCTTAATCGGGTTTTATTCCCAAATCCTATGCTCTTCTCTGTTCCCGTATCATTATTAATTCCTCACCTCTAATTATGTTGTTTAAAAATCAACAAGCCGAACTATTACCACAGTTATCTACAGAAATCTTAGTACCAGAAGGTTAGTTAACCTCCATCCAAGACTTTAAATACTGTATAATTTCATCCACAAAATTCTGCGCTCTCTCAAATAAAGCCATTGCTGACTCCATATCTGGTTCTAACATTTCTCCATAATCACTTGCTTGTCGTTCATCAAATGCCCGATGAAAACTCCGCGATAACTCCTTAGAAAAAATTCCTGTCTTCACAAACTCACGATCAAAAAAACTAACTATTCCACTATGTTTAGAACTGCCTAAACCTTTAGTTGCTAAAAGACCCAGTGCCGCATAAAACATTGCATAATAAGAACGATTGATAGTACCACGAAAAGCTGATTGATTGAGTAAAATCTTTGCTTCTCTTAAAGTTTCTTCACTTTCGGATAAACGGTACTCAATTAATAACTTTAGTTGCTGATTTATCATACAATAATACCTTCTTGTAATACCTTAGACAGTAAGGGACTAGCCCCCATAGCTCCCCTTTCTACCTGTGCTTCTGTGACGACAAAGGTGGAAATAACCATATCATATTTAAAACCTACTTCCCACGCCAAATCACTAATTTTTTCTCGGCATGATCTATCTAATTCAGTAATTTTAATAAACACATCTAAATCTGATTCTTCTGTAGCATCACCCCGCGCTCTTGAACCAAATACCCGTAAATCCAAAATGGGAATTATCGCTTCTAGTCGAGAGCGAAACTCTGAAACAATTTTTCGATCACTATCCTGTATCATTTCTATTCCTCTAAAGAAAAACCAATCTTTGCTAAATGTTCCTTAATCTTTCTATTTAAATAATAAAGCAATTCCTGTTTGTTTATAACCGGGATTTAATTTAAGTTCTAAATCTTGAACAAATCCCTATAATTTCATAACTCCATCTCCCAATCCTCATATTGTAACTCTTCTATTCGGCTAAACTCTCCCACATTATGAGTCACCAAAACTAAATTATTAGCAATAGCGATTGCAGCAATTTGTAAATCATAAACTCCTATTGGTGTTCCCTTTTTCTTCAAATCAGAACGAATATAAGCACAAACTTTTGCTGCATCTTTATCAAAACTAAGAATTCTAAACTGACTCAGAAAACGCTCTAATTTCTTGATATTACTCTCTATTTTTTGGCTACAAAAAGCTCCATAAAAAAGTTCAAATGCAACTACTGTAGACAAATTAATATTCTCAGGGCTTTGTTCTGACAATTTTTGAACAACTAACTGATTGCTATTATTAAGCAACTTGATGCAAACATTAGTATCAAGTAAATATGTCATAACAAAAAATCTCTCTCCTGCGCTTCTGCTTGATGCTCCCTAACCAGTGGTTCTCCTTCCCATCCACCAATAACTTCCTCAAAAAAACCAGGAAACCAGCCCCTATTTTCAGGCGTAATTATAGGTGTATTTTCCGTGACATCTTCAAGAATAGATGTGATTTCTTCTTCTAAAGTCCGTTGATGACTTTGAGCAAGATATTTGAGTTTTTCAAGAACGATAGGATTAAGCTTTTGCAAAATAACTGGAGTCATAAAACCTATAAAGTAAAACCAACCTTAGCTAACTATATTTTAATCTGCTCATCCAATAATTGCATCTCTCGCACTCACCTAATATCATTGCAAGCTCACTCATTCTGTCCTTAAAGCTCTCCTCCAATGACCAGCAACCATCTTTAATAACGTAGTATATGAAATCCTTAGTAGATCCACAAAGTCAAACAGACCCCAGTTTTAAGAGTACAAAGTTATATACACGCATGACAGCAAGTGAAGTCCGTCGTCAACTAATTGCACAATATGGTTACACGGAGGAAGAACTACCAAGATCTGAAACAATTCGCCGAAAATTGAATGATTTAGGCTATACCTTAATGAGAGTCCTGAAAACTAAACCTATCAAGAAAATTCCCGAAACAGAAGCCATTTTTGAACAAGTCAAGCAGATTAATACTCAAGCTGATCATGACCCTCATACTCTGCGGATATCCATTGATGCAAAGGTGGCAGTCAAGGTGGGAGAATTTGACCGTGGTGGTACAACTCGGATGCCAACAGTCTCATTAGACCACGACTTCCCCACTGAGACAACTCTAATTCCCTATAGTATTTTTATCCCTGAGTACAATGAGTTATTTTTATTTTTCGTTACTTCCAAATTAACTGCTGATTGTATTGTTGACTTACTCGAAAGCTGGTGGCAAACTGTCAAACACCGTTTTGCTCACATTCAAAAACTGGTAATTAATCAGGATAATGGACCGGAAAACCATTCTCGTCGGACTCAGTTCATGAAGCGGATTGTTGATTTTTCTAGATCATCTCAACTGAATTTACAACTCGCTTATTATCCGCCTGATCACAGCAAGTACAACCCAATAGAACGCTGCTTTGGTTGGTTAGAACAACATTGGAATGGTAGTTTACTTGATACTGTTGAAACCGTACTGAATTTTGCTCAAACTCTCACATTTAAGGGTAAAAATCCTGTTGTCAATTTGGTAGACAAGCTTTACTCCTTACTGAGTTAAACTCACAACTTTAGCGATGGCAGAACTTGAAACACAGATTCACCGCCTCCCTAATCTCAAAAAATGGTTTGTGGAAATTTTTACTAAACCAGTATAGTTATTGGATCATCTTTTTTGTGGAGGTCTCTTACAGGATGTTGTTGGATGATTGTTTGTGGAAAGTTGGGATTTTTTAGGATGTTGTTTAATGATTGTTTATGGGGATTTTGGAGATGATTTTGTCTGATAGCGTAGCGTGGCGCAAGCCATATTAGGATTTAAGGATTTTCAGGATGGGTAATTGGTAATTGCGAAAATGCTGTAAACTAACTATCTAAAGAAGAGCATAAAACAACATCTTTAAAATATCCCAACTTCCAAAAATCACCACTTCCTCAAAAACAATCTTTCCATCACATCCTGAAAATCCTTAAATCCTGGATATCCTGATTCAGACATAAATGATTTGATAAATAAAAACCCTATATATGGGCGCACACTTTTCCACCCGTAACATAAGTGTAATCGAAACTGAGAATTTTGTCAAGGGCTGAATCAGGATTTACAGGATAAATTATTTGTGTGTGGTCTGCACAATTTCCCAGACATAACATAAGCATGGTGGAAACTGAGAATTAAGGCAAATACTTTTGCACCACAGTCCAACCACTGAGAGATACCCAAGCAAATCCTAGTAATAAGCAGAGATTACAACTAAGATGTAATGGTCTAGCCCAAGGCTTTATGGTACTAATTTGAGTGGCACTAAATGCGGATACTAAAACTAATATTACTACTATTAATCCAGCTAATAAATGTGGTGAATGTCCTAATGAACCAAAGTGTCCTAATGTACCCACAATGCCAACAGCTAAAAGTAGTAATACTAGGCTAACCATCGTGATGCCGATTATATAATGGAGCGATCGCATTTGAGGACGTTGCCAAGGTAGTACAACCCCTAAAGGTGCTTCTCCAGTGGTTCTGACCCGTAACATCCAAATACCAGTTATGGCTAAAAACAAATAGGCTAGTAAAGATAATCCCATTGACCAAGCGGCTATTTTCCATAACCATAGAAAGGAGGGTAGGTGCATAAAATAGTTCAGTGCAGGAAAGTTTACCTATTGAGCTTAACAGGATACATCCTGGATATCCTGATTCTGACAAAATAGAAATTCCCATAAACATTCACAAAAAAATTATAAATCACAATCCTGTATATCCTCAAATCCTGGCTATCCTGATAGCGTAGCGTGGCCTTAGCCATTTATGACCAAAAAAATACCTAAAAACCCATACACCAAAAGACTTTCAACCCCCTTCCCATTCCCTACTATAGCTTTTCTCCTGTTTGTTCTTGAGTGAAGGCGAACTTTATCCTAAAATGGCCAGTAGGCATTTGGTGAAGTGGTTGATTTTAATTGCCTCTTCCTCCTAAAAACGAATCAAAAGCAGTTAAAAGTAAGATAAGTCACCTGTGAGTAGCTCCTAAACAAAAGCTAACAGCTTGATATTGGATGCTCAAAAAAGGTAGGTTAGATGTTTTGAGTATCTTAGAGAGTATGATGAAAACTATGAAAGCTGAACATATTGATTTTCCAGTGCTACACTCAGAATTATTCTTGCGTCATCGTTTACAGGTAGTAGAGGAATTGTGGGAGTCGGTGCTGCGTCAAGAATGCGGTCAAGAAATGGTGGATCTTTTGCGTCAACTGCGGGATTTATGTTCCCCAGAAGGACAAGCCACAAATGACCTAGCTGCCTCTGCTGTAGAATTGATTGAACAATTGAATATCAATGAAGCAATTCGTGCGGCGCGTGCCTTTGCGTTGTACTTTCAGTTGATTAATATTATTGAGCAGGAATACGAGCAAAAGCAGCAATTAAATCGCTATACTGGGGAAACTGATGAGGAAATTTTCCCCAGTATAATTTATTCCACTAATCAACGAGATGAAGAATTACCTGTTACGAAAGAAATAGGTAGCGACTTAATGACAGCAGAAACTCCCCAAAAAGGAACTTTTGCGGCTTTATTTCCCCTGTTATTTAAGTTGAATGTCCCACCCCAACAAATTCAACGCCTGATTTCCCAACTGGATATCCGCTTAGTTTTCACTGCACACCCGACGGAAATTGTCCGTCATACTATCCGGGATAAACAGCGTCAGGTGGTTCATCTTTTGCAAAAACTAGATGAAGCCCAAAATCGTGCTAGTAGCTATCCTTGGGAAACCTTGGAGGTGAAGGAAAGATTACTGGAAGAAATTCGCCTCTGGTGGCGCACTGACGAATTACATCAGTTTAAACCAACGGTTTTGGATGAAGTAGATTATGCTCTTCACTACTTTCAGGAAGTGTTGTTTGATGGTATTACGCAACTATACAAACGCTTCAAATATTCTTTGGGGGAAACTTTTCCCTGGTTACAACCACCGACGACAAATTTTTGCTCTTTTGGTTCTTGGGTAGGTTCAGACCGAGATGGTAATCCTTCGGTGACACCGGAGGTAACGTGGAAAACCGCTTGTTATCAACGAAAAATGGTCTTAGAGCGGTATATTAAGTCAGTTAAAGAGTTAGTGTCTTTATTGAGTGTATCTATGCACTGGAGTGATGTACTACCAGATTTGCTAGAGTCTTTGGAGTTGGATCAATCACAGTTAAGTGGGGTGTATGATGATTTGGCCTTGCGTTTTCGCCAAGAACCTTATCGTCTAAAATTATCTTACATTCTCAAGCGGTTGGAAAATACCCGCGATCGCAATTTGGCTTTATATAATCGGGAAACGCCAAACAATGAAGATGCACCTATGTATAAAACGGGTGCGGAATTTTTAACAGAATTGTTGTTAATTCAACGCAATTTAACGGAAACAGGTTTAAGTTGTCGAGAGTTGGAAAATCTGATATGTCAAGTGGAAATATTTGACTTTAATCTGACTCAATTAGATATTCGTCAAGAATCATCCCGTCATGCTGATGCTATCAATGAGATTCTCGAATATTTGCAACTTTTACCCCAGTCCTACAACGAATTATCAGAAGAACAGAGAATCGCTTGGTTAACTTCAGAATTACAAACTCGTCGGCCATTAATTCCCGCTGAATTACCATTTTCAGAAAAAACCAATGATGTAATTGAAACTTTCCGAATTTTGCGATCGCTACAACAAGAATTTGGCATTAAAATCTGTCAAACTTATATTATTAGTATGTGCCGCGAAGTTAGCGACGTACTAGAAGTTTTACTCTTAGCCAAAGAATCGAGTTTATTTGATCCTGTAGTTGCTGTAGGCACAATTCGCATCGTTCCTCTGTTTGAAACAGTAGAAGATTTACAACGTTCTAGAGGCGTAATGCGGGAACTGTTTGAATTGCCTTTATATCGGGCAATGCTGGCTGGTGGCTACGCCGCAATTAATAATGAAAAACAAGCAGCCCCATCTATTTCTACTCTAAATCCTAACTTACAAGAAGTAATGTTAGGCTATTCCGATAGTAATAAAGATTCTGGTTTTTTAAGCAGTAACTGGGAAATTCATAAAGCTCAAAAATCACTTCAGAAAATCGCCGAAAGTTACGGTGTAAATCTGCGGATTTTTCACGGACGAGGCGGTTCTGTGGGACGTGGTGGCGGTCCTGCTCATGAAGCGATTTTAGCCCAACCAGGTCACAGTATTAGTGGCCGGATTAAAATTACCGAACAAGGGGAAGTCTTAGCTTCTAAATATTCCTTGTTAGATTTGGCTTTGTATCACCTAGAGACTATCACCACAGCCGTAATCCAAGCCAGTTTACTAGGAACAGGGTTTGATGACATCGAACCTTGGAATGAGATCATGGAAGAATTATCTCATGCGTCACGTCAGCACTATCGTAACCTAATTTATGAACAACCTGATTTCATTGACTTCTTCCACCAAGTCACCCCCATTGAAGAAATCAGCCAATTGCAAATTAGTTCTCGTCCAGCCCGTCGTCCATCTGGTAAAAAAGATTTAAGTAGTTTGCGAGCTATTCCTTGGGTATTTAGTTGGACACAAACCCGGTTTTTATTACCTTCTTGGTATGGAATTGGCACAGCCTTACAAGAATTTTTGGACGCAGAACCAGAACAACATTTGAAATTACTTCGCTATTTTTACCTCAAATGGCCATTCTTTAAAATGGTGATTTCTAAAGCCGAAATGACCTTAGCAAAAGTAGACATGGAAATGGCACGTCACTATGTTGATGAATTGTCTAACCCAGAAGACAAACCCAGATTTGAGAAAGTTTTCGAGCAAATTTCCAGCGAATTCTTTCTGACCAGAGATTTAGTCTTAAAAATCACCGGACACCAAAAACTATTAGATGGTGATCCAGTATTGCAACGTTCTGTACAATTAAGAAATGGAACAATTGTGCCTTTAGGATTTATCCAAGTTTCCCTATTAAAACGCCTTCGTCAATCAAAAAATGCCCCCACAACCGGAGTAATTCACTCTCGTTATAGCAAAGGAGAATTACTCCGAGGAGCATTATTAACCATCAACGGAATTGCTGCCGGCATGAGAAATACAGGCTGATAAAAACCAAAAAGCAAAAGGCGTAATTTCTTCCTTTGCGCCTTTGCTCCTTTGCGCCTTTGCGCGAAACAAAAATATGATTAAAAAACGCATTCTTATTTGTACCTTTTTGGCACTTTCCTCCGGTTTTTTTACTGCTTTAATAGCTGGACAAATCACCGTAATGCAACATAGCCAAAAATGTCAAAACCAGACTTGGGGATTTAAACAAATGTGCAATGCTTTAGTAACTCCGGGTGCAAGTTGGCAAGGAAGCACTGCGGGACTGTGGACAGGGACAATTTTAGGGGCATTTGTGGGTGGGTTGATTACTCGTAAATCTAGCGATTGGTAGTTGGAGATATGGGTATTTTTTACGCTTCTGGTTCCACTCCTAAAGCGCGTAATTGGGCGATGAGGCGATAGCTTTTTTCTTTTTCACTTTCAGCCCGTTGGCGTTCATTTTCAGCCCGTTGGCGTTCATTTTCAGCCCGTTGGCGTTCATTTTCAGCCCGTTGGCGTTCATATTCGGCTGTTTCATGACCATCAAGTAACAAATTACCGTCTAAATCCCACCACCGTAGCCAAGGTAACTCCATATTTTGATATGTCCCTTGCCAAATACCTAATTCTACGCCCATAGGTGTAATCGGATAATGACCTCGTTGATTTGGTGGCAATAAATGATATTGTCCTTCCATGAGATGATATACTTCCACGCTGGCTTTACTAACTTCATAAATGCCGTAAAAGGCAGGTTTAATCACTTGTTCATAAATCCAAAATTTCCCCTGCCAAGGTGTTTTATCTCTTTCTTCTGTGCCATTTCCTGATACAAATTCTAAAGCAATTAATGGGGCAATAAATTCTTGCCAAAGCACATAGGAACGTCGGACTTTACCATCTAATAATGGTGGCACATGAGGAACATAAAACCAATCAGGGGCTTCTGCACCTCGTTCTGGTGGTTCAGTTATTCGCCAATAAATACCGCTATCTTGACCTATAGCATATTGTCCATCAGCGTGGATTTTTTGTAATACTGGAATGATAGATTGAGTTAGTAGAATACTTTGAGGATGTTCCTGGAAATTTTTTACAAATTGTCCGTTAGATTCTGGTAGTTGAGTATGATCTGGAAGGCTGGTTTGTGTATAGGGAGGATCTGCGGTAAAGGTCATAATGTCCTCGTGTTTTATAAGAGGGTGTTTGAAAAGTTATGGTTGATGTATCAAATATTTTTTACCCCACCCTAACCCTCCCCTTGTAAAGGGTAGGGAACTGGATTTTTATTGTTTCCCCCCTTTACAAGGGGAAAGGGGGGTAGCAATGTGATGAAAATTACGGAATACCACTTTTCAAACATCCTCTAAGGTTTATTGTAGGATGACAATGAACAAATTATAACAATAATTTACAGATACCTGAACTTACCTAAATTATACTGTACACAGTGCATTATCCTTCATCTTGTTAAGAATGAACAGTAAGTCATCTATGTCGGTAGAGCCAAAACAAGAACTCTTGTTCTTGTCATCAGAGATGGGAAACAGGAATATATTGCCAAAACAAAGCCAATTTGGCGATAAAACTCCAAATAATTGTCAGGATTTTTGGCAATTATGGGACCTACATCAAGGTTATCTTTACAACTGTTGTTTAAAATGGCTCAACGGTAATTACCATGATACAGAAGATGTAGTCAATCAGGTAATGCTTAAAGCTTGGACTCAATGGACACAATCTACAAATGACATTGAACATCCTAAATCGTGGTTATCTCAAATTACTTATAACTATTGCATTGATGTCTATCGAAAACGTCAACGAGAAGTTGCAAAAGTTGATAATATTGACGACATTCAATTTGCAGATCATCCAATACTTACTTCTAATTTACAACCTCCTGAATCCTGGCTTTTAAATCTGGAAATGGCGGCATATCTCAAGTATAAAATTGCATCTTTACCCGATAGATTACGCCATCCTTTTATTTTACGTTGTTGTCAAAACAAATCCTATCCAGATATCGCTAAACAACTCACCATTCCTGAAGAGAACCTTCGTAAACGTATTCAAAAAGCGCGAAAGATTCTAAAACAGCAGTTAAAGAAGTATTTTGCGGGGGAAGATAACACTGCTTTTGATTCCTTTTCACCATTAAACACCGTGATTCCAATAGTAGAAGAATTAGAATCTGAGCAAATATGGAATCATGATGAGGAATCATCAATACCCACAAAAACTCAACAGCAAGAAATTAACTATAAAGTAACTTTAATATGTCTGGAAGCCTTACCGCATCATTGGTACAATTCACAGATTCATCTGGTATAAAGATGAATGCTCAGTTATTCATAGCAGAAAAATCAGCCAGACAAGAGCAAAAACTGATCACTTTAAACAAGTACATTGAAAAATTTCCTCAAGGATGGAAAAAAAGATTAGAATTAGCTGATTTGCTTTACGAAATAGGAAACTGGTCACAAGCCATTATCGAATATAATCAAGTAATTGAGCGAGAATCTCAACTACTTGATGTGCATCTGCAATTGGGGAAAATATTGCAGTTAATGGGACAAAAAAAAGAGGCTTTACAAGTATATGATACAGCCCTATTTTTGTCTGAAAATCCGGGAACTCAGCATCATATACAAGGATTGATTGCAGTTTGCAAAGGTGACAATGAAAAAGCTCTCACAGCCTTTAATTTAGCCATAAATTCAGAACCTGATCAAGTATTTCACCGACTGGCTTTGTCACAGGTATATCAAAATGTAGAAAATCCCCTGGGTATTCTCCGCACTCTAGAGCCGGTTTTAGCAATTAATCCAGATGATGTTATGTCCCTGATTTACAGCTATGATGCCCTGATGGTGGTGGGGGATATACAAACGGCAAAAGAGAGGTTTAACAGCCTTATAGCCCTAGCTGGTGATGATTTTCGGGTAATACAACGACAAATTGATCAACGTTTGCTGGCGAGAATGGTATCCGGTGAAGAGGGGAAAATCACTAAAAAAATGATTACCTCCTTACTAGGAACAATTCCCCATAGTGTTGAAGTTCATAAATCCTTAGCCTACTATCACATTCTACGAGGGGATTGGGCGCAAGGGGTGGAGGTATTAGCCAAATTTACCACAGAATCCCCCGATTATCCTTATGGTTGGTATTATTATGGGCTGAGTTTATTCAACACAGGGAAATACCAGCAAGGGGCGGAAATGATGGAGAAAGCGTATTATCTGTATCCCCATGACCGGAAAATTTATCAGGGTTTGTGTGAAATTTTACCCTTTGCACCTCATCCAGAAAAGAGTAAAACGATTCTTGCTTCCATAGTGGAGGAGATGTTAACGCGCTTTCCTGAATGCTGGAGTATGTGGACGACTGCGGGGCGAGTATTGGTGGAACATTTTCCAGACATTGAACGGGGTTGTCAGGTTTCCCAACAGGGAACAAAACTACAACCCCAGTTAGCGGATACTTGGTTGCATCATGGCCAGGTGTTGATTTTGGCTCGTAAACATCGGGAAGCCCTGGAAGCCTTAAAAAAGGCATGGGAGCTTTTACCAGATAGCAGTTATTTGCAATCCGTACCAGCGGCGTTTTGGTTGGGGGAGAGTTATCGAGTTTTGAAGAATGTGAAGGCTAGTAAACGGTGGTGGGAGGTAGCTGCTCAAGGATGTCAGGAATTGAAGTTATTTAACCCAGCCATGGCTGATTACTGGTTAGGGAGGGTGATGTTTTGCTTGGGGGATAAATCAGGGTCTAGACAGGCTTATAAAGGGGCTTTGAGCCAGCAGGTGTTGTATCCTGTCCGTGGGGAGGTGGAGAGAATTTTGGAGAAGCTTAAAAGGTAAGAGGGGTAAGGGTTATGGCGATTTAGTGTGGTTTTTCTGGGAAAAAATTTGTCCGTAACTCGAAAAATTCACAAATGGGGGGAGTAAAACGTCTAAATAGTGTGGGAAGAAAAAACTACATCTTCAGTTAGTCTAGAAGGTAAGCAAATGTTAAAAAATTTCAAGACCCTAATTTCTGCAACATTGACAGTTGTTTTTGCTCTTGGTGTTTTCTTCACTGTTGGAGTTAACAATGCTAAAGCTATTTCCCTGCAAGGAGATAATGGTCAATACTTGAGTCGAATCAGAAGAGGTGGAATTGACGCAATTGAAGTTGCTAAACCAAACCTTGATCCTCCTTTTACTAGCTTTGATCTGGTCAAACTGCCAGACGGCAAAGTAGCTTTGAAAGCAGATAATGGTCAATACTTGAGTCGAATCAGAAGAGGTGCAATTGACTCAATTGAAGCTGCTAAACCACAACTTGATCCTCCTTTTACTAGCTTTAATCTGGTCAAACTGCCAGACGGCAAAGTGGCTTTCAAAGCAGATAACGGCCTATACTTGAGTCGAATCAGAAGAGGTGCAATTGACCCAGTTGAAGCTGCTAAAACTGATATTGACGTTTTTTCTCAATTCACACTATTAGCTCAACAAGCTCCTCAGCCTCCATCTCGTGGGATAACCACCCTTTACGTCACTCCAGAACAACAGGCAGAAGGAGTGAACGTGTATAAGAATATCTTGAAATATGATGTAGCTATTCCCAATCTAGACCTAAGTGCGAGGTTGCCTGAAAATTTAAGCGATTTTCCAGCGGCTTATCAACCAATACTCGAACAGGGTCGAAAGAACAACGGAACTAATGGCTCATTTACTGAAGGTTGGTTTGATTTCCAAGCTGCAAGTGCTGTAACTCCTGGAACTAACACACTTTTCACTATTGACGCTCCCTTGAACGGCAGAATATACACTGTAGTAGCTGGAAAACCTTCAAGTCAATGCCCTCTGAAGATTGAAGAAACTGCAATTGCTTTTTTTGATAATGTAGGAGCAGCAGAATCAAAGGCTAATGAATTAGATGCAAACGGATACTTGGTCTATGTTTCTCCTTCAGATAATTTGACCATCAAGGCATTTTCACAACTTTTCTATGACCAAGCTACTGGCAAGAAAAAAACCAACTCAGCTTGTTTCTTAGTTTCAGGCGCTACTGAAAAAGTTACAACTGATTTCCAACAAATCTTCCCTTTACTTCCACGTCAATTACAACAGCCAGCACGTCAAGCACCATTTCAATACTTTCCTAGAACTGGCAATTTCATCTATCTTGTCAATGCAAGAAAGACTCTCACTCCTGGTTAGTGTGAAGTAAAACAATTTATTATCTAGCAAATTTTAATTAAGGAGGGGTTCAGTCCCCTTCTTATAACCATCTTTGTGACTGCTATGGCTGCAAAATAGCACATTTTAAGTTAAGACGGATTTAATTTCTTACAAAAAATAAACGGTACAAGTTTAACTATGAAATTCCAACCTGTTTCTCATAGCTGGGTAGCTCTACACCCAAAACCTCAAGGAGTAATTCAATTTATCGGTGGAGCTTTATTTGGTACATTTTTTCCAATGTTCTTCTACCGTTCTCTACTTCAGCGTTTATTTAATGATGGTTATACGATTGTAATTTTACCATTCAATTTTACGTTTGACCATTATGCTGAGGCTGGCTTTTTAATCAGAGAACAGTATGAAATTATGCCAGAACTTGTCAGAAGAGCAATATTTGCTGGCTATGAATATGAACCCTATTTGAGTGACCAAAACTTTTCCTGGCTAGGTCATAGTATTGGTTGTAAATATATTGCGCTTTTGGAAGCCTTTAGTGCCTTACCTGTTGTTGGTGAACCTAGTGATCCTCAATATCCTCATAATGTTCAAAACTTGAGGAAATTTATTGATTCAACAGTTAGATCAGCGAATACAAAAGGTTCTCAAGAAAATATTAATGGTAAGGTCGAAAGTATATTTACAGACCTCTTAATTCTGATTAGTGATTTAGAAATCAAGCGTAAAGAGGCTGAACGATTAATTAAATATTACATTAAGCGAGAAGCCAATTTCGACCAATTGCAAGATAACATTAAAATCACTAGCATCTTTATTAAGAATCAACCCTCTTTACTATTAGCTCCTGTAAATACAGGTCTTGAGAGTGCTATCCCCCAACCTTTAGCAGGTATAGTTATTAGCTTAGGTGTGAATGTCAAACCAACCCCAGATGAAACCTATGCCTTAATTAAAGAAGGTGATTTATTTAATCTCATGGGGTTAACTGCGTTCAAAAAGGATAAACTTGCTGCAACAACTTGTGAATGGTTTGAAGATAAGTTTAAAAAACCACCTGAAGGTTTTAGAGAAGATTTAAAAAGTGGACATTTAAGACCATTGGGTATGCAATTGGGCAATTTTGTGATCAATTTTCCAATTCCCACTATTGGGTCTATGAAAAAACGAAATATAGAGTTTGAATCTCCTGTAAGTCAATTATTCCAACGTTTAGAAGATAAGCAAGCTAATCATCAAAAATAGCAAATAAGAGTTTATTTGCCTAACTCCTCATTACATCCCCAAAATAATTCCGATATAGTTGACAACGCGGCTCGACTTCATTACCCGTAAGCTTTACCAAACCCATATTTTTCAAATGATAAGCTGATATTATTTCCAATCGCACTGGTTGAGGAGAATTAATCACTGTTTGAAATGCTGTGATCAGTTTTGGTTGCTGTTGCAACTTCAACCAGTGTTCGCCTAAATAATGACGATAAATACCTGCATTCGTAGAGGCTTCTGATAACAACTTGTGTAGGGTGATATCTGGATAATTTTTGAGGTGACAAAATGCCAATTTCAACAAATAAGGATGACCACCTACTAATTGTATTAAGGGGTCTACTAAAAATGAATCTTGTACTAATCCATATTGTTGGGCAAATATCTGAACTTCCTCTTTAGTTAATTCTGGTAATTCTATGATTAATCCTATACTTAAAGGCAATTGATTAGTATTTGCGTGCATATAAATGTCCGTAGAATAGGCGATCGCTAACCGGAGTTTTTTCCAGTGGGAACGGTTTCTAGCTTTCTCATACCAAGAACGCAACAATCCAAAAAATTCTTCATAAAGTTCAGGATAGGAAAAAAGCACATCTACATCATCTATATATAAAACTAAAGGACTATCATTTGCTGCTAATAAATATGTTTCTAAATAAGTTGTACAACTTATTTTAGCACCCATCCCTTCTTCATCCCAATAGTCATCTAAGCGATTGGGTAGGTTGAGTTCTCGACTGAGATTCAGACAAAACCAGCGTAGAAATTTATTCAAGTTTCCAAAGTGAGTTTTCTTATCTGCCATATCTAAACTTAAACTAACTATGCGATAGTCTTCCTTGGATAACTTCAGTAATACCCGCTCCATTAAGGAAGTTTTGCCCATTAATCTAGGTGCTTTTAACCAAATTAAAGAACCAGGTTGCAAGAGATTTTCATAGCAAATAAATTCGAGAAAATAGCGATCTATATATAATTTTGTATTTAGTAAGCTGTGTTTAGCTTGGCTTAGTAAGTAATATTTATCTGTAAATTGCCTATTCCAACATTGCTTTTCCCAATATCGTTTTAGGGCTTCTTTAAAATTACTTTTTTTAACTTTCTCTCCTATAGCTTCTGTCAATAATTTCCAAAGTTTGGGTGCAATATCTTGACTAAGATAACTGGTTGTGTAATTGTGTTTGCTCGCTATTTGACTATATTCTTGTCGTTCCCAAGCTCCCTTAATGACAATTATTTCTACATCAGTTAATGATCTATAAAATTTTGTCAAAACAGCTTGGTTAGCAATTTCAGTTGCCTGATATAATTTTAAATCCATGTTAAGTAAGTTGGCGTTAAAAATTGTCTTTATGACAAGGGAATAGGGAATAGGTTTTGATAATTTTTACTTTTTGTTACATATTTTGTTTTTTTGTGCTTTTCTACTTATTTTATTAATTAGCACCCCTTTGAAAAGCTTGGTTGTGGATTAAGTAGGTAAACAAAATAAAAATGAGGGGTATTGCGTTTTGTAAAATGGCTGAAACTCAATCAGAATATTGCATTGAGACAACTTTACATACCGTTACATACCTTTAAATTTTCCTGTTTACCTACTTACTTCAATTTTAATAGTATCATATAGTGCGATCGCCTGATCTTGTAGATCTTGTAGGGTGCGTTAATGAAATGTAACGCACCTTATGTGTGTTTATTTACTGATTTTCGGTGGGTTACGCTGTTGCTAACCCACCCTACGTTTTTGTCCGTGGTTGATAAGTGCGATCGCTTGTTTCCTCACAAATAGATCAACCTAATATTGTAATATTACTTACTCCAATCTCGAATTTATAAGGTTTCTATTTTTCCAAAATCTCTGATATTAACGGAAGAAAAACGATAAGATGTGACGCTACCGAAGATCCTGTAGGGTGCGTTAACGGAGTGTAACGCACCAACCTTATGATTAAATTCGGTGGGTTAGGGATAGCGTAACCCAACAAATAAAGTTTTCTACCACTAAAATAGAAGTATTATAGATGCGATCGCTCAGTTACACTAATTTTAGTATTAAGACAATATGCTAAAATGTGGTGAGGTGAAAGCAAATGCCAACAGTTCTATATATAAGGGGATGGCGATTTTTCTTTTATTCAGACGAGGGAAATGAGCCGATTCATATTCATGTGCAGAAAGGAGACAGTGAATGTAAATATTGGCTAGACATCGATCTGTACGAGATTCGTGAGGCTTATTCATATCAAATGTCATCACGAGACACGCGGGAAGTCAAGAAGATCATCTTGCAAAACTTTGATGAAATAGTAGATGAATGGCAAACATTTAGGAATTGGCAAAATGGATAAGCAATACAACATATCAAATATTGACTTTAATGGAGAGGTGATGATTCTATCAGTAGATGGAAAAACTTATCAAATCCCAATTATTCAAGCATCTAAGCGACTTGCTCAAGCAACAGATATGGAGCGCAAAATGTATCGTATTTCGACCTCTGGTTATGGTATTCATTGGTACGCCATTGATGAAGATTTGACAACTAAAGGACTAATCAAACTAGCAGAGATCGCCAAGACAGCTTAAAGTGCGATAGTGAAGCACTGCTCTAAGCAGATCGACCCTCATCCTGAATCTATGAAATCAAGGGTGGGATTTGTTCTAACGAAACTAAACCATTCTCTTCAAAATCAATCTCCAGATGATATCCTGCCATCAAAGCCGTTCCCAATAAAGGTTTAAAACCAGATGCTAAAATAGGAACTACTTTTTCTCGATTGTCCCAAACAATTGTTGCTAAATGTATAGATAACAACGTCTCCCTACCATCGGCTAATCTAGCAAGCGTAGTGGAATATAACGGCAGATTCATCGCGCTGACGGCTTGTGGTGGTAAGGTAAGATGGTCGTTGAATCCAGTATCAATAATAAAATTAATAGAAAAATCTCGTTGTGTCGGTAAACGGAAAATTACTGGCACAATCGCTTTGCTATCAATCAATCTCCCGTAAATCATTTGACAGTACGCTCAATCGCTCCCCCAAAGCTGACAGCAACATCATAACCAATCCGCATCGTAAATAATCTGGCATTTGGTTTCTTTTGCTTTAACTTTAATGCAGTTTCTACGCCAGTTTTATCAATTCCGTATTCGCCGGTTTCCGCATCAATTACAATCATTTTGCCAATGTGATCATCACATTCCACTTGTTGACGAATGCCATTTTCGTAAAATTGTTTAGCCCTTTGGGCAACTTCTTCTATGGTCCAAAAAATAGCCTGCATGATCATTACACCTCCTTTATGCTGTTTAATTATTTTAAATGTAAATTAATCAAGCGATAAGTTAATTATATAGCAGAAATAGCGGAAAAATTTATTCTAGCTGAACCGTCCCTGTTCCCTATTCCCTGGTAAAATATTTCAACATCTCTGAAAATACGTTACCATGACTACTGAAAATACCACGGGTGCTGATGCTATTGATAGAGCGATATCAAGGGGAATTGATTTTGATGGTTCTCCTATTCCCATAGTTAAATTAGACCTATATGAACAAATTATGGGTTTAGAATCAAGCAGACAACGCAGCGGTGTATCCAATACCATGCGTTCTCGCATTGTTCGCATTGGTGCTAAACACATCCCCCAAGCTGAACTTGATCAAAAGCTGGTTGAAGCTGGTTTTGCACCTTTAAAAGAAAAGGAAATTGCTTTTTTCTACGGTGGTAAATAAAAGACAAAGAATTCCGTGCAAAAGTCAGATCCCCGACTTCTCTAAGAAGTCGGGGATCTGGTGGTTTATAGTAAACCTAAAGATATCTAGAATAAATTTAAGTTCTCATCAAAAATGCTGCTAATTTATAAATAATTGGTTAAGCTACAAAGATTTTTAGATCAAGAAACCAAGTCAACCAGGTAATTTATCGTCATATCAACATTCACGTTTTGTGGGGTTCTGGTAATGGATATTACGACGCTGTTAATTGTTTGGTTAGTCACGGCTGTTAGCTTGTGGATTATTAGTAAATTACCTTTAGGAGTGGAAATTGATACTCCAGAAAAGGCAATTTTTTCCGCCGCAGTTTTAGGTATTATTACAGCACTAGTTAAGCCAGTTCTCAAAGTTTTGTTTGTGATACCAAATTTAGCCACCTTTGACTTATTATCTGGTATCTTCACTTTCATGATTGCTGTTGCTTGTTTTAGTATTGCTGCTTGGTTAGTAGATGGTTTCCGGTTACGTTATGGCATTTGGAGCGCAATTTTAGGTGCTTTTGCGCTTACTCTTGTCAATAACATTATCTACAAATTATTAGGTGTTTAATTGGTAAACAATTGACAATTCAATTTGGGATTAATCTCTGCAAAATCTGTTTCAAAACCATTCCAGTCCAATCAATATCGGCTGCTGTTGTCTGTTTCCCTAAAGTTAATCTAATTCCTCCTAAAGCCGCTTTTTGAGAATATCCCATTGCTAGTAAAATGGGACTAGGGCTTAATTTTCCACTATTGCAAGCCGCACCTGCACTAATACCAATTCCGGCTAAATTTAACTGTCTTACTAAGGTTTTACCGCTGATTTTTTCCCCGTCGGCTGCTTTTAAATAAAAGCTGAGATGATGGGGTAAACGATGAATTTTGTCACCTGTGGGTATTAAACCGGGAACATCTGCTAGAATGGTGAAGAGGCGATCGCGCAATAGGATTAATCTCCCTGTTTCCGTCTCCAATTCCTGGGCTGCTAACTCCGCAGCTACTCCAAATCCAGCAATAGCGGGCGTTGCTTGCGTCCCTGAACGCAGTCCCTTCTCCTGTCCACCTCCACCCAACAGCGGCATTAATTCCACTCCAGTCCGCACATATAACGCCCCTGCACCCAAACCGCCATAGATTTTATGACTGGATAGACTCAATAAGTCTACGGGTAATGTCTGCACATCTAGCGGTAAACGTCCAGCAACTTGCACTGCATCTGTGTGAAATAAAGCGCCGTGTGTTTTCGTGATTTTCCCCAATTCAGCAATTGGTTGAACTGTTCCTATTTCACTTTGTCCATAAATCACAGATACTAAAACAGTATTATTTCGTAAAGCTGCGGTTAAATCTTCGGGGTTGACTCTTCCTTGATGATTTACACCTAAACGGGTAATTTCCCAACCCCAATTTTCTAACATTTTCGCCGGTTCTGAAATGGCGGAATGTTCTACGCTAGAAATGATCATATGTTGGGGAGTAGTGTAACATCGTGCCACTCCCATAATCGCTAAATTATCCGCTTCTGTTCCCCCAGACGTGAAAATAATAGATTCGGGAACTGCGTTAATTAATCCTGCTACTTGGATTCTAGCTGTTTCCACAACCAAGGCGGCACGGTTGCCCCATTCATGTAAACTGGAAGGATTACCCCACTGTTGTGTTAAGATTTTTTGGATAATTGCGATCGCTTCTGGACGAGTTGGGGTAGTTGCACTGTAATCTAGATATATTTGCATAAAAATTAATAAATAAGAGTTTCGCGCAGAGACGCAAAGGGGCAAAGACGCAAAGGAAGAAAGAAGTTAATGCAGGGTGTGATATAAATACATTAAAATCGCTGTAATTTACTTTGATCAGATTACTGTGTTTATTTTCCCACAAATCCGCTATTTTTCTTATATCTTTTTATTGCTATTCACTTTAGGTGGTTGTCAACAAGTGCAATCATCAAATCAGCGTTTAGCACCTTTACCTCAAGATTCTTTAATTCAAGTTTACTTCAATAATTCCCAATCTTCGGAATATCAAGAGACTTATCGTCAGCAAACCCGCTTGGGGGATGATTTAGAAAAGCAGATTGTTGACACTATTTCTCAAGCTAAATTTACTGTTGATATTGCTGTCCAAGAGTTACGTTTACCAAAAGTTGCTCAAATATTAGCACAAAAACAAAAGGATGGCGTAAAAATAAGGTTGATTCTAGAAAGTAATTATTCTCGGACTTGGAGTAGTTTTACTGCTGCGGAAATAACTAAGTTAGAAAAAAAAGAACAGGAACGATATCAAGAATTTCGGAAATTTGTGGATATTAATCAAGATCATCAAATCACACCGGAGGAAATTAGTCAACGGGATGGTTTAGCTATTGTTCAAAATGCCAATATTCCTTGGATTGATGATACTGCTGATGGTTCAAAGGGTAGCAGTTTAATGCACCATAAGTTTGTCATTGTTGATCATCGGTTTGTGATTATTACTTCTGCCAATTTTACTTTAAGTGATACGTCTGGAGATTTTAGTAATTCTAGTAGTTTAGGAAATGCCAATAATTTACTAAAAATTGATAGTTCTGAATTAGCAAGTTTACTCACGGAAGAATTTAATATTATGTGGGGTGACGGAGTAGGAGGAAAACCAGATAGTAAATTTGGTGTTAAGAAACCTGTCCGCGCACCAAAAACAATCATATTAGGTAACAGTAAAGTTACAGTTCATTTTTCTCCAATTTCTCCCACTCAACCTTGGAGTATTAGCAGTAATGGATTAATTGCTAAAACTTTATCTAAAAGTACAAAAACTGTTGATTTAGCATTGTTTGTATTCTCAGATCAACAACTTGCCAATATTCTAGAAGAACGTCATCATCAAAATGTCCAAGTTCGGGCTTTAATTGCACCACAATTTGCTTATCGTCCCTACAGTGAAGCTTTGGATATGATGGGATTTGCTTTAAGTGATAACTGTAAATATGAAGTTGATAACCGTCCTTGGAAAAATCCCATTTCTACAGTGGGAGTGCCAATTTTACCTAAAGGAGATTTATTACATGATAAATTTGCCGTCATTGATAACAAAACTGTTATTACAGGTTCACATAATTGGTCAGAAGCTGCTAATCATGGCAATGATGAAACATTAATAGTGATTGAAAATCCCACAGTATCAGTACATTATCAACGGGAATTTAATCGGCTTTATGGTAAAATAAAACCTGGCCTACCAGCAAATGTTAAATCTAAAATAGATGCAGAAGTTAAAAAATGTCCTCAAATTAAACAACCATCATCTTTCGTAAATCCAATTACCACTAAAATTAATCTCAATACAGCAAGTCAAGCAGAATTAGAAACTCTTCCTGGTGTGGGTGAAAAGTTAGCACAAAGGATAATTATAGCCCGTCAACAGCAAAAATTTACTTCTTTACAAGATGTAGATAAAGTACCGGGAATTAGTGATAAGATTTTAGCAAAATGGGAGGGAATGATAATACTAACCTCAGATTAACGCATATACGGATAATCATGTTACCATTCATGATATCATGGTAGAGAAAACGGGTTAGTATTTTAGTAAATGCCTTAAAGTTAAAATATTGCTAGGAGAACTTATGAAATTTTACGATAAATTGAATGGGGCGATCGCTCAAAATCAGAGTTTACTATTTGTAGGACTAGATCCTAATCCAGAAATGCTCCCTGAACGATATTCCCAGAAATCAGATCCCAAAAGTATGATTGATAGTCTGTGGAATTGGTTAGAATTTACTATTTCCCAAACCAGTGATTTAGTATGTGCCTATAAACCAACTCTGGGATTTTACGCAGCTTTAGGTATTCCGGGATGGGAATTACTACAACGAACTTTAAAAGCTATTCCTGCCCACATTCCGATTATATTAGATGCTAAACATAGCGATCTTAATACTAGCACAATTTTCGCTAAAACTGTTTTTGAAGAATGGCAGATTGATGCGATTACATTGAGTCCTTATGCAGGACAAGATCACGTAGCACCCTTTTTAGTTTATCCCGATAAAGCCGTTTTTATTTTGTGTACAACTTCTAATCCAGGTGCGGCAATTTTACAACAATACCCTACAACCGAATCACCTTTTTATTTACAAGTAGTCAAAGAAGCAAAAAACTGGGGAACACCTGAACAACTAGGTTTAGAAGTAGGAACTATTCAGCCAGATATTTTAGCAAAA
This sequence comes from Dolichospermum flos-aquae CCAP 1403/13F, assembly GCF_012516395.1. Taxonomy (GTDB): domain Bacteria; phylum Cyanobacteriota; class Cyanobacteriia; order Cyanobacteriales; family Nostocaceae; genus Dolichospermum; species Dolichospermum lemmermannii. The sequence goes on from NZ_CP051206.1 coordinate 1,949,304, forward strand.
ATTCGCAAAGAAGCACCAGAAAGAACAATTTTAGCCCGCAGCATCTGGTCTGAAGGTGGTAATCTTAAAAACTTGCTATCAGCGGGATTAAATTATAATGGTGATGGGTTACTTCTTCCCGTTTCTCAAGATATGTTAGGGAGTGAAAATCTATCTACACAACTGCAATCTTTAAGGGCAGAAATTAATCATCTCAGAACTGAAATTTCCCAAGAAAACTCCACTTGTTCCGTCTGGTTTCCTGATGTTTGTTTGTTAAATAAACACCCGCTTTTAGATTTAATTCTACAACTTTATGACATTGGTTGTATCATGTTTGGTGAATTTGTCCAAGCTTCTGGAGCTACCTTTCCCTATTATATAGACCTCCGTAAAATCATTTCCAATCCCCAAATATTTCATCAGATAGTAATTGCTTATGCAGAGATTCTTAAAGACCTAACTTATGATAGAATAGCTGGTATTCCTTATGGTTCTTTACCTACTGCTACTGGATTATCATTACATCTAAATTCCCCGATGATTTTTCCCCGCAAAGAAGTAAAAGCACACGGAACCCGCAAGGTAATTGAAGGTAATTTTAATCCTGGAGAAGTTGTTGTCATTGTTGATGATATTCTGATCAGTGGTAAAAGCGTAATGGAAGGAGCAGAAAAGTTAAAATATGCAGGATTAAATGTCAATGATATTGTAGTATTTATGGACCATGAGCAAGGTGTAAAAGACAGATTGCGAGAAAATGGTTATCAAGCACACGCAGTTTTAACAATTTCTGAAATTACAGAAACTTTATATGCAGCAGGACGTATTAGTGAGGAACAATTTAAAACCTTAGAGACTTCCAAATAAAAAAATGTCCCAAAACTGATGCAGAAATTCTCTCTCTGTGTACTCTGTGCCTCTGTGGTTCGTTTCTTAGGATAATTTATTTCTTGGAAGTCTCTTATCTGAAATAAATTAGACATTTATTCTCAAGATAGTGATACAAAACTAATTCAATAATTAGGATTTTGTAGTAAACTGTTTATTAGTTTGACTAGGGATTTGATTGATGATTCCCACTATTGCAACTATTCCCCTTTTTCAACTTGCTTCTGGGGAGTTTCTTTCTCTCCAGGTATATAAATTTATTGGTGCTAAATCTGGTAAAAAAGTATATATCCAATCTAACTTACACGGTGCGGAAATTGTTGGTAATGCTGTCATTTACCAAATCATTGATTTCTTAACGACATTAAATAATACTCAGATAATAGGAGAAATTTGGCTTGTACCTGTTTGTAATCCCTTAGCTGTTAACCAGCGAACTCATAATTTTTCAACAGGTAGATTCAATATTTATGATAGTCAAAATTGGAATAGAATTTTTTGGGATTATGAAAAACAACATGATGACATAGAAGAATTTGCCCGTTCTCAAATTGGTTTAGATATAGGTACAATTAAATATAACTTTTCCCAAAAAATTAAATCTAGTTTCGATAGTCTTTTAGATAAAATCAATGCCCCTAGTAGTGTACAACTAACTGATAAATATCGCTACAAGCTGCAATCTCTTTCTTTCGATGCAGATTACGTCATTGATTTACATAGTCACACTGGAGAAGGAATAGAATACCTTTATTATTTCCGAAATCGAGAAGAAAGTGCTAATTTATTTCTCCTTAATTATAGCATTTTATTTGATGAATATGATGGTGATGCTTTTGATGAATCATTCATGAAACCCTGGTTGGCTTTAGAGAATGCTTTATTAAAATTAACCGGACAAAAAATGATATTTGATAAAGAAGCATGGACTTTAGAATTAGGAACAGGAATGCAAATGAATCCAGATTCAGTAACTAAAGGAGTGAGCGGAATTAAAAATTATTTAACTCAAAAAGGTATTTTAGCAATACAGGAATTTACCCAATCAAAAACTATATCTCATCAAACCAACTTTCGTTCACTTAGTCAACTAAAAAAATATTGGAGTCCCGTAGGAGGAATGATTTTATCTAAAGCTGAATTAGGTACTTCAGTAAATCAGGGAGATTTGCTATATCAAGTTCTGACATTCAATAAAATTGGTGAATTACCCATAACTATTCATGTTCATGCAGAGAAAACAGGCTTGGTTTATGATACATCAATAAATAACTCTGTTAACGAAGGAGAATTTGTATTAGCGACTATGTAGTTTGTCATGGAAAACATTTAACACAGAATTATTCAATCTATTAATTCATCTGCGTTTATTTGCGTTTATCTGCGTTCAAATCTTGATTCTTAAATAAAATTACCATTTGTCTTGATTTGCATGAAGATAGATATCAGGATTGTCGGTTAATGGCAAGAAACCGTAATAAAACATTACACTAAAATAAATATCTGACTGGGATTTAGCGCCTAAAAAAATTATGACTCAAGCAACTACAAAAATTTGTATACTAGGCGGTGGCTTTGGTGGACTCTACACCGCGCTTCGTTTAAGCCAATTACCCTGGGAATCTACACCCAAACCTGAGATTATTTTAGTAGATCAGAGCGATCGCTTTGTCTTTTCTCCCCTGCTTTACGAACTCCTCACCAGAGAACTCCAAACCTGGGAAATCGCCCCACCCTACTCAGAACTACTGCAAGGAACCGGAATCCAGTTTCACCAAGCCGCTGTTTCCACAATAGACATTAACAAGCAAACAGTTCAATTACAAGATAAATCAGAACTAAATTATGACCGCTTAGTCTTAGCCTTAGGTGGCGAAACCCCCCTAGACTTAGTTCCCGGTGCTGTCACTCATGCTTACCCTTTCCGTACTATTACTGATGCCTACAAATTAGAAGAACGGCTGCGAATTCTCGAAGCAGCAAATCCCGAAAAAATCCGTGTCGCCATAGTTGGTGCAGGTTACAGCGGCGTAGAATTAGCCTGTAAACTAGCAGATAGAATCGGTGAAAAAGGACGTTTCCGCCTGATTGAACTCAGCGACCAAATTCTCCGCACTTCCCCAGAATTTAACCGTGAAGCCGCCAAAAAAGCCTTAGATAGTAAAGGCGTATTTATTGACTTAGAAACCAAAGTAGCAGCAATTGATCAAAATAGCATCTCTCTGGAGTATAAAAATCAAGTAGATACCATTCCCGTAGATGTAGTCATTTGGACAGTGGGAACAAAAGTTTCTCCAGTTGTCACAGCCTTACCCCTCAAGCAAAATCAGCGTGGACAAATCACCACCACACCGCAATTACAGGTGCTAGAACATCCTGAAATCTTTGCTTTAGGAGATTTAGCCGACTGTCTCGACGCAGAAGGAAAACAAGTCCCCGCCACCGCCCAAGTTGCTTTCCAACAAGCTGATTATACCGCTTGGAATATCTGGGCTACCATCACCAATCGTCCCCTCCTCCCCTTCCGCTATCAACCATTAGGAGAAATGATGGCTTTAGGAATAGATAACGCCACCCTCACCGGGTTAGGTGTGCAATTAGATGGATCTTTTGCGTACTTAGCCCGTCGGCTGGCTTATCTGTATCGTTTACCAACTTTAAATCATCAATTAAAAGTCGGTTTTAATTGGTTAGTTAGCCCCATAATAGAAGCCATTTCCAAGTAATTAAATATCCCCTAATTAAAGATAAAGATCCCCGACTTCTCAAAGAAGTCGGGGATCTGAAATGGTAAACTAGACGAATTCAGATATTATGGCTATGTATTTAGCGACTGCTGCGGACTAAAGTATTAATTCTTATGAAAAGGCCTAAAGTTATTTTTGTAGATGCTGTGGGGACATTATTTGGTGTTAAAGGTAGTGTTGGGGAAATTTACCGACAAATCGCCCAAGAATTTGGTGTGGAAGTTTCCGCCCAAATTTTGGATGAAAACTTTATGAAAAGCTTCAAAGCATCACCACCACCGATATTTATTGATGCAGATATCAAAGATATTCCCCAGCGTGAATATGATTGGTGGCAGATAATTGCTTTAAATACCTTTGAAGGTGCAGGAGTTCTCCAACAATTTACCGATTTTCCCGCTTTTTTTACCGAACTTTATATTCACTTTGGGACTCCCGAACCGTGGTATGTTTATCCTGATGTTAAGTTAGCTTTAATCAACTGGCGACGCTTAGGAATTGAATTAGGAATATTATCTAATTTCGATTCTCGTTTGTATTTAGTATTGCAAGGTTTAGGACTTAAAGAATATTTTACTTCTGTGACCATTTCTACTCAAGTCCGTGCTGCTAAACCAGATCCAGAAATTTTCAAAATTGCCTTAAACAAGCACAAGTGTTCACCGGAAGCCGCATGGCACATTGGCGACAGTATAACAGATGATTATTATGGGGCAAAATCCGCAGGAATAAGAGGTATTTGGATTAACCGTAATTCCACTGAATAATACCGTAATTGTCCGGTTAATAGAGGTTTATGGGTAAATTTTTCTGGCAAAGATTCTATATATAGTCATATTCATAAGTTATCGCTGTTACCTCTAGAAATTAGATGGTTAAATAAAAAAACTAATTGGCAAAATGCAGAAGGTTTAGAAATGGCGAAAAATCTGCTATTGGCTTTAAAGAAACGATTTTTGAGAGATTCTTATTCTTAACTCCTTCTTTCTACCTCGGTGACTCTAGAAGTTCAAATGGCATGATATGACGATATATTTAAATATCTGGCGTTGCTGAATTGAGAGATGAAAAGCAAAAATTCCATGTCTGAAACTCTTAAACTTTGCGCCTTTGCGCCTTTGCGTGAGGCAAATTCATACTTTCATTCACCAATGCCAAATATCTACATTGTCTCAATTTATCGTTTGTTTTTGAATCTATGAAGTCTTATTTAGCCGCCGCTATTCAAATGACCAGTGTGCCTGATTTGCAAAAAAACCTGGCACAAGCAGAAGAATTAATTGATTTGGCCGTACGTCAGGGTGCGGAATTGGTGAGTTTACCAGAAAATTTCTCTTTTATGGGAGAAGAAAAAGATAAACTAGCACAAGGAAATGCGATCGCCCAAGAAACGGAAACATTTCTCCACAAAATGGCACAACGCTTTCAAATTACCATTCTCGGCGGCGGCTTCCCTATCCCTGTGGATCATAACGGTAAGGTTTATAATACAGCATTACTTATCGGTGCTAACGGTCAAGAACTCGCCCGTTACCAAAAAGTCCATTTATTTGATGTCAATGTTCCTGATGGTAATACCTACCAAGAATCAAGTACCGTCATGGCTGGACTGGAATTACCTCCTGTTTATGCTTCCCCTGACTTGGGGAAAATTGGCCTTTCTATTTGCTATGATGTCCGTTTTCCCGAACTGTACCGACATTTATCAAGTCAGGGTGCAGATATTTTATTTGTTCCCGCCGCTTTTACCGCTTTTACTGGTAAAGATCATTGGCAAGTATTATTGCAATCTAGAGCCATAGAAAATACCTGTTATGTGATTGCACCTGCCCAAACTGGTACTAACTATGACCGTCGCCAAACTCATGGCCACGCCATGATTATTGACCCTTGGGGTGTCATTTTAGCAGACGCTGGGGAAAAACCGGGAGTGGCGATCGCCGAAATCAAACCTACCAGACTAGAACAAGTCCGCCGACAAATGCCATCCCTACAGCATCGCGTATTTTAGCCACTCAGACCCCCGCACATCCCCAACTTCTTCAAGAAGTCGGGGATCTTTCTTAAGTAAAATCTTTTTTCCCAAAACACTTGACATTATCCCAAGAGAACTGCTATATTCTCTATAGTGAACTCATTGGGGCGTAGCCAAGTGGTAAGGCAGTGGGTTTTGGTCCCGCCATCCCTAGGTTCGAATCCTAGCGCCCCAGTTATATAGAAGGCAAGTTTTTAACGCTTGCCTTTTTTGTTTTTACATTGCACCAAGCTGGAAAAAGTTCTTCTTCTGTCGCTTGGATTCAACAAAGCAAAACCCAAGGCATTTATTAAGTCATATATTAGGCTCTCGCAAGGGATAAGCACTATCACTACGCAACTTTGACGCGAACAACCCAACCTAAGAATTAAAGCTTTTTTAAATTTGCTAAGAGGGTGTTTGAAAAGTTATGGTTGATGTATCAAATATTTTTTACCCCACCCTAACCCTCCCCTTGTAAAGGGGAGGGAACTGGATTTTTATTGTTTCCCCCCTTTACAAGGGGAAAGGGGGGTAGCAATGTGATGAAAATTACGGAATACCACTTTTCAAACATCCTCTAAAGGTATTGCTGGTACCTCCTCCCAAGATAAATATTTGCAGAAAATTTATGTTCCTCACACTGATTAGACATATATCTAGTTGAAGGTATTAGCCAAGAACTACTTGCTGAATATTTTCTGTTAAGTATATCTGTAATCAGAGGAAGAATAAGTATTGATTATTAAACAGAAAACATTGAGTATCAAATATCTCTAAAAGTTTTCTAATTATCATCTTCTTCCAGATATATTATTGAATTTGAGAGGAATATAATTGTGGCTACAAATGCGATAACGTTAAAAAAATTGCTTAATAGCTATACACATAGTGTAGTTGATATCAAAAAAATAACTGCGATTGCACTTCACCACCGTTGGTTTATTCTAGGGATTTCTTGTGCGGTTATGTCAGTAACAAGCCTCTTAGCTATTACTAGTAAACCAACTTATCAAAGCTATATGCAAATATTGGTAAGTTATAATTCAGATAAATCTTTACCAGCTAGTAAGCCAGAAAAAACGACAAAAGACTTACAAAAACCACAGTTATCATCTATTGACTACAGTAGTCAAGTGAAATTAATGCTGAGTGCTAAATTAGTGCAAAAAGCTGTAAATTTACTTCATACTGATTATCCACAGATGACCATAGAAGATATTTATAGTAACAGCAAAATTGATAAAACTTCATCTTTATCACTAACTCAGTTACCAGTAGATACAGAAGTTAATCAAAATTTAAACCAAGTATTTTCAATCTCTTTTACAGACAAAGATCCTCTGAAAAGTAAAAGAGTATTACAAGCTTTAGAGAAAGTATATCAGGACTATAATACCGATCAAAAAAATCAGCGGATTAATCAAGGGTTAGTATTTGCTAATAACCATCTACCGCAACTGCAAAAAGATGTATTAAAAGCCGAGAAAAAATTAGAAAAATTTCGTCAACAGAATAATTTAATTGATCCAATTTTACAAAGTAAAATTTTACTACAGTCTTTAGCAGATATTCAAAAGCAGCGACAAAAAACTCGCGCTCAACTGCAAGATGTACAGACTCGACATAACAGTATAGAAGAAGCAATTGCTTCTTCTCATCAAAAGCAAATAAATATTGATGATTCCCTTGAATCTCGCCAATATCAAGCCTTAATTCGTGAACTTAAGCAAACAGAAAAGGAATTAACTCAAGCTCGGATACTTTACACAGAAAAATATCCAATTATTGAACAACTGAAACAAAAAAAACAAATTATCGTCACACTATTACAACAACAAGGACAAAATAAAGCCGTTGATATCAATAGTAAATCAAAATCATCAGGACAAATAATACCTAAGTTAGAAAATGATTTAACTCAATTAAAAGTGAACACATTAGGACTAATTGCTCATGATCGTGATTTGGCAAAATCCGAACAAGAAGTTCGTTCCTTGCTGAGTAAATACCCAAATTTGATTACAGAATATAAGAGGTTAGTTGCAAATGTAGAAATTTATCGCAAAACACTGCAACAATTGACGCAAGTGCAAAATTCATTAGGTGTAAAAATTGCTCAAGAAGGTTTTAATTGGCAAATTTTAGAAGAACCCGCTTTGGGAATACATATAGGAAATTTGCGCTGGTTGCTAATTGTTGGCGGCATATTAATTGGGCCAATATTGGGTTTAGCAGCAGCTTTAATTTGGGGAAAATTTAATAATGCAATTTTCTATACTCAGGACTTACAAAATCTCACAAATATTCAGTTATTGGGGTCAGTACCAAGATTAGGAAAACGTAAAGATAGTTGGACAAGCCAACTCCAATCTATAGTTAGAGATAAATCTAAAAATCTGGATATTTCTCATCAGGAAATTATTAAGAATTTACCTAATCATCAGAACTTAGATATTATTTACCAGAATATTCAGATGTTAAATAATTCTCTACCTTTAAAATCATTGATGTTAACTTCTGCACTACCAGGAGAAGGAAAAACAACTTTGGCTTTAGGGTTGGGGTCTAGTGCGGCTCGAATGCACCAAAGAGTATTAGTAATTGATGCTAACCTGCGTTCTCCCAGTTTACATAAAACTCTAGGGCTGACCAATGATTGGGGTTTATCTTTATTACTTGTTGATGATATTAATACATCATTTCATAATTATATTCAACCCATTCACCCAGCTATTGATGTTTTGACTGCTGGACCCATACCAGAAGATGTGGCAAATTTGTTGAGTTCTGAGCGAATGCAAGAATTAATGGATTTATTTGCCCAAAATTATGATTTAGTGCTGATAGATGCGCCCTCTGTTTTAGATACAGTTGATGGTAGAATTGTCGCTTCTTTATGTAATGGGATTATTATGGTAGGACGCATTGGTAAAGTTACTCCCAATAAACTGATGGAAGCTACAGAAATTTTAAGCAAGTTAAATCTAATTGGTATTATTGGGAATGAAGTTTATGATGCTCCCCAAATATTGACACCATGAAAAAAGGAGTCAGGAGTCAGGAGTCAGGAGTCAGAAGAAGGAAGAAGAAAGAAAATTACCGAGTTTCCAGTTCTCAATCTGTCTGTTTAGAGAATTGCTGAACTAGAATAGTAGACGCTTGTGATCAAACAATTAGTATGAAATTCCCACTGTTATTAGGCAATTTGTTTTCTGAGATTAAAGGTAGACATTGGTGGATAGGTATCCTGATGTGGTTTGTATTACTTGCTCCTGCACAAGCATCTGTAATTCTGCGTGTGGCAATTGAAAGAGAAGTCAAACAGGTAAAAGTCGGCGCTTCCACAACCGCTATTGTCAAAGATAGTAGTGGTAAGACTCTGGGAGAATTACCAGGAATGAGTGCCTTTGCGGCTCAAGCAGTTCCAGGAGGTGTAGCTTTAGATAGATGGCAATCCGGGTTATTTTGGATAGAACCCACCAATAAGGGATATGTTTATATTGGCGATCGCTGGTTTCGTGGTAGAACCCTAGTAGTACCCACAGCCAACGGTTTAACTGCTGTGAACTGGGTAGATTTAGAAGAATATCTCTACAGCGTTATTGGTGGGGAAATGGACACTAGCTGGCCACAAGAAGCCCTCAAGGCCCAAGCCATTGCTGCCCGTACCTATGCCCTTTATGAACGGGAAAGACAGCGGAAAAATCCCGTTTACGATTTAGGGGATAGTCCAGACCGTTGGCAAATTTATAAAGGTGTAAGTAGTGAATCTCCTAAAACTTACACCGCAGCAGATACCACCGCAGGCAAAGTCTTAACCTACAATAACCAAATCATTCTTTCCGTCTTTCACGCTTGTTCTGGTGGACACACTGAAAACGTTGAAGATGTTTGGGTTAGCAAAGAACCTTACCTGCGGGCTGTTCCCGACTTTGACCAAAAGATCAAAGAATGTAACTGGGTAAAAACCTTCACTCCAGGAGAAATTAGCGCCAGAATTTCCGGTGTTGGTAATGTCAAAGACATGATTATCGAAACTCTTTCACCTTTCAAAAGTGTCAAATCCTTAAAAATTATTGGTGATAAAGGGACTAAAGTTCTCCAAGGTGAAGAAGTTAGAACTGCACTCAAAATTAAAAGTACCCGGTTTATTGTTAGTAAAGATGCAAATGGCGGTTTTGTTCTTCAAGGATTAGGCTTTGGTCACGGTTTAGGAATGAGCCAATGGGGAGCTTACGAATTAGCAAAACGTGGTGCAAACCACCTGCAAATTTTAGGATATTACTACAAAGGTGTAGCCCTGACACCCATTCAAGCAAAGTAGCAGAAGAAGGAGTCAGGAGTCAGGAGTCAGGAGTCAGGAGGAATAAAGAAAGAAGAAAGAAGAAACAAGCAAATTTCTCTTCTATTCCCTGTTCCCTGTTCCCTGTTCCCTGTTCCCTATTTGCTTATTCTGAAATTCCTGTTCTAACAAATCTGCTTCTGTAGAATAAACAGAATCTTCTTTACCAATAACTTTTTCTGTGGCAAATTCACGAGCAAAAGCGATCTTCTTCTGCAAAGAATCATCTGCACCTGCTAATAATCTAGCCCGTTCTTGACGTTGAAGATTGCGAGTAGAAACCTGATCATTGCGTCGTTTAATCCAAAAATACCGGATTAAAGGAATAGCTAAAAAACCAATACCATAAGCTAATAGAAGTCCATAAATTCCTTGCACAAAAGCGACTAATCCCCCAATTTGAGTCGCAATTGTGCCATTTTTCAATAAATTACCCAGGATTAAAGCCCCAACAAAATTCACTCCTCCCAAACCAGCACTGAGCATAAGTTGTCCAGAACTGGCAGAACTAAACTTCCAGGAAAATTCATGCAAATATTCAGATATTGAGCGCCGCTGTTTTTTACTTGCTCTTACCTGTAATTCTGGGAAATAATAAACTATTTGCCCGTCAGAACTTACCTGGGGCATTCCATTAAATCTTACCAACACAGGCAGCATATAATCCTCATATTCTTGTTGATATTTTGCGCCAATATCATCTAAATAAGGAGCAATTTGTTCTGCTGCTACTGCACCTTGATTATTACTAATCACAGCCCCAATTTCTTCCCAGCGACGTTCTTCCAAATTGGCGTTAGGATCACCATCACCAAAGAGGAATGAAAACACAGCTTCAAAAGAATTCATTTCATTATTTTCACCCCGTTCCCTCCGTCGTTCTTGGTAGCTATCACGATGATTTGGGCTAAAATACCAGAATAAATCTGGAAAGAAAAAGAAATTAAAACCTCTAGAATTATTACTGCGATTGTCATTATCCCGATCTGAACTAGCAGTCATGATAATGATAATAGTCAGAGTAATCAGCAAAATAGAAGTAACTAAAAGAATGCCAAAGGAAATCCGAATTAGATAAAATAGCACAGACCAAACTTTTTTCCACCATTCTTGCAACCGGATTTGCAAGTATTTATTGCGGATAATATCCCGAAAATTTTTGGGAAATTGGTAAACAACATCACCTGATTCTGCAACCTGTAAATGTCCCCCAGCGTCAGCAGCAAGGGCTAATAAACTTTGGTTGACTTCAGCTATATTTAATCCTATCTGGGTGGCTACATCACCAACTGTGACTCGGTAGCCCAGTTGTTCCACAGAAAGCATAATGGCGGGATTGGGAGTCATAAATTTGCCATTTTGTTATATTTTGGTTTACCTTTATTCAGTATAATTGAACTAAAATTTCTTTTCTTTGCAATTCTTAATTGCAATCATACTTTTCACAAATTAGCTAGGATTTATATATACACCTATGGTTCAGTACAGTCTCGCTCAAAGCCCGGAACTTATCCTGATTGTTCCTGGTAAAGATTCCGCTAAAGCCCGTGATAAAGCCATGGATCAACTAATGGAACTCATGGAGGCTGGTGAATTACCAACGGAACTAGAAGAGGGATTTGGTCCGCAACAATTAATTGAGGTGAAAGAACCAACTACAGATACTTCTAGTCGTGAAGACGAAATTACCCAAGCAGTGCAAATTCTCAGTAATTTAGCTTCCCTGAAGTTAAAAGTCCAAGAATCACGCACTGAAGCCTTAGAAATTCGTCAAGCCATTGATGTGCTGTTTTCCGATAAATCTGTCACCGAGGAAGAAATAACCCATCTTAAAGAAGGTTTTAAAGTTCTCAAAAATTTTGCTCAAGCTAATCTGCGTTACCAGGAAGCGAGGGGAAAAGCAGAACAAGCTAGACAAGTTTTAGATCAAGCTCTCAAATCACCGGAGTAATATTAGATTCGATTCAAGATTTAGCAACAGCAGCAAAAACACCGTCTCTCTCCTCAATATCTTCGCCAAAAAAAGAGTGCTGATGATCAAATTTGTTCTCTTTCTGTTGGACTATCTCTTCTTGAGGATTGAGATTGAATCATGTTCAGATAAGATATTTGCATAACCAAAGACTTCTGTAGTAACACACTATATAAAAGGGAAATATGATTAATCTAATTTGGACGGCTGCTGTTGTCCTCTTTGTCCTCTGGCTGTTAGGGTTCTCAATTCATGTCGGAGGAAGCTTAATTCATCTGCTTTTAGTTTTAGCTCTAATTGGAATAGTTTACAATTTACTAATTGGTCGCCGCATAGTCTAATTTTTGAGGATGCAAGGCTGTATCTGAGGTTTGAATACAAGCACTGAAGTTATAGCCATATTAATAAAAATCCCAAACTTATGAATAGAAATCCTCATGAACGAAGCAATTCTGAGCGAAGGCAAGAACTTCGCAGTGAAGAAGAAAGTTTCCGACTGCAACAGGAAGAGGGACGACTTGAATCTGGCAAACGGAGATCTATATTTGCCTGGATTATCAATAGCATTTACCTGCTAGTGGGAATGCTGGAAATCCTGCTGATGTTACGCTTCTTTCTGCGTTTTTCCGGGGCAAATACGCAAAATACTTTTGCCCAGTTTATTTACAATCTTTCTGCTCCCTTCATTGCGCCATTTTCCACCTTGTTAATTAGTCCTGTTGCTGGTGGTGGAGCGAATGTTTTTGATGTCAATGTCCTAATTGCAATTATCGTGTATGCTCTCTTAGGCTGGCTCAGTGTATGGCTAGTCAAATTTCTCTCTGGTCGGTAGAGAAAAGTTGAAAAATGAACGGATTTAATTTAATTACTATTGTTAAGCCCTGAGAGTGTCAAGAGTTCTAGAGAAATTTGCCACAGCAATGGATGGGTGTGATATTATAGGAAACTGCTACACAAATTTAAAAACAATCACAATTTAAGCGACCATGGCTCTGACTCAACAGCGCAAACAAGAAATAATTTCTGGCTTCCAAGTTCATGAAACCGACACCGGTTCGGCTGATGTTCAAATTGCCATGCTAACTGACCGCATTAACAAGCTCAGTCAACATTTGCAAGCTAACAAAAAAGACCATTCCTCCCGCAGAGGACTGTTGAAGATGATTGGTCAAAGAAAGAGTCTTCTGTCTTATATCCAAGCAGGTAGTCAAGAAAGATATAAAGCTTTAATTACTCGTCTCGGTATTCGCGGTTAGGAACTAATTCTTATGGCTGCTGAAGAATCGGAACGTAGTCCATTGCCTTTTGAGCCAAACAAAAAGCGTCCCAAACCCGCTAAGACTGTAACTAAGTCCGTCATTAAAAATCAAGCACCCCAGGAAAAACCGCAACAGCAACGTCGTTATTCTAAACAAGAAATGGCGATTCCTGAAGTAGTCAGCCAGCGAATGATTCGCAGAGTGGCTGGTTTTTGCGGTATTCCCACAGCCTTAGGGATTACTAGTTTGATAGTTAGCTATCTATTAGTTACCTTGGCTGATATCCAACTTCCGCCTATCGCCGTTTTATTGGTGAATATGGGATTGTTTGGGTTAGGTGTGGTGGGAATTACCTATGGTGTTCTTTCTGCTTCTTGGGATGAAGAAACACCGGGAACTTTTCTAGGTTTTGATGAATTTAGCACCAACTGGGGAAGGATGACCGAAGTTTGGCGTGATACCCAGAAAAAGAACGTCTAACAAGCAGCGTCCAGGTAATAACTGTAATGTGGGGTAATTTGGAAAATGAGTTTTGAAGTGGAATTTATATCACTTTAACTTCAAGTTTAAAAGACTGTATTTTTCTAGTTTATACCCAATATTCAGCAAAAAATACCTGGCGCTACATTTGTATTTATATATTTAACCACAGATATTTTTGACCCATTGAAATGGCTTGATTCTAGAAATAGCAGAAATATATGAAGATATTATTAATATTTAATTTTCCAATTTAGAGGATGTTTGAAAAGTGGTATTCCGTAATTTTCATCACATTGCTACCCCCCTTTCCCCTTGTAAAGGGGGGAAACAATAAAAATCCAGTTCCCTCCCCTTTACAAGGGGAGGGTTAGGGTGGGGTAAAAAATATTTGATACATCAACCATAACTTTTCAAACACCCTCTTAGTTATAAGTAGAACGGCTTGAATAATTCAAAGTTTGTAGTGAGGAATTTATTCCTTATTTGAGGGCTGAAGCCCTTACTACGAAATCATCTCCATATTTTTTACATTACTTAATCTACTTTGATTTATTTTCGTCTACTTACTTAGAAAAAAATAGCAGATAGATTAAACCACAATTCAGACAGGACTGCGTTGAGGAATATATAAGGTGTAGTGAAGCGTTGGCAAAAAAGATGTATCATAAATCATGAGGAGAAAAATGATACCTTAACCAATATTACAAATGGAACCATTCACAACTGTTGCTATTGCTCTTGCTACCATACTCGCTACCAAAGCCACAGAAAAAATTGGCGAAAACATCGGAGACGCTTTAACTCACAAAACTCAGCAGTTTTCGGAATGGTTGAAACAGCGACTACCTGGAACTTTCGCAGCTATTGAACAAGCACCAGAACAACCCCTTAATTATGGTCAAGCTGTACTGGACATAGAAACCGCAGCGATACAGCTACTAATCAAACGTATCATTATCTTTTCCTGGCGTTTGTTTCGACGTTAACAACAGCTTACTCAACTTTAATAGAGTATCACTATGCAGTTTTATTGTATTGCATTACAAAGATAAATTTTTATTTAACAGTTAAATTAGATTAATTTGCAATCTTGCTGCATCATATTACAGAATTGAAATTTTACTTTGCAATTTTATTGTATTGTATTAAACTAATAACGTAAGTTGCTAGTTAGAGGATGTTTGAAAAGTATCAGAATTAATCGAGATCCCCCCAACCCCCCTTACAAAAGGGGGCTAAATTCCTTAAAGTCCCCCTTTTCAAGGGGGATTTAGGGGGATCTGCGGGTGTCAGATACCACACGAAAAAGTTTTCAAACAACCTCTTAGACACATTGTCAGAATCAGGTGGTTATCGAGCGAAGTCGAGATAATGTCCAGGATTAAAAGATGAACAGGATTAAGATCAATTTGATTTTAAAGGTAGGGGTAAAGCAAGAGCTTCATTGGTGTCAACTTAACGCAAAATCTTCATCCCGCAAGAAACTCAAGTTCCTTGCTAATAGCGAAAGTCATCTAAAAGATGACTAAATACTAGGAAAATTTATTAGTCCGTTTTAACGGACTTGAGCTATGAGACAGGGAATTTATTCCCTGGCGGGTGTGGAAGCCAAACAAATAAGCCACTTGTACTGAGCTTGTCGAAGTATCTGTAACCTAAGTTGACACCAATGAGTACTGCTAAAATATTTATGCTAAAATATAGTCAAAATGTCTAAAGTAGCCATTCTATGCAAACCTATACTCTTACAGATGCGCGAAATAAACATGGTGAGGTTTTTGACAAAGCCGCTATTGAACCAGTATTACTAACTAAACAATCACGTCCTAGTCATGTCATTATTTCCGCAGATAGCTACCAAAAATTAATTAATAGATTGCAAGAATTAGAAGATATGCAGTTAGTTCAAAATGCTGAAACTGCTTTGAGTCAATCAAAAATGGTAGGTACAGAGGCTTTTACATCTGCATTGGAGCATTTAGCTAATGGCGCGGCTTGATGGTTTAGCAACTGTTCTTGATTTCCTCAATGGGTTACAACCTAAAATAGCAGCGCAAATAGCAAAAAAGGTTTTGGCTTTGAATGTTGAACCTTTACCAACTGATAGTGAACAACTATCTGGTTATCAGGGTTTTTATCGAGTAGATAGTGGTGAATATCGAATTGTTTATAAATACTTTCCAGATCAAGATTTAGTGGAAGTAATTTTAGTTGGTAAGCGCAATGATGATGATGTTTACAAAAGATTAAAACGGTTATTAGGATAAACTCTTGGTTCTTCCACCAAATCTAATCCCAACATAGATATAAGCGTAAAAAATTAAGTAATGGGATAGAATTAATTACCGATGAGATTGGTTAATTTAGCGTTGCCTTTGGCGGGCGCAGCCATCGCTTCTGGTATCTCAGTCAACACCACCACTTTTTATCGCTTATTGAATAAAACTTTTTATCGGATATTCTTTTGTGCTTGAAATTTTTACACTAATAAGTTAACATGAAATGTCATGAGAATTTCATGGAGAAGTAATAATGCTTGATGCACGGGAAATTTACCCCCTTTCAGACTTTCAACGCAATGCTAGACAGTTCATTGAACAAATACAGTCAAGTCACAAACCAATTATTCTCACCGTTAATGGTAAAGCATCCGTGATCATGCAGGATGCAGCATCTTATCAAGAATTACTCGATGAGTTAGAATTAGCAAGGTCAGCCGCAAAAATTCGCCAAGGCATAGCTGAATCTGCTGCTGGAAAGACAAAAGATGCGGTAGAAGCATTAGAAGAATTACGGTTAAAGCATGAAATACCCCGTTAGAATTACTCCAATAGCACTAGAAGATGCGGAGGAATTTTACTTGTGGATGTCTCAAGATTCTCCTGTAAATGGGGCTAATTGGTTTAATGGATTACTTGCTGCAATTGATACTCTTTCTTCCATGCCTCACCGTTGTCCGGTTGCACCAGAAAAGGAAATAGTAGGCCAAGAAATCCGATATCTTCTCTATTCCAAACGCTATCGGATTCTTTTTGGCATTGAAGGTGATGCTGTTGTAATTTATCACATCCGGCATACATCCCAACAATGGATGACACGAGAAGAATTTTTGAGACAACCTTATAGAAATATCGAAAATACCGAGCCAGAAAAATCAACTTAAGCTACAAATCGGTTATCAGCAAAAGCAAATAAAACATTTACTTAAAAAAGGAACTTGTAAATGATTATCGTCATGAAAGTTGGTTCCCCACAGGAAGAAATAAATCGGATTACCACAGAATTATCAGGCTGGGGACTAACACCAGAAAAAATTATTGGTCAACATAAAGTAGTCATTGCTTTGGTTGGGGAAACGGCTGATTTAGACCCGCCCCGCATTCAAGAATTGAGTCAATGGATTGAGCAAGTATTACGAGTGGAAGTACCCTACAAACGAGCCAGTCGCCAATTCCGTCATGGAGAAGCTTCTGAAGTGGTGGTGAATAGTCCTCAAGGTGATGTGGTGTTTGGTGAACATCATCCTTTGGTAGTTGTCGCTGGACCCTGTTCTGTGGAAAATGAAGAAATGATTGTAGAAACAGCACTGCGGGTAAAGGCGGCAGGAGCTAAGTTTTTACGCGGTGGGGCATATAAACCTCGTACTTCACCTTATGCTTTTCAAGGTCATGGTGAAAGTGCTTTGGAATTGTTAGCTACAGCCCGGAAGGTCAGCGGACTGGGGATTATTACGGAAGTAATGGATACGGAAGACTTGGAGAAAATTGGCGAAGTTGCTGATGTGATTCAGGTGGGGGCGAGAAATATGCAGAATTTCTCCATGTTGAAGAAAGTTGGAGCGCAACCCAAACCAGTCCTGCTAAAACGGGGTATGGCGGCGACTATTGAAGATTGGTTAATGGCGGCTGAGTATATTTTAGCGGCGGGTAATCCCAATGTAATTTTGTGTGAACGGGGAATTAGAACTTTTGACCGTCAATATACTCGCAATACCCTAGATTTATCCGTTGTGCCGGTGTTGCGGAAACTGACGCATTTACCCATCATGATTGATCCTAGTCATGGCGTGGGTTGGTCTGAGTTTGTTCCTGCTATGGCGAAGGCAGCGATCGCTGCGGGTACAGATTCGCTAATGATAGAAGTACATCCCAACCCAGCTAAAGCCTTATCGGATGGACCCCAATCTTTAACCCCAGACCTGTTTGATAAATTAATGTCAGAATTATCCGTAATTGGTCACCTCATGGGACGGTGGCCAAATTAACGCCCCCATTCGCTTTTTAATATCCAATCCAAGACAATTCAGGGCGCAGACCCTGCGCCCCTACAGTAGGATATCACTATTTTCTAGAACTGTTTCATCTAGGCTTTCTTTAACCCTACGGATTGGTAAATTAGCAATTAAAGCCGTGGTCCGTTGGCTGCTTTCTAGGGAAAACTCCAAACCATCTGTTTCTATTTCGACATAGCGACAAACGATTTCCAGGATTTCCTGACGCATTTTTTCTAAAGTTTGGGGGTCTAAGTCCGCACGGTCATGGGATATTACCACTTGCAGACGACGTTTAACATCATCGCGGCTGTTATCGGGACTACGAGCAAAAAATTTTTCTAAAATTTCAAGAATCATTGCGGGTATGTGTAAGGCAGAAACACTGGCAAGTAAATTAAACAATTTTTGACCACAACATCTTTCTCAACCGAGAGAAGATGCTTTTACTAGATGAGTCAAGCTCCAGAAATTCGACAGTTTCCCCTTCCAATCTCCGAGCAATATTCTCAAAAGCGGTGGCAGCTAAAGAGGGAGTGTCTGATAATACTAAAGGTTCGCCCCGATTGGTAGAGACAATCACCCGCTCATCGTCGGGGATGACTCCAATTATGGGAATGGCGAGAAGTTCCTGAACGTCCTGTACAGACATCATATCATTTGCCTCTACCATTGCCGGTCTAATTCTATTAACTATTAAGTTAATCTTTTTGACACCTTGGGCTTCGAGTAATCCTACTACCCGGTCAGCATCACGGACAGCGGAAATTTCGGGAGTGGTGACAATCAGGGCTTCTTTGGCTGGTGCAGTCGCATTTTTAAACCCCATTTCAATTCCTGCGGGGCAGTCAATCATTACATATTCGTACTTTTGTGCTAGGGCATTTACTAGTAACTTCATTTGGTCAGGTGTGACGGATTCTTTATTGCGATGTTGGGTAGCTGGGAGGAGTACCAAATTAGGTTGTCGTTTATCTTTAACCAAAGCTTGTTCTAGACGACACTCCCTAGCCAAAACTTCTACCGCTGTATAAACAATCCGATTTTCTAGTCCTAGAAGTAAATCTAAATTTCTCAGTCCAAAATCTGCATCAATTAAGGCTACTTGTTTGCCTATTTTGGCTAAAGCCATCCCTAAATTAGCTGAAACTGTGGTTTTACCCACTCCCCCCTTACCGGAGGTAATGACAATAATGCGGGTCATGATAATGCTTTATGAGAGTTCAGGGAACAACAATAAAATATTTAAAGCTATTGATTGATTCTAATTTAGTAACCTAACAGAAATTAATTACATATCCAGTATATTGCAGGTAAATGGGGTACAAATATTAATGTTCAAACTTTGCACCGCAGGGGTTTTACTGCTGACTGTTGAAAACTGCTGTAGATTCTTTACTAAGTAAGAATTTTAGATCAGATTTTGTGTAACTAATTGGGTTCGACTACTTAATTGACTGCGGGAAAAATCAGCGGCTTTAACAATGCGAATTCCTTCAGGTGTAATATGTGCAACTTCAGGAAAGAAGCTGGTGAGGGTTTTTTCTGGGGATCTAGCAACAGCATCAGCTATTCGCAATTGGGTTGGTTCCATTTGCAAGGCCATGATCAGCGATTCCCGATTCCCAGCAGCACCAGCATGGGCAACTCCCCGCAATCGTCCCCAAATGAGAATATCCCCCTCAGCAATGACGATACCACTAGGATTGATATCTCCTAAGATGATGACTGTGCCGGGATGACGAATTTCTACACCTGATCTGACTGTCATTTGCAGATAGAGGGCATCTGCTAGGGCGCTGGGAGTCGGTTGAATACCGGATGTGAGGGATGTTTGGGTTTGGATTTGTTCGACGGAATAACCCAGGGTACAGGCAGCGATCGCTGTTTGTCTCCGACTGGTAGCTACAGATTTTAGTTGAATTTGGTATGTATTTAAAGTTTCTGCCAAATCTTGCAATTGTCTATTATCTAACAATCTATCTTTTGCTACTAGATGCAGGGATGTATTTGGTTTCCGTAAGCGATCGCCCGCATTGAGACGCTGTTTCATTTGTTGCCAAATTTCCCACCAATTGAATTCTGATGGTGATACTTGAGATTCCGTGGGCAAAATCAATAATAGTCGCTCTCCTTCAGTTTTTAACTGAACTTGAATATTATGATCTACCTTTTGTCCTAGTAGTTCTAAATCAGCACTTGGTAAATCAGATAAAATCGAACCAGATTCCCCCCCATTAGGAATCTTAGATTCTGGATTTTCAGCAGCAGAATTACCTTTTAAAAAGGCAATTACTGAATTTAACTCTGAATTAGGGATAACAGGATCAGATTCTACTTTATGATCAGCAAAATCTGGATTGATATCGCCAGAGTTAGAATTATTTACCTCTTGATCAACTTGATGAAAAACTGATTCTGATTTAGAAAATTCAGCCTTTATTTCCTCAGATTTAGCAGAATTACCAGCATCTACATTATTTTCGACAGAATGAGAATTATTTACCTCTTGATCAACCTGATGAGAAATAGATTCTGAATTAGGAAATTCAGCCTTTATTTCCTCAGATTTAGCAGAATCAGAATTCATGCAGCACTAGCCAAAATACACTAAAATTTGAGATTTTCATAAAAGATTGAGAATGGGTAATTGGTAATTGGTAATTGGTAATTGGTAATTGGTAATTGGTAATTGGTAATTGGTAAGACTCTTGCCTCTTGCCTCTTGCCTCTTGCCTCTTGCCTATTCCCTATTCCCTATTCCCTATCAATCTTTGATAAACCGTTCCCAAAGCATCAGCATTGCCGACATTACCGGGAAACAATACAACTGGCAAATTAGGAAACAGGGGATGATCAGATGGTGTAATTACCATTGAACAGCCTGCTAAAATTTGACCAAGTAATCGGGCTGAAGTTAAAGCCAGTCCCGTACTGAGAACATCATTAGAAGTAATACCCCCCTTACTGATGAGAAATCCTAGATCAGATGGTAAACCCTGGACAATATCCATAAGTAAAGCGGAAACTGTACTGCCAAAATCTAACCTAGTTTTGACATCTTTAAAAGCCAATTCCTGCCGACTAGTATAAATTACTGGTGTTTTACCAGCATTATGTACTACTTTGACATTTTCGAGAATCTCCGTTAGCAGTTTAGCAGATTCATTTACCCCACCATCAATTAATCTGCCAACATTAACTTCAATACCTACAGTCCCCTCAACTTGTAATAATGATTCTAACTGTTGAGTTGTCTTTTTAACGTGAGAACCCACAATAATTGCACCAGGTTTACCACCGCGCACATATTTTGCCATATTTTCAGCAGCAATGGGTTGGGGTGGTAAGGCAGCCAAAGCTGTTAAAATGCTCGCAGCAGAACGGAATAAAAACCGTTTTCCCCGACTTGCGGCTGTTAATACATCTACCGCAAAGATATTAAGATCATCTTGATGTTCTCCGTCTACGACACCACAGTGATTATTCTCAAGTTGTAACAAGCTTTCTAAACTACCAGCACGGATATCTGCGAGTAAAAATCTAGTAACAGTATCTTCTTTAATCCGTCCCTTGGTTTTTTCTTCCACATATTTAGGCAGATAGCTGTAATTATATCCAAAGACAGAATCACGAGCAAATTCTGTTTCATGTACGGGAGTGGGAACACCATCAATAATTAGATAGTGAATACTATCGCGGGTAATTCTTCCCCCTTCAAAAAATGCCGGCACAAGAAAATGAGCATCAAATGGACCGAGTTCTTCAGCAATAACATCAGTTTCTATAGGATAATGTCCGCGTAAGGTGGAGTCAGAACGACTAACTACGAGAAAATCCTCTATTTTTTCGGCTGCTAAGGCAAGTTTGAGGTTATGACAAACTTCTCTAGTTACAAATGCGGCTGCTTCTGGAGTCAGAGAACGAGTATTAGTTAAAATAAAGAAAATGGGAGCATCATCTTTTAATCCTAAACGTAAAGTTTCTACGTCCCAGCGCATTAATAGTAAACAACTATGGACGGTTTGTGAACCTGTAGGATCATCATCAAGGACAATTATTTTAGGTTGGTTATTCATAAATATGGACATGGTGGTAGATATTCGACATCTAAAATTTGGTCAATTGTGTAAGGACAAATTGGAGGAAAGCAATTTAAACCACTTTTTTTCTTTGCTTGTCGGGCTGCATCATTATAAACTCAGGGCAAACGCACCTAAATTCTGTAATCCATGCCCAGCAAGGGTTTCAACCTTTAGTTACAAAAATTAACAATCGTCAAAACCTTTGTCCAGTAAGCATTCTAAAAATAAGATGCGCTTGCCCTGATTATAAACTTGATCCAGCACGGTTAACAGATAATTGTAGAGGTTTTTTGATTTGGTTAATTTCCTGATTTCTACCCGAAAATTATCAATTTCTACCTCCCAATGATTTTTACAGTCGGGAATACTCCAATACTGGTACAATAGCAGATGTTTAAGAAGTTGCAGTAGATAACTTTCTAATTTGTGTTTTTGTTCATTCCCCAAGGCCGCAATCTCCTCAATTAAATTTTCCCAATCAATATTTTCTAAATCCTTTGTCTCTAATTGTTGCAAGGTAATTTCTAACCACTGGGGATAATCTTGTTCATAAAGAGTTTTACTCAATAATTTAGATATCATTTAGGGTTCTCCAGTTTGGTAGGGTTTAAGCATTAATTTTGGGGAATAAATTTATGATTACACCTTTGCGAGTTTTCTGAGTTCTGCTTGGACATCTAAGGCAATCTGCAACGATTGATTAAGAAGTTGAGCATATTCACTAGCTTGACTACTAACTTGTAAGGTTTGCAGATTAGCTAAGTTATTTACCACTAAATCTTGGTTATTAGCAAGCAGTTTTTTATTATCGCGCAAAATCCGTTCACTTTTTAAAGCACGGACTAAATCTTCTCGAATTAGTTGTAGTGCAGATATTACCTGTTCTCTGTCGCTAATGTTACCTTGAGTGTTACAACCTGAGTTCGACATAAATTATCTTATGTCGAACTCAGGTGAGTTAAGTATCTATTTTAGTTGATCTACAAGATCCCCGACTTCTTTGAGAAGTCGGGGATCTAAGGATGGCTATATTCAGGAAACCAGTTTTCATCTAGGATTTGTTCTAAGGAAGCAATGGGGGTGAGGGGAAATATGTCAAGAGGAAGTTCTGATCTGTCACTAACTAATTTTCTAGCATCTTGATAACATTGATCAAATATTTCTAAAATGTAAGGTTTTAAACTAGGACTATCTTTAAGTTCATCTTTTATTTGTATACGAAAAGTCCTAATTTCCCCCTTCCAATGTCCTTGATTTCTTTCTCTTTCACTATCCCAACATTGGAGTTTAAGTAGATGTTCCAGCAGTTTAATTAATAAACTTTTAATTACTCGCTTTTCACTTCTACCCATAGTTTCCAATTCTTCTAATAAATTCTCTAAATCAATCGCGGAAAATTGTCCTGCGCGAAGTTGGTTAATGGTTGTTCTTATCCATAGGTAATAATCTTGATCGTATAAGGTTTGGGTTGTTGATTGTGTTGATGTAACCATATACTGGTGAGGACTTTGCTATTTCTTTTATTTTAACTGGGTTTTAATTAATTGTCTGATGATTGCAGCTATATTCACTGAAACCAGGTTTCATCTAGGATTTGTTCTAAAGAAGCAATTGGGGTAAGGGGGAATATGTCAAGAGGAAGTTCTGAGCGATCTGATGCTTCTTTTCTAGCATCCTGATAACATTCATCAAATATTTCTAAAATGTAAGGTTTTAAACTAGGACTATCTTTAATAGCCTTTTTAATTTGTCTGCGAAATGTTCTAATTTCTCCTTGCCAATGTCCTTGATTTCTTTCTCTTTCAGTATCCCAATATTGGAGTTTGAGCAGATGTACAAGCAGCTTAATTAATAAACTTTCAATTGCTCGTTTTTCACTTCTACCCATAGTTTCCAATTCTTCTAATAAATTCTCTAAATCAATCGCAGAAAATTGTCCTGCGCGAAGTTGGTTAATGGTTGTTCTTATCCACAGGTAATAATCTTGATCGTATAAGGTTTGGGTTGTTGGTTGTGTTGATGTAACCATATACTGATGAGGACTTTGCTATTTCTTTTATTTTAACTTAAAAGTAACTAAAATCCGTGAAATCAGTGCCATCCGTCTAAATCCGTGATCCGGATGAGGTTGTTTGCTATGATAAGAGTTACTAAAATCCGTGAAATCAGTGCAATCCGTCTAAATCCGTGATTCTAACCTTATTTTATTCTTGTCAAAATGAGAATTGCTTCATCCTCAAATCCTGTACATCCTCAAATCCTGGACATCCTGATTCTGACAAAATGAAAAATGTGTGCTATACTGAATCCAGATACCAAAATCAGCTTTTTGGAGAAAAATATTTTCCGCCTCACGGCGGTGGGTTAAGAAGGGAAAAGAAAAAAAGAGAAGAGGGCAAAAGAGCAAGAGTGTAAAGGGCTACTAAGTCCTCGCCGCACCACTACATACAACCCGAAAACCAACATCGTTGAGGAAGTCGAGAAGGTGGTTGAGGCGATAAGCAGAACGGCAAAGTCCAGGATTGACGTACCACGAACCACCGCGCAGCCTCTTTATATTGCTTCGATTAATCAAAGCACTGCCATTTATAGGCGCGTTTATATAATTTTCTTGCCAATCATCTTCGCACCATTCCCACACATTACCGTGCATATCGTACAAACCAAAAACGTTAGGGGGAAAAGTTCCTACATCTGTAGTTTGTTGGCGATATTGACCTTTGGGTGCAGAAACATAAGTATAATTACCATCATAATTTACCAAATCAGGGGTAACACTTTCACCAAAATAAAATGGTGTGGTAGTTCCGGCACGACAAGCATACTCCCATTCTGCTTCACTGGGTAATCTGTATTTTTTTCCTGTTCTTTGACTTAACTTTTCACAAAATGCAACTGCATCATCCCAACTAACACGTTCAACAGGACGTTTATCGCCTTTAAATCTAGCAGGATTATTTCCCATAATAGCTTGATACTGCGCTTGTGTCAATTCATATTTCCCCATACAGAAACTCGGAACAGTTACTTGGTGTTGGGGACTTTCATCTGAATTTCGTTGTGCTTCATTTGCGGGTGAACCCATCATAAATGTTCCCCCTGGGATTTCCACCATTTCCAACAAAACACCGTTTCCTAAGTCTTCCGTGAAGTATTTTGCATTTGCGTTGCGGCGATTGGTGATGCTTCCAGTTGCGTCTGTGGTGACAACTTCAAAGTTAAAGGTTTGGAGTGGGGGAGTGGTAATTTTTGGTGTTGGTTCTGGTGTTGGAGTATTTGGGGAAGTTGTATTTTCTGGTGTTGGATTTGGAGTATTTAGAGAAGCTGTAATTTTTGGTGTTGAGGTTTGATTTTTATTTGTATGTCCTACAACTGCGATAACTGCACCTCCAACAACTAAACTCACTATTTCGATAAAATTTCGACGAGTTGTATTTTTCTGCTTCTGAGAAATTGGTTTTGGTTGATATTTAATAGGTTGAGGTTGTAGTTGAGGTTTTGGAGGTGGTGGTGGTTGTAAAGCTTTTTCTATTTTCGCTATCCTTTGTAAAATCTCTTGGGTATTTTGAGGACGATCCTTATATAAAGTTTGCATCATCTCATCTAGCAAATCTGCCAACATTTTTGATATTTGCGGTGCATAATTACGCCAATTTAATGTCGCATGATAAGAATCATACATTTCTTGATCAAGTGGTTCTTTACCCGTGAGTAAATAAACAAATGTCCGTCCTAAAGCAAAGAAATCAGATTGCATTACAGCGTTACCAGTCAATTGTTCCGAAGGTGTGTAACCGGGAGAATTAAATCCGGTAACTCCACCTTGCTGAATCATTACTGTGTTTGTAACTTCTCTAACTGTACCAAAATCAATTAATACTAATTGAGTATCTCCAGCCCTCAACATGACGTTAGATGGTTTGATATCTCGATGAAAAAAGTTTTTATGATGAACTTGTTCTAAAATAATCAGTAAATCTTTCAACCATTCTATTGCTGTGGTTTGGTCAATGGGACGCAAACTATTTTTTTTCATATACTCACGTAAGTTTTCTCCCTCAATCTTTTCCATTACGAAACAATGAATTGGGGTTTTGCTGTTGCGAGAATAATGTTCAAAATAAGCGCCTGGTTCTACTTTAGGAATACTCGGATAATTAAGTTGACTTAAAACCTCGGCTTCTTGTTTAAATGCTTCTATGGCTTTCTGACTATTATTAGTTAAAACTTTGAGAACTTTGGCTTTGTTGGTTCTGACTTCGTTAATTTCAAATGTATCACCAAAACCACCACCATCTAGCCTAACTACTACCCGATAGCGGTTTTGTAGCAACAACCCTGAACCACAGGTTTCACAAAAGAGGAGATTATCTGGATTTTGCGGCTTTGAGCAGCTAGGATTGATGCACAGGCTCATAATCTTGGTAAGTAGCACACTTATCCGATATTCTACCTTAATTTACACAAAAATAAGCAGCACATTGGTAGGGTGCGTCAGACTGGATAAATCCTGCAAATAAACAGATGGTTGATATCTGACGCACCACATATTTTAGAGCATCAGGGCGGTTAGAAACCGCGTCTACACAGACAAAACTCACCTGCGTGGCTGGATTGAGGGCGATCGCCTATGATAGAAAGTATATAAATCACAAGTTAGGTTAAAATCAACAAACTTTACCTGAAATATACTATGCTGAAATGTTCATGGACATCATCGTGAATTTGTACAGCGCGCAAGTCCTAACGCCATATTATTTTTGACTTTTGACTTTTGACTTCCGCCTTGGGGTACTAGCGTTATATTGGTAAACCCAGCCAAAAAATCAGGAGCAGATTTAACTCCCAAAATAATTTTTGTAACAATTGCTACAATTTTTTAAATTGCCCTGGAAATGAATTGAATTAAGTTGATAGTATATTTATCAAGCATGAATAATTAATAAAACTTTAACTATCTATATGATGCAAATCACAGCTACTCAGCCAAGAAAGTGCTATGGTAAAGGAAATAATTGGGCATTTACAAATGACAATTACCTAAGGGTGTAACACTTGGGTTACTATGTAAAAAAAACTGATCAACTCTAACCGTATTTGTTAACCGACAAATAAAATATCTAACTGATCATTAACAAAAAACCAAAGGTAGATGAATTATCAAGGTTATTAGGATAAAAAAACTAGCAAACATCAGAAAATTCTGATTGATAAACTGTCAAAAACACAACTATTTCAGCTAATATACATGAACCAATCTGTGAAACGTTACTCACCGCTCCAAGCTGCCCTGATTGGTGGAGCGATCGCCACAACTGCTACTATATCTGTATTTGGTCAAGCTTTGACACGCTCAGTTCATGCGGCTTTACAAGACAGTCCGAAAGCCTTAGTTGACCAAGTTTGGCAGTTGGTGAATCGTGAATATGTTGATGAAAAATTTAACCAACAAGATTGGCAAGCAATCAGACAAAGCCTATTAAGTAAAGACTATACTTCTAAAGACGAGGCTTATGTAGCAATCCGCGAAGCTTTACAGAAACTAGGTGATCCCTACACCCGGTTTATGAACCCCAAACAATATGAATCCTTGACTAGTCAAACATCTGGGGAAGTATCCGGGATTGGGATTCGGATGCAAGTTAACGAAAAAACCAAACGCCTCACGGTTATTGAAGCGATAGAAAATTCTCCAGCCCTCAAAGCCGGACTCAAATCAGGTGATGAGATTATCGCAATTGATGGTAAATCTACCCTGAAAATGAGCGTGGAAGATGCCTCAAAGTTGATTCGTGGGCAGATAGGTACTTCTGTTAGTTTGGATTTAGAAAGACCAAATAACAAATTTAAAGTTAAATTAACCAGGGTGACAATAGAAGTTCCCACAGTCCGATATACCCTCAAACAAGAAGCTGCTCGGAAAGTTGGGTATATTAGATTACAAGAGTTTAGCTCTCATGCCGCTGATCAAATGCGTGTAGCCATTCGCAAATTGAACGACCAAAAAGTTGATTCCTACGTTTTAGATTTGCGGGGTAATCCTGGTGGTTTGTTAAATGCGAGTATAGAAATTGCCAGGATGTGGTTAGATGACGGTCATATCGTCAAAACCGTAGACCGCAAAGGATCGAGTGCTCAAACACAAGCTAATCGGACAGCCATTACCAAACTACCTTTAGCAATTTTAGTTGATGGTAATTCCGCCAGTGCTAGTGAAATCCTCACCGGCGCACTCAAGGATAATAAACGGGCTGTAGTTGTTGGTAGTCAAACCTTTGGGAAGGCTTTGGTACAGTCAGTCCATGAACTAGGAGACGGTTCAGGTTTAGCAGTGACTATTGCCCATTACTATACACCCAATGGTACAGATATCAATCATAAAGGGATTGCCCCCGATATCAAGCTAGACTTGACCCAAACTCAAGAACGCCAATTAGCTTCTAATCCGAATTTAATTGGTACAAATAGCGATCCCCAATATACCCGTGCCATTGCTGTTCTTTCTAATGGCAAATTAGCACAATCAGTGACAAATCAAAATCCTCAGTCTATTAGTGTCAATGCTAAAGACTTGAAGTTTTAGCATTTTTTGTTGTCCACTATCATGATTAATTGGTGCAACACCAACTAAACGAGAGATTTGCTTGGCAGTTAATTGACCTCAATATCTGCCAAGGCTTTACCACGAGCGCGGTCACAGCGATTCTTTTCGGCTGTAGACATTTCTACTAATTGTCTTCGGCGACTAATTAATTCGCCTAATTGACGTGCCATTTCGCAATCACCTGAGTTCGATATAAATAATCATCCTGAAAACTAATTATATCAGGCTTTTCTCAATTAGCAATGATTGTTGACAATAAATAAACAAGAGAAAACAATCCAAAATTGAATATTTTGGACTCATAATTTAATTGCATGAAAATAATTAAATTAATAAACCTGGTAGAGAAGTTACTTCATGTTTATCTAATTTTAAAGAAGGTTTTTTATCTTGCCAAGTATAAGCAATTAAACCAGTGGTCGGTGAGCGAAGCCGAACCGCAATAATATTAACCATAAAATTAGAAATACTGCGATGACGAGAATGAACAACTTGGGAAATATTTTGATAGCCTGTAGCTTTATTGTAAGCTTCAGAAACGCAGGGTTAGCGCATCTCAAACGCTATTGACAGAAGAATTACAGTAGAGGAGAATAGTTTGCTATGGATGCTGCTAACACAGAAACCATGTATTGATCATTCATGGCAGCTCGTCGTGATTTTTGTCGAATACTGCGACGAAAAGTTGGTTCTCTGTCTAAGGCATTGAGGGCAATACGACGTAGTAAGGCAAAGTTTTGTGGACTGTGCATGGAACGAATTCGACATTCATCTTCATGGAAAGTGACATCCAATGTCCAATGAACAGAGTTTTCAATCCCCCAATGCTGTCGAATTGCACTACCAATTTTGTTAGCATCACTATCAAGACTAGTAATATAAAATTGAATTTCATGGGTAGTTTTATTCCAATGCTGAACCTTACGAACTACCATGACTACTGTTGTTAATCCTGCCCATTGGTTTTGTTCATAAAGTGCTGGTAATTGTGAAATTGGAACAGTATAAACTGTCCGATTTTCGATGCGGTGATGTCCTTTTTCCACCCGTTGACTAATACTAACATCAACACCCTTAAAGTTTAGAGATTGTGCTGTTTTAAACCAATTTTTCACTTGTTGATGTAGGGTGGGATGATTATCTTTTAGGCTTAAAATATAATCAGCATTTCCAGCTATGATTTGTTCGGCAATTGATTTTTGTGTACCCATTGCATCAATAGTGATAATACAGCCAGATAAGTCCAGAGTCTCTAATAGTGCTGGAATTGCGGTGATTTCATTTGATTTACAACTGACCTTTGTTTGCCCTAAAATTAACAGATGTTCTGGTTTTGCACTTCTTCTTAAATCCTGTTGACATTACTTAGATACAGCGGCTAGATGGGTTATATATTAACTTACCTTGAGTTGTGTCACTTGAACATCCTCCCACATATCAAATAAATCCCCTTGTCAATAGGGTTTGAGATGCGCTAACCCTGGGTAATGGTCTTGTTTCGGCTCAAAAACAGTGTAGCAATTTATCGACCCATTAGCGATGGGGATAGCAGCGTAATCTGTCAACAACGACTGAATTATATACCGATAAGACTCTATGGTATCCATTGTACAATTACCTCTTGAATCGGGTCATAAATAATTTGTTTAATTTGATATCATTAAACATGAAATTTGGGCAAATTCCCGCTTAAAAAAAGTTTCATAGGCAACCACAGGCACAGCATGAAATCTATCTTCCAGGAAGCTAGATGTTAATTCGTGAGAAATACGGGAGCAAAGGTTTCAGGCTTAATAGCTTTTTCTGTACACTTGAGCCTAAAATTTCGTCAGGAGAAATATCAAAATGGTTCAGTCTATTGCAGCCAAGGATGTGACGCTACGGGAATTAAAGCAAAATTTTGGCATTCAAATCGTTCAAGATGCTACTTTTTTTCCTGAGTGGTTGGATGGGCTTGAGGCTTTGAACAAAGAAGAGCAACATTTATTAGATCGGGTGAAGGCTAATTTTTTAGAATTGATGGATGATCCGCCAATGCTAGAAAATACGGTAAAGATGGTGGTACTTGCGCCCTTGTTAGATTTAGCTGGTTTTTATCATAAACCGTTTAGGATTGAAACAGAAACGGGTGTGGCTTTAGAAATGGAGGATGAAGGAACGATTATTCGGGGGCGGATTGATGTTTTGGTGTTAAAAAATCGGCTTTGGTTGTTGGTAATTGAATCAAAACGGAGTGATTTTGCGGTGACACGCGCAATTCCTCAAGCTTTGGCTTATATGTTGGGTAATGAGGAAACTGTGCTACCAACCTTTGGCATGATTACCAATGGTAATGAGTTTTTATTTTTAAAGGTATTGGAACATAAATATGCTAATTCACGGCTGTTTTCTTTGGTAAATCCTGATAATGAGCTTTATAGTGTATTACAGGTATTAAAACGTTTGGGAACCGAGGCAGTCGCGTTCAGCCAGACATAGGAATATTCTGGACGCTAAAATTAGAGAACAAGTTGCTGCAATTATTATGGAGTTTTTAGCATTATTAACTTAACTTATTGTCAATTTTGTTGAATGCTGGTCTAAGCGAAATCATCTCCATCTCTTCCTGGTCATTAACTCCCTAGATTGCTCTACCAAGCGAATAAACTCACCGCGATAACCCTCCGTATCTTCCCCCTGACCTTGAGTTGCTAATTTCATTACCAAATCATAGTTAGCATTCCCTTTGTACTCAGAATCACGGAGGATCATGCCAAAAGTAGCGATCGCCGCCGCAAATCTCAAATTAGTCGATGGTGTTTGATTAGCGTTGAATTCACTATCTTTGATAGTCTGAGTAATCAATTGACTGGTACTATCTTGGGGTGATTTATAACGGAGTTTCACCAACATCATCTCATTATCGGCGGTATCGGTCGCAGTTACACCAGAACGCTGATACCGCAAAGGATCTACCGCCAGTAGTTTCACATCACTCTTTGTGCCAGTAGGAATAATTTCATACAGTGCAGTCACAGAATGACCAGCCCCAATTTCTCCTGCATCTTTCTTATCATCATTGAAATCTTGGTTTTGCAACAGGCGGTTTTCATAGCCAATTAAGCGGTATGCTTGGACTTTAGCAGGATTAAATTCCACCTGAATTTTCACATCCTTGGCAATAGTAAATAGAGTTCCCCGAATGTCATTACAACCCACATTCCGCACCCCAAAATGTTACAGAGGGAAATTACGGAGATGAAAATCAAAGGAAGCATCAAAACAAACAGATAAAGTGAAAAAAGGCATTTGAGAAACAGTAAATCACCAAAAATGTCATCAAAATCTATTCTCAATAAGAAGCAATAAGAATGCACACTACCTGGAGAGGTCAACAGATAAGCAAAAGAATATATTCAAGAAACAATTATAAGTTAGACTAATCAATTAAAGTAAAAAACGAAATTATAGACATAGTAAAATGGAGCTATAAATCAAAGAGATTAGCTCATCTTTACAAGAGAAATTAAATTGATAGAGATTTTTTACTTAGTCCATATTCCTCAATATCTTCCCACCCTTCTGCGCCCGCTATGACTGCCAACAAGGAAATAGTGATAATATCGGTGAGTAAATGCCATCGAGTCCTTTTCACTCTAGGATCTTTTATTCCCGTAAGAGACCTCCACAAAAAAGATGATCCAATAACTATACTGGTTTAGTAAAAATTTCCACAAACCATTTTTTGAGATTAGGGAGGCGGTGAATCTGTGTTTCAAGTTCTGCCATCGCTAAAGTTGTGAGTTTAACTCAGTAAGGAGTAAAGCTTGTCTACCAAATTGACAACAGGATTTTTACCCTTAAATGTGAGAGTTTGAGCAAAATTCAGTACGGTTTCAACAGTATCAAGTAAACTACCATTCCAATGTTGTTCTAACCAACCAAAGCAGCGTTCTATTGGGTTGTACTTGCTGTGATCAGGCGGATAATAGGCGAGTTGTAAATTCAGTTGAGATGATCTGGAAAAATCGACAATCCGCTTCATAAACTGACTCCGACGAGAATGGTTTTCCGGTCCATTATCTTGATTAATTACCAGTTTTTGAATGTGAGTAAAACGGTGTTGGACAGTTTGCCACCAGCTTTCGAGTAAGTCAACAATACAATCAGCAGTTAATTTGGAAGTAACGAAAAATAAAAATAACTCATTGTACTCAGGGATAAAAATACTATAGGGAATTAGAGTTGTCTCAGTGGGGAAGTCGTGGTCTAATGAGACTGTTGGCATCCGAGTTGTACCACCACGGTCAAATTCTCCCACCTTGACTGCCACCTTTGCATCAATGGATATCCGCAGAGTATGAGGGTCATGATCAGCTTGAGTATTAATCTGCTTGACTTGTTCAAAAATGGCTTCTGTTTCGGGAATTTTCTTGATAGGTTTAGTTTTCAGGACTCTCATTAAGGTATAGCCTAAATCATTCAATTTTCGGCGAATTGTTTCAGATGTTGGTAGTTCTTCCTCCGTGTAACCATATTGTGCAATTAGTTGACGACGGACTTCACTTGCTGTCATGCGTGTATATAACTTTGTACTCTTAAAACTGGGGTCTGTTTGACTTTGTGGATCTACTAAGGATTTCATATCCAATAATAAGTTTGGTAATTTTGTTTCTACCCCCTTACGTCCACTCCGGTCAAAACCATCAATTATCGGCTGACCACTCTCCAATTCCTGCATCCCTTTCCTGATGGTACGTCTATTCCATCCTAACTCTCGTTCTACTAAAGTCTGTCCACCTATTCCCAATCCTTTAACTACTTCTGCCATGAATTGTCTTCGATCGCTTCCCTTGAGTTTTTTGGCTGTTTTTATGTACAGATATTTTAGGTTCTCCGTTAGTTCAATGATAGATTTTGGACGCATTAGGTTAACTGCACACTGAAATTATCTTCTCTCATTATAGGATCAATCATTCTGTGGAGTTCTCTAATCTGATTTCCAGGTGGTTTCGGTTGTAGGAGTTTTCCCCTTGCGGTTGTAGTAATCAGCCTCAAACTTCTCAATCCATAATTTAGCGTTGTCAGTGGTATTTTCAGTAATTGCTAATTCCTTGACAGGATATTCAGACCACTCAAATTTCCCCTGGGCCAATAAACCTCCAACTTTCTTGGCTTCTGATTCAGCAAATTGTAACCCAGCAGGATTGGCGTAAATCCCCAAAGATAAAAGCTGTTGGTAAGGTGGCTTGTCTATTCCTGGTTTTGGCGGAAATGTGGCACGAAGTGAGAGGCGATAGCGAAGCACTGCTGCAAGCAGTTCGCCCCGCTGATAAACCACTACACCGATATTGCCGGCTTTTAATCTTGCGTTAACCTCGTCTAATGTCCACTTCTTGCTGTTCATTGATCTAAAGTTGATCTATTATTCTGTCATTTTCCACTAAATTCTAAAGTGTTGCGGCACAATGGAGAAATATCAAAAGGTTAATATAACAGAGCATTGAAACGACAAAACCCCTGATTTCTCAAGGGTTTCGATAAGGGCCAGCAGTTGGATTTGAACCTACGACCTTCCGATTACAAGTCGGATGCACTACCACTGTGCTATGCTGGCGATTTTGGTAAGAAGGTTTTTGATTGCCTCACCGATTTCATATTATAACATGAGGACATGATTTGTCTAGGGGGTAAGCAAAATATTTTTCTGATTGCCAAAAATCGGCAAAACTAGCCGCTAGGTTGTAGATTGATGCAAAAATATTTGGTACAGTGCAATTGGAGTATTCCTGGTGACACGGTTATACAAAGGCGCAGAAACATTTGTTCTTTATAGATAATCAAGCATGGCAGCATTAATAGGCAGAGATTTATTAAGTCTAGCGGATCTGAGTTCTGGGGAACTGCAAGAACTTCTGGAATTGGCTACTCAACTAAAGTCGGAAAAACTCAAGTTGCATTGTAATAAAGTTTTGGGTTTGTTGTTCTCCAAAGCTTCAACACGCACTAGAGTGAGTTTTACAGTCGCAATGTATCAACTGGGGGGACAGGTAATTGATCTTCATCCTCATGTCACTCAGGTAAGTCGAGGAGAACCTATCCAGGATACTGCTAGGGTGTTAGATCGTTATTTGGATGTTTTAGCCATTCGCACCTTTGCTCAACAGGAGTTGGAAACTTTTGCGAAGTATGCGAAAATTCCTGTAATTAATGCCCTCACAGATTTAGAACACCCTTGTCAAATATTGGCTGATTTACTCACCATTCAAGAAAAATTTGGAACTTTGGCAGGTTTAACTTTAACCTATGTCGGTGATGGTAATAATGTCGCTAATTCCCTGATGTTGGGTTGTGCTTTGGTGGGAATGAATATCAGAATAGCTTTTCCGTCAGGATACTCCCCAGATGCGGAAATTGTGGAAAAATCTCGAGAAATAGCCAATAAAAAAACTGAAGTTCTTTTAACCCATGATCCCGAAGCAGCAGCTAAAGGTGCATCTGTACTTTACACTGATGTTTGGGCAAGTATGGGACAAGAAACACAGGCAAATAACCGGTTCCCTGTTTTTCAACCTTATCAAATTTCTGAACAATTATTAAGTCTTGCAGATCCAGAAGCAATTGTTTTACACTGCTTACCAGCCCACCGTGGTGAAGAAATTACTGAAGAAGTAATTGAAGGTTCACAATCACGGGTTTGGGACCAGGCAGAAAATCGTCTCCACGCTCAAAAAGCTTTACTTGCAAGTATTCTTGGGGCAAAATAACAATATTGGTAATTGGTAATTGGTAATGGGTAATTGGTAATGGGTAATTGGTTAAATTTTTATCTGTTCCCTGTTCCCTATTAGTTACCAATTACCATAAATATTTAATAAAAGCTTGTTAAGGGAAGATTTTTGTAGTACCAATGTTCTATGGGCATTTATTATTTACTTCCCGATAAAATTATGGAACGTCTCACAGATCCTCAAAAAGAACTATACGAATGGTTGGTTGAATATATCAGGTTGAATCAACATTCTCCCTCGATTCGCCAAATGATGGAAGGGATGAATTTGAAATCTCCAGCACCCATTCAAAGTCGGTTGGAACATTTACGCAATAAGGGTTACATTGGCTGGAATTTAGGTAGGGCGAGAACTTTGCGGATACTTCATCCTGTTAAACAAGGTGTACCAATTTTAGGAACTATTGCCGCAGGTGGTTTGATTGAACCATTCACAGATGCCGTCGAACATTTGGATTTGGCTAATTTATCATTACCACCTCAAAGCTATGCTTTAAGAGTCGCTGGGGATAGTATGATTGAAGATTTGATTGCAGATGGTGATGTGGTATTTTTGCGTCCTGTTGCTGAACCTAACCAGTTAAAAAATGGGACTATCGTGGCTGCGAGAGTGGAAGGACACGGTACAACTTTAAAACGTTTTTACCGCCATGATGATCTTGTTACTCTCAAACCTGCAAATCCTAATTACAATCCCATAGAAGTATCGGCTATGCAAGTAGAAGTGCAAGGTTCTTTGGTGGGTATTTGGCGTAATTATAACTAAAGGATGTCAGTTGTCAGTTGTCAGTTGTCGGTAGGGGCGAAGCATTTGGAAGATAAATTATCGATCATTGCCAAAAATAGTTCTCCAAATGCTTCGCCCGTACAGTTGTCAGTTGTCGGTTGTTAGTTGCAAATAAAAAACAAGTAACTACTGATTCTTACCAATTACCAATTTATGTACCTAACGCGAAATGCAGTACCGAAATTGCCTACTTTTAAACTCAAGTTACCTTATGCGGGGGAGAAAAAGGGCAATTATCAAGTTAAGCAACCATTACCGGGATTTCCGAAAATGCCTTTATCTCTGCAATTGCGGGGATATCAACGTCAAGCTGTGACTAGCTGGTTTGCTAATCATGGTCGGGGGACATTAAAAATGGCTACTGGTAGTGGTAAAACTATTACTGCATTAGCGATCGCTTGCGAATTGTACCAGCAAATTGGTTTACAAGTCTTGTTGGTGGTGTGTCCCTATCGTCATCTTGTTACCCAGTGGGGCAGAGAATGTGAGAAATTTAACTTACAGCCGATTTTAGCCTTTGATAATTTACGCAGTTGGCAAAGTCAACTTTCTACACAAATCTATAATCTGTGTTCTGGTTCTCAAGATTTCGTGACGATAATTACCACTAACTCGACTTTAATTGGTGATGGTTTTCAGACGCAACTTAAATATTTTCCGCCGAAAACGTTGATTATTGGTGATGAAGCTCATAATTTAGGCGCACCGAAACTAGAGGAAAGTTTACCCCGAAATGTGGGTTTACGTCTAGCTTTATCAGCCACACCAGAAAGATATTTTGACGATGATGGTACAGAATCTTTATTAGATTATTTTGGTCATATTCTCCAACCTGAATTTAGTTTACAGGATGCGATTTCTCAAGGTGCATTAGTTCATTATATCTATAATCCGGTATTGGTAGAATTGACAGAAACTGAGAGTATCGCTTATTTAAAATTAACCAAAAAAATTGGGCGTTCTCTCCTTTATCGAGATCGAGATATGGGAGAAATGGGAGATTTTGAAGACAACGAAGATATCAAATCATTATTAATGCAAAGGGCGCGGTTAGTTGGCACTGCGGAAAATAAATTAACAGCCTTACAAGAGTTAATGGCAACTCGTCGAGAAACTACCCATACATTGTTTTATTGCAGTGATGGTTCTCAAGAAATTGGACAACGTTATTCTCTGCGTCAACTCAAAGCTGTTGCTCAAATTTTGGGAGGAGAATTAGGTTATAAAGTCAGTACCTACACAGCAAATACTTCTTTGGAAGAAAGAGAAATTTTACGTCGTCAATTTGAAAGTGGAGAATTACAGGGTTTAGTCGCAATTCGGTGTTTAGATGAAGGTGTGGATATTCCCGCTATTCAAACCGCAGTAATTTTATCAAGTTCGGGAAATCCCCGGCAATTTATCCAACGTCGGGGACGGGTTTTGCGTCCTCACCCTGGGAAGGAACGGGCAACAATTTTTGATATGATTGTTTTACCGCCAGATTTAGATAGAGAAACTATTGAAGTAGAACGGAATTTATTAAAGAAGGAATTACGGCGGTTTGTGGAATTTGCTGATTTAGCTGATAATGCTGGGGAAGCAAGAATGAAGTTATTAGCATTGCAAAAAAGATATGGGTTATTGGATATTTAACAAAGTTAAAAAATTCCCAAAAAAAACCTCAACAATTCGTAATATTTAGTGGAAGCTTGAGGTAAGTGAGGTTAAAATTACAAGCAATGTCTAAATCTGAAGTAGAACTATGAAGACGGCTGAAAAACTGGCTGCTGGTTGGTTACTCACACTCGGATTCATGTTTTTGGCGATATCAGTATCAGAAATAATAGATAAATCAGCGCAATCAGGAGTAACGGTATATCCAGTGGAGGGGGAACAGGTATTTTCACCTCCCAATGCGGCTCAAGAGAGCAAAGATACTATTGTGGGAGGGATAATTTTTGGTGTTCCTAGTGCGATATTGGGGAGTTGGTTAGCATTAGGATTGTATAAACAAAGTCAACAAGAGAAAAAAGCCTTAAAGCAGCAAAACAGTGAACAATTACAAGCGCAGTTTTATCAAATGTTACTAGAAAATCAAGGACGAGTAACTTTGTTAAGTTTTGCTATGCAGTCTCAATTACCAGCAGCGGAAGCTAAACAATATTTAGATAAGAAAGCTAAAGAATTCAATGCGAATTTTCAAGTCACCGAAGAAGGGGCTGTATCATATCATTTTGATGTTTAATAGGTCAGATGACACAATTTTTCTTAACTATAGCCGCCATTTTTGGCGGTTTGTCTGTTGCTGGTGGTGCTTTTGGCGCTCATGCTTTGCGGGAAAAAATTAGCGAGCGCTCTTTAGAAATATTTGACACTGGCGCTCGTTATCAAATGTACCACACTCTGGCACTTTTGTTGGTTGCCATGCTCATGAGTCGTTTAGAAAATCCCCCAAGGACGCTTTTAGTCAGTGGTTGGTTATTTATTATTGGTGTGGTGATTTTTTCCGGTAGCTTATATGCTATCAGTTTAACAGGTATCAAGTCTTTAGGGGCAGTTGCACCATTGGGAGGATTGGCATTAATGCTGGGTTGGGCTGCTTTAGCTGTAGCTGGTGCAACCATCAAGTTTTAATCAGTAGCAAATGGGAAATGGAGTCTAAATTATCACTCAAAATCTTCGTTTTCCCTTGCCTGTTACCTTTTCTCTCTTATCTATTGAAAAATAGTATCATCAGTTGGTGACATCAAGTAGGTAGAATATTACCGCAGTCTTATGAAATAGGTGTAGCCAGCACGTGAAGATATTTATATATCACACTCCCGAATTGACCCCAAATGATACAGTTCCAGAATGTGCGATCGCTGTTGATGTTCTGCGAGCAACTAGTACAATGGCCACAGTATTAGCCGCTGGAGGTGAAGCTGTACAGGTCTTCAGCGATTTAGATCAACTGATGACAGTGAGTGAACAATGGCCTTCAGACAAGCGACTTAGGGCTGGAGAAAGGGGTGGCGCTAAAGTAACTGGTTTTGAGTTGGGTAACTCACCCTTAGATTGCACAGCCGAATTAGTTGCTGGAAAAAGGTTATTTATTAGTACCACCAATGGGACAAGGGCTTTACAGCGGATACAAAACGCCCCCATTGTTCTCGCAGCAGCTTTGATTAATCGGGCAGCAGTAGTTAAATTTCTTTTAGAAAAGCAACCGGAAACAGTCTGGATTGTTGGTTCTGGCTGGGAAGGAAGTTATTCTTTAGAGGATACAGTATGTGCGGGGGCGATCGCTCATAGCATTTGGCAACAAACTAATTGTCCCCTAGAAGACATCAGTGGTAATGATGAAGTGGTTAGTGCGATCGCTCTTTATTCCCAATGGCAAAATGACCTATTAGGATTATTACACAAAGCTAGTCATGGTCAACGATTATTACGCTTAGAATGTTTAGAAGACCTGAAATATTGTTCCCAAACTGATACTTTAGATATTTTAGCGATTCAAACAGAACTAGGAGTATTAAAAAGTCAAAATAACTAATAGGAGTCAGGAGTCAGGAGTCAGGAGTCAGGAGTCAGGAGTCAGGAGTCAGGAGTCAGGAGAAAGAAGAAAGAAGAAAGAAGAAAGAAGAAAGAAAGAAAGAAAGAAAGAAGAAAGAAAGAAAATTTCTTCACCTCTCTCTTCTCTGTTAGATCAAACATAATAATCTGGAATATTTCATCCTGTTAATCCTTAAATCCTGGACATCCTGATTCAGACAATTAATCCTGAAATCCTGGACATCCTGATTCAGACAATTAATATTACTGAATACTCGACAAAGGTACACCTAACCACCCGGCAAAATTCTCCATTTCTGTGAAAGAAGGATTTTCGACAACTTTAAGTTGATACTTACTAGGAATTGATGCAGCTAGAGTCACGGAATAAGTCCGCAATTCATCTTGATGAAAAACAGTAACTTGAATAGAATCATTTTCCTGATAATCCTTCAAGCGTTCATTTAATTGATTTCCCACCCTAATCCCATCAATCGCTAACAATTCATCCCCAGCATCAATTCCCGCAAATTGTGCCGGTGAACCCGCTTCCACAAACTTAATTATCTCCCGTCCATTTTCAGTATTTATCCTCACACCCAAATAAGGTTCTTCATTCTTTTCCTCGACTAATTGCAAACCAAAAGGTTGTAAATATTGATTAAAAGGTAAATCTTCCAAACCATGAAGATAGCGTTTAAAGAAATCTCTTAAATCCATACCCGCTACAGACTCAATCACACCCTCTAATTGTTCGGGAGTATAACCAACTTCGTCCTTTCCAAACTTCTCCCACATTTGCCGCATTACATCATCTAAAGAAAGCTGATTCCCGTGATGAACGCGAATTAATAAATCTAATAAAAGTGACACCATTTCCCCTTTGATATAATAGGAGATTTGAGAATTACCACTATTAGCATCTGGACGATAAAGTTTAATCCAAGCATCAAAACTTGACTCCGACAAAGGTTGAACTTTTCGTCCTGGAGTCATCAAATATCTGGTAATTTCCTTACTCAAATAGTTTAAATATGCCTTGGTTTTATAAATACCTGCCCGTAAAGGAATGATTAAATCATAATAACTGGTTGTTCCCTCGCAAAACCACAAAGATGGTGTATAATTTTCCTGATCATAATCAAACACTTCTAACCCCAAAGGACGAATTCTTTTAACATTCCATAAATGAAAGAATTCATGGGCCACCAATTGCAAAAATGGCTCATATTTATCCACAGTCCGAAATCCAAACTTTTGATAAATTAAAGAACAAGAATTTTTATGTTCTAAACCACCAAAACCCTGCTGAAGAAAATGCAGAAAAAATACATATCTGTCATAAGGTAAACCACCAAACATTTGTGATTCTACCTCAATAATTTTTTGGCAATCAGCAATCATTTGTTCTGGTTGAAAATTTCCTTTTCCCCAAACTGCTAATTCATGGGGTTTACCCAAGACTTCAAAATTATATAATTGATGACAACCAACTTCAAAAGGACTATCAACTAAAGTATCAAAATCTGCCGCTAAAAAAGTATTTACTGTTTCTGCGAATGTTGGTAAACTAGTAGTTACTTGCCATTGATCCTTAGCAGGAATTACCCTTATCTGCATGGGGAAATTTTCCCAACCAGGGATTCTAAAAAACAAAGCTGCCCCATTAAAGTAACCGTGAGTAGCATCTAAATGATTTGTTCTTACTGTTAATTCATTAGCAAATACACGGTAATGAATAGTTACTTCTGAAGTATTGCCTTTTTCTACTTGCCAATGATTTTTACTAACTTTATGCCAAGATAAGGGTTGATTATTCGCAAAAGCCGCAAAATCCTGTAAATGTCTGCCATATTCCCGCACCAAATATGAACCAGGAGTCCACACTGGCATTTTTAAATCGAGAACTGCTGACGGATAGTTAACAATGTGTAAAGTCACCTCAAATAAATGGGTTTCTGGTTGAGACATTCCCACCAAGTAATGAATTTGTGGAGAGAGTTCTAAAATCATTTTGTGTGTTGAGTTTTGATTTACTTATCCATAATCAACAGTCTATCGTTAATCGTCAAGTATAGGCATATAAAATTAATAATATGATGTGTTTATGGTGATTTCATGTAAACCAAGATTATTGACTGATTTGTAAACCTACAATACTCTTAGAGTGGAGGTCTTTGCTGATTGTATCTAATCACAAAAGGATATTTTTTGTATAAGTTGTTAAAACAGTACCATCTTTTATGCAAGATTTGGGAAAAAACAAGCCAAGGAGTTATTAATTATGACAGTACCTTATGACGAACTGGTTTTTCAATCACCATATTTAGCTGTAGTAAAAGCAAAACAACTGCTAGAGGAGGGGAAAATGAAAGAAGTTGATGATATTTTAGAGAGTTTAGCCGAGTCTATGGGGCGATCAGAAAAAAGAGCAGTAATTAATCGCCTAACTCGATTGATACTGCATATAATTAAGTGGAAATGTCAACCGGAAAAACGTAGTGCTAGTTGGGTAATTTCTATTCGTTCAGCTAGGGCAGAAATTACTGCCAGTCAAGAAGAAATGCCAAGTCTCAATCGAGATTTTTTGGAATCAATTTGGAACAAGTGTTTTCTGGCTGCAAAACAGGATGCTAGAGATGAAATGGGTAAGAAACCAGATATTATTGCTTTAAGTTGGGATGAGGTTTTTAACGAAACTTATACACTTTGGGAGGATTAGAAAATTTCTATTTGGGAAAAAATCAGGTTATTTATCTTGATTTTTGGCTGTTCCCTCCTTCCCAATCATTACACTTCATTGCGAAATTAGGCAGTTAAGTAAAAAAAATGATAACTTCTGATCTAGTCTAGTAAAGCAATTACACCAAATTTATCAAGGAGAACCCAGTGGCAATGGAATCAAATGTACTAACGGGCGCAACTGTAGACAACCAAGATATAAGTGAATACGTTGCTCATCTACAAATGCACATGGCACTACAAGCTCGAAATCTGGTTCCCAACTTGGTTCCCAACTGCAAACAAGTAATTTCAGATAGTCGTCAGCAATTACTTCATCAAACCCAAGCCGACTTTGAAAAATTCGCTTCTCGCCAAGGTCTATAGATTTAAAAGTATTTTGAGTAGAATTATCCTAGAATAGAAGCAGGTATTGTGGTTTTCACCTCAAAGGTATACTCACGGTTTCTGCTTTTTATATTTTTTTTACGTGGTCACTTAAAAAAATCACTCTTTGGGAGCAAGACCTAAGAGAAAAAAGGCCGTTAAAATGATTGCAGCATCACATCACCAATCCTATTTTTTAAAGGTTAAATGGCGGCTTGAATCAACATGACTTCACTACTCCCTCGAAACCTCAGCGTTGTTATCCGACCAGTCCAACATAGGGATTTGGACGGAATTGATTGCTTAACTCAAGAATCATTGTCCCATCTTTCTCCCCAAGAAGCTGGTGCGGCCATGCGGCAAATGCAATGGCTACGACGCTGGTATGGGTTACTCAAATTCTTAAGTTGGTTTCCCAACCCATTACAGTATCGCTTCTGGGGCTATGTTGCCGAACAGGGACGGATACTACTGGGAATGATTCAAGTATCACCATTTAACCGAACCCGCAGCACTTGGCGAATTAATCGGGTGATGTTAGCAGGCACTGGCGACAGAATGGGAGTAGGTTCACAACTACTGCGCCATTGCTTTGAATCAATTTTAGAAGCGCGAACATGGATACTAGAAGTTAATATCAATGACGTTGATGCCTTAGCACTGTATCGCCACAATGGATTTCAACGGTTAGCAGAAATGACATACTGGGAAATTAGTCCCCAGTTATTAGCGGAATTAATTCAAACTGAACCAGATTTACCCAACCTCTTACCGGTGAGTAATGCTGATGCTCCGTTGCTATATCAACTGGATACAGCATCAATGCCACCTTTGGTAAGGCAAGTATTTGATCGACACACCCACGACTTTAAAACGACTTTGTTTGGGGCTA
Organism: Dolichospermum flos-aquae CCAP 1403/13F; assembly: GCF_012516395.1. Lineage (GTDB taxonomy): Bacteria > Cyanobacteriota > Cyanobacteriia > Cyanobacteriales > Nostocaceae > Dolichospermum > Dolichospermum lemmermannii. The sequence continues at coordinate 1,993,028 of NZ_CP051206.1, forward strand.
TTATTGATGCTCTCAAGCAGTGGATGACAAAAACTGAAGTTGTGAGTGGTTATGTCTTTGAACCCCAGCGGAAAGCAGCCATTGGTTATTTTCAGGTGCAACTTGATCGCACAGGTGAAAATCCTCATGTAGCAACTCTTACAGTTCATCCGGCTTATACTTGGTTGTATCCTGAATTATTGTCTCAATTAGCCCGCATTGCTCAAGATTTTCCTCAACAAGGATTACAATTAGCTTCTTCAGACTATCAACCAGAAAGAGAAGAATATTTAGAGCGGATTGGGGCTAAACGCAAAGAACATACCCTGATCATGTCTCGCTCAGTTTGGCATAAACTGCGAGAATCGAAATTTGTCTCCTTAGAGGGGATTCAGTGGCAGGAAATGTTACAAGGACTACAACCAACCCGGAAACCTATCCCTGGGGGGATGTCATGGATGCCGCAAACTCAGCAGGTGCATCCAGAAAGGGCTATACCAATGCAGTCAGAAATTGTGGCTTCTACTCATCAAAATCCTAACATGGATATACCCTGTCCATCAGATTCAGCCGCAGATGAATCCCAGGAGCAACAATAGCGTGATCTCTCAACAGCAATCAAAATCATTTATTTCCGCTTTGGGTGTGGATGTTGGTAGTAAACGCATCGGTTTAGCTGGATGTGATGGGACTGGGTTAATTGCCACGGGTATAACGACAATTGAGCGCAAGTCTTTTATCGAAGATGTAGAGAAAATTCAGCAAATAGTCAATGAGCGACAGGTACAAATTCTCGTTGTTGGTTTACCTTATTCAATGGATGGTACTATCGGGTTTCAAGCCCGTCATGTCCAGAAATTTGCGGCTAGATTGGCGGATGCGCTGAAACTTCCTTTAGAATATATGGATGAACGATTAACTTCTTATCAAGCGGAACAACTGATAATAGCTGAGAATCGCTCCCCATCAAGGAATAAGGGTTTAATTGATCGCAAGGCTGCTGCATTGATTTTACAACAATGGCTAGATGCTAGACGGAGTTCGGTACAGAGATCGGTAGCATTTACCGATGAGTGATCCCTTTTAAATGGTATTCTAAAAACTATTACAGATCATTTATTTGATCTTAATGATTTCAGTGTCTTTAGACCTGAGAGCGTCAGTTGGATCTCTCAATTTATGGTTGACATCGGCTGTCATTTAGCGGTTCAATGATTTCCATATATAAGAGTATTGTTACAGTTACATAATTCAGCTATGTATTCATCTCCACTTCCTGAAGACAATGATCACGATTCCGAAAGTTCTCTGATTTTAACAGATGAGCTAAAACGGACACTAGAATGTTACATTGAGCATACGCTCGATGTAGAGGGGGAAAAATATGTTCTCCTTCTGCCTATAGATGCACCAATAGAAATTTTTGCTTGGCAAGTTGATGGCGACGAAGAAGAAGCCGTCTTGGTGGAAGATGATGAGATCATTGACGAAATTTTCGGCACTGCTCAAGCGGTTCTTTCTGAGCAAAACTTGATTCTCAAGAATACTGCTTATGCCTTAACTGTAGCAGGTGAGTTGCCTCCTGAAGATGAATCAAAATTCTTTACTTTAGAACTTGAAGATGAAGAAAACGGTTTAGAACCAGAGCAATTAATGGAAATTGCCACTTTTTATCATGATGAACAGGAGTATGCAATTTATACTCCCCTTGATCCCCTGCTCTTTTTTGCGAGAATGACTAAAACGGGTGAACCAGAATTACTTTCCCCCGAAGAGTTTCGTAAATTTCAACCCCTCTTAGAAGAACATCTGTTTAATGAGCTTGATTAATTGGTAATTGGTAATTGGTAATTGGTGATTGGTAATTTAATTAATTACTGTTGCCTTTTACCTTTTGCCTTATAAATCTAAATTTAATTAGGGTTTGCTTAATAAATCTAAACTTCAAATTTTTCTTTCTTCCTCCTGACTCCTGAATGGGCGCAGTCCCTGCGCCCCTACCTCCTAGCCTTCACAAAAAATTATGACTCGCAACCATCTATTAGAGCCTAACTTGATTTTATCAGGTTCAGTATTAACGCTGACACCAGGTGTCATCCAACAATATGGGCTGAAAGGGCTAGTATTAGATGTGGATGAAACTTTAGTACCCATGACGACGAGTTCTACTTTCCCAGCATTGCAAGCATGGGTGGCAGAAATTCGGATTTGTACAGCACTATGGTTAGTTAGTAATAATTTAAGTGAAGCGCGAATTGGTGGTATTGCCCGTTCTCTAAATTTACCTTATTACTTGGGTGCGGCCAAACCCTCCCGGCGGAAAATTCGGGCGGCGTTGCAAGAAATGAATTTACCTGCACATCAAGTAGGTATGGTAGGCGATCGCTTGTTTACTGATGTTTTAGCCGGTAATCGCTTGGGAATGTTTACAATTTTAGTCGAACCAATCATCCATCCCGATTTTACAGCCCTCCGTTCCCATCCTATCCGCAATATTGAAGTTTGGATATCTGAGATATTAGGCGCATCTATTACAATTAAAAATTAAAAATTGTCAGCGAAAATTAAAAAATCTCGGCACGTCTGGGGTGTTTCTAAATTCGAGATTGATAAACAATTACGTAAATCTAAGGATAAGTATCAATTACCTGCTAAGTTATGGGATTCAACCCTCTACGATGTAATTGATGATATCCACTTGGTTCAGGCTGCTTGTGTCGAAAAGGTGATGAAATCTTTGGGTCAATCGTTCCAATCATTCCCATCTAAAAAAGGGGTTTTACAACTTACATTAGAAAGTCGTGAATGGTTGGAACACCCCAAACTTTGCACATTGATGAGAAAGTTTTGGTATCGAGGTCACACAAAAGTTTGTAACCAAATTATTCTTAGGGCTTTTGATACTAAATTAGATAGCAAAGGCGTGGTGTGGTTGCGTTTTGGAGGGTTAACTCCATGTAAAACCCTCAAGCTACCAACGACTTTACCGACGGAAGTAAAATGTCAGTTAAGGCTAATCAAGCGTAATTGCAGATGGGAAATACATTACACGACTGACATTGAAAAAGCTGAAAAAAAGACTCAAGGTAAAATAATTGGATGTGACAGAGGCTACACAGAAGTGTATGCCACATCTTCTAACGATGGTGCTAGATTTTTAGGCAATAATTTCGGTAAAATCCAAACAGAAGAGACTGATTATAGAACAGCGAAACAAGTTAAACGCAACAAAATTAGGTCAGTTTTTAATAAATCTATCGCCGGGGGAAACAGTGCTAAAGCTGATAGGATTAAACGGAATAACCTTGGTAAAATCAAGTGGAATAATCGGGAAACATCCTTTAAAGGTAGGATTAAAACAATCGTTTTTACAGCCACCCATGACTTGATGTTAAATGCAATCAAGGTAGCTTTTGAAGATTTGACGGAAGCAATAAAAAGCAAAAAACCCCTGAAAAAACGCATGAAGAGAAATGTTTCTTCATGGTGCAAGGGGATAATTGCGGATGCTCTCAAACAAGTTTCAACCCGTGTAGGTTGCACGGTTGTTAGTGTGAATTGTGCATATACGTCACAACTTGACTCCAGATTTGCTACCTTAACGGGTAGTAGAAATGGTGACAAGTTTACCGGACATGATGGGGTCGTGATGCACTCAGATACTAACGCTGCTGACAACATTCTAGCAAGAATGAGTGATGTTGAAATCACTCGATACATGAAACATTCCGATGTAAAAGTAATCTTGCTAGAACGGACGCAGAAGTTTCGGGACTCCATAGTAATGGAACCTGAGGCGATAACGGGCAAGGATAAGCCCCAGACTCTAGAACCTAAAAGCTCTCCTTACGAGTAAGGTCAATCAGAGAGCGAATTATCAGCAATTAACGCTGTTTGACCAAGGTTAAACTACGTTATTTGTGTATCTCGAGGATCTCAATTACTTACTTAGGACTAACTTTATCAATCACCTTGATTTTACCATCATCGCCCACAGTCCAGACATCATAAGTACCAATGACATCACCGTTAGCGTCAACATCTACATCACCGCTTGCGCCTTGATAATTAATCTGTTTTCCTGCTTTAAGTAGCTTCAATCCTTCACAAACATCACTAACTGGTGTACCCTTACCAGCAGAGACTTCCCGAATTTTACCAGCAATAGCAACCCCGGTATTTTCCTTCGCAGCTTGAGCGGCTAATACCAACAAAGCCGCAGCGTCCCAGGTTTGAGGTGCGTATTCTCCAGGAGAACCGCCTTTTTTCTCTTTCCAAAGTTTATTAAAGTTTTCCAAACCTGGACCACTAGAACCAGGAACTGTCCCAATTGCCCCGGATAAAATATACTTACCATCACTAGCTTTGCCTACTTGATCAGGGAAAGTAGGGGATTTTACGCCGTCTGTAAGTAAAATTTGTACGCCTTTAGTGACACCTTGCTGATAAGCAGCTTTGAGGAATAAACTCCCAGTTTCCGCATATAACACCCCTAAAACCGCATCTGGTTTGCCAGCAAAAGCCGCAGTTGCTTCTGTATCAAAAGTTTGAGCTTTGGGATCATAGCGAATAGGTTTATCTTTATTAATTACTGTTCCCCCTAATTTTTCAAAAGTTTCCACAAATGCTTTTTCAAAACCTACACCATAGTCATTGTTAATAACTACTGTGGAAACTCGTTTAAAACCTTTTTTCTTAGCAAGTTGGGCTAAAGCCAATGCTTGGTAGGTATCTGGGGGAGCAGTCCGCGCCCAAAAGCCCTTAAAGTCGCCTTTTTTAGCTTTGTCGGTAAATACAGGACTGGTGCTACCAGGAGAAATCAGCATGACTTTATTGGGTACAGCCACAGAAACCGCCGCAGTGGAAACGCTACTAGCAAAAGAACCGACTACACCACCGACTTTATCTAAAGTCGCTAATTTGGTCATTCCCGCAGCACCGGCTTTAGGGTCTGTTTGGTCGTCTACTTGTACTAAACTGACTTTTTCACCATTCACACCCCCACAAGCGTTAACTGTGTCTACCAGTAAGGGAACTGAACCAACCATTTGTTGTCCAATAGAAGCCAAGTCACCAGTTGTTGGTAATAAACTCCCGATTTTCAGTCCTTTAGTATCACTGGTTGTAGTGGTAGCTGTTGGGGAGGTGGTACTATTTCCGGTAGATGATGAAGGATTAGGATTTTCACAAGCGGCTAACAAGAAACCACTGGCTAGGGTAGCTAGACTCAAGGCTAGGGAAATACGAATTTTTGCCATAGTTAATCACACAGATATTTAGAAAACTTGATGTAGATATATTTACATCAAGCCTTTAAATCGCAGATTATAACATCCTCACACTATTATTGGTTTTAAATTATAAGGAAGAACGCCGAAAACCCTTGAAAATGTGGCTGACTGAGTCAGCCACATTTGGGCTTTAGACAAGGGATGAAGGCTAGTACCGCAGGGCGGAAGTCAAAAGTCAAAAGTCAAAACTAATATACAGTAGGCTTTTTGGCGATTGAATATGGTTGCTTTATTTACGCCGTGATGTACTAGTTGCTTTCCTTTATCCTGCATTGACGTTAATTTGAAAATTTGAAATAATTTTAAATTTTAATCCATATTCGTGATAGAATTAAATTGTCACTAAAGACATAAAAAGCTACCGAAGAACTCTCGGAAGGTTACGCTTGTCAGATATGATTTCGCCCGCCAAGGCAAACGAAATCAGGGCAAGAACCCAAATATTTAAGGAACCCTGCCTGAAACTGGGATAACTGAGGGATATAGACTGAAACTCTCTATAGAATCTCCGCGTCTAAAGACGCGGAGAGTGTCAATCAAACCATAACTTTTTCACCAGATTGAGGAGCAATTACCTGGGTTGTTAAATTGTTTTTTTCCAGTAATGTGCGAAATTCTTCTACAGTTCCCTTAGCTTGCAGGAATTTTACCAGTAGTCCTGCAAACAAAATATCCCCTCCGGCTGCGGTAGGGAGCATAAATCGAGGTTTTACCGATTTTGCTACTTCTAGGGCGCTATTCATGCCTTTGATAATCGGACCGAGTAGGGGTAAACTCAAATCAATGATTGGTGTAATGACTACGTCAATGGGTGCTATTTCTTGGAGTTGGGGGGAATGATAACCATGAGGTTCATAATACAGTGTGGAATTATTTGCTAAATCTTTAAGCAGATAGCCGTTTTCTAATAAGGTTGGTCCAATGGGAGAACCGGGAACAGCTTTGATTTCTATTTGATGATTTAAGGTGAAGGTTTCACCATGATTGAGACTGATGATTTGTTGATAACCCAGTTGTTTGACAACTTTAGCCGCATTGGGGGAAGCGACAACGGGGATATTTTTGTTAAGCTGTTTTAAGGTGGGTGGGTGTGCGTGATCTTCTAATCCTTGAGAAAGCAAAATTAAGTTTATATTATCTGGTATTGACCGATCTTGAGTCCGAGAACCTTTAAATAACCAATCTAAGTTATTAAAGGTTAAATCACCAATTAACCAGGGGTCAATTAGTATCCGCTGTTCACCAATTTCAATCAACCAACTATTACTATCTAACCAAGTAAGGTTCATAATTACAGAAAACGCCATATCCATAATCTAATTATACACAAGACGTAGAGGTTTAGCATTGATAAACCCCTACAATCATTGATATTTCACGATTAATTACGAGATCACGCTTCGCTATCCCATTCGGTTATTCTACAAATGCGAACTGACAAGCCGGCGATTGCGCGATCGCTCGACTTTTAAAGCAATTAATTTATTTGGACAAATATTTTTGATCATTAGACTCTTGATATTCTGTAATTTTGGCATATAAACTATCAACTGTTTCTTCAGAAAATAACCTTTCTTTAAGTTGTAAATAATCTCCTTCACCTAGTTTACACGCAGCCCAAAATTTCATTACTTTTGCTGGTTCTAGGTGAGCAAGTAAAACCTGCATGACTTCTTGTAAATTTTGTTGCTCGTTAATAACTTTAATTGTCATTTTCTATCTCCAAAATAAAATCTGTTGGGTTAATTACTTTCAGTGGTAAATCTTGACATCGGTTGATTAATCTTTTGTCACAAGTTATAAAATAATCACTTTCAGATGTTTCTGCACAAGCTATATGAAGTGCGTCAATAGGCTTGATTCCTTGTTTTTCTAACTGTTTGGATCTAGCTCTAATATTTTCATCTATAAATACTCTTAATGTGGCTATTTGTAAATATCGCTCCATTGATTGTTGATTAATAGTAAAAGGATTACGGCTATTTTCGTATTCTAAAACTGAAGAATTAACTAATTCTAGTAATTGAGCTTGAACCATTTGTAAAATTAGAATTACCGCCTGTGTTTCTAGAAAGACTTTTGGCTGTGTTTGGTCGTCAAATGGACGATTATAAATACTGGTATCTAGATAAACCCTGATCATATCACTGTTTTTACATCTTTCTCTAGTGTACAGGAATAATAGCCTTATTCCCAAAACGGGTTGATTCTCTCTCACTTATAGCGAAAACAAGATCGCATTCTATCCTCCATAATCATAGAAAAGCGATACATCAATCTTAATATTTTCCCACAGACGTAGGGGTTTAGCATTGCTAAACCCTTACATTTATTCATAATAGATGAGCGATCGCTTTACACTATTCCTAAAAGCTAGATATTGTGAATGTTAGCTTCCGTTACCTCAATCCAAGCTACTAATTTAGAGATAAATAAACTTAGCTTTAGTTCCTGCTGACAAATGACGCAATCCAAAGCCTAAATAATTACCCCAATTGGATTCTGAAATTAGGAAAGAACCATCAGCATATACTTGTTCCACAAATCCTACATGACCTCTCGAATCAGTTGTGCCTCCTGTTTCACTATCAAAAATAATAAAGCTATTGATTCTGGGAGTACATTTTACATTACTTAATCCAATTTGATCATCCCAAGAGCCTGCATTAAGAGAAACGGTTTCACCAATTCCTCGATTATTCTGAAATAGTCCTTTTTCTATGGCTCTTCCATAGGCATATTTTCCATTAATCGAAATTACTGCTCTATCATCCTCACTCTTCAATGATACCAATTCTCCAGGACTAATACTTTGCCCCCTTACCAACGCCGAAAAAATATATCCCTCATCCCCATCAGCATCTTTGGCATTAATTTGACTATCTAAATAATGCCCAACCTCCTCTACTAAAACCCCTGTAACAGCCCCAACATTACCCGAATTAGCCGCTACAAATTCCCCAGATAGATAAATAGTATTATTGTCCTTTGCATACGCTCCATTGAAGTTTTGACCAGATACTAATTTTATATGCGGTGTATTAGTAAAATTATTTCGCGCCCAAGCTGTCAATATTTGATTAGCTGACTCCTGGTTATAAAGACCAAAAGCAGTCCCCATAATGTAATCTCTTTGAGAATTACCGCTTAGTCCACTCAGGATATATTCACTTGCATTAATTGCCTGAAAAACTGTATCAATAAACGGAACAGGTAACTGAGAAGAATTAGCAGGATTAACAGGATTTTTTACAGCTAATTCCAGTCCTAAAATCCTTGTAGAGTCCATACATTCTTTGTCACCAGTTGTCTATTGTCCCGCTAACATTTGTAGAAGTTTGTCCGCATTATGTAAATTACCAACCATGCGCCGAATTGGATGAGGCCAAACCTTAACTAAAGTAGGAGTAGCAGAAACTTGATCAATTTCTGCCTGTTCTGGATTGGTGAGAACATCAATAACTTTGAGAGTATAAGGATATCCTAGCGATCGCTCTAATGATTCGTGCAGGTTTTGTAAAATTTTTTCTGTAGTCGCACTATGACCAGCCACAAACAAGCGCAAAACAAAGCCTGGGGGACCTGGGATCTTTTGTAGCACTGGTTGTGTATTAATGACTGGTTGCTGGTACTGTGAGGGAGAATCAGCCAAATCCAAACGCACAATTAAATCATGATCTTGCCAAAGTTGAGGAAATGTAGAGCGATAAGTTGATAATACCAAGCGATCGCACAAACCATCTTGCCAAGGTGCTGATTGCCACACCAAATCCCCCGTCTCAAAAATCGCATTCAACACAGCCTGATGCCGAATCACCGCTGGATAAGCCTCCGCAAAGATTTGTACTTGTTGAGTTCGAGGATTTAACCAGTGATCAATAGTTGCAGTATAACAAGGAACTAAAAAATGTGGCGGCTCTGGTAAGTCGAGGATTTCCTGCAAAGCCGCACATAAATGTAAATGCCATCGTCCTTGCTTACTAGGGTCAATACAATAAATTAAATCCCCTCCAGGCGTAAACAAAGCAATACCCTTAAACAACTGGGGTTTAGATAATTTGTCTAAATTCAACTTAGTCATTGGTCAGTTGTCAGTTGTTAATTAAACACGACCTCGGAGGAATTGCGCCATTTCGTTAGGAGTTGGCGACATTTCTAACGCCGTTTCCTCAGTAATCCGGCCTTCTTGGTAAAGATTGAGCAATGACTGATTCATTGTCACCATGCCATCAAAACCGGCTTGTTTCATTAACTCCGCAATCTCATCATACTTGCCATCCTTCACCCATTCCTTAACAGCCTCAGTATTAATGAGAATATCGTGGAAAGCCGCCCGTTTACCATCTGTAGTGCGGCATAAACCTTGAGCAATTACAGCTACTAAAGATTCTGCAAGCGCTATCCGCATAGCTTCCTGTTCTTCACCTGAATACAAATTGAGAATCCGTTCAACAGTTTTGACCGCACTATTCGTGTGCAGAGTTCCCATCACCAAGTGACCCGTTTGTGCCGCCTTCAGTGCCGTATTCACCGTTTCCTTATCCCGCATTTCCCCCACCAGAATTAAATCTGGATCTTCCCGCAAAGCTGCTTTTAAAGCATTATCAAATTTGCGGGTGTGCATTCCCACTTCCCGCTGTTTAACTAAAGACTTACGACTTTGGTGGACAAATTCTACCGGGTCCTCAATCGTAATAATATGTTTAGCCATCTCCCGATTAATATAATCAACCATTGCTGCCATTGTCGTGGATTTACCTGAACCAGTTGGACCTGTTACTAAAACCAAGCCTTTGTGACTATGACAAATATCTCGAAAAACTGGTGGTAAACGCAATTGCTCCATAGACAGAATTTTGAGAGGAATTAACCGCAGTACCATGGCATAACCGCGCAGGGAATCGAACACATTAATCCGCACACGGGCAAAATCGTACTGAGTCGCACCATCAAATTCTAAATGTTCTTGAAACCTTTGAATTTCAGAATCCGTGAGAATCTCCCGCAACCAACGCATAAAAGTCGGTTTATCAGTTTCGGGGTAACTTGTAGTGAGAATTTCTCCCCGGTTGCGGAAGCGGGGTATTTCACCCACTCCCAAGTGAACATCAGAGTAACCCTCATCAAATGCTTCCTGGATAAGCTGCGCCAAGGTCCGTTGTACAGGTTCATTTGTGGGCGCATTTAAATTAGGAAATATTGGTGGTGGTGTAGTAATTATTGGCGGTGCTGGTGCGTTCATTTCTAAATTTGCCGACTGATGCTGTATTTTTACTTTTGGCAAGGGTGGCGGCATTCTGAATGTTTGTGATTCTGTCATATATCTTCACTTTTGTTAATTGGTCAGTTGTCAGTTGTTAGTTGTTAGTTGTCAGTGGAAAATATTTTCCTTCTGTTCCCTGTCCCCTGCTTCCTGCTTCCTACTCCTCCTGCCTCTGTTATGCAGTCTTCTTAGTGGGTTATTCACCAATATACATATTTTTTAACACATACTGATTATCCTTGGTCTTTCATAGGATTTACGTAATATATTAGTCGCTAATAATACAGAGTAATTAAGGATAAAGAGGCGGGGAAAAGTGAAAGAAATTAAGAATTACCCATCATCTACAATCTGTTTTGATCACTTTTTGATAAATTATGAGAAATAATATCGTTTTTTATAAGAAATGTTAAGCATCTGGGTAATCAGATTGCGGGGATCAATATCTGCTTCTCATCTATCCTTAGTCTATATTTCTCAAGGCATAGACCAAAACTCGTTTCCCTACCTGTGGGTATATGTGAATTCTTATTCATAAGTAGAAAAAATCAACTGTAAACTTTAGTAAAGAAATGCTCATTTTGGAGCTAAGGTTTTATATACTAAATTTCACTGAAACAAAATCAGTTAATTCGCTTTCGAGTGATAAACAACTGAAATTTAAACTTGCTGTGTATTAGGAGGAAAAGTCATGGTTTCTGCTCAAAGCTCTAATCTAGTTCAGACCGACTCCTTGTTAATGATGAAAAGCTTTTTAATCTGGACATTTACATTGGCAGTGTGCTTGTTAGTCGTCGGCTTTCCATTGGTTGTATTGATGGCTACAGTTGGCTGTCTATTGTCCATTGTTTTACAATCTGTGATGCCCGCTAGTGCCGTGTTAATTGTGGCAGGTGGTTTAGTAATGTTTAATGTTATGGCAGTATTAATTGCTGCTGGAGTGCTAACAGCTAAAGGTATTCATCCTAGGCAAATAAAATGGTTAAGTTGGTTGCATGGTAAAGCTGAAAAAGCCCAAACCACTGTTTATGCAGCTTGTCCTTTAACTTGTGAAATTAACCAATAATTCTCATTAGCTAACACCCGACAAAAAGTACATCTGCCCGGTTTATCCGGGTTTTTTAATATTTAAAACAGGGAACAGGGCAGAAGCAGAGGGCAGAAGCAGAGGGCATGGGGAAAATATTTTCCACTGACAACTGACAACTGACAACTGACAACTAACCCATTACCTATTAACTACTTGCCTAACTTAATAGTGTTGCCAATTGCAGTTAAACTGTCTTCAAATAAAGCCTCACGTCCCCAGCGTTGTACTTGTTGACTTAACAACGCTTCGGCTTTTTGTTCAGAAAGAGAAGTTACTTGTTGGAACAACCCAGACGACTGAGCGCCTCCATGAGTTTCCATTCGCATACAACCGCCAGTTTCCGAACAAATCACAGTTCCGCAATTAGCTTGAATATTAGTAGAACTCAAACGCAAACCAATTAAATCACCGATAATTTCCCCCATATCAGCAATGGGAACACCTGCTAACTCAGCTTCTATGTGTTTTTGGTCTTGAGACAGGAACTGAATCGAGGTGATATCATAATCACCGTTTTCCTGTTTATAGGAAACTGGCTGCCATTCTAAGCGATTAGCTAACCAACCCAAATACAATAAGGCTTGAGCAGCATTGCCTTTTTCATAATCAATATTGACACGATCAATTTCTCTAAGAGCAGCGCGACGATTAGGCGCATCATAAGCTTGTGCTGTTAACTCCTGCCATGCTGACAACCGCCGCCAATTCAAATCAGCCAAAGGTATACCAGATTCTACTAACTTCTGCAAGCTGAGTAAATCATCTTCTGGTGTATTAAAGTTGCAGGAGTCAACAATGACATTATTGCAAACAGACGCTAAACGCCTAAACAAAGTATTGCCAGCATCTGGTGTAGCTTTCCACCAGAGAAACTTAGGTAAACCACCAATTAACAAAGCGGGAATCATGCCCCCAATGCGTTCTAAAGCTGCAACAGTACCAGTAAGGGTAATGTACTCACAACAGATAAGAGTGCTGGAAGATTGCTTTTGAATGGGACAATAGGCAGAAACTTGGGCTTTTACCCCTTCATCATCGCCGGCAATGGGACATAAAGCAATAATTCGGCAAGGGTTACGGGTAGCAATTTCGTCAGCAATCGTGGGACTGGTAGGACTAAAAGTATACCCCATGGCTGCACCATGATTATCTCCATTTGGTCCAGTGCGCTGCTTTTGGAAATATTCAGCCCGTAAAGCCGTCAAAGTTTCCGGTGTAGCAGTACCAGTTTCTGGAAGGTGGTGCTTTTTCTGGACTTCCTGCAAAGCTGTTTTTGTTTGTGGTCCGAGAATACCGTCAACTGGACCCTTGTAAAAGCCGGTTGCAGTTAACAAATACTGAGTTTCTTCCGGTTCATAAACTACTAAAGTAAATGTTGTGGCGCGGGTAGCAGCGGGTAAAGTACCATCTTCCCCCTGAAGACCGTAACTTTGCCAAACTTGATTAAGTTCTACCTCAATTTCTGTGAGGGAAACATCCTTGGGCGCTTGCAAAGAAAAAATTGTAGAAACCATACTTAATATTGTGTCAGTTGTTCGTTGTCAGTTGTTCGTTGTCAGTAGGGGCGAAGCATTTGGAAGATAAATTATCGGTCATTGCCAAAAATAGTTCTCCAAATGCTTCGCCCGTACAGTTGTTCGTTGTCAGTTGTTCGTTGTTTTGCTACTGACCAATGACCAAGGAGTAATTAAAGTCTGCGCCAGCGGCGACCGTCTTGGTTAATTAGTAATTCTGCTTCTTCTGGTTCCCAAGTACCGGCTTCATACTGAGGAATATTCGCAGGATTGGCTGGTAAATCCCATACAGACAAGGCAGGTGTAACTACTTGCCAAGCCGCTTCTACTTCGTCCGCCCGTGTAAACAAAGTTTGGTCGCCCATCATACAATCAAGGAAGAGACGATCATAGGCATCGGAAGTAGCAGAAATACCTAGAGAGCCGTAGCTAAAATCCATATCTACAGACCGGGTACGGAAATCACCACCGGGCATTTTCACATCAAACCGGAGGGAAATACCTTCATTGGGTTGTATTCGCATGGCCAAAACGTTGGCGTTTACTTGTTGAGCCGCAGAGGGGAACATTCTTGAAGGAACTTCGCGGAAATGAATCGCAATTTCACTGACTTTTTTCGGCATCCGCTTGCCAGTTCTTAGGTAAAAAGGAACACCTTGCCAACGCCAGTTATCTACCATGAACTTCATGGCCACGTAAGTAGGGGTAGTAGATTCAGGATTAACACCTGGTTCAGTTCGATACCCTGCCACCTGTTGACCTTTCATCCAACCCGCGCTGTATTGTCCACGAATTGCTGATTTTGACAAATTATTAACATCAGCTAAACGAGTCGCTTGTAACACTTTAACCTTTTCCGTGCGGATACTGTCAGCATCCATAGAGTTAGGTGCTTCCATGGCGGTTAAACAGTAAAGCTGCATGAGGTGATTTTGCAGCATATCTCGCAACGCGCCCGCACTTTCATAATAACCCGCCCGGTCTTCTACTCCCACAGTTTCGGCGACAGTAATTTGTACATGATCTACAAATTGCCGATTCCACAAAGGTTCAAAAATGGCATTAGCAAAGCGGAAAACCAGCAAGTTTTGCACCGTTTCTTTCCCTAAATAGTGGTCAAGACGATAAACTTGGTTTTCTTTACAAACCTTTTGTACTACTTGGTTGAGATTTTGAGCAGAAGCTAAATCACGACCAAAGGGTTTTTCAATGACTAACCGCTGTTTTTCGGGGTCTTCTAGCATTCCTGCTAACCCTAGTTGCTTAATAGCTTCAGGGAAGAAATTAGGGGCAACAGAGAGGTAAAACATCCGGTTTCCTCTTGTTCCTCGTTTCTCGTCTAGTTCAGCTAATAGGGTTTTCAGTTTTTGGTATCCTGCGGGGTCATCTATATTCCCAGGACAGTAAAATAAACCTTGGGAAAAGTCTTGCCAAAGTTCACCTAATTCCACATTAGCGTGAGCTTCAGCCATGCCTTTTTGCATTTGCTCGCGGAAGTATTCGTGACTCCATTCCCGACGCGCTACACCCACAATGGTGGTTTCTGCGGGAATACGTCTTTCTCTCCGCAATTTGTACAGCGCTGGTACTAACTTACGCCAGGTTAGATCTCCAGAAGCACCAAAGATGACGATAATTTGTGGTTCGGGCATCCCTTGCTGCTGTAGACCGACGCGCAATGGATTTTCTAGCAGACTGACCATAGGATTTTAGATTTTAGATTTTAGATTTTGCCAGAGGTGAAGGGCAAGAAGAAAAAGATCTCTACTTCCTGATCTTTTCTTAAATTCCGCAATCTCCTCTATAGGTGAGAATAGCTTGACTTGACCTTTGAAAGAGTTCATGAATCACACGGAAAGGACACAGACAGGTTATTGCAAGTACATAGAATACAGAATCAGAATTTAGAATCCAGAATTTAGAATCCAGAATCCAGGGAATAAATTCCCTGTCTTATAGCTAAAGTCGGTTTTAACCGACTGTTTTTCTGTTATTTGTTCTATGTGGAACATGAGGTTTGATTTTTTAATTAATTAGAGTTTTATCTAATTACCTGTTTTGATAAAAGACATGACCTTGGCTACATTTTCTTTACTACCAATAATTAATGGTGTCCGCTGGTGCAGTTTTGTGGGAATTACATCTAAAATATCCATTGTTCCTGTAGTCGCTATACCTCCAGCTTGTTCAATTAAAAATGCTAGGGGAGCAGTTTCATACAGCAAACGTAATTTACCTTCTGGTTTTTGTAATGTGCCGGGATAGAGAAATACTCCACCCTGTAATAAAATTCTGTGAATATCGCTCACCATTGCCCCACTGTAACGGGAACTATAACCTTCTGTGCGATGAACATAACGGATATATTCTCTAAAAGATTCATCCCATTGCCAGAAGTTACCATCATTAACGCTATAGGTGGCGGCATGATCTGGCATTTTGATATTTTCTTGACAGAGAATAAACTCACCCAAACTAGGATCAAGAATGAATGAATGTACACCTGTACCTATGCTGTAAACTAGCATAGTGCTTGGTCCATAGAGAATATATCCGGCTGCTAATTGCTTGCGTCCATTTGTAAGTAGATCCTTGGCTTCACCATCAGCATCTTCTCCTTCTTGCTGACGAATGGCAAAGATAGAACCTAAACTGAGATTATTATCTGTGTTAGATGAGCCGTCAATGGGGTCATAAAGAAGCGTATAACGACCAATGGGGCAGTTTTCGGGGATGTAGTAGGGTTTTTCCATTTCTTCGGAAGCGAGACGACAGACTAAGCCGCTTTGCTTGAACACGGAAATAAATACTTCATTGGCGTAAACATCCATCTTTTTGACGGATTCTCCCTGGACGTTGACTTCTCCAGTAAATCCCAGCACCCCTTCCATTAAACCAGCGCGACTCAACCGACGGGCAACTAATTTACCCGCTAAAGCGATACGATTCATCAGCGCACTTAAATCCTGGGCATTTGGTCCAAAGCTCTGTAATTGCTGGAGGACGTGACGGGATAATGTTGTACAATCACGATCTAAAGCTTTATCTGTGGACAAATCTAAAGATTCTGATATTTGTGTCATGTTGTTCGCTGCTATGGGGTCATGTTCCTGCTTCTATCTTAGAAAGGGAATTTGATAACTTAAATGTGATTTTATATAAACTAAAGAATTGAATTTTTAATTTGAAGATTCTCGACTTCTTCAAGAAGTCGAGAATCTGTGTTTTTCAGTATTTTTCTCTAGATAATAAATCTTCAAAGTAGTTGACACTAAGCACGTAAAATGATACTGTGTACCGAGTTGTGTAAATATTTTTTTGATAGTCATGGTCAAGATCAATATCTCTACCCCCCCCCCATAATCGCTAAAACCCTTGCTGTAAGCGGATTTGCGGCTTCTGTGTTACTAGCTGCTACCCCTGCTCATGCTATTAGTTTCAATTTTCAGTTTCAGGATATAGACGGAGGTACTAACGGGTTAGTTAAGGGAACATTAAGCGGTTTAGTGGAAGGTAATAACCCTGGTCCAGGGATTACAGCAACGGTTATATCTAGTCCTGGTGGTAAAGGAGTGGGTTCTGGTTATAATTTTTCTCAAACTTTTAACGTTAATGCTTTTAAAGTTACCAGTGGTAATATAACTTTTGCTGATGCTTCGTTTATCAATTCTGCTGACACCTTCTTATCTTTGGGAACATCTGGGAATAACAGTTATTATAACGACTTAACTGATCTGAGTACTTTCTCTTATGCCGATTCCAACAACACTACAATACAATTCTCTGCTGCAACATCTGTTCCCTTTGAGTCTAGTCCTATTGCGCTACCAGCATCATTAGCTGTTTGTTTTGGCGCTGCTAAACTCCGCAGAAACCATCTTGCTAAAAAACGTATGGTATCGGTTGAAGCCTAGTTTGATTTCATAGACAAAACACAATAACAATCGAAGCTCTAAGAGGATGTTTGAAAAGTTTTTAATGTATCAATAAACCCCTCTCCAAACCTCTCCCCGACGCGGGGAGAGGCTTTGAAACCCCCATTCCCTTGTAGGGAAGGGGGGTTAGGTTTCGGAGATTGTTGGTTTCATCTAATACTTTTCAAACAACCTCTAAGAGGATGTTTGAAAAGTTTTAGGTTGTGATTTTAGGCACTTACAGATCCCCCCTAACCCCCCTTGTTAAGGGGGGAACTAGAGTCAAAGTCCCGCTTTTTAAGGGGGATTTAGGGGGATCTAAAAATATTTGATACACCATGAGGGACTTTTCAAACACCCTCTAAACTGGTGCAAATGAGTGTTTCTGATTTGTTCCCTATTCCCTTCTTTTGTAATCAACAACAAGATCCCCGACTTCTTAAAGAAGTCGGGGATCTAAAAATTTTTGTATATTTTGCACAAATGCTACAGTGTTTTCTAGATGAATATTATGTCCGACTTGAGGAATTATTTGTAATTTAGCCAAGTTGCATTTTTCAGTCATAGCGATATTAATATCAATAAATTTTTCGTCTTTCTCACCAACTAATAATAATAGAGGAATAGTATTTTTAGTTAGCAATTCCCATAAACTAGCTTGAGAACCTGTTCCCATAAACTGTAATGACTTGACTAGGTTTAAAGGATGATTTGTTAATCTACTGGATATCATAGATTGGTATTGAGGATGATTTTTGATATCACCAAAAATTGGCTGTTGATACCAATTATTGAGAAAGTCATAAAAATCATCTTGATTGATGATTCTAGATAGTTTTCTGGCTATTTGAGTATCACCTTTAATTCTGGCTAATCTTGCGGTTTCTGTTGCTAAACCTGGAGAAGCAGATTCTAAAATGACTTTAATAAACCTATGGGGAAAATGCAAAGTCAAATATAAAGCCAATCTTCCTCCCATTGAGTAACCAATTAAATAACATTGGTCAATTTTTAATTCATCTAATAATTGAATAATAGCTGCGGCTGTAGATGTCATGGGATAGCATTCATCGTCTAAAACCTGAGTTTTGCCATGCCCAGGTAAATCAATGGTCAGATAGGAAAAATCAGCAAATAGTAATTTAATTACTTCATCAAATTCATGAATATTACCCATAAAACCATGTAAAAGCAGAATTATTGGTTTGTTTGGTTGATGATTTAAATAATAGTGAAATTGATATTTATGGATAATCAAGGTAAAAATCTATCTAAAGCAGCTTTTAATTGTTCAATCTCTAATTCTATATTCCCCTTTTGGGCGGCTCTACCAATACACTCAGTTAAATGTTCATCTAGGACAATTCTGGCTACTTTATCTAATGCCCCACGCACAGCAGCAATTTGTAATAATACATCAGGACAAGGGGTATTTTGCTGTACCATTGTTTTAATTCCGCGAACGTGACCTTCTATGCGCGATAGTCGGTTAACAATCCGCCGTAATGACTCTTCACTGTGGACATGAGGATGAACAGAATCAGCCTGATTGTGTGTATGATCTGGATGGTTGTGATCTGATGTAGGTAAAGATTCGTTAGTTACTGGGTTTGCTCCATTCATGGGTATTCTCTGCATATTTTTTAGCCATTTTGGCTTTAATTAATATTTTAGCCCAGAGAGCGCAGGGGAAGATGAAAAAATATCCTGCACTTTGAGCCAAGATTCCGTGAAATCAAAGAAACTTTAAATGAGCGAAAATGTCAATAAACCAGAATTCTGATCTGAATCTGTAAAAATAGGTGTAGATAGATTTATCAAGAAACAGCAAAAATTAGACTTGTAGATTAGGTTGTGATTATGCGATTGTCCCAAATGTCCCGGTCTATCCGAAAACTCAGTACCCATATTTTAGCGATTTTTATAGGAGTGATGTTGACTTTCACCTCCTTGCGGGTATTACCTTCAGCCGCAGAACCGGGTCCGAATCCTGTCACTGAGTCATTGATGAAAATTGCTCAAAAGCCTTCTCCCGCTACGGCTGTGATTGGTAGTCATAGTTTTGTGACAGCAGCGGTCAATCGGGTAGGTTCAGCAGTGGTGAGAATTGATACAGAAAGAACGATTACGCGCCGAAATGATCCGATGATGGAAGATCCGTTTTTTCGGCGGTTTTTTGGTGATAGCTTTCCCCAACAATCACCGACTGAACAGTTACGGGGTTTAGGTTCTGGTTTTATTATTGACAAAAGTGGCGTAATTCTCACCAATGCTCACGTAGTTGATAAGGCTGATAAAGTCACAGTCCGTCTGAAAGATGGTCGCACCTTTAAAGGTAAAGTTCAAGGCATTGATGAAGTTACAGATTTGGCTGTAGTTAAGATTAATGCTGGTAAGGATTTACCTGTTGCAGATTTAGGTAATTCTGATCATGTTCAGGTAGGAGATTGGGCGATCGCTGTGGGTAATCCGCTAGGATTTGATAATACCGTCACCTTGGGGATTGTCAGCACCCTCAAACGTTCCAGCGCTCAAGTAGGAATCAGTGATAAACGGTTAGACTTCATTCAAACTGACGCAGCTATTAACCCCGGTAACTCCGGTGGACCATTATTAAATGGTTTGGGAGAAGTGATTGGCATTAATACCGCAATTCGCGCCGATGCGATGGGGATTGGCTTTGCAATTCCTATTGATAAAGCTAAAGTAATCGCTGCTCAATTGCAACGTGATGGCAAAGTTGCTCATCCCTACTTAGGTGTGCAAATGGTGACACTAACACCGGAATTAGCAAAACAAAATAACAATGATCCTAATTCCATGTTTGCAATTCCTGAAGTCGCGGGTGTTTTAGTCATGCGGGTTGTTCCTAATTCTCCGGCTGCAACTGCGGGTATCCGTCGCGGAGATGTGATTTTGCAAATTAACAATAACCCTATTACTAGTGCTGAACAGTTGCAAGGCGTAGTAGAAGACAGTACCCTTGGTCAAGCGTTGCAAGTGAAGGTGCAAAGAGGTAATCAGACACAGATGCTTTCGGTTCGTACCGCTGAGTTGAAAGATATTTCTTAGTTAGTTTTGAATTTTGAAAATGGGGGTATGCGTAGGTATACCCCTGACTATATCTATTTCTGCTTTAATCGTCTAAGTGTAAAAGTTTGCGGTAAGAAGATTTAGGAAAATCGCTGATGCTATTTCGCTTATAGTTTTCCATTAGTTCAATTAAAAAACTAATAAATTCAAAACTTGGCATCATTACTTCATAAGTTAGTTCAGAGTCAGTCTCAAACTGAATCCGGCAAATGGTTAAATCTGAGGGTAAAGTGGCATCATTCCAAGTCGCAACAAAAGAAATATTCTTACCACCCTCAATTTTACGCTGTCCCTCCAACTGACGTGTTTTATAAAGACTGATGGCATAGGGTAATAAATTTCGCTTACTACCCTGAATATAAGGTAAATAGACGGTAGCTTGTTGTTGATTTGCAGGTTGGAGTTGATCAAAAGACGTATTACCAGACATTTTTGTAGATTCCTTCAATTATTCGCCATTTTTTGGGAGTTTGGGTTAAGCCAAGCCAAACCCAACCTCCGAATTCAGACTTTTTTTACTTTAGCTAAGGTATTGTCAAACTAAAGTGGCTGTGGCTTTGAGGGCAAAAATTTTCTCAATTATATCTTCAACTACCTGATCCGGTGTCGAAGCCCCAGAAGTAACCCCAACTTTAATTTTCCCTACTGGAAGCCAGTTTTCTGTAATTGCCAATTCTCCTGTTAATTGCCGATGTTCAATGTTATTAATTGATTGAATCCGTTCCACACAATCAATGTGATAGGAAGGAATATCCCGATCAAAAGCAATTTGTTGTAATTGGGTAGTATTTGATGAATTAAACCCCCCAATAACTATCATTAAATCTACCTTTTCTTCCACTAATTCCAGCATAGCATCTTGACGTTCTTGAGTAGCATCACAGATAGTGTTGAAATTTTGGAAATGCTGATTTAACTCTGCTGGTCCATATTTCTGCATCATGGTTCGCTCTAGCATTTTCCCGATTTTTTCGGTTTCATCTTTGAGCATGGTTGTTTGGTTAGCAATACCTACCCGTTCTAAATCTTGATCAGGATCAAATCCCGCAGAACAAGCTTTAGCAAACTTAGCTAAAAATTCCTGACGATTGCCACCATAGAGAATATAGTTAATGACATATTCTGCTTCTTGTAAATTTAAAACAATCAAATATTTCCCAGCAAAAGAACTGGTCGCAACGGTTTCTTCGTGCTTGTATTTTCCGTGAATAATTGAAGTGTAATCACCTTTTTTGTGCTTTTCGACAGTGTTCCAAACTTTAGAAACCCAAGGACAGGTAGTATCAACAATTTGACAACCTTTATCATTGAGAATTTGCATTTCTTGAACACTGGCACCAAAAGCTGGTAAAATCACCACATCACCGCTACCAACAACAGAAAAGTCTTTTACTTGATCAATAACGGGAATAAATTCTACCTGCATTTCCTGCATTCGTTTATTCACAGATGGATTGTGAATAATTTCGTTAGTAATCCAAATCTGTTCGGTCGGGAAATGCTGACGGGTTTCATAGGCCATGGCTACAGCCCTTTCTACACCCCAACAAAAGCCAAATGCTTGGGCTAGTTGGATTGTGACATTACCACGGCTGAGAGTGTAGTTAGAATTGCGGATTTCCTGAATTAAGTTACTTTGAAACTCAGACTGTAACTGAGTGGCTACTTCCGCCTGATGACCAAAGCCCTTACGATTATAATTGGCTGAATGTTGGAGGCTGCGTTTAAAAGCTTTTGTATCCATTTGAGATTGACCACTAATAATTACTATTTTTGATTTTCTCGCGCTTGGAGCCGATTTAGATAGAAATTTTGGATTTATATCCTATTTGTTGACTGTACCTTTTGTGGTTGAGGAAGTTGGGGTGTTAGTTGTTGGTTAGTATACATTTGCAAAGCAGTCCGCCAAACTAGATAACCAGGGGGACTCAGATGTAAACCGTCGGTGGTAAAATTTGAACGAAGATTACCTTGTTGATCGGTGAATAGGGGATGTAAATTGAGATATCTCGCGCCTTTTTTAATAGCGATGTTATTCAGTTCCTGATTTAATTTGCGAATTCGAGAATTGGGAATAGCTAGGAGTTTTTCTTTTCCTTCCCAAGTTGTCCCCCCCGCACCATGTGGCAAAATTGACTGAATGACAATTTCTGCTTGGGGGTGTTTTCTGCGTAGATAGCTGATAATTTGGCGATAATTAGTGAGAATTTCCTGATCCTCTAGCCCGCGAATTAGATCATTAATACCTACCATCACCAAAATCATATCTGGTTGGGTGCGGTCAAAGAAATCTAATCTTTGTAACAGTCCATTGCTAACTTCGCCGGAAATTCCTTGATTTAGCCAATTTCTATCTTCCGGTAATAATTCTGGTGGAAACCATAAACTCAGAGAATCTCCCGCTAGTATGGTTAACCGTTGGGGATTTTTGTCAGCGGTTATTTTAGCTTCTTGCTTGAGCATATCCAACCATTGGGGATAACTGAGTTGATGACGGGGGCCTAACTCTGGTGGTACATATTGATTTTTCCAGTTAAGGTTAACTGGTTCTGGGGGATTTGGGATAGCTGTCGTTGCTACCATAGGGGTTATTTTTTGCTGTCGCCAAATCAATAAAATGACCGCTAACATTAGGATAAGGTTAGTTAACAGTGACAAGAATCCCCAAGCAGGAAAGGTTTTTACACGGTTAAACACGACTGATAAAAATGACCAATATTAAACTTCATTGTAAATCTGGTAAGAGAGATACACAAATAAAAAATCTGCCAAAATTTCTGGTGGAGTTTTCTAATTGGTAATTGAGATCAAGATTATAGGATTAACGGCTCAGAATCTAGTTTCTTTGGGAAAATGCGGTTTATTTCTGAATGTAGAGACGTTATAGGTAACGTCTCTACATTATCTATATCTATTTGTTAGAAATTCGATCTGCAAACTCGGAGTTATAACCTTCTTCTCCGTGTTCGTTGATATCCAAACCTTGATCTTCAGTTTGATCCGGAACTCGTAAACCAATTGTAGCCGCAATAATTTTGAGAATGATCCAAGTCCCGACAGCCGCAATGATATAGGCTAGGGCGATCGCTCCTAATTCTACAAATAATTCACCGAAGTTACCACGCAATACCCCATCTTTACCGCCGCTATTAACTTCGGTTGTCGCCAAAATAGCTGTTAAAATTGCGCCAATCGTCCCACCAACACCATGAACGAAATAGGTATCTAAGGCATCATCAATCCGCAATTTGTGCTTGAAACTGACAGCATAGAAGCAGAAGAAGGCGGTAATAAAACCGATGAGAATTGCTCCTAGAGGTGTGACAAATCCGGCGGCTGGGGTGATCCCAACTAAACCAGCTACCGCACCTGTGGCCGCGCCTACTGCGGTGGGTTTTCCCCGTAATGTGGCTTCTAAAATTAACCACATTAATCCCCCAGCGGCGGCTGATGTATTGGTAGCAACAAAGGCAACTGTAGCTACTGTTCCTGCGGATAAGGCACTACCAGCGTTAAAGCCGAACCAACCAAACCAAAGCAAGCCAGCACCTAACAAAATAAAAGGGACGTTATGGGGAGGGCTAAGACGATCTGGATAGTTTTTTCTGGGGCCGAGAACAATTGCTGCTACCAATGCTGACACACCGGAACTAATATGTACTACTGTCCCACCAGCAAAGTCTAGAGCGCCGATGCCGCCATATAAACTTAAAAATCCTCCTTTTGCCCAAACCATGTGTGCCAGGGGTGTGTAGATGAAAGTTGACCAGAGCAGGACAAATAGGCAATAGGCGCGGAAACTCATCCGTTCGGCGATCGCTCCCGAAATTAAGGCTGGGGTAATAATTGCAAACATGGCTTGATAGATCATGAATGCTTGATGGGGAATTGTCCCCGCATAAGAAACAACTTCCCCAGGGTCTGAACCTTGCAGATAGCCTGTTGTTTCTAAGCCGACACCGTTTAACCCAAACCACTGCAAACCACCGATAAAGGGCAACCCAGGGGCAAATGAAAGGCTATAACCCCAGAGAATCCAGGTGACTCCGACAATGCCCATCAACACAAAACTCATCATCAATGTGTTGAGGATATTGCGCGATCGCACAAACCCACCATAAAAGAAGGCTAATCCCGGTGTCATTAGCAATACTAAGGCTGATGAAATCAGCATAAATGCTGTATCGCCTGAATTAGGAGGGGGTGCAGCAGCGGCTTCTGCAAGGGCATTTCCTGTTAATAACCCTACCAACAGAAATAGGGTTAAACACCCAATAATGACTACTTTTTTGAACATTTATTTTCGCTCCTCTGTGTCTACAATATTAGTCTTAATTAAATATAATTCGTATTATTTGCTACTTTTTTCTGTCTTTAAAGTTACTTAATGTTTAATTTTTCAGTAATTTTCGCAAAAATCTGATCTTTTATCTAACTTAAAATTTGCACTGATGTTCATTTTATTATGCAATATTTACATATTCTCCTGATCTAGAAAGAGGAAGTAATTATGGTTGCCTGAAAAAGTTTTTCACTGATAGCGCAACGTGGTATCAGCCAGAGAGTAGGAGTTAGAACAAAGAAGAGATAATTGACACTCCCCGGCTTAAAGACATATCTAAAGTCATCCAACAAATATGAACAACAAGATCCCCGACTTCTTAAAGAAGTCGGGGATCTGAATCTGGCAATAGCCATTGCAGTTTGAATCTGCCAAGCAATAACTCTTTTAATAGCTATTAAATTGATTTCATCTAATGTTCCTTCTTCTTCTAAAAACGCATCAAGAGAAGAACCAATATAAGGATTTTCTGTCATATTTACGCCTCCAATGTGTGTTTACGTTCTAAGGCTAAATCCAATTGTTGTTTCTAATAAACTTTCTAATTCTTCAGCAGCAATGAGGGCGACGTTTTCACCATCAGGTTGGGTAATAATCATTACTTCTCTATCTGCAACTACTTGAGCGCAGATTTCAGCTAGGTTATTACGAGCATCTGTTAAGTTTGTTTGGTTGGACATTGTGGGATTTTTTCTCATGCTGTAGCTGATATTTTTCAATATTATCAGTTAGCTTTCTAACCCGTCTGGGAATTAATTCCCAGTCTAATAGCCGAAGTCCGTTAAAACGGACTCAATGATTAATTATTTTAGTCGTCTTGAGACGACTTTTGTTATTAGACTCAGATTCATTCTGAGGCGGTGATTGGGGTTTTAAGCTGTCTGTCTAATATTATATTCAACACTTCCCCAAGTTTCAGGTAGGGGGTTAACCCAGGAAATAGGAACAGAAACGACATCTAGCGTTTCACCATCTTCAAAGACTTCTAAAATATATCCTGGTTCTGGCTGGGTTGTAGTAGGATTTAGATGATCTAAGACAACGCCCTTATTACCAGCTTTTATAGGGCTGTTTGGAACATCTTGCTTTAGTTCTACCCATTGGAATAAGGTGGCTGTTGTCATTGTTTAATTCTCCTTTGATCTATCAGGTTTTAAAGTTATAAATCTTAATACTTCTGTTCCTTCATCCTGTTGCCAGATAGTGATAACCCTGAGTAAGCGGCCATTTTGTCCATGCCATTGGCTCTTAACAGCAAACTGAGTTCCATAATCAGTAGGGGTCACTTCTGCAATTTCAGAACCTGCCACGGATCTTATTATATCGTTCTTGAGAACTTCCCAGTTATCCTGGTTATATCCTGCTAAAGCTAGATATCTGGATCTATAGTCACCTAACCCCTAAACCTACGCTCCTACAGACTCCTTCGCAGCATACAAAACCTCAGCCGAGATATCTTTAAACCCACGCTCACGGGCAAACTTTTCAGTATTTCGCTTCACCTTCCCGCGCACAAAACCAGGAATTTTATTCAATTCTGCTTGTCCATCTTTTGTCCAATTCAAACCAGATTCCGCAGAAATTCCTTTGGTAATTACTTCCTTTGTATCGTGTCCACCAAAGATTTCTAATAAGTGATCTTCCATTCCCAAAGTGAAGGAATTGTAGATTAAATCAGTGATTTGATTTGTACCTTCATAACCCATAAATGGTTTGTAACCAATGGGGAAATTCTGAACGTGAATAGGTGCTGCAATCTTAACAAAGCTTTACGCAGAAATTTCACTACTTTCAATAATTATGGTTTTCAACATAGACATGGTATAATTACAATTATTATTGATAGCAAACAATACTGTGTTAACCCCCATCCTGGTTTAACTGCGGGAAGCTACCAATATAATCGGACTTATGGTAAACTCAGACTCTTAACTTCGCTGCAATGCCATCCTCCGCGAAAAAGAGGCTAGTAATTATCTAAGTCATAAGTCAATCTGTTGCCTCTGTGTATTAAAATATTGATGCAGTATTTTCTCTGGAAAAGTTGTACCCAAAAACTTCGTTTCTACATTTGTAAGATTTAGGATTAAACTGTCAGTAACCCAGCCCTAAAGGGACTGGGCTTGCAAGAGTAATCAAGCAAGCCGTGCTGACCAGACCACCCTGAGCATAGTCGAAGGGTAGCCGTTATTTGAGTCACGACACCCCGGAATGCGTAGCTAGTTCCCTGCTCTGTCATTTGCAATTAAACAGTTTTAAGGTCACTGAAACAGTGTTGCAAGTCTAAAAAGCTCTTATAACTGGTCTAAGCTAACATTACCCCAGAAATGGGAGGCTCTTTGGAGCAAAACATTCATTATGCGTACAGAGTTGGGAATTTTGAATCGGTAATTGTCCCGTTGAAAGTACATTACAAAAGTACACCGAATTTACCAACTCCAAGGCGGTAATGAAAAAATATTCAAGGCGGTTAAAACCGCTCGTGCCGTGGCTGGTGAGCCATGTCGATAGCGTAGCGTGGCGTTAGCCATACCATCCCTCTCAGGGCTAAAGCCGCTGAGTTTCCCACTTACCGGATATTCTTATGAAATTTCCATTAGCTGCCCCCGTATTAATTGCAACTTTAGCTCTATCTAGTGGTTTAGGATTAACGTCCACAGTCCAAGCCAAGCCTCCTGTAGATAATTCAGTCAATAATGTACCCGTTGATAATGCAGGGGTTAGTGATTCAGCGGTCACTGGTACTAAATTTAGTTGCGTTGCGGAAAATAATGGTAACGTGGCTACAATTGGTCAACGTCCCGGTGGACAGCCAATTCCTTTAATTATTTGGACTAAAAAGGGTGCTGATGCTTTTGGTGGCAAATATAGTCCAGAAAAACGTTGCGGTATCGTCACACCAAAATTGAATAAAGCTGTAGCTGACAGTGGTGGTAGTTTGAAAGATGTCGTTTTAATGACTGGCAAGGTTAGTGGTAGTACCGTAATTTGTGTAGTCTCGATGACAGATAGTGGTTGTAATAAAAACAATGTTCTGCTGACGCTGAAACCGGAAAATGCTGAAAAAGCAGAAGAAATTCTGTCCCAAATCGTGAAAATTAGCCGTGAAGGTTCGAGCGCGACTGCAATTTTAGAAACAACTGATAATCGTGTTCAAGTAAATTTAGGAGATTGGGAAAAAGCAACTATGGGTAATGCAAATCGTAAATCTGCAACTCCAAAATTTTAGTTGATTATTTTGTCAGGGTTTAGCGAAAAATACTGAACCCTGATTCCTACTTATTTTTTTGTCATTTTTTAGCAATTTTCGGAAAATTATTGCATGATAAATCATATTTTTTTCTTATATAAAAAATCTTTTTTATTATTACTCCTGACTATATTTATGAGTAAGTTTGTTGTGGAATCGAATGCTCAAGCTGTAACTTTATCTGAGCAAGATTTGAGAAATTCAGTCCAGACAATCAATGTCAATGCCTCAGAAATTGCCAAACAAGTAACTGTCAGAATTATCACTAAGTTTGGTTCTGGATCAGGAGTAATTATTAAGCGTCATGGGCAAACTTATCTAGCACTAACAAACCATCATGTAGTGGCAGATAACCCTGAACATGGCTATCAA
Source organism: Dolichospermum flos-aquae CCAP 1403/13F (assembly GCF_012516395.1). Classification (GTDB taxonomy): domain Bacteria; phylum Cyanobacteriota; class Cyanobacteriia; order Cyanobacteriales; family Nostocaceae; genus Dolichospermum; species Dolichospermum lemmermannii. Next base: position 2,021,136 of record NZ_CP051206.1, read on the forward strand.
GTCATGACGGTTGATGGTAAGCTGTATTCAGCACGGGATAGGACTCAAGTTAAAATTGCGACCTTGGACTTGGCATTGGTAGAATTTACTAGCCAACAAAACTATCAAGTAGTAGAATTGCAGAAATTACCAAAAATACTAGAGGGAGAAAAAGTATATGCAGCAGGGTTTCCGGCCTGGAATTTTATCCGAGAAGGAAACAAAATTACCAGATTTGAAGAAACTCGTAATTGGGGAATTAGAGCTTTTCATTTAACAACGGGAAAGATCGAAATGCAACTTGCGAAAACACTTCCTGGAGGTTACCAAGTTGGTTATACTAATGATGTTAGGCAAGGGATGAGCGGTGGACCACTTTTAAATCAAAAAGGAGAATTAATAGCAATTAATGGCTTATTAAAGTATCCCTTCCAGGGTATTAAGGCTTTTACTGATGGTTCTGTACCTAATCAACAAATTTATGCAAAAATAGACTCTTTAAGTTGGGCTATTCCTATTACTAAAGTCATTGATTTTATGGAGACACAAAATCTAGTTGAGCAAAATTTACATAATTACTGAAAAAAAATCAAAAATATTGAATATGCTTTTAATAACTAATCAATTAACTAGGGTATTTTTGGGGATATCGGCAATAACAGCAATGGCTATAACTATTCCAGTATTAGCTAACAGTGTACCTCAAGGAATCGCCGAAAATGTCAGAGAATCTATAGTCCAAATCAATAGCAAAGATAATGGTTCTCCTGGAGGTTCAGGAGTGATTATTGACGAAGAAAATAATATTTACACTGTATTAACTGCCAATCATGTTGTTTGTAGTGCCATAAAACGACCAGGGAAGATTAATTGCTCTCAAGATATCAATTACTCAATTCGTACCTACACAGGGAAAGAGTATGTTATGAAAAATCGTCAAGTTTTACAGACAGATCAAAATGGAGTTGATTTAGCAATTATTACATTTCAAGCTCCAGACTCAGAATATTATCGTCCTGTTGTTATTGAAGATAAGCCATTGGAAATTGGTACAGACATTTTTGTTGCTGGTTTTCCAGCCGTATTTGGCAAAAAAGGTGCAGATAGAGACTTTGCTTTTACAGGAGGGAGAATTGTTTTTAATCAGAATCTCCGAAATGGTTATAGTTTGGTTTATGATGCCAATACTTTGACTGGTAATAGTGGAGGAGGTGTATTTGATATTAATGGCAATCTTGTAGCCATTCACGGACTTGCAGATGCTACTAAATCGGGATTTAATGCCGGCATTCCTATTAAAACTTATTTGCAGTTAACCAAAGGGAAAGTTATCTCAAGTGACACGGAGACAATCCCCCAATCTGAGTCAGCAAAAATCTCCTCCAATGACCGAAATTTGCAGATTATTCAAAATTTCGGATACAATCCTACAGCTTGTGAACCTGGTAGACAAGTAGTATCAATTATGTTTGGCAATAAAGAATACTGTGTTGAGCCTAGACCTCCTTTAACTGGTCTAAAATACCGATATAATTCGACTACTAATCAATTAGAGCTTTTCGATGCACCAAAATCTAATAACCCTAATAACCCTAATATAGGTTTATAAGGAAAATGCCGCCAAGGTGGAGATTTTAAATTTTATTGAAAATGACACAAAAAATGTTAATGTAAATAGCTTTAAAATACCCTGTCATTTATCAATATGTCAGTCTCTATCACTATCTCTCAACTGCTTGAAGAACTTCAAGCTGAATCGGTGAATGTATCTGCGTCTACCTTAACTCAGTTGGGGATGGGGATACAAACAGATACTCGCATTTTGCAACCGGGTGAAGTCTTTTTGGCTTTGCGAGGAGAAAAGTTTGATGGACATGATTTTGTCGCGACAGCGATCGCTAAAGGGGCTATAGTTGCCATAGTTGATCATGCTTACGAAAATCCCGGTTTTCCAGTTTTGCGGGTTAAAGATACTTTAAAGGCATATCAACAAATTGCTAAATGGTGGCGTGAAAGCTTTACTATTCCTGTAATTGGCATCACAGGTTCAGTAGGGAAAACCACAACTAAAGAATTAATTTCCGCAGTTTTAGCCACAAAAGGAAAAGTTCATAAAACCTACGGGAATTTTAATAATGAAATAGGAGTCTCCAAAACCCTGTTAGAAATGGGTCGAGAAAATGACTTTGCTGTGATTGAAATGGCAATGCGAGGCAGGGGACAAATTGCCGAACTGACAGAAATTGCTAAACCGACAATTGGGGTAATCACCAATGTGGGAACTGCACATATTGAGTTACTTGGTTCAGAAGAAGCCATTGCTGAAGCTAAGTGTGAATTATTAGCAACAATGCCAAATGATGGTATCGCCATTCTTAATCATGATAACCCCTTATTAATGACAACAGCAGCGAAATTTTGGCAAGGGAAAGTTATCAGTTATGGCTTTTCTGGTGGTGATATCCAAGGAAAATTAATTGATAGTGAAACTGTAGAAGTTGCTGGCATCCGTTTACCTTTACCTTTACCTGGTCGTCATAATGCTACCAATTTTTTAGCAGCTTTAGCAGTAGCTAAGGTATTAGAAATTGATTGGCAATTATTACAATCTGGGGTCATGGTAAATATGCCCACAGGTAGAAGTCAACGCTTCACTTTAGCTAATGATGTGGTGATTTTAGATGAAACCTATAATGCCGCCCCAGAAGCCATGTTAGCGGCTTTGCAGTTGTTAGCAGACACACCCGGAAAGCGAAAAATTGCGGTTTTAGGGGCAATGAAGGAATTAGGAGAAAGATCCCCAGAACTTCATCAAAAAGTCGGGGAAATGGTCAAAAGTTTGCATCTTGATGGATTATTAGTATTAGTTGATGGTAAAGATGCGGAAATTATGGCTAATAGTGCCAATAATATATCTTGTGAATGTTTCACTAATCATGCCGATTTGGTAACAAGATTAAAAACATTTATGCAAACAGGCGATCGCTTATTATTCAAAGCAGCCCATTCTGTGGGATTAGATCGAGTTGTCAACCAATTACGGGCAGAATTCACCAATTAAAAAGAGTTGAAAATTGTATTTTCAATATGTTGTCTATTTGCTATAGTTTAGACAAAACAAACTTAATTAAGTCGGTATTTTCTCAGAAATATCATCCACAAGAAAATTACATCTTTTGTAGAGATGTTCCATGAAACATCTCTACCATATAGCAAAAAACAATCTAAAATGTCGTTTAACGAATGAAAATAAACCATTAATTGTTATCAATAGCTAGACAAAAATATTTCAATAAAGTCTTATCCATTGAGATCAAAGCCTTGAATTTATGGATTATTTTTGGAAGAATCAAAAGTAAGGTTAGTCAATATCAAGTCTAATCTCATTTGTTTGATATCAAGACAATATATAATAAGGAGGAATTATCATGACTAATATCCAAATATCCACACTACTTCCTGTCGGTTATGATTTATTTAATGATCCCGCTAGTTTTCTCAATGAACTAGCTAATGAGGAAGTACAAAATGTTATTGGTGGAGGTTATCATAGTTGTTGGTCTCATAAAAACAATTACTCTCACAACAATTCCAAGAGTGGTTATAACGGAAAATATTGGGGTCATTAAAATTAGAAAATAGCTGTTAAATAACTAACAGCTATTACTAATAGTCAGAATAGTAATTTTTATTTTTTACTACTATTCTGACAGGTTATAAAAAAGTCAAATATCAGGTTTATAGCAATCGTGAAATTCTGACTTCTGTTGTAATTACTTACCAAAAGAAAACAATTGTGGAGAATTTTTTCGCCACATAATTACCAAAAGATTAGTTAATAAACAGGTAATTGCTAGGGATAACAAAATATAAGTTGGTGGCATAACTACACCAATCATGAACCAAGTGTAAACGTGCAGAAGCATGATACTAGCAAACAGACAAGCAAATCCAACAGATATCCACACCTGAAGCATGGGACGATTTAGGAAGGTGAGGACAATTGTGAATAAGGTTGTCAGGATATTAGCTGGAACAAGAAAGGCACAAATGCCTATACAGTTGTTGCGGGAAAATTCGATTAAGGTGTTGAAATCTAACATTAATTTTTGGGGATAATTGTAGGTTCTTATTATTAAGTTTTATTATCAATAATATCATTAATAAGATTATATTACCTTAAAAGTGAGTAATTACGCCATTTATGTAACAATTTTTAAAGAATTAGCCTTGGCAACTAAATTTATTAATGATAGAGACGCTGTCAGAAACGTCTCTACAATGTCTCCCAGATGAAAAACTCTCTCCGATTAACCCATCAAAATCACAGTATCAATAACGTGAATCACGCCATTATCAGCATCAATATCTGCTGCTAAAACTGTGGCATTTTTTACCTCAAAACCATCATCACAATTAATTTTAATAGGAGAACCTTCCACAGAAGTTACAGTACCAAGTTTTGCTAAATCAGCCTTTGTTAACTTACCAGGCACGACGTGATAGGTTAAAATCCTTGCTAACTGAGGAATATTTTGTAATAAAGTTGTAATCGTGCCTGGGGGTAACTTAGCAAAAGCGTCGTCAGTTGGTGCAAATACGGTGAATGGACCAGGACTTTTTAATGTTTCCACTAACCCAGCAGCTTGGACAGCCGCCACTAAAGTTTTAAACGCATCATTACTAACTGCAATATCAACAATATCAGGCATTGACTTTACCTCTCATCTACCAAAGGTTCTAAAAAATAGTAAATCATGTTTAAGTTTTATTAATGACAATTCTGATAAAATATATTCTGATGATTTTCTGAATATTTTTTTATACATAAAATGGATAAACGCACTTATGCAATATTGGGGACTGGTGCATTAGGTGGATTTTATGGTGCAAAACTGCAAAAATCCGGTTTAGAAGTTCATTATCTACTCAAAAGTGATTATCAACAGGTAAGCGAACAAGGTTTAATTATTGAGTCTAAAGACGGTGACTTTACCCTTTCTCAAGTTAATGCCTATAACAATGTAGACAAGATGCCACAGTGTGATGTGGTTATAGTATCACTAAAAACTACCCAAAATCAACTTTTACCAGATTTATTACCGCCAATAGTTAAAGATGACGGGGTAGTATTGGTATTACAAAATGGATTGGGTATAGAAGCAGAAGTTGCGGAAATTGTGAATAATGTCCACGTTATTGGGGGTTTATGTTTTCTCTGTTCTAATAAAGTTGCACCAGGACATATTCATCATTTAGATTATGGACAAATTACATTAGGTGAATATACATCTAATTATCAATCAATTGGCATTACTAAAAAAATGCGAGAAATTGCCGCAGATTTTGAAAATACCGGTATATCAATAGAACTATTAGAAGATTTACTATTAGGACGTTGGAAAAAGTTAGTTTGGAATATTCCCTATAATGGCTTATCTGTGATTCTTGATGGGAGAACCGATGAATTAATGACAGATATATATACTCGTCAGTTAGTAGAAAGTTTGATGTGGGAAGTAGTCGCAGGGGCAAAAATTACGGGCAGAATTATTCCTGAAAGTTTCATAGAAACAATGTTAGATTACACCGTGAAAATGAAACCTTACCGCACCAGCATGAAAATTGATTTTGATGAAAAACGTCCTTTGGAAATAGAAGCAATTTTTGGTAATCCATTAAGAAAAGCAGAATTAGCAGGTGTAAATTTGCAGCAAATTCGTTGTTTATATCAACAATTGAAGTTTTTGGATATAAGAAATAGAAGTTAAATCTAAATCCTGACTCATCCTATCCAAAAAATGGACAAATCAACTATCTTTATAGGTGTTATTTAAAGGGACAAAGGCAAGAAAAAACCTTTACCCCTATGAGAATTTTGGGCAAATCAGGCAAGGCAAATAATATTTATTCGACAACATTCTCCTTCACTAATCTTTGGTCAGATGCTACTGCCAGAAGTTCTTCCACAATATCCCAAGCTGCTGCACATTCACGAGAAGAATCGCCCTTAGTTGCACAAATTGTTCTCGCTTCTTCCCGTGCAACTTCTATTTCGTCCTCAATAAAGATACGTTTTGGATTTTCAAACAAATCACTTTTTCTGAGGATATCGGTAATTGAGATGATTCCTAACAGCTTACCTTTAATTACGGGAGCGCGACGAATACGAGTATTGGCAAACAAGCGAGCTACATACTCCACACCAAGCTCAGGATTGACGACAATACAAGGCTTAGTCATAATTTCATAAACTCGCACTTGTTTGGAGTCTTTACCGTGAGCAGCAACTTTATAGACAATATCAGTTTCACTGACCATGCCATAGGGGTCATTTTCTGTACGAGGTTCCACAATTAAAGATCGCAAACCTTTATATTTCATCAAATCCACAGCTTCCGCTACGGTTGCTGAACCACGAATTGTAATCACTTCTGTGGTCATTATGTCTTCAGCTTTCATCATCGGTTTATAAATTCCTGTTAATAGTTGGATTGAAACTTGTGGGTAACTTGTGAATTGTATTGAGTTTGCAAAAAGCCAGTTTCAGCTTTCTCTAGATTGCTGATTATTCTTATGTAAATGAGTATGCTTGACTGAGCAAAAAACCATGAATTCTTGGATTTAATCTTCGTAAATTCTGGCTTCTAAGGCATTGGGAAATTCTTGACAATACATTTCAAAATAGCTTTTTGGGTTTTCCACAAAGTCACTTTTTCTGAGGATATCGGTAATTGAGATGATTCCTAATAGCTTACCTTTAATTACAGGGGCGCGACGGATGCCTGTATTGGCAAATAAGCGGGCTACATACTCCACACCAAGTTCAGGATTGACGACAATACAAGGCTTGGTCATAATTTCATAAACTCGCACTTGTTTGGAGTCTTTACCATAAGCACCAACTTTATAAACAATATCAGTTTCAGTGATCATGCCATAGGGGTCATTTTCTGTGCGAGGTTCGACAATTAAAGATCGCAAATGGCGTTCTTTCATCAGTGCTACGGCTTCGGCTACGGTTGCTGAACCACGGATTGTGACAACTTCTGTGGTCATTATGTCTTCAGCTTTGATCATGGTTAAAATCCTGAAAGTAATGGGTATGAGTCTGTGGGACTTTGATTGGGTAAATGTCTAAATATGGAGCAGATGGAAATAGATTCACTCATTTCTAATATTTGCTGCTCAGACACTTTTGGAGAAAGATTAGATGTAGTTAATGGTTGAAAATTACTTGGTATTCCGGGTGCGTAAGCTTCAATGACACTTCCATCCAGAGAGCGCATTACCATCAGGTAGTCACAAACTGGACACTCTGTGCGGATAATTTGATTCATCAAAGAATGCTTGTGAGCTAGTTTTCCATCAGTTAAAAACTGACGTTTTGCTTCACTACCGCAATTAGGACATGGAAATATATACGCTCTCTGCATGGAGAAACCCCCTCAAGAAGGTGAAAGTATTTTGTTTAAAGCTGTGGTGAATTTCTCATAGGGAACTACCCCAACAACTATTTCTGATAATTCGCCATGATTGAAAAACATAACTGCGGGAATACTGCGAATACCGTACTTTTTAGCAATGCTTTGATTTTCGCCATCACCAACATCTAATTTGACTACTTTTGCCTGATCTTTGTATTCTTGGGCTAGTTGATCCATTAAAGGAGCAACCATCCTACAAGGTCCGCACCAAGTTGCGGTGCAGTCCATGACAAACAACTCTTTCGCCTCTAAGAGCGATTCAAAGTCTGATTTTTGGATATATTGAACAAGAGTTTCATTCGGACTTTCAGAAGTAGCCATAGGTTTCTCCAGTAAAAATTAAAATTGGTGATTATGTGGTTGGGAAATGGGAAATTGTCAAGGATAAGATGGAATGTCCATGAGTTAAGTTGTTTGTTGAGGTAAAGCCAATCTCAGAAGTGCTATAACCCTGATGCCATAGAAATTTCAATCTTTTGATTTTTCTTTTATTTCGCATAAAATACTCAGGACTTTTACTTTATTTTTGTGTCATGCAGATAAAATCTGTTTTCCTGCTTTGATTAATCTTTTTCTAGCATTTAAAGTTTTTTTGTTTCCTATTAAACGAGACTTAGAAAAAGAATCTTGTAAAAACTGAGTTACTATTTCGACTGGGCGATCGCCATTAATCACAGTTAAACAACCTTGTTGGCGATAATGCTGAATTAAGGGAGTAGAATGCTCCTGATAGACTTCTATTCGCCTATAAATAACCTCATGATTATCGTCTGAGCGACCTCGTTGCAGTAACCTTTGTACCAAAACATCAATTGGGACATAAAAGCTAAAAACTTGGTCGTAAGGCCGTTCTGATAATGCAGTGTTGCCTTTAGCCCGGATTTCTAATAGTAATTGATCAAGAAGTTTCACCTGGGATAAATTACTAGGAAATCCATCCAGAATCCAACCCCGTTGGGCAGAGGAATGACTGAAGTGTTGGCGGATGATATCAAGAATGAAATCATCTGGAACTAAATCACCTCTTTCTATATACGGCTTGACTTTTAAGCCGAAAGAAGTCTCTTTAGCGATCGCCTGACGGCATATATCATCAATGGAAATATGGGGAATTTGCCATTGGCTTGACAGTGCTGCCCCCTGGGTACTCTTGCCAGCACCCGGTACTCCTAAGAAAATCAATCGCATTCAAACACCCCCTATTTCCAACTGAAAATGAGATGAAATCAACAACCAATACAATCCCCAAATATAAGATTCCTCTAGGAATAGCCAATATTTGAGATATCATATCTACAGAGGTGATTGAATTCTCAAAACTATGGCAACTGAAAAATCAAAAGACTCTTACCTGTGGGAAAAGCTAGACCAAGCCAGGAAAGCGAAAGCTGCCAGTGGCGGCTATGCCGGCTATGGTTCACCTGCTTTTGGTCAACAGTCAGTTAATGGTGAACTAGTAGAGAATCCATCTGAACAACAGATCATTGAATTAATTCGCCGTCACCACAAGTCAGGAAAATCACTTCCACAAATTGCCGCGTGGCTTAACCAGCAAGGATATACAACCAAGCGAGGCAGTCAGTGGCAACCTGTATCAGTTAAAAGGGTTTTAGACAGGCTGTATGGTAAAATACAAAGAATTTCCGGCATGGACGAAGACTGATGCCCACATTGGCTCTGATTTAGAACCACAAAGTAAAAATGTCTTCTTTGCCCTATTTGGATAGACAACTTTAAATTTTATCCCCCATTTACCTTTTAATCGTTAAACCCTTTATATGTAAACTGTTTCCTCGATTTATCCTTTACATCCCTCATATCATAACTGAAATTTGTAGAAATAATATGTATATGACAAAAAACTTTACAAAACTTTATAAATTAACTTTATCAGCTATTGTCAACCATGCAAATTGATGACCCACTCATTGGCGTTCCCTGCTTAGAAGAGGCGATAGATAGGCATCCACTGGTTGTTGCGCCCCATACTTCCCTAATTAATGTTGTGAATTTAATGAATCAGACGCGAGGTAATAGTTGTTTATTACCTGATTTTGATTCAGCAATTGGCTTTAGTTCCATGGGAGGTACGCGTTCAAGTTGTATTTTAGTCATGGAAGAAACAGAAATACTGGGTATTTTCACAGAGCGAGATATTGTCAAACTTACAGCGGCGGGTAGAGATTTTGCTGATGTGAAAATAGCTGATGTCATGGTGCATCCAGTCATAACCTTAGCGGAAACTGCATTTCGGGATATCTTTGCCGCACTGTTTTTGTTTCGACGATATCGCATTCGCCACTTGGTGATAGTCAATGCAGAGGAACAACTCGTGGGGATTGTCTCCCCAGAAAGTATTAGACAAATTTTGCGCCCCACCAACTTGCTGAAAATGCGGCGGGTGTCAGAAGTAATGACAACTCAGGTAATTCATGCACCACCTACAGCCTCCGTACTCAGCTTGGCGCAGATGATGGCGGAAAATCAAGTTAGTTGCGTGGTGATAGTCAAAACAGATTCCTGGAACGATGTCTTATCAGCCTTTAAACCAGTAGGAATTGTGACAGAAAGAGACATCGTACAATTTCAAGCATTGGGATTAAATTTGGCTCAAATTGAGGCAAAAACAGTGATGAGTACACCCTTATTTTTGCTAAGTCCAGAAGATTCCCTCTGGTCTGCCCATCAAGAAATGCAGCAGCGACGAGTGCAGCGATTAGTTGTATCCTGGGATTGGGGAGCAAAGTTAGCTATCGTCACTCAAACCAGCTTGTTGCGAATATTTGATCCACTGGAGATGTATGGAGTCATAGAAACATTACAAATAACTGTAGCTCAATTAGAAACCGAAAAAGCTAAATCTTTCCATAACCAAAGTAACTCCACCGAACTACCACTACAGCCAGACTTAAAGCAGATACAGAAACAACATATAGTTGCTGACGAAAACTTAGATAACTTGATTGCTACTGTGCAAAGCCGGATAGAACATTTGATCAAAAACCCTGATTTATCCACAGAATTACAGCAAATGTATTTAGGTTTAGCGACAACGGAGATGCAAAAAATCCGCCATTGTCTTCATAGCTGAAAAATATATAGGACTAATAATCACTACCAGAACCAAACTTCCATTTATCTATTAACCGATGCCAATAATATCGGTTTTCTGGTGATAGATTATTAACTAATGGTTCTAATCTTGGACTTAGAGAGAACAAACTAGTATACACAATTAAATTCACATAATGTAACATCCAATCCAACAAACTCAATAAACCAACTTGGGGAATGATCTTCGCAACTAATAAAGGATGAGATAAACCAGTTTTTAACAAAGTTTTTGTTAACGCCCAAAACTGAACAATATCTTGTAAAAAAGGTTTTAAAATAGGTGTTCCTAACTGCTGCATTTGGGCAAATACAGCGGAGAGTAATTGGTTAATTTGATTGGAATTAATTTTCTGATTTACACCTACACTCATGGCTTTTTGGAATAACCAAGTTACACTTAAACTCGGTTGATAGGGTTGCAATATTGCCAAAGATTGGGCAGATAATTGATCAGTTTTTAATGCTTCTGCAATTCCTAAAGTTAGCCTTTGTAAATGACGTACCATAGCCCCAAAACCACCAAAACTTAAAGGTGATTGATTACCGCTACTATCTCCCACTGGGAGAATCCGATTCCAAGGGGTTTGCAGAGGACTTTGACGATAACTAGGAAAGAAACCAAACAAAGCCCGTTGAAAATTTAATTCCCTAATTTCCACACCTTGATATTCTGGTAACAAGCGTAAATATTCAGCAAATAAAGTTTCTAAACTTAATCTTTCTGGTGCTGAATCTAAATAAGTGAATAGATAGGTTGTTCTTCCGTCTTTTGCGGGAAATGCTTCCCAAAAATATTGACATTGATTTTCCAAAGCTGTGAAAGATAACAACAAGTCTCCTGAGTTATTTTCTGGATATCCTTTAGCACAAGTTCCCACAACTAAACAAAGCGCATCTGGTTTTTTTCCTTGACGCGCTTGTTGGCTAATTGGAGAAAGATTTCCCATAGCATCTAGTAACAATTTTGCAGTAAATTGATTATTGACTATGACTCCATTTGGGTGAACTACTGCATCATTAAATGGTGTATTTTCAAATAACTTTCCTCCAAGCTTAAGAAAGCGGGTTTTTAAGGTTTCGAGGAGATAAATAGGATTGACACCAATGTTAAGAACATCTTCTACCCAAACTTCTGTACCTCCTTGAAAGCTAACTCTTGCGGGGTTATATTCAGTGACGATAGCTTGTGCTAATTCGTCTGCTGTCAACAATTCCAATTCCCGAAATACTTCTAACTCTTTGCGAGAAATATTCCATTCCTGTTCTCTTCCGCGCAAAATTCCCCTTTCTAGTAAGGCTACGCCCACACCACGTACAGCTAAAGCGCAACCAATCAAAATTCCTAAAGTTCCACCGCAGATAATGACATCAAATTCTACAGATTCTAAATTTTTGGGATTTTCTGTAACTACGTTGGGTATGGGTGCGTTACCTGTTCGCAACAATGCTAATATGCTGTCAGTCCGGCGCAAGCCGCCTAAAACATCGCCTGGGAGTTGGGAAAGAATTTCTTCGGTTAGGGACATAAAATTTAATTCCATCTGTGTATTTGATGATATACTAAATTTATAACTATGTAGTAGTTAGTTGATACAATAGCTAACAAATATGAAATCTATATTTTCACCAATATCAAAACAAGTAGAATTACCTCTAAAATTAGTAACTCATCAAAAACAATTCACTTTTATTGATCTTTTTGCTGGTATTGGTGGATTTAGAATTGCTTTAGATAAATTAGGTGGTCAATGTTTAGGCTATTCTGAAATAGACAAACAAGCAATTAAAGTTTATCAGCAAAATTTTATTAGTTACTTTAATAAACATGAAATTGAATTAGGAGATATCACAAAAATTAGTCAACTTCCACATAGTGTTGACATCATTGTCGGTGGTGTTCCCTGTCAACCTTGGTCTGTTGCCGGTTGTTTAAGAGGATTTGAAGACAAGCGAGGAAAATTATGGTTTGATGTAATTCGACTAGTGAATAAAAATCAACCGAAAGGATTCATTTTTGAAAATGTTAGTGGATTAGCAAGTCCTAAAAATCGGGATAATTTGGAACTGATTCTTAACGAATTAGCAAATACAGGATATTGCGTGAAATGGAAAGTTCTTAATGCTTACGATTTTGGTTTACCTCAAAATAGAGATAGAGTTTTTATTGTTGGGATTAGAAGGGATATAGAAAGATGTCAGGAGTATAAATTTCCTAAACCTTTGAATATTCACCCAAAAGTTCTAGATATTTTGGATGAATTAAAAAATATTAATTTTGTTGAAAAAGTTAAACTAGATGCAAATACTTTATTTAAAGGTGTAATTCCACCATCAAGAACGAGATTTCAAAAAGATGATGAGTTAAATGATTTTTTCATTTTTTCTGATTTAAGGAATGGACATACAACAATTCACTCTTGGGATATTATCAATACGAGTGATAGAGAAAAAATGATTTGCTTAACACTTCTTAAATATAGAAGAAGTAAAAAATATGGAGATAAAGATGGTAATCCTTTATCTTTTGACAATTTTCGAGAAATAATAATTGATATAGGGATAAATGAATTAAATATTTTAGTTAAAAAAGGAATATTCCGGTTAACATCTGATCATAAATATGAATTTGTAAATTCTAAAAATATGACAGGTATTAATAATATTTATAGAATTATTTTACCTACTGCTGAAATTTTCCCAACTTTAACTGCTACTGGTTCTAAAGACTATATTGCAACTGTGTCTATTCATGCTAATCATCCACAGGAATATAAAAATCTTTTCTTAGAAAAAATCTATCAACCGCAGAAATATATACCCATTACTGCAAAACACGCTTGTAAATTACAAGGATTTCCTCTGAATTTTGAATACCATAAAAAAGATGAGGTTGCTAAAAAACAGTTTGGTAATGCTGTTCCTGTACCTGTTGTTGAATATGTAGCTAAAGAATTACTGAGAGTTCTTGATATCTAACTTTTTCATTATCCTATCAGCTTCAGATATATTTTGGCAAATGAAACTGATTTCAGAATTTATGGCAATCTAGATATATAAGAGGTTGTTTGAAAAGTATCAGATGAAACCCATAATCTCCAAAAACCTAACCCCCTGCCCCCCTTCCCTACCAGGGAATGGGGTTTTCAAAGCCTCTCCCCGCGTCGGGGAGAGGTTTGGAGAGGGGTCAATTTATACATTCAAAACTTTTCAAACATCCTCTAAGTCTCTCAATAACTTAATTTGTAGGAAACACTTATGAACCGTTCTCAGATAGTTGCGATTATTACAGGTGCAATTTCTATACTTCTGGCTATTGCATACCTAATCGTTGTCCAAATTATTGATTATCGGGATATGAAGCCAGCGCCCGTTAGTCAACTCAGCCCAGTCGTAATCATTGCGTCAAGTAATTTACCCAATTTGCAACTTGACATAATTGCTAAAGTGTGAATTTGATCGGGGTGGAAAATACCGCCCCTATACTATAGATACTATAGACAAATACAATCCATAGACTAAATGTAATAGTTGCTATTTAATAATTCAATCTATTGAAATATAAGAATTCTTTACAGAAAATATCGTGAATTTGTCTAATTAGGTAATTCTTTTTTGGCACAGATAAAGGTAAGCTATTTCTAACAATATTAAATAAAGATAAATTTTCATTGTCTGTCATCACTAAGTTGATAGGGATCAACGCTACTTGGTGTGTTTTCTTTAATTTTTGCTGCAAACTATAGAGGTAATTTAATGGATCAGTATTTAGTAGACACTGTTTGGCTAATTCCGGTTTATGCTTTGATAGGTGGGCTTTTAGCTATACCTTGGTCGCCGGGAATCATTCGCAAAACTGGTCCTCGACCGGCGGGATATGTCAACGTGGTGATGACCTTTATCTCCTTTTTCCATGCCGTCTTTGCTTTCTTTGCTATTTGGAATCATCCAGCTAAAGAAGTATTTATTCCTTGGCTATCAACAGCAGGTTTAAATCTGACAATTAATTTAGAAATTTCTGCTGTCAGCATCGGGGCAGTAATTATTATTACTGGCTTGAACTTGCTGGCGCAGATATACGCTATTGGTTACATGGAAATGGACTGGGGTTGGGGACGCTTCTTTTCTTTATTAGGATTATTTGAAGCTGGTCTTTGTGCTTTGGTTTTGTGTAACGATTTATTTTCCACTTATGTAATTCTGGAAGTCCTCACATTGGGAACTTACCTATTAGTAGGTTTGTGGTTTAGTCAACCCTTGGTAGTGACTGGGGCGCGTGATGCTTTTTTGACTAAACGGGTGGGAGACTTGTTTTTATTAATGGGTGTCTTGGGACTTTGGACACTCTCAGGAACTTGGAATTATACAGAGTTAACTGCATGGGCGGCCACGGCGAATGTTGACCCCACAATTATCACTTTAGTCTGTTTCGGATTAATTGCTGGGCCAATGGGTAAATGCGCCCAGTTTCCTTTGCACCTATGGTTAGATGAGGCCATGGAGGGACCTGTTCCCAGTACAATTTTGCGGAGTTCGGTGGTAGTGGCCAGTGGGGCATGGGTATTAATTAAATTGCAACCTGTGTTTAGTTTATCACCTGTGGCATCTTCGGCGATAGTGGCGATTGGGGCGGTGACAGCTATTGGTGGGGCGTTAATTGCGATCGCTCAAATTGACATTAAACGCTGTTTATCCTATTCTGTCAGTGTTTACATGGGCTTGATATTTATTGCTGTAGGCACACAGCAGGATGAAACCGCATTATTATTAGTTCTCACCCATGCCGTATCCGCTGCATTATTAGTTATGAGTACCGGGGGCATTGTTTGGAATAGTGTCACCCAAGATGTTACCCAATTAGGTGGATTGTGGTCACGTCGTCCCATGTCTGGTTTAGCCTTTATTGTCGGGACGTTGGGTTTAATTGGTTTTCCCCCTTTAGGTAGTTTTTGGGCATTATTTAAACTAGCTGATGGTTTATGGGAAACACATCCGACTTTAGTAGGAATAGTAATTTTTGTTAATGCCTTAACTACATTTAGTTTAACTAGAGAATTTGCTTTAATCTTTGGTGGTAAACCCAAACAAATGAGTGAACGTTCTCCCGAAGCTTTATGGTTAATGGTGTTACCAATGATGGTTTTATCTGGCTTTGTTTTACACCTGCCTTTAGTGTTGCAAAGTTTATCATTACTTCCAGACTGGGCAACATTAAATAAAGATGTTGCCCTCCTATTAATTTGGTCTAGTATCTTCGGTTGTAGTATTAGTAGCATCATCTATTTAGGCAACATTCCCAAACCAATTCGTTTACCCTGGCAAGGTTTACAAAATTTATTTGCTTACGATTTTTACACCCCTCAAATTTACAAAGTTACCATTATTTTCGGCGTTGCCCAACTTTCTAAATTTGCCGATATGCTGGACAGATTTGTAATAGATGGTATTGTCAACTCTGTGGGTTTATTCTCTCTATTGGGTGGTGAAGGCTTGAAATATAGTAACAATGGACAAACTCAATTTTATGCCTTAACAGTTCTGTTAGGAGTCGGTTTTTTAGGTGCTTGGGTGACATGGCCTTTTTGGGGAATTCAGTTCATGAATTTAATTTTCTAAATATCTATGATTTAGATTGCTGATAATAATCTAAAATAATAGTGGCAATTTTTGTCATATCAAGGTTAATCCAATGACTAACAACAAACTTAAAATAGTTGGTGGTTATTACGACTTAGATATTGGCAAAGTTAGTTTAGTTAGTTAATTCATCATAAATCAATTGGTAATAGCTAATCTATTGCCAATTACCAATTACCAATTACCAATTAATAAATATGTTGAGTGTTTTAATTTGGCTACCAATTATAGCCGCTATAATCATCGGTTTTTATCCAGCAAAAAATGTTCCTGCGAGTCAGATTCGGTTAGTATCTTTAATTGTCACAGGTTTAGTTTTGCTGTGGAATATTTTCATTTTGTTAAAATTTGATATCAGCAATCCAGGGATGCAATTTACAGAATATCTACCTTGGAATGAAACATTAGGTTTAAATTATCAGTTAGGAGTTGATGGATTATCAATATTAATGTTAGTATTAAATAGCTTCCTCACTTGGATTGCTATTTACAGCAGTAGTAAAGATACAGAACGTCCTCGGTTATTTTATTCCCTGATTTTGTTTGTTAGTGGTGGCGTTGCTGGTGCTTTCTTATCAGAAAATTTGCTTTTGTTCTTCCTATTTTATGAATTGGAATTAATTCCCTTTTATTTACTAATCTCCATTTGGGGAGGAGAAAAACGAGCCTATGCGGGCATGAAATTCCTGATTTATACAGCCATTTCTGGGGCTTTAATTTTGGCCACATTTTTAGGCATGGTATGGTTAACTGGTTCTCGTAGTTTTGCCTTTGATGCTGTGGCGACTCAAAACATTTCTGCGGGAATGCAATTAGTATTATTAGCAGGAATAGTTTTAGGTTTTGGCATTAAGATTCCTTTAATTCCTTTCCATACTTGGCTACCTGATGCTTACGTTGAAGCTTCCACACCTATTGCTATTTTGCTAGGGGGAATATTAGCAAAACTGGGAACTTATGGACTATTGCGATTTGGCTTGGGAATGTTTCCCCAAACTTGGCAGATTATCGCCCCAACTTTAGCAATTTGGGGGGCAATTAGCGCGATTTATGGGGCAGTTGTAGCGATCGCCCAAACAGACATCAAACGCATGGTAGCATATAGTTCTATCGGCCACATGGGCTATATTTTACTAGCAGCAGCAGCCGCCACACCCTTAGCATTAGTTGGCGCAGTCGCCCAAATGTTTAGTCATGGAATTATTCTCGCTATTCTCTTCCATTTAGTCGGAGTTATTGAAACCAAAGTTGGGACAAGAGAATTAGATAAACTTAGTGGTTTAATGAGTCCTATTCGCGGTTTACCATTAATTAGTGCCTTGCTGGTTTTAAGTGGCATGGCTAGTGCTGGTATTCCCGGTTTAACAGGTTTCATTGCGGAATTTATTTCCTTTCAAGGCAGTTTTTCCAGCTTTCCCATTCCCACAATTTTATGTGTAGTAGCATCTGGTTTAACCGCAGTTTATTTTCTTATTCTTCTCAACCGTACCTGTTTTGGCAAACTGCAAAATAACCTAGCCTACTATCCCAGAGTATTATGGAATGAAAAAGTTCCCGCGCTAATTTTGGCATTCTTAATTATCTTTTTGGGAGTACAACCCACTTGGTTAGTGCGTTGGAGTGAAACCACAACTACCGCTATGGTAGCGGCAGTTCCCACCACCGCAAAAACCGTAATTGCCTTGAAGTAGTTATCTCGTTCCCAGTCTCCGACTGGGAATGCTATCACAGAGGCTCTGCCTCTAATTCTAATATTATTGAAGGCAGAGCCTTCTAGAATTCATTCCCACACAGAGTATGGGAACGAGAAATTCCCACACAGAGTATGGGAACGAGAAGAAAACTGTTCCGCAATCAAAAAAATTTTATTAACCAAAACAAAAATATTATGGTACAAACTACAGCTAAACCAAATACAAAAATCCCACCTTCAAAACACGAATTTGCAGAAATTATTCATCGCTTAGAAGCTGGCGGTTCAATGTTGCCAGATACTCCAGAAAACCTCATGCAAATTATCGGTATTTATAAAGCTTATGCTGTACCAATGGATTTCTATTGGCGAGACTTACTTTATATTGCCGAAAGAGTATTTTTAGATCCTTTGCCAGCTTTTAAATATTTCTTACCCCAAGAATATTTAGACTTACATAATCACTATGCCGGGGATGATGCTGATTTAAGAATTTGGCGAGGTATAGCCACTGCACACCCAGAACTTTTGGCATTTATGGAAAAAGGTGAAACTACCAAAATGCCGAAAATTTTCCATCATTTATTCCACGACAGAATCAACATGGAATTTGCGGAAGCTTGTATGCAGGCTATGTTATGGCATCGCAAAATGTATGCACCTGTTAATCAATTTGATGCCTATTTAGATTCCGAAGAATATAAAGCTAATGCTGATAAAGCCATTAAAGCTTATTTTCGGAAAAACCCCCTCATGTCGGGACTTTATAAACTGTTTCCTGATATGTTTTTGGAACAGTGCCGGATGATGTCCTATTATTCTAATTTAGGACTTTTTTGGGAAGTCATGGCACCAGTATTTTTTGAAATGTCAGATATTTATGATGAAGGTGGTTTTAAAGGTGTACCTGATGCCATGAATTTTCTCATAAATGGTATATTTGCTATTGCAGGTCGTCCCATTTATCATCATGTTTATATTGATGGTGAATGTTATGAAATCATCCCCAAATCTAAAGGTTTTACCTGGTTATATGAAGCCGCATTACCCTATGTAGAAGCTGTTTTTTATCGCACAGCACCATTTAGAGGGACAAAGTCTTATAATGCCCAAGCGGGACAAGTTCCAGAAGATCAAAAAGACTTCCATTATGGGATTCTTTACGCTGATGTTTTTCCTGTGGGTACAGCCGGAATTCCGCCAACATTATTAATGCAAGATATGTTGCACTTTTTGCCTCAATATCTTGTTGATTATTACCAAGAATATTGTCGAGGGGAAGAGGATATTTTGATTCAATTGGGGATTACTTTTCAACGTTCGATGTATAATGTCACATCGGCGGTAATTCAAGCTTTAAGAACTGCCCTTTTGTATCCTTTAGATGATGAAAACCCTCAGCATTTACAAGCAAATCGGGAATTTTTTGAAATGCAGCTAAATCGCTTTACTCGCACTGATTATGGTATGCGTGATGCAGCGAGATTACGGGATATTCAAAGACAGGATTATAGATAGATTATTCTCTTTACAAAAAAGGGAACAGGGAACAGAAAAATCAATTGTGTAATTAATTCTGTCCCATTACTTATCTCCTATCCTTGTCAGTGATTTTTACAACCACCTTTACCATGATGGTGGTCGTGATCTTTTCCATGAGAGCAGCCCTGGAGGTCTTGCTGCATGAGGTGTTCACTCATTGGTTTTAAAGACTCATCTGCGGCTTTCAAGCCTATCCATGCGTCAATTTTCTCAACATCAAAGCCTACTTCTCTTTTATCCCCTACTTGGATCAAGGGACGACGGATTAATAAGGGATTTTTCAGCATCATGACCAAGGCATTTTCAGCGGTGATGTTTTCGGGATTCACCTCTCCTGATTTTACACTAGGCGCAGCTTTATTGAACCATTCTATGACGGGGCGATCGCCAAAAAATGACCGCAATTTTTCCACTGTCCAAGGTTCTGTTAATAGGTTATATGCTACTACTTCATGACCTGCTGCTGTTAGCAAAACTTTTTGCTTTGTACCACCTTTACAGCCTGGTTTTTCATAGAAAATTACTCTGGCCATTGCTGTTTCTCCTATAAGGTTATAGTTGGATGTTTGGATAGGAAATAATTAACCGCAGATGAACGCAGATAAACGCAGAGGGAAGATGATTATTTTGATTGATAGCTAACACTTAGATCCCCGACTTCTAAGATTAATTATTCATTTATTGACAATATCTAAAAAGAAGTCGGGGATCTTATTTTCTATAATATTTATCAGCATAATCTGTTATTTCTTTTTTTGCCACCACCTTTAAAATTTTTTAGCAATGTGATTAGTTACGTCAAATTCAAATCTCTGTTTTGGGTTTGTTTCTCCATAAATATTAAATGTTACTGTTGGTTCTTTACCAATGGCTTGAACTTGATGTATTGTCTCAGGTGTAAAACTGATAAGATCACCGGAGGATAAATTTACTTCGCCTGTTTTTTCAATTTTATCAGGAAATTCTGGGTTTGAACTCCGTCGCCAAAATGTGTTTTTTTCCTGACCTTTTAAAATTGCGACTACTCCCCATGTTCCATGATTATGAATATTAGAAGTTGTTCCTGGTGCAAATGTTACTGTTTGTACAGTTAGGGGAAATCCTAATTCATCATATAATAGTAGAACCGAGATTCCCGTTTTTAGATCAGGTTGTAAAGATTGACTTTGTACCCAATAGGAATTAATAATTAATCGTCTTACCAACATTCTAATTTCTGGTAGTCGTGTTGATTCATCTTCAACATTTTTGAGGATATCTTCGACTTCAGTTAAAAAGCGATACAGACGATAATTATCACGCAATAAATCCCATGATCTTGCTGATTTACAAACTTGATATTGTCCATTTTCAGCAACAAATAAATCCTGACCTTGCATAAATTTTAAAATATTGACTGTGCAGAATTAGGTAAAAAAATGATAGGAGGAGAGGTTTGAGGCATTTTAGTTATAGGAGTTATTGGAGATGTAGGCATTCCCGGTAGAATCACAGTATTCTGGTTAGAAGATGAGGATATTAGCTGGGAATTTGAGTTGAAAGATAACCAATTATTCATGATTCGTAATTTGTTGATTGCTTGTGGTTGTCATTTGTATGGAGTTTTCCCTATCTTCATGTTTAATCGTCTGCTTCTGGTGGACGAGTTAAAATATCTAGAAGAATACCAGCACCAAAATCATTTTTGTCATCAATACCTTTTATTCTGATACTGATTTCCTTTGCTTTTTCTATGTTTCCTAGTTTAGCTAATACCAAACCAGAAGCAGCATAAGCAGTTAAGTACAATCTGATTTGAGATTCTTCGTGACGTTTAACTAGGATAGGTTTAAGTTCTTGCCAATTATCAGGTAGACTTTCCGCTTTTTTTATTTTAGCCGTTATTTTCTCTGCTGTTGTCAGTGCTAAGACATAATTATTTTTGTAGTAAAAATATCTATAAGCTGCAACTAAAACATCTGTGTTATCTCCTGTTTTAGCTAACGCTTGCTGCATATATTTTGTAGATTCTTCTGTATTTTCCCAAGTCTGTGCAGCTAATATTAATAATTCTTTGACATCATCTGCTACATCAAACCATGAAAAGCTATTTGTATCAATTTGCATAATAGGTAATTAATCCCATTTGTTCTGGAATATTGGGGATTTCCCATATTTACTATTTAACAGTTAAAATTATATTTAGTTAGATAAATTTAATTATTTTATCACTTTGGTAAAATGAGAGAGAATAACGTAACGATTCATTTTTGTACCTGTCGCTGTTGCTGAAACAGAAAAGACTTTTTTGAACTTAAAAAACATAATGCTAATGAAAACCTAAAATCTTGGTATTTTCGCTTAGTTAAGGCTTGTTGTAAGTATACCAACTTCAAAGGATTGATTAAGCCATAATTAACAAATTTTTACCTAAAAAACCGCAAACTCCGTATATTTCCGAATCTCAGGAGACTTAAACCCTAAAATGATATGTGATTTTGGTATTCCCCCAGCAACCAAATCATTAGCAACCCCCTCCTCAGTACCATCATGTTGAATCCAAACCTTACCATCAATTAAATCAAGATGTAATAAAGTTCCATATATCCGATAACCATTTTTCCAACCAGTTTCTACTAATAAATAACGATCATTTTTCTCATCTAACACCAATTCAACTTTAACCTGTTCATCATCACCAAGAAAATCAGCATATTCTTCAAGAATTTTTTTAATGATTTGACGATATTGGTTAGTTAAGGAATCCATTTGACAATTACCTCCTGTTCAGCATCAAAACTAAATAAACGAATTACACCATCTTCAATTAAAGTTTGACCAGCTTCTTCTTCAAAAACTGTTTTACAAGTGCTTTCACTCACAGCCAGAAATAACTTATATTCAGGATAATAACGTGCTAATAAATGATCATATAACACAAATTGACCAACAGCGTCTTCCAGGTCTTTCATATCCGAAGGACGAGTAAAACTTTTCACCTCAACAGCTATTTTTTCTGTTTCTCGTTCTGCTGCTAATAATCTTTCAGCACCTAAATCAACAAATAGATTTTTACCTCTTGCTAAACGAATTCGTAAAGGGTCACGGATAATTTTCCAACCATCTTTGATAAGTGCATTTTTTACAGTATTGTGATAGATGTCTTTAGCTGGCATAGTATTTATTTTATCAACATAATTTAACAAAGTAATCTCAACTCTATCAAGTAATACAATTATATCATAATTCATGCTGAGGCAAGCTTTTCTATAACCAGTATCAAACAATTGTTATTGCTTTAACAGAAACTTTATGAAAAATGCAGGAAATTGATAGAATTATTCCAGGTTTTCCAATAATCTAAGTAGATGAGTTTCACGCAAGGAAACCCAACATTTTCCAAACTTTGTTGGGTTGCGCTATCGCTTAAACCAACCTACGATTTTATTAACTAAACCGTATTGGAGTAAATAGCGTAAATATTAATTCCCTATCTACATTGCAAACCCAAAATATCCCCCATTTACCCCTCTCCCCTCATGGTGCAAAAATAATATTAGGAAACAATATTACACCAGAACAAATAGCAATACCTATTGCACCTACTCCCACAACAATGTTTGGTCCCCGTGCAGCTTGTTTATTATCACCAACGGGACCATTATGGGTAGCAGATACAGGACATCATCGTTTATTAGGGTGGCGAAATTTACCCACAAAAGATCATCAACCTGCTGACTGGATAATAGGACAACCTGACTTTTTTCATGAAGGACAAAACGCTAAAAGGACACCAGGAAAATCTACATTTAGTGTCCCTACAGGTATTTGCAAATGTGGTCATGGTTTAGCCGTTGCAGACGCTTGGAATCATCGCATTCTCATCTGGTATAATATCCCTACAGATAGTCATATTCCCGCAGATTTAGTATTAGGACAATCTAACTTTATTGATAATTTACATAACCGAGGAAATCAACAACCTGCGGCAAATACTTTACATTGGCCTTATGGTATTTTCTATCATCAAGGTAAGTTATTTGTAGCTGATACTGGCAATCGTCGGTTATTAATTTGGAATCAATTACCCACAGAAAATGGACAACCTGCGGATATAGTTTTGGGACAACCAGATATGATATCACGCAATGAAAATGGTGGTGGTTCTCCCACTGCTGCTAGTATGCGTTGGTGTCATGATATCACCCTTTGGGAAGATAATTTAGTTGTTACAGATGCAGGTAATAATCGGGTCATGATTTGGGAAGGAATTCCCACAGCAAATAATGCCCCTTGTGCAGTGGTTTTAGGACAAAAGAACTTCAATTTTGTGGAATTGAATCAAGGTGTTTATTTCCCTAGTGCCAGTAGTTTAAGTATGCCTTATGGGGTAGATATTGCAGGGGATTGGTTAATAGTTGCTGATACAGCTAATTCCCGTTTGCTAGGATGGAAAAAACGAGCATCTATTTTATTATTGCAGGGTGCGAATGCTGATGGTGTGATGGGACAAGATAACTTTACAAATAAAAGTGAAAATCGAAATTTTGGACTACCAACAAGAGGAAGTTTAAATTGGTGTTATGGAATTAAGGTTTGTGGTGAGAATGCGGTAGTTGCTGATTCTGGAAATAATCGCGTTTTGATTTGGAAGTTTTAATTATTTCGCGCAAAGATACAAAGGAGCAAAGACGCAAAGATGAGAATAGAAGAAATTCGGGTTTGTGGTATTGTGCAAGGGGTGGGTTTTCGTCCTACTGTGTATCGTTTGGCGAAGGTTTTGGGTTTGAAAGGTGATGTTTGTAATGATGGTGAAGGGGTGTTAATTCGTGTTTCTGGGAGTGAGGAGGAAATAGCGGAGTTTGTCAATCAATTATATCAAGAATGCCCTCCTTTGGCAAGAATTAATGAGGTGATTAGAAGTCCATATTTGGGGGAGTTTGATTTTAATAATTTTGTGATTTCTCGCAGTGTTAATAGTGTGGTGAAAACGGAAATTTCTCCTGACGCTGCAACTTGTCCCCAATGTCAAAGGGAGATTTTTGATCCTTTTAGTCGTTATTTTCGTTATCCTTTTACTAATTGTACTCATTGTGGTCCAAGGTTGAGTATTATTCGGGCTATTCCTTACGATAGAAATAACACTAGCATGGTGAATTTTTCAATGTGTAAGGAATGTGAAAAGGAATATCAAGATGTCGAAAATCGTCGTTTTCATGCCCAACCTGTGGCTTGTTTTGAATGTGGACCGCGTGCATGGTTAGAAAGGGCTGACGGTAAACCTGTTATCTCTGATATGTTTTCTATGTTAGATGATGTGGATGCTGTTTGTACTTTATTACAAAAGGGTGAAATCGTTGCTATTAAAGGTTTAGGCGGTTTTCATTTAGCTTGTGATGCCACTTTAGAAAATGCAGTTTTAAAACTCAGAAATCGTAAACAGCGTTATCATAAACCTTTGGCTTTAATGGCAAGGGATATTAATATTATTTCTGAATATTGCTATATTAATGAGTTGGAAAAAGAATTATTAACAAGTCCTGCTGCACCTATTGTTTTATTAAATATTAAAGATAATAGTAAATTAGCATCTGACCTAGCCCCAGGACAAAATACCCTGGGTTTCATGCTACCTTATACGCCGCTACATCATTTAATTCTCAGAAGAATGAAAGTACCCATAGTTTTAACTAGTGGGAATATTTCTGATGAACCACAATGTATAGATAATGAAGATGCAAAAGATAAATTATCAAAAATAGCTGATTATTTTCTTTTACATAATCGAGATATTGTTAATAGAGTAGATGATTCCATAGTTAGAGTTATTGATAATCAAATACAAACCCTTAGACGTGCTAGGGGATATGCACCAGCACCGATTAAATTACCACCTGGATTTGAGAAAATACCGCCAATTTTAGCCATGGGGAGTGAGTTAAAAAATACCTTTTGTTTATTAAGAGAAGATGAGGCGATTTTATCACAACATTTAGGAGATTTAGAAAATGCGGCTGCTTTTAATGCTTATCAAGAAATATTGAATTTATATCTGAATTTATTTGAACATAAACCAGAAATAATTGCTATTGATAAACATCCAGAATACTTATCATCTAAACTAGGTAAAGAACTAGCAACGGTTAATAATATTAAATTAGCAGAAATTCAACATCATCACGCTCATATAGCCGCTTGTATGGCAGAAAATCAAATTTCTTTAGATACAAAACCAGTATTAGGAATAGCCTTTGATGGTTTGGGATATGGAGAAGACGGTACATTATGGGGAGGAGAATTTTTATTAGCAGACTATCAAAATTTTCAACGTTTAGCCACATTTAAACCTATGCCCATGATAGGAGGAAAACAGGCAATTTATCAACCTTGGAGAAATACATACTCTCAATTAATTAATGCTTTCACCTGGGAAGAACTTAAAGAAAAATACAGGGATTTAGAAATAATCAAATTCTTAGAACATAAAAACCCTAGACTACTCAATCAAATCATAGAAAAAGGTATTAATTCACCCTTAACATCATCAGTAGGTAGATTATTTGATGCAGTTGCAGCCGCAATAGGTATTTGTCCAGAACAATGCAGTTATGAAGGACAAGCAGCCATAGAAATGGAAGCAATAACTGATATCAATATTTTAAACAATGATAAAGAAAGTCTAAATTATTCCTTTAAATTTAAAAAATTAGATAGTATTTATTATATAGATACATCCCCAACATGGCGAGAAATTCTTAATGATATTAAACAGCACATCTCATCATCAATAATAGCTGCGGGATTTCATAAAAGTTTAGTTATTGCTATTGTAACAATGGTTCAACAACTTAGACAAGAACATCAATTTAATCAAGTAGCATTAACAGGAGGCGTATTTCAGAACCAAATTCTATTACAACAGGTAAAAATGCGACTAGAAAAATTAGAACTTAATGTATTAACTCATAGTATAGTACCCATAAATGATGGCGGATTATCACTAGGACAAGCCGTAATTGCAGCCGCTAAATACTTAAAAGAAATAACATAAAAACCTCTGTTGTCTCTGCGTGAAATAAATCTTAAAAAAGGAAAACTAAAATGTGCTTAGGAATACCCGGACAAATCACAGAAATAACCAACTCAGAACATAAACTAGCCATAGTTAATATTGGAGGAGTCAAACGCCAAATAAACATAGCCTGTATAGTTGACGAACAACACCCCCCAGAAACTTGTATAGGAGATTGGGTATTAGTCCACGTCGGTTTTGCCATGAACAGAATCAACGAACAAGAAGCCGCAGAAACATTACAATTATTGCAAGAAATAGCCCAATCTTATCCTTAAAATCTCCTTTATTCCTTTGCGTCTTTGCACCTTTGCGCCTTTGCGCGAAACAAAAATTATGAAATATGTAAACGAATTTCGTAACCCAGAAAAAGCCCTCGCTTTACAACAAGAAATAACCAAACTCAGCCAACAAATAGACAGACATTTAAAAATAATGGAAGTATGTGGAGGACATGCCCATGCTATTTTCAAATACGGAATCGAAGAAATATTACCCGATAATATTGAATTAATTCATGGGCCGGGTTGTCCAGTGTGCGTCATGCCTAAAGGGAGAATAGATGATGCGATCGCACTCTGTCAACTACCCAACATCATATTTACCACATTTGGCGACGCAATGCGCGTACCCGGTGCAAAAACCAGCTTATTGCAAGCCAAAGCCCAAGGTGCAGATATTCGCATGGTTTATTCACCCTTAGATAGCCTGAAAATAGCCAAAGAAAACCCCCATAAAGAAATCATCTTCTTTGGTTTAGGCTTTGAAACCACCGCCCCCAGTACAGCATTTACCATCCTCCAAGCAGCCGCAGAAAATATCACTAACTTTAGTATGTTTTCTAATCATGTATTAGTAATTCCTGCATTACAAGCATTATTAGAAAATCCCGATTTACAACTTGATGGTTTTGTTGGTCCTGGTCATGTAAGTATGGTCATAGGCACAGAACCTTATGAATTTGTTGCCCAAAAATATCATAAACCCATCGTTATTTCTGGCTTTGAACCATTAGACATCTTCCAATCAATTTGGATGTTATTAAAACAAATAGTAGAAAATCGTTGTCAAGTCGAAAATCAATATAATCGCTTAGTAGAACCTAGGGGAAATAAAAACGCCTTAACAGCCATAAATAAAGTATTTGCAGTCCGTGAAAAATTTGCATGGAGAGGTTTAGGAGAAATCCCCAATTCTGGTTTTAAAATCCGCGAAGAATATGCCCAATTTGATGCAGAAGCTAAATTTACAATTCCTAATTTAAAAGTAGCAGATCATAAAGCTTGTCAATGTGGAGAAATTCTCAAAGGAGTTTTAAAACCTTGGCAATGTAAAGTATTTGGAACAGCTTGTACACCAGAAACACCCATAGGAACTTGTATGGTTTCCTCCGAAGGTGCTTGTGCAGCTTATTACAAATATGGGCGACTTCCAACTATGGCAAAAAGAGATAAATCAGGTGTATCAACCGAACCTATATCAGTCTAAATTACACAATTTGAGGAAAATGATATGCCTTTTGTAACTGTCCAAATTGGTAAAGGTCACTCCATAGAAAAAAAGCGAAAATTAGTTAAAGCTGTAACTGATGCTTTAGTTTCTGCTTTAGGAACAAAACCCGAATGGATAACCGTACATATTGACGAATTTGAACGGGAAGATTGGGCAGTTGGTGGCGTTTTACATTACGATAAACATAATGGTAGACATGAAGAAACGGGTAGGTAATTAATTAATAATGACAGGCATCTTGCCTGTCCCACAGGAAAAAAATATAATTACAAAGCAATTTTAAAAATGACAATCAACTCTCATCAAAATCCCCTTTTCCAAAAAATTGAGCAAGTCCGTCGTCGTCAAGGAAAGGTAAGAGATACTCATATTAACTTATCCCATGGTAGCGGTGGTAAAGCTATGAGAGATTTAATCGCCGATATCTTTGTTAAAAGTTTTGATAATCCCATTCTTTCCCAATTAGAAGACCAAGCCACATTTGATTTAGCCAATCTTTCCCAATATGGAAACAGATTAGCATTTACCACAGACTCCTATGTAGTAGACCCCTTATTTTTTCCCGGTTCAGACATAGGAGAACTAGCAATTAATGGCACAATTAACGATTTAGCTGTGAGTGGTGCAAAACCTTTATATCTTACCTGTAGCGTCATTTTAGAAGAAGGTTTACCAGTAGAAACATTACGGCGTGTAGTTGCCAGTATGCAAAAAGCAGCCCAAAAAGCCGGAGTGCAAATAGTCACAGGAGACACAAAAGTTGTTAATCGTGGTTGTGCTGACAAACTATTTATTAATACTGCCGGAATTGGCATAATTCCCCCAAACATTGATATTTCTCCCCGCAATATTCAACCAGGAGACGTAGTAATTATTAACGGTGAAATTGGCAATCATGGCACAGCAATATTAATTGCTAGAGGAGAATTAGCATTAGAAACAGATATAGAAAGTGACTGTCAACCATTACATGAATTAGTCGCCGAAATTATCAAAGTTTGCCCGCAAATTCACGCCATGAGAGACGCAACCAGAGGAGGTTTAGCCACAGTATTAAACGAATTTGCCCACACAGCCAACCTAGGAATACGCATTCATGAAAAAGCAATTCCTATTCGAGAAGAAGTAAATGGAGTTTGTGAAATCTTAGGTTTAGAACCCTTGTATTTAGCCAACGAAGGAAAATTAGTCATTATTGCCCCTCCAGAAAAAGCCGATTTAATTTTAGCAACAATGAAAAACCACCCCACAGGAAAACAAGCATCTATCATAGGTGAAATTATTCCCACACCACCAGGAATAGTCCTCTTAAAAACCGCCTTTGGTGCAGAAAGAATCATAGATATGCTAGTAGGAGATCAACTGCCAAGAATATGTTAGAATCTATAAATTACGTAGGTTGGGTTGACAAAATAAACCCAACACTTCCAACATTTTTGCGGTTTTGTTGGGTTGCGCTATCGCTTAACCCAACCTACAAATTCACTTCTTTTCTCTGTGTCCTCTGTGCCTCTGTGGTTCGTTTAAAAAAGTATATGCACGAATTAGGAATCACCCAAAACATCATCGCTATAGTTAGCGAAAACGCCCAAAATAAAAAAGTTCAAAGAGTATTATTAGAAATTGGCAAATTATCAGCTATTATGCCAGATGCAATTAAATTCTGTTTCGATATTTGCGCCCAAGGTACAATAGTCGAAGGGGCAATATTAGAAATATTAGAAATACCCGGAATGGCTAAATGTCGTCAATGTAGGACAATCTTTCCGATAGATAAACCTTTTGGAATTTGTCAATGTGGTAGTGTGCAATTAGATATCATAGCTGGTGAAGAATTAAAAATCAAAGAAATTGAAGTGGAGGAATTATGTGTGTAACTTGCGGCTGTTCTGATGATAATCAAATGACAATTACAAATATGGAAAATGCAGATCATCATACCCATACTTTAGCAGATGGAACTGTAATAACCCATTCTCATCATCATGAAGAAGCACCCCAAATTCATGCTAAAATTCATAATACAACAATATCTTTAGAACAAGAAATTTTAGGTAAAAACAACTTATTAGCTGCCCAAAATCGCGGCTGGTTTAAAGGTCGAAATATTCTGGCTTTGAATTTAATGAGTTCTCCAGGTGCGGGAAAAACGACATTATTAACTCGGACTATTAATGATTTAAAAGATAAATTATCTATTAGCGTGATTGAAGGTGATCAAGAAACTACTAATGATGCGGAAAAGATTAAGCAGACAGGTTGTAAAGTCGTGCAAATTAATACGGGTACAGGCTGTCATTTAGACGCATCAATGATAGAAAGAGGTTTGCAGGAACTTAACCCACCATTAAATTCTGTGGTGATGATTGAAAATGTCGGAAATTTAGTTTGTCCGGCTTTATTTGATTTAGGAGAAGCCGCTAAGGTGGTAATTTTATCGGTGACGGAAGGGGAAGATAAACCAATTAAATATCCCCATATTTTTCGCAATAGTGAAGTTATGATTATCACAAAAATTGATTTACTTCCCTATTTACAATTTGATGTTCAACGTTGTATTGAATATGCAAAACAGGTAAATCCCAAAATACAAATTTTCCAAGTTTCTGCTACTACTGGGGAAGGTTTGGAAAGTTTGTATAATTATTTCCTTCCCAGTCTTTGACTGGGAATGTTATCAAGAGGCTCTGCCTCTGCTATCATTAAAAGCAGAGCCTTCTATAGATAGTAATTATAAATATAGGGTGAGTTAGCATAGAAAACACGCTGACTACCCTACAAGTTTACAGATTACGACTAATCGAATACTTCGTAGGTGTAGTCAGGACTATCATTAGTTCTGAAAACGCTGAAGCCTTTCATTTCTCTTCCCTTTCCTTGACAACGATTTTGTTTATCTGCATCCCTTATTTGCCATGTAGCCTGATTTTGTACCCAGATCACACATCTACGAACATCACCTGATTCAACTACTCCGTTCAAGGTTTCTGCATAAACCCCAATATCCGAATTACTGACTCTACCAGAAAAAGCTATGCCACACTTACCAGGTTCAAGTTGTAGCCATCCCTGTGACCAAGTTCTAGCATTTGATTGATAACTGATTGCGACATAAGCCCTTGAACCTGCCCGATTACATACAGTAAGCGCTGCATTTGCTGGAGTTGTGAATCCGAAAGATGAGATACAACCAAGTATTCCCGCGCTTACAACCGAAACCAAATTTCTGAGTTTCACTTTTATCTCCTATTTCTGATGAAATTTTCCAATTTCAAGCTCACATTTATCTCTACGAAACTACACCACTCACCTAATCTTGAAAAGCGGAAAAAAGCGGATCGTAAAAAAAATTAAAAATCAGACGGAAAAAAGCTGAAAAATACGGATAAAGTCTGCTAAAATTACCTATGTCGCGTTATATTTATCAATATGCAGATTCAAGAACTGCTACAATATAAATATTATTAGGGAAACTGTCAGAATCAGGATATCCAGGATTTAAGGATTAACAAGATTAAAACTGGGATTTTATTACCAATTATCCATTACCAGTCTCAACCAGATAAGTAGCAACCTGGGTTAGTGTAATTCATATTTGTTAGGATATAAAAAACTATTCATAAAAGTAATCATGATAATTTCAGATGAAGTCCTCAAAGTAAGTGGTTTATCAGAAAAGCAACTTTTACTAGAAATTGTAATTTTGCTATTTCAACAAGAAAAAATCAGCTTAGGTAAAGCTAGTGAAATAATAAGCATGAATCAAATTAAGCTGCAAAAATTACTTGCTGAACGTGGGATATGTGTTCACTATGATGTAGCTGAATTACAGGAAGATATTCTGCATCTACGCGCAAAAGGTTGGTTATGATAGTAGTTAGTGATACATCACCCCTGAGCAATCTAGCTATTGTTGGTTACTTGTCACTTTTACAACAGATTTACAACAGAGTTATTATTCCTCAAGGAGTTGCAGAAGAACTCATAAATGCTAGTGATGAAGAAAATCTCATTGCAGAAGTGCTTTCTTTAGATTGGATTGAAGTTATACCAGCAAAAAATCTGGAACTTATTTCTATATTACGGAATAATCACAATTTGGATCGGGGTGAAGCTGAGGCAATAGCTCTTGTTATAGAATTAGAAGCAGATGAATTATTAATTGATGAACGTCTTGGCAGAAGAGAAGCTACTCGCTTAGGATTGCCTATTACGGGCATCCTTGGTATTCTATTAGTTGCCAAGCAAAGAAAGCTTATTCCTACAGTCCAACCAGTAATAGATGCTTTAATTATTCAAGCAGGTTTTCGGGTGAGTAGTCAACTCTATGCACAGGTTTTAAAAGCAGCAAATGAGTAATATTTAGACCAAGTTATGATATCAATTTATGCAAGCGAAAAGCGGAAAAAAGCGGATCGTAAAAAAAATTAAAAATCAGACGGAAAAAAGCTGAAAAATACGGATAAAGTCTGCTAAAATTACCTATGTCGCGTTACATTTATCAATATGCAGGTTCAGCAACTACTACAACTTGTGGATGACGCTTTTTATCTCAACACAGGACAGCATCTCAACGACTTACAACGTGGCGTTATTGAAGGAACACTAAAATATCAAAAATATGCTGATATTGCTGAAGCTTGTGGTTGTAGTGCCGGTCACGCGAAGGATGTAGGTTATGAACTCTTGCAAATGTTATCTAATATTTTCGATGAACCAGTTGATAAAAGTAATCTTAAATCTGTTCTTGAACGACAGGGAAATGTAAATATTTTTTTAGGTGATAAAAGTATTAATCAAAATATAATTGGTTGTGTGAATATTGGTTCTAAACCTCCTAAAAGAAAGTTAGATAAAAAGAGAGTTAAGAAAATCGAAAAATTAAGGCAGTTAGGTTTAAGTGATCAAGAAATTGTAGAAATATTAGAATTACCTTTAGAGGTCGTTCAAGAGGTGGAAGTTTAAACTTGGAATATTAAATCTACTAACTATCTAGGATCAGAAAATGGTGCGCTACGCTATCACTAACGCACTCTACGAATATTATTTTTGGAAAACTGTTAATAATACAAATCCTAATAAGTCATAATGACCTACACAATTTAAACCAGCATTATTCCCCATTTCTTCTCTTTGTTTTTGGCTATAAAACTTAATTCCTGTGGGAGAATGGGGCGTAATTTGACATGGTGATGAGTTATTAAAAGTAATGTCCACTAAATAGAATTTACCACCAGGAGAAAGTACCCTTGCTACCTCATTTAAAACCTGTTCTGGTTGAGGATAATGCAAAAAGCTGATGGTATTAAAAACCGCATCAAATTGTCCCTCAGCAAAGGGGAGATTTTCAGCATTACCTTCAAGGTAAATTAACCGGGGACGGTGGCGGTTATTTTGTCTTGCTACCCGTAACATTTGGGGAGATAAATCTAAACCTGTTCCTGTGATTTCTGGAAACTGTTTTGCTAATCTATCTAATAATCTACCTGTTCCACAACCTAAATCTAAAATATTTGCATGAGGTGATAATTCAACTTTTGTAAGTAATCTTTTATGGATTGCTTGATAAATAAAAGAAGGAAATGCCCAATCATAACTATTTGCCCAACGATCAAAAAGTTCTTTTTTGTTATTAATCATGTTGTTAATCATGGCTGGTATGTTGTATTTATTTTATTATAACAAGATAGATCCCCGACTTCTTCAAGAAGTCGGGGATCTGGTGATTTTAGTGATTAAAATATAATTTAGGACTTACAACCAATCTCGATAGGCTGAAATTTCGGTTACTCCAATTTCAAAAGGTGATCCTTTTCCAAAAGGAGGATAAACGCGAATTTTGGCATTTTTAGTAAATCTTTCCAGTCTATTTCCCAATTGGGGAATATTGCTGACTATATGCCAATAAGCCACTATATCGGGACAGTCTACAATTAACATCAAAGTAGTATTATTTGTAGTCATGTACCATTGACAATTAGATAGTAATACTTGGGTAATGCGATCGCACGCATAGAAGAAGCATTTACCAATAGATTGTTCCAATTCCAAATGGAGAATTCCATCCTCTTTTGTTACCTTTGTAGGAGGTAAATCATCGGGAGGAAGCAAAGAAAGTTTAGACATAATTCCGCACCTCTTGATTGTAGCGTTGCAAACTTTCTCGATTTTTTTGCAAAGAAAAAGATGAGGGTTTTAACGCTAGTGTGCTGAGATCTAATTCGTCCTGGAATTTCTTGATTTTGTCACGACAACCGTTAACATCACCGATAATAGAATTCTCAATCAAATAGTCTTCATCAAAACAAATATTTGTCCGATCAAATGCTGGTTGTTGAGGACTTTTCTGCATTACTTGAGTTGAGTTAGCTGTCATTTCTTTGCTGAAATGGCGAATAAAAGGCAATGCTTCATTTACCGCTTCATCATGAGTTTTACCCACAAAAAAGAACCGCGCTAACAGGAACTTATCAGCACCACTGGAATTAAATTCCCGATATTTATTGACTGTCTTCTTGAGTCTTTCTAGGGAAAAAGGTGGACCACCCATGATTCCAAAGGAATTTTTAGCAGCAAATTCAATTGCATCATTGTCACCACTAGCAACATATATGGGAATTGGTTTTTGCAATGGTTGGGGATGAATTGTGAGATTTTCGCATTGATAATATTGGCCATTAAATGATACGTTAGTCTCATATAAAAGCTTTTGAATCAATGCTACTGACTCTAACATTCTGCTGCGAGATTCCTGAGTTGTCACCCCAAAATGTTTATTTTGCTGGGGAAAAGGACCACCTTTAGCTACCCCAAAAGCCAGCCTACCACTACAAAGATTGTCCAACGTAGCAATATCTTCAGCCACGCGAATTGGCTGATGAAATGGCAATAATACAGCGGCAGTTCCTAGACGAATTTGCGAAGTCACACCTGCCAAATGTGCCAATAACAGCAAAATTGAAGAACTGAGATTGAACTCATTAAAATGATGTTCTGTTACCCAAGCTTCTTCAAAACCTAAACTTTCAGCCTCTTTTACCAATAAAACTTGCTCAAAAATAGTCCGTCTAGCATCTAGGTGATGATTTTCGTAATTGCAGAAAAGTCCTGTTTTCATTGTTGACCAAATATCAGATTAGGCTGCCATTAATTGCAACTCCAACCATAATCGAGGTTCAGACTGTTTTAACTTCGACATAGGGTCACGTAGCAATCGTTTAGCATTCAAACAAACTACTTGAATTAACCCCATATTTTCGGCTAATTCTCTGAGGATTTCTTTTTTAGCTTGAACATAGGGCATGATGTCTTCTCGACAATAAATTCCTATATATTGAAACCGTTTTGCAGGTCGTCCCCAAAAGCAAGTGATAACTTTCACATGACAGCCTTCTAAGAGTTCTCCCACGGCGGGGTAATAGTCATTTACGACTCTAATAAATTCTTGGGCTAGGATGTCTTCAGTAATCATCTGACTGATTCTTCTGTAGCTTCCATAACTCTATTGATTATAACATATAATTGTTATTTAAACCTGACAAAATTAATAATAAAATACCAGATCCCCGACTTCTTTAAGAAGTCGGGGATCTAAATATCTCAAGTTTTTATCGAGAATTACGTTCTGCTACTAAAACATCAGCAATAATATCTGGTAGACTTTTCAAATCGGTATATCCCTCTGCACCAGAAATTGGGGAAATAAAAGTATAGTTAGGGTCACAAACTCCTGTGTCATAAACCTGCATAAACCATTTATCAGGTAATCCCTCTACACCCAATTCTACAATGTACCAACTCTCACCCATTAATCGAGAATTAATCACTGTAAACCAATCTCTATAATCATCAGCAATATTCCAATCTGCCAAAAGAAATTCTAATGATATTTTTCCAGCATCAGTTGCAGTCAATAGCATCATTACTCCTGAGTGACAACTTGATTAGAAACTTCAGGATATAAACCTAATTCCTTTGCTAATTGTTTAGCAACAAAAAATAGAAATTGCGCTCCATCTTGATTACCTTGATGGGCAAACATTGTGGCTACTTGTAACATTGCTTGCACTAAACCAGAATCAATTAATTCCGGTTGTGCTTCCAAAACTTCTGGTTCTTGACCATTAGGACATTGGAGAAGTTCATCAATTAAATTAAAATACTGTGTTTGGCGTTCGTCTGTCATGATAATTTAGTTTATGGTGAATGATTAACTTGAAAAATTACTGTTCGATGCTTTGTTGCCACATTCTTTCTAAGATGGCAATGTGTTCTTTTAATACAGCAGCACGATAGACAAGATATCTGTCATAAGCAATAAT
Organism: Dolichospermum flos-aquae CCAP 1403/13F; assembly: GCF_012516395.1. Taxonomy (GTDB): domain Bacteria; phylum Cyanobacteriota; class Cyanobacteriia; order Cyanobacteriales; family Nostocaceae; genus Dolichospermum; species Dolichospermum lemmermannii. The sequence goes on from NZ_CP051206.1 coordinate 2,057,469, forward strand.
TCCTATACCAGTACAAATCGGTGTGATTAAAAATATCCATTGCAAAATTGTTGCTAATTTGTATTTTTTTGCCGCAATTTTTAATTGATGTAGAAAGTTATTGTTAGATAATTTAACCTTGACTAAAGATGGCTGAGTATTGATAATTTTTTGTTGGGGAACTAATTGAGGAGATGCTATATTTATTTTCGGCAATTCACAGGATAAATTCTGTGTTTTAACGAACTCTCTATGTTGTCCCCAAACTATAGCAAATACTACTACCCCTGGAGAAATTAATGCTAAAGTTACCAAACTTACAGTCAGCACATTTAAAAGTTTGACTTTCATATTTATTCTCCATTGCCAGGTATAGATTACCTAGATAGAAATAAAATTTCTATTAGATTGATTTTTGCACCTTTTTGTTATTCAAAATATGCTGATCAAAATCTCCTCAAAAATAAAATTATGTCCTTTCTGTATGGAGTAATACAGATAGTATTTAGATGAATCTTGAGAGATATAGGAGTTAAGAAGTCCCCCCTGATTCGTCAGACTTTCATCTTAGGAACTTCGGGGGGTAGAGGGGAATCTCTGCGTAAATCCTATATCGTTTATATCAGTTGCTCTTTTAGTCCCAACTTTAAGTGAGTTGAATTAATATTATTAAGATGATTACAACAATACTCACAGCCTGTAATCCTGACTGTGTAAACATTAAAAAAAATATTTGGTGTAGGGGTGCTAGTATTTATTGAGTGGGGTACTAGCATTTTTGAGGGAAGGGACGGGGGATTTTGTACTCAAACTCAAACGAAGATGGGCTATTGGTTTGATATATTTTGAAAGGAAGATTCACAAGTACAAACTGCACTCAAATCACAGCATCTCATGACAAGGCTAGACCTAAGATATCTTGAATAGCTCAGAAACAAAATTAAGATATTCTAAGGAAAGTATTATCTTATTATTTTCAACAATTGGGAAGATTTGCTTATAGCAATAGACAGAGATGATGCTAAAATGGCTATGGCTGATATCAAAACTCAATCAGATAAATACTTAACCAAAATAGATTAATATATAAATTTTAGAGGTTAATAAATGCGAATTGCTAAAGACGTAACAGAACTTATTGGCAAAACTCCATTAATTCAGTTGAATAAAATTCCCCAAGCCGAGGGAGTGGTAGCGAGGATAGTTGTCAAATTAGAAAGCATGAATCCTGCTGCCTCTGTGAAAGACAGAATTGGCGTGAGTATGATTCTTTCCGCTGAAGCTGAAGGTTTAATTTCACCGGACAAAACCATTTTAGTCGAACCCACATCTGGTAACACAGGTATCGCCTTAGCAATGGTAGCAGCCGCCCGTGGCTACAAATTAATTTTAACCATGCCAGAAACCATGAGCCAAGAAAGACGCGCCATGTTGCGGGCTTATGGTGCCAGTTTGGAATTAACACCTGGTACTCAAGGAATGCGAGGTGCAATTAACAAAGCGGAGGAAATTGTTGCTAATACTCCCAATGCTTTTATGTTACAACAATTTGCTAACCCAGCTAACCCGAAAATTCACCGAGAAACCACCGCTGAAGAAATTTGGGCAGATACAGACGGAGAAGTTGATATCTTAATTTCTGGGGTCGGAACTGGTGGCACAATTACTGGTATTGCCGAAGTTATTAAACAACGCAAACCAAGTTTTCAAGTGATTGCAGTTGAACCTAGTAATAGTCCAATTCTATCAGGTGGTAAAGCAGGTTCTCACAAAATTCAAGGTATTGGTGCGGGATTTATTCCTGATGTTTTGCGTCAAGATCTAATTGATGAAATAATTCAAGTTGAGGACGCAGCAGCAATGGACTATGGACGGAGATTAGCCAGGGAAGAAGGGTTATTATCAGGAATATCTTCTGGTGCGGCTTTAGCTGCTGCTATTGAAGTAGGAAAACGCCCAGAAAATGCTGGTAAATTAATAGTAATGATTCAACCTTCCTTTGGTGAACGCTATTTAAGTACCGCTATGTTTCAAGATTTAATGAGTTAAACATTTCGTAGGTTGGGTTGACGCAAGGAAACCCAACAAAATCCTTAATAATTTTTGTCTGATAGCGTAGCGTGGCGTAGCCATATCAGGATTTACAGGATTTAAGGATTTATAGGATGTTTATTTATTTGATAAAATAACTTATAATTCTCTATTTTTTGATATTAAATTATATTAATCATTTATAACATATTCAATTGCTTCTAACTTTTGTAGAGAATTAGTTAATTTTTGTTTAATTTTTATCTCTCCAGCCCAACTTACATATTCTTCGTCACCACCTGTAAGGTCTTCTGCTGTCCAATTGGCGAAAAAAAACTCTGATGAAACTTGATATTTTGCTTCAAATTCCATTAGTAATTTATTGGTTTTTTCTATTGAACGTTTTAAGTTTTTAATCTCGGAATCAATGGCTGACTGAACCAGGTTTTGTACGATTTCAACGTCAGGAGAATCGGATTTAATTTGTAGCTGTAACATAAGTTTTACCTCAAATAGAAGGACTATAGTAATTTTACTGCTTGGGTTTTTACAAGACAATACATATTAATTATAACATTTTTTTACTCTATGGGAAAACCTGGAATAATTCTATCAATCTCCTGCATTAGTTGTAAAGTTGCTGTTAAAGCAATGACAATTTTTTGATAATGGTTAATTTCCTCAACAGATAATTTTCTATTAGCATTTTTTCGGTCTTTTAACCATTTATCTAATACTTGATATCCTCCTATTTTAAATTCCCAAATATGTGGAGGAATATCGGTAAAATAACTCTGTTTATTGATATAAACTCTTTGCAATTCGGAATTATAGGTAACTTCGCTAACTTGATTATCTTCTATGGTTTGGTATGTTGTGATTAAGGTATTGAGTTTATCAGATTTCATTAAATGTAAATTAACTAATTCTTCTCCTTTGATAGCTAATTCATGAAAGAGTTTTTGATTACTGGTTAAGGGAAGACGCGGAAAATCTATCTTTAGAAATTCAGCGTATCTAGTACGATAGGTTGGACTGTGAAATATAGCATAAGCATAGTAAAATATTTTTTCTGGAGTTGGTATTTTACCAAGTTTTTCTTTGATAGCTTCTAGGAATTTTGGGGATAGGTTGGGAGTTTTTTCCAGAAAAAGATTTGTTTGATCATTTTCTGTATTTGGGTATGTGTAGAGAGGAAAGTAATAGTTAAATTCTCTTGAACTTAATGATATTGCATTACAGTCTCCCAGAAAATTAGTTACAAATATGTGTCTAAATCCCATTTCTGCTTGTTGTCTGCAACAAATTAATGCTAAGTTAGGATGAATTAAATGTTGCATTACTTCTTTAACAGGTCTTTTGAGAATCCTCTTACTAAAATAAATCCATCTGTTATCAAATAATCTATAACAATATGGTTTAAGTAAATCAGAATTATATCTTTCAATAAAAGCAGTTTTTCTTTCTGCATTTAATGTCCAACCTGCTTTATCTGTTAATTCATAATAGGTTTGAATTTCATTATTAGTAATTGATGATGAATAAAAGTCTTGAACTCTTTTTTCTAATTCTTTTTTGTCGTAAGCTATAGCAAAATAATCATGTCCTGATTGAATACCATTCTTAGACAATAAAAATATATCTGTTATTGGGATTAACTTATTATACTCTTGGATTATTTCAAAATCTTTCGGTGCAAAAAAGTAATTTGGTGCAGTTGGTTGTAACTCTATCCAATTAACATTATTTAAACTCGCAGATTCTAAAAACTTATATTTATCCTCACGACTTCCCCAAAGATCATAATATAACACCTTAGCCATTTCCTTAATTCCATCTCTGGATTTATAAGCCGTAGAAAAATAATCAGGTTCGCTTTTTTCGCGCACAGCAATTAAAATCGCTACACCTTGTTGAATATCAAAAACATTTTGATCAACATTTCCCTCTGGTGTGGTTTCTTTTAATAAAGAATTACCATGTAAATCCATGATATATAAAGTATCAAAATACTTTAATAATTCTTCCCTCATACCTCTATGAATTAAACCATTGAGATAGGAATGATTAGTAATAAAACCAATAATACCATAGCCTTTAGGTGTTTTTTGAATTTGATATTGAGCAAAACGAATAAATTTAATATAATCATCATCTAAAGGTTGAATATTCTTTTCTTTTTCTAGTCTGACTCTACCTTTATATAATTCTAAAAGTTCCCCAATATGGGTTAATTCCGTAATGGTTTTACCCGCTTTTCCTGTTTTGTAAATCCGATTCCAAGCTGAACCAGTATATTCAACATCTGCTAAATATCTTTCATCTTGATTTAAAACTCTTTTGCGTTTACTAGCATTTTGAGAACTGACAGAATAAGGAGGATTTCCTAATACCACCATTACCGGAATTTCTGTTTTTACTTTTCCTGCTTGACTGGATTCTTTCGCAATTATTTGAGTAATACCAGGAATTAAATCACCTTCCTTTATTCCTGCTTCTAACGCATTTGTTAAATAAACTTTTAATCTTTCCTCTGGTACAAATTTATAACCTAAATCTCCTAATAATAAACCTAATTTTAAATGCGCTATAGTATAGGGAGTCATTAATAATTCAAATCCAAATAGACGGTTTAAAAGTCTTGCACCTCTTAAAAAATTATTCCATTGACGGATATCAAAATTAGCAACATTATCACGAATTTGTTTAATAACTGCATATAAAAATGTTCCTGTTCCAGTTGCGGGGTCAAGAATTGTGACTTTGCGATTTCCTAAACCATATTCTAAATCAAAGACTTTATCTAAAATATCATCAACAGAACGAACAATAAAATTAACTACAGGTTCAGGAGTATAATAAACTCCTCTACTTTTCCTTAATGAAGATTCATAAGCAGCTAAAAATGTTTCATAAAAGTGAATAACTGGGTCTTCTGTGCGGGTTTCCTGACCAAAGTTTTCTAAAATATTGGTCATGTCTATTGTGTTAAATAAGTCTATTAAATTCTCAATTGATTTGTGAATTTTACTAACACTATCAGTTCCTAAAACCAAATCAAATAAACCCTTTAAAAAAGGGATTCTATCAGTAATATAAATACTGGCTGTAGTGCGATTAAATGCAAATTGTCCAGGGTTTTGTGCATGACCAATTTTCGCAGTAAATAACCCATAAGCAATAGTTTGGGCATACATATCTGCAAATTTATCATTATCTATATCTAAAAGTAGTAATTTCTTAAATGTTGATTTTAATTGATTTAATTCTTCTGTAGTTGTTTCTATTTCTAAAGATGATTGAATTGCGTTTCTAATGGTTTTAGTATAAGCTGCCATTTCCTTAGCCAAATCATAATAATTATTAATATCTTTGGCTTTTTGATTTAGGAATAATTGCAGTAATTCTCTGATAGGTTGTAAATTATCAATTAGAATAATTTCACCTTGTTCTAAATCAGCTAGTTTAGCAGTTTTTTCACATTCTCCGTCGACATACCACCAAAATTCTAGATAATTAGTTAAAATCAAATTGTAACCAATATTGGATTCTAAATAACGTTTGATTTGTGCAGTTTTTTGGATTTTACCTAAATCAATATGAATATCTTTAGCTTCTATATATCCCAAAATTCGATCATTTTTTCTAATAGTTAAATCAGGGATTCCTGCTTGATTACCTTTCTCTTCAATTCTGGCATTAATACCAATCATTAAATCCTCAACTAGACGTTTTAGACTGGGGTAATGACTACGTTCTCCACCGCGTTGGCTATTTTCTTGCAAGTCTTGGATATAGTTATTGAAATCAGACATAATCCCTGGAATATTAATAAATAATTTTCCTTTGAGGATAGCACATATTTTTTAAGATTTATCAAATTGTAGTAAAAGATTACATTTAGTAATAGTCCCCGAATTCTTTAATAAAGTATCATTTTTTAGTGAGATAAATATTAAAAACCCAAAAAATCTATGCCGCAAAACTTGTAGAGACATTTAATAAAACATCTCCACATTTATGAACCTCTCAAACTCTTATTTCTCCGTGTCCTCTGTGTCCTCTGTGGTTAGTTTCTTCATTCATTTCATTCTAAAATCTTGCAACAAAAAAGGCATAATTGCACCCGTAGTCAAACTAGCCACAGTAACGGGAATACAAAGAGGAATTGAGGCTTGTGCTAATAATACTAATATAACCGTACCAATACCACTAGCAATAATAATTTGACGCAGAAAATATATAGGGTCACGGAATAGTTTACCCTTGAAAAATAACTGCATAGAAAACCAAGTTAATGCTAACATATATGCTCCTAATGATTGGCTAATAAATTCAGGACAAATAACCCTAAAATTACCGCAGGAATTACCCCTGCTGGTGCAAATAAACTACCAATTATGGCTGCAAATTGGTATCCGATATCTTTACCCGCAAGGATAATTCCACCAATTGCACCACCAATCATTGATAAAATCACAGCAATGATTAACCAAGTAAATCCTGTAGTGAGATTTAATTCTGTATTTAAACTATGCAGAAATTTGAGAAATACTGGATCATTTACTAATTCAAACATAGATATTCTCCTATTTAGGGTTTAATTTAATGAAAATGCTTGAATTTCCGCAGTTAAATCTTGGAGGGCTTTGGCTACTATTTCGGCTTGTTCTAATTGCTGATGTTCTGTAAATATTCGCCAAGCTTCTTGATAGTATTCTTCTGCCTTTAAGAGATTTTGGGGATTCCCTAATTCTGGTTTTTCGGGGTCGTCAGGTAAGTTGAAGAGAAGGTTAGCTTTGTTAGAAATTGTATTCGCATATTCTAACGGTGTATCTTGCAAATTACGCACTTTTAAAGCTTCATTGTAAGCTAAAACAGCCCGTAAATTATTTTCGATAGGATGAGAACTTACTAAATATTGTAAAGCATTTCCTAAATTATTTTGCAACATTGCATACTCTCTAGGATGGTCAATTAAGTTAATATGCTTGAGGGCAATTTCAAAAGACTGAACCGCTAAACCTTGACGCAAAGATTCCTGTGCCGACGACATGGGCATGGAAAGATAAGCGATCGCTATGTTATTATGTAAAATCGCATATTCCTGAGGGTAATTTTCCCAAGTAAACACCCGCAAAGCCTCATGATAAGCATGAATACTCTCAGTTATCTGGGCTAAATTATAGGGAACTAAAGATTGGAAAACTAACCCCAAATTCATCTGCACTGCGGCTACTTCCTCCGCCGTTGCCAATTGTTGTAAAATCGGCAAAGCTTCCTGATAATCTGCCCGTGCTTGTTGCAAAAATTGAGAACCCCCGTCAGGAATCATCTGTAATGACCCTGCCATGCCCACCTTAGCCCGTGCTTTCAGTAAAACATAGTCATCCCCACACATTTGATAAGCGCGGTCAAATAGCCCAATTGCATTATGTAAATCTTGTGCTGTTTTCGGCTTCTTTTGAAAACCTTGTGCTATTTCTATTAGCATTTGGATTTTTTCGGCTGTTGTTGCTGACTCTGAAGATATGGACGCAATAGCAGCTTTCACAAATGAATCTGTAATACTAGAAGTCATAAATTTGCCTGGGGAATGGAGTTATGATCACCCATATATTAGGGTTATTAACTAAGCCGATTTACGCAGTTTTCGAGTTGATACAAATTCCCCAATTTCTTACAGTCGTATGCACTTAAATAAAACACATCATGCCCCCCTCCTCGCTTGCGGGGAGGGGTTGGGGGTGGGGTTATTTCGTTCTAGACACAACCCCCCATCCAATATAAAACAATTGGATTATAAAAATCTAGAGTGAATTTACCAATAAAAGGAGTTGCCTTTCTATCCTCAAATTCGTGATTTATCTAGCAGTTATCAAAATTGACATAAAATTAAAACCAGAATAAAAAACCCACTCATTAAGAGGATGTTTGAAAAGTTTTGAATGTATAAATTGACCCCTCTCCAAACCTCTCCCCTGCAAGGGGAGAGGCTTTAAAACCCCCATTCCCTTGCAGGGAAGGGGGGCAGGGGGGTTAGGTTTTTGGAAATTATGGGTTTCATCTGATACTTTTCAAACAACCTCTAAGTGGGTTCTGACTATTTATCAACAATAAAACAATTTAAGCGTTTTCAATCCCGATCTTTTTTTGAGCAAATTTGCGTTTAGCCCACATACCCGCACCAAAAAGCACCGTACTACCCACCACAGGAAGAGCGTCGGTTTCCCAAGGCACAGCAGCCAGAGTGACATTCCCAACCCCGGTAATGCTAGAATCGTAAGCACCGAAATGATTGTCACTGTATCCCGTATTCACGAAATAATACTGAGTACCTGCCGTCAGGTTAACCCCATTAAAGCCAGAATTAAAAATGTTTGGATTGTCATCATTACCGATAATGACATTAGTTAGGGGACTAGCTGCACTAAAGCTATTCTGATAGAGAAAGGTGTAGTTATCGAAGGCTGTACTAGTACTAAGAAAATTGTAAGCCCCAGTAGTATCCACAAAGAAATTTTGCACTTGATAGGGGACGGCAGTAACTGTATCTGATAATTCAGCAGGGGGATTGCTTCCATTCTCATTTGGGCGATTCCACGTAGGAGCGCCTGTTGTATCTCCCGAAAAAGTAATCGCTTGGGCAGGAGCAGCCACCATGACAGATAAAGAAGCAAAGCTAGTCAGAGCAAGGGTTTTAGCGATTATGGGGGGGGTAAAAACTTTCATGTTGATTTTTTAGGTAAAAATTCAGATGGAACAGGGAACGGGCAAATGGAAAAACTCATGTTTAAAAACATGAGATTGAAATAATGTGCCGAAAAAATCCCAGTATATGCCGCTAATAGAGAACAGAGAAAACTCTAAAAGTAACATGACTATATCATACATTATTACCTCAGTAAAAAACCATCAAAATATTTTTTACTGAGAGGGTGTTTGAAAAGTTATGGTTGATGTATCAAATATTTTTTACCCCACCCTAACCCTCCCCTTGTAAAGGGGAGGGAACTGGATTTTTATTGTTTCCCCCCTTTACAAGGGGAAAGGGGGGTAGCAATGTGATGAAAATTACGGAATACCACTTTTCAAACATCCTCTGAGGTAATATGGCTAAAAATCAACCAAAATAAGGCATCAAGGTAACTTTACATATTGTTATACAGCGGTTTCCGCTCTTATGAGGTACAAAGTTGAATCATGAAACTCTTGTAGTGCGGGCATCTTGCCCGCTAGATATGTACCTCATAACACCGGGAAGTGCTGTATATGGGTAATAGACATCTCCCCTAAAGATTGTAGAGACGTTCCATGGAACGTCTCTACAGGTCACGCATATTTAATTTTTGGAGATGTCTAATTACTAGAGTTTCAACTTAGGAAAATTACTCTGCCAATAAGATAATAAAGCCTGCCAAGCAGTTTCTAATTCAACATCACTAGTATCAGCCTTAGTTAACGAAAGTTGCCCCCAGATACAGCGACGGTCACGGAAAGTTTGTTTACCGTTCAATAGATTCAACCATTGAGAGGGATTTAGGTAAGGACGATAAAAATGGGCAGCGAATTGAGATACTGTCACTGTACTTTTTCCCAAGGAATTAATGCAGGCCGTCAAATAGCGGTTTTGTTGATCAAAAAACTCTAAATGATCACCTTTGAGGTTCACTTTTTGAACGGGCTTTATCAGCTTAGGTAAATTAGGTAGATAACTAAATTGCTGATAGTATTCTTTGACATCACCTAAGCTAGAAGGGACATAGTAAAAGTTAGCAGTTAAGCCCTGACCGGCTTTTTGGTAATGATAAATTTGTCCTAACAAGATATCCTTCGTCTTATCGGTTTCGATATCTGTGTTTAGTAGAGGACGATTATTCTCCTGGGCTAGTTGCTTTGACGATAAAGATAGAGGTTCACTAGCCATGAATTGCCAACCAGGGAGAGGAATTTGTGACGGAAAACGATAGACGGCGGTTTGACTCAAGCCCGCGTTGGGATGGATACAAAAATTAAATAAAATGATGATCAAACCGATACCTGTTAGTACAATTAACCAGGATACTGGCTGAGACTTTTCTGGCTGAGACTTTTGAGGGGGGGCTTTTGTCAGTGACGATGGAATTTGACTGGGTGATAGGAAAAGAATCACTGCCCCAAAGGATAGGAACGAAAGTAAAGCAAAAATATCACCACCTTGAGAACCATGCCAATAATTAAATGCAGGTTTATCTGTCACCACTAGTGCTATAATAACCAATCGGATCACGGACAAAATAACACTAATAAGCACTGAAAGAATAAAAGGCAAATAAATATTTTTCAGATAAGAGGGAAAAAGAATGGCCAGCACGAAAGAAAATTTTAATAGCATGATTAAAAGTGGTATCGCCGTGCATTCTGATAAAATATCAATTACCCCATTATTAACAGAAACAAGAGCGCCTTGAGTAGCGGAATTAAAGCCCAAGTACCATAAAAGATAAGAAGTAAGTTTGGCGGAGATTACCGTAATCCGAATCAGCATTCCCAATAATTTGACAAAGACGAAAATCAAGGGAAATATAGCAATTACTGCTAATTCTCGCTTAAATTGTTTAATTCCCTCAAATCCTGATGCTAATAAAGCCAAACCAATAGCACTAATCAAGGGGAGACAGTACCAAAAAATAGAGATTTCTTGAACTGAAAATTTCGCATTGATGTAGGGAATAATAATTAAACAACAACCAACAAAATTAGCAGGAAACTGGCTGACGAAAGCAAGGTTATTCCGTCTCTCGTAAATGTGGAATATGACACTTGCATATAACAATAGTTGAAAGAACCAATCGTTAGCATTTTGTTCAACTCGCCAATAGAGTGTTAGGTGAGTTGAAGTTACTAACCCAAAAATAAATAGAATGAAGAAAGTATAATTCAGAAAATTAACTTCCCTAAACTTTTCTATTTTACCTGTCATTGCTAATATCGTTTTCAACATTCTAAATACAAGCCCGTCCTATTTTAAGCCAAACAATCACAAAGGTAACAGCAATAATTAGGAGAGCAATAACTGTTCTCAAGCTACTTTTCCATCTATTCTTCCACTGCCCTCGCTGGTTTAGGGCTGCTTCTTGGGAGATTGTCTTTTTTGCACTGGCTAAGTTTTTTTGAATTGTATTTTTAAGCTGAGGAGTTGGTAAATTTAAGTCATCTGGACTCATGTTGATATTTTTAGCGAACAGCTTGATTTGTTCTGCGCTAACCCCTGAAGCAAGACGCTTTTCGATTTGGGTTATTTGTTCAACACGGTTATTTCTCTGTTCGGTGATTTGATCATTGACCACTTTTAGGACTCGTTGCGTATTTAAGAAAGTCAGGGGAATTAAGGCAAAAAAGGCGATTCCCATGAGCAGAATCACCCAGCGGATAAATCTCAAAAAAACAATTTCTAGGAAGCGGATATCACCTCGATTGTCACGAAAGTAAAGAGTAAAAATAAACCCTAAGCCAATCAAAAAAACCCAACTATGCTGAGTGAGGAGACTAATGGCGTTGAGTTCCCATTCAGGGTTTTGGAGTTGAGGTGGGACAATCACATAGATAAAATCTATGAATGACATTATCACAATTCCATAGCCAATAATTGGTAATAGAACAGTCAAGTCACTAGTATTTGATAAAAGACCTCCCCAGTTAACTCGACCGAAAAATGCCCTGAAGTTCTTGACAGAAGAGAAAATAAAATAACCAATATTTTCTTTGATATCTCTAAAATTCATCGATCTTAATGTTCCTTTTGAATGCAAAGTTGATAATTACAGCAGCTATCGGCGGTAAAGCCCTTTAAGTGCAAGGCTTTGTGATTAAAAGTTGTACCTCATTTACCTGCAATTTACTGGAATTTATCCTCATGACGGCTGAGATTTGAACTTTTACAAGATTACGAAAAATCCAGATGTGTAGGGGTTTAGCATTGCTAAATTCCTACCTCTATAGAAGCAAACGATTCAGCCATCTTGAGTATAATCAGGGAAATTATATAACATAAAACAATACTGTAGCCATGCAGTAAAAATACCTTACCAGTTCTAACATAGCATCAATACCTTGTCAATAACTCTACTACATCAGCCCTCTCTTCATCCTATTTTTTGGCTACAGTATTGTTAGGGTCTACTTGTATACCTGGGTTTTATTATTCGGGGATATTCTTGTTAAAATTAAATAACATTTGTGAATCTTCCAAAGGTAATACTTCTACGGAATAAGACTTTAACCACTGCTGAAAAGAACGTCCACCTTCTTCAACATACTGATTTAATTCCGGTAAACAACGACGACGATAAAAACCACATAAAGGCTGCCAAATTTGATTATTTTTGACTAAAGCCGCCATTTTATTTTCGGGAATTGTATCTAATTTAGATATCCAATCTTGTAATATTTCTAGCCGCAAATTTGGTAAATCACAAGCTAATAATAGAACCCAATTTGTTTTTACTGCTGCTAAACCTTGTATAAAACCTACAAGTGGTCCATGAGTGCGGGGTTCATTTCCAGTTTCCCCAGGTAAAGGAACTTCTGGAATAAATTGACTTTTAGGTGTTAGCAATTCTTGATAACGTTCTGGCCAGGGAGTTACTATATAAACTTTATCAGTGCAAGCTTCAGCAATAGTACAAATTAATTGCAACATGGGGACACCGACCATGGGAATTAAAGCCTTATCTCTACCCATGCGAGTGCTTTTACCACCTGCTAAAACAATAGTAGTAACATCACGCTTTAAATCAATATTCATAATGTTTGGATTCTATTTAATAAAAATTAACTGTAGTTTCTCATAAATTGTTTACAATAATTATATAAATCTATAATTTATAACTATCATTATCATCAATTTTATGACATATTTTTTTGAATTTGAAGCAGATTTTGTTGATTCTTGGCGTTGTATTCCTATGCAAGTGCGCTATAAATTAGACACTTGCGGTATTAAGCTAAAATTAGCAGAATGGAATCAGATGAATCAAGAATCACGTCAAAATTTAGCGATATTACCTTGCGATACAGATGGTCAAATTCATGATTACAGACATTATATTCAAGAGTTGGTATTGCAACTCACTGGTAAACCAGTAGCCGAATTACCCATTGAAACTCATCCAGCATGGATGGATAATACCGCTATTCCCAGCAGTATTCACGCAAAAGCCCAGGAAATAGGTGTGATTATCACAACTGAGGCATGGGCAAGCTTAACTAGTTTACAGCGTTTTGCCTTGATTAAACTGAGTCGTCCTAGCCATGAAAATAAAAACTTCTTACCGGCTTTGCAAGAATTTAAATTGTTGCCAAAATCCTAAATTCTGATATATTGCTATAAATAATACTTTTTAAGTAGTGGGTAAAAGCAAATGATTAAACTCGACCAGTTTTTAAAGTTTTCCGGTATCACCTCTACCGGAGGTCAAGCTAAATGGATGATTGTTGATGGTGAGGTTAAAGTTAATGGTGTAGTGGAAACGCGCAGAGGACGAAAATTAGGAGATGATGATCAAGTAACAGTAGCAGGAAAAACTTTAAAAGTTGGGGAAATACTATCAGATACCGTTGATTAATTTCGATATCTATGATTTTGCCCTCACTACTTTTCTGACCATAACATCCAATTATGCTAATTCTTAATTTTTATTTCCAAAAAATTAATTGCTTTAAATAACACCTTAATTTAAAATAATAAATATTGATCAATAGGTCATTCTCTACAAGTAAATCCTCTCAAAAGGGAAATTATACCCCTACAGAACTTCTTTAATTGTGCATTGTCAACATATATAGAAACACATAGCTAATGACTAATGTACTCTGGTTACAAGGTGGTGCTTGTTCGGGTGACACCATGTCGTTTCTAAATGCCGAAGAACCAACAGCTTGTGATTTAATTGCTGATTTCGGGATGAAAATACTTTGGCATCCTTCCTTGGGTGTAGAATTAGGTGAAAACGTCAAAACCCTTTTATGGGACTGTATTTCTGGTAAAATTCCTGTAGATATTTTGGTATTTGAAGGTAGCGTAGTTAACGCCCCTAATGGTACAGGAGAATGGAACCGGTTTGCCGACCGTCCCATGAAAGATTGGTTAAACGATTTAGCCAAAGTTGCGAAATTTATTGTGGCTGTGGGAGACTGTGCAAGTTGGGGAGGAATTCCCGCTATGTCACCCAACCCCAGCGACTCCAAAGGACTGCAATTTCTCAAACGGGAAGAAGGCGGTTTTTTAGGTAAAGATTTTGTCAGTCAAGCCGGCTTACCGATAATTAATATTCCTGGTTGTCCCGCACACCCCGACTGGATAACGCAGATATTAGTAGCGATCGCCACTGGTCGAATTGATGATATAGTTCTTGATGAACTGCACCGTCCCCAAACCTTCTTCAACACCTACGCCGAAACCGGTTGTACCCGCAACATTCACTTTGCATATAAAGCCACAACCACCGAATTTGGACAACGGAAAGGTTGTCTATTTTACGACTTAGGTTGTCGTGGTCCCATGACTCATGCCTCCTGTAACCGCATTCTCTGGAATCGCGTCTCCTCCAAAACCCGCGCCGGAATGCCCTGTTTAGGCTGCACAGAACCTGAATTTCCCTTTTTCGACCTCAAACCCGGAACAGTCTTTAAAACCCAAACCGTCATGGGAGTACCCAAAGAAATACCCCCCGGAGTCAACCACAAAGATTACGCAGTCCTCACCGTTGTTGCCAAAAACACAGCCCCAAAATGGGCAGACGAAGACTTTTTTACAGTTTAGTCATTGGTCAGTAAGTAGGTTAGCATTAAAAATCGTCCTTATGGCAAGGTAAGAGGCAATAGGCAATAGTGAAGAGGGTTTGGGGGATTTTACTTTTCTTTACACAGATTGGTTCTATTGTGTTCACCCACTTAGTCATTAGTCAGTGGTTAAGAGAATTATTGCCACAATTATATTCTTTGCGCCTTTGCCCCTTTGCGTCTTTGCGCGAAACAAAAATTCTAATGACAACTAACAAAGGACAAATATGCCAATTCAAACCTTAGATATTTCACCTGTCGGTAGAGTCGAGGGTGATTTAGATGTGCGTGTCGAAATCGAAAATGGATATGTGACAAACGCTTGGACTCATGCCGAACTTTTTCGCGGGTTTGAAATAATTTTACGCGGTAAAGATCCTCAAGCGGGGTTAATTGTTACTCCTAGAATTTGTGGAATTTGTGGCGGTTCTCACCTCAGTTCTGCATCTTGGGCTTTAGATACAGCTTGGGGAACAGAAGTTCCCAGAAATGCTATTTTAGCCAGAAACTTAGGGCAAATTGTCGAAACAATCCAAAGTATTCCTCGCTACTTTTATGGCTTATTTGCCATTGATTTAACTAATAAAAATTATCGCCGGAGTCACTTTTATGATGAGGCTTGTCGGCGCTTTGCTGCCTTCACAGGTAAATCTTATGAAATCGGCATTACAATTTCTAGTAAACCGGTAGAAATCTACGCTTTATTAGGTGGACAATGGCCGCACAGCAGTTATATGGAAATAAATTGGGGAATTGCTGATATAGTCAGGATTTCTGAGGATAGGTCTGATTATTCCCTGGCTTTTCCTTAAATTAGGCAATAAAACCACCCCAGCCATATCATAAGTCTATTTATTTTTATCTACTAACAGTTATTTGGTGTTTTCAAATATTACCTAATTTTTCCCTAACTCTAGATTAGCGATGCCTTCAGCGCACTGGAAGCAATTCCTAGGTCGTGCTTCGCTATCACATAACTGTGGTAAATTTTTAGTACGCAAAGAATAATCTAATGCACCCATCCTCTTTTAATCTTCTTACCCATTATGAATTTCAAACGATGGCAGGAACTCAAGCAAATCCTCACTGAAGACAAAGACTTGTCTAACATCTGGACATATTACATGGATCATTTTGCAGATCATCCCGAATTCATCAACTTGGGTCAACGTGTCCAGAATCAATATATAGATGCAGTTGTCAAAACAACCTGTCAACAACTATTTGGTCAAAACGTCAAAATTACCAACTCTCTCCTTATCCATATTCCCCGACATCAATTTTTCCATGGCCCATTCCAAGCCAGCGGACGAATAGGTGGTGTGATTTTCTTTGAGGATATCAAAGTCGGCTTAATGGGTATTTCCGCACAGTTTCCCCCAACCAGTGAGGTGAAATATTCCCGGTTTACCGAAGTAATGGATCTATCACCACCAACAGGTCATGATTTAAATTGAAGGGATATAGCATTTCCTAATCTAAATGATGCACAAAATTATCTGTGTTCATCTGCGTTTATCTGCGTTTGATTCTGACTTCCCTGCCATCCTTAACCCCAAAATCGTCTAAACTTAAAGAGTTCACCAACTGCCAAAATCATGATGTCTCGCTGGTTTAATATTGCAGGTCCATGTAACCCCGAAAAAAACTATACCATCTCAGCTACAATTCGTCTCCCTGATTTATCGTTACTGATTGAACAAGAAAGTTATTTTGTCCTTCATGCACCACGACAAACAGGGAAAACCACCGCAATGTTAGCCCTAGCACAGCAACTTACCGCCACCGGAAATTATACCGCAGTCATGGTATCAGTGGAAGTAGGAAGTGCATTTAATCATGACCCCGGTGCGGCAGAATTGGCGATTTTGGGAACTTGGTATGATACAATTTCTATCCGTTTACCTAAAGAATTACAACCACCTGCTAAACAATGGCAACAGGAAGAACCAGGAAATAGAATTAAGGCTTTTTTAAGAGGTTGGGCAAAAGTTTTAACCCGCCCTTTAGTATTGTTTATAGATGAAATTGATTCTTTGCAAGATCAAACATTAATTTCAGTTTTACGACAATTAAGAGATGGTTTTCCCAATCGTCCAGAAAATTTTCCCTCATCTGTAGGATTAATTGGTTTAAGAGATGTACGAGATTATAAAGTCGCATCTGGTGGTAGTGAACGACTCAATACATCCAGTCCTTTTAATATTAAAGTTGCTTCTATAACTATGCGAAATTTTAATATTGAAGAAGTGGGAGAACTATATCAACAACATACAGCAGCAACAGGACAAATTTTCACTCCTGAAGCTACAGCAACAGCCTTTGATTTAACCCAAGGACAACCTTGGTTAGTGAATGCTTTGGCTAAAGAAGTTGTAGAAAAAATGGTTAAAGATAGAAATATTGCTATTACAAAAGAACACATTTTAAAAGCAAAAGAAATATTAATTACTCGTCAAGATACTCATTTAGATAGTTTAGCTGAACGGTTACGAGAACCCAGGATAAAAGCAATTATTGAACCAATGTTAGCAGGTTTAGAATTAGGAGATATACCCAATGATGATATTCAATTTGTGATGGATTTGGGATTATGTAAAATGCACCCCTACGGAGGTTTAACTATTGCTAATCCCATTTATCGGGAAGTGTTACCCAGAGTATTAACAGTGACACCAATGGCTTCTTTACCAATGATTGCACCGACTTGGTTAACACCGGAAGGGGAGTTAAATATAGACGCTTTATTAACAGCATTTCTCAAGTTTTGGCGACAACATGGAGAACCATTATTAGGTAGTACGGGATATCATGAAATTGCACCGCATATTGTATTAATGGCTTTTTTACATCGTGTTATTAATGGTGGGGGAATCTTAGAAAGGGAATATGCCATTGGTAGTGACAGAATGGATTTATGTCTGCGTTATAAAGATGTAACGTTAGGTATTGAGTTAAAGGTATGGCGAGAAAAAAAGCGTGACCCCCAAACTGATGGGATTGAACAATTAGAGTCTTATTTAGGGCGTTTGGGGTTGGATTTTGGTTGGTTATTTGTGTTTGATAGGCGGAAAAATGCCCTACCAATGGAAGAACGTTTATCAACTGAGGTTGTGGTGACAGAAAATCAACGTCGGATTACTGTGATTCGGGCTTGAGTATAAATATTTTTTGTCTCACGCAGAGACGCAGAGACGCAGAGAAGAGAACGCAAAGAAAGAATTTTGCAGAACTGCTTGCAGCAGCTTGCGCGAATCGCTTTTCTCAAAGATGTTTAATAGTGACGTTAAACGGTTAAGAGATGGGAATTTAAACTAGAACTCGTGCCATTTCCCTAATTCGATTTGCCCAGGTTTGAGACAAGGTGGAAATTTCCAGACGACTAGAATCACTTGCCCAAATTGACAACCAATGAATATGCCATCGAGATAATTGACGTTGCATTTGAGCTAATTTAAAGGCATTATCTACATCTAAATCAATGGCTGTCAATTCTAAAAACACTTTACTTTCTCTAATAATCTCAAGTACCGCTTCTCCATTAAATTCATTTAAACTGAGAGATGCCATTTGCAGAAAGTTCTGTGCTAATCTTTCCAGACGTACAGAAAGACGCTCACAACGAAAGGTAATTTGTTCTACAGTCCAGTTATTCATAAACCTCCTAATAATTTGTGGATGATTTGTTTGACTTGTTCACGAATTGTCGGATCTAAAATTTCCATTGATCTATTTTGACGTGGCCGGAGATTTACCATTGATTCATAGAAAATTTCTTGAGAAATAGGATTCCAACTCGCGCCCCAAATATCCTGCTGTTGACTTCTATTCTCCAGTAAAATAGTTTCGCAGTCAGAGTGCATTTCACCTCCACCTGCTAAAATTTGATGGCGTATATCTACGGCTGTTTTAATATAGAAACGATTGGCTTGAAGCATCTCGTTGATTTGGATAGGTGTTGCAGGTTCTTGTAAAATATGAATTATCAAGGGTAAAATACGAGTCCATTTATTAAATCATTCTCTCATATTACCTTAAATGATATTAATGTGATCCTATTTCAATCCCTTGATAATCTAAGCTAAGATTCTCTACTTAATAGCGATAAGGAGTATCGAGCCATTTAAGCCCATTGAAAGCGAAATCGCTCATCCTCTCAATGACCGATAAGACAGGAGTTTCTACCAAACATCTATGGATTAGATGAAATGCCATCACGCCAAGATAAACTACCAAACTTCCGACCAAAAAATAATGATAATAATCTTTGATTCGGCTTGAAATCCAGAAATTCACAACATAAAAGATTGAGGCTTGAAGTGAAATAACAAACAAAAATCGTAGTGTGTCCCTAGAGGCTTTCAGGGTAATTCTTCTAATGTTGAACGGTATCTTAAAGGTGGATGAATTCAAAAAGCTTTTCAGTGTATTTAAAACTATAATATCTCCTTGAATTATCATCTTTTCAAACCATAATTTCACCAATTTTTTATCAACAGAAAATGATAGAATGTTAGTTCTACGCCGTACCTTTGTTTGCAATTTTTCTTGTAATTTTTTATTAAAATTATAAGAATTAATATCAAGCCTTGAAGATTCTATATTTAAAAAATCAAGAATATCAGAAAAACTCAATTTTTGATATTGTTTTCGTAAGATTTCTTCAATTTCACTTGATGAGCTACTGTTAATTGTTTTTATTCTTTCTAATTGTCTTTTAATTTCTTCTTTAAATTCTTCTTGTCCCAATGAGAATAATGAACTTGTTATATATCTGGATCTGTTCGATGAATATTCATTTAGTAATTCTTCTTCGATTTTTGTTGGTGATTTTTCGTATATTTTTCCTACCATTTCTAATTGTATTTCTATTCTTTCTTGGGAAAGAATAGAAGGCATATATAATAATTCATTACTACTATTTCTATTCCTGATTCTTGAAATAAGTTGGTCAAATGAAGAAATGGATAAAATACTTAACTCTTTTTCTTTGATAATTGATAGATTATATTCGTGTCGTAAAGACTTTAACTCTTGATGTATTTCAAAGTCTGCTGTTTGCAAGTCTTTATATTGTTTGTTCAATTCTTGAATACGCTCTTTAGTCCAATATTCTCTAATTTTTAATTCTTTATTATATTTTTGCTGATAATCGTACTGGATAATCCCCCAAGCTACGCACCATAAAAGCAGGAATGCCGAGGGAATTAATCCATTAGCTGTCTCGACTGGCAATAGATCGAGGAAATACCCGCCTCCGAGCGCAACGAGACTGGCAATAGTAATTTCAGTGGGTGTTAACTCTCGAAATTTAGGATTTACGAACAGTAGTAAGGGGATAACTAAAGCGACTCTGATAATTTGTAGTCCTCTAAATTTTTACTTCCCAACAATTTCCACTTTTCCACCTCCAAATTCAACCTTTCATGGAATCGCTGTTTTTAGTGATGTGGGGCGATGCGATCGCCATTAACATTTCTCTTCCCCTCACTACGCCGAAATTTTCTCAACTAAAACCTGATTTATAATTTGCTGCTTCAACGAATCCGCCGCAACTGAAGCAATAATTTCCCAATCTTCTTGAGTCAAGATTACCCAAGCAGTTCGCGCAAAACCTGATGATTAGAAATAAAGTATTCACTAGAATCTAATATTGATGAAAATATCGAAAAAAATTGGAACACAGAAGCTAAAAAATGCCGGAATGAAATACGGAATCATACCGTTGAACCAATTTCTGGAGAAATAGCTTTAACTCAAATCAGACAAATTTTAGAAAAATGAACATTGAATTTTGCTCAATGCAAGATAATATAGAAACAGAGTCTTATAAAAAATAAAAAATATCATGCAAGCATACAAACTCAAAGGAAAAATTGATCAATCTGGTAACTTGCTGATTACCGAACCCGTGAACTTACCCCCCGGAAATGTGGAAGTAATAGTCTGGCCAGCTACGGATATCCTTGATAATACCACAGCCCTAACCAGTGAACCAGTGCCAGAAACACCCAGAAGACAAAGTAAAATCAAGGCTTTGCAAAACTGGTTTGAAAAAACCCAACCAGCACCTCCTGATTTTGATCCAGATCAAGCTAAATGGGAATATTTAAAGGAGAAACATAACCTGTGAAAGTCTTGCTTGATACCAACATAATTATAGATATTGCCCTAGAACGACAGCCTTATGTCACTAATAGCGAAACAGTTTTAGCATTTGTTGAAAAAAGGCAAATAGAAGGCTACATTTCAGCGTCAACTATTAGTGACCTTTACTATATTATCCGTAAACAAAAAGGTCGAAATTTAACTATTGAATTTTTGCAGGAAATACTTACCTTCTGTCAAATTGCTACGGTAAATCAGACTGTAATTACAATGGCTTTCACAACCAATTTTAAGGATTTTGAAGATGCTATTCAATACTCCACTGCGGTAGTCAATCAATTAGATGGGATTATTACCCGTAATCCTCAAGATTTCCCTGTCGTGACACCGCGAATTATCACTCCTGAACAATTAATTGAGGAACTAACAAACTCTTTATAAAATTATGATTGTAGAATTATCTTTAACTTCTTTGAGGATGAGGAATTATTACAAATAGTTATGTAATTTTTATCCCTCCTCGAAATTCTCGCAGCGCTTGAGCATGATTTTCCATATTAATACAACCCATCAATAAATCTACATCTAAATTCGGTAAAAGTTGCGACTTACTAACATCTTCATACCCATCATTTCCTAAACTATAAAACAATAATTTATCATTCATCCAAAACCAAACTTCAGGAATCTGTAACCGTTTATATGCTTCCAGTTTATTAATTCCTTCACTACTAACAACCACCTCAATCACTAAATCAGGTTGTTTTCTATTTGCTCCCAATTCATAGGATTTATCACCTTCTTTTTTAACCTTTTCAAATTCATTTTCTAGAGTAACAGAACCAGTAGGAGTAAAATCTAATTCCAAAAATTCTAAATAAATTTCTAGTAAAGCCCCAATACGTTCTTTGATAGTTTCGTGTTTTTTCTCTGGCATTTTCCGAATCTCCAAGACTCCATCTAAAAAGGATAACCTTAACCCTGGGCGATCAATTAGCTGTTCAACAGCTTTAAATTCTCTCCAGGTTAAGTCACTAATTAAAATTGGTTCTGATTCTCGTTCAATGAGTGTAGTTATCATAATTTAAACCCAAATTTAGAGATTGAATTTTGTTCAACATGATATCATATAAAAACAGAGATAGGCAAGCAATTAAAACACACATATTAACTCAAGTTGCTAGTTATCTAATTGAGGCTGGTAATTGGTAATTGGTGATGAAAACAGAGATTTCATCCTGTTCATCCTTTAATCCTGGACATCCTGATTCTGACAATGTACCTAACTATAGGGCTACTATTTGATTTTTGAACAAGCTGTAAACCGTAAACCCCATCGAATCAACGATTGAGTCTCAGTATAATGAACAACAATCAAACCGGATTCCTATAGCAACTTACCTTATTAAAGGAATCTTATTTTTCTTGGCTTTAATGATATTATAAAAGAGTAGCGATCGCACTATTATTTTTACTTATCAATAAGCTGAAATTTTGTAAGTTATAACTTGATTCATAATTCCCTGTTTCAACGAATCTGTGCTATCTTCACTACGAATTAAGCCCTATATATTATCACCAACTTTGACATTGGAACACCATTAGATGGTAGCTATTTGACTGATAGCGAAGCGCTCCGTAGGAATCGCTTTTCTCAAGGATCAAAATGTAATAAGGTGCGTTACATTCCATTAACGCATCCTACAGGATCGGCGAACTGCTTGCAGCAGCACTTCGCTATCGCACTTGTGGTATTCCTCTATTGTTAGATAATTCAGTCAATATTCGTTTATTCTTGATTAGAATCCTAAAATATGGACATTTTCCATTTATTGACAAATCTTTTTCATCATTCCCTTTTCTGAATTTAATTATTTCAAACTGATCGGGATTGAATTTATGTAGAAATGTTATGGGTACACCCATAAATCCTTTGTAGTCTAATGGTATGTCTTGTGTTTTATTCACATTAATACCATCATAGTTGTCATAATGGGGGTATTCAATTTCGTTTCCAAAATATCTCTTTGTGAGAGTAATATATTCGTGTCGTTTAAAAGTGTCTAAATTAGTTAACCATAGACAATTGTTTGGAGAAACTATTCTATTTCCAGAGCTATCAATCCTAGTCTCTGTGCCATAGAGTTCATAGTATTCGGGGACAATAAAACCTGGAATACCTCTACCAAGGTTTATTCCTAACCACGCCTTTTTTTCCTTAATTAACTTAAATATTTCTTTATAGGTGATAGCATTAATATTGCCAATTATTAAGAATTTTTTATCGTATTTAATTAATTGAGCCACATACTCCCTAAATAATGAAAATGGAGGATTAGTAACAACAATATCGGATTGCTTTAATAGTTCGATACTTTCAGCACTACGAAAATCGCCATCACCTTTAAAATGAACGATGTCAGTTGAACTTGGTTTAATTCTTCCTCCCTCTACACCTGTATATTCAAAGAAAAAACCATTTTCAACTTCTTCGGTATTAAACAAATCCCTTTCTTGTTTTCTATAACAAGCTGTTATTAATTTTTTAATACCCAATTCTGCGAAATTTGATGCGAAGTAATTAAAAAAATTGCTAATCCGAGCATCATCGCAATTACAAAAAACTACTTTATTTTTAAAATGACTTTTATAATGTTTTAACTCATTTTCTATATCTGAAAGCTGTGTATAAAACTCGTCATTTTTGTTTTGTTTTGCTTTTTTCAACAAAGAGTGCTGTACTTTTCTTGCCATTATCAACCCGTATTATTAGTTATTGGTAATTTGGTTAAATATTTCACTACCTAATGCCTTAAGAGAGGACTTAGACACTTCAATCATAATATCAAACATTTTTTTTTCATCCCATTTTTCTCCATTTCCTTGTGTATAAATTGAAGCTGCTTGAAGCATAATTGTTTTATCATGATGCTTAACAAATTTATTTTTACACAAATTAGTGTTAATTGGCATTCCATAATTTGCAGAGATCGCAGTTAATCGCAGTTAAGGAAGCACAAGATAATGGATTTTAAGCGATTCCTGCGGAGCGCTTCGCTATCGCATTAACCAAATATTAGCGAACTGACAAGTCAGCGCTTCGCTATCGCATTTAATAATAGTTAAGGAAGCACAAGATAATGGATATTGGATGTTTAACAGCCCCGTTAGACCGTACTTCACAGACTGCTGTTGAAACGAGACTAAAGTCCCAAACAATAGCGAACTACGGTTTCTATGTCCTGCATTTTAGCATCTGAGAGTTTGCCAGAAGGCTGGCTAGGAAAACGCTTTAAATCAAGTGAACGAATTTGAAAGCATAGAAATACTGTCTCGATTAATAATCCAGTTTCTTCAGGTAAACACCTCACATTTGTTGGGTAGTTTTTGGTGATATTTGTTCCTTTTGTACCAACAACTACTGTAACAACTAATGGTAATTGATTAATAGCATCTACAGAAAGCACTAAAACAGGACGCTCTCCTGCTTGTTCTCTACCTTGAACTGGATTAAGATTGACGAAGTAAATTTCAGATCGCTGAACGCTCATAACCTTTCTATTCCATCCAGTTCAGAGATTTCAAACTCAGCATTAATTAGACCTATCTCTCTTTGGATCTCTGGATCATTTGCCATATCAGTTAAGCTTGTCTCAATCAAAGTCCGCATTTTTAATGTATTAATTAGTTTAGGGTCGTTTAGGCTTATTGGTTGGAATATCTCCTGATCACCGTCTACCTGATCAATCAACTCAGGTAATAAGACAATAACCTTAACACGACTGCCGTAAGGAAATGTTAATGCTTGGTCTAAATTAATCTGCCCATTTGTGTTTACTGTCCCTACTAACTCAACAGCTTTCATAAAGCCTCCTTTGTTTTTTACATCAGTTAATCAAGTCCCCATATTTCTATTTAAGTTAAATTTCCTCCTGGTTGATCAAGAAAATGGATTTTGAGCGATTCCTGCGGGGCGCTTCGCTATCGCACTAACTCAATATTAGCGAACTGACAAGTCAACGCTTACGCTATCCCAGTTAATCCCAGTTAAGGAAGCACAAGACAATGGATTTTGAGTGATAGCGAAGCGCTCCGTAGGAATCGCACTAACTCAATATTAGCGAACTGACAAGTCAGCGCTTACGCTATCGCAATTAATCCAGTTAAGACAACACAAGATAATGGATTTTGAGCGATTCCTAGGTCGCGCTAGTTCCCTCCGGGACGCTTCGCGAACGCTATCGCACTAAGTTGAGCGGCGGCTAGTGTCCTTTGTATCACCACCCATATCTCTCGCTCGTCCGCTCCAACGTGTTCTTAGACCAGGCTTTCGCAACAAGTTCACGACCTCTCTGCCGCTTTCTGCTTCCTTTTTGCGTAGATCTGCAAAAATTGCGTCCAAATCGTAGTTGAAGGACTTAGCATACTCTTCACGGATTCGGTGGATCTCTTCGACAATTTCATCTGTCCACATGACCTAATCTCCCATGAGTTCGTTGGGTGTGCAAAGGATAGGCAGAACATAGCCAAAATCGAGACTAATCTCCGCCAACTTTCCCTGGATTTGAGCATTAGCAATATGCTTACAATTCCATGTTAGCAGATAATCCATGCCGTGGACGGTTGCGGCGGCAATGTGGATTGCATCAACTTTTGCTTTTGGAGGCAGATTGCTTCGAGTCAGGAATTGTGCGGCTAAACCTTGTACAGCTTGATTCAATGTCAATAAGGGAAAATCACGTAGAATCTCTAGTCGTTGAGCGGCGATCGCAGCATCGCCCTGTGCCACTTCGTCTAATACTGCCTCTGAAGTATAAAGAGTGAAGGCGCTTCGACGAGATTCCCACCAGTCTTTTGTGATCTCCATATTTGCAGCCAGAATCAGGTTTTTTGTTGATCTAGCTGTGAGATATCCTAAGATGCTGGTTTCAATATAGACAGTTTCACTCATAGACAGTAGATTGTAAGCTGCTTCATTCTAGCTTATATTAGGTGCGTTACATTTTATTAACGCACCCTACAGGATCGGCGAACTGCTTGCAGCAGCGCTTCGCTATCGCTTACCCATGAGATCGCACTTAATCACAGTTAAGGAAGTTAATCACAGTTAAAGAATCACAAGAAAATAGATTTTGAGCGATTCCTACGGAGCGCTTCGCTATCGCATTTCCCCAATATTAGCGAACTGACAAGTCAGCGCTTACGCTATCGCATTTAATCACAGTTAAAGAATCACAAGACAATGGATTTTGAGCGATTCCTGCGGAGCGCTTCGCTATCGCACTAACCCAACATTAGAGATCCCAGTTAAGGAAGCGATCGCATTTCCCCAATATTAGCGAACTGACAAGTCAGCGCTTACGCTATCGCAGTTAATCCCAGTTAAGGAAGTACAAGATAATGGATTTTGAGCGATTCCTAGGTCGCGCTTCGCTATCGCAATTAATCACAGTTAAGGAAGCACAAGACAATGGATTTTGAGCAATCTTGCTATCACAAACCACCAACCTCAATTACTGCTCCCGGAACAATTGTATTTAAAACTTTACGAGCATCTGGCAACAAAGGAAGTAAATCAGCAAGTTTATTACTCTGCGCTACAAGAACAACAACTGCCACGACCGCTTGCTGTAAGTTTTGCTGATAGCGTAAATTTTGATCTGTAGTGAGCAGAATCGTGAAGCCCTCTTGATTCATAAGTCGCAGCAATTCACCGTTCTTTTTTCCTGACCATCCCATCTCAACAACTGTTTTTATGTCATATTCCGCAAGTTGACGCTTTAAGGGACGTGGAGCGCATTCATCAAGCAGGATTCGCATAAGCTGTCAGCATTTCCTTTGCTAATTCAAGAGCCGCGATCGCCTGTTTATGTGTGACACTAGGGAAGTGGTCTAGAAATACCTCTAATGAATCCCCAGCCTCAAGGTAATCAAGCAGGGTTTTTATTGGTACACGAGTTCCCACAAAAACAGGTATTCCCCCTAGAATATCAGGGTCGCTATGAATAATACGTGATGTTAATGCCATAACAAATTCAGTTAAATAACTGTGCGTTCTAAATTCTAATTATATCTGTATCCTCAATTTCAATCACGATCAAGGAAGTACAAAAAAGGAAGTTGAGCGAACTGCTTGCAGCAGCGCTTCGCTATCGCTTACCCATGAAATCGCAGTTAATCACAGTTAAGGAAGCACAAGATAATGGATTTTGTCCGATACCCGGATTTCTCAAAGATGTTCAACGGTGAAGTTATAAGGTGCTTTACATTCTATTAACGCACCCTACAAGATCGGCTGGACTGCTGGTTAAAGCTTACCAATGAGCTTGTCATATTCTGCGTGAGTTCCTATCCAAAACCAAGAAATACCGCTTTCTACCTCAACTCCTAAAGCCCGATAGTCTAATCCTGCTCGAACTGACCAGTATTTTTTACCAATCTTCTTGAAGTGTAATGATGGATGAGATGGATCAGCTTTCAAAAGTTCGTAACACTGATCTGCTGTTTCCTGAACTTGAGGGGGCAAATCGTCATAGCACTTCCAAAATCTTCGCGTTGTGTAGTGCATCAGAGTTCTCGGCAATGTCCCGCTTTAAACTCAGCGATCGCTTCTTCTGCTAAAGCCTCCAGTTTGCTGTCTGCGATGTCTTGTTCTAGCTGCTCGTCCCAATGTTGGTAGTCTACGTCTAAGATCCATTGCCGAAGTCGCTGGAATTGTTCTGGTGGAAGCGTTAGAATAGCTGCTTCAATTTGTTCAATGGTTGACATATCTGATTATAGTTTTTTGACTTCAATCACATTATAGCTTTGCATAGAGGAGCAATTCTAATTTTTACCCTGCCACTGAATATAAAACACACTCTGCACACATCTTTATTATTGATTTGTTTGGATATTGAGCGATTCCTACGGAGCGCTTCGCTATCGCATTAACTCAATATCAGCGAACTGACAAGTCAGCGCTTACGCTATCGCAGTTAATCGCAGTTAACGAAGCACAAGAATATGGAAATTGAGCGATTCCTGCGGAGTGCTTCGCTATCGCACTAACCCAATATGAGCGAACTGACAAGTCAGCGCTTACGCTATCGCAGTTAATCCCAATTAAGGAAGCGATCGCATTTCCCCAATATTAGCGAACTGACAAGTCAGCGCTTCGCTATCGCAGTTAATCACAGTGAAGGAAGCACAAGAAAAGGAAGTTGAGCGATTCCTACGGAGCGCTTCGCTATCGCATTTCCCCAATATCAGCGATCGCACTAACCCAATATTAGAGATCGCAGTTAATAACAGTTAAGGAAGCACAAGAAAATTTGCCCCGAAGATGGTGTTAGACTGAGACAGAGTGCAAAAAACTAGAATCTGTATCTGTCGTTGAACTTATGCTAACAACCACTCAGTTCGCTCCTATACTTAGGCAATTATCTCACTCCGATAAGCTTTTATTACTTAATTTTCTTGTAGCCGAGTTGCTCAGGGAGTCTGGTATTGTACCGATGTCTATTCAAGATGATGTCCATAGACAAGGTTTACATGACTCTTTTGAGGCTGCTGCCATTTTAGCTCAAGCATTAAAAGAGACACAAGAATTGACTCATGGTTAATAAAGTAAGATTTGCCTTCACTGAGGTAGATCCCAGTCTTGGAGCATTAAGTACACTTCCTTATTTACCACTGAAATTAACGTATCAAAATCAGTCTTTGAACGTTTCGGGTCTGTTGGATACTGGCTCTAGCGTTAATGTCTTGCCTTATGAAATGGGATTAGCATTAGGCGCAGTCTGGGAGAATCAAAGGTTGTCTTTGCCATTAGGCGGTAATTTAGCTAGATTTGAAGCTCGTGCATTAGTTGTGAAAGCCACTGTTGAACAATTCCCTGCTGTGGATTTGGCTTTTGCTTGGACACAAGATAAGTATGCACCGTTAATACTAGGACACATGAACTTTTTTCTTGCGTTTGATGTGTGTTTTTACAGATATGACTTGGTATTCGAGATTAGTCAAAGGTAGTTTTATTAAGAATTGTTTCAACATCTTTCTCAGGCTCATCACAATCTTGAATTAACTTGAGAACTACTTTAGCACGAGCGAACTGCTTGCAGCAGCGCTTCGCTATCGCTTACCCATGAGATCGCAGTTAATCCCAGTCAAGGAAGCACAAGACAATGGATTTTGAGCGATTCCTAGGTCGCGCTTCGCTATCGCATTTCCCCAATATTAGCGAACTCACAAGTCAGCGCTTCGCTATCGCAGTTAATCCCAGTTAAGGAAGCACAAGGAAATGGATATTGAGCGATTCCTATGTCGCGCTTCACTATTCACTATCGCACTATCCTAATATTTTTTTAACCTCATTGAGTACCTCATTTAAAAAAGGAGCATCTGATTTAATCACATTATCCTCACTTCCATCATGTTTATGATGAGGAAAAGTAGGGAGATTTAATTTTCGATGATGTTCAGTATTGTCATAACGAAAAATTAGTTTATTTTCTGAATTCATATATTGATAACTATACATTTTTCGATCTATGGAGATTTCAACATAGACAAATTCTCGTAAATGCAGCAAAGAATTATCTTCAAAATCAATTTTTCCTCTGATCAAGCCTTCATATATTCCTCTTTTTTCACTTTCAATCTTGAATATTTTGACAATTTCTGAAGATTCAACTAAAAGCTGAATCTGTTGAAAATAATCTTCAATTAACAAAATCAATCTCCTCTATAGACTCTTTCATTTGTTGTAAATGTGTCAACATTCGAGATTCGCCAATCCATTCATCGAAATCAAAATTATGGGATAATTCATCATTATTAAAACGGTTTATAAATTCCTTTGTTGATAATTGATACTTGGTTTCCAATTCTATAATTCGTTCTTCTGTTCTTTTTATTCCTGCTATTACACTTTGTAATCTTTCTGATAAAGCACTTTCAATAATTCGTCTGAGGGAATCTGGATCTTTTGATCTTAGTTTGAGTTCAGCCATTATTTTTTCTCTCTTATGATACTGTACAGTCTAAAAGATGTTCTTGGGGTGAGTAGTTGTTATTCCTTTTTTTATTCTATCACTTGATAATCAAGACCGTAAATACAAGATCGGCGATCTGCTTGCAGCAGCGCTATCGCTTACCCATGAGATCGCAGTTAATCACAGTTAAAGAATCACAAGACAATGGATTTTGAGCGATAGCGAAGCGCGACCTAGGAATCGCACTTACGCATAAGATCGCAGTTAATCACAGTTAATGAAGCACAAGATAATGAATATTTAGCGATAGCGAAGCGCGACCTAGGAATCGCTTACCCATGAGATCGCAGTTAATCACAGTTAAGAAAGCACAAGACAATGGATTTTGAGCGATAGCGAAGCGCGACCTAGGAATCGCTTTTCTCAAAGATGTTAAACAATAAATTTAGAGGGTTTATATTTATAACTTAATTCAAGAGCATTGCAAAAACTATTTAGTTGATTAAGCAAAGCATTATAGTAACTGTAAGCATCCTCTCGTCTATCTTGGAGATTAGCATATAAAGTTAACTCTGGTTCTGGTGCTAGGTGATCTTTAGGGATATCTAAACCGGCTTGAGATAACCGTGTTGAGGCAATTGCAATTAATAATGCTCCTATTGTATTAGATTCACCATTGTGAAGATCATTAAGTCCAGGTAATATTGTTTCTGCACCAGGTAATTCATTAAGATTCATGATTGATTTTCCTCCAGGTTATTTTCACAACGTTCAATAAATTTTTCAATTCTACTTCTAAGGATATCAGGGTTTAGAGAGGGAAATCTGATTATTTCCGGTGTAATTGCTTCAAAACTATTCCGTAAATCATTCAAAGAGAATAATTTCTGTTTGTACATGGCTTCAATATCTTTAATATCACGGTCAAATCCCCTGGATAGTTTAGCAAGAGCTTGGGCAGTAAAATCATAGTGATAAAACGAAATTTGACCTTGTTTGCCAATGAATACGCTTCTATCACGCCATCCTGGAAGAGGTGGTAAGAAGTCCTGGGGAGATGCTAATTCGATATTAATGTTTAATTCTTGTTTGAGTTTGGCAATAGCCTGAAAAATACCTGGCGGTTCAGGATCTAAACGAATATCAACATCAACTGTGGAGTTGCGCCATCCAATTAGTAGCGCACTAGCTCCTCCTGTAAAGTAGATACAGCCTGAACCCTGGGCTTCTCTACCTAAAACTTGCATCAGACGTTCTAACTTCTGAGTGTCAATGTTTGCACGCATATTTTTATTGATTTATTTGTTTGGATATTGAGCGATCGCAGTTAAGGAAGCACAAAAAAATGGATTTTAAGCGATCGCTTACCCATGAGATCGCACTTACCCATAAGATCGCAGTTAATCACAGTTAAGGAAGCACAAGACAATGGATTTTAAGCGATCGCATTAACCCAATATTAGTGATCGCAGTTCAGGAAGCACAAGATAATGGATTTTGAGCGATCGCTTACCCATGAGATCGCACTAACCCATAAGATCGCACTTAATCGCAGTTAAAGAATCACAAGATAATGGAAATTGAGCGATCGCTTACCCATGAGATCGCAATTAATCACAGTTAAAGAAGCACAAGACAATGGATTTTGAGCGATCGCACTTAAATCAGAACTAGCGATCGCATTAATCGCAGTTAAGGAAGTACAAGACAATGGATTTTGTGCGATTCCTACGAGCGCTTCGCTATCGCAGTTAATCTCCAGTTTTAGCCAACCCGCTTGGGGCGAATTTCAAACTCAGAACGCGCACGGAAGAAGCAGACATCAAACTCAAAGAAGAAATTAGCCTGTCCTAAGATCAAAGGCACGTTGGTTGCTTGTGTCCAGGCAAATGCCGGGTTAATAGTTGGGAATGAACCAACTTGAGCATCAACAACAACTGCGCGAGCTTCAAATTGAGCCAAATTTCCTGCCAATATAACCGAGAGTGTCTCATTCTCCCAGATAAAACCTAGTTGCTTTCCTATTTCGTAGGGCAAAACATTCACACTTGCGCCTGTGTCCAATAAGCCTTCAACCTTCAAGGAATGACCGTGATAACCGAGGGTCAAAGGCAGATGGGGCATTCTATCCACCATACCCAGGCTACTGTCAATAATTTTGTAGGGAAATCTTTGAGCGTCAACCAT
The DNA here is from genome assembly GCF_012516395.1 of Dolichospermum flos-aquae CCAP 1403/13F. Classification (GTDB taxonomy): domain Bacteria; phylum Cyanobacteriota; class Cyanobacteriia; order Cyanobacteriales; family Nostocaceae; genus Dolichospermum; species Dolichospermum lemmermannii. Next base: position 2,089,571 of record NZ_CP051206.1, read on the forward strand.
TCTTTTCTTGTTCCTTTGTAGCCAGAAGATTCATCAAAATATTGGCAGCCTCAGAGCAATTGTAGGGCGACCAGACCGGATACTCTTGATTTGCAACAAAGAAGTTTGCATCTTCTTCTTTTACCAGTTCTGTGGCGAGAAACTGCATCAGCCGAAGCTTATCAATTTTGGGCAGTGTCTGGATTTGTGACATGAGTTCAACCAATGGCATTTGAGAATCTCCTCGTCTGAGGTTTGGTGAAAGGATGCGATAGCTCTCTCATTTTAACTTAGCGATCGCATTAACCCAACATTAGCGATCGCTTACCCATAAGATCGCATTTAATCACAGTTAAAGAATCACAAGACAATGGATTTTGAGCGATCGCACTAACCGAATATTAGCGATCGCAGTTAATCACAGTTAAGGAAGCACAAGACAATTGATTTTGAGCGATCGCACTAACCCAATATTAGTGATCGCAGTTCAGGAAGCACAAGATAATGGATTTTGAGCGATAGCGTTGCGCTCCGTAGGAATCGCTTTTCTCAAAGATGTTTAACGGTGAAATTATTGAGATTCCATTAACGCACCCTACAGAATCGGCGAACTGCTTGCAGCAGCGCTTCGCTATCGCACTTATCCAGCAACCTCTTTAGCTTCTTTGTCGCCCCCTCAAGGGTTAGACCTTAAAAAGAGCCGTCCAGGTATTGCGACCAACCCAGCCGTCAACTTCTAACCCTTTTGCTTTTTGGAAAAGCTTCACTGCCGCTTCAGTATCGCTTCCATAAAAACCGTCAGAACCATCTACTCCAACTGAATAACCCAACTGAAGCAAGCGTTTTTGAACGTGCTTAACAATCACTCCATTGATCATTGGTGAGGTGAGATAAAGTTGAGGTTCCCCAAGTTCCTCATAAGACAGCTCGTTCAAATCCAATGGGCCATTCTCACCTTGATAGAGAGGTATTCCGTAGCCACGGATCTGAGATGAAGAGCGTGATCGGCGTTGAACTTGTCCGCCATTGCTGTTGTCGATAACCGAGGTATTGCCTTCGATGGTAATTACTTCTCTTAGATTTATCACTCGTTCCACAAAACCAATGTGATCGGATACCCCATCGCCACCCCAATCAAACAAAACGATTGCCCCAACTTGAGGCACACTTTGCCAGCGTCCTTGCTGGCGATAATACTCCTCAATATACGGACAATAGGCAGAGCCGCGTTCGTTTTGCACCCCCCGAAGCTCAGTTAATCCAGCTTTATCAAGCACCCAACTGACGAAGGTAGCACACCAAGGAATACCATTTATCCCATACCATTCATTGTACTTAACACGGTTAGTACCGGTTGGACTCTCGGATATCCCTAACTGGGACGCAGCGATGCTAAGAACCTTTTTGGCTGTAGTCATAATTATTTTCAGTTATCTTCAATATCTACGTATTATACAGAAAATCTCTAGATAACTACCCAAATCGATGTTTTTAACCGTGGTGATAAACCTGTTCCCAATCCGCTACATTTTTACTTTCCAAAAATTTTAACTTTTCCACTTCCAACCTTAACCTTTCATTCTCCAGATGAAAACGTAATAAGGTGCGTTACATTCCATTCATCCGAGCAAAATGTTCCAGCAGCATCCGATGGACGAAGATATAACCGCCACCAACTTTTTGCAGAAAAATGCGATCGCTGGCGTAATCAAGGAAGCGGGCATAGTTCCAAGGGATATAATTGTTGCGGTGAAGGATGAGACGCAAGGTAAAATGTCTGATGCAGGCTAGTCCACCACCAAAAATTAACCCCAACATCAATCCCCATCTCAGCCCAGGAGTTATTAAATCGACCAGCGAGCTTTCCCCCCAAGCCGATATCTTGAAAATCCACTCCTTATAAACAATAATAATCAACCGTGTATAAAACCAATAAATTGGAACAAAAATTAGCCAGTTGATAAACCCGGTAACTCCAACATTCATAGCTGATCTCCAAATGCCCTGGTTGGGAATAGTTTTAGCTTCTATTTCAGAGCCTTTGAGAGCATTAATCAGCCCCAAAGTCAGCCCCAAACTCATCCCCAAACTCAGTCCATACCCTATCCCCCACTTCAATCCCGGTAAATCCGTTCCATAGTTTGCAAACACTGTACCCACATCAAAAGGCGAGACACGAGAACTTATCAAAAGTCCATATATTGGTGACAAAATTAACGAAAATATCAGACCCAACTTCAGTCCAGAAAGTAGTCCACTAAACAAATCCTTCCATGTTTTTTTCCAAGGCCATGTCAGAGTCTCAAATGTTTTAATTTCTGCTTTACCCCATCCGAAAATTAGTCCTAAAACTAGCCCCAACCTCAAAGCATTAGGAAACAACTCACCTTTAAATGGGCTATCCATAATTTTAGCCCAAGCACTAGAACCATACTGCCGAAGTGGATCACATGCATAAATTGGCCACAATATCAAAACTATAAGAAGTCCTCCAACCAGCATACTTCCAAATCGATAAAGTCTATCCTGAGCCTTTGTCTGCAACCAAGTCGGCTGCATTTGCTCAATTAAAAAGACAGATTGAGAAGCTTGAGACATCCGTTGTGCCAGCCAAGTTAGCCAGTGTATTGCCTGATCTTTCGGGTATTGCTGATTAACTCCCTTTCGCTTGAACATCCGTTCAATATAAGAATTAAACAGGTGTTCACGACGTGCTTCCACCGAACCTGTTTGACGTAGTTCTTCCACCCTTTTGCCTTGATAAGCCAGAGTCATGATACTAAGCGTTAGAGGAGACTTTGCTAGCTCTTGCAGTGTGGTATCTTCAGTCAGCAAAGTTTTGACTGCTCCTAATTGTTCACCAGCAGTGTCTAAATATTGGTTAACCTGCTCAGGAGTCAGAGAGCGGATGTAGATCGCGCCTCGTAATTGCAGACGGTTAGAAAGAACTTCATAGTCTGCAATCCGACTACAGACCACCATCTCAGTCTGCCCATGCTTTTGCGTAAATTGGTTGATAGCTTCGACGCAGGCTTCCCGCCGATCTGCCTTTACCTCGTCTAGACCATCCAGCAGCAGTAGCAGTTTTTGATTTTTAACCCAGCCCTTACCAACTTCTTTGGGAACTTGGTATTTGCTCCACAGTTCTTGTACGAGCCAATCAGCAATCGTTTGCCGTTTATTCCCCCAAGAAGATAAGTTAAACACCACTGGAATCAGCCGACTCAAACCTCCTTCAGCACGAGCAATCAAATTCTGTGCCAGTTTCAGGAGGGTTATGGTTTTACCAGCCCCTGGTTCTCCCAAAATCAACAGCGTTCGTCCCTCTCCTATTTGATTGAAGACCTCAGTTGCGCCTGTCCCTGTGGGCAAAATTTGTCTGGACTCTTCTGGTAGTTCCTCGAAGCCACTAAACGGACGCTCTACTGCATCTGATCGCTTTTCCAAACCAAGTTCAATCATTGCCTTGGTATGCAATGACTTTTCTAAGACCCCTTTAATCCAATATTCTTTGACTTTACTGAGTAAAACTGTCCTCTGGCGATATTCCTCCTGATTTAAGGACTGTTCCGTACCGGATGATTGCGGACTAATCCATTCAGATACTTGGTAAATGAAGTTTTGAGTGACAGTTCCATGATTTTCTTGGATAAACCCCTGAACATTACCGCCAGAGATGTTAACAAAATTATCGTCAGTCATGTTTTAAGCACCCTGGCCGTAGTTCTGAGTTATTGTTCCAGTGTTTTGCTGTGTCAAACCTTGAACTGTACCCCCAGAAATTTGAACACTAAACTTTCCCTCTGCTGCTTCTTGAGGATTTAATTGCTCCAATAATTTTTGAGCTAGTTTAATAATTTCTTCGTCCTTATCAGCCCCGATCTCAGTTAATTCATCTTCTAAAAGAGGTCTCGTCTTTTCGGGCTTCTGTTCGTACTTATCCACAATGGTAGCTGAATCTGATTTTCCTTGGCTCTCAAACTTATGCTTAATCAAAGCTTTCAATCCGTTGTAAGCATCCTGAGCTACACCACCAGCCGTTTTTGCTGCGCCAGCTACCAATGCTGCAAGAATAAGAGAAATAGGGTCCATAAGCTTATTTCCTAATTTGTAACCAAAAGCGGTCAAATAAAGTATTACAGGTAATTTAGTGACAATATCACGAATTTTTCCAGATAACTACCTAAATTTGGGTGGATAGCAAGAACTTTTTCGGGTATATGGACGGAAAAGTTTAGTATATATACTCAATTTTGCACACAAGTACGAGATTTTCAGTATATTTTTAGATATTATCCGAGAATTTAAACTTTTCCACCTCCAACTTTAACCTTTCATTCTCCATCCGTAGCGCCAATATTTCATTCTTCTGCAACTCAATTAACGACCTTTGACTAATTACCTCACCAAAGGCTTTTTTCCTATTTTCAATCCCAAACCATCTTTGATAGGTTTTTGTATGTTCATCAACAGTATGACCTAAATTGTCTGCTGCTGCTTTAATTGGTATTCCCTGAAGATGCGCTCGAATTGCACAACCATGCCGTAAATCATAAGGTTGAAACTCAATTCCCACCTTTCTAAACCATCTGGATATATCTCTTCGCATCCAATTAATATTTTGTACAGAGGCAATTTTTTCAACTTTTCTTTCTAAAATATTTAACGGTTTAGGATTTTTTAAATCAAATAATTCTATCCATTCAGTCACAAAGGGAATAACTTCTCTATATCCAGTTTTAGTATTTTTATTCACTTTCCAAGTCTGATCTATATTTTGGGGAGATATCCACCAATTAATATCCGGTTCTACAAATAATTCCCTTGGTCTTAACCCATAAGTTGCCAACATTCCATATACCCAACGCCACATTTCCCAGGTATCTATTTCATCAGTAATGTTTGTATTTTTGCGGTTGAGGGCGAATTTTTCAAAGAGGTAAAAACCAGATATGATTTTATCATCATCGGGTATTTCTCGATAAGCAGGAGTGACATGATCCCGTTTAACATCAAGTTGAAATCCTAAATTAAAAGTTTTTATCAAAACAGAAGTTACTGCTATTAGTTCATTTTTTTTATTACCCTGAAATGAATTAATAACTTCCTCAAAATTTTCTTTTGTCGCTAAATTGGTGAGAGTCAAGTTTCTTTTAATGACAGATATATAGTTAGCAAAAGTATTTTCACTGGTGATAGTTTTCTGACGGGTTTGATAATATTTTTCATTAAATTTATCTAATAATTCGCCAATTGTTTTGATCTCTTGTTTCTCTCTCGATTTAATTCCTAAATACTTCTCATTCCACTCAAAAGTATGACGAGCAATTAATTTACCCAATTCATAACTTTCTTCAATTGCTGTTTTTAATCCCTCTAAATTTGCGGGTATTCCTAGAGATAAATCATACTGCTTTTTTGTCTTACCTAAACTGTAATCTCCTGGTTTTAAAGGTAAAGTAGCTCGTAATTGGAGAGAATTGCCAGTTTGTTTAATACCAACTCTTATTCTCTCTCTTTTTAAATTATTATTAGTTGCAATTAACTTCTGTTCAAAAACTGCTTGATACTGTAATTCCGTTGCTTTAATTTTCGCCATTGTTCCTCTATAGCTACCGTCTGTGGTGTTCTGCGGCTCAAAATCTGCAAACATATCTGCGAACCAGTCCCTTGAGTCTGCATTTGCATATTCCTGTGTAGATGTGGAATATTTCTCCTCGCAATTACCCTGATTTTGTCCGTCCATTCCCTAAATATTCCCTTATTTATCAAAGCTGAAATGGTGAAAATAAAATGTTATTACCGAGCAAAATTACTTTAAAAATAAGTTACTCAGAAACATTTTTATAATATCACCTGTTGTCATAGCAGTTATATGGTGCCTGGTGGAGTAATGTGCGCCCCAACTTTAACTGATATTACCCGCGCCTGGGCAATTTTGGAATATTTCCGCACCAATTGGTTAGAACCAATTTGGTTAGGATGTTCTTTAGAAAGATATGAAGAAATTCAATCTTATGAAGACTTTCAAAAGTGGTTAAATGAAGATGTTAAACATCGAGAATCGGACTTGGGTTTATATTGGCGCATGGGGTTAGATATCGGTTTAGATAGATATGGTGCAGGTGTGGGTAAATATGTGACTTGGGGTTATATTCCCCATGAGGATAAATACAATAAGCCCACCATTGAAGGACGTAACGCTGCTGTGATTATGAAAAGCGGTGTTTATGATAGTTTTACTGATACTCATGCTTTGATGAATCAAGGTTTTGCCCGTGAGAATTTAACCCATTCTTGGTATGATGAGGGTACAGAAGATTGGCATCCGAGCGATCGCACAACAAACCCAATAAACAACAACCAAAAAGACTTTACTGGCGCATATTCTTGGTCAAGTGCAGTCCTCCACCAAGACTTAGGACGTTTAGAAGCAGGACCCCTAGCCCGTCAATTAGTTGCAGGGGGAAATCATGGCGAATCTTGGCAACATTATGACCCATTTATTCTCGACACATTCAAGCAAATGGGTGGTGCAAGTGTTCATCTTCGGCAATTAGGAAGAGTCCACGAAATAGTTAAACTATATCGTCAAGCTGAACGTTGTTTAAGAGAGTTCAAATTAAACGATCCTTGGTATATTAAACCAGAAGAAAAAGATGGTAAAGGTTGGGGTGCAACGGAAGCCGCTAGAGGTGCATTATGTCACTGGGTAGAAATCGAAAAAGGTAAAATTAAGAATTATCAAGTTATCGCTCCCGGTACTTGGAATATCGGACCCCGTGACGGTGAAGGACAACTAGGACCGATTGAAAAAGCATTAATTGGAACACCAATTCAAGACCCGAAAGACCCCGTAGAAGTGGGTCATGTCGCCCGTTCTTTTGATTCATGTTTGGTGTGTACTGTTCATGCCCATGATGCGAAAACTGGGGAAGAATTAGCTCGTTTTAGAACAGCTTAATTTATGTTACTTAAGATCCCCGACTTCTTCAAGAAGTCGGGGATCTATTTTTCGATAAGTCAGGGTTCTATATAATTGTTATGTGCAGTACAAAAGTTCCCAAATCAGTGGGTTAGTCTGAATTTTAAGGAATAATTGATAATTCCTAATTATCAGATTAAGAATTATCAATTAGGAATTACTAAATACTAAAAATGGTAACTAATTGTGTCTAATTTAGAACTACATCAATATCTTCCTCAGCTTCCTGAAGCTGCATTGCAAGAATTTATAGAATGGTGTATGTTGGAGCAGTCAACAGCCGCAGGATTAGAATTTAAACCCGATCAAAGTAAGTTAAAGAATTTAGCACCAGCGGATTATTCTAAGCAATTAGTTGACCAATTTATGAAGGTAAGACCTGACCCAATTAGAGCAGGTTTGGTGGCTGTAATTGCAGGTAAACAAGCCGATAAACACGAATTAACAGGTTTAGCCGCTGTGGTTGATTTTGTTTCTCTTTATGTTAAGTATTTAATTCCTAAAGATGGTAGTAATCCAGAAGAAGCTGATGCAATTTTAGCTAAAGCATCACAACATCAATATGAAACACTTGTGGAAATTGCCAAAAAACATGGTGTGAGCTTATAGATTTTTAGGGTGGGTAATTCCCACCCAGAAAAACGCGGAGAATTATAAACTTTTGTCTGAATCAGGATTTACAGTATTTAAGGATTTACAGGATGTTTATTTTTAATATTAGAAATGGGAATTTATGTACTTAACATGAATAAATCATCAATAAATAATCCTGTTAATCCTTTAACAGATGTATTCATGGCGGTATCCTTTTTTATAACAATTGTCTGATAGCGTAGCTATATCATTGAGTTATAATTATAGCAAATGCACAAATAACCCTGCGTTAAAATTTGTATGAATATTCAAGATAAAACTATTGCTCAAATTCGGCAAATGCCAGATTATTTAATTCAGGAAGTAGATGTTAATTTTTAATATTAGACACAGGAATTTATGTACTCAAAATGAATAAATTATCAATAAATAATCCTGAAAATCCTTTAATCCTGAAAATCCTGATTCTGACAATAGTAAATGTTGGGTTTCCTTACCTCAACCCAACCTACTCTTCTACATCAAACCACACAGGGGAAATATCATCAACCTGCCCATTATAATTAATCGTAATTTCCTGCCCTTCCCGAATATATTGATGAGCAACAATATCAATGACATTTTTAGCAAAATTCTTAATATAAACCGCATTGGGATGATAAGAATGATTAAAAAGAGAAGCAAAACCTAAACCTATTGCCCCGCTTTCTCCATGCCAACCAAAATAATAATTTAATAACACTGTTTTAGTAATTAACTTAATTTGCTGTTTAGGAATCACAATCACAGCGGCTCTTTCAATTAAATCTCCTGTAGCAAACTCTTGCTGGGCAAATATACCTCTACCTTTAGTCTCTGTATCACGAAATACTAGCATATAGCAATTCTGTCATGGGTAAGAATGATTTTTGACTAACCACTACAGATAAACGCAGAGAAAATAAAGATAAATTTTTGTCACTGACTTACGGCTACTCTTCTCACTATAAAGTCAATGATTAAAGATGTAGTCAAAATTTCCGTAAATTTTAATTTTTTGTGCAAAGTTGATAATATTCATGTTATTATAAATATCCCATGCTAACTATCATTGGCTGTGGCAATCTCAATCGGAATGATGATGCTGTCGGCGTAATTATCGTCCAACGTTTACAGCAATATCTCGCCCAAAATCCTCACCCCAACATCCGCGTTTTCGATAGTGGAACTGCGGGCATGGAAGTGATGTTTCAAGCCAGAGGTAGTGAAAAATTAATTATTCTGGATGCCAGTTGCACAGGTTCAGAACCAGGTGCTATATTTAAAGTCCCAGGGAAAGAACTAGAAGCACTGCCCGAACCTAGTTACAACTTACATGATTTTCGTTGGGATCATGCCTTGGCTGCTGGGAGAAAAATCTTTTTAGATGATTTTCCTCAAGAGGTGATAGTCTATTTGATTGAAGCTGCAAATCTGGATTTTGGGCTGGAATTAAGTCCTGTTGTTCAACATTCTGCTGATTTAGTTTTTGCCGAACTAATTACAGTTATCCAACAAAATGTTATGGCTTAATCAACAATCTCAAATCCCCAATTGCATCAGATCCAATCACGATAAACTGGCAACTCATCTACTCTCATTTCAAAGGGTACAGTTTGACTATCGGGAGGACAAATACGAATTTTAGCACTGCTAACAATGCCAGAAAGAACATTAGCCATAGGGACAATTTGTTGCAAAATTTGCCAGTTGGTAACTTGGTCAGGGCATTCAATTACTAAAGTCAAAATACTCGCATGAGTTGTGGCATACCAACGACAATTAGACAATAAACTATGAATAATGCGATCGCATCCTTCATAAAAGTATTTGCTAATTGAATGCTCCAATTGTTGTCGAAGCATAATATCTGCTGATGTTGGCTGTATAGGGTGCTTATCATCAGCATGGAATTGATGTTCTCTTCTCGCCATTTCCAGTTATTTTCCTATTTATTTACCAATTGCCATTGCATACAATACGTCCTTATTGGTTTCTAGAAAGGCTTGGGTTTCATCATCATAGAAAGCACCAATACCACTACAATCTATTTCCCAATAGTTGCTAAATAAATACACTCTCTGTCCGACAAATCCGGCTAATTGCATAGCCGTTTGATAATTCAAATAGTCGGACACCTATTCCAAACGTTCTCCAAAAACCGTTCTCGGTCAAAATTAAATTGAGGATTTTCTAGCTGCTGCTGGTGACTAGGCTGTAAAGACGTTGTTTGATAGGCATCTTCAACACATTGATTAACTTGAAAATAGTCAGTACCACAGACAAAAGGAATAGGTAGCCTTAAGCGTCTGACTGGTTTTTCTTGCGCTTCTGGTGATATCACACAACTAGTAATAAACTCCTTATTCTCAAATCCCAAATCTGCATTGAGAATAAGTTTATCAAAATCAAAGCCTAGTTGTATGTTGTTTTCATGAAGATATGCAAAAAGCAGCGATAGCACCTAAATGGTGTCCGCTATCCAACAAACAATATCTCAAACTCCTGTCTTGATATTTCCAGCTAGACCTATGATAAACACAACTAACTAAAAAGATGAATCCGTTAATACATTTATTTGGTATAACATAATTATCCAATCCATCATCGCCTAATTCATAAATTAAGGTCAGACAATTATTCTCAACTTCTATATGGTAGATGCCATTTATTATGCCTTCTAACCCACGTATTTGTACATAAATTCCTGTCGAGTATAAAGCCCCCGCAGACGGATTTACCCGCAATTTATAGGGACTATCTTGATATATCTTTTCTCAAGTAATAGCACTGGTTAACCACAGAAAAGCATGAATAGGGTTATTGAGATTTAATTGCAGCCGGCGATAAAAACGAGGATAAACTTTAAAAGAAGTTGGTTGTGTAGCGGCATCTACATAATTAGGATAGACTAAAATTCATACCCTTAATCAGCAACGCCAGTTTTCAGCAACAGGAATGGTAATCAACTTATTTGTCAAATTGCAAAATTCTGTACTATAATAAAAGTGTGAAGTACATGGGGCTTTAACGGTTTCGACAGGTTGGCGAAAGCTACTCTGTGATTCAGGTCGAGAGCGAGTCATCTCTCGCAAATCAAAGACTCGAAAAAAAAGTAAATGCGAACAATATCGTAAAATTTGCTCGTCGGGAAGCTCTAGTAGCTGCCTAAGAAACCTCTAATAGGTTCGAGCGTCTTTAATTTGACTCCGTTAAGGATTAAAGACCTAACCCCCAACGGATGCTCCAACAAGCGTTCTCTGGTTGGCTTGAAGGCTAAGATTAAATCAGAGCATCCTACGTTCGGGATAATGAACGATTCCCGCCTTGAGGGTCAGAGAGGCTAAACCTGTGAACGAGTGGAGGGTTAATACCCAATTTGGACATGGGTTCGACTCCCATAAGCTCCATTTTCAATTTTCAATAATTTTTAAGCCCGCTAAACACTTTGATGTTAGGCGGGCTTTTTGCTATTTGGGGGATTTTTCAACATGGATATCCCGTTCCCAAATTATTTATTAGTACGGGATAGTGCTGATAGTTAGGCTTGCTTTAAAGCATCGCGTTTTTTCCGATCTGCTGTCAAAATATCTGCCATGACTATGAGTGCTTGCGCCATTTTTTCCAGGTTAGAACTGTATAGTTCTAAATCTTTGATGAGTTTATCTTCAGAGATATGTAACCCGTTAGAGATTGCTTTTAGTGCTTCAGCCCTTTGCTCATTGTTTTTGACAAGTTCAGGATCTGACTGGACTAATAATGCAAATAAACCAACGCCAAATAAACGACTATATTTAAAGTTGGAATTTGCGGCCACCGCTTCTAGTTGCTTTTGCAAATCTGCATCTTGATTGAGGGGACTTGCTTGACTTAAACTAGCAATCAAATCCTTAGCTGGTAAACTGGCAGCTAAAGCTTGCAATCTGGAGGCATCTTGTCGGTAGCTCTGGGGGTCTTGTTCCACAGCCTGACAGATTGCTCGGAAAATTGACTCTTTGTCCTGTTCTGGTTGGTAGCCATCCATGAAGCGGTCAAAAGTTGTGACAACGCCCAAGGCATAAATCGCATCGTAGCTAAAATCAACATTGACTGATAGTAGGTGCATTTCTACCATCAACTCCTCCACTACCCGGCGGTAAATAGTATTAATCGGCCTGGTATGAAGAGTGTAAAAGGTTCTTTTTGTATCAGATACTGTACGGACGTTATTCACAAAGAAAATTTTAGTAAAGGCGTATTCCTGTTATCTAGTATGAACCAATCAGGGCTAAATAGTTCAAGTTATCAGGACTTACGCAACTGGCACATTGATAGGGTGCCTCAGATATCAACAATCTGTTTATTTGCAGTATTTATGCAGTCTGACGCACCCTACAACAGATTTTCGGTGTGACACTTGCGTAAGTCCTAGTTCTATCAAAAACTTAGACTCCGAGGTACACCTTCTAGGGCTTCTTCTTGAGTTTCAAAGATTTCAAATACAGTATCCATCATTGTGACTTCAAACACAAGCTTGGCTTCTGGGTGAATATTACAAATACGAAAACTGCCCTTAACCTTATCAGCATCACGCATACCAGCTACTAAGGAAGTCAGTCCAGAACTATCAATAAAATTTACTTGGCCTAGATCAATAACAATATGACGGCCAAGCTTAGAAATACATTCCTGTAATTTCAGCCGAAATTGCCAAGCAGTGGTAATATCTAAGCGACCTACCGGAGTTAACATTATTATTGTGTTACCGTCTTGAGTTGTGTAGGTTTTTTGCTCTATATGAATCATTGAAGTAACATCTTTTTGCTAATATTTGCTAATCAAAACAATCATCAGTAGGGGTTATAAAAAAATTTTTAGGGAATAGAGAATAAGCAAGAGGGGGAGAGAAGGAGTGCCTCTCACCCCTTAGATCTTGCCTATTGTTGACTTGGTTTCCAGTTTATCCAATCTTGCGGTTTTAGAAAAGTCTCATACAACTCAGCTTCAGGAGAATTAGGTTCTGGTTTGTAGCCATATTCCCAACGAACTAAAGGTGGTAGAGACATGAGAATTGATTCTGTGCGGCCGTTGGTTTGCAGTCCAAAAATTGTCCCTCGGTCATAAACCAAGTTAAATTCTACATATCTACCACGACGGTATAATTGGAAATTACGTTGGCGATCGCCGTATTCCATCCCCTGTCGGCGTTCCGCAATTGGCGCATAAGCAGGTAAAAATGCCCCAGCACAATCTTGAACTAAAGCAAATATATCTTCCCAACTCCGTGACGGTAATTGACCTACCTGATTACTATAAATAGCTGCGTCCCCATGAGGATCTGGGCCGCGATAGATAGAACCTTGACCATCTTGGTAATCTAAAAATAAACCACCAATTCCTCGTGTTTCATCCCGATGTTTCAGATAAAAATATTCATCGCACCACCGCTTAAACACAGGATAATACTCAGGATGGTGTTGATCACAAGCTTGTTTAAAAGTGTTATGAAAATGTTTTGCATCTTCAGCAAAGGGGTAATAAGGTGTTAAATCCGCACCTCCACCAAACCACCAAACTGGACCTGCTTCAAAATAGCGGTAATTTAAATGGACTGTAGGTACATAAGGATTTCGTGGGTGCAACACCAAAGAAGTACCCGTTGCATAAAATCCATGTCCTGCTGCTTCTGGACGTTGGGCTAAAATTGAAGGAGGTAAATGAGAACCCCAAACTTCAGAAAAATTTACCCCTGCTTGTTCAAAGATCGCCCCATCCCGCAGGACACGCGATCGCCCACCACCCCCTTCTGGACGCTGCCAACTATCTTCCTGAAACGTCCCCAGACCATCTAATTTCTCTAAACCTTGGGTAATTTCATCCTGCAGATTCTGCATAAACTGACTGACTCTAGCCTGGGCATTCACACCAGGGAGAACATCAGATGAATCCTTTGTGATAGTGGGGGTTTGCGCGTTGGTTAACATAGATTCCCGAACCTAAAATTACAATTTCTAAACAATTACAAATTTTTGTTGTCAAAACTTCTCAGCAGCGAAAGTCACAAATCCGGCTTAATCTGCCAAAGAAGTTTTCTATTATCCGTCAAAACACCTTTAAATATCCATTGGCACGGAATTTACTCCAACTTACACATATCATATCTAAAGACCCGTTTTCACAGTTATAGAAATAATCTTATTATTCTCAATACCTTCGCCATTTTTTGCTTTGTTAGGTGAAGCGACAGCGCAACAAATACGCATTTTGTGGGTTATGGCTTTGCCACACTATGGCTAACGCCGCTGTACCATTTGCTGTGCGAAGGTAACCGTTCCACAACCCAACCTTTTCAGATATGATCCAATTATGTATAAACAATTGATCAAACCAATTATCTTTGTAGTTACCAGCATAGTAACTGTCTTGCCACAGGTAAGTATTGCTGCACCAAAAGGGTTTCAATCCCCCAGTGGTAATATGTTTTGTGAGCTAATTCCAGGAGCAAAGAATAGTTTAAGGTGTGAAATCAATACTTCGCTAAAACCCAAACCGCCTCAACCTTACCCTGGATATTGCGGGTTTGATTGGGGAATGGGTTTTTTGTTACCTGCTGATGCTAGACCAGAAATTTTGTGTATTAGTGATACTGTCGCTGATAAAAATAAACCCGTTTTGGCTTATGGACGGACTTGGAACAATGGTGGTTTTAAGTGTGTTTCCCAAAAAACTGGTTTAACTTGTACTAATAGTAATGGGATTGGCTTTTTTCTGAGTCGGGAAAAATGGCGAGTATTAGGTCTTTCTAGACCTTAGTTACAAATCTGCCGCTTTTGAAAACCCTTAGCTTGTCCATAAAACACAGTTTTAAACTTCACCTGATTTGTCCCAGGATTGTAGAGAGTATATGTTGCTTCTCCTGGTGTCCGTCCCACGTTTCCCACTCCAATCACTTGACTAGGAGTAACCGTGACAATTTGCGGGGACAATTGATGATCAAGAGTAGTAATTTCACTGCTAATAGAACCAGCTTGTAACTGATACTGAAAAGTTAACCCAGAACGACCACAAAATAGGTTATTTGCTTGCATTCTTGATAATCTATCTAGCATTTGAATAGGGAGAGTATCGGGAGTAAGTTCATCATTTACACCTGCTGTCGAACCGTGTATTAATAAACAATCTAATTCAAAAAAACCAAAATCCAAGTTTCTCAACCATTGTACTGTCTGACGGGAAACACAATCCCACAACATCTGCACAGTATCACCACCATATTTTGCCAGTAATTCCGGTGCGTCTCCAGTCGGACCCAAACCATGTAAAATCAAACACTGTTCTTCCCACCATCCCTTACAAACCATTGGTGCTAATTCACCCCGTCGCGGTGATTTTACCCTTTCCACTAACTGTTCACATTCTCGCCTTGGACCGACTAAATCACCGATAATATATAATACCTCTATGTAACGGCTTTGCAGCTTAATATCAGCTATCACAGCTTCATAGGCTGGCAAATTTCCTTCAATTCCACTCAATATTGCCCACATAGTCAATTTTGGATTTTAGATTTTAGATTTTGGATTAGTTATTTTATCTGGTACAAACATGAGTTGGATCTTCTGCCCGTTCAGCATACTCTAAGCCATGCGCTAAACGCCAACCAAAGATTTCTGGTAATCCCTTTTCGATAATTGCTGCACAGGTTTTTTGATAATCATAGGTAACTTCCCGCAAAGTCACCCCTTGAGTATCAGTTTCATAAATTACATAAGTTGCATTTGGTCGTCCATGTCGAGGTTCTCCAACAGAACCAACATTAACAATCTTTTTCAGCGCAGATGAAAAGTTAATTTTCCGTGATTCTGCTGGATTATTAACCTGAACTTGTAACTCACCAGCATTAAGATTACGAGTATAAGGAACGTGAGTATGTCCACAAAATAGCACGTCTGCACCTGTGGAAAGTACCCTTTCTAAAGCGACAAAAGCATCCAATTCAGGTAATAAATATTCATGGTTGCTATGGGGACTACCGTGAACAAAGGCTAAGTTTCGCCATTGGAGACTATGGGGTAAATTGGCCAAAAATTCCCGGTTTTCCGGGTGGATTTCCTGATTTGTCCATTGGTGAGCCTTTAGTCCTCTTTTTTCTGCCAATATTGAAGGATAACTACAATCACAAGCATTCAATCCTTCCACAATATCTTTATCCCAACAACCAGCGCAGGTAGGAATATCCAAGGAGCGAATTTGGTTAATTACCGCATTAGGGTGGGGTCCATATCCCACTAAATCACCAACACAAAATATTTTTTCAGCTTTTTGATTGTCAATATCTAATAATACAGCATCTAAGGCTTCGTAATTACCATGAATACATGACATGACAGCTATTTTCATACTTGTTGACCTTCTAATAAAATTTGTTGTACTTGTTGTTGATATTGAAAAATCATGGATTCAGATAAACAGCAATCTGATAATGTTGCTTTTAAAGCGGTTTCATTTAAGTTTTTTCCGGCTATTTCTATGCCACTAAATCGCTGAGGTCTACCTTCTAAATACCTTGGTACGTTTAATTCTAAAAAGTCCGTTTGGGGAACACCAGAGACAAAATCACAGTAAAGAGAACGTCCATCATTAACATCGAAAATTGCCTTAGCACGGGTAACAATCCCATAAGCACCGTGAGTTATTTCATACCAAAATTCATCTAAACTATTTTCATCAATTACTTGCCCCGTAGTTTCTACCCGCCATAAATTTTCTACAATTATAGTTGGAACTGGTGCGCCATAGATAATTTCATCTGCCCAACTATCATATTCAGAGTTTTTTAACTCCTCTGGAATAATTGCTATAGCGTGGTAAGTGAGATGATCTAATATTTTTGATATACTATTTAACTCTAGATAAGAACCTAATTCAACATAAACACTATCTGCTGTGGGGATGTGATATAGAAATTCAATTTCTTGACCATCACCAAATATTTTCAGATCAGGAAATTCAGTGGCTATTTTATTTTGATCAATGGGGATATTCCCCGTTCCTGGAGAAAAATAAATTACTTTTTCAATAGATTTAATATCTCGAATTTGTTGACAGATCCAGGTAGTTTTTCCAGATCCAAATAATCCAGCGACAACGGTAATAATTGGTAAAGTCATAATCAATATAAATTATAATTTATGAGGTAAAATTCCCACAGAATTAAAAAAACAACTTCTTACTCCAGTATGACAGGCAATATCACCAACTTGCTCAACTTTGATGAGAATTGTATCACCATCACAATCATAAAAAAGCTCTTTTACCTTTTGAATATGTGTAGATGTTGCCCCCTTATGCCACAACTGAGAACGGGAACGACTCCAATAATAAACTTCACCTGTAGCCAGGGTTTTTTGAATTGATTCTGCATTCATCCAAGCCATCATTAGAACAGTACCATCAAGATAATCTTGAGCTATAGCCGGAATTAACCCCTGCTCATTAAATTTCAAATTTCCAATCATGATAACTTATCCCTTTTTATCTGCGTTTATCCGCGTTTATCTGCGTTCAAATATCAATATAATGTAGAGATAAAAAATCTCTTATCCCTACATCACACAAAGCCTATTTAAAATTAGCACTGTGGCGAATTAAATTCATAAATTCTTCACGAGTGCGTGCGTCTTCAGAAAACACACCACGCATAGCACTGGTAACAGTCCAAGAACCTGGTTTTTGCACTCCTCTCATCACCATACACATATGAGTTGCTTCAATTACCACTGCAACCCCTTGAGGTTTGAGTAAACCTTGCAGTGCGTCAGCAATTTGTAAAGTTAGCCGTTCTTGCACTTGTAAACGTCGAGCATACATTTCACAAATGCGGGCAATTTTTGATAATCCTATGACTTTACCATTAGGAATATAAGCAATATGAGCGCGGCCAATGATTGGTAATATGTGGTGTTCACAGGAACTGAAAAGATCAATATCCCGGACTAAAACCATTTCATTTGCATCTTCTGTAAATACTGCTCCATTTAGCAGTTCATCTATAGATTGATCATATCCACTTGTAAGAAATTTTAACGCTTTAACAACTCTTTTGGGAGTATCTTTTAATCCCTCACGGTCTGGATTTTCTCCTAATCCAATCAGTAGAGTGCGTACAGCTTGCATCATGTCTGCCTCTGTTACAGTTGGCTGTTGCTGATTAGATAAAGATGAAATTATATCAGCAGCAGAAGTTAGTTCTGGACGAATAGATAAAGTCATTTTCTAAGTTTAGTGGGATGAGTTATGGTGGATGTTAATAGTCGAATATCTATTAACTAAATTTGCTCATTAGTTACTACTATTAAACTATAACAAACATTTGTTAAGTTTTGTGTAAATCTCATTAGTATCCAGTTTTCTGCCAACAAAAACTACCTGATTTTTCGGTGAAGTATACCATTCATCAGCATGCAAAGTGTAACGAGGTCCGCTCAGTTGGAAGATATGACGTAACTCACTATCACTAAACCATAAAATACCCTTAGCTCGAAATACATTGTCTGGCATTTCTTCGGTTAAGAAATTCTCAAACTTATGCACATCGAATGGTTTATCACTTTGGAAAGAAATGGAAACAAACCCATCATTGTCTAAATGATCAGAGTGATGATGATGATGCTCATGTTCATGATGATGTTCATGTTTATGAGTATCTTCGTCATCAATAGCAATGTACTTATCTTTTGGTGTTAAACCCACATCTAAAATTAGAGGTAAAGCAACTTCACCATATTGAGTATGTAAAATTTTCGCTCCATGTTTGATATCATGGATGAAATTTTCTACTTCTTGAATTTTCTCTGGGGTAACAAGGTCTGTTTTATTGAGGAGAATAATATCCCCATAAGTAATCTGTTTTAAAGCCGCTTCACTCTGGAAGTGTTCTTCGTCAAATGCTTCAGCATCTACCACTGTGAGAATCGAATCTATGTTAGTTAAATCTCTCAGTTCTGTGCTAAAAAAAGTTAGGATAATTGGTAAAGGGTCAGCAACACCAGTGGTTTCAATTACTAGATAATCAATGCGTTCTTCTCGTTCTAAAACTCGATAAACAGCATCAACTAAACCATCATTAATTGTACAACATATACAGCCATTACTAAGTTCTACCATATCTTGGTCTACAGAAATTAGTAATTGACTATCAATGTTAATATCACCAAACTCATTGACGAGAACAGCGACTTTTAAATCTTGTTTATTTTGTAGGATTTGATTTAAAAGCGTAGTTTTACCACTTCCGAGAAATCCCGTAATAATAGTAATGGGCATTCCTTGTTTGGGAATTTCAGGAATTGTATTTGTTGTATTGAGAGTGATGGTATTCATATTGAAATCTAATGGTTTTATTGGTTGAATGTTTAAATCAGTGTTCTTAAAAGATTACTGACTTCTTTGATCCTAATCTTTTGCTCCTTGTAAATGATCTACAAGTTCAGTTAAAGTCAGAATTCCTAAATCTCCAGCTTGTCTACTTCTAATACTCAAAGTTTTGCTTTCTACTTCTTTCTTACCAACAACAGCAACAACGGGAATTTTTTCTAATTGTGCTATGCGAATTTGTTTGCCTAAACGTTCACCACTGCTATCTACTTCTACCCTAAATCCGGCTTTTTTTAAGTCTGTTGCTACTGATTTTGCATATTCTCGAAAGTCATCACTTACAGGTAACAACCGCAATTGTACAGGTGCTAACCACAAGGGGAAATCCCCTGCATAGTTCTCAATTAAAATGCCAAAAAAGCGTTCCAAAGAACCAAAAATAGCCCGATGAATCATAATTGGTCTTTGCCGACTACCATCAGCAGCAATATATTCCATATCAAACCTTTCTGGCAAATTAAAATCTACCTGAATAGTTGAACATTGCCACAAACGACCAATAGCATCTTTTATTTTAATGTCTATCTTTGGTCCATAGAAAGCTCCACCACCTGCATCAACAACATAATTCCAGCCTTTAGTATTTAAAGCTTGTTCTAGTGCTGTTGTGGCTAATTCCCAAACATCATCAGTTCCGACTGATTTATCAGGACGGGTAGAAAGATTGACCTCATATTCTTTAAAACCAAAATCTGATAAAATCTGCTCAGTGAGATTTAAAACTCCTAATATCTCATCAGCAATTTGGTCAGGTAAACAGAAGATATGAGCATCATCTTGAGTAAATCCTCTGACTCGCATTAAACCATGTAATGCTCCAGATCGTTCGTAACGATAAACTGTTCCTAATTCTGCCCATCTTAATGGTAATTCTCGATAGGAATGAAGTTGATGTTTATAAGTTAGAACATGAAAAGGGCAATTCATGGGCTTAATTTGATAAGCCTGATTTTCCACATCCATCGAGTCAAACATACTTTCTTGATAAAAGTCAAAATGACCCGATGTTTTCCATAGGTTGAGATTGGCTATATGAGGTGTATACAGTAATTGATAACCAGATTCTAGATGAGCTTCGCGCCAATAATCTTCAATTATGTAGCGAATAATTGCGCCATTGGGATGCCAAAATACTAAACCACCACCGGCTTCTTCTTGAATACTAAATAAGTTAAGTTCTTGACCTAACTTGCGATGATCTCGACGGAGGGCTTCTTCTCTTAGTTGGAGGTAAGCTGCTAATTCTGCTTTTGTTTGCCAAGCTGTCCCGTAAATCCGTTGTAGCTGAGGTTTAGTTTCATCACCTTGCCAATAAGCACCAGCAACATTTAATAATTTAAAGGCATGAGGATCAATTTCACCAGTAAAGTTAATGTGAGGACCCGCACACAAATCCCACCAATAGTTATTCGCTGGTTGAATATCTGTGACAAACAATGAAGTTTCTGAATTACCAGTTTCAGGAGTACCAATGAAGTAGCGGGTGATAATTTCTGATTCGGGTATACGTTCTAAGATTTCTAGCTTGTAAGGCTCGTTTAATTCGGCAATTTCGGCGCGAATTTCGGCTCGTTCCACCTCTTCCCGGATAATAGGTAGGTTAACTTTGATTATCCGTTGCATTTCGATTGCAATTTTGCCTAAGTCATCAGGGGTGATGCTGACTGGACAATCAAAATCGTAGTAAAATCCAATTTCTGTGACAGGTCCAATTGCTACCTTAGTCCCTGGAAATAGTCTTTGTACCGCCATTGCCATGATATGGGCGCTGGTGTGACGAATTCGTGTAAGTTTGTCGTCTTCGTGCAGGTTCAAGCTGTCTTGAGACTGGGTTAATGAACTGACCATATCAAACAAAAATGAGAATCGTTATCAGTCTAGCGCAAAAAGGTGTGAATGTTACTAATTTTGGAGTTGATTTTGGGGAAAATATTTTGAAGTGTTGTTAGCTGGCTTTGACTTCAGTGATACTATGAGAAAAAGATACACTGGGCTTAACGATCGCTGGGACAATTTTTTCACAAGCCATTCTTGCACCGGATAAATTTCTGGCTGTCGGACTAACTTGTAAAGCTGCTAAACCACCCATGATAATAGATAATAGGGAGATAAGGACTGGCAACCATTACATCAACATCAAAGCCACTTCCTTGGCAAAGTAAGTTAAAATCAAATCAGCACCAGCCCGTTTCATACTGGTTAAAGTCTCTAAAATCACCTTTTTTTCATCAATCCAACCATATTGAGCAGCCGCTTTAATCATGGCGTATTCACCACTCACGTTATAAGCTGCGACTGGTAAATTTGTAGCTGCTTTTACCTGACAGATTATATCTAGATAGGCTAATGCGGGTTTGACCATAATGATGTCTGCACCTTCAGCAATATCCAATTCAATTTCCTTTAAAGCTTCTTTCGCGTTAGCTGCGTCCATTTGATAGGTTTTTTTATCGCCAAATTTGGGAGCAGAATCCAAAGCATCCCGGAATGGTCCATAATAGGCAGAGGCATATTTTGCGGAGTATGCCAAAATCCCTACATTGATATAACCTTCAGCATCTAAAGCCGTGCGAATTGCCCCAATTCTACCATCCATCATATCAGAAGGGGCAACAAAATCAGTTCCCGCTTCCGCTTGGGAAAGTGCCATTTTGACTAACACTTCTAAAGTTGGATCATTGAGAATTTTGCCATTTTCATCAACCAAACCATCATGACCATGAGTAGTAAAAGGGTCAAGGGCTACATCAGTAATAATCAAGATTTCCGGGACTGCTTTTTTAATAGCTTTAACAGTTTCCTGGATTAATCCCTCTGGGTTGTAGCTTTCTGTACCTGTGTCGTCCTTTTGATCTTCTGGGATAACCGGGAAAAGCGCAACAGCATTAATACCCAACCGTGACACTTCCGCAATTTCTTCCAGGAGTAAATCTAGAGAATAGCGATAACATCCTGGCATAGAAGCAATTTCTACTTTTTCTTCTTCCCCCTCCATAACAAACATGGGATAAATCAGATCATCCACACTTAAAGTAGTTTCCCGTACCATTTTCCGTAAAGTTTCAGTCCGACGGAGACGACGAGGACGCTGAGAAAGATGCAAGAGGTTATCCGTAGACGAGTTTTCAGACGACATAATATAACTCACCAAAAATGATAATCATTATTATAAATCATCTTGTACAAAACCCAAAAACTGCCCGAAAATGGCCAAGAAAAAATCCGCATGAAGACGGCTGAACAAAGATTCTAGTCCAACTTTCACCAAAAATACAAAATATAACTCTTCCTTTGCGCCTTTGCGCCTTTGCGTGAGATAAAAAATTTAGACTCCCGATCAAAAAAACCGGGAATCATCTTCACTAAGGAACATCAATCGGAATCAAACCATTTTCCGGCACATAACCAGAAAAACAACCATCATCAGAAGACACCAAAATCAACCGCAGAGGATAATCTGGAGGGACTTGCAAATCAGCCCAGGGTACTGCTATTTCTAAACAAGAACCTAACGCAACTTGGGCGCGAGTAGCACGAGGATACCATAAATGATCGTCTCCTGCTGCTCGAAACTGCACAGATTGACTGAGTAAATTCACTTCTAAATGATGGTGAAATAGATAATTTAAAGGTGCGCTGTCCGGTACTTCTGCTAGAGGTATGGAACTATTCACCATTGTTCTATCTGGATAATACCAAAGTAGGTGTAAATCTGGTGGTAAATCCTGACCAGGAACAGCGCCAGTTTTAAAATCTACTCGCACATAAAAATTCAAATGGTCTACCCCATACCATAAACGTTGAATAGTGCTGCTATTGTGCATTGTTCCCCTTGCACCACCAACTTCAATGCGTCCGGCTTTATCCCAATCCTGTTCATCACCTTTACCATCTATGATCGGATGAATAAAGCCTTGTGGTTTATGGTCTGCACGGGCTTCATGGATTTCCAGCGGAGTGTGCAGATATGGGGGTATGGGTTCATTTAAGGCTTTGTAAATGCCATAGAGATGTTCCCGAAATAATTGGTCAAAAATGGCATCTTGATTGGAAGAATGTCCTTCTCCAAACCACCAAAACCAGTCTGAACCTTCAGCAGCGTATAATGCTTCCCAAGCTGCGGGATTGTTTTCTTCTGTGGCTTCGGGATGATTTGCTAAGACTTGTCTAGCTGCGGTGAGATAGTCCCAGGCGCGGTTTTTAACTGGATCGCCGATCCATGTGGTAAAATTGCCATCTACCCAAGAACCACTATGGAGTTGTGCAGCGGGAATAGTTGCGGTGGGTGGGTGTTTTTCAATGAATTCGGAAACAGTGACAAGTTTGATATTGGATTGATTACTCAAACTTTCGTATAATGTTTCTAGGAATTCTTTCCCATCTTGGGGATAAAATTCCCAACAATTTTCCCCATCTAGGGCAATTGTAACTAACCAAGGTTGATCGTCGTTACTTTCTTTTTGTTGTTTAGCAATAGCTTGCAAATGTCCCACTAAATCTGCTGCGGCTTTTTTTGCTGGCATAGACCCGTAGGTAAAGCCAATTAAATCTGATAGTCTATGATCACGGAAAACAATCGCCACTTCACCTGCTGGAGTTTGCAGACGATAGGGACGATAAAGTAATTCTGGTTCTTGGACATTTCCCGCAGCGTCACGATGAAAAAAGTGTTTTAATGACCAACCTAAAACGGCTTCATCTGAACAAATCCATTTAAAGCCTTGTTTAATAATATACGGTAAGATTTCTGGACTAACGGACTGTTCGGAAGGCCATAAACCTCTAGGATCTTGTCCAAACCTATCTATATATAAATCCCAGGATTTTTGTAAATGTCGAGGAATATCTTCCACCCACTGAAACCGCTGTTTGGGTAATGTCATTTGTGGCACTGCTACCCGTCCAGCGTTGGTATCAGCCAATAAAGGTAAAATCGGGTGAGTGTAGGGAGTCGTGGTAACTTCTAATTGTCCACTGTCCTGCATTTTCCGATGTTGGGGAATAATCTGGCTGAGAATTTGCCGTTGTTTGGAATAAATGCGCTGGCGATCGCCTAAACTAAAATTACGTCCTTGTGCTAACCATGCAGCAATTTCTGGATCATTCCAGAATAAAGGATCAATCCAAGCTAAATTATGCCAAGCTAATAAATCACCATAATCTGATAACTGCCAATTTGCTAAACACCAACTTTGTCCTTGTTCCTGTCTTTGATAATATAATTCGGCATAACGAGGATGAGGATCAATCAAAGTATGATGGTTAGCATCAAAGAAATGTTGAACAATAAACTCCTTTTGTTCACGAGTCAACTTTTCTACCGGCGTTAAACTAGCAGTTAAATAAGGGTCAAAAGCCGTACCTGCAACATAATCTTCTATTTGCAAGATTAATGAAGGCACTAAATTCACAGTTTGGTGCAACTTAGGATACTTCTCTAACAATAATACTAAATCCAAATAATCCTTAGTTCCATGTAACCGTACCCAAGGCAAGCGATATTGCTGACTAGTCACCAAAGAACTACCATTCTCAGGAGACTTGTACAACGGTTGATGTTGATGCCAGATAAACGCAACGTGCAAAGGATGAGACATATAATATAGAAAAGAGTAGGTGAGGGGAAATAGATAACGGGGAACAGGTGACAAGTATATCTTACCAATTACCTCTTTCCCCATTACCCATTACCAGTGATTTAGATGATTTGTTCTATCTCAGAAATTTCGGGAATCATTTCTTTGAGACGGCGTTCAATTCCCATTCTCAGAGTCATAGTAGAACTAGGACAAGAACCACAAGCACCCTGTAATCGGAGCTTAACAATTGGTCCATCCAATTCTACAATTTCCACGTTACCACCATCAGAAATGAGATAAGGGCGCATCTCGTCTAATACGGTTTCTACATTTTCTAGCGTTAGTTCCATTCTTTTAGACCTGCTTAGTAAATAAATTGGTAATTATCCAAGTTGCTAATTATCTAGTTTAGGCTGGAAATGGATAATTGGTTAGTTGTTAGTAGGGGCGAAGCATTTGGAAGATAAATTATCGGTCATTGCCAAAAATAGTTCTCCAAATGCTTCGCCCGTACAGTTGTCAGCATTTGGAAGATAAATTATCGGTCATTGCCAAAAATAGTTCTCCAAATGCTTCGCCCGTACAGTTGTCAGTTGCAAAAGAATATTTTTCTCCCCTGCCTCTTGCCTCTTGCCTCTTGCCTCTTGCCTCTTGCCTATTCCAGTAGCTGAATATGGGAATAAACAAACTCAGTAATTGATTGAGGAGTTGTAGTTTTTCCATCTTCATATTCTGCCACTACCTGCTTTGTCAAAATGTAGTAATTACCAAACTTTTGATATGTATCTGTAAATTTGAGAATGCTATTAATATCACCTGTATGCGAGTTACGAAAAACCACATCATAAGCAGAAGGGATATAACCGGAGTCTGTATCTAGGAATTCCCCAGAATTAATCTCCAAAGTCATCCGACTCATTACCCGAACTTCCTGATATATTTTTTGGTTACGGATTTGATAGTGAGAATCAGTATTTTCACTTTTTACAAAAACCGTAACTGCATCTTTTTCGGCTATTTCACCCAAACTAAACTCATGTTGACGGTAAAAACTTTGAAAATCGCTTCTTTGACAGCGGGTAATTATTTCCTGTAACTGAATATCAATTCCGGCTTCTATTTGTTTATCTGCAACTCCTGTAATTTCTACATTCAAGTTACGATTAATCTGAATTTTACCAGTATAAACTTCATCTTCCTGTAACAGTTGCACATCGGCAGCATAACCAGGAAAGTGTTCATCCCAAGTGTAACGACTTTCATAAGCAGTTTGAAATAAAATTTCTGCTGTTGACTGAATTGCCATATCACCACTTTGACTGCGCTTTTCTAACAGTTTAATTCAAGATAACTAAAGTTGGGGATCTTTGGGTTTGTGAGATCCCCTGATTCGCATTCCGACTTTGTTAATTCCTGCTTTCAAGGAAGTTTGTATTTAATTGTAGTTATCAAAAAACAATCCTTGAAGAATAGATTAAGCACCACGTCGTAACGATGCTTCTACTTGTTTAAATTCTGCATCTAGACGTTTTTTCAGCTTTTCAGGAACGGGACGATTAGGATAAGAACTGTAGTGTCCTGCAAGGGAATTTAGGGCTGTTCGCATAGTTGTAAAAGAGCCAAGAGTTGCAACAGAAGTATTCCGCTGGTAGCGAGCCGAAAAGTCATTGATTTTTAGACGGGCTTCTGCTTGAAGGGCGGCTTTATCGGGAGAATCTTGTGGTAATTCTAGGGCTTGTTTCAAAGTATTGACTACAGCTAAGGTATCTTGACGATAATCCCCAGTTAAACTATCTGGACTACCACCACCACAGCCAACCAAACCGACAACTAACACTAAAACTAGAGAAAGCAGACGCGACCAATAGCTTTTCATAAGCATTAAGTAAAAAAACAAGTAAATCAAAATCCATCCTATCTTGGATTGGTATATGGGGGATAGGAGTTAAAACTTAAAACTTCAAGAAAACTCCTACCCATTACCAATCACCCATTACCAATCACCCATTACCCGATACAAAGTATCCCGTTGTTGGTAAGGTCTTTCTAAAGATGCGATCGCCCTTTGTAAAGTTTCCACTTCCATACAAGTCCCACCCACAGCCCCGGCCATGGTGGTAATGTGTTCTTCCATTAACGTGCCACCGATATCATTACAACCCCAATTTAAGGCTTCTGTAGCACCATCTAGCCCTAATTTTACCCAGCTTGGTTGATGATTAGGGATATAATTTCCGAGATAAATTCTGGCTACAGCCATTAATAACAGGGAATCAGCGAGAACTGGTTGATCTCTTCCTACCTTTTTGCGGAGGGATTTGGGGGCTTCTTGTCCCACAAAAGGTAAGACAATAAATTCGGTAATTCTTGCAGGATAACCTTTTTCTATGGCTGTTTGTTGGAGCGATCGCAATTTTTCTAAATGGCCAATTTGCTGTTCTGGAGTTTCAATATGTCCAGATAACATTGTGCTGGTAGTAGGTACACCTAATTGATGGGCTGTACTGACAATTTCTAGCCAAGTTGCTGTATCAATCTTTTCTGGACACAATACCCGTCTCACGTCATCATCTAACACTTCTGCGGCTGTTCCGGGCATAGAACCGACACCAGCATCTCGCAAAGCTGTAATCACATCTGTATAAGAAATTCCATCTAATCTGGCAATAAATTGGACTTCTTGGGGCGAAAAAGCGTGTAAATGGAGGTGAGGAAATTCGTCCTTAATGGTTTTTACCAGTTTGAGATAATAGGGTAAAGACTTACCATTAATTTGCGCTTGTGGGTGTAATCCCCCTTGCATACATATTTCCGTTGCTCCTCGATGGACTGCATCTGTAGCTTTTTCCAAAATCTGCGCTGAATTTAACCAGTAAGCATCTGCATCACCATCATCCCGGCGGAATGCACAAAAACTACAATGTTGCTCACAAATGTTAGTAAAATTAATATTGCGGTTAATAACGTAAGTAACTGTATTTCCAGCCTGTTTTTGCCTTAATTGATCCGCTGTAACCTGAATTTGTGTAACTGCGTCTGGAGTGGTCTGTTTTAATAGAAATACCGCATCATCCGGGGTTATATCTTTATCTGTTAAAGCAGACTCAAGAATAGAATCAACAGTTATATTAGTCATTGGTGATCAATCAAATATAAAAGACTTATTTAAGTTTCATAATAAATTGAAATTTGCAACCTTTAAATATTATTTGGGTGCGGCTCTTTTAGGAAGACGGGAGAGGAGGTCAAACAACCATTGGTATTGGTAGTGGAGTAGTAGAGCAACGAGCTTGAGAGACACCTTTAAGCAAAAGAATGCCACCTTGATATACAGCTAAACGCTTCAGAATCTCTGGGCTTTATATTGTGAATAAGCTGGATATTTATCACAAGTGGGAGATTTAGCGATCGCCTTTCAATGTGGTTTTAGTGGTAATTCCTTGAGGGGGAGATAATGAGTAGTCGAAAATTCCTCCTTTTTTATTGTCAATAAGGGTGAGTGGTTTTTATTTTTGAACGTAATATCAATAGTTTTGAGATTTATTATTGTCAATAAGTTAGATGTTTATCGCCAGTGGGGGATTTAGCGATCGTTCCTTATCGTCGTTTTGGGGGCGATCGCGGATTGCGTGGTGAGAGATAATTGAACTAATAACTCACTAAAACACAAAAAATCTTGTAAAAGACTCTACTAAATACACGATTAAGATAACATATTGGTTTATAGTAGGGTTTATCTCTATTTTTTGTGATATTGTCAAAAATTGATGTTTTAACTTATTTAAGACAATAAGCAAAGTATTCTGAGTTTATCTATCCTTTAAAAAGGTTTTATCCAGATTTAATAATTGGTTAACATACAAATGAGTATAAAATTATGAAAAATATTCAGATTACTTCATTAGGTATTATCAAGGCACTTAAAAGCCATAATCATTTATCATCCATTGCAGAATATATATGGAACGGTTTTGATGCGAAGGCTACTCAAATTAATATAATAATGCAATCTGATGATTTAGGAAGAATATCACAACTAAAAATTATAGATAATGGATGTGGTATTGCTGATTCAAACAGATTTTCAGTTTTTTATGAGTCTAATAAACAAATTAATTTTGGTATCTCAAGGAATCTATCACATATTCATGGTAAGAATGGTATTGGAAGATTAACTTTTTTTACATTTGCCTCATCGGCAAAATGGGATACTGTCTATGAAAAAGAAGGAAAGACATATAAATACAGTATAAGTATAAATAGTCAACAGCTAGATAATTATGAGATATCAAAAGAAATAGAAACTGATGAACAAACAGGAACGATTGTTTTCTTTAAAGATATTCATCCAAGTGAACCTGATAATTTTAATAATGAACTTAAATTTTATTTGTATAGGGAATTTAGCTGGTTTCTTGAACTAAATTCAACAAAACAATTCTCAATTAAAATCAACAATATTGATTTAGATTATAAATCTGAATTTATTAGTGATTCTACCGAATTTGAGGAAAGTATTCGTGGATATTTATTTAATTTAAAATTTATTCGTTGGTCTGAATCTTTAAAAAATGAATTTTCCAGATACTATTTTATTAATTCACAAGGTGAAGGAACATATAGTCATACAACGACCCTTAACAAAAAAGGGGATAATTTTTATCATAGTGTTTTTGTAAGAAGCATTTTTTTTGATCAAGAACATTTCTTTCCTTATGAAATTTCTAGTCTAAAAAATACATTAAACGGCAAAATATATCAGTCTATGATCCATTTAATTAATCAACAACTTCAAAATGAAAGGAAATTATTCCTGAAGACAAAATCAGATATAATAATAGAAGAACTTACAAAAAATCATGTTTTTCCAAGATTCAAGAATAACCCTTGGGATCAACACAGAAAAAACGAACTTCAAGATTTTATTAAAGAATTATATCAGGTAGAACCCAAAATTTTCTCTTCTCTCAACATTGAACAAAAAAAAGTGTTTGTTCATTTCCTAAATTTAATACTTGATTCGGATGAAAGGAATAAATTAATTGATGTTTTAGGCGAAATTATCAAATTAGATTCATCTGACTTGGAACACCTATCCGAATCTTTAAAAGTTACTAAACTTACAAATATTCTTAAAACTGTAAGATTAATAGAAGATAGGTATAGGGCTATTGCTCAACTGAAAGATTTAGTTTTTAATCAAGATTTAAAAGCTAATGAACGAGATCATATCCAAAAATTTGTAGAAAGCCATTATTGGATTTTTGGTGAGCAATATCATCTCGTAACTGCTGCCGAACCAAAATTTGAAGAAGCTTTGCGTAGATATATTTATCACTTGAGAGGAGAAAAACCTGTTGTTGCTATTGATCATCCTGATAAAAATAAAGAAATGGATATATTTATGGTACGTCAATTATCAAACAACTCTTCTGTAAATAATGTAGTTGTAGAGTTGAAACATCCTAAAGTTAAGCTTGGTGCAAAACAACTTGATCAAGTGAAAACATACATGGGAGTAATTTTAGAACAAGATGAATTTAATGGCTCTAATATGACTTGGGATTTTTATTTAATTGGTAATGATTTTGATAACCGTATTGAACAAGAAATAAAAAATGCTAGATACCACGGTGAAAAGTCTTTGGTATATTTTGTAGACAATTATAAAATTTATGTTAAAAAATGGAGTGAAATATTTACTGAGTTTGAGTTAAGACATAAATTCTTGTATGACAAACTTCAACTAGAGAAAGAAAAACTTAATACTGATATGGATATTATCAGTGCGAATGAAATAATTACTAATATTCCTAGCAACAGTGCTGTACAACCTCCTCAACGTGTTATCCCAGAAAACTAGAACTTTTGTAGCTTGATTGACTTATATTTCAACTAAAACATCTGGAATATTAAGTAGGGTTTGCTCATGACCGAACAGCGATAATTTTTTATGTTTTGATTGTCAGGAATGATACTCTTATCTAAAGTGATCGCGTGGAGTGCAGCACCGAGGGAGGTTAAATTTCAACCCAAAACCCTTGACATAAAATACCTAAAATCTTGTTTAACTCCTTAATATAATAATTATTCAAATCAATAAATATATCAGTCCCTTCCAACTTTAAGAACTTCCATATATCTCCTGTTGTCACAGCCCCATAAATAGTTTTAATTTCATTACCTTCCTGTTCATTAAACAACTGTGCTGCTAACATTGCTGCTGCACATTGACCCAAACCACCTTTAATATTTTCATTTTTAGCTTCTACAATAATTAGCACAGGAGCATTAATTGTTAACTGTTCCCTAGAACGGCTGATAACAAAATCACAATAACCATTTAAACCTCTCTCAATATCAACATTAAAATCCGTACCAGAAAATAAACTAATTTTATAATTAGCTTTACGTCTAACTTCTAATAAAATTGGCGTAATAATCATTTCTGAGCGGGCTTTTTCCGTATTTATTGCTAACGCGAGTTCCGTAGTTTCTTCTAAAGTGTTAATTAACTTTTCACTGATTTCTATAGGTTCTACAGTCGCAAATAAATCAGCTTCTTCATCAATTGTAATGTTAAAATTTTTCTTAAACTTAGTTAAGCTAAAATCACTATAAGCCATTGCTCTTACCTAATTATTTTCAACAGTTTATCTAAAATTTAAAACTTCTTTAGTTATAGCAGTATACTTTTCACGGAATAGGTGCATCTTTACCCTTGGAGGATGTTTGAAAAGTTTTTAATGTACAAACAAACCCCTCTCCAAACCTCTCCCCTAAGCGGGGAGAGGCTTTGAAACCCCCCTTCCCTCGTAGGGAAGGGGGGCTGGGGGGTTAGGTTTTTGGAGATTATCGGTTTCATCTAATACTTTTCAAACAACCTCTAACTGTTACTTTACCATTACGTACTCCCGAAGTTTTAGCTACGCTAGAATTATTTATGACAACATCAACCGGATTTTGTATTTTTAAACTAGCTTGATTAAATTTGGGTACGGCTCTTTTAGGAAGACCGGAGAGGAGGTCAAACAACCATTGGTATTGGTGGTGGAGTAGTAGAGCAACGAGCTTGAGAGACACCTTTGAGCAAAGGAAATATTGACTAATTGTTTTGATCATACTAAGTGTATGATACTCTATGGAAAATCAACCTTTATACAGACAATTTGGCAATTTAAGATTTACCACGTACCTTATGAAGACAAGCTCATCCAATTCTTTATTAACAGTTCCTATTGGTGCATTGAGGATTTCTGAATTTACACCCCAGGAAATAGCTGAAAACAATCCCATTCTCTTATCTGTAGTAATTCCTACTTATAAAGAACGTGACAATATCGAAAATGTAGTCAATATATTAAGTGGGTTATTGGATAAAGCTATTCCTGGTAATTATGAACTCATTATAGTAGATGATGATAGCCCTGACCGAACTTGGGAAATAGCACAATCTCTCATATCAGATTATCCCCAATTACGGGTCATGCGTCGTCAAGAAGAACGGGGACTATCTTCAGCAGTAATCCGTGGCTGGCAAGCGGCTACAGGGCGTGTATTGGGCGTGATTGATGGCGATTTGCAGCATCCTCCAGAAGTATTAACACAACTGTTGCAGAAAATCGAAGAAGGGGCTGATTTAGCCTTAGCTAGTCGTCATGTAGACGGTGGTGGTGTCAGTAGCTGGAGTGTAATTAGACGCTTTTTATCGCGGGGGGCGCAGGTATTAGGATTAGTGATTTTACCGGGAGTTTTAGGGAGAGTTAGTGACCCAATGAGTGGTTATTTTATGGTACGACGAAGTGCGATCGCCAATACCACACTTAACCCCATCGGGTACAAAATTCTTTTAGAAGTCATTGGTCGGGGACAGGTAGGAGAAATTGCCGAAGCCGGTTATGTATTCCGCGAACGCACAGAAGGAGAAAGCAAAGTGACGTGGAAACAATATGTAGACTATATTCAACACCTAATTCGCTTACGGTTATCTACTGGAAGAATAGGAAAAATTCGTCAAAAAGTTAACTTCCCTATGGGACGATTTCTCAGATTTGGTGCAGTAGGATTTAGTGGCGTATTTGTAGATTTAACCATATTTCATATCATGCGTACCGTGATTAACATGGGTTTAACTCGCAGTACAATTTTTTCAGCCGAAGTAGCAATTCTCAATAATTTTCTTTGGAATGATTTGTGGACATTTGGGGATATTTCCCGAAAACAGACAGGAAAACGCCAGCGTTTCAAAAGATTCTTGAAGTTCAATATAGTCTGTTTAGCTGGGATAATCATCCAAACCTTAGTAGTCAATTTCCTATTTAATAACTTAGGTATGAACCAGTATATAGCCAAATTAATAGCGATCGCAGTTGCCACAATTTGGAACTTTTGGGTTAACCTAAAACTAAGCTGGCGAGTCACAGAAGTCAAATAAATCCATTAATTCATCCGCATTTAATTATTGATATTAGGTTTTCTCCTTTGATTAAACAAACCCGACATACTCATACCCGTCACCAACAAACCGATTAATCCAAAACCATTCAAAATCGGATAAATTGCCTGTAAATGAAAAATTTCCCCAGTATGAATTTCCAACATCAATCGAGAAGAAAGTCCAATATTAATCGGCCATTCCTTAACAACAGTAGCTAACATTCCCGTCAACACAGTTAATAAAAGTGGGACACAAACAATAATGCCAATAATCCGATGATATTTACGAAATGCTTTTTTCACAGTAATCCTCCGAAATAGAATAAAATTATTAAACGCAGATGAACGCAGATAAACGCAGATGAATTAAGAGATTAGTATTACCTTTGCGCCTTTGCTCCTTTGCCTCTTTGCGCGAAACATCTTAATTATCTGCGTCGCCAAACCTTCAATCCTTCAAACCACAAAATACTAAAAATCCCAGAAGTGAGACTAACTAATAAATCATCAAAATGCAGAAAAGAGAACCGGAATAAATGGCGTAACACAGGAACATAAAGCACCAGTCCCATAAACACCACACCACCACCTAATACCCACCAAAGTGCTGCATTAGGAGTGCGTAACATTTCAGGAATAGTCCGCGACCAAGAACGATTACTCAAAATCATACTCAAATTCGAGACAATTAAAGTAGTAAAAGCCAAAGCGCGAGCATCAAATTCTCCATGTCCAGAGTAAAAAGCCACACCAAATACAACCACCAGCACCACCAACACACCTACCCCTTGCAGCAGTGCTAATTTCAAAGTCTGACGGCTGAATAATGACTCTCTAGGATTGCGGGGTGGACGGTTCATGATATTGCTTTCTTCTGGTTCAGCCTCAAATACTACAGTACAAGCCGGGTCAATAATTAAATGTAAAAAAGCAATGTGAATCGGCAGTAGCACCAGCGGCCAGTGAAATATTACCGGAATCAAGGACATTCCCGCAATCGGAATGTGAACCGCCAAAGTATAAGCCATCCCTTTTTTGAGGTTATCAAATACTCGTCGTCCCAGCCTCACAGATTGGACAATGGCAGAAAAATCATCATCTAACAAAACTAAATCCGCAGCTTCACGGGCAACATCTGTACCCCTTTCCCCCATAGCAATACCGATATTTGCGGCTTTCAAAGCTGGGGCATCATTGACACCATCTCCAGTCATAGCCACGATTTCACCGCAGCGTTTGAGGGCGTTCACAATCAGTAATTTTTGTTCGGGAACAACCCGCGCGAAGATATTCACGGTTTGAATGCGAGACAGTAATTCACCTTCTGGCATTGTTTCCAGTTCTGCCCCGGTAATTACTTCTGTGGCAGGTTTTAGACCGATTTGGCGGGCAATATTTTGGGCTGTGGCAGGATAATCACCTGTAATCATTACTACCCGAATACCAGCAGTGTAACATTCGGCAATAGCTGGGGCAACAGTTGGGCGCACGGGGTCAGCCATGCCTAGCAGTCCTAAAAAGGCAAATTCAAAGTCATGTTGGGCTTTAGGAAGAGATTTGAGGGTTTTATTTTTTTGATGTTGGCCAATGACTTTGGCTACACCTAAAACACGCAAACCAGCAGCAGCCATTTTATTAATTTGTTGTTCTAAATTTTGTCTTTGTTGGGTGTTAAAATGACAAAGATCAGCGATCGCTTCTGGCGCTCCTTTGGTAGCAACTACTAACTTATTTTCTGGAGATTGCCACACACAGGACATGGCTAATAATTCACCTGTGAGGGGATATTCCCGCAGTATTTCCCAATCTTGATGTAAATGTTCGGTTCTGGCTAAATAGTCATCACCAACCTGTTTCAAGGCTTTTTCCATGGGGTCGAAAGGGTCTTTGCGACTGGCTAAAATCCCAAATTCGATTAATTCATGGAAAGTTTCGGGCAGGGCTTCCCGTTCATGCAAGGCGACATCGTAAAATTGCGGTATTAAGGTTGTCGGTTGATACACAAATAATTGCTGCACTGACATCCGGTTAAAAGTCAGCGTTCCAGTTTTATCTACACAGAGAACGGTCGCTGAACCCAATGTTTCTACTACGGGAACACGCCGAGTTAAAACCCTAGCCTGGGAAAATCTCCAAGCACCTAAAGCCAGGAAAATTGCCAAGACCACAGGAATTTCATTCGGCAAAATCGCCATTGCCAGCGCCAAACCTGCTAAAATTCCTTGTAGCCAATCGTTCCTAGTTGCACCGTAAATAACGATGACAGCCACGCAAATAGCGATCGCTACAAAGGTCAATTTACTGACAATTTTTCGAGTTTCCCGTTGCAAAACCGTGTCCTCCTGTTCCACAGTTTGCAAGGCTTTCCCAATTTTACCCATTTCCGTCTGCATACCTGTGGCATAGACTTGGGCAATTCCCTGACCTTGAACTATCAACGTTCCTGAATAGACAAAAGGTAGATCTTCACCACCAGGACGGTGCTGGGTGGCTGTTCTCATGGTGTTTTCTAAATCGGTGCTATCTTCTACTGATTGCTTGCGAACAGGTAAAGATTCACCGGTTAATAGAGACTCATCCACGCTCAAATGGGTAGACCACATCACCACAGCATCCGCAGGAACTCTATCACCCTCTGACAAAACAATCACATCTTCTCCAACTACTTCCCGTCCTGCAATCCGTTGACGTTCACCATCACGAATCACCAATGCACGGGGACTAGAAAGATCCCGTAATGCTTCCAAGGATTTTTCTGTTTTTTGTTCTTGGTATAAGTTGATGCCAACAATAAAAAAGATGAAACCTAACAAAATCAACGCTTCCTGAGCATCACCCAAAAACAAGTAAATGATACCACAACCTAATAACAGGAGAAAAATTGGCTCTTTGAAGATTTCTAAGGCAATTTCCCAGATTTGACGATGTTTGCTAGATGGTAACTCATTATATCCTTCTTGTTTGAGGCGATCGCTCGCGGTTAATGCGGATAACCCTGTAATAGATTCGAGTGCAATTTTATGAGTCATGATAAAAGTTTTGTTTTCACGTCCACGTAGCGTGCAGAGTACATATAGCGATCGCCAATAAATCCCCAAAATTTATCTTAAAAATCTCTTAAAACTGTTATTCTGAGCAGAGCGTTCCCACTCATAGGCTTATGACCATGCTGCACTATTAGAGGCGACACCAATACCAGTATCCGCCACTTCCATAACTACAAAATCATCCCATTTAACGATTTTTATCCTGACCAGACCATCATTAGATGGATATTGCAAAGTATTTCCTAGCAAATTGCCACGTTGTCCTTTCCGAGTTCTTGACATTTGCTGTTTTATCATGGGAAATATTAGAGCGGTACAAATAAAAATATCCATTAGGAGTTGACAATGAAAAGTTTCAAACCGATGTTAATTATTGCAAGTATCAGCTTACTGACTTTAGTAGGTTGTAATAAACCCGAACAAGCTGCCACCGAAACTACCCCAGCAGCAACTTCCAATTCTACAGAAAAAGTCCCAGGACAAAAATCCACAGTAAGTAATGCAGGTTTACTCGCTGTAGTCTCCAAAACAAAAGCCGCAGTTAAAGCTGGCAATTTTGTTCAAGCTAAAAAAGAATTTGACAAGTTTGAAGATGCTTGGAAAGAAGTAGAAGATGGCATTAAAGCTAAATCTCGTGATAATTATGAAGTTGTCGAAAAAAGCATGGATGAGATTTCAGACGAACTCAAAGCTGCTAAACCCCAAAAAGACAAATTATCAGCATCATTACAGTCATTAGAAAAAACTATCAATGCTATTCCCAAATCCTAATTAGGGCTTGCTTAAACAGTCTTTTCGTGAATGACAGAAATCAGAATTAAACGCAGATGAACACAGATAATTTTGTACATCATTAGACTAGGAAATGCTATGTACCAACTTTATGTAAGCTTGCACAGAATAATAATCATCCTCATTCATCTGCGTTTATCGGCGTGCATCTGCGTTTAATTATTATCGAAATCCTATTTTAGTCAGCTTCATATTAACTTAGTATGAGTAGTTTGCATATAACGATAAATTGCCGTAATATTTCGAGCATCATCAATACCTCTATGATGTGTACCCTGTAATTCCATTCCCAAACGTTCCAAAGCTTGTGCCATACCAAACTTATGAGACACACCCAAATATTCTGAAAATTCCGTTTTAATATTTCTGTGTTCTGCACCAAAAGGATAAGGAATATGATGAAATTTACAATCTTGTAAAAATTGCGATTTATCGTAATTACCCCAAGAACAAAATATATTATTAGGAAATAAATTCATCCAATCAGTTAATTTTGACATAGCTTCTGGGAAATTCGGTGCTGCGTCAACTTGTTGCTGAGAAATGCTAGTCAATTCTGTACAAAAAGCTGTAAGTTGCGGATTTCTCACAGGTTTAATAAATTGTTGAAACTCATCATCAATTTCCCAAGTTTGACGATTTAGCATTACCGCACCAATTTCAATAATTTCCATCTGATGACGGGGAATGCTCTTTTGATGACAACAAGTAGCTTCAAGATCAATGATCAAAAAGTAGTGATTCATAGGTAATTGGTAAATTTATTATATCCCCGACTTCTTTGAGAAGTCGGGGATATTATTTTTATGTTATTTACAAATTCATGAAAAAGGTTTGAGCCATTTTCGTAAAATAGCAATATCTAAAGCAAAAGCAGCAAAGGCAAACCACAATATACTTTCTCCTGCTAAGATTAAAAAAGGCAAAACCGGATTATTTATATGCCAACCAACTTCTATTTGAGTTAAACCCCGCACCAAACCAAAAGCCCAAACTCCACCAGTTTTCAGATGAGGATTGGCATCTACGCGGATAATATAACGATAGGTGACACCAAATAGAAACCCAGAAAACCCGGCGATAACACCATTTAATAATATCTGTAAATTTACTATATCAATTTTATCATAACTAACCAAGGGAAAATACTTATCCAGCCATAAAACATTAATAAAGCTAGTGCTAAGGAAAGCTAAACCTAAAGATACGCTACCAATTGCTCCCGCTTTGAGGGATTCTAACCGTTCTGCCATTAATTCCATAATTTTTCTAACTCTCCTACCAATATAGTTAATAAATCCACTGCGTTTTCCCAGTATGATGAATATTAGAGCCGTTTTGTAATTATTTGAAAAGTAGAACTATGATTTTGACACTGGGTTGGGTATCGCTGTTAGTTGTGTTTACTTGGTCTATTTCTATGGTAGTTTGGGGACGCAACGGACTATAGAGGCATCGTGGAAAGTCCATTTTTGGGTATTTTAGCCGTATTTGGTGTAGTGCTGCTAGTAGGAGTCACTGGTGGTGTTGTTTATCTAACATTAGCAGATTGGCGCGATCGCCGTCGTCTCGAAGACGAAACCCGCGAAGCCCGACGTAGCACTAGCAAGCGAAAATGATTCTCTTACAGCTGACGTATAGCTGTATTTTGCGTTAAAAAGTGTTTATGTAGGGATAACAGCTATTCGTATCCCTACATAATCTATATTTATTGTTAAATTATATATAAGACCAACATTAAAGCAGATATCCAGGGAATAAATTCCCTGTCTAATAGCCAAAGTCGGTTAAAACCGACTAATAATAATTCTCTCTCTTCCTCTTTGCGCCTTTGCTCCTTAGCGCCTCTGCGCGAAATAAAATTAATTAAGTAAAATAGAAAAAAATATACCTGTCTATAGCCAAAAACTACAAACAAGTACAATTAAAAATAACAGTAGTTTATTAAAAAAACAAAATTATTAGTCGTTATCCCACTCTTCACGTCCGATTAAATCACCAATGCGATCGCGGAGTAAAAAATCACATTTCTCTAATTCACATTCTACACAAACCCACTCTCTAGCCGGAATGAACTGGCAAAGTGTATATATTGGCTGTTGACGACCAACCATTCCCCTCTCCACCAGTCGGCGTGCTTCGTCTTGAATAACATTCAGAGAGTAGTAATTGTAATTGATAGAAGGCACCGTATTCACACTCATGGTTTTTTTCTCACAAAATTACATCAAAAATACATTTAGATAGCGTTCCTGTTATGCACGAGGAACAAAGATGGCAATAATTAAACCTGTGTTCAGGGTTTTGTAGTTTGCTATACGGAACTATTATCATTTTGACGCTATACACCTCTAAATTATCTAAAGAAATGTTAAGTTTGTCAAGAAAGCGTGACATTCATGGTAATTGAATTTGATATTCCTAAGATAACAGCAGTTAAGTTTACTAATCAAACCTAGATATTTCTATTTTTAACATTTTTTAACATTAATTTGTATAAAAACTATTAAAGTTATACTAGATTTGCTATGACGTTAACTGTATTAGTATATATAGGCTTATGGCGTTTGACCTCTACCCTAAGACACAGGATTTGCAATACCCATAATTCTCTAAAAATAGGGAATCAAGGCATTGCCCATTATCCCCATCTAGATGGTTTTAACAAGCAACAAGTTCCAGATTTATGGATATTTTGGGAAACTTTAGATCAATCATTCGGTAATCTCTTCTGCTCCCTCATCCATACTTGACAATGTCCGTTTTTGCTCCAGTTGATTTAACAAACTCAGCACTTTAGTACCTCGTTCTATAGAACGATCTTCCACAAAAATTACTTCTGGAGTCCGTCTTAATCTGACCCTAGAGCCAAGCTCACTGCGAACGTAACCTGTAGCTGACTTTAAACCAGCCATTGTTTCCGTCTTCGCTTCCTCAGTTCCATAAATGCTTACAAATATGGTAGCGTGTTGTAGATCCCCAGAAACATCCACATCAGTAACACTGACCATTCCCATACCCACACGGTCATCTTTAATACCGTTGAATAGCATTTGGCTAACTTCCCGTTTAATTAATTCAGCAACGCGGGAAACGCGGCGATTTGTAGCCATATAAATTCCGCCTTCTCACAGAGGTTTAATAACATGATTCTAAATGCAAATTAGAGTGGACAGAGCTTGATGTGATAAAATCAACAGCAACAGTCCAATAAGCTCAACCCTTTCCTGGCTTTTGGTTTAGATTGGATTCAATCCCAGCATAGCCCGCACGGTAAGCGTTACGAAAAAAAGACCACCGGCAAAAAAGCCTAAAATAGCAATCAGCGTCACAGGACGTTTCAAGAATGGAAACAGCGGCTCAAGGGTGTTTAGAAAAATACCCAAGACGATACTAATCAAGTACCGAGGGTAGCGAAAGACGTTATCCCAAAATCCATCAAACATTTGAATTTAGACTGCCTTATTATAAACTTTATTGATTAGTTAGTTTTTAGTTTAATCGTAAGTAGATGGTAAGTCAAATCCCTAAACAAACTTACCCACGGCCATTTTTAAAGTGGGCTGGGGGTAAGACTAGATTAATTTCGCAATATAAAGACTATTTTCCTCAGCATTATCAGACTTATTATGAACCATTTTTAGGTGGGGGAGCAGTTTTTTTCTATTTGCAACCATCCAAAGCAGTTTTAACTGATATTAATGCAGATTTGATTCTTACTTATCGGTGCGTTAGAGATGATCTTGAGGACTTAATAACTTTGCTGCAAGCACATAAGCAAAGACATAATTCAGATTATTATTATGATGTGAGAAATTCTTATACTGGGACAGATTTAGAAAAAGCGGCTCGGTTTATTTATCTGAATAAAACTTGTTTTAATGGACTTTATCGGGTTAATTCTCAGGGTAAATTTAATGTCCCTGTGGGAAAATATAAAAATCCTGGTATTTGTCAAGAAGAAATTTTGAAAGTGGCATCGGTCGCACTCAAGAAGGTAGAAATTAAACAAGCTAATTTTGATGAAGTGCTAAATTATGCAACTGGTAGTAATGAATTTGTTTATTTTGATCCTCCCTATTATCCTCTAAATAAAACTAGCAATTTTACAGCTTATAGTAATTTTTGTTTTGACGAGAATCAGCAAATCAAACTCAGAGATATTTTTATTAAATTAGCTAATAAAGGTGTAAAGGTCATGCTATCTAATTCAGATTGTCCATTTATTCGTGATCTTTATAGTGATTTTAATATTCACACCATATCAGCAGCGAGGTCAATTAATTCTAATGCTCAAAAGCGAGGGAAAATTACTGAAGTATTAGTAACTTCTTATAAAAAATTGTAGGTTGGGTAGAACGAAGTAAAACCCAACATTCTTAAAAACGGTGAAACCCAACATTGTTAAAATGGTAAAACCCAACATTGTTAAAATGGTAAAACCCAACATTGTTAAAAACTGTAAAACCCAACATTGTTAAAAACGGTGAAACCCAAAATTCTAAAAAACGGTAAAACCCAAAATTCTAAAAAACGGTAAAACCCAAAATTCTAAAAAACGGTAAAACCCAACATTGTAAAATCTAACATTTCCATGAAAATGTTGGGTTTCCTTGCGTCAACCCAACCTACGGAATTGACTTTAATTGTTTTTAGCTTCAGCATGACCGTTACGAATAGACCATGCTAATTCCAACATTTGTGTCCAGCGTTTTTGGAGTTGTTTAGGAGTACATTGAACAGCTTTAGAAATAAGTAGATCACTTTGACAGGCAGTTTTTAATTCAAAAATTTGCTGTTGCTGTGGTGTAAGTTGATGCCAAAAAATATCCCATTGCTGGGAAGATAAACCTAACTTATGTTCTAAACCAGCACCTAACCATTGATGAACTAATTGCCATTGGTGCTGTTTGGCAAACTTCTCAACGTGATATTTAAATCTTTGCTGCAAATAATCGCGTTGACGACTAGTTAAACCCAGAATTTGATCAATTTCCGGTGCAGAAAGATCCTGGAGTTTGAGAGTCAAGTAATTCATACAATCAGATTGTCCTTGAGACTCCAGATATTTCATTAATTCGGTAATCACTCGATTGCGTTCCGACTCTTCAGAAGGGTCAAAACCAGGTTTAGCAATCATTTGTGAGCGAATTTGCTGCACTGCCACATTGCGTTGATAAGATTCTGCTTCTTCCGTTTTCGCAGAATCCACAGCCATTTCAATATCTACAGTAGTTTCTTGGGGTTGACGACGGGCAAAACCTTGAGCGCGTAAAACAATTAATTGCTGATTAGCACCACCAGGTAAATTAATCCGACGTTTGGCATATTGTTCTGTAAACGCCATATATTCAGCTACTTGTAACTGAGTCCGAGGGGTGTAATTTTCAGGTAATTCAGTTTCTCGACGAAAAGCTTTAATAGCTTCGATATAAAAAGCTTGTAAAAAATCTTCAATCAGATTGTAACGAGCCTCAAACCCTAAATCTGAGCCAGCAACAGTAACGTGACGATAAACAATTGCACCCAAACTGCTGTGTAATTCTACCCGTCCTTGTTTAGAACCAAGTTGATAGTAACGTAAACACTTTTGTAAACGATGTCTTCCTAAAGTAATTTGCCAAGACTGAATTTGTCCTGAGTTTTGAATGCGAGAGCTTTTATCACATATCCGTTCTACTTCTTTGGCTATGCGGCCAACGACATCTTGCACACCAGACGTAGCAGCTTTAACTTGAGATTGCATCTCATGGGATAAAAGTTGCACCAATGTATCACTGGTGGGAATGGACAATTCTTCAAGAGAAATATAGCTATCAAAAGCAGATGTAGAATTAGGCAGATTGGCGATGTTAGCTTTCATGACTTTTCTATAAAATTGGTATTGCACCTTAACTCAAATGCAGATACGGTATTTAATGCCAGTCTCAGGAGGGAAAATCTTTGGAGATTTATTCCTCAAAATTCACCAACTAGACTGCTGATATGTAAATACTGTAGGAAATTTCCAAAGTTAAGGGCTTGTTAATTGTGTCGGTTTGTTTTTAGCAACTAAATCAAAGATGGCATATAAGATATTCACTGTGAGGGCAAATTGCCAAATTGCCAAGAGCCTAGTCATAGTAAGATTGGCTGATAGCCTGTATGGCGTAGCCATGATTACATGACTAAGGATGACAGCACCTGGAAGGATGACAATTTCAAAATTGGCGTAAGGTGATCATATAATTAGCGCAACGGAGTCCAAAACAAGGGGTTGCACTTGTAAAGCTTTATTCTTAAACCCAAGTAGCTACAGCTTCCCAACCTAAACCTCTCCGAATAATAACTGGTTCTTCATCGGTCAAATCTAAAATGGTAGACACTTGATATGTAGGTTCTTCGGCAGTGTCAATAATGATATCTA
Organism: Dolichospermum flos-aquae CCAP 1403/13F; assembly: GCF_012516395.1. Lineage (GTDB taxonomy): Bacteria > Cyanobacteriota > Cyanobacteriia > Cyanobacteriales > Nostocaceae > Dolichospermum > Dolichospermum lemmermannii. Next base: position 2,132,822 of record NZ_CP051206.1, read on the forward strand.
CCAATTTATCCAAATGGTCATATAAATCTACCCTTGTCAAAATTGGTTGTTTTCCGTTCTCAACTATTTCCTGGTCTTCGTCATTTGCTCTAATATGAGCCGAAGTAGAAATAATCGGGTTTCCTAATGCTTCCATTAATGCCAAACAAACCTGATGATTTGGCACTCGAATTCCTGTGGTTTTGCGTTTGGGACTTTGTACTATTCGTGGTACGAGTTTGGTAGCAGGGAGCAAAAATGTGTAGGGTCCTGGTATTAACCGCTTCATAATCCGGTAGGCTGTATCACTTACGGAGGCATAAGTCGCCACATTGGAGAGTGAGGGACATAAAAATGTCAGTGGTTTATCATTTGCTAACTGTTTGATTTGCCGCACTCTTTCCACCGCCGACTTGGAATTCAAATCACAACCAATTGCGTAAACTGTATCTGTAGGGTAGAGCATGATAGCGCCACCTAATAGCGCTAACTTTATTTCCTCTATTCGGCGGCTTTGAGGATTATCAGGATGAATGGTGAATATTTTGGCCATAATGATTATTGGTAATGGGTAATGGGTAATGGGTAATGGGTAATTGGTAATTGGTAATTGGTAATTGGTAATTGGTAATAGTTTTACCACTGACAACTGTACGGGCGAAGCATTTAGAGAACTATTTTTGGTAATGACCGATAATTTATCTTCCAAATGCTTCGCCCCTACTGACAACTGTACGGGCGAAGCATTTGGAGAACTATTTTTGGCAATGACCGATAATTTATCTTCCAAATGCTTCGCCCCTACTAACAACTAACAACTGTACGGGCGAAGCATTTAGAGAACTATTTTTGGCAATGACCGATAATTTATCTTCCAAATGCTTCGCCCCTACTGACAACTAACAACTGTACGGGCGAAGCATTTAGAGAACTATTTTTGGCAATGACCGATAATTTATCTTCCAAATGCTTCGCCCCTACTGACAACTAACAACTGTACGGGCGAAGCATTTAGAGAACTATTTTTGGCAATGACCGATAATTTATCTTCCAAATGCTTCGCCCCTACTAACAACTAACAAATAAATTTATGAATAAAATCGCTTATCTTCAATGCCCAACAGGGATTTCTGGTGATATGTGCTTGGGGGCGTTAGTCAGTCTCGGTGTGCCTGTGGAGTATTTGGTGGAAAAACTCAATGGCTTGGGAATTGAGGCAGAATACCGATTACGGGCGGAATTGGTTCACCGTCAAGGTCAACAAGCGACTAAGGTTGATGTGGATTTGGTTTCTCATCACCACCATCATCATTCTCATAATGAACATGATCACCACCACACCCGTCATTTGCCAGAAATAGAGGAGATGATTCTCAAGGGGAATTTGCCAGTGCGGGCGGAAGCTTGGAGTTTAGCTGTTTTCCGACAGTTGGCAGTGGCAGAGGGGGCTGTTCATGGCATCGCACCGGAAAAAGTTCATTTTCATGAAGTGGGGGCTGTGGATGCCATTGTGGATATTGTTGGTACTTGCTTAGGGTTGGATTGGTTGGGTATTGATAGCGATCGCCAGGGTTTGCCTTTGCTATACTGTTCTGCATTTCCAACTGGAGGTGGTACTGTTAATGCGGCACATGGAAGAATGGCTGTACCAGTACCAGCGGTGTTAAAGTTGTGGGAAATGCGGGGTTGTCCAGTTTATAGCAATGGTATTGACAGAGAATTGGTAACACCAACGGGGGCGGCGATCGCTACTACCTTAGTACAAGACTTCGGTTCACCACCACCAATGACTATCAAACAGATAGGATTAGGGGCGGGTTCTCTAGATTTACCCATTTCTAATATACTACGGCTCTGGTACGGTGAAAATGAATCTTTACAGACTGATAACTCTGATTTAGGGGAATATTCTCCAAATCTAGAAACTATTACTGTCCTCGAAACTCAAATAGATGATTTAAATCCTCAAGTATTCGGTTATGTGTTTGAGGCTTTATTTGCTGCGGGTGCGGTGGATGTTTTTACTCAACCCATAGGGATGAAAAAGTCACGAACTGGAATTTTATTAACTGTGATTTGTCATCCTGAAAAGTTAGCTAGTTGTGAGGATGTGTTATTTCGAGAAACTAGCACTTTGGGGATTCGTCGTACTACTCAAAAACGGTCAATTTTACAACGAGAAATGCAAAATGTAGACACTATTTATGGAACAATATCGGTAAAAGTGGCATGGACAGGAACAGCTACAGAAAAGGTAATTACTAATGTGCAGCCAGAATATGAAGATTGTGCAGAATTAGCACGAAAAAATAATATTCCTTGGCGAGAAGTTCATCGTTTGGCGTTAGAAAGTTGGTATTTGCAAAATCAAAATTAACAAAAACAAGATCCCCGACTTCTCTAAGAAGTCGGGGATCTAAATCCTTTTAAAATGAAGAAAATTATCCGGTGGTTGATTTTGGGTGGAACGCTGTTTTTTTTATTGAAAGCGTTAAAAGATAATTGGTTAGGAGTTAGTGCTATTCGGATTAATATTACCGGATGGTTAATATTAGCAACTGCTACAAGTGTAACTTTATTGGCACATATTTGGGCAGGTTGGATTTGGACTTGGGTACTCAGGGAGTTAAATCAATCTGTATCTGCTATTGAGTTTATCCAAGTTTATTTAAAAACGAATATTGCTAAATATTTACCTGGGAATGTCTGGCATTATTATGGGCGAATTATAGCGGCTAAAAATGCTAATGTACCTACAAATATTGCCACTTTAAGTGTTTTGTTAGAACCACTATTAATGTTAGCAGCAGCTTTAATTATTATTGTTTTATTTGGTAGTCAACTTATTGTTAATAGTATGAATTTTAATTTAATTATTCTCCAATTTTTAGCTTTAATAATTGTCTTAGGTGTACTTGATCCCAGATTTTTAAATCCAGTTATTCAACTTTTAGATCGTTGGAAAAATAAAAAACCTGATGGAGAAAATCAGCTAATTGATATTTTTATAATTAAACGCTATCCGGTGAAACCATTATTAGGAGAATTAGTTTTTTTAGGGTTGCGGGCTGCTGGATTTATATTAACTATAATGGCGTTAACTTCTGTAAATTGGGAGCAAATACCCTTATTAGTGGGGGCTTTTAGTTGTGCTTGGGTATTGGGGCTAGTTGTTCCTGGTGCGCCTGGTGGTTTAGGAGTATTTGAAACCACAGCGATGTTACTGTTACAATATCATTTTCCGGCGGCTTTGGTGATTAGTGCGATCGCTCTTTATCGTCTCATTAGTATCTTAGCAGAAACCACCGGAGCAGCCCTAGCTTGGCTATTTGAAAGGATTTAATCAATTTTATATCTATGCTCATTTAGGAGTCACCGAGATTTGATGTTATAATTTTGGTGAAATAAAATCGGGCAAATACTAGAAGGACAATTAGAAAGGCAATGAGGGAATGAGTGAAGATATCAGGCTTGATATAAAAGTTCCCTGACAAACAAATAAGCAAAGCAAAATTTGTTCAGCCAGAGAAGTTTATAGTAAGTGAGGCTTTATATTTAAGTGAGTCAAAATAGCTATTTTGCAAGAGTTAAATATTCCTAAATAGAGAGAAATTATACTAATGCTGTTGCTATAACCATCACTGCTTGAGCAGGAGTTAGACGTGCTGAACCGTTGGCAGCTAAGAATCCAGCGAGGGCGGTAGCAGCAGCAGCAGCATCACCACCACTAACAGTAGCGGATTCTTCCAAAGAGAGTTCAGTAAACAGTTCCTTATGTTCGAGATTATTAATTTTTGACATAATTGTGTTCTTCTTAATTAGGCACATCTAATCAGAAAACCAAGTAATTATTCACTCCCCTACTCTCTGAAAAGTTTCCGAAAAACTTATGAAAAAATTAATTGAGGGGTAGGGAAGTGAACATTTAAGGAGGAAATTGTCTATGGTTTTACTAAGTTTAAGAAATGCGCCCACCTCACTTTGAAGTAGCGAGTATCTGCTTGAATTTCTGGGAATCTGGGGCGCATTATTCACTTCATTTGATAGAACAAATGAATGAAAGGCTACAGAGCGATTATGCCAATGTTGTTATTGATGCTAGAACACCTTGAGCAGGGGTTAGCGGCACACCACCGTTAGCTGTCAAGAACACGGCGACCGCATTAGCTCCTTGAGCAGCACCAGCACCACCATTCATCTCAGCAGATTCTTCATTAGACAATTCGCTAAACAATTCATTATTTTCGATAACTTGCATGATGTTTTTTCCTTAATTAACAGAATGAAGTCCAAGAATGAAGTGGCACTTTTCTCAAGCAGAAAGGTACACACATTGCTCGCACAGTTCACGAAAAAAGTTAAATTTCACAGTTAAAAAGACGCTCAAGAATTTGAAAACTAGGAAACAACATCCCGGAGGATAGCTTCACTAGCAGGTGTAGTTTAGAGCCAAAGTAAAATATTCACTAATGCTCAAACTTCCTTGCCTCTTTGTGAACTTGATGGTGAACTGTCCTTACTTTCTATAACGAACTCCCAAAACAAAATATTCCGAAGTTGGCAAGAAAATTTGGAAGCCTTGCTGAATAGGTATTGAGCAAGCGCAAGTAATGGTATTTAGGTTTTTATCAATCAAGAATTCCTATATTTTTTTCTGTTGCATAATTATAAATTTTAGATTTTTCCTCTATCTAGAGTAATAAAAAAAGATAAATTCTATCTCTACTGTTTAGACGATGTTGAATAGATTGGCATTGAGACTTAAATAGGAAGAATCGAAATAAAAATATGCGGTGATATCAAATCCGGGTAATTGCAATCATCGAATATTTTATGATGACCAAGCTGCGACCCGTCTATGCAGTTAGTGTGAGACATGGAATGTAAATAAGAAAATATAGAGAAAAAAGATTTGGTTTCAAACCCATAAATTTATATAGTGTTAATCAACATTCTCTACATTTCCTTATTTGAGAAAAAAGTATAAATGCTGAATTTCCATATTTGTTGATGAAAGCGTTATTCAAGTAAATTGAATTTACGCTCCAATTATCACAAAAATAATCCTGTTATTCAGCAATTTGCACATTGGAAAGACTATTTGTTGCCTAGTTAATAGCCTATCTATCAAGGACATATTGTATGTTATCAGCGCAGGAATCATGGTCTTATTCTTCAGAGACTTGGCTTGACTCAAACTATCGCCAGAGATTAAAAAAAATTGCTAACAAATATACTAGGGGTACAGGCATATCTTGGGAAGATGCCGTTCAAAATGCCCATTTGAAAATATTTCAGGGTCTGCAATCTGGAAAGTTTAGAGAAGGAGGATTAGAAGAATTTTATCGCTGGGCTGCTACAGTAGCCCGCTGTGCGATTATTGATTTTGTCCGTCAAGAAAATCTGCGAAAATGCCAAAGTTTAGATTGCAATATCCCTGGAACAGATATAGCCCTGTTAGATACAATTACTGATGAATTTAATATTTTGGAAGCAACAGAAAGGGCAGATTTAATTCTTAAAGCGATAGAGAAAATTTATCAACTAGATCAACAATATCCACGCCAAAACTATCTGAAATTATGGCAAGGTAAAATTGATGGAAAAACACAAACTCAACTAGCTGGAGAATTGAGAGTTAGTCAGAGTGAAATATCCAAACGATGGCAGGAACTTTTAGGACGGATTGCTGATTCTTTAGGACTACTTAAAGTTGAAGATTTCAAGGGCAAACTGCAAGAAAATCGCCAGCAAAAGAGAGAATACAATCGTTCAACAAAGCAGTGGTAAGTGAATAAAATACTCAAATTGATTGAAATGAGAGTAAATCCTGATATTTAGAAGCGTCCGAACGTTACATAATATATGGGATTGGATGCGACTACACCCAGAATCCCGGCTCATTGTTAATTTTTGTCGGGAAACTAAATATATGCGTGTAAACTTGAGTAAATCCACATTTTTAAACAGGCAAGCGTCTAATATGCCAATCCCACAACCTGGAGAAATTTGGGAAGTGAGTCGCTTAGTAAGAAGTCCTCTAAAATTCTCAAGTCAAGAACAAGAGACTTTTTACTCTTCCTCAGCACAAAGTTTTTTGGCAGGCAACTCACCACCGCGCTATGTAATGATTGTCAAAGAACCTGAAGCAATTCTAGATACAAATGAGGAGTGGCTAATTTTTTCTGTCATGTTGCTATCAGGAGAAACAGATTTTCTCAGTGATGTAGATTTGCTAATTCCTGCGAAAATATCTGGACTAGAACGAGATTTATTAGCTGAAACATGGCACATTATCCCAGCGTTAGCTTGTAACTTGCTACAGCCAGTTGGTAACAGACTATCACGCCAAATTTATGACTGTCTCCTGACCATTAGAGACTATCATTATGGGTTAGGTAAAGAAGCATCAGTAATATCAGAAATCCAGGAATTAGGTTTAATAAATAGTAGCTTATCTTCTGCAAATAGCTTAAAGATTCAAGATTTTCACAAAGCAGAACAAGCCTGGAGTGATGTCTTGACAGTACCAGTGGCAGCTTGCCAAACTTACTTGAAAAGTATAAACTTCACCAATGCAGTATTAAATGAAGCATTGCAACTAGAACAAGACCTGCAAATTGATAGAACCTGGACTAAGTTCGATGTCAATGAAAAGCCTCAAATTGATTAATTTGAGGCCATGATGTCAAAGTTTTGGAGAAATTTTCATGTTTTCAACAGATTCATGGAGACGCACAGAGTGAAAAAAGATATTAATCTCCAGTAATAGAAAGTTCACTCACCCAAACTCTCGGTGCAACTCCTGCTGGTGTTAACTCAACTTCTTTTTCTACATAAACAATTGATTTCAAAAGTTCCAAGAAATCCCCAGCTACCGTTGCAGACTCAATACTGGTTTTCTCACCTTTGTTAACTAACCAACCATCAAAAGGCAAAGAAAAAGAACCTTGTAAAGCCTTAACACCCGCATGGAGAGCTTGTAAATCATCAATTAAAATCACATTTTCCGCAGTTTCTAAACTCAATTCTTTCTCAGGAGTTCCTGCTGCAAAAACGTGATAAAAATTAGGACTGACACTGACTTTTGCCCCAATACTAGCATTACCTGTAGGTTGAGCATTTAACCGTTTTGCAGTTCCCGCACTATGCAAAAAGCTAGTTAAAATGCCCTTTTCTATTAACTTAATTTGCCGGGTGGGAGTACCTTCACCATCAAAACTTTCAGCCCCAATATTAGCGGGGTGTAAAGCATCATCATAAACTGAAAGTAAAGGTGAAGCCAGTTCTTTACCGATATCATCAGTTTTTGATAAACTTTGATTATCCAGAATACTTTGGGCGTTAAATAAATTGGAAAAAGCCCCCAACAAACTTAAAAAAGCTTCAGCAGAGAAAACTACTTGATATTTACCAGTTTTGATTTTTTCATAATGCAAATGACTGATGGTTTTATCAGCAGTTTCTTGAATACAACCTGCAATATCTAAATCGGCTACACTTTCCTTAACTCGATAAGCACCAGCACTGCGGGGTTTTTTATTTTCCTCTTCAGTTTTGCTGTACAAATAAATAGAAGCTAAAGAATGAGATTCAGTTCTCACAGCACCATCACTATTGAGATAAAATCTGTCAATATCTCTTTGTGCTAAACCATTATAAGGCACACTTGTAATCGCAGGATGTTTTGCCATTAATTCTTTTTCTGCTACTAATAGTTTTTCTATTAGTTCAGAAACAGGTGCTTGCAGGGCTTTTTTCTGATGTGTATTAGGAATAGGAATAGTTGCTTCTGGACTAAAATCAGGAACATTTTCTTTCACCCCAAAAAAGCTGGCTTCGTAAGCAGTTTTTAAAGCTAATTCTAATCCTTGAGGATCTACATCTGTGGTGCTAGTAACACCCATTGTATTTTCTTCATTCCAAACTCTAACTGTCACCCCAGAACGATTGGAAGCTTTGACTTGTTTGGGTTCACCTTGGTCAACTTGAACGCTGGTATCATCTACAGTTGAGCCATAAATATCGAATTTTTTAATGCCAAGTTTGGCAGCATTTTCTTGAGCGTAGGTTGCGATTTCTTGAATGTTAGACATGATTGAATTAATTTTTGAATTTTGAACACAGATGAACGCAGATAAACGCGGATAATATGGTTTATCTGTTTTTAGCTCAATACAGTTTAGTTAAAAATTTTTTCTTCTCTCTGTGTCCTCTGTGCCTCTGTGGTTCGTTTAAAAAATGACTTTCACAAAGAGTTCTAAATTTAACTAAACCGTATTGGTTTTTATCTGCCACCAACGGTAATAGAGTCAACCTTAATGTGGGGTTGTCCAACAGTTGTATAAATACTGCCACTAACAGAACCACAAAAGCCGGGAGCTAATTCTAAATCTTGAGAACATAGGGAGATTTTATTCATGATTTCCTTAGCTTCACCGATGAGAGTAGCACCTTTTAATGGTTTGGTAATTTTGCCATTTTCTATTAAGTAAGCTTCATCAACGCTAAAGTTAAATTGACCTGTTGCGCCGACACTGCCGCCACCCATTTTCTTACAGTAAATGCCTTTATCAACGGAGGCAAATAGGTCTTCTGTTGTGTGTTCACCACAATCAATATATGTATTTCGCATCCGACTAGCGGCAGCAAATGTATAATTTTGACGGCGGCCACTACCTGTTCTGGGGTGTCCAGTCCGCACTGAACCGGTTCTATCAGCTAGGAAGTTTTTGAGAATGCCTTTTTCAATTAATAATGTTCTTTGAGCGGGCATTCCTTCATCGTCCATATCAATAGTCCCAAAGGCGTTATCAGTGCGTCCTTCATCCCAAGCAGTCAGGCTTTCATGGGCGATTTTCTCACCTTTTTTATCGGCAAATGGTGTGGTTTTGTGTTCAATTTGAGTGGTTTCTAAAAGGTGTCCACAGGCTTCGTGGAAAATTACACCGCCAAAATGATTAGCCATAATAATGGGGTAAGTTCCTGATTCTACGTAATCTGCATAAAGCATTTTACCGGCTGATTCGGCGATTTGTTCGGAGGCTTGTTGATAATCCCAGGTTCTCAGGAAGTTAGCGTCACTGGTGTTACCAGCACGTTCGCCAATGGAGGCACGGTTAGCACCGTCAGCACAAAGTAGGTTAAACCCAACGGATTGGGTGAGGCGGATATCACGGGCAAATGTGCCGTCACTGGCAGCAACTAATACTTCTTGCCAATCACGGAAGTAGGAAGCGCGGCGGGATTGGACGTGGGTAGCTTTTTTATTCAGTTGGGCTGTACCATCAAGGAGGACTTCTCCCATTTCGCTGATAGAACTACACAAGGGTAGCCAACCGTCTTTACCGCGTTTTGTGGCGTAGTCTCTGAGTAATTCTAGGTTGATTTCGGGGATGAAACCAGTGGGACCAGGTAGTTGTAAGCCTAAGATGGAAAGGGCTTTTTCTAAAGCAGCTTTTAAACCGGCAAATGTGAGGTTATTGGTGCTAACGTAGCAGTCAGCTTTGCCGCGAAATACTCGCACTCCTGCACCGGTAGCTAAACTGGGGGAAATGCTGGTGATGGTGTCTTCTTCGGCTAAACAACTGATGTAGTTGCGACGTTCTAAGAAGTATTCCACAAAATCTGCCCCGGCGGCGCGTCCTAGTCCCAAAAGGGTTGCCAGGGGGGCTTCCCAAGTGTCATCGAAGCGTTCTGTGGTGGATGAGTATTGTAAACTGGGAAGTTGATTTGAGAGAAGTAGGGTATTTGTAAGCATGAAGTGCCTCGTCTGCTGGCGTTATCTATAGATGTAACTGAAATAATCCTGGTGTGTTCAGTCTAACAAATCTATGAAAGCTGTTGTTGGCAGTTAGGCTGTAGGGTTTTCCGCCATATTGTCTAATTGTTGTTTTGTGACCTCACTTAAGATGCCACCACGAAAGTGATATTGTTCAGCCTGGAATGGTTCTAAAATTTCTGGATCTGGGTATTTTTGCAAAACTTGGTAGCACCAATAAAATAAAGTTCTCAGATATGCACAGGTATCAGGACGAGATAAAATGTGTTCAACTCTAAGTAGTTTTAGTATTTTTCTACCATCTTCTTTTTCATCAAATCCAGCATATATCCTTTTTAATTCATTTTTAGGGTGGGGAATAGTTTCAACATCTTCTGAATTATCTTCTAAAGAAGTTCCTAGAGCTTTATTGATTGCGTGAGAATCAGCGAAGTAGTAGGCTTCAATCATGTTTGCTAAAAAATGAACTGAAGCCCGATTTTTTTGTTCTTGACTTAAACAAGTATCTAAAGCATTGCGATATCTTTCAAATACTTGCTGTGATTGACTAGCTCGATCATTTTCTAAATCATCTATTAGCAATAGATATCTACATGGATTTTCAGATAAATATTTTCTAGCAGGAAATACAATTTTGTCCTCTTCTTTAGTAGTTATTTTGTTGTTACTTCCGGCTATTTTACCCAGTCTTTTTTTGGAAGTTATAGGCGAAAGTTGTGGAATACGTTCTTTGACTATAACTTTACATATACCAAGATTAATGAGATTTTTCAATAAGCTTGGTAGATGCTCTTCTTCAGTTTCACCTGTCACAAATAATCCAAATTCAAAAAAATAGCATGGCTGGCTATTATTATTTTCTCCATTCATTGACTTAATTCCTCAGCATCAGACTGACTTTGGGGGGCAATCATTTCAGCCATATATAATGAACCTGTAGCATATTCTTCTAACAAATCTTGAATATCTGTTATTTCGCTAACCCGTTTCATCACAGTTTGACCATTTTTATCAAGTTCCGTAGCCCATATATTTTGTGGTTCAAATTGACTAATTAAAACTGGTGAATGAGTGGCAATAAATACTTGTTTATTCAATTTTTCTGTAGCCAGTTTCACTGCTTTAGAGAAAACCGCTAATGCCCAAGGATGAAGAGATATATCAGGTTCATCTAGTAAGATTAATGAATAACCATTAGGTTTTTCAGAAAATAAAGCCGTGAGATTAATAAGCATTTGAATATATCCGTCAGATACTCCTGAAGCTTGAATTGGTTTACGTCGTCTTTTATCTAAAAAATTTGCATAAACTGTATTTCTGCCAGTTTGCTCAAAATATAAACCATCGAAAGCTGGGAAACTTTCCCGCATAAATTTCATAATTGTGTCGTATCTATCATCAATTACTTGTCTATCATGTAAGTTTCTCAAAACAGACCATAAATTTTCACATCTATCTTGTAATCTATCACCAGGTTCTGATTCTGAACCGGCTCTTCTCAGATGAAATAGAGAAGCACCTCTTAAATGATAAGAACGTGCAGCACGAAGTAATTTGTCTAACTCTGATGCAGCACCATCACCTTTCCCAAAGGCTACATAGCTAGTTAGGGCAAGTTTTTCAGGTTCTCTGAGAGTGATAGTAGTTTCATCTTCTCCCATAAATTGATAAAATGTTGCTTTATCACTACCTATGGTTCTATTAATAAGTAATTGATTATTAACTTTATTAACTAATTTCTCACCAGCAAAAGCTTCAATTCTCCCTGAAGATAAACCAAATGAAACTTCATATTTAGTTGATTCATCTTCTATTTCAATTAATATATTATCTATTTCACTTGCGCCATCCCAAAGAATACCAATTCCATGATCTCTAAACGAGGAAGCTGAATCAACACCTCTAATTGCACAATCTCTAATAAACCAGATTGTATCTAGAAATGTTGATTTTCCCGCTCCATTGGGACCAAAGAGAATATTGAGGGAATCAGGTGTAATATAAACATCTGCCAGGGAGCGGAAGTTCTTGATGTGTAAATGATTGAGTTTATTCAGCATGATAAAATTTTACTTCAACAAGGTGGATGCCTGGATGTAGTTTACACCAACTATTAAAATTGTTGACAATTTATCCGATGTCCAGGATTAATGATATTATTTAAATGCAAGCTCTATTGTACCAATAAAATCGGCAAAGCAAATTATCTGATTTTGACTATGATATCTTTTATCCAACTATCAACACCCTCCTTCCCCTCAATGATTATTTTATCGAGGGTGGATAATTGCCGACTTGACTGTATTTTGTTTCTAAATATTGCGAAAATTGATTTAAAACCAATTTTTATTCAGCAGTTTGTTACTGACAATGACCACAAACATTAACATACCAAACTGAATTTGCCAAGGTGATAACACTAAACTTACAATAAAAATGACGGCTGTGAACACACCTGCAATATTGGTGATTTCATCATCATTTCTTTGGAAGAGATAGCCAGTCATTACACCTGTAACTAATGTTATTAAGAAAAATAAAGGCATTTTCACTAATCTCCAAACTACGAGCTACTGTTTAATACCAGTAGATTTTAACCTTCTTCAAGAACGTTATTAACATTATACTTAAGTAAGACAAAATGGCAACAAATTTATTCTCAAGTGATGAAATTAGCTATTCTCAAATGATGCCATTATTTGCTAAATTAAGTTAACACTATCTATTCGTGCTGGAATCAACTTAACACTTTCAATTTAAATATCCAATGTTGAACATTTCCCAACTCCTCGCAACTGAACTAAAACTTAAACCCCACCAAGTACAAAATGCGCTAGAACTCTTAGCAGAAGGGGCAACAATTCCCTTTATTGCGCGTTACCGTAAAGAACGCACTGATGAAATGGATGAAGTGCAATTACGGGATTTACAAGATAGGCATAATTACTTAACGGAGTTAGAAGAAAGAAAAAAAGTAATTGTGAGTGCGATCGCTCAACAAGATAAACTTACTCCAGAACTACAAGCAAAAATAGCATTCTGTTTACAAAAAACCGAACTGGAAGATTTATATTTACCCTATCGTCCTAAACGTCGGACACGCGCTACCATTGCCAGAGAAAAAGGGCTAGAAGCACTGGCTACATTTATTAAATCCCTAAATGTTAAAAATGGTATTTCCGCATCTTTAGAGGCAGAATCAGCAAAGTATATTTCGGAAACCTTGGGAGTAAAAAGCGCAGATGAAGCTTTAAAAGGTGCGTCTGATATTTTAGCTGAAGAAGTAGCAGAAAAAGCAGAATCACGCGCATATATCCGCGATTATCTGTTAGAAAATGGGGTATTTATTTCTCGGATTAAAGACGAACATCCTGAAGGGACAACTAAATTTGAAATGTACCGAAATTATCAGATTAGAGTCAAAAATATTGCCCCTCATAATCTGTTGGCCTTATGTCGAGGAGAAGATGAAAAAATTCTCAGTTTTGAAGTTGCTTATGATGAAGATTTTGTGCTGAGTTATTTAGAATCTCAAGAAATAAAAACTAAAGTTCGCAATATTCGAGATTTTTATCAAGTCATGTTAAAAGATAGTTTTAACCGCTTGATGAAAACTTCCTTAATTAGCGAAGTAACAAACGAGAAAAAAACCTTTGCTGACATAGAATCAATCAAAACTTTTGAAACCAATTTACGAGAATTGCTATTATCCGCACCAGCAGGAATGAAACCGACAATGGCTATAGATCCAGGTTTTAGAACCGGGTGTAAAGTCGCTATATTAGATGAAACTGGGCAATTTTTAGAATATCAAGCTGTCTTTCCCCACCAAGCAGCAGAACAACGACAAAAAGCCGCCCAAACTATTAAAAAATTACTTGAAAAATACCAAATTCAATTAATCGCTATTGGTAACGGTACAGCGTCACGGGAAACAGAAAAATTTGTAGCCGAAATATTACCAAATATAGCCCATAAACCAGTTAAAGTTGTGGTAAATGAATCTGGTGCATCTATATATTCTGCCAGCGACGTAGCTAGAGAAGAATTTCCCGATTTAGATATTACCGTGCGGGGTGCAATTAGTATTGGGAGAAGATTACAAGATCCTTTAGCAGAACTAGTTAAAATAGATCCTAAATCAATTGGTGTCGGACAATATCAACATGACGTTGATCAAAAATTACTGAAAAAGAAATTAGATGAAACCGTCGAAAGTTGCGTTAACTATGTGGGTGTAGACTTAAATACTGCTTCCAAAGAACTTCTCACCTTTGTTTCGGGAATTACCCCCACCATAGCTAATAATATTATTGCCTATCGTAACCAAAATGGCGCATTTAAAAATCGTCGTCAACTTTTGAAAGTAGCAAAATTAGGACCTAAAGCCTTTGAACAAGCAGCAGGGTTTTTAAGAATTCGTGGTGGTGAAAACCCCTTAGATAATACTGCAGTTCATCCAGAAAGTTACTCTTTGGTACAATCTATCGCGGCTGATTTAGGAGTATCCTTAAATCAAGTGACACAAGTTGCAGAAAACCTCAAAAAAGCCAACATCAAAAAATACGTTACCGAAACCATTGGAGAACCAACCCTGCGCGACATTCTCAGCGAATTAGAAAAACCAGGCAGAGATCCTCGTGCTGAATTTAAATATGCTACCTTTAAAGAAGGAATCAAAGAAATTAAAGATCTAACCGTCGGAATGCAACTAGAAGGAATCATTACCAACGTTGCTAACTTCGGTGCTTTCGTTGATATTGGAGTCCATCAAGATGGTTTAGTGCATATTTCCCAACTTGCTGATAGATTTGTAGATGATCCGAAAAAAATTGTGAAAGTTGGACAAGTCGTTAAAGTGCAAGTTTTAGAAATCAACGAAAAACTCAAACGCATAAGCTTATCAATGAAAGGAATCAAACAATAATTCTCTCTGAGACTCTGCGACTGGGCGTGAAAAAAACTAACTCTAACCTCAGATAGATAAGAATTATACCCAAGAAAAGATGTCAAACATGAATCTATCTTTGAAAATAGGATTAGCACAGAGAATGCTGTTACTGAGGTAAAAAATGTTGTCATATTTTTTCATCGCACTCGCTACAGCTTTAAGTTTGCTGATTGTTGATTTAGTTGTTCCTGGTGTAGATATTGCTAATTTCCCCGCAGCTTTAATTGCTGCGGTTGTGATTGGTTTAATTAATAGTGGAATTAAACCAACTATTAATATCTTGTCTTTACCTTTGACATATCTGACATTGGGGGGTTTTTCCCTCATTGTTAACGGAATTTGCTTTTGGTTAGCATCAGTTTTAGTTCCAGGTTTTCAAGTTCAAGGATTAATCGCTTTTATTCTCGGTCCTGTAGTTCTTTCTTTAGCTAATACCTTTCTCAGTAAATACTTCGCAGAAAAAGGTTTTGAATTACAAGATAGTCAATAGGTAAACCCAATTTAAAAACTAGGAAATATCCATGAACTTATTACGGATACTTATCGGGTTATTTTTACCCCCCTTGGGAGTTTTTCTCACAGTTGGATTTGGTCCAACTTTGTTAATTAACATTTTGCTGACTTTGCTGGGTTGGCTTCCTGGTAGCATTCATGCAGTTTGGGTAATTGTCAAGCATGAAGAAAATATGAATAGAGAGGAAGGTACTTATTAAGTATGTAACAATAACAAGATCCCCGACTTCTCTAAGAAGTCGGGGATCTAAAGGATAGTTAGTCTTTAAGCACGAATATCTTTATCTTTGAATAAATCAGCCGTTGCTAAAAGTAACTCGCGTAAAGTTTGTTTTAATTGACGTTCTTTCTTTGCTATAACTGCACCTGCATCTGTCAATTTTTTTTCTAGAACTGAGTAACTTTCTTTTACTTGTGCTGTGATAGATTCTGCTTTGGGATGGGATTTATCACACCATTGTTTTGCTTCATTTAAATAATCCTGTACCTCTTGATCACTTCCACTATAACGTGCAGATAAATTTGCTCTGACAATTGCTGATTGTGCTTGTAATTGTGCATAGCGTTTCTTTAATAATCCGATTTCTTCACTATCTTTGATAGAATCAATTGCTGAATCAATCGCAATTTTTGTATCTGCTGATTTATCTTGACTCGTTTCGACTATCTTGGTTAAAATTCCTTCAATTTCTGCTTGTAGTTCTTCTTCTTCCCGATCTAATTGAGCTTGTAGCTGCTTAATTTCGGTTTGGGTTTTGACAATATCTGAGTGTTTTTTCAGACTTATAGCTTCCATAGCACCTTCAATTGAAGCTACCACTCCTTCTTTAAATTCACTACCTTTTTCTTGCAAATTATCAACGACGGTAGAAACAGCATCATTAACTAAATTACGCAATTCATGAGAACCTTCTTGAAATTCAGAACCTACTTGAGAAATAGCAGATTTCACAATTTCCCGAATCCGTTCAGATTTTAATTGTCCTGTTTCTTGAGCTTGGCGTAAATCTAATTGAATTTGTTCTTTAACGTTTTTATTCATGGTCATATTAAATGCAAATCTCATACAACACTTACATTCAGTATGGCGAAATATTTTTACTATTAACACCCTCTAAAGATATAAAATCATATCTATCTCCAGGTAGTTTAAAGTACATTAATCACAATATCCCTGAATTTTTGATTTTGTTAGTTAAATGTTGCCAATTTATGAAATAATCAATATTGTTCAATAACTAGATTCTAATTATGTGGCAGGTAAATATCACTTGTGATGGTGAAGCTTGGAAAGTGTACGGTGTTGAATTTAAGAAAATGGTAGTAAATTACCAAGCTGAATTGATTGGTTCTAAAAAAATGCCAGATGGAAAACGCATCATGTCTTATAAAATTGAAGATGTTAGCGAAGCCGAATCTTTTCAAGAAGAATGTACAAAATTTGTCGGCTTCATTTCTGATTTTGAAGCTTTATGAAAAAGGTAATAATATTGATATTATGCACATTTTGCCTGTGGACTATCAATTTTACCTTACCTGCTAATGCTTTAGATACAGGAAATGGTGCGGAAATTTTTAGTTTCCATTGTGCTGGTTGTCATGTTAATGGAGGAAACATTATTAGACGGGGTAAAAACCTCAAAAAGAATGCCCTTAAAAAATATGGAATGGATTCTTTAGCAGCGATTACAACCATTGTTACTAATGGTAAAAATAATATGTCAGCTTATAAAGAAAGATTGACAACAGAAGAAATTCAAAAAGTTGCGGCTTATGTTTTGGAACAAGCAGAAAAAGACTGGAAATAACAAGATAAAAATATGATGTTACCTCAAGAAAGCTATTTACAATTTACCCCCGATTTGAAAATTTGCCGAATTTTAAATGGAATGTGGCAAGTTTCGGGAGGACATGGACGCATTAACCCCACAACTGCTATTGAGTCCATGTTTCAATATGTAGATGCTGGTTTTACAACCTGGGATTTAGCAGATCATTATGGACCAGCAGAAGATTTTATTGGTGAGTTTCGTCGTCAACTCATAGCAACTCGTGGAGAAGAAGCTGCAAATAATATTCAAGCTTTTACAAAATGGGTTCCTCGTGCGGGGAAGATGACAAAAAAACTGGTCGAGGACAATATTGATGTTTCTTTGAGAAGAATGGATGTTAAATCATTAGATTTAATGCAGTTCCATTGGTGGGAATATGGAGACTCTAATTATTTAGATGCTCTCAAATATATGGCAGAATTGCAAGATGAGGGTAAGATCAAACATTTAGCTTTAACTAATTTTGATACGGAACATTTGCAAATTATCACCGAAGCAGGAATCAAGATTGTTTCTAATCAAGTCCAGTTTTCCTTAGTTGACAGAAGACCACAAGTAAATATGGTTAAATTCTGTCAAGATCATAATATCAAAATATTTGCCTATGGTAGTGTTTGCGGTGGTTTATTATCAGAAAAATATTTGAGTAACCCAGAACCAAAAAGCTCAGGAATCAACACCACTAGCTTGAGAAAATACAAACAAATGATTGCTAATTGGGGTGGTTGGAGGTTATTTCAAGAGTTACTATATACTCTCAAACAAATCGCTGATAAACATCAAGTTAGTGTTGCTAATGTGGCTGTAAATTACATTTTAAATCAGCCAGCAGTCGGGGGTGTAATTGTCGGTGCTAGATTAGGAATTGCGGAACATTTGTCAGATAATGCTAAGGTGTTTGGTTTTAATTTAGATGCTGAGGATATAGGGAAAATAGATGCAGTTTCTCAACAGTCACGGGATTTGTATCAGTTAATTGGTGATTGTGGGGATGAATATAGGAGGTAGTTTTAGGGTGGGTTAATTACAGCTTAACCCACCATTTTTACAATGATTTTTATTGAAGTTTCGCGCAAAGACGCAAAGAAGCAAAGACGCAAAGGAAGAAATAGTTAAGGAAATGTAGGTTGGGTTGAGCGACAGCGAAACCCAACATTACCAAGGATTTCGTTGGGTTTCGTTTCGAGGCCTAACCGAGCAGTATTGGATCGGTATTGTACTATATCATTGGGGCCAATTTTAGCGATCGCCTAACCTAAATTTTTCTGAATTTTCATGAATTTTATCTGATAATAAAACTAGCCTCTTGAAGCAAAACCTATGGAAACCCTCACCTTAAACATACCTCCCGCAGTAAATTTAACAGATGAGCAGTTTTATCAACTTTGCATTGCCAACGAACCTTGGCAATTAGAACTTACCCAAACCGGAGAATTAATTATTATGCCCCCCACAGGTGGAGAAAGCGTAATTAGGAACTCAGATATTAATATAGAACTGGGTGTATGGAATCGTCAAACTAAATTAGGTAAAGTATTTGATTCTTCTACAGAGTTTAAATTACCTAGTGGTGCTTATCGCTGTCCTGATGCAGCTTGGGTAAAACTAGCACGTTGGGAGGCATTAAGTAAAGAAGAAAAAAAACGGTTTCCCCCCCTTTGTCCTGATTTTGTGATTGAATTGCGCTCGGAAACTGATAGTTTAGAAAAATTACGCACTAAAATGCGAGAATACCAAAATAATGGCGCACTTTTAGGTTGGTTAATTGATCCACAAACCCCCTCGGTAGAAATTTATCGTTACGGAAAAGATGTAGAAGTTTTGAACTTTGATGTTGACAACCCACCAATACTTTCTGGTGAAGATATTTTACCGGGCTTTATTCTCAATTTGCAGATAATTTTAAATCCATAGATTCTAAATTTCGGGATGATGATTTCTCAAAAAAGTATTCCCACTGGCTACCTTCGCAAAGTTCATCATATCGCCTTTAACGTCCAAAATATGGCAGCCTCTCGCCATTTTTATGGTCAGATTTTAGGCTTACACGAACTCACAGGAGAAGAAGTACCTGCCACATTAATAGAACTTGTCAATGCTGGTAAAGTCGCTAATTTCATCACTCCCGACGGCACAATTATAGACTTATTTGGAGAACCAGAATTATTACCACCAAATCCAGATCCCAGTAAGTTCTTTACCAGAGCATATCATTTAGCCTTTGATATTGATCCAGAATTATTTGACCAAGCATTAGCAGTAATTACAGAAAATAATTTAGTTATTGCTTATGGACCTGTTACTCGTCCTACTGGTAGAGGAGTGTACTTTTATGACCCCGATGGGTTTATGATAGAAATTCGTTGTGATCCTGATTAAATCCAAAAATGGAAAAAATTTTAAAAGTCATTGCAGACGTAATTGCTAATCCACCAATTCCCCACGAACCCCAGAAACAATCCTTAAAAAATTGGGCAATGTATTGCTTACGGGATAGGGGTTTTATAGTTGTTTTTGCCCAAAATGCTGATTTTGCTGTGCAGTTTAAAAACGGTGACAAATTCTATTTTAAAGTTACCAATCAAGCCGATGATTTAGCCAATAATATCAACTGGATAGTTTGGGATAATGTGAATAAAACCACCAATTTGATTCCTCAAGCCTAGAGTTTTCGTTAATAACCGCAGGACTGAATTAATCTGCGGTTTTTCACCTAGGATATCACTACAAATACAAAGATTAAATTATCAAAGGTTTTAATTGACGTTCGCACCATTTACCCTCAACTAACTCTGTAACTAAAGGTGTGATCATAAACTTAGCCGGAAAACCCTCCAACACATCCACCCGCACACAAGAATAAGGTTTTTTACTCTCAAAACCGCTACCACTCCGTCCCACATACAACAGCGAATCTGCAACCTTGCGAATGGAAAGATCATTATTGCTGGTAAAGGTTTCCATTAATTCTCCCCCTTCTTGGCGTTGACGACGAGGACCGCGACCACTACCACCAGAAATAATATAATTAGTATGAGAGTCTGCGTGTCCTGTATTAACTGTCCGCAAATGTTCTAAACAATGGGCGTGTCCGCTAAATACTATATCTACTACCGGGCGTTCCTGAGTGAGATTACCTAAACTTTTCGCCACCTCATCGAAAACCTCCCGTAAACGATGACGGACAGCTAAAGTCTGTCCTTGATTCCATTTACTTCCTTCTGTAACATAAGGTGGATGGTGTAAAAATATTACCCGTCCCCTGACTGCGGAATTATGCCAAGATGCAATTAATCTATCTCTTAACCACGCCAATTGTTCAAAATCAACATTAGTATTGGTGTGAGATGCCAATTGCTTTTCAATATCAATTTTCACTTCATTGATTTGGTCTAATTTAGCACCAAGTTCCGCCAATAATTCCGCTTGATCAGGTTTTTCGGGATTCAGCTTGTCAAACTCCGTCAACATCCGTAATTCTTCTTGATCAATTTCCTGACGACGGGTTTCTAGTTCCCGACGAAAATTATCCCCAGCTTGGTTATGAGGTAAAGGATCTGGAGTATTGAAAGTATTAGAATCTAAGGCAAAAAAGTCAATCCCACCGTAACAAAAATTATAATAGCGATTAGGTAAACGCGTAAAACTTCCCGGTTGATAACGCAAACACCGACCCATACCAGTTTTAGCGGTGTAATGCTGTTTTAAATGCTGTTCTAACTCCGCTGGAGAAACTTCCGCCAAATAATCTAAAAATGCTCTAGCATAAGCATCACCTTGATTTGATCCATGCCAACCAATTTCAATATCTTTATAACGAAACATTCGCCGCAAAGGCAAAGTTGGACCAGTCAGCAACCGATACAATAAAGGCACATCATAGTAATCATGATTCCCCAATACTGGTAAAATTGGCAACTTAAATACCATTTGATCATAAGTGATATCTTGGGGTTGATTACCGCCCACCAAAAATTCCCGATAAGGTTCAATAAAATTGGCTGGGTAATATTCACGAGAACCCACCATATAAATCACATCACCAGTGTGCAGCACAAACCGGCAATCATCACCATGATTTAACATCATTTTGGCAACTTCTCGTTGGGGATGGTGGCCAGAATGGGATTTAGTCCCAGTATCACCCATCACCATAAACGAAAATTCTGGACTGTCTGAGTTGCCATCATCTATCACCATGCAGGTTTGGTCAATGCCCTGCTGTAGAATACTCGAATGCTGCCACCGCACCCGTTGTTTCATCTTTTGAATTTTGATCGCAATTGGTGGTTCAGAAATCAATCTCATAGGAAATATTAATGAGTATTTTGTCAGAAATGGCTATAGCTTGCGTGACGACGTAGGAGTCATACGCCACGCTACGCTATCAAGATGTCCAGGATTTAAGGTTAAATTAGTTAGGACTTATATTACGGTACAAGAATAACGAACCACAGAGGCACAGAGGTCACGGAGAAATGAGGGTTTGAAAGATATTTTGCGTGAGTCCTGTTAGTCCGCGTAGGCGGACTTTGTTTGTGTAGCTGCGATTTTTAATCGCCTAATATTGGTAAACTAGCGAAAACCTGTTCCACCAATATCTGAGTTTTATTTTCTAAATATTGCCAATCCACATCGCCATATTCATCAATTAAGCTAGTATCAATATCAACCGCTGTATTCTCTGGACTATAATTCAGAAAACATACTTGATAACACAAATCCCATAAATCTATATTGACTTGTTCCCCGTGACGTTGTAAAAGCAAGTGATATCCCGGGTGGGGCATAGGCAAACTAGCCAGAGTTTTTCTAATTTCTTCTACTTGTATTGGTGTTGCGGTTTCCATTTCTTGCACCAACTGAGTTACCAAGGCTTTAGTTTCATCAGTAGTGTTAGCAGGCCAAGTCAACACATCCTGGTAAGTCCCTTTCCAGTCAGATATATCCAACTGCTTGCGAAGATTATCAATCACGCGAATAAAAGCAGGTTGCATCAAGATTTCAGCTTGTTGCCATGAGGTAGAATTAGTTATCTTAGGTGGCATAGCTAGTAAATATGGATACTGATAGTAAAATTAACAATTTGGTTCGATGAAAAAACTATACTTTTAATTTAAATCTTTTCTCAAGATACCTGATTTCAGAAAGAGAAATTTGGAGATATTTACTACTAGCGGGAAAATTTAAGCTGTAAAGCTGGGGAGGGAAATTATGATAGGCAAATTACTAGATCATCGCTACCAAGTCATTCGCGTCTTGGCGACAGGGGGATTTGGTCAAACCTATATTGCCCAAGATACCAGACGGCCAGGCAACCCCATCTGCGTGGTTAAACACCTGAAACCGGCTAATTCTGACCCTAACATCTTTGTTACTGCTAAACGCCTGTTTAATAGCGAAGCAGAAACTTTAGAAAAATTGAGCAACAATGACCAAATACCCAGGCTTTTAGCTTATTTTGACGAAAATCAAGAATTCTTTTTAGTCCAAGAATTTATTGACGGCCACACTCTGAGTGAAGAACTCATTCCCGGACAGCCTTGGAGTGAAGTCCAAGTTATGCAAATGCTGTTGGAAATTTTGAGTATTTTAGAGTTTGTTCACCAAGAAGGTGTGATTCACCGCGATATTAAGCCAGATAATATTATTCGCCGTGAGGCTGATTATAAATTAGTTTTAGTAGACTTTGGCGCAGTTAAACAACTACGCTCCCCTTTGGTTGTGGTGGGCGGACAACAAACGGCTACGGTAGCTATTGGCACGCCTGGCTATATGCCTACAGAACAGGGACAAGGTAAGCCTAGACCTAATAGCGATATTTACGCTTTGGGGATTATTGCCATTCAAGCATTAACGGGAGTCCCAGTTAGTCAATTACAAGAAGATCCAGATACAGGGGAAATTAACTGGCAGCATTTAATTCCTGTTAATCCTGAGTTAGTCGCAATTTTAACGAAGATGGTGCGTTATCATTTCAAAGAACGCTATCAAACAGCAACGGAAGCCTTACAAGCTTGTCGAGACTTGGTGAATATCACCCCAGAATTATCCCAACCGTCCCTATCTCCTCAAATTATTTATCAATCTCCACCACCCCTAGCTTCCAGATTTATACAGAAAACAATGGCGGTTTCTCCCGCTAATCGTGTTCCTTCTCAACCTGCCCCTCAACAACAATATATTCCTCAAGAATCTAATAAACCTGATCCTTTACCTTTATTAATTGGCATATTATTAGTAGGTGGTGTAGCGGCTTTATTTACAAATATATATCCCAATCTACAGAATTTAACTGGTAATTGGACAGGAGAAAAGACCAAATTAATAAATAATTGTCTGGCTGTAGTTGCGGCTAATTCTAATATTCGTTCTGAACCTAGTGCGATTAATTCTGATAATATTTTGAAGACCTTGGGTGTAGCTAGTAAATTTGAGGTGACGGGTAAGCGCACAAATCGCGGCTGGGTAGAAATTAAACTTTCATCTGGTCGCTTGGCTTGGGCGCATTCTGATATTATTTCTAATAATGAAACATGGATTTCTTGCCGACGTGATAAAGGTTTAGCTATTCAAATTGTAGATGATAGTTCTTTAATTGCATCCCTTCCTGTTCCTCAAGTTTCACAAAAACCTGCTGTGGAAACTTCTGCACCCAAACCAACTCCGGCTGCTACTGAAGATAAATCTAAAACGGTGGCAAAAGCTAGAGAAAAATTTGAATCAGGAGATTTACAAGGAGCAATTTCTTTGCTAAAATCAACTTCGGGAAATGCTGTTTCTGGAATTCAAGAAACGGTGGATACTGTTAATCAATGGCAGAATGATTGGGCAAAAGCTGAGGCTTTAGCTAAGGATATTAATAAAGCCATTGATAATGGTAAGTGGGATGAAGTTTTAGCTTATCGAGATCATCCTGAAAAGCTCCCGAATATTAAATATTGGCGTGATAAGTTAGAACCAATGTTTAAACAAGCTGCTGAAAATGCCGCTAAACAAGTATTACCCCAGGAAAAACCAACTCCCACAGCAACACCAAAAAATTGATGGGAACTTAATCACTATTCAATTGATAACGGTTCAATTTTTCTTTATATGTCCGCCAATTGGGCATAAATTCATCCATTAAAGCCTGAAATTTAGCCCCGTGAGTCCGTTCTAATAAATGGGTAATTTCATGGACTATCACATATTCTAAACAGAGAGGATCTTTTTTAGCTAATTCTAAATTTAACCAAATGCGTTGATCTTGAATATTGCAAGTTCCCCATTTTGTTCTCATTAATTTTACTCCCCACTCATTGATATTCACATTAATTACCTTTTCCCATTTATCTATTAATGGAGGAATTTGTAATTTTAATTGTTGACGATACCAAGAGTTTAATACTTTTTGACGTTGTTCTTGGTCACTTCCTGGTTTAACATATAGGATTCCTATTTGATTTCTGAACAAGACTAAGAGAGAATACGGTGAGGTATACAAGTCTAACAAGGAACAATGATAAGTCAGCATTCAGAAACTGCAACACAGACAGTAAAAGTATCGCAGGAAGAGGCGATAGCTGAACTACAAGATTTTATAGATATGCGTCCAGATGCGCGTGAGGTAAGGAAAATTATTGGCAAACCACCGCGTTGAAATTGAGACAGGAAAGTTAAGAGTATTGCTGCTTGATGAGTGTCATTTAATGTGGGGAGACTTAAGTGGCTATGTTTGGGGGAAAACAGACCAAGAAATAACAGTGTCAGTCGTAAATGAGCGCGAAAAACAGACATATTACGGGGCGGTTGATTATCTCGAAGGACAATTACTGATGAAGGCTGATGACAAGGGCAACTCAGAAAATACTATTGACTACCTTCAATATCTTCTAAATCAGTCTCCTGACCAGCGATTACTGATTTTGTGGGATGGTGCTACTTATCATCGTTCCAAAGAGATTCGAGGTTTTTTGGCAGAAATTAATCAAGGCTTGGAACCCCCTGAATGGAAAATACACTGCGTTCGCTTTGCTCCTAATTGTCCAGAGCAAAATCCGATTGAGGATATTTGGTTACAAGCTAAAACATGGGTTCGGCGTTTCTGTGCATTGATACCTTCCTTCTCGCATTTAAAGTGGATGTTTGAGTGGTTTATTCGACACACTACCTTTGATTTTGCCACTCTTCAGATGTACGGAATTTGTTCAAAACTCAAATAGGAGTCCTATATTTTAAATTATTTACCGCCTATTATTGATTATTCACTGATTTTAATGGTACTACCGCAGCAGGTAAATGTTTATCCATCCAATTAACTAAATCAGTGATTACCTCAACATAATTAATATCGTAGTGTAAATCATGATAGCCTCCAGGGTACTCAATTCTTAACTTGTCTGGATAGGTAACATTTTGATAAAAAGTTGCACTTCCTGCTGGTAAAGCGATTCTATCAGCACCACCATGTAAAATTAATAGAGGTATTTGCCATTTTTCAGCGTGAGTATGAATCCAATCTACTGTAGTAAAAAACTCTGTAGATAACCTAGCAGTAGCGAGAGTATGGCGTAATTTATCTTGAGTATAGGAATTTAAAATTTTCTGATCTCGTGAACCTGCGCTAAAATCCAAACCAATATTCAAGGAAAAACGCGGCCACACCTGGGAGAGTAACTTACCTAAAACTAAACGACTCAGCGGTACTCCTACTTGACCAATGCTGGGTGCAAAAGCAATCACACCTGACAACTCAGATTTATTTTGTACATAATGAAGAGTATAATCTAATGCAATCACTCCCCCCATACTATGTCCCAATAGAAAAATTGGGCATCCTGGTTGTTGTTGTTGAATCAAATTGAGGAAACTTTGCAAGTCATTACGAAATTCTGCCCAGGTATTAATATAACCTCTTTGACCAGATGAACGTCCGTGACCACGTAAATCAAAACCATAGATAGCATATTCTTTCGGTAACAAATGCTCAACTATGGTCTTGTAAAGTCCGCTGTGTCCTCCGAGTCCATGGACAATGGCTAAGATTCCTTTGACTTCACCTCCAGGATGCCAGCTTTGGTAATACAAATCAAGTCCACCCACACCTGGAAATTTGCCTTCTTGACGAGATGCAATTGTGTCGCTGTGATCAATCATAAAGTTAATTTTTACTTCCTTCGCCAGTAAGCTACTAGCTCATTAACGTATATTGTAGATAAAATTGCTTCTAACTGTAGGAAGAAATACAGATAATTTCTCTAAAAACTATTATGTATAGAATAGATCCCCGACTTCTTGAAGAAGTCGGGGATCTGGATAAAGTAGTAACTTACATGACAATATTTGATATTGAAATAGATTAATATTAAACATTTAGTAATTAGTTATTGCTCATATTAATTCTTAATGCAGCTTCACAAAATTACCAGATTAAGCCTTTTTTCCTTGAGAAATTAGTTTTATTAGGCTTACATAAAATTGGGATCACTCAATAAAAAAAACAACTAACAAAACTGACAAATTATGAAATTTTCCCTAGCTGCAAATGCTGTGCAAGCGCGTCAAACGAAAGAGAGATTTGCTAAACCAGAAGAACAATTATCCTATGAATTGGGTAAAGCTGTACAGGAATTACCACCGCTTTACACAAGATTATTAGCGGGAACAATGAGTTTTGTGATATTTGGGACAATTTCCTGGGCGCATTTTTCAGAAATTGATGAAGTAGCGACAGCAACAGGAGAATTAATTGCTTCTACTCAAGTTAGACCAGTGACAGCTTTGGGTAATGGTTCTATTTTAGCAGTGAAAGTGAAAGAAGGCGATCGCGTGACTAAAGATCAAATTCTCATTCAACGTGACCCCAATTTTCAACAAACTGATGTTAACCGTCTAGCTAAATCTAGTAAATTAATTGAAGATGATTTACAAAGATTACAAGCTGAACGTTCTGGAGGAAAAACTGCGGGAACAATTCTCCAAGATGAACTTTTAAACTCCCGGTTATTAGACTATAAAGCCAAACAAGCAGCAGCAGCAGCAGAAGCCAACCGACAACAATCAATACTTAATCAAGCCAAAGTTAGGTTGAGTCGCTTACAAGAAAATTTGGCAAATGCTAAAGTCAGTTTTACCAATGTTCAAAAAAACTTAGAGAATGTCAAAAGTCTCCGTTCTATGTTAGATAATAATTTATCTATTGCTCAACAACGAGAAGAAAATCTTCGTACCTTGGTTGAACCAGGGGCTTTAACGAGAGTTGATTATTTAGATGCTAAAGAAAGATTAAATCGTGCTAATGCAGATATTATCAGAAATTCCGATGAAATTACTAAAAATCAAAATAATTTAACAGAAGCGAAAGATAAAATTGCTTCTTTAGAAAAAGACGCGGCTGCTCAATTTCAAGAAATTAATCAAGCAGAACAGGCTTATCAAACAGCGCGTAATCAAAATATCCGGTTAACCTCAGAACGTCAAAGTGAAATTCTCACCCAAATCAACAAACGCAAAGAAGAATTAACTACTGTTGCTGGTCAATTAGAACAAGCTAGACAACAAAAAGACGGAGAAACTATCAAAGCCCCTGTTGCCGGCACAATTTACAAAATTAAAGCTACCAAAGGTCCAGTACAATCTGGAGAAGAACTACTATCAATTTTACCAGAAGGAGAAGAAATGCTCCTAGAAGTAAAAGTTCTTAACCGTGATATTGGTTTTATTAACCAGGGAATGAAAGCAAAAGTCAAAATCGCCACTTTTCCCTTTCAAGAATTTGGTGTAGTTGAAGGTGAGGTATTACAAATCAGTCCCAATGCCATAATTGATAAAGAATTAGGTTTGGTTTTTCCGACAAGGATTAAGTTAAGTAAACATTCTTTAAATGTGCGCGGACAACAGGTAGAATTTAATCCGGGTATGGCTGCTAACGCCGAAATTGTTACCCGGCAAAAATCGGTTTTAACATTCATTGTTGAACCAATTACTCGACGGTTTAGCGAGGCATTTTCGGTGAGATAATTGACTGAAAACAGTAATTAATTTTGAATTTTGTAGGGTGGGCTTCTAGTCTGCCCTATTCAACAAATGTTAAAATCTCTAAATTCTTAATTTAAGGTATTTTTTATCTCCCAGACTAGCCATTCTTTCTCTTGTTGTGTCAAAAATGCACCAAATCGAAAATGTCTCTTTTTTTTTAAAATTTGAATATTTTCTCCATTTTCATCTGAAGAATAGGATCTGACAATATAAAGAATTAGAAGATTAGAAAATTTATAACCCATCATACCATTGAATCCCACACTAATAATATCTGACTTGGGAATTTTTATTTCCCGAATACACCAACCAAGTAACCATCTTTCTATGCTGATATAGTCCTGATCAATTTGTATCTGTGTGGTTGATACAGAATTCAGAAAAGAAGTAATGAAAAGAGATAAAGGTTTGGAGAATAAGAATTTTATTACAGGGATGATTAATCTAGGTATCACATATAATGGGAGCAATAATAATGATAATAATAATATTAATCCCGACCCACCGACATAATCAAAAGCTATAATCCAATAAATTAGCCCAAAAACACTATAAAAAATTATAGAAAAAAATAAAAATAGAAAACTGTAATTGTTGTACAAACACCCTGGAGGAATAGTTATAATTAAACTATTCTCCGTTTTACTCAAAACTACATTACTTTTCTTTGGTTGCCGAGGTATGATTGCTATTTGACCTAATAATGTTGCTAAGGCTGCCTCCGCCAGGGGAAACGCATCTAAATTATCTTGACAGAATACTATATTAGTGCATCAATATGGGAAAATATCTAACTTCATTCAAAATCTGATAAATTCCTTTATTAAAATTATAAAAATTTCATAAATTTAGAGTAATTATTTATTTTTAATGATGGATTTATTTTGTTCAGTTCTATATATTAATATCTATATTTTTTGGCATCAAAAATATAGATTCTATTGTAGAATCAACAGAAAAATAAATTGGTTATATTTATATTTGTCTATATTTTCTGATTTTTATCAGATACATTCTAAAATCTTCTCTAAATATTCATCATCCCATCCTGCACAAAACTGCTTACTTTTAGTTCCTAGTTTTTGGCTTTTTTCTTTTCCTAAAAGATTAACTGCTATATGACGAATAACTGCAAAGTTTTGTGGTGCATTATCCTTTCTTATCCGACAATCATCTTCTCTAAAAGCTACATCTAAAACCCAGTGTAATGAATTCTCTATACCCCAATGAGTGCGGACTGATTCTCCTAGTAATTTCGCATTATTTGTCAAACTACTTATATAATAGCCTGTCTCAACCTTCGTTTTTCCATTAACTTTTCGTATATATTCTACCATTCCTACACTTTGAAGATTTACCCATTTCTTATCAGTATCTATTCTTTCTTCTATGTCTGATAACATGAGATAATGACGAATCTCTTCTCTTCCATGTTTGTCTTCTTTTGTATGAAATTCACTATATTTGAATCCCTCAAACCCTTTAGATATAGCTTCTTTGAAGATTTCTTCTACATTCTTATATAAATTACCTTGATTCTTTTTGAGTGCGATAATATATTCGCCTGATTTTTCTGCAATTGATTTTACTATCTCTTTTTGACACCCCATCGCATCAATCGTTACTAAACATCCGGCTATATCTAATACTTTAATTAATTCCGGTATGGCTGTTATTTCATTTGACTTTTCTTCTACTTTACATTGTCCTAATACTAATTTATTACTAGTTGCCCATGCACTTACCATGTGAATCGCACCTTTATCCTTTCCTTTATCATATGAATGCCTTAATGTTTTCCCATCTATTGCTATGACTTCTCCTTCTGTAATTTTATTGATAGATTTTATCCAACTCAAAAAACAATTCTGAAATTGTTGCGGATCTATTCTCGCAAATACTCTGGCGAATGTATCATGAGATGGAATCCCGTTTGGAAGTTCTAAAAATTGTTTTAGCCATTTTTCTTTCTTTTTTCCATAAGCCTCCATCAATACCCAACTATCTACTCCACAGATCACTGCACAAATCGCAATGGTTACTATATCTATTAATTTATGCCTTTTTGTTCTCTCAACTCTTTTATCTTCTAAATCTTTAAAGTGATCTACTATTGTGATTTTTGGTGGTAGCTTCATTTTGTGAATTTTGTCTCTTTAGTTTTATTGAGAATACCACTTCAACTCATTTTATTGATTCTTATAGAAACGAATTTACCATCAAATTTTCTTCATACTCATTTATTGGCTTGATATTAACATAGTAATACTGCCCTTTTTATCTATTCATAGAAGTTACATTTTGTCAAAAAAAATTAGATGCGTTTCCCCTGTATCATCTCCCAAACTTTCTTTTTGGGTAGAAAAAGCCAGCCATAATGATTTATCTTTTGTTGCGGGAGAAAAGTATTGGGAAATATTAAAAAAGTTTGCTGATTTAGTTGAGAAAAATCCTACCAAGTAGGTTGGGTTAAGCGACAGCGCAACCCAACAAAAGAATTGATAATGACAATGTTGGGTAACATACGTCAACCCAACCTACTCAATTAGGAAATCCAAATACCGTGGAATCCATAGGGTACACGTTGAGGAATCATTACCCGCGCTATAGGTTCGCTGGTGATATCTTGCGCGTTGATAACTACGAGTTCTGATGTTTGGGAATTTTCATCATAAATAAATGTTACCAGCCATCCTTTGTCTTCTACTGTGGAATTAGGATCTGGTGCAAATACTGCTTCTCCCCCATAACGATTTTTGCCAAATTCATGGGTTTGGGATGTAGCATTTTCAAAATCGTATTTGATTACACCACCAAATAAGGGGGTTTTAAATAGGGGATTTTGACTATGTGCCATTTTTCCTACATAGCCATATTGAGTTTTTCTCCCTAACAGGTTTTCATTGACACGGGGAAATTCTCCCGGTACATCATCTAGTTGTTCTTCTGTGACTGC
Source organism: Dolichospermum flos-aquae CCAP 1403/13F (assembly GCF_012516395.1). GTDB lineage: Bacteria > Cyanobacteriota > Cyanobacteriia > Cyanobacteriales > Nostocaceae > Dolichospermum > Dolichospermum lemmermannii. The sequence goes on from NZ_CP051206.1 coordinate 2,163,853, forward strand.
ACCTGTGCTAAGGTTAAAACGCCAACGGTGTAAAAAAGGAATGTCTCCTTTGGGATCACTGTGTGTATCCTGGGAAATCAGGACATTAGTGGAATTCATGCGACAAGCGATAAGAATCACTTCGTCTCCCGCTTCATAAGCATTGAGGGTGTGAAAAACGTAGCAAGGAGGACATTCAAACCAGCGAATATTGCTGTTGTCACCATGACGAGGCATTATACCAAACCGACTAGGGCGATCGCTCTCAAACATCATCATCGGTTCTCCCCGCATCATTCGTTCCGCACTAAATGTCAGGGGTAAATCCATGAAAATGGTATAATTTTCCGTAATGGCGAAATCGTGCATCATTACCGCTGTGGGTATTTCTATGGGTACTGTTCGTAATAACTCACCTTGGGCGGAAACTACGCCATATTGTAGATAAGGTGGTCTAAAACCGTAACCAAAAAACATCATTTCCCCCGTAACTGGATCTACCTTGGGATGGGCGGTAAAGGCGGAAACTAGTTTATCATTATAGGTATGTTCCCCAATAGTCGCTAAATCGGGAATGCTAATGTGATGGGGCGCACCTCCTTCCCATAATGCTAAAAGCTGTTGATTGTGCCACACCAGGGCTGTGTTAGCGGTATTTTTCCCAGGTCCGTGAGGGTTATCCATTTGCGGTGGTTCTAAAAGTCCACTCCACACAGCTTTACCCGCTTCATGTTCAATATTCCAGCCCCTAGTTCTCACATAGCGATTGTGATAAGTGGCTTTACCGTCGTTGATTTGGACACCATGTAACATTCCATCGCCATCAAACCAGTGATATTGACCAATGGGATTCCATTGCGGATTAGGTCCATTGCGGACAAACATCCCTGATAATTCTGGAGGGATTTCTCCGATAACTTCCAAGTTGTCAGTGCTGACTTCTGTGTTTATCGGGGCAAAATTGCCTGCTAAATAAGGATTTACTGCGGTTGAGGCTATGGTCATAGTCAGTGAGCTAGATAAAGATACTGTACTTAATATAATTATGGTTTGCGATTTGTGCTAGGGAAGACAATTTTTATCATTTCCATAAATATGCAATAATTAATGTATCTCTTCTCTAAAAGAGAATGGTGTTGCTAATCAAATATATGAATATGCCTCACGCAAAGGCGCAAAGGCGCAAAGAATAAAGGTTGCAAAGGTTAAATTTACCAATTTCATATTTCAATTTAGCAACGCTAAGAAAATTTCCATCAAAGTCAAAATAATCTATTAATCATAACTGTAAACAATGCAAGTAGAATCACAAGTCTCTAATATTGATAATAATATTTTTACTGATTTCGGTGGGGTAATGATTCCTCAAGCACCGGATGGGTTTAAATCAGGTTTTATTGGCATTATCGGCCGGACTAATGTGGGTAAATCCACTTTAATGAATGAATTAGTCGGACAAAAAATAGCCATTACTTCCCCAGTATCCCAAACTACTCGCAATCGGTTAAAGGGGATTGTAACTACAGAAACAGCCCAGTTAATTTTTGTAGATACACCGGGTATTCACAAACCCCATCATCAATTGGGAGAAGTGCTGGTAAAAAATGCGAAAATTGCCATTGAATCGGTAGATGTGATATTATTTGTAGTTGATGGCACTGTTGCTTGTGGTCCAGGCGATCGCTATGTGGCAGAACTACTAATTAATAGTCAAACACCTGTAATTCTGGGGATTAATAAAATTGATGAACAACCAGAAGATGCTCAAAAAATAGATGATAGTTATATTCAATTAGCTAATAGCTATCAATGGCAAAGTGTGAAATTTTCTGCTAAAACCGGCGCAGAATTATTACAACTCCAAGATCTATTAATTAGTCATCTCCAACCAGGACCATTTTATTATCCACCCGATTTAGTTACAGACCAACCAGAACGGTTTATCATGGGTGAATTGATTCGAGAACAAATATTATTATTAACTCGTCAAGAAGTTCCCCATTCCGTAGCCATAGGCATTGATTTAGTCGAAGAAAGCCCAAAAATTACCCGTGTTCTCGCCACCATCCATGTTGATAGAGATTCTCAAAAAGGTATTCTTATTGGTAAAGGTGGAACAATGCTCAAATCTATTGGTAGTGAAGCCAGACAACAAATTCAAAAGCTAATTGCTGGGAAAGTTTATCTAGAATTATTTGTCAAAGTTCAACCTAAATGGCGACATTCACGAGTGCGGTTAGCAGAACTGGGTTATCGGGTAGAAGAATAATAAATAGGGGTAAATTATGCCTTTGATTAGTCTCATTGCTGCCATTTCTGAAAATCGAATTTTATCAGACTCGACAAAAGAACATATTCATGCGGGTATTCCTTGGAATATTCCCAGTGATGAACTTTATTATCGGGAAACTATCCGACGACATCCTGTCATTATCGGGCGCAAAAGTTATGCCACTTTTAATAAACCAATTCGTAATTGTACAACTATCATTCTTACCAGAGACACCAATTTTCAAGCATTCGGTTGTATAGTTTTGCATTCATTAGAAGAAGCAATTGCATGGGCGAAAATGAGTGAAACAGAAGAGATATTTATCTCTGGTGGTGGACAGATTTATACTGAAGCCATCGAATTTGCCGATAAACTTTATTTAACTATTGTTGAAGGTAATTTTGTGGGAGACATATACTTTCCTGAATTTGCCGATTTTGGAAAAGTCACCAAAGAGAAGAAAATGCAGGAAAATGGCTTTCAGTTTAATTTTGTAGAAATTGAAAAGTGCGTTAATCAGGTATCGTCACCTTCAATAATTGGCTAAGTAATGGGACACAATTAATACACAACTGATTTTTATGTTCCCCGTTCCCCGTTCCCCGTTCCCCGTTCCCCGTTCAATTTATTGTAATTTCAAAAATCTATCCAAAGCTGCTACCATACTTGGTGGCCAGCGACGGATATTCGTTACCCAATTCATATCCTTATAACGGGTATCTAGTCCATAAGCAGCTACCCAATTACTTTCTGCCTCTCCTTTATTTCCCCTCACCCAATAAGCGGCTGTTAAAGCGGCACGCATATCAGCAAATCGAGGATATTTACGGACTATATTCCGCATCTCGCGGATAGCTTTATCTGATTGATTAGTTTCATATAAAGCTAGGGCATAATTAGCTCTAGCAAAGGCAAAATTGGGGGTAATTTCTGTGGCTTTTTGGAAATCTAAAATCGCTTCTTGCCATTTCCCTAAACCTGTTTTAGCATTACCACGATTATTATAGGCCATGGCATCTTGGGGATCTAATTCTAATACACGATTATAATCAGCGATCGCTTCATCCCATCTTCCCAAACCTTCTAATGCTGTTCCCCGATTCAAATAAGGGTCTGTCACATTGGGAGCAAGTTTTATAGCTTGGTTATAGTCTGTCAATGCGGATTGTAACTTATTTTGACTGACACGAGAATTACCGCGATTACTCCATGCGCCCGCATTGGTAGGAAATTTTTCAATAATTTCTGTCCAATAAGCCTCCGCTGTCACAAAATCGCCTTGATTCGTAGCTGCAAAAGCCTTAGTCGCTAATTCATCCCCTACTTGCAACTCCTCGGCGGTAATGGGTTGAGATTCTGCCATAACTGGTGTATTCCAGCCAAAAACCAGCAACAGACTCAGGAAAATACTAATTAGTTTAATCATCTAACTCTGACGTGATAGGCAACAAAATTAATCATATAGCAACAGCTAACAAAGAAGATTCCCAAATTTCTTCATTCATTGGTCAATTAGTCAAAGATTGAGTTAAAATAGGAGGTCGCAAACTAAGTAAGTAAAACCCGGATATTCCCCGGAGGTGTAATTGACCAAGTTCATTTTAAAAATTCTCTGGTTAGACGAAAACGTCGCCCTAGCAGTTGATCAAGTTGTTGGTAAAGGATCTAGCCCCTTAACCAAATACTTTTTTTGGCCCAGAAATGATGCCTGGGAAGAGCTAAAAAAAGAGTTAGAATCCAAACACTGGATTACAGATGTTGATCGGGTGGAGTTACTCAACAAAGCCACAGAAGTGATTAACTACTGGCAAGAAGAAGGCAGAAAACGCCCAATGGCAGAAGCACAGTTGAAATTTCCAGAGGTTGCCTTCACAGGTAGCGCCTGATGATTTTAAGTTGGTAATTGGTAGTTGGTAATTGGTGATTGGTAATGGGTAATTAAGTAAAATTATCACCTATCACCAGTCCCCTTTGCCACAATTTGATTGTCTTGTCCTTACTACCACTGGCAATCAATTTTGCATCATGACTCATAGCAACGCTAGATACTGAGTCTGTATGACCTACAAGACTAGCAATTTCTTTTTTTGTGCTGATTTGCCAAATTTTTACCGTTTTATCCCAACTGCCACTAATCAGCGTTTCTCCGTCAGCACTAAAAGCTACAGCCACCACTGACCAAGAATGACCTGAAAGTGTGCTAATTAATTCACCAGTGCCAACATCCCATAATTTAATTGTATTATCACCGCTACCCGTTGCCAAAATTTGACCATTGGGACTAAAAGCAACTGTTAAAACTGCCCAAGTATGACCGGAAAGAGTTGTTAATAAGTTAAATTTTCCGTCTTCTAATTGCCAGATGCGAACTGTGCGATCATAACTAGCACTTGCTAAAAGTCGTCCTTGGGGACTAAAAGCTACAGCATTTATTTGTAATTTATGCCCAGTTAAAGTATTCAGTCCTAAACCTGTATTCACATCCCAAATTTTAATAGTTTTATCCCAACTTCCACTAGCTAAAATTTGCCCTTGGGGATGAAATGCTAGAGATTTAACAGCGTGTGAATGTCCAGTCAGAAGATGAATTTTTGCTAATGTCTTCACATCCCACAAATTCATAGTTTGATCATCACTAGCTGTGGCTAAAATTGTATCATTGTGATTAAAAATAACTGATGTTATAGCTTGAGTATGTCCGAAAAAATTTGCTATTAATTGCCGATTGTTTAAATCCCATAATTTAATACTTTTATTATCTTCTCCACTGGCTAATATTTTACCATCATGACTTAATGCCACAGTATTAATAGAACTATTGATTTGATTTTCAAGAGGATAGGAAAGTTGCCATAAAGGATGATTAATTGGGGATAATAAAGGCAAACAATGATCTTTAATTCCCAAAGTATAAATAAGTTGATCTGCTGATTGCCAGCGTTCTTGTAAATTATATTTTATAAGTTTATCAAGGGTTTGTCCTAGATGTTCGCTAATTTGATTGGTGAGATAATCTCGCCATATCCAGCTATTATTAGTAATATCAAATAATTCAAAAGGTGGTATTTGAGTTAGTAGATAAATACAAGTTATACCTAAACTATAAAGATCACTGACAAAAACAGCTTTACCTTGTATTTGTTCTGGCGAAATATATTCTGGACTACCAACTAAATCATCTTTAGATTCATTGATATTGACAAATTTCATTGCAGCAAAATCAACTAAAACTAGATTATCTAATAAATTTTGACTTTGATTTACAGTCCGCAAAATAATATTTTTTGGTTGAATATTCTGGTGAATAATTTGATGATCATGAATAAACTTGAGAACTGGTAATAAACTTTTTAAAACTTGCCAAATCTGAGTTTCATTAAAAACACCTTGCTTTGCTAATAAACTAGCTAAATTATCACCTTCAATAAATTCTTGAATTAAATAGTAATATTCATTTTCTTTAAAATGTGTGATTAGGGAAGGAATTTGCGGATGTTTACCTAATTCCGTTAATTTCTCTACCTGATATTGAAAATTTTCCAGTGTTTGATATTGAGATGAAAATTGGTGAATAACACAAGGAATTGGCGGAAATTGACTTTCATCTACAGCAAGAAATGTTTGACAAAATCCCCTTTTACTAATCTGCTTGATTAAATGATAATCTTCTTTAATTAACACAATTTATTTTCTAGATTCCTTTTTCTGTTTCTGGATGATAAAAATAGTTCCCATTGTAATAAGTAGGTGAACGGAAAAAAACCGTAGACGCGAAGCGGCTTCTCGAAGAGTAATATGTAACGAAAAGTAAAATCTCCCAAACCCTCTTGCCTCTTGCCTCTTGCCTTGCCATAGCGACGATTTTCAATGCTAACCTACTTACTCGTTAGGTTAAGGAAATGTAGGTTGGGTTGAGTGATAGCAAAACCCAACATTATCAAGAGTTTTGTTGGGTTTCCTTCTGCCAGCCCAACCTACGACATAACTATTTTTAACCTTAACCTAATCAAAACCATATTTTGATTTTTAAGCTATAATAGACATCTTTAAGCTATAATAGACATTGGGTTTACCACTTCTATGCCTAAAAAAATCAATTTTCAGTCCCGCAAATTTCCTAAAGCTGTAACTTTTTCTTTGTATCTCTTCGGTGTTATGGCTGTTCTGATAGTGTCTTTTCCTTGGCTTTATGAAATCAAAACAAAAGCCGGAATTAATATCTCAAAAAAGTACAATACTGGATCTTTTTTAGAAAAACATACTCATGGACTCTTTAAATGTCAGTGGCTGTATCCGTACCATTGTAAACCTCCCCAAGATTAAACCGTAAGATCATGGTGGGGATTGCCCACCATATAAATTTAAGCCAATTTATCTAAATAAGGACTGACATCAACCGCTAATTTTTGTCCTAATTTTAGCAATTGACGACATTGAATAGTTTCGGCTTCATTATCAATACTGGTAATTCGTGGCAATATTTGACTGTGTAAACAACTCCAGTAAAGTTCTTGAGAATGGTTTAAATTAATGCCAAGATGTAATTTATGACCAACATCAATCAATCGTTCTAAACGTTGGATATCTGTATCTATTTTGCTATTGGCATCATACAATAATTGCCACAATAACCGGACTATCAATTGTTCTAGAATTTGATTACCATCGGGGATATTTAATTGACAACGGAGATGTTTGGCTTCAGTAGCGATCGCTTCTAATTCTACAATCAGATTCCAGCTTAATTGTAGTTCGCTAATATCTTGTTCTAGGGATTTTAAAGCTGTTAAACAACGATAACCCAAAGCAATCTCCGCTGCTACCTGTAATTCTCGTGGTACTTCCAATTCATCCCGATGAAAGGCCATAATTACACCGTAATTATCCCTATAGGCTTGAGTATATAACTGGTCTAATCGTGCCAGTGTTTCCTGACTCAACAACCGCATAATGCGGTGACGTTCTTCCGCAAATAAAGTTTGCAAACTAAAGGCTTCATCACCAAATAGTTGAGTCATCACCAAAATAACATGAGCGATACTAGCCTGTTGCAAGGCTGCAAACAGCTTTTCTCTGATTTGACTATAGTTACGTCGTCCTTCAAACTTTTGAATACAGCAATGAAAATCCCAACCACCCAAATGCAAAACCGCAAATACTAAATTTTCATTTTCCCAAGTAATATTTGACACTAGCTGCAAATGCCCGACTGCCATAGTTAGTGGACCCAGGCTCTGCTTATGATAATCTAGCTCATGGGCATCATAGCAGTAAACACGCTGATGATAATTATGGGGGTGTTTATCTGTCTCTTGTCCAGGGGCAGTATTTTGGTGATGATTAAATAGGGAAGTAATGGCGTAATGGGCAGCAACTTGTTTAAAGCCAATTTGGGCAGTTAGCACCAACCGACGATATATCTCAGCCCCATTTTTAAACTCTTCCACATTGCTAGGGGCTAAACCTAGACGTTTAAGAAACTCCTTTTCTAATTGGATACCTGCCACATCTCCGGCTAATTCTAAAGCACGGGAGGCATAACGCAAAATTTGTGTTCCCTCTGGACGGGAAATTTCCTCAAAAAACCAGCCGCAACTGGTAAACATCAGTAAAGAGTGACGCTGCATTTCCAACAAGCGTAAAGCTTCTACCTGTTCAACCGCTTGGAGTTTGCGAGTTTGATGGCGGGATAGAAACCGGTTAATATTAGCGGGAGTGCGATCGCCCATGACATGAACATATTCGTCCCGCGCTTGCCAAGGATCACGAAATAATGCACTGCCATATTCTTCATAAACATCAATTAACTGATCCCGCAGCCAATTTAAAGCATTTCTTAACGGCCGTCGCCATTTTTGATGCCACACGCCCCCTTCACCACCACAACCACAATCATCTTGCCATCTATCCACACCATGGGCGCAACTCCAAGCCGTCACAGACTTGATTTTTACTTCCCAAGAGGGAGGATTTAAACTCAAATAATGGGCAAAATTGGTGACAGTCCAACCATGACGGGGAAACTCACCAATAAAAGCATAGGCTAAAGTCTTTTCTGTGCCTTTTTTGTGATGTCCAAAGGTTTCCCCATCTGTAGCTACAGAAATTAATTGGGACTGACGATGATCCCCGCGAATAGCTGCCCCAATGCGTCCCGCAAAATGATGGGAATTGTAGACAACATCACTAAAACCCATATCCCGCGAAATCGGACCATCATAGAAAAAGATATCAATATAGGCAGTTGATTTGTTTGCAGATTCATCGCTATCTAAATAACAGCGGTAAGGACGAGTAGGATCAATCTGATTACCACCCACCTCATGCCATTGACTATCAGAATCATCATCTGTGGGGAAAGGACGACAACGCTGGGCTTGAGAAGGGGCTAAAATAATAAACTTAATCCCTTCTGCTACCAATGCTTCTAAGGTGGCATAATCTACGGCTGTTTCTGCCAACCACATTCCTTCAGGATCACGGCCAAAGCGAGAATGGAAATCTTCCTTACCCCAGCGAATTTGTGTATGTTTATCCCGTTCATTGGCTAGGGGAAGGATAATGTGATTATAGACTTGAGCGATCGCATTCCCATGACCATTGAGGCGATCACAGCTTTTAGCATCAGCCTCCAAAATCCGCTGATAAACGGACCCATCGTAGCGTTCTAACCACGACATCAGCGTTGGCCCAATGTTAAAGCTCATGTATTCATAATTATTCACAATCTTCACAATTTCGCCTCGGTCATTTAAGACTCTAGCAAAGGCATTAGGACGATAGCACTCCCAATGAATGCGCTCATTCCAGTCATGAAAAGGACTAGCACTGGGTTGACGTTCAATCGCATCAAGATAAGGATTTTCTCTAGGAGGTTGATAAAAATGACCATGAACCGTGACATAAACACCCTGAGCAGTTTTCAGGGGATCATGTTCAGGACTGGATTTAGGCTCTTGATCTAATGGTAATATTGAGCCAGAACTACTGGGTTTTTCCGCTGCCAAAGTCATATATTTTTATCCAAATAAATGTGTAATTTTGCAGAATATTCTTACTATATCTACCTTTCTACAATTGTTTTCTCATAAAATCAGTTATAAATAACACCTGTGAAACAAAACTAAATTTTAATAGAAGTCAGGAAAAAAAGGGGAATAATATCGAACCCCAATTACCAATTACCAATCACCATCCTTGACAGATATGATAGGTGTTCAAATGCACATAATGTTTTAGTCCCTGTGCAGATATCCCCTCAACTAAAGGTAAAAATGTCAATCAAGAACATTATTTTCAGCGTGCTGCTGTTGTTTATACCCATATCTCTAACAGCCCACTTTTTAGAATGGGGAGACTTGATAGTTTTCATCACCGCTGCATTAGCTATACTCCCCCTAGCAGCTTGGATGGGTACAGCTACGGAAGAAATAGCTGTAGTTGTTGGACCAGGAATAGGTGGATTTTTAAACGCGACTTTTGGCAATGCCACAGAATTGATTATTGCCTTAGTTGCCCTGAATGCGGGCTTAATTGATGTCGTCAAAGCTAGTATAACTGGATCAATTATCAGTAATTTACTCTTAGTCATGGGTTTATCCATGTTATTAGGCGGAATTCGTTACAAAGAACAAACATTTGAATCAGTCATAGCTCGTGTAAATGCTTCTTCTATGAATTTGGCGGTAATTGCCATTTTGTTACCAACAGCAATGAACTATACCTCCATAGGGATTAGTGAAAAAACCGTACAGAATCTTTCCCTAGCTGTAGCTGTCGTCTTAATTCTAGTTTACGGCTTAACACTGCTATTTTCCATGAAAACTCATGCTTATTTGTATGATGTTGGTGTGGCAGATATCGAAGAGGAAGCAGAAGCAGTTGTCCATAAAAAACCAAATGTTTGGTTATGGAGTGGTGTCCTTTTAGTTTGCACCCTGTTAGTTGCCTTTGAGTCAGAACTACTAGTTGGTTCATTGGAAGTCGCTACATCTCAACTAGGTTTAAGCGCCCTATTTACCGGGGTAATTTTAGTTCCTATTATCGGTAATGCTGCTGAACACGCTACCGCAGTTACCGTAGCCATGAAGAACAAAATGGATTTGGCTATGTCTGTCGCTGTGGGTTCAAGTATGCAAATTGCCCTATTTGTGGCCCCGGTTTTAGTAATTGCCGGTTGGGCAACTGGGCAACCCATGGATTTAGATTTTAACCCCTTTGAATTAGTCGCTGTTGCTGTATCAGTTTTAATTGCTAATAGCATTAGTTCTGATGGTAAATCTAATTGGTTAGAAGGGACATTACTCCTAGCTGCTTATACTGTCTTGGGTTTTGCCTTCTACTTCCATCCAGTTGCCAACAGTATCGGTTAAAATATCTTACCTGATCAAAAGTCTAAAATTCCCGATCTCATAAATTGGGAATTTTTCTCTTCTACCAAGTCCTAAATATTTTTTCAAAAATAACTCCCTTAAGATAGATGAATAAAATCAATAATTCTTATAGTGTCAAATCAGATCATTCTTTTGATATCGAGCTATGGATCCCACATTCCGCACCCCCCAGTGTCACAATCGGTAATTTCGGATTTTTGAATACCTTTAATGATAATTTTGATACAGAATCGTCGAAATCTTGGGTGGCTATCGCCAATCTCAAATCCCCAAATGACCATTTTTCCTTGTGTGACAGTTTAGGGTGCGGAAGGTGGGATAGATTTATGATATATCAATTTCCCTAAATATTTTTTACTATTTGATCATAGTAATTACATATATAGGACTAATATTTGATTTTTCAAAAAACTCAGTGCCAGTTTATATCCGTTCTTCTCTGCTTTTGCCATTTCCCATTTTATAAATAAATACAATTATAAAAGACAATGAATGAAATCGGACTGCTGATGATGGGTGTATTTAATCAGAAATCACTAACTATACCCCATTTTCCATTAAACCAAACCTTGTTTTACCTAGAAAATGGTGTACAGCTAACAAATCATCAATCAAATAAGTTAGTTTCTTCTGCTCAAATTACACCACCAGAATTTATCCACATAAATGAAACTTCCCCAACTAATCTCTCAATTCTCTCATTCCGACGACACCAAATATTTAACCAAATCACACAAAAACAGACATCCAGCAGTTCTTTTGAATTAGCTGATGCTGGGAATATCCCTATGACCAATAAAAAAGATGTTCAATTATCAACAGGATATCACACAACCCAGAATAAACCTATGCCCGTAATTGGTTTTGGTAATTCAGGCATATCTGTGAAAGTTTTACAAAAATTGTTAATGTCTAATGGTTATGGACTACCTATTGATGGAGTTTTTGGACCAGTTACCGAAACTGCTGTTAAAGCCTTTCAAAATCGTCGAAGTCTATCAACAGATGGTGTGGTTGGTCAAAAAACTTGGTGGGAACTAACAATTTAATTGGTCATTTGTCATTTGTCATTTGTCATTTGTCATTTGTCATTTGTCGTTTGTCGTTTGTCATTTGTCATTTGTCATTTGTCATATAAATCATCTAAATCAAAAGAATCATAGTTAAAGATGATTTCTATCAGTCAAAATTTCATACCCACTATCTGTCACTAATACAGTATGCTCAAATTGAGCAGATAAAGCATTATCAACTGTTACCGCAGTCCATCTATCAGCTAAAATTCTGGTATTTTTAGAACCAGCATTTAAAATTGGTTCAATTGCTAAAGTCATTCCTGAACGCAATTTCACATTCGGTATTTCACGAGTTCGATAGTTAAAAACCGCTGGTTCTTCGTGTAAATTTCTACCTACACCATGACCAGTAAATTGTTCCACTACTGTAAACCCATTGGCTTTGACATGATCTTCAATTGCACCTGCAATCTCTGTCAAATGGACACCAGCTTTTACCTGTTCAATCCCTTTATATAAAGATTCTTCCGCTATTTTAATCAGTCTTGCGGCTTCAGTTGTTACATTACCCACAGCGATAGTAATGCAGGAATCACCATGAAAACCTTGATAAAAAGCACCTGTATCAACTTTTAATACATCTCCTGAGCGGATTACCTTTTTAGAGTTAGGAATTCCATGTACAACTTCATGATTAATACTAGAGCAAATCGAGGCGGGGAAGCCATGATACCCTTTAAAGCTAGGAGTGGCATCCATTTCGCGGATACGTTTTTCGGCATAAGCATCTAAATCAGCCGTTGTCATTCCTGGTTGCACTAACTCAGAAATTTCTTTAAGAACAGTTGCCACAATCTTCGCTGATTGCCGCATAATTTCGATTTCACGGGTTGATTTAATTTCAATCCCTCGGCGTTGTTGTTTTTCGGGTTTTGGCTGGGCTGGTTGCGAAAGCAGGTTGGTGAAAATATTCATCATGAAGTTTAGGAATTAGGGGTGCTTTTACCGGTTAGCTGTGAAGTTGTTGAGATTTATTGGCAAAAAATATCTATATTTACGTTAACTTATTTTTGCATCTTTAGAAAAACACAGATAAGTGTACAAAATTAATTACCAACTAATTTTTATGTTCCCTGTTCCGGTGTTCCCTCTCTCAACGAGTGAATTTAATTTTGTCTGACTACTTATAATCTACTGATCTCCTATCATCCTTAAATACCCTGGTTCGTTCGCGTCAACATTGGGGAGCGATGGAAGGTTTATGTATCTCTGACGGAGGCGTTGGACATGGTGTGGCGTATCGCTTTGGGAGCATAATGTATCAGCCATAACCCAACATTTATAAGCATTTGTTAAGTTGCGTTGTCTATTAACCGAACAGTGTTGTATTATCTTCCTTGTGTAAAGTGCATCATTGCTTGGACTTTAAATAATGAACAGGAAGTTATATATACAAGCGACTCCAGAACAAGAACTCTTATTCTGCTTTTCCGAGATGGAAATTTTATCTCCAAATAATTGTGGGGATTTTTGGCAGTTATGGCTATCATATCAAGATGATTTTTACAATCTTTGCCGAAAGTGGATGGGAGGTAATTGTCATGATGCCGAAGATGCACTAAATCAGGCAATGCTCAAAGCCTGGAATGAATGGAAAAAATCTGCAAATAAAATCACATATACTAAAGCGTGGTTAACTCGCATTATTCATAATTTGTGCATGGATGTGCATCGAAAACGTAAACGAGAAGCCACAGGAATTGAAAACATTGACGATATTAAATTTGCAGAACATCAAGAATTTGCTGCTAGTGTAGAAATTCCTGAATCCAATATTTTGACTTTGGAAATGGGAGCATATCTTCACCACAAAATTCAATCCTTACCTGACAGACTGCGCCATCCTTTTATTTTACACTGCTGCCAAGACAAATCCTATCAAGATGTCGCCAAGCAACTCACCATCTCTGAAGAGAACGTTCGCAAACGTATTCTAAAGGCGCGAAAGATTCTGCAAAAACAGTTAAAAAAGTATCTGGCAGGGGAAGATAACACTTGTATTTATTTCCTCTCACCAGCCTTAAAAAAGGATATTTCCATGGGAGAAAAGTTGCAATCTGATGAAACACTTCGACAAGCTCAGTGCGGTGCAGTGATTTGTGATTGGGAATCATCAATACCAACAAACAGCAAGCAGGAAGAAATTAACTATAAAGTCACCTTAATATGTCTGGAAACATTGCCACCTCATTGGTACAGTTCACCCAATTCTCTGGGTTGGAACTGAATGCTCACTTGGTTGTAGAGGAAAAGTCAGCTAGACAAAAACAGAAACTAATAACCCTAAGTCAGTATGTTCAGAAATATCCCCAAGGTAAGAATTCGTTGAAATCCTTGTGTCATCAAAAGATGAATACCTTGGAAACATTGAAATATCCATCTTAATGTAGGAGATTCTGTGGGTCTATTCAGTTGATTTTTAACTGTGGCTTTTTGTGCCTTCAATGACATTCTTAATTATCTTTGTCCTAAATTATAAACTAAAAGGCATAATGCCATTAACATCATCATTGTCTCTACTCTTTCAGGATTTTTCACAAACAGACTATCCGCGAAAAATAACGGGTCTTTGATAAATCTAAATCCTCTTTCTGTAGATTGTTGTTCTTTATATATTTTGAGGATTTCTTCTGACTCTAACTTAATCGTATCCAAAATATTGGTGGCTAAAATAAATCTGCCACAAGAGTTTTGCTGTTGTCTAATTAACTCCTGATTTTCTCTTAATTTACATTTCACTCTATAAACTGTTGTTTTCCCTTGATTGGTTTGAGTAATTTCCCAGTCTGATATTTGATGATATTTTAATTTGGCTGTTATTTCTTCTATTTTTAATTCTGTCAAAGATTTATCTGGAAATTCTTCCTGTTCTAATTTCGCTACTTGTTTGTTAACTTTCAAAAACTCTTCTTGGATTTTTTTGTCTAGTTTATTTAAGTCTGCTTTTTTCCTCTCTGCACTTTCTACTAATAACCATCTTTGCTCTATTCCTCCATAAGATACTTTCTCTTCGAGATATACCCCTGTGTGATATTAATCGGATTTTCTTTGTTTATTCCTAATTCTTTCTCTGGATTATTGAGGCAATTATCATATTTTCCATGTAAATGTAATGAGCTTGAGTCTAAATGGGAATATTTTGTGTCTATTCCATATTTCTTTACTACTTCTAAGGCAATGATTAAGAATAATTTAGTTAAGCCATATTTGTAAAGTTTATCCATGACTCTACCTATTTTATCGTCATTTAAATCTTCCGCTTTTATCCCTCCTCCTATTAAATGTTCTACGGCTTTGTCTTGAAAGAATTCTGGAAATAAATATAGTGGTCTTGATACAAAACCTAGTCCATTGAGAATAATTGCTTTGACTACTTCTCAATAATTTTGTCTTCAGCTGCAAAGAAATTTACCGTCGGAGAAATACGTTTTCCAATCATACTCCAAGCCAACAGGTCCTGGTGGCACATGTTGGACAAAGGCCGATATGTCTTCCCTTTCAGTCCCTTCTCCGGTTCCTGGAAATAACCGTTACCTTGCTACTATCTATAGCAAATATGGGACTACCTTGGCTCAAATGACTTTTGACGGACGGGGTTTGACATTCCAAGGAGAGGGAAATTCTGCTAAACCCCCATTTGGAGTTTGCCCATAATTGAAGATTGGAATTTGACAGTGCGAGCCACTTGATATTCGAGGGTGCGCTACATTATTAGTAAATTTGGTGGGTTACGATGTCGTTAACCCACCTCTTCTTCAGGAGCGGAATAATGAAAGTCCCACAGATTTTGCAGAAACTAGTTGGTCTCCTTGCTGTAGTGGCTCTTGTCTTTGGACTTGGGGCCTCGCCTGCCTCAGCAGCTCACCTTTTTAAGGCACGGTCTTGGCTCAAATGACTTTGGACGGATTGAATTTAGGATTTGAAGGTGAAGGTAATCATCATCTCAAACAACGCCCTAATGGCTGTCTGTCGCCAACCAGACCTACGTTTTAGTCTGATCGCCTTTTGTTTTATTTATTACAGAATAGTGATAACCTTTGACAATTTCATAAAATTGTTTAGCTCTTTGGGCCACTTCTTCTAGAGTCCAAAAAATAGCTTGCATAATAATTACACCTGCTTTGTGCTGTTTAATTATTTTAAGTGTGATCGCTTGATCTTGTAGGGTGCGTTAATGAAATGTAACGCACCACTCCTATGATTAAATTCTTTCATCAAATCCATTTTACCAAAGAGCGATCGCTTTTCTTTTTGTGGGACAGGCGATCGCCCTACTTATTCCGCGAACGCTATCCAATCTTGTGGGATGGGCATCTTGCCCGTCCTTGTATTGTATTATCAGCAGGCAAGATGCCTACACCACAAGAAATTTTAGGATATTTTTTTTATTGGAAGTCTCCTATTATTAAAAATAACTTCATAAAAACCCCTACCCACAGAATCAAATGATTAAGCCGTGTTGAGTATAATAGTCCAAGTTTTAACCGTTTAGAGTATATTTTATTAACATTGGGATATTATGGTTTGGGGGAGTATTCCGAGGTAAGCGATCGCTTATGATTATCACCTAATCACAATTTCTCCTTTCATTCCTGCTTCTGCGTGTCCAGCTATAGTACATCCTAAAGCATATTTACCTGGTTTCATGGAGACAAATACCCATTCTGCTTCTGCACCAGGTTTAAGTTCTAATTCGTGAATATTCCCTTTAATTTCTACATTGCCGGCTTCGACTTTTTGAGTCCAAATTGCATCAGCAAAGTCTTTAGCGGTAAAATAATGTTTTTGTGAGCTAGGATTATTTAACTTGAGATTGTAGCGTTTACCAGAGGTAAATTCTAAATGATTTGGCTCAAATTTTAATTCATTAGCAACATTACCCAAGCTAACTGTAATCTCTATTGGTGGTTGTTTGAGGAGATTACTAGATAGATTCTCTGCTGTTGCTGGAGACGTACCCATTATTACTAGACTCATTAGCAGAGAGAATAAACAAATCAAAAAGTTACTCATGACTGAATAGATATTTGCAAATCACACCTGTTCCCATTATCCATGAATAGGATTCATTTAATCTTTTTATGTGCCAGAATTGGTGGACCTGCTGTGACAACCACAATTTTATCAGGATGAAGTAATTCACGGGCAGCTTGATTGACTTGATTGAGGCTAACTTGTTCTATTTTGCTGATAAATGAGCGCAATTCTATCTGATTCAAGCCGTAAACTTCATTCATCACCATTCTCTGGCTTAACTGTTCGGGATTGGCCAAAGAAATATTATAATTGCTGATTAAATTGCGTTTAGCTGTTTCTACTTCCTGTGCTGTCACACCTTGTTGATGAACTTGTTTCAGGAGGTTGCGGGTACTGGAAATTGCTTTGCGTGCGTCTTCTGGACTGGTTTGCATTTCAATGAGAAATGTACCAACATTCTTACCTGTGATGAAATTGCTATAAATTCCGTAGGTTAGGCCTTGGCGATCGCGCACTTCTGCCCCTAGTCTACTCGATAATGTATCACCGCCGAGAATTTGATTCAAGATCATCGCCGCATAAAATCGTTTATCTTGACGATTAATTCCCGTATAACCCATGTAAGTAATCGCTTGGGGTTTACCAGGAACAACAGGATTAACATTAATTACATTTTTTGGCATCCCCACATTGGGATATTTTACCGTTGGTGGTTTGCCGTTTACTTGCCAATTTCCTAATTTTGCTTGAATGAGCGATCGCACTTTGGTAACATCAAAATCACCGACGATTGCTAAAACTGTGGTATCAGGACGATAATGTTGGGCTTTAAAAGCCATTACATCTTGACGTTGAATTTGTTCAATACTTTCCGCAGTCGGGAAGGTATGTAATGGGTGTTTTTTCGGATAAATAGACTGCACAAAGATACGATTTGCAACCTTATCAGGATCATCTAAATCTGAATCTAGGGAAGTTAAAGCTTGTTGACGTGAAAGTGCAAACTCTTTTTCTGGGAATGTACTATCTCTAATTACATCCGTCAATGTCCCCAGCAAAACTGGTAAATCCACCGCTAAACTACTACCTTTAATCCGTACACCTTCACGAGAAGCTTCAAAGTCCAAATTTGCGCCTTTTGCATCTAATCCTTGGGCAATAGTTCGCATATCTTTGGTTTTCGTGCCATTCATCAGATTTGCTGCCACTAAAGACGCTAATCCTCCTTGATTATCTGCCTCAAATTCTGTTCCCGCTTTGATATATCCGCTCAAAGTCACTGTTGGTGTAGTTTTGTCTGGTAACAGTAACACGCGTAACCCATTAGCAAGCTGTAACTGTTGGGGGATTTGTCTTTGTTGGGTTTTGGGTAATATATCTAGAGGTGGTAAATACTTCTTGACTTCCGCTGGAACTACAGCCACATCAACAGCAAAATTATCTCCTGTTTGCGTCGAGTAAGATGAACTTTGGTTAGTTTCTGCTTGCTGAGTAGGTTCAAAAAATCCGACTTTTCGGGCTGCTGGTTGTAGATATTTATTGATGACATTCATCACATCAGCAACTTGGACTTTCCGAATATTTACTAAGTGCTTTTCTGTATATTGATAATTATCCGTCGTGATTTGATCATTACCCAATTGCATGGCTTGATTGGTAATATCACGGTTATTTAAAATAACTGAAGCTGTTAATTGAGTTTTTGCTCTTTCTATCTGTTCTTCTGTCACAGCGACTTTGGCAAGTTTTCCTAACGCCTTTATTACCGCTGCATCAATTTTATTTAAGTCCTGATTTCCTGAACCTGTCACTAATATTTCATACCAACCACCCCCACGTAAACTAGCAACATTTCCCGAAACATTATTAGCTAAACCCGATTCTACTAATTCCTGATACAAGTAAGCATTTTTGCCCGCAGTCAAGATATAATCCATAACTTCCAAAGCGGGAATATCTGGTTGATTGATTTGGGGAAGTGGGTAAATTAGTTGGAGTAATGGATTTCCCCCCGGTTCTTGTAATTTAATTGCAGGTGTAGGAGTAGCGGCAGGTAATGGAGTTATGAGATGATGGGGTGAATATTGGCGTTTGGGGATTTTTCCAAACACAGTTTGCACAGTTTTCAAAGTTGGTGCGGTGTCAAAATCTCCCGCAATTACCAAAACAGCATTGTCAGGACTATAGAATTTTTGATAATATTCTCGCACTTGCTCAACTGTGAATTTCTCCACATCAGCCTTAGTTCCCCCAATAGGTAATCTATAGGGATGATCTGGAAAAACAGACACCATCACAGCGCGATTTAAACGATATTCGGGGCTATTTTCATAACCTTGTAATTCAGAAATAACTACTCGCTTCTCACTAGCTAACTGTTGAGGATCAATCAGCGAGTTTTTCATTCTATCTGCTTCTAGCGTCAACAGAGCCGTGAGTTTATCCCGTTCCGCAGTATTGTAATATGCGGTTTGGTCATAACTGGTAAAAGCATTAGAATCACTGCCCAAAGCACTAAATAACCGCCCAAATTGGATAGGACGATTGCTAGTACCTTTAAACATGATATGTTCTAATTGATGGGCAATACCATTTACCCCAGATGCTTCCTGACCTGATCCAAATTTGTACCATAATTGCACTGTCACCACAGGAGCATTATGAACCTCCTTAGTGATCACAGTTAAACCATTATCAAGGACTGTTTTATGAACATTTGCTGTAATAGCGAGATTTGGTGTTTCTTTAGCGACTAATGTTTTCTGAGATTTTTCTGGGTTGGAGTTGTGGGAAGAGGTGGAAAAATCCGCCCTTTCTCCGCTCAAAGCAGCATCTTGATTTAACACAAAAACGGCTATGATCCAGATACTCAAGATGACTAAAGAAAAGCGATGTCGTTGGGCGATAGAGAAAAAAGACATATCTTTGGCGAATAGATATATGTAATTTAAGTTACATATATTGAGTGACTAAAAAATTGGGCAAATGTTTCTGTACCTCATGGAAACTAGAAATGTACCTGAAAAGGAAAAATATTGTATCACCCCAAGGGCATAAATACTAATTTACAGCCTATTTATGCAAAAACCGTAAAAATTCTAGAGGTAATCCGTCAAAATCAGCGATAAATGCGACTTCTAAGATGTTATCGCCAATTTGCTGCTGTGTAGGTTCTAAAAGAATTTTCAGAGGTGGTAAATTTTCTATTGTCGCTAACCGTGTTTTTAAACTTTCCAACCAAGTTGGTAAATCTGGTGTGATCTGAGTCACATCAAAAGCAAGATGATAATAGCCGACATAATGTTCATCATTAAAAGCATCTGGGGCTGGTTTGGGTTGAGGAATTTGGATGAGTTCAATTCTCCCGCCCAAACCTTCCATCCAGCAAGCTAGAGTATAACCGGTGGTGAAGCGATCGCCCACCGTAAACCCTAGCTGCTCATAAAAAGCGATCGCTAGATGGATATTTGCCGTTCTAATGGAAGCATGGTGCATAATTTTGTCAGTTGTCAGTTGTCAGTTGTCGGTTGCTAGTTCTTTATTACCACAAACCACAAACCACTGTACGGGCGAAGCATTTGGAGAACTATTTTTGGCAATGACCGATAATTTATCTTCCAAATGCTTCGCCCCTACTGACAACTGTACGGGCGAAGCATTTGGAGAACTATTTTTGGCAATGACCGATAATTTATCTTCCAAATGCTTCGCCCCTACTGACCACAAACCACTGTACGGGCGAAGCATTTGGAGAACTATTTTTGGCAATGACCGATAATTTATCTTCCAAATGCTTCGCCCCTACTGACCACAAACCACTGTACGGGCGAAGCATTTGGAGAACTATTTTTGGTAATGACCGATAATTTATCTTCCAAATGCTTCGCCCCTACTGACCACTGACCACTGACCACTGACTATTACTCAAACAACCGGAAATATGGGTAACGCACCGGTACACCAGGTTCTTTATCCAAATCAAAGTTAATCACTTCCCAGCAAGGTTCTGTGGCTGAATCAGGGCTAAACTCTACAGGTAAACCATATAACCGCGCCCCCGTAGCAACTTCCCCTTGTCCAGAACGCCAAGGTGTACTCCGTTCCAAATAGCCACTCATTAACTCCTGATAACGGTTAGCGACAATTATCCTCGTAGCCCGATAACCTTGAGTATAAAGCTTGTCTAAAGCTTCGTGAATTTCAAACCGAATCCCATCAGGATGAGTATGTTGACGATACCATTCACCATCCCATCTGCGCCAATGACGACCAGACTGTAAATGGACTAACTCCCCAGTTTTGGGTTCAGCTTCAAATGCGCCATGACGGGGACACAGATAAGTATCCGTCAATGTTAAAGCCGAAATAGTTTGGCGACAGTGAGGACACTGTATTTCCGGGCCAAATATCGGGTACTGAAAGCCTGGATTTATCATGAAGTGCGTATAAACATAGTATTGTTTTTTTGCCAGCACCAGTAGGTTTAAGATTACACTCCTGCTCCACTACTTTAGATAACTTGCTCACTGCTACATAAAAATGAAGATAGTGCCTGAGAACAAGTTTCACAACCGTCTGACGATAGAAGTCTAACGCTGTGATATTCTGGTTTGGCAACCAGCCCTAAAGGTTGGAGTTTCTCCAGTGTTCCTGGGTACCATATCCATATTCTATCGTGTCTATCTCTTGTGACTGGAAATCTGCTGAATTTTCTCAAGCTGCTTTTGTGGCAGCCAACGCTGTAATCATTGGTTCTGTAAGCATAGCAGCCAGAGCCAGCGTTTGGTATGGATCTGTGGTTAGAGGTGATGTAGAAAGAATTGAAATTGGCGAATGTACAAATATCCAAGACGGCGCAATTCTCCATGGTGATCCAGGCGTACCCACAATCTTAGAAGATCATGTCACTGTCGGCCATCGCGCTGTGGTACATTCTGCTCACATTGAAAGTGGTAGTTTAATTGGTATTGGTGCTATTATCCTAAATGGTGTAAGGGTCGGTACAGGCAGTATTATCGGCGCAGGTGCAGTAGTCACTAAAAATGTCCCTCCCGGTTCTCTTGTCATGGGTGTTCCCGGTAAAGTAGTCCGTCAACTCTCAGACACAGAAATCACCGAACTCATAGAACACGCTGAAAAATACTATCAATTAGCCCTGCTTCATGCTGCTAATGGGTGATTGGTCATTGGTGATTGGAATAAACTTCTTACCTGCTCCCTGTAACCTGTAACCTGTCACCTTTTCCCTGACTTTTAATCAAACTTTACATATAAGCTTGAAAAAATTCCCCACTTCAGATCACAATAAAAGTTGAGAACTGTTGATAAAACTTAAGATTTTTTAATTTACAGAGGACTTCTAGATATGGACATTGATAATCGTGTATTAATTGTTTTAGCACCAATAGCGATCGCTGCTGGTTGGGCTGTTTTCAATATCGGTGCTGCTGCTCTTAGACAAGTCCAAAACTTTTTGAGCAGAGAAGCATAATTTTAGGTAATGGGTAATAGGTGATTGGTAATGGGTAATAGAGAACAGGGAAGTTATTTATCCAAATTACCAATCACTAATCACCATGAACGTAGATTCTTTACTCCGACCTTTTCAGCATTTTGGTGTGAATTTGGGATTGTCTCGAATTGTCGATTTATTGGCAAAGTTGGGAAATCCCCACCACCAAGTACCAATTATTCATGTCGCTGGGACTAACGGAAAAGGTTCTGTTTGTGCTTACCTGTCTGCGGTACTTACTGAGGCTGGTTAT
This sequence comes from Dolichospermum flos-aquae CCAP 1403/13F, assembly GCF_012516395.1. Taxonomy (GTDB): domain Bacteria; phylum Cyanobacteriota; class Cyanobacteriia; order Cyanobacteriales; family Nostocaceae; genus Dolichospermum; species Dolichospermum lemmermannii. Next base: position 2,186,315 of record NZ_CP051206.1, read on the forward strand.
AAAACCGGACGCTACACCTCTCCCCATTTGGTTGATTGGACAGAAAGAATCTGTGTTAATGAACAACCAATTGATGATAATAAACTGTGTGAATTAATACTGCAAGTTCAAGCAGCTATTAACCCAGAGGAAGAATCACCTACCCAATTTGAAGTAATTACCGCTGCGGCTTGGTTATATTTTGCCCAGAAACAAGTTGATATTGCCATCATTGAAGTAGGATTAGGAGGGCGTTTAGATGCCACCAATGTCTGTGATAATCCTTTGATAACAGTTATTACTTCTATTAGTCGAGAACATTGGCAACAACTTGGACCCACTTTAGCCCATATTGCCAAAGAAAAAGCGGGAATTATCAAACCAGGATGTCCTGTGGTTATGGGTTCATTGCCAGCCGATGCCGAGAAAGTCGTGCAATCGCGTATTCTAGAATTACAATGCCCAATTTTTACCCCGCAACCATCTCGACAAATTAATCAAAATTGGGCAGAATATCAAAAAATAGAAAGTTCTGAATTTATAAAATATCCATTACCATTACAGGGACAAATTCAATTACATAATTCAGCTTTAGCATTAGCAGCTTTGGAAATCCTGCAAAAACAAAATTGGCAAATTTCTGAACAAGCTATTATTCAAGGAATGGCTAAAACCAAGTGGCCAGGGAGAATGCAATGGATAACTTGGAAAAGTCATAAACTCCTCATTGACGGCGCACACAACCCAGCTTCAGCCACAGTTTTGCGTGATTATGTAGATAGCCTCAACACCAAAAATATAACTTGGGTAATGGGAATGTTAACCACTAAAGATCATGGTGAGATTTTTCATGAACTTCTTAAACCAGGAGATAAATTATATTTAGTTCCCGTACCAGATAGTAATTCAGCAGATTTAGCAGAATTAGCTAAGTTAGCAACATCAATTTGTCCAAATTTAAATTTTTGTCACACCTATTCAGATGTGTTGTCAGCCTTAGATGCTGCTTTTATTGCTACAGATAATCAAGTTGTATTATGTGGTTCTTTGTATTTAATTGGTTATTTTTTGGCAAATGGAATTTAAAAAAAGAAAGTAAGCGATTTTTTTGTCAGAATCAGGATATCCAGGATTTGAGGATGTACAGGATTGTAATTTATGAATTTTTTGATTGATATTTTCTATCATTAAAAAATCCCTATTTCCAATAGTCTCATCAACAATAACATCCTGTAAATCCTTTAATCCTGGTTATCCTGATTCTGACAATTACCAATTACCGATTATCCCACTGCTGGGCAGCATCTTCCACAGCTTTATCTACAGTTTTTTGTCCTAACATTGCCGCTTGTAAATTTTCGTAAATTGATTTTTGCAAAACTTTAAAATCTTTGAGTTTGGGGGTTAATACCTCAGCCTGTTTTAATTGTGTCGCACTAATTACCCGCCCCTTTTCCGCTGTCGTAGCATTAGCGGGAACTTCCTTAAAGTAAGTATCCGACAAAGCCTTAATTGTCGAAGGTAGGACGTTACCAGCTTTAGCAAAGGCTAATTGGTTTTCGTCATTCGTAACAAATAAAGCAAATTTAACAGCCTCATCAGGATATTTACTATCACGAGGAATTACGATATTCATGACAGCAACATTTTTCTTACCTGTATCACCCGTAATTTGTGGCGCAATTGCCGAAGCTTGGGCAACCTTGGGGGCATTATTAGCAATGGTTTTCAGAAACTCAGGCCCAGAAGCTAAAAAAGCCGTTTCTCCAGATTGGTATAAATCTATGGCATGACGATGCCCTTGGGTTAAAGATTCTTTTGGTAACAAACCTTTTTTATACAAATCTACCCAATATTGAAAAGCAGCTTTTCCTTTATCCGTATTAAAACCAGCTTTACCTTCAGCATTAACTAGGGTGACACCCATTTGTACCAAAGATTCCAACACCTCACCAGAGTCTTGGGGAACAAAGGTAGCGAAGAAAGCATACTTACCAGTTTTATTTTTAATTTGTTGCGCTGCTTGCCCTAATTCTGCGTAAGTGGCAGGAGGTTTCGTAATACCCGCTTGTTTTAGTAAATCGGTATTATAAATAGTTAGTCGCGTGGTGAGATACCAAGGAATGCCAAAACTCTTACCATTGAGGCTACTTGCTTGCCAAATATTTGGTAAATAGGTGGAACGGACTTGACTGGGAATTTTGGCATCCAAATCTAACCAAGCATTTTTACCCGCAAGTTGGGAAGCAAAGTCGGGATTAAGGTTAACAACATCTGGTGGGGTTTTTGCGGAGACTGCTGTTAAAATCTTATTCTCCATTGCCGACCAAGGCACATCTACCCATTTAACTTTTATACTTGGGTTTTGTGATTCAAAAGTCGTAATTAGACTTTGAAAGTAGTTGGTAAATTGCGGTTGGAGTTGCATTGTCCAAAACTCAATCGTGACAACTCCAGTTTTAGCAGGTTTGGGATTATTGCCAACATTACCTATGCCGCAGCTAACCAGCCAACTAGTAAATAAGCCCAGTAATGCCCAACAAACCAGTTGTTTAAATTTTTGCAATCGAATCATCGTAGTAGGTGATAGTATTTTTAGAATTAATCTGGGTAAGAAAAAGGATAGTGAATTGTGGAGACTATAGGATATATCAATTTTGGTAATAGGTAATAGGTAATAGTTAAAAATTCTTGCCTGACAACTGACAACTGTACGGCCGAAGCATTTGGAGAACTATTTTTGGCAATGACCGATAATTTATCTTCCAAATGCTTCGCCACTACCGACAACTGTACGGACGAAGCATTTGGAGAACTATTTTTGGCAATGACCGATAATTTATCTTCCAAATGCTTCGCCCCTACGGACAACGGACAACTGTACGGGCGAAGCATTTGGAGAACTATTTTTGGTAATGACCGATAATTTATCTTCCAAATGCTTCGCCCCTACTAACAACGGACAACTGTACGGGCGAAGCATTTGGAGAACTATTTTTGGTAATGACCGATAATTTATCTTCCAAATGCTTCGCCCCTACTAACAACTAACCTTAATATTTTTCTTTGTAATCTAGCGGGTAAAACTATGGTTAAAGCCTTCACTAGTTTCTTTGGTAAATCCAGTAAAGGTATTGGTATTGAACTAGCGCCGGAACGGGTAAACGTAGTCCAACTACATAAACACCGCCAAAACTTAAAAATCGAATCTTTGACAACAGTACCAGTACCAGAAGGTATATTTATTGATGGTCAAATTGCTGATTCTGTGGGAATGTCCGAAATTATTCAGCAAGCGATCGCTGAAAGCAAAACTAAAGCTACCCGTGTTATTACTTGTATCCCAGGACGAGAATCCATTATCCGGTTGATTCCTGTCCCATCTGAATTAGATGACAAGGAGTTGCGGGACATAATACTCAACCATGAAGCATCTTTATATTTACCCTATCCCAGAGAAGAAGCTGATGTTGATTATCAAAAACTTGGGGACTTTATAGACGAAGACGGCATTGAGAAAGTGCAGGTTTTGTTAGTTGCGACTCGTAAAGATGTCACGCAAACCTATTTAAATACCTTTGAACAGGCAGGATTAACAGTTGATATCTTAGAAATTAACAGCTTTGCCCTGATTCGCACTATTCGTGATCAATTGCGGCTATTTGGACCAGAAGAAGCAGCGGTATTAGTTGATATTGAGTTTGATAGTACAGAAATAGCCATTATTATCAATGGTATCCCACAATTTTCTCGAACAGTACCGATTGGCACTTATCAACTCCAAACTGCATTGTCAAGGGCTATGAACTTACCAGCATCACGGGATATGGATATGTTGGAGAGTATGACTATTCCCACAACTTCACCAGATTCAGCCCATAGTGGAGTGACAGGTAGTAATCCGGGGATGGCTTCTATGTTGAGAGTTCTCGGAGAATTAGCTGATGAATTGCGTCGTTCCATTGATTTTTACCTCAATCAAAGTGAAAATCTGGAAGTCGTGCAGATTCTTTTAGCCGGTCCTGGGGGAGGATTACCACAAATTGATGAGTTTTTCACTCAAAGATTGAGTTTACCAACTACCCAAATAGATCCAATTACTTCTTTGTCTTTGGAGGTAGATGCTGAAAAATATCCTTTAATTAAACGTCCTGGGTTGGGTATTGTCCTGGGTTTAGGAATGCGAGGGTTGTAACAAAATGTATAGTCTAGATATTAACTTCCTTAAAGATCGGCCAGAATATCAAAGTAAAAGTGCAACGAAGGTTCAAAGACCATCTATTCAACTAGGGAATTTAATCCCAGTTTACATAGGAGTAGGAGTAGGTTTAGTATTGCCCGGTTTAGTGTTTATTGGTTTGTCAATCCTGGAAGGGAAAACTACTGAAGTAACCGGGGAAGTGGCAAAACTAGAGGAGGAAGGTAAGAGTTTAGATGGCACAATAGCCAATCTTAATAAAATTAAGGCGGAAACAGTCGGCATTAATAGCCAAACCAAAGCTTTAGTAACGGTGTTTGATCAAATACGTCCCTGGTCAGCAATGTTACAGGATTTGCGCGATCGCATTCCTAGTAAAGTGCAAATCGAAACTATTAAGCAAATTGCCGCTCCTCTTCCTAGTAAAGAAGTTGTAGCTGCCACCCCCAGTAAAACCAATACTAATACCAATACCGCTGGATTCTTAGAAATTTCTGGTTTTGCTATTTCCTATGCCTTAGTCAACGATTTTGCCTTAAGTTTAGGACAATCTAAATTTTTAAATCCAGAAGAAACCAAAATTATCACAGCAGAATTAGTAGATGCACCACCCGTTACAGGTTTTCTTCCCCCAAAAGGTGGTAAATCTAATGAAAAAATTAAACCTATTCAAGTAGTTAAATACACCATTAAAACAGGTTTAAGTAATGTGCCAGCATCTGATTTAATTCAAGAGTTAGAGAAAAAAGGCACAGTCGGACTAGTAGATAGACTTCGTAATATCAAAAAAGTAGGAGTCATTGCCCAATGACATTTAGTGATGATTTAAATTTTGCCAATCAAGATACAGATACTCAAGATTCTGGTCCTGTTGTTTTTGGTGTCACCTTAACACCAACTATTATTGGTGGTGTAGTCGCAGTTTTAGGTTTATTAGGTGCAGGTTATATGCTATTTAACATGGCAATGCCCGCTTGGGATAACTATCAAGAACTACAAACTAAACGTGAGCAACTACAAACAGAAGTTAATCAAAAGAAAATCCAAGCCCAACAAATCGGTAAAATAGAAGCAGATTTGGCTGAAGCGAAACAACAACAACAACAAGTTTTAGCTTTATTTGCAGATGAAAAAAGTTTAGATACCCTATTACTAGATACCAGTCGCTTAATAGATTCTAGCAATGGAAAAGCCTTTGGTAATGCCATTAGAGCCAAGATGAAAAGATTTGTTCCAGCTTCGGAAAAACCTGTTGTGGTAGATGATGGCAGTTTTGGGGTAGAAGTTAACAACAAACTTAAACGCAGTATTGTCAATGTAGAAATTGAGGGGAATTTTGAACAAACCCGATTAATTATGCGAAACATTGAACGATTACAACCTTTATTGTTAGTTAAAAACTATGACTCCAAATTGTCTCCACCAGAGATGTCAGACGATAAAGATAACCCTGTGCAAATTGGTATCGGTAAACTGACAACAACTTTTGCATTAGAGGCTTTAATGCCACTAACTTCTGAAGAAGCGGCAGATTTAGCCGCTAAAACAGCAGCAGCTAAAGCACCGGAAAAATAATCAAATTTGAGGCAAGAGGTAAGGGGCAAGAGGCAAAATAAAATATTCTCCCTATTCCCTATTCCCTGTTATACGTTACGATTTAGACTTTTATTTTATGTGAGGAATGAACTGTGAAACAGCTTCATAATAGTGTTTTCGGATCAAGTGCGGCAGCTTTTGTACTCTTAGCAGCCCAACCAGTGTTAGCAAAGATCACACAAATTACTGATGTTGAACTCAGTCCCATTGCAGGGGGAGTTAGTGTAATTTTAAAAACTGCGGCGGGAGATCGTCCCCAAGTATTTACCACTAAAAAGGACAAATCCTTAGTTGCGGATGTAATTAATACCCAACTCCGTTTACCCAAGGGCAATAACTTCCTGCAAAAAAACCCCGCACCAGGAATTGCATCTATTGAAGTTAAACAATTAGACGCTAATAGCATTCGGGTAACAGTTACAGGTATTGATGATGCACCCAGCAATCAGCCCGTCATGGGAAAGGATAATAATATTACCCTGGGCTTTACCGCTACCACAAATTCAACAGCATCAACCGCCACTAAGCCTACAGAAAAGGTAGCAGTAACACCAGCTACTACCAAGCCTACGGAAAAGGTAGCAGTAACACCAGCTACCACATTTGAATATAAACCAGATGAACCAGGTAAACAGCCGGATGTTCTAGTTCCTAACCCCCAAGTTACAATTGACGGGAAAATTACCCAAACCCCAAATCCTGGTCAAGCTTATAAGCAAAGTCCTCTTTTTTTACCTAAGGCTGTCGCCCCACCTGTAGGAGATATTACTCAGTCTAATATTGATACATCTCCTGTGGTGATTAATTTAGGTACAAAAGAACGAGTTCGTCGGTTGGTGTTGCGTGATGCACCTGTAAGAGAGGTTTTATCTTTATTAGCTCGTGCTGCTGGGCTGAATTTGGCTTATATAGGTGGGGAAGCAGAAAAACCGCAAGATGCTGAAAATGTAACTAAAACATCTCAGAAGATTTCCTTAGATATAGAAAATGAACCCGTACAAGATGTTTTTAATTACGTCCTGCGTTTGAGTGGTTTGGAAGCTAACCGCAGTGGACGGACAATTTTTGTTGGGACTCAATTACCTAATTCTAGTCGTAATCTTGTGATGCGTAATCTCCGACTAAATCAGGTAACGGTGGGTGTGGCGTTAAATTTCCTAGTAGCTTTGGGTGCGGAAAGTGCTGTCAGTCGAGAACGACTAGTTACTAGTGTTAATGCTGTACCTGTGGGTGGTGCTGCTAACACCGCAGTTACTCAAACTCAAACGACGACAGAAACGAAAATTGAGACTCAACGGATTACATATACAGATTCAACACCTATACTCAGAGGGTTACAAGCTTCAGGAGACGAGCGGACAAATTCTGTTACATTAATTGGTAGTCCTAAGATGGTTGAGATGGCAGTATCTCAATTAACACAGCTTGATATCCGTCGTCGTCAAGTGGTGGTGAATGTCAAAATTATTGATGTCAACCTGACAGGTACTCAAGATTACAATACCAGTTTTTCTTTTGGGGTTGGTAACAACTTCTTTGTTAATGATGGTGGTGCAGCATCTTTAAATTTTGGTGGTTCTCGACCAGCTAATTCTAATGAAGTAAACAATACTGTGACTGAAACACCAGTTACAAATAATCCACTTCAGGCTGTAGTTACGGGGTCTGCTGCTGGTATTAATCGAGATCCCACAATTCAAGGAAACAAAATAGGGGGTATACCAACTTTATACCAATTCCCTAGACGGCTTCTTACGAGTTTACAAGCTCAAGTTACCAAGGGCAACGCTAAGATTCTAACAGATCCTACCTTAATTGTTCAAGAAGGACAAAATGCAGTAGTTAAGTTAACTACAGAGGTATATGCTGGATTAGACATTTTATCCCAAGGTACAGGAACTACATCATCAACCACTTTCAGCAAACCTATCATCAAGGAAGCAGGTCTATCCTTGAATGTGAAGGTAGAAAGAATTGATGATAACGGTTTTGTATCTTTGTCCGTTGCCCCTACTGTATCTGCTCCGGGTGGTACAGCACAAGCCGGCGGTGGTAATGGTACAATAACTCTTTTATCCGCAAGAACTCTTACATCTGGTGTATTGCGCTTGCGGGATAGTCAAACGCTTATTCTTTCCGGTATTATTCAAGACACAGATCGAACAAGTGTTTCTAAATTACCTATTTTGGGTGATATTCCCCTGCTGGGTGCGCTGTTTAGGAAAACAAACAAACAGAACGAACGTAGAGAGGTAATTATTTTACTGACACCGCAAATAATAGATGATTCCCAGAATTCTGGCTATGGTTATAATTATACACCCAGTCCCACAGCGCGGGAAATGTTGGAACGTCGGGGGGTGAAGCTGCAACCGCGTTAGTTAGTTTTTGGTGATTGTTTGTCAAAATACCCGATTTATGGGAGAAGTAAATAATGTAGAGATGTTCCATGGAACGTCTCTCTACAACTAGAAAATATACTTTTGAGTTTAAGTCCAAAAAAGGAAATTTCAATTACTAATTAACTCCACACCATCTCGTCCATCACTATCCTGTAAATAAACTTTAACAATTTCCTCCTTAGCTGTGGGTAACTTTTTACCGACAAAATCTGGATGGATTGGTAACTCTCTATGACCTCTATCTACTAATATAGCTAAACGAATTACCTCTGGTCTACCATATTCATTCACGGCATTTAAAGCAGCCCGAATAGTTCTCCCTTTAAAAATGACATCATCTACAAGTACCACCGTTTTTCCGGTCAAATCAAAGGGAATATCCGTTTTTTCTGGAGTTCTCAAGCCGATTTTATCAAGATCATCACGATAAAATGTAATATCCAAAGAGCCTACAGAAACATTAACATCTTCCAGAATTTCTATTTGACGGGCTAATGAATAAGCTAATGGGACTCCTCTAGTATGAATACCCAGAAGTAACAATTGAGATAAATCTCGTGTCCTTTCGACAATCTGAGAAGCCATACGAGTTAATGTCCGACGCAGTTCTTCTGATGAGAGAATTTCAACTACTTTGGTAGACATAAGATAGGTAATTGGTGATAGGTAATTGGTAATTGGTAATTGGTAATTTCTGGTTTTCTCGTTTTCTCGTTCCCATACTCTGTATGGGAATGAATGCTAGAAGGCTCTGCCTTCAATCACACTGGAGGCAGAGCCTCTTTGATAGCATTCCCAGTCAGAGACTGGGAACGAGATAACTAACGAATTAAAAATATTGCTAGTCCTAACCATAGTAAAAACGCATATCGGGTTAATTGTAAAGCTTGATCAATGGAATCTGGGGTAATGGGATAAATAGCATCTCCTAAAAGTGGTTTCTCTTTAGCTACTCCACGATACCAATTTATTCCTCCCATTTGCACACCTAAAACCGCAGCATAAGCGCATTCACTCCAACCAGAATTGGGACTGGGATCTTTGATTGCGTCGCGGCGACAAATTCGCCAAACATTTAAGGGTTTTAAGGATAGTAATGATAAAGTGATCACTGTTAACCGACAGGGCAACCAAGTAAAACCATCTTCCCACCGCGCACTAAACCAACCAAGATAAGTATAAGGTAGTTCTTTATAACCGACCATTGAATCTAAAGTGCTACTAGCTTTATATGCTAAAGCCAAAGGGACAGCACCGATAACAGGGATAAATGCACCAACAATAGTATAAAAAAGAGGAGCCATTACGCCATCAGTGGCATTTTCTGTAACGGTTTCTAACACTGCTCTGAGAATTTCCGCTGGGGAAAGATTGGCTGTGTCTCTCCCGACGTAATTACTTAAAACCTGTCGCGCTGATTCTAATTCTCCATTTTTTAAAGGTTGGAGAACTTCCATAGCTGCATTTCGTAAACTTTTGAAAGCAAAACAACTAGCTAGAAGAATACTTTCTACAGCAATTCCTAACAATGGATGTACCCACTTGGCACTTTGAACTATTATCCAACCTACCAAGCCACTACCAGTAATTACAATCACACCTAAGAAAATTCCCGCAAGCCTCTGAGAAAGAGGATTTTGGCAATATTGCAGAGCTAATTTACTCAAGTGGGAAATTACCCATCCCATGACTCGCACCGGATGAGGCCAACCCCAAGGATCTCCGATTAAGTAATCTAACAATGCAGCCAAAACCAAAACAGTAGATGTCATTTTTTATTGATTGTTGATTATTTATTCTTTTTTCTTGCTTTTTCCTTTCTTCTGACTCGGTGACTAAACCACAAAATTGGCTTCTTCTCCTTGAGATGCTTGCCAACTGCGAGCATCATAATAAAGGTCTGCCAGGGTAATATTGTACAAGGCTTCTTTGAGCTTTTGGTTGAGTCTGTTCCAGAGACTGGATGTCACCCAATCTGCTGTTTGAGCGGGTGTGGGATTATTCAGAGGTAAGTTAGTGATATTTTCACCAACAGCCTCTAAAATTTGGCCAATAGATATTTGTGCCGGTTTTTTTGCTAATTTATATCCACCGACGCTACCACGAATTGAAGTTACTAATCCGGCACGACGCATTTCTATGAGCAGCTTTTCTAGATAGGGAGCAGGAATATCTTGACGTTTAGCGATCGCTCTGACCGATTCAGGTCCATACTTGGGCTGTAAACTCAAATCTAGCAATGCTTTCACGCTGTAATGTCCTCTCGTAGTTAGTTTCATATAGCAGTTATGATTAATTTAATTTCCCCAATCCTTCTGCCTCTTCCCTCTTACCTCTTAATCTGCCTATCTTTAATAATTTAAAGAATCAAAACCGGATTCCTCTCTATAGTAGCTATCAGCATCATTGTAATTATATTTCATATAATTTTTTAAGAATATTGATAATAATGCAACAATTTTGTCTATGAGTGTAATATACTTGGCTAGGCTGATCCAAAAACTCAAGAATTCTGTTCCTATTAGTTCAATGTCAGCTAAAATAAAATCCACTTGACAACAAACAACATTCATTTTCGACCTAAGTTGATGCCTAAACAAAAAAAAATTGAACTCCTAGTCGGTGACGAACTGCTCAAAAAAGTTAAAGAGCTAGAAGCCATTAGCAAAGACGAAAAAGCTAAACAGTGTGGCTACTATACTGTTACCAAAAATGGTATAGAGCGCGTCAATATGATGAAATTCTTGAATGCCCTAATTGATGCTGAGGGTATTCAGTTGGATAGTTCACCCAGTGCGAATGGACGTGGTGGACGCAGTGCCAGCTATAGAATTGGTGTGCAGTCAAACGGCAACTTATTAATCGGTGCAGCTTACACAAAACAGATGAATCTTCAACCTGGTGATGAGTTTGTCATCACTTTAGGGAAAAAGCACATTCGACTCCGACAAGTAGATTCGGAATCTATAGAAGATGTGGAAGTAGAAGCTACAGCTTAATGAATATTCATTAGTCAGTTATGGGTTGTCAGTTGTCAGTGGTTTTGTTTTACCCCTGACTGCTGCATAACTAATAACTGACCAATTACCAAAATTTAGAGAACAGGGAATAGGGAACAGGGAACAGGCAATAAGAAGATATTTGCCACTGACAACCAACAACCAACAACCAACAACCAACAACTGACAACCAACAACTGACAACCAACAACTGACAACCAACAACTGACAACTAACAACTAACAACTGACAAATCACCAATTCCCAATTTCCTCTATATATTCAGTAGTTGTAATCACTGGTAGATATTGATGTAGTACCTTAGTGATTGCCGTTAAATTACAAGTTAATTCAATTTGTTCTCTTTCTAATAAACCCAGAATAAAATCAGGATTGTCTTTAGCTACTACTGGTAATTGATGTAACCCACGTAATGCCATGCGGTCTAAGGCTTCAGATAAAGGTTCATCTTCCCAAGCATAGAGAATATCCGTAGTACAAATATCTATAAGTTTTTGACTAGATAAATATTCCTGAATTTCAGTAGATGAATTAGAAAGATTTTGCCATAGAGCCAGAGTCCGTTTAATATCTTCTAAGGACAGAATTCCCACCAACTTGCCAGCATCATCATCAATTATCAACGCACTGCGAATTCGTTCCCGTGTCATTGCTACCGCAGCTTCTAATACTCCCAGAGTAGCTGATAATTTTTTGGGGTAAGCGTGCATAGCATCTGCGACTAACATTTGCTGCCAAAGTTCTACTTTTTCATCTTTCAATTCTGGCAAACCAATCTGTTGCAGATTAGCATTAGCATCTAAAGTTGGTTTAATTCGTTCTACTAACCAAACACTTAAACCCACCGCTGCCATTAAAGGTAAAACAATCCGATAATCGCGGGTTAATTCAAATAACATTAAAATTGCTGTCAATGGCGCTCTGACACTACCTGCCAAAACCGCTGCCATACCTACCATTGCATAAGCTGGAGGAGCAGCCATATAGTCTCCAATTCCTGGTGCTACCAAAGCCAAAAATTTAGCATAAGCGGACCCAAAGGACGCACCTAAAAACATCGCTGGTGCAAATAATCCACCGACAAAACCACTCCCTGAACTTACCGCTGTCATCAGCAATTTCAACACCAGTAATATCAGTAATAGGTTCAGCGAAAAATCCTCATCCTGGAGCATAGCTTCTACGGTTTCATAGCCAATCCCCAAAATTTGCGGGTAGTGCCAACCGACTATACCAATGATTACACCACCGAGAATAGGCTGAATTGATTGAGGAATTTTACCTAGTAATTTCAACCCTGGTAAATTACCAGCAAAGGCGGATTTGGCTAACCGAATTGATTCAGTATAGGTGAGAGAAATTAAACTTGCACCTAAACCTAAACCCAGATAAAGAGGTAATTCTAGGTAACTGCGAACTTGATAAGCAGGTAAAGCAAAAGCCGGTTGTGAACCTAAACCAATTTGAGCAATTAAGGCGGCGACAACGGCGGCAAGTAACACCACACTTACCGCAGAAGTAGCAAAATATGTAGTTCCCATGACTACTTCTAAGGCAAAAAATACGCCAGCAATGGGGGCATTAAAACCAGCAGCTAAACCAGCCGCCGCCCCAGCACCTAAGAGCAACCGCTGACGTTCTTGAGAAACTTGTAATATATCAGACAATAAAACTCCGAAATTAGTCCCAATTTCTACACTTGGACCTTCGGGACCCAAGGATGCACCACTGCCGATAGAAACAGCCGCAGCGATCATTTTTGTGACCGGTCGGAGGGGTTTCTTGGCTTCTTTGCCTTGAGAAACAGCTATGAGAGAAGAAAGTCCTGGACCAAAATCCTGAGTGCGCCAACGCATGAGGCCAACAATGATACCACCCAAAGTGGGAACAGCAGCTAAAGTCCAAGCACCCCAGCTCCCAATTTGTCCCATCAGATTTTCCAGCATGAAATTGTTAATTAGCTGGATTAAATAGTGAAAGGTGACTATCCCCATAGCTGTACTACCGCCAATTAGCACGGCTAAAAAAAGCACTACTGTTTCTGAGGAGGGCTGAAAACGATTAATTAACTGAGTGAACCGCATGGAAGGTGGGGAAAAAGTATCGGATTCCGTGACCTTCGTCTGCGAAGTCGGAGGCAAGAGAGTCATTGATAACCGGGGTAACTGTCAGAAAAAACGATTTTTTATCTGTTATTTCTTATTGTGGTTTATTATGGGAAAAACTGCCTGCTCAATAATTAATTAACAAAAATCACAAAATATTTAGAAAAAAATAATTCCGTCCTGCGGTACTAGCAACTTGAGTTAGTATATAAGGGAGTATATCCTTAGGTCAATTTCATTCTTAAAGTCTACATAGTAGGGAGCAGGGAATAGGCAACAGAGTTGAAAGTCTTTTGGTGTTTCAGTTTTAGGTAAATTTTGGATCTCATGCAATTGCATATCGCTATCATAGTATTTTGCCAATAACTGCCAGTGACTATGGCATAAACACTAGATTTTCAGTAAAATTCAATACAGATATTGTTATAAATAGAATCAAGGGACTAGGCGGACGAGGTAGATGAGTACAAATACTTTTCATGATCATTATGTTACTTGCCCAATTTGCCAAAGAAATAACAGAACCACGCCAATAAAATCCTATATTGGTTTGTTTTCCTGTCCTTATTGCCAAGAAAAGTTAGTTGTTTGTCAAAGCGGACATTATGTCCGTGACCCATTTATTTGGAAACAAATGATGATCTCTTCGGCTTTACGTCGTCAAAGCCGACCTTTGGCACGGATAATCAGAGATTTTATCTTCATTAAGCGTCCTTTTTTGTCTTTGGTTGTGGGAAGTGCGATTTTTTTCGGGATTGTGACTATGACTCAAGATAATATGAGTCATGATGGCCAAGAAATTCCCCACATTGAAAGAATGAACAAGGGTGAAAAATAGATTTCTTGTGGAACCTTAAAAAATACTTTCGCCAAATTGAAAAAAGCCTGAAGTCGCAGGTTGGGTTGTATTACAGGAAAGACAACATCAGCGTTGGGTTTTGCTTACCTCAACCCAACCTCCGAAACAATAAAAATGGCAAAGGTATTGTTAAAATGAGTTATTTTCTTTGGTAATTAATTGCCAATCTTCTACTTGATCTATGACTTTGATAGAGTTGAATTGGAGGTTTTCTAAGGTAGATATATTGAGGAGAAAATAAGGTTGGCTATCATACTGCCAGTAATATTGTAACTCACCAATAGAAGCAGGAATAATAGTGCGATCGCTATAAAAATCCAAAGAAGCACGATGGTAGGGAAAAGATGTATAGATTTCCTTAATTGCTGGATTTATTTTAGTGATCATTGCTGCTACTGGTTTAACAGGATAAGCTGTATTTAATTCCCCAACCCAGTAATGAGATTTCATTAATAACAATAGAGAAATATAACTTCCCCAAATTAAAATTTTCAGAAATTGTCTATCACCTCGCTCTGCTAAAATTGCCGCTAAAGTCATGGTTAAAGCCACTGCTGCAAAAATTATCTGTAATTCTACTTTGTCTAAAGTTCTCCAACTAAAATAAATACTGCCTGCAGAAGCCACCACAGCCAATATTGCTAAACTCGTTACCCAAGCGCGGGGATAGCCAGAAACTACAGGCACATTTTCTATTTCTGCTAATTGAAACCCCAAAGCTAAAGCTAAACTTGGATAAATAGGAACTATATACCAGGGAAGTTTAAAGCTAATGAGGGAAATAATTAATAGATAAACACCACACCAAACAATAATCAATTTTGCCCAACTTAAATTATTATTCTCCCAGGTAATGCGGATAGTTTGAGGGAGAAATATCAACCAAGGCCATGTCCACTTGGCGATTTCTAAAAGATAATACCAAGGTGCTTGGAAACTGCCATTAGTAATAGTTTGGATATGGTTTAAAGATGTATTCACATCAATATTGAAGGGATAGCCATAGTGCCATACTTGAAATCCGTACCAACAGCATACAGGTAGACAACCGATGAAAATACCTGTCCAGAAATAATAACTTGCGAGTAGTCTAGGTGTATCCCAGTAAAGAAAGACTAAAACAACTGCACCTAAATAAACACCCATCACGCCTTGGGTTAGACAAATTAACCCGAAACTAATGCCTACACCTAAGCAGTAACGCAAATCCCGGCGCGATCGCAAGACAAACCACATCATCAAAATCAAAAAACTGGCAACTGCCCCATCTAACACTGCTAACCTGCCATAACGCACCACTGGCAGCATTGTTAGATAAATTAAGGAACTATAAATAGCTGCCCAACGGTGCCGAAATATCTCTCTCCCCATGCAATACAACAAAGGTACAGAAGTTGCCATCAAAATTGCACTAGGTAGACGAGTTGTCCATTCATTAACACCACCCAGAGCATAAGCCCCAGCAATTAACCAGTGCATCAGCGGTGGTGTGTGGTGATATGGTTCACCGCCCAAAGTAGGGTAAAGCCAGCGCATTGAATTTGCTGGAGCTTGCCAAATTTCCCGCGCTACCCTGGCTACAGTTGCCTCATCCCCATCTTGTAAGGGCAAACCGCCAAGATTGATGCTAAACAAGATCACCGCTGCCAATAACAAGAGGATTAGCCATAGCCAATCAATCTTTCTTTCAACCACACGGTGCTGTTTTTCTAGATGAGTCCAAATAAAGCTTCCTTCTTGCATATTCTATGCGAATCTTATAATTGTTAGGTTTAATCACATAGAGATCAAAGCGAATCTTCTATGTTGCCATCCGGGAACAATCTATTTTTAAAAGCAATGGCTAGATCCCAAATTAGCTCAGTTTCTTAGGAACAGAGATAATTTTTTGGCGAAGATTTTCTGATTAATTTTTTTCAGGAAGTTTACAGGCATCCTGCCGATTAAATGATATAAATACTACCATTAGCATTTGCTCAATTACCCTGAAGGAGAATGTCAATGAACCTACCTTTTATTTTAGATGTGGCACTGGGTTTAATTTTTATTTACTTAATTTTAAGTTTACTGGCTTCAGAAATTCAAGAACTATTGACAACTGTACTGCAATGGCGGGCTGAACACTTGAGAAGATCAATTGAAATTCTTTTAGCTGGTGATGCTCAAAACTCAGAAAAACCGGAAGTAATTCAACTAGTTAATAAAATTTATGGCAATCCTTTAATTCAAAGTATTAATCAAGAGGCTAAAGGTTTATTAGCAACTTTACCTCGGAAAGCTACCTGGGCAATTGGCTCATTCTTTAGTCTATTCAGAAAGTCTAGTTCTAGATTTAGAAAAGAAACTGTTTTTGGTGATCAAAAACGCAGTGCGCCTTCCTATATTGGTGGTGAAAGTTTTGCCAATAGTTTTATGGATACACTCCAACTGCCAGTATTGGTCAAAAAATTAACTGAAATCAGACTAGAACAATTCAAAAATGAACGTTTAGATGATATCAGACAAATTTTAATTCAGTTGCAGGTTTACATTAATAATCAAGAGTTATCTAGTGAATTTGCTACTGATATTGCCACAGATTATAAACAGTTAGAATTAGAGTATAACCGCATTACTGATGAGTTTAATAAGGATAAATATGATATCTACATGGCGATAAATAGGATGAGAGATAGCCTAGATAAATATATAGATAGTTTCCAAGCAAACATAGGCAATCATGAAGATATTTTAGATAAACCTTTGCGGGAACTAAAATTCGTCAGACAAGATATTTTTGCAGATGCAGAAAAAGCCATAGTGCTAGGAGGATTAAAACCTAATATCAATGAAATTGTCAAATCTATTAAAAAAGGTAGTGATATTCATGGTGAAGTTATAGCAGCTATTCAAGATAAAGATAGTGAAACCTATAAAAAAGTTCAAGAACTAATTGATATTCTGCCAGATTCTGTTGTTGATAGTATTGAAACTATGGCAAAACGCGCCCAAATGAGAGCTAAAAGCACGGAAGAAGGGATTATTCTTTTACGGAAAGAAATTGAAAATAGTTTTGATAGCTCTATGGAAAGAGCCGGTGGTGTCTATAAACGTAATGCTAAAGGAGTCGCAATTATAATTGGGATAACCTTAGCTATTACAGCCAATGCCGATACTTTTCATATCATTAACCGCTTATCTAAGGATTCTTTATTGCGAGAAATAATTATTAACAAGGCTGTACAAGTAGTACCACAAGGATCTAATGCTTCAGATATGAGTAAAGTAGATCCTAACGAGATTTTAAAAGAAGTTGAATTACCAATTGGTTGGACAAGTGCTAACGTACAACAGCAAATTAACGGCACAAAATATAGAATTAATGGGTTACCTATTTTCAGTGTTTTGAGTATGATTGCTGGTTGGCTTGTGAGTGGTATTGCTATTGCTATGGGTGCGCCTTTTTGGTTTGATTTACTGGGTAAAGTCATGAATGTGCGGAATGCAGGTAAAAAAGGCAAACAAGCTCCTAAAAATCAAGATGAATAATTCAGATCCCCGACTTCTTAGAGAAGTCGGGGATCTGGTGTTATGGTTTAGTTTTCCCAAATCTTCATAAATTTTATCTACTTCCCAACCCCAGTCATTTTGGTTGGGAACAGTATCTAGGAATGGATCAGTATAAATATAAACAATTATTTTCATGGGGAGAAATAAGGGAGAATTAGATCTTTTCCTCAATTATTAATTGCAAAAGCTTGATTAATCTCCCAATTATGAAATACTGATGACATTTTTTCAGGTGTTTTATAGACTGTGAGTCTGCAAACTGATATTGAAAAATATAAGAACAAAAGATAGCTCTGTAATTTATGATAATATGAATTCCCTTCCGGTTGACACAGTTGAAGCACTGGATATTCAAACTCCCAATCTTGACTCTTTACTAACTAAACAGTTTCCTCAGCAATTTACTAAAAACGATATTCGTACCAGTCTACAAGCTTCTACCATAGATGCCGTTTTTGCATCTATTTTTGGTCTGAGTACCGGGGGAATTTTAGTCAGTAATTTGTTAGTCGAGTTGGATGCTACTCCGGTGATCTTTGGAATGTTATCCTCAATTCCCATGCTGGTAAATTTTATTCAACCTGTGGGGGCTTACATTTCTGAACAAACTACCAGTAGATTTCAATATTCTCTATTAACCTTTGGAACTTCTCGGTTATTGTGGTTAATTCTAGTTATTGGCATTTTTGCTAACAATTCCAGTTTATTAGATTCTCAACAATTGGTAGTATTAACACTGTCAATTGTCCTTTTTAGTCATCTTCTGGGAGGATTAGGAAGTGCATCTTGGCTAAGTTGGTTAGCCATTATTGTTCCCCGCAGGTTACGAGGGAGATATTTTGGTATTCGGAATAGTGCTTGTAATCTGACGAATTTAATCTGTGTACCTTTGGCGGGATTAGTAATATCAAATTGGCATGGTGGAACTATCGAAGGTTATGGATTAGTTCTATCTTTAGGAACTATTTGTGGAATTATTAGTTTGTGTTGTCAATATTTTCAAGCAGACGTAAATCCGCAATTACAAAATCAGCATAGTTTGAATTTTTGTGAAAATCCTCCTCAAGATATTTGCAAAGAAGAAATTAATTGGACTACTATTATTGGGCAGAACTCTAAATTTTTACTATTTCTGCTTTATTTCAGTATCTGGATGTTGGCTGTGCATTTGAGCGCACCTTTTTTCAACTTCTATTTATTAGATACTTTAGATTTAGATGTGACTTTAGTAACTATTTATAGCAGTCTTCAGACCGGGGCAAATCTGTTAGTGTTGATTATATGGGGGAAATTAGCCGATAGAATCGGTAATCGTCCTATTCTTATCTGTGTGGGTATTTTAGTCGCAATTACGCCATTATTATGGTTAGGAATTGGTCATCATCAACTTGATTTTTGGTTATGGTTGCCGCTTTTACATATTTTTACTGGCATCACTTGGGCAGGAGTTGATTTATGTAGCACTAATATGTATTTAGGAATTGCCCCCGTGAGAAATAAATCTATCTATTTTGCCATTGTTGCGGCTGTCGGGGGCGTGAGTGGAGCTTTAGGGACAACTATCGGCGGTTTTATTGCCCAAAACCAGGAATTTGGCGGTTTATTAGGCTTATTTGCGCTATCTAGCCTATGCAGACTATTAGGGCTAATTCCCCTAATTTTTGTCCAAGAACCGGGAAAGTAGAAGGAGTCAGTTGTCAGTTGTCAGTTGTTAGTAGGGGCGAAGCATTTGGAAGATAAATTATCGGTCATTGCCAAAAATAGTTCTCCAAATGCTTTGCCCGTACAGTTGTCAGTTGTTAGTAGGGGCGAAGCATTTGGAAGATAAATTATCGGTCATTGCCAAAAATAGTTCTCCAAATGCTTCGCCCGTACAGTTGTCAGTTGTCAGTTGTTGAAGGAAGAAGGAAATTTCTTCCCTCATTTCCGTTTTTTATTCAACAGTAGCGGAACTTAATTTCATTGTTTCCCACAAAACCATGCTTGGTGTCGTTGTGGGGAGAGGTTGATGTAGCGCAATTAATTGTGTCAAATTAGTTTTTAATTGGGTACGGGAGACGATATCATCAACAAATCCGTGTTTAAGTAAGTCCTCAGCGGTTTGAAAATCTTCAGGGAGTTTTTCTCTGAGAGTTTGTTCAATTACCCGTCTTCCCGCAAAACCAATAGTTGCTTTGGGTTCAGCGATGATAATATCACCCAACATGGCGAAACTGGCGGTAACACCTCCGGTAGTTGGGTTGGTTAAAACAGGAATATATAATAGTTTAGAATCTCGGTGACGTTGGAGGGCGGCGGAAATTTTCGCCATTTGCATTAAAGACAGCATTCCTTCCTGCATTCTCGCACCACCTGATGTGCAAATAATGACGACAGGATAACGCCGTTGGGTGGCTTGTTCAATCATGCGGGTGAGTTTTTCCCCGACAACAGAACCCATGCTTCCACCCATAAACCGGAAATCCATGACTCCTAAAGCTATGGGTAAGCTGTTAATTTGTCCTAACCCAGTTTTAACAGCATCTATCAGTCCTAGTTTTTCTTGTGTTTCTCGCAAGCGATCGCTATATAGTTTACGATCACGGAATTGTAAGGGATCAGTGGGGCGTAAATGCTCATCCAATGGATTCCAGGTATTAGCATCAATTAATTGGCGAATTCGTTCATCACTATCAACGCGATTATGATGACCACAATCAACGCAAACCATTTGATTAGCTTTTAAATCTTTTGTATAGCTAAGAACACCACATTTAGGGCATTTATGCCATAAACCATCAGCAATTTCCCGTTCTTGGCGTTCTGAATTGGGACTTCCTGATTTACGCCGATTTGCGAACCAATCAAATAGAGACTTTAAACCGCGTGATTCTTCGTTGTTTGCCATTTTTATCTTATGTAATTAGGTGTGAGGACAAAATCAGAACTATGATTTGGATGATTAGTTAATCATAAGAGTCACAAAAATCATAAAAATCATAGTTTAGACATATTTAAATCTCAATGGGGTAATCACAGCTACAGTCAGGTGCGATACAGGTTTAAGTGGATAAAACCATAAGCATGAAACAAAAAAAAGATTTAAAAAATGATATTAAGATCCAGGCAAAAATAATCTCATATATGGGGACAAAATAGCTTCACCGCAAAAAACAGTGATTACCGCACCTAACGCTAGGAAGGGTCCAAAAGGCATTTTTTGTCCCATTTGGTGACGAGAGAGGATAATTGCACCACCACCGACGAATACTCCCAAAATGCAGGAGATAAAAACCGCTAGTAGTAAATAACGCCATCCTAACCATGCTCCCATCATAGCAGCTAATTTAGCGTCACCTGCACCCATGACCGTTTTGCCAAAAGCCATAGAACCTAAAAGGGCGATCGCATCAAACAGCCATAAACCCAGAACTGCACCGGCTATTCCGGTTATTAAGCGTTTTGATAATCCCACCGCAGTCGGTTCTGATAACCAACCAACAGCCATTTGAAAGACTATTCCTAAAATTAAACCCGATTTAGTTAAGGGGTTAGGTAAGGTCATTGTATCTAAATCTATGAGAGATAAAGCCAATAACCAACTACAAAAAGCCCAATATCCCAGGGTGAAAATTGAAAATTGAAAAACCCAAAATACTATTAAAAATATTATCCCTGTTAATGCCTCCACTAATGGATAACGGCGAGAAATCTGAGTTTGGCAATAACGACACCGCCCTTTTAACCACAACCAACCGAAAACCGGGACATTATCATAAGCCTTCAACCTATTTAAGCACTTGGGACAGCGAGAAGGTGGCCACAGCACTGATAAGCCAGCGGGTAGCCGATAAACCACAACATTAATAAAACTACCCAGAGATGCACCCAAAACAAAGACAATGATACTGGCTGAAATATTCATCAAAATGTCCATATTATTATTTGTCAGTTGTCAGTTGACTAATACATATAGGACTCAATTTGATTCAACGGCACAAAACATTCCTGTGGTAATAACACTGGGTACTTAGTAAAAATCACTTTACCCCGATGAGTTACCCGACTAATTGCTACTCCTGTAGCTTTTCCTACTATTTCTGGATGGACTTCACAGTAGGTATAGTAGATGTGACTAGCTGCTCTAATTACAGTAGGATCAATCAAAGAAGGATGCTTTTTGGAGTGGGTAAAGTTTGCCTGTTCTTGTTGTAAAGCGTACACAATTGGCTTTTATATTGAGATTTACAGATTTGCTTTTAGTGTATCTGAAAGTTTTCACAATAAATAGTAAAACTTCCAGATTTACACTTTAACGTGATTTTAATTGCAGAATTTCCATTAGTGCTGCGCCCATAGCTTGACAACCGACAAGTTTCATTCCTGGGGACATAATATCTCCTGTGCGATAACCTTGTTCTAAAACTTGTAACACGCTATTTTCAATTAAGTCTGCTGCTGCTGCTTGGTCTAAAGCATAACGCAACATCATGGCGGCGCTTAAAACCTGTGCTAAGGGGTTGGCTTGATCAAGTCCTGCAATATCCGGGGCTGAACCATGAACTGGTTCATAGACACCGGGACCATCAGCCCCCAAACTAGCAGAAGGTAACATTCCTATACTACCTGTGAGCATTGCCGCAGCATCAGAGAGAATATCACCAAATAAGTTTCCTGTAACAATTGTATCAAATTGTTTGGGAGCGCGGACTAATTGCATAGCGGCATTATCTACATACAAGTGAGATAACTCAACATCAGTATATTCTGAGGAAAGTTGTGTAATTTTTTCCCGCCATAATTGAGATACTTCTAACACATTGGCTTTATCCACTGAACAGAGTTTACCACCTCGTTTCCGCGCTGTTTCAAAAGCTACGCGGCCAATGCGTTCAATTTCTGATTCTGTGTAAACCATCGTATTTACACCGCGTTTTTCTCCGGTTTCTGTTGTAAAAATGCCTTTGGGTTTACCAAAATAAATCCCGCCGGTGAGTTCCCGCACCACCATAATATCTACTCCTTCTACAACCTCTCGTTTCAAGGTGGAAGCGTCAATTAACTGGGGGAGAATTTTCGCAGGACGTAAATTAGCAAATAGTTGTAAACCAGCCCGCAACCCTAATAAACCTGCTTCTGGGCGTAAATTTGAGGGGAGAGAATCCCATTTGTAACCACCAATAGCAGCGAGTAAGACAGCATCGCTATTGCGGCACCTATCTAAGGTAACAGCGGGTAGTGGTTCGCCGGTTTCGTCAATAGCAGCACCACCAATTAAAGCTGTGGAAAATTCAAAGGAAAAATCAAAGCTTTTACCGACAAATTTCAGCACGTCCACTGCTACGGACATAATTTCGGGACCAATGCCATCTCCAGGTAGTAGGGTAATGCGGTAGTTTTGAGTCATAGTCAGGTTTTACTGGGTAAATGTTTGCAGATAAAATATCATACCTAGCAATTGTGCCAAATGGGTGATTGGTAATTGATAATTGCCCTAAATTCCATCAATTTCAATTACCTTTTGTCGAGATGTTGTCCCAGATTTAATTCTGATAGAGGATTTAGCAACATCAAATTTTTTGGCTAGTAGTTTAATTAACTCTTCATTAGCTTTACCATCTACTGGTGGTGATTTAAGATGTACAGTTAAACTACCATCTGCTAATTCTTCAATCTTTTGCTGTTTAGAATTTGGTTTAACTTTTACTCTTTTTTGCATTATGTATTTTTTGGATTTTTTATAACCACAGAGAACACATAAAAAAGAGCTAAAAAAGATTTTCTCACAAATTTCTACTTGCCCTATTCCCTATTCTCTGCTATAAATTTTATCCAATACCCAACATTCTATTTACTTGTGGTAATGCTAAAGGTTTTCGTTCGATATTTTGGAAACATTCGATTTTTTTAAGTTGTATATAGGCATTTTTGAAATTACTGATATTTAATAAAACAATATCTTGATAAACTGCATCTTGGGGACTTTTTATCTCTATTACCAAGTCTTGTAATTGATTTTGGCTAATAGCTAAATTCAGATATTTCAAAAATACTTCTCTTTTTTTAGAACGGACAGTGACTAAATACCAATTATTAGTGCTTTGTTCTGATGAGTTGGAATCTATAGTTTCAATTGGTGGCATGATTGACAGTGTAATTTTCTGGAATTTATTTAAAGAGCAATTTCTGGACTGTGATTTTTGTGATTTCTGTGATTTTTGTGATTTGTTTGACTAATTAATCATCTAAATCAAACCAATCACACAAATCATACTTCTGACTTATTTAGCCAATATTTATAAGCTGCATAAGCTAATGTGACTACTCCAGTAATAATAGCAGATTCATCAACTTCAAATTGGGGATGATGCAAGGGATGATTAATTATTCTCTCTTCATAGCCTACACCTAAGCGAAACATTGAACCAGGGGCGTGTTCTAAATAAACAGAAAAATCTTCTGCACCTAAAGATGGTTCTGGTAAAATTTGGACACGATCATTACTCCAAGCTTCTTCTGCGGAGGATTGTAATAGTTGTGTTAAGGCATTATCATTTTGAACACTGGGTACACCTTGATGATAATTAACCTGATATTTGGCGTTGAAAGAATTACAAACATTAGCCACTATGTTTTCAATCCACTGTGGTAGTTTATCACGGGTTTCTGGGTGAAGCGATCGCACTGTTCCCAGTAATTGTACTTTATCAGCAATCACATTTGGCGCTCTTCCTCCATTAATTTGGCCAATACTCAATACTACGGGACGCAAAGGGTTTTGAGTACGGCTAATAGCTTGTTGCAATGATGTAATCACTTGTGCTGCAATCCAAATTGCATCTATGGCTTCATGGGGACGCGCACCATGTCCAGATTCACCAATAATAATTATTTCTAAATTATCTGCGGCGGCTGTTAACGCACCGTAACGAATACCAACTGAACCAGCAGGAATGGAAGGAAAAACGTGTAACCCTAAAATAGCCGCAACATTATTCATCACTCCATCTTGTACCATCCAATTTGCACCTTGGGCAATTTCTTCGGCTGGTTGAAATAAAAACCGCACCTTTCCACCCAATTCAGGGGCAATTTGGGAAAGTACCATCGCCGTCCCCAAACCTACTGTAGTATGAATATCATGGCCACAAGCGTGCATGACTCCTTCAATTCGAGAAGCATATTCTAAACTTGTGCGTTCTTGAATGGGTAAAGCATCCATATCAGTGCGAATTGCCAATATCCTATCACTAGGTTGAGTTCCTTGTAATTCACCAATGACACCTGTTCTACCTATTCCCTCTTCTACGTGCAAGCCATTGGCAGATAACACACCTGCAACAAAAGCAGCGGTTTGATATTCTTGCCCACTAAGTTCTGGGTGTGCATGAAGATGGCGACGGATTTCGACTAAGCGGGGTGCTATATTTGTTGTCAAGTCTTTAAGTCGGTTCAGCATAGCAATAATTTTAATTCATTCACCTTGTATTTCATTCTAGAATTTTGACAGCTTTAACTGCTACCCGCATTCTGACCAATTTTATCGGCTTACCTGCTAATTTTTCAGCATCCAGGAATACATACAAACTAATCATGATCGAATTGATGCGGTACTTGACAAGTCCAATCGTAATATCGTATTTACAACTCAGATTCAAATAGCGAGAATTTAATTATCAATCTTCAAAAATACCATCAAAACTATTTTCATCATGCTTACCAGATTTTCTCTATAACAACATCTTCAACTGTAAGATATGAAAAATCTATCCCCATTAATTCTAAAACTTTCAAAAATATTTCTGTATCCATTTCCATTATTTCGGAAGCTTTATATAAACTAATTAACCGCGATGTTAAAGCACCAATTACAAATATAAATCTTTCTTTCTGTTCTATACTTTGGAATAATTGCAATTGAGAAGCAATTTCTTGAAAGGTAGTTTGGTGATTCATTTATTTGATACTTATAAATGGATTAAGCCTGCTTTTATAAGAATACCAATTGCTGGAGTAATAAGCAATAATAACTTTATATCTCTCCCAATAAATTATATTTACTCATCTATTTCCATCTCATATTTATTTTAACAATTTTTCAATTTCCTCATCTTTGAAACCGACAAATTAATCAAATTTGCGCCTTTGCTTCTTTGCGCCTCTGCGCGAAATAGAATGTACTTCATTAAATAAAATAGATGAAGTGCGTCCAGTAGACTTAGTATCAGCCAAAGCCAACTTAGATCAAACTTATGTTAAAGCTCCCCAGAATGGTGTAATTTTTGACATTTATACTCCTGCAGGTGAAGTAGTATCCAATAACGGCATTGTCGAACTTGGGCAAATAAATCAGATGTACGCAATAGTTGAAGTTTACCAAAGTGATGTGAGTAAAATTCTCAAAATTACTCTTCTGTGCCTCTGCGTCTCTGCGTGCAAAAAATCCTGAAAACCTCAATCAAATATGCAAACTCTTAACTTTCCCAAACCTGTAATCTCCATCCAAAACCTCGATCATTATTTTGGAAATGGACAACTGCGAAAACAAGTTTTATTTAATATCAACCTCACCATTAATACAGGTGAAATTGTGATTATGACAGGTCCATCTGGCTCAGGTAAAACCACATTATTAACCTTAGCTGGTGGATTGCGTTCGGCTCAATTTGGCAGTTTGCAGATATTAGGCAACGAACTCTGTAAAGCCAATGCAAAACAATTAACCCAAGCGCGACGGACTAACGGTTATATTTTTCAAGCTCATAATTTACATGGTAGCTTAACAGCAATTCAAAATGTGAGAATGGGTTTAGAATTACATCCGAAAATGTCTCGAAAAGAAATGTTAATCCAATCACAAAAAATGCTAGAAGAGGTAGGATTAGGAAATCGGCTTAATTATTATCCAGATAACTTATCAGGGGGACAAAAACAACGAGTTGCGATTGCGCGTGCATTGGTAAGTCAACCAAAAATAGTTCTAGCAGATGAACCTACCGCCGCACTTGATAAACAATCGGGACGAGATGTAGTAGAATTAATGCAGAAACTAGCAAAAGAGCATGGTTGTACAATTTTGCTTGTTACCCACGATAACCGCATTTTAGATATTGCTGACCGAATTGTTTACATGGAAGATGGCCATCTTGTCCGAGAAAAAAGTGATTCTTTGCAAGATGTAGTTGGTTAAAATATTGTTAATACCGTTTTCTCTAATTTATAAATTCTGTAAGAGGGTTAATCTACAATGACTTGGGAATTTTGGATTGATAGGGGTGGTACATTTACTGATATTGTCGCCAAATGCCCCGACGGTAAATTACAAATTCACAAACTATTATCCGAAAATCCCGAACGTTACACCGATGCAGCAATACAGGGAATTCGGGAACTTTTAGGCATTTCAGATCATGAAACTATTCCTTCAGAGGAAATCACAATTGTCAAAATGGGGACAACAGTAGCTACAAATGCCCTACTGGAAAAAAAAGGGGATAGAACTGTTTTACTCATCACCAAAGGCTTTCGAGATGCTTTAAAAATCGCCTATCAAAACCGTCCCGATATTTTTGCCCGGCAGATTATTTTACCAGAAATGTTATATGAACAAGTAATTGAAGTAGAAGAACGTTACAACGCCCAAGGTGATGTATTAGTTAATTTAAATTTAGATGCCATTCGTCCTCAACTGCAAACAGCTTATAATAGCGGGATTCATTCCTGTGCAATTGTTTTTATGCACGGTTATCGCTACACCAACCATGAAAAACAGGTTGCTAACCTGGCTAAAAACATTGGCTTTACTCAAGTTTCCGTATCTCACGAAATTACCCCCTTAATGAAATTAGTCAGTCGTGGTGATACAACGGTAGTTGATGCTTATTTATCGCCGATTTTACGAAGATATGTGAATCAGGTAGCGAGTCAGTTAGGAAAAAACGTTACTCTCCAGTTTATGCAATCTCATGGAGGCTTAACTGACGCAGAAACTTTTCTTGGTAAAGATAGTATCTTGTCCGGTCCGGCGGGGGGAATCGTTGGTGCAGTCCAAACTACTCTGATGGCAGGATTTCATAAAATTATCAGTTTTGATATGGGTGGTACATCTACGGATGTTGCACATTATAATGGTGAATATGAACGTACCTTAGAAACAGAAGTGGCTGGAGTTAGGTTACGAACTCCAATGATGGCTATTCATACCGTTGCAGCGGGTGGCGGTTCAATTTTACATTTTGATGGTTCTCGTTATCGCGTTGGACCAGAATCAGCCGGTGCAAATCCCGGTCCTGCTTCCTACTCCAAAGGCGGACCCCTAACGGTGACAGACTGTAATGTCATGGTAGGTAAGTTGCAACCTGCTTTTTTCCCTCAAGTATTTGGAGCAAATGCTGACAAATTATTGAATGTGGAAATTGTCAAGAGTAAATTTGCGGAATTGGTAGAAGAAATTGGTGATAATCGCACAGCGGAACAAGTAGCAACGGGTTTTCTTACCATTGCCGTTGATAAAATGGCCAATGCGATTAAAAAAATCTCCCTCCAACGTGGTTATGATGTATCTGAGTATACTTTATGCTGTTTTGGTGGTGCAGGTGGACAACACGCTTGTTTAATTGCTGACGCTTTGGGAATGAAACAGGTATTTATTCATCCCTATTCTGGAGTTTTATCTGCTTATGGTATGGGTTTGGCAGATATTAGGGTGTTAAAAGAAAAAGCTATTGAAGCGGTTTTAGAATTAGGGATATTGTCAAATTTAAAAGTAGTATTCACAGAATTAGCAGCAGAGGGAAAAAAAGAATTAAACCGTCAAGATCCTGGTAATACAGGGATTCAAATGTATAAAAAGCTGTATTTAAGATATGAAGGAACAGATGCGGCTTTGGTTGTAAATTTTGCCGATTTAGCAGCAATGCAGAATCAGTTTGCAGAGTTACATCGTCAGCGTTACGGCTTTATTGCCGAGGAAAAACCCTTGATTGTGGAAGCGGTGACGGTGGAGTTAGTATTACATCATGATGCCCCATTTGCATCTGTAATTTCTCGGATAAATGATAATTTACCGATTGCAGATACAACCGTACAGATGTTTACTGCTGGGAAATGGTGGGATACCCCAGTTTATCGTCGGGAGAATTTACAACCGGGAGACTGTATTTCTGGACCGGCAATTATTGTAGAAGCGACGGGGACAAATATTATTGAACCCCATTGGAAAGCAGAATTAACTAATATTCAGAATTTGGTTTTGTCAGTTGTTAGTAGTCAGTTATCAGTGGAAAATACAAATGAGAAAATTGAAAATCCTGATGCTGTCATGTTGGAAATTTTCAATAATTTGTTTCGGGCAATTGCTGAACAAATGGGAATAACATTACAAAATACCAGTTCTTCTGTGAATATCAAAGAAAGGCTCGATTTTTCCTGTGCAATTTTCGATAATCATGGACAATTGGTCGCAAATGCCCCCCATATTCCTGTACATTTAGGTTCCATGAGTGAAAGTATTCAGGCTTTAATTTCCACTCATAAAAATAATATTCAACCTGGTGATGTTTTCGCTGCTAATAATCCCTACAATGGGGGAACTCACCTTCCAGATATTACAGTTATTACTCCGATATTTCTTAATTCTCATTTTCCTATTTTTTATGTAGCTTCACGGGGACATCATGCAGATATTGGGGGAATAACTCCCGGTTCTATGCCACCTTATAGTACAAGTGTCACAGAAGAAGGAATTTTATTAGATAATTTTCAATTAGTTAATTCTGGGGTTTTCTGCGAACAGGAATTAATTAATTTACTCAGCAGTGAACCTTACCCAGCGAGGAATATTCCTCAAAATATCGCCGATTTAAAAGCGCAAATTGCAGCGAATGAACTGGGAGTTAAAGAATTATTGAAAATGGTAGAACACTACAGCTTAGAAACTGTGCAAGCTTATATGGGTTTTGTCCAAGATAATGCCGAAGCATCAGTTCGTCGAGTAATTGAAGTTTTAAAAGATGGGAGTTTTAGTTATGCTTTGGATGATGGAAGTATGATCAAAGTTAAAATTACTATTGATAAAAAACTCAGAAATGCTAAAATAGACTTTACTGGGACTTCACCGCAATTAAATAATAACTTTAACGCACCATCAGCAGTTTGTAAAGCAGCAGTTTTATATGTTTTCCGCACTTTGGTAAATGATGATATTCCTTTAAATGCAGGATGTATGAAACCGTTGGAAGTGATTATTCCTCAAGGTTGTCTGTTAAATCCCCATTATCCGGCTGCGGTAGTTGCGGGAAATGTGGAAACTTCCCAAGCAATTACAGATGCTTTATATGGGGCTTTGGGTGTGTTAGCTGCTTCCCAAGGAACGATGAATAATTTTACTTTTGGTAATACGAAATATCAATATTATGAAACTATCTGTGGTGGTTCTGGTGCGGGTGAAGATTTCAATGGAACAGACGCAGTTCATACCCACATGACTAATTCTAGATTAACAGATCCTGAAGTTTTAGAATGGCGGTTTCCGGTAATTTTAGAAAGTTTTGAAATTCGGGAAAATAGCGGAGGAAAAGGTAAATATCATGGTGGAAATGGTGTAATTCGACGGTTGCGGTTTTTGGAAAATATGACAGCGGGAATTTTAGCAAATCATCGGGTTATTCCCCCTTTTGGTTTATGTGGTGGGAAAGCAGGTATGATAGGTAAAAATTATGTAGAAAGAAATAATGGAACTGTGAAAAAATTAGGAAGTAAAGCTGTGGTAGAAATGAATCCTGGAGATATATTTGTCATTGAAACTCCAGGAGGTGGTGGTTATGGGGAGATATAAAATATCCCCAACTTCTTAAATAAATATATGATATATAATCTAATTCTAAAATAGAAGTTGGGTATCTGCTCACTAATTAACTATTAAATTTCTATTCAGTGTAAAGAAATGTAAAATCGCTGAAAACTTCTTCACCCTTGCCTTTTGCCTTGCTATAACGACAATTTTTAACGCTAACCTACTTATTCATTATGTTATCAGTCCAAGATGCCGAAACTATTATTTTCAATGCCGTCCAACCTTTAAATCAAGAACATGATATTGAAGTTGTGGATTTATTAACAGCATCTCACCGAATTTTAGCAACTGCTGTAATTAGTTCTTTAGATTTTCCCCATTGGGATAATTCCGCAATGGATGGTTTTGCTGTACGTTATGAAGATGTGCAAAATTCAAATCCTGAAAATCCTACCATATTGGAAGTTGTCGAAGAGATTCCCGCAGGATATCAACCGCAAATTACTATTAAACCAGGACAAGCAGCCAGGATTTTCACCGGTGCAATCATCCCAAAAGGTGCGGATACTGTAGTTATGCAGGAAAAAACTAAATTGCAGGAAAATCAAGTTTTTATCTTAGCTACACCGCAACCCCAAGAATTTGTTAGACACCAAGGAGACTTTTACCAAGCCGGAAAAGAACTTTTACCAGCAGGAATTCCCCTGAATGCAGCAGAAATTGCTATTTTAGCCGCAGCGCAATTATCTAAAATCAGTGTTTTCCGTCGTCCACGAGTGGCTATTTTTTCTAGCGGTGATGAGTTGGTAACACCAGAACAAACTCTAAAACCCGGACAAATAGTAGATTCTAACCAATATGCTTTAGCAGCTTTAGTGCGTGAATTGGGTGCAGAAGTGTTAATGTTAGGAATTGTTAAAGATGATCCAATTGCTTTAACAGAAACTATAAATTATGCCATTAATCATGCTGATATAGTTCTTTCTTCTGGTGGAGTTTCCGTCGGTGATTATGATTATATTGATAATATATTAGCATCTTTGGGGGCAAAAATCCATTTTCGCGCCGTGCAAATGCGTCCAGGAAAACCTTTAACATTTGCCACATTTCCCAATTCCCTTTATTTTGGTTTACCAGGAAATCCCGTTTCGGCTTTGGTGACATTTTGGCGATTTGTCCAACCGACAATCAAAAAACTTTCAGGAATTAATCAAGGTTGGGAAGCGAAATTTTTAAAAGTGAAATCCTATTCCGAATTAAAATCTAACGGAAAAATGGAAACTTATATTTGGGGTACTTTAAATTTAAATAATGGTATTTATGAGTTTCATCAAGCTGGTGGTAACTTAAACTCTGGAAACTTAATTAACTTAGCCCAAACAAATGCTTTAGCCATTTTACCAGTAGGAAAAACCTTAGTTACTCCAGGAGAAGAAACCTTAGTTTTGAAAATAGGATAATTATCATTTTTATTCAAGATACTTGGGAACTATAGGGCTACTATTTGATTTTTGAACAAGCTGTAAACCGTAAACCCCATCGAATCAACGATTGAGTCTCAGTATAATGAACAACAATCAAACCGGATTCCTATATATATTTCTTTCTAAACTCTTCTTCCTTTTTTGCCATTTGTTCCTGTGTAAATAGTCCAGTTATAGATTCTATTTCTTCAAAACGCTGCACAATTTCTAAAATTGCTAATTCTTCACATAGATCGTATGCAGAAGATGAATAAAAATTAATTGATGTACATTCAGATTCACCATAAATATATAGTCCATTATGAAGTTGTAAAATTGCCAAGGTTGCCCAAGTTATTTCGTTATCATCATGTCCTTTAATGATTTTTGGTTTAATTGTCCTACAAAGCTTGTCTTTATATTTTTTGTGTAAATATAGTGCTGATTGTGCGAAAGGGTCATGTCCAATAAATGAAAACCACAAAAATGGTTCATCTTCGGGAATTAAACCATTATCTTGTGCTTCATAAAAAGCCTTTTGTAAAAACCAAGTTTCCACAAGCCAACCCGCTAAAGAATCAAACTTACCTGCAAAAATAGATTGTGAATCATTTTTGGGAAAATCACCAATTGGTTTGAGGAAATTTGATTTTATTCTAAATAATGAAATTTCGTACTTTTGGCATATAGAGTTTTTCTTTCTATCTCGCTTCTGTGCTTGAGGATCATTATGTGAACTTCCATCAACTTCAATTGCAAATTCTGGAGATAGTTCACTTCCTGTAGTGATTACAAAGTCAAAATGAGCCTTTAAAGCATAGCTATATTCATCTTTATCTGTTAAAATTTTCTGATTAATTTCTACAATATCAGCTATTCTAACTTTAGGGTATACCAAAGCCCCATATTTGGAAGCAGCTTTTTTAAGTTCTTCATTTGTAGTTGCTTCAGATTTATTTACTAGTAAATTCTTTTTGTGCTTCATAATTATTTATCAAAAATGTACAATATTATAAATGTCCATAGTTTTATAATGAGAACAATAAAGAATATCGAAAGGCTTATATTCCTTTACTCAAATAGTGTTGGCAAGCAAAGGAAATGGCGATCGCATAAGGATCTGATGGAGACTGAATATAGTTAAATGGCTGATGTTGCGTTTGGGTAAAAATATAATTTGAGTGTTGTCCAGTTATCAAACCTTCACCTGTTTTGCAGTTTACTTCTACTGATATTCCCCTATCAACTCCATCTGCTGATGGTAAATATGTGTCTTCTGGCGTTCTTCCTTGTTTTAACATAATCCCAATGCCATCAGGAATAAATATAGTTGGATAACTGTAAACCTCAGCCCGGACAAAGTGATCTTGTGCGCGAATTGGTGGACTTTGTTCTGGTTCTAGAATAATCGTAGTGGGATTCACTACTGTATTATTAAATGTTTGTTGTGTATTTTGTAAATTCTGATTTACTTCCTCCATAGGTGCAGAATAAATATTATAGTTGGCTGAATTGCTAAATTGTGCATATATATCTAGCAAAAAATCAGGATCAATGACTGGCACACCATTAGTCTGAAAATGAGCATTTTTCAACACAACCAAAACTGCTTGACCTTGATGAAGGACAAAAGGGGGATTTAAGCAATGAGTATTGTAAGGGCTATAAAGACCATAAGCACCACCATATATTCCGTGTTGATTACGGATACTGTAAAGACCATAAGCACTGCCATACATTCCATGCAAATTGCTGATTGAGTTTGGATCATATCTGTCACTTGACAAAACTCCTAAGAATTGCCTATCAGCAGCCCATAATTGAGCTATACCATTAATAGCAGCAAGAAATTCTGGAATTGACATTTATTTATGCTTTGTTTTGATCGCAAACTACTGTAATTAATTATGATTATTGAATAGTTGTATTTTATAAAACAACCGTATAAATGCGTAATTGTATTGTTTATCTGAATGCTAAATTAAATCTTCTAAATCATCTATAGTCATAGGTGCTTGAGCAGTATGACGAACATATAAAACAGATACTATCGTGTCTCGAATTGTAAATAGCACTCTGTAAATATTCTTAGATTTGCCATAAAGCAATTGACGGACTTCTTCTGGAAAAATCTCGTGTTCCACTGCCAAAGCACAACGCTGGGGCTTCTCTTGCAGGGTAGCAATGGTATTCATCAATCCTCGAAACCAAATATCTGCGAATTCAGGATTACGTTCTCGATACCAGCGATAGGCTTGCGAAATTTGGTTTTCAGCAATTGGAGTAATCTCAACCTGAAATGTCATATTTCTGCTGCATTTCTTGAATAAAATCGGCAATAGGGCGCGTTTTACCAGCGTTGAGTTCTTCAAAACCCTGCCCAATCCCAGCAATAGTTTCCAAATGCTCAATTAATTGGCGTATCTTGTGAGGATCAATGTTACCAGAATCAAGAAAAGTGATGAGAACCTGGGTACTATTGTTCACATCTTTAGGGGGTTCTGTAAATTCAATTTGCCCGTCTCGATAAATACCTTCGACTGTTTTTAGCATAAGTCTTGTGGTGTTAATCATCAATTAAATTCTATCACGAGAAGCCTGTTACCTGTCACTTGTTATATCGTTTATAAATTCTCATAAACTTCATCATCATTTCGCTTACCAACTCGGAAAATTTGAATTTCCTCCTCTTGAATTTTATAGAGAATACGAAACTCTCCCAGGGCAAACGCACCTAAATTCTGTAATCCATGCCCAGCAAGGGTTTTAACTTTTAGTTACAAAACTTAACAATCGTCAAAACCTTTGTCCAGTAAGCATTCTAAAAATAAGATGCGCTTGCCCTGGAAACTCTCCCTGATCTACTCGATAAAGATCAGGATAGCCTTGTCAATTAATTGCTGAAAAACTTGCTCGATATGTTCTTTAGCAATTTTAGTATTTGTGGATTTATTGGTTATTTCTACGTTTGGCATCATTTTTGTTAATTTTCTCCGAGAGTGTTACATAAAAGGGTAATTCCAGAAAAACCAGAATTACCCTTTTTAAAAGTTTAGGAAAAATTAAGCAAAAGCAGCCATTTTCACATCATTATTACCAAGAATTTCTTGTAATTCCTCAGCGTCAACGGTTTCCTTTTCAATCAGCATTTGAGCAATTTCATCTAATACCTTGCGGTTATTGACTAAAACTTCTTTAGCTCGAATATAAGCAGTATCAACTAACTTCCGAACTTCTTCATCAATAGCAGCAGCGGTTTCTTCTGAAAAGTCGCGTTCAGACATAATATCTCGACCCAGGAACATATTTCCTTGTTGACGACCAAGGGCAACTGGACCCAAGCGATCGCTCATGCCAAAGCGAGTTATCATTTGTTTAGCTACTCTGGCAACTTGCTGTAAATCATTAGAAGCACCAGTAGTAACTTCCTCTTCACCAAAGATGATTTCTTCAGCGAGACGACCACCCAAAGCCACAGCCATTTGATTTTCCAAATAAGCACGGCTATATAAACCAGTGTCCATACGGTCTTCACTAGGGGTAAACCAAGTTAAACCACCAGCTTGACCACGGGGAATAATGCTAATCTTTTGCACAGGGTCATAGTCAGGCATTAAAGCCCCAACTAAAGCGTGACCTGCTTCATGGTATGCAACCAAAGTTTTGCGCTTTTCGCTCATTACCCGGTCTTTCTTTTCCGGACCCGCTAATACACGATCAATTGCATCATTAATTTCATCCATCGAAATTTCCGTTAAATTCCGACGGGCGGCTAAAATTGCCGCTTCGTTGAGTAAGTTAGATAAATCTGCACCGGTAAAACCAGGAGTCCGACGGGCAATTTTATCCAAATCTACATCTTTAGATAAAGTTTTACCACGAGCATGAACTCTGAGAATTTCGCTTCTTCCAGCGTAGTCAGGACGGTCAACGACAACTTGACGGTCAAAACGACCGGGACGTAATAAAGCCGCGTCTAATACATCAGGACGGTTGGTAGCAGCAATAATAATAATGCCAGTGTTACCTTCAAAACCATCCATTTCCGTTAGTAACTGGTTGAGGGTTTGTTCCCGTTCGTCATTACCACCACCCAAACCAGCACCCCGTTGACGACCTACCGCGTCAATTTCATCAATAAAGACGATACAAGGAGCGTT
The DNA here is from genome assembly GCF_012516395.1 of Dolichospermum flos-aquae CCAP 1403/13F. Lineage (GTDB taxonomy): Bacteria > Cyanobacteriota > Cyanobacteriia > Cyanobacteriales > Nostocaceae > Dolichospermum > Dolichospermum lemmermannii. The sequence continues at coordinate 2,222,418 of NZ_CP051206.1, forward strand.
TGTTTTTGCTTGTTCAAATAAATCGCGGACACGGGAAGCACCCACACCCACAAACATTTCCACAAATTCAGAACCGGAAATTGAGAAGAAAGGAACACCTGCTTCTCCAGCAACAGCCCGCGCCAGCAGGGTTTTACCAGTACCAGGAGGACCAACTAAAAGTACACCTTTAGGAATTTTTGCACCAATAGCGGTAAAGCGATCGGCATTTTTCAAAAAGTCTACAACTTCATTTAGTTCTAATTTAGCTTGGTCAATACCCGCAACGTCCCCAAATGTCACTTGAGTTTGGGGTTCCATTTGCACTCTGGCTTTAGATTTACCAAAGTTCATGGCTTGGCTACCTGGTCCACCTTGAGCGCGACGGAGAAGGAAAAATAGACCAACTAGCAGCAATACAGGGAAGAATAAGCTGCTGAGAGCTTTAAACCAAAATCCTTCGTCTGCTTGAGGTAATACGGCAATATCAACACCTTTATTTGTCAGAGTATTGATTAAATCTGGGTCGTTAACTAAGGTAACTATCTTTTTATTAGGATCATATTTGGGTGTTACCAAAGCTGTAGAACGGTCAGAACTCAAACTGACTCTCTCAACTCTGCCTTGTTTAACTTCTTGGATAAACTGGCTGTAGCGCCATGTTTCCCGGCTTTGGGGTTGTTTGTCAAAAAATGCTGTTCCTAGGGCAATAACAACTATAAAAAGGAGCGCGTACAGCCCCGTATTTCTCCATCTTTTATTATTCACTGATGTTGATTCTCCTGTACTGGTTTGCTGCTTATACTTAGCTTCTCTAAGAAAGAGGACATTATGATAATTATGTTAACTTATTTTAAGATATCTCAAAATAATCCTCCTGTCATGCTAAAAATTATCTCCCACCTCCTGCAAGTCTAAAACATGAGAATGATAGGAGTTCTATTGTAGCGATTCTCAGCAGGAGTCAGGAGAAAAGAGGCAGGGGCAGGGAGCAGGGAAAATATTTATTGCCCAGTAATTATCCCAATCATCACCACCAACTTCTAAACCGCACAGATTACTACTGGCATTGAGGATAACTTGAGATTTGCTGCCATTAAGTTCTCGCAATTCTAAATTTAGCTCCCCTTGCATAGTATCCCGACAACAAAAATTTAAACCATTGCTTGTCGGTGCGCGCAGAGGTGTACCTGGTAGCTGGGTAGTTCCTGTCAGTTCAACTTCATAATTGAGGTTTTTGGCTTGCATTTGCCATCTACCCCAGGGCTGAATTTGCCATTTTACTTCTGAATTCCAGGGAACGAACTCATAAAATTTGCCTTGGTGGTGGATACCAATCATCGCCACTGATTCCATCCACCATAATACACCACGTTTACCGCCACCGGCTGTTAAAGCTAAATCGGGTTGATTAATAAAAGAATTGCAATTTAGCCAAAACCATTTTTGGGGAAAAGCACCACCCCAGTTTTTTTCTGCGTATGCTGGAGCATTTGTAAATTCATAAATTTTACCATGCCAATCAATCCAACCACTGGCTAAACCGTGAGCCATTAAAATTTGCCAGCCGGGTTCAAATATCTGCGAAAATGATAGCCAACCAGCGGTTGATTGCTGAAGACTATTTTGATTTCCCCATGCGTATACGGGTTTAATTTCGTATTCCCATCGGCAATAATTACTAGTGGCAGGATCTGTAATTATGCCTTGATTTAAGGTGGCTGTGGCTTGATAACCTTCTTGAATATGGTGTGTAAATTCACTGGGGATAAGATACAGGGGGGAAACTTGTAAGTTGGTTTTTCCCCAATGTCCTAATCCTAAAATATCCCGACTCGCCCAAAATTTATTGACATCGGGAAAGGTGCGACAAAGATATTCATCATTTATGCCCAGTATTTGGGCTGCACCGCCGCTGTAGGGCTGATTACCGCTGGGATCTTCGATAGAGTACATGAAGGCGATAGTTTGCTTAATTTCGGGCAGTGTGACGCGGTAATACCAGCCTTCAAAGAAGCGGCGGTTGCTACCATCCCAATGATAGCCGCTATGGGGAGTTTGAGTGAAATCGAGGAGGTTTTTAGGAATACTCGGCATAAGGTGTCTTTTTTGCTTACTTTTCAGTATGGGCAATGCGGAGATTTGGGATTATGATGATTCAGGATGCGATCGCCATATCAAAGCAATCACTAACTTTAATCTTATGTCTCCCATTAACTCAGCCTTGCTGTATCGTTCGTCTTTGTACCGCTTAGTCTAAACTTCAGCAGTGAGAAACTTTACATTTTAGTATCTGCTGTGATTAAATATTTAGTGTTGGGTATATCTATTTAGAATTCACCCACTAACTGTCGCAAAATCCCGCAGTCTATTTAAATTGTATCCATCCGGGAAGAATTGTGAAAGTATCGGGCTGAATATTTTACAAAGCAACAGCGCAACACAACGCTCATGTTAGGTTTCATGGTGATTGCTCTGCAACGCAAAAGTGAACAACCTAACCTACAAATCAAGGCTTCTTACAATTTTGACAAGGTATTCATGAATTAAAGCTTTTTTCAATTTGGCGAAGCTATTGTTTACAAGTTCATGTTCTTACAAGCAACTTCAAAAAAATACTTATGTTAGAGATAGGATTTGAGACTAATAGAGGCAGCAGCAGCATTCAGTTAGTAAAACTCCCACGATTTATATCTCTATTCCTGATGGTGGGGGATGTCCTTAGCCTATTTGTCTGCTTGGGACTTACTTCTTACTGGACGTTAAATAATCCATTGACAGGATTTGACCCATTTGTCTGCGGATTTATCTTACTGGTTTTAACAGGGATGTATTTGTCAGATACATACCATCCAGAGAAAGAAATTGCAGGTTTACAAGCTCCAAATCGCATTCTCATCAGTAGTGGAATAATTACCATCATCACTTCATTGGTGATTTATCTATCGGAGAGTTGGGAACAGCATTCAGGAGGGATGAGGGGTATATTGCTAGTTAATCTGGGAATATTTACAATCTGGGCAATCATATTAAGACTATTGGCATTCAATTGGTGGCGATCAAAGTTCCACCAGGGTCGTTGGTTAATGCTAGGATCTGGCAATCATGCGATCAAGTTTGCCCAAATGTTCTTAACACGGAATCCATTGGGAAGATTAGTTATCCTGACTGAAAATGGCCAACAACTGCCTGAATTAGCAGAAATAGAACCCCAACTAAGTCATGAAGGCTGCCTCAGCGACCTATCTGATTGGAGTCAGCAACCCTTATCAGGGGTGGTAGTAGGGACAAAAATCAGTCTCTCTGATGTACAAGTGCAAAGTTTAATGCAACTACGACTAAAAGGCATCCCTGTTTACCAGTTGCCCGATATTTGGGAAACTTTATGCTACAAACTTCCCTCCTCTCTACTTGAAGATGAGTGGTTTGCTTTTAGTAGTGGCTTTAACCTGGTATTTTGTGGTTTTAGTCTCAAAATCAAGCGGTTTACAGATATAATGCTGACTGGAGTATTATCTGTGCTGCTACTGCCACTCATGGTCATTGTTGGTATAGTCATTAAGTTAGATAGTCCAGGTCCAATTTTCTATAGCCAATTACGAACAGGATTATACGGTAAACCATTTCGGGTTTACAAGTTCCGTTCCATGTCTCAGGATGCTGAAAAGAAGGGCGCACAATGGGCAATTCAACGAGATCCACGCATTACCAGGGTGGGATATTGGCTACGAGTTTTGCGAATTGACGAACTACCTCAGATTTGGAATGTGTTATCTGGAGAAATGAGCCTGATTGGTCCTCGTCCAGAGAGGCCAGAGTTTGATGTCAAGCTCAAAGAAGCAATTCCTTATTATGAAATGCGCTATTTAGTCAAACCAGGAATCACAGGTTGGGCGCAGGTACTTTATCCATACGGAGCCTCCCTTGAAGATGCCTATGAAAAGCTGGCTTACGACCTTTACTATATCAAGAACTATTCTTTATGGTTGGATATAGTCATAGTCTTGAAAACCATCAGAGTTGTTTTATTGGGTAAAGGCAGATGAATCAAAAAGTCTTGGTGACAGGAGGTGCAGGCTATATTGGTTCCCACGTCGTGCGTCAACTAGGCGAGGCTGGTTATAATACAGTCGTATATGACAATTGCTCTACGGGTGTACCCCAATCCGTACTCCATGGTGAGCTAATTATTGGCGATTTAGGAGATATAGACCGCCTTTACCAAGTCTTTGGCAAACATCAATTTAGTGCAGTGCTGCACTTTGCAGCTAGTCTAGTTGTACCAGAATCCGTTGCCTATCCCCTCGATTACTACGCAAATAATACACGGAATACTCTGAATTTGCTCCGGTGCTGTAGTGTCATGGGTGTTAACCAATTGATATTTTCTAGTACAGCCGCAGTTTACGGCGAACCCCAAGAAAATCCAGTCACCGAGTCTACTCCTACCCTACCAATTAATCCCTACGGACGCTCCAAACTGATAAGCGAATTCATGATTCAAGACTATGGATTAGCTTCTCGTCTGCGGTATGTAATTCTCCGCTATTTCAACGTCGCCGGAGCCGACCCCGGTGGCAGAATCGGACAAAACTCAAGCAATGCAACTCATTTGATTGCCAATGCCTGTAATGCCGCCCTGAAACGCCAATCAGAATTCAAGATCTTTGGCACTGATTTTCCCACCCCAGATGGTACAGGAATTCGAGATTATATCCATGTTGAAGACTTAGCCGCAGCCCATGTTGATGCATTACGCTATCTGGAACGAGATGGAGAAAGTCAAGTTCTCAACTGTGGTTATGGCAAAGGTTATAGTGTCCGGCAAGTTGTGGAACGGGTCAAAGCTATTTCTGGTGTGGATTTTCCCGTAATTGAAGTAGCGCGTCGTCCCGGAGATCCAGCCTGTGTGACTGCTGATGCAGAGAAAATTAAGCAGGTATTGAACTGGCAACCCAAGTATAATAACCTAGACAATATCATCTACAGCTTTCTATCGTGGGAAAAAGGTAAGATATGAACTTCTTTGATTAAATTTCATAGCCTGTAATTTTGCAAACTCTTCAATTTATCGAATAGTGTGTAAAAAGGATTATTTACTACTTTGTCCATTTTCTGTTTTGTTGGGTTTCGCTGTCGCTTAACCCAACCTACAAATCAAGACTTTTGGCGATTTGGACAAGGTATTGCCGGAAATGACTTAATTTTGTGCAAATACATGATCTACAATTTCTACAACACTTAAGTTCTATACTTAGTATATTTTCTTAAATTAATTTATGTCTATTAACCAAGAAGACCAAGATTCCTCTCTTGATATCCAACAATACTGGCTAACATTCAAAAGACATTGGCTGGTGACATCAATTGTCTTTGCCTCTGTCTTAGGAGTCACAGCCTTGTTCACTTACTCAGCAAAACCAGTTTACGAGTCGGAAGGCAAGCTGGTTTTCACCAAAAAAAGTGGGGCTTCCTCACTCGCAGGTCTCTCCCAATCCCTGGGAGAACTGGGCGGATTGACAAACCTCAGTAACCCAGTAGATACCGAATCTGAGATCATCCGCTCCTACCCCATTGTTATAAAAACTATTACCACACTGAATTTGACAAATGATCAAGGCAAACAGATTTCTTTGGAGAACTTTCTCAAAAAACTGAAGTTGAAGACTATCCGAGGAACGGATGTGATCCAGCTTTCTTACAGGAGTACTAATCCGCAAGAAGCAGCAGATGTGGTCAATTCTTTAATGAAATATTATCTGGAGAGTAATATTCGCACTAACCGCACCGAGGCTAGATCCGCGCGAGAATTTTTAGACAAGCAATTACCAGAGGTCGAGAAAAGAGTTATAAAAGCAGAAATGACCTTGCGTCGCTTTAAAGAAAACAACCGGGTGGTAGCTCTGGATGTAGAAGCCAAAACTGGTTTGGAATCCCTTGGAAAACTAGATGAGGCAATTACCCGCAGCCAGGGCGAATTAGCGGCAGCTTACACTCGCTCTGTGGCTTTGCAGGATAAAATGAAGTCAACTACACAAGAGGCGGTTGATCTCAGTGCATTAAGTCAATCTCCTGGCGTACAGCAGGTACTCACAGAATACCAGAAAACACAATATGACCTAGCAACAGCCCGAACACTTTATACTAGTGATAATCCAAAAGTTGTGAATTTGGTAATGCAAGAGGCATCTCTTAAAGACTTACTAGAAAAGCGAGTTGCCCAAACCATTGGTAGTTCCAAGTCTCTCCCCCAACAGAACTTGCAGGTAGGAGAACTCAAACAGGCATTAACTCAAGATTTAGTCAAATCAGAGGTGGAAAGGTTAGCCTTAACAAACCAAATCGGAGAATTGCGAAAGGTATTTATAATTAATAGGCGACGTTTGGATAGCTTACCTCGACTGGAACAACAACAGCTACAGCTACAGCGACAGTTATCCGTGGCACAAATCACCTATCAAGAATTTCTGAAGCAATTTCAGTTAGTTCAGGTGCTAGAGAATCAGAATGTAGGTAATTCGCGGATCATCTCTGAGGCTTTAGTTCCTGACCGTCCCGTTTCTCCCAAGATTCCCCTCAACTTAGCACTAGGCGGATTTTTGGGAATCCTCTTAGGTGCGGGAACAGCGCTGCTGTTGGAATCCATGAATCAATCTCTCAAAAATGTTGAAGAAGCGAATCGGCTGTTGGGCTTTCCTTTGCTGGGGACGATTCCCCAATATGGTAAAAAAAATCCAAAAAATCGGCAGGAAGGTCGGCAAGAGTTGCCCTTGTTGGATAACCCCTATTCACCAGTTACTACATCTTTTGAAATGCTCCAGACTAATTTAGGCTTTACCCTATCTGACAAAGAATTACGGGTAATTTTGCTCACTAGTTCAAACCCTGGAGAAGGTAAATCTTTTGTGGCAGCAAATTTAGCCCTAGCCGCAGCCCACGTAGGACGACGAGTGCTGTTAGTGGATGCCGATATGCGCCGTCCCCGTCAGCACCGCGTTTGGGAAATACCCAATTTATTGGGACTAAGCAATATCTTAGCTGGTCAGACACAGTTAAAAAATGCTGTCCAGGAGGTATCTCCCCAGGTGAATATGTTGCCAGCAGGAAAAATTCCGCCTAACCCAGTCACACTTTTGGATTCCCAGCGCATGGCTGACTTGATTGCAGAAGCAAGGAATGATTATGATTTTGTCATCATTGACACGCCACCCTTGACTGCTGTTACTGATCCACTGATTGTTGGTAAGTATGTGGATGGATTATTGCTGGTTGTCCATCCTGGCAAGGTGGAATATTCAGCGGTGAAGTCATCGAAATCATTACTTAATCATGGGAAAGTGCCTATTTTGGGAATGGTAGTGAATGGTGTTAGTGAGGAAAGTAGTTATGGTGGGTATTATTATCAGAAAGGTTATTACGGTGAGAAAGTAGATAGTAAGAAGAAGTCTTCTCAGTCCAATCTGCGGTAAGACTTGACTTTATTTCCTGCTCATGTAATATTAACCTACTAAGATGTAGAGTTTTTTGGTTGGTGCAAATACAGTTTGCACCGCTAAGAGGGTGTTTGAAAAGTTTTAGGCTGTGATTTTAGGCACTTACAGATCCCCCCTAACCCCCCTTGCTAAGGGGGGAACTAGAGTCAAAGTCCCCCTTTTCAAGGGGGATTTAGGGGGATCTAAAAATATTTGATACACCATGAGTGACTTTTCAAACATCCTCTAAGAAATTAACTAAAATTATTCGTTTTTTAGGAGTTGAGCTTTGATGGTCTTTTGATCTCAGTTCCTCCCTCGCCACCTACTCGTAACTGGGAAGGCTGAAGTAGGGGAAAGCTATGTCTAAATTATGGTATAATTATCAAAACGATGTCGACTAAGGGCTATAATAATCATCCTTTATGACCATCAGATCCATAAGATCTCTCACATTGCAGGAGTTTCTGATGCTACCGGAAACAAAGCCAGCATCAGAGTTCTTGGGTAGGGAAATTATTCAAAAACCTATGCCGAAAGGAAGACACAGCCGACTGCAAGGGAAACTTAGTAGCGAAATTAATTTGGTGAGTGAATCTGAAAAAATTGCCTATGCTTTCCCTGAACTCAGGTGTAGCTTTGGTAATCGCTCAATTGTTCCTGATATAGCAGTTTTTACATGGGAACATATTCCTTTCCTTAGCAGTGGAGAAGTCCCAGATAGATTTGAACTAGCTCCCGATTGGGTAATTGAGATTCTTTCTCCTGAACAGAAATCAAATAAAGTGATTGGCAATATCTTGTATTGTGTGGAGCATGGGTGTAAATTAGGATGGTTTCTTGATCCTGATGATTTAAGTATTCTAGTATTTTTGTGCGATCGCCAACCAATACTGATGGAAAAAACCGATATTCTGCCTGTATTGGCAGGAATAGAGTTAAAATTAACTGCTGATTATGTATTTGGCTGGTTGAGAATGGCTTAACTAAGCAATACCTTAAGACAAGGTAAGAGTTTTACTAAAGAAGTTATCTCCTCGCCACCAATGTTAAATTAGTCCGTATGGGGATTCCATCGCAGCATATATGACTGAATCAACATTGCCTAAACTAAATAACCCACAGATAGATAGTTTATCACCAGATTTTGTTAAGCCGCCGACACAAGACGAATTACTTTACGATGATGGGATTCCCATGGAGACTTAGCGCCATAAACTGCAAATGGATTTACTAGTTGATCCTTTGTCATATTGGCTACGCGATCGCGTAGCCTTTGTAGGCGGGAATATGTTTTGACAATTGATAAACTGAGGGGGATTATTGCGAATTCAGATCACCAAACCAATATCGATGAAAAAAAACGGTGTTCTACCTGTCCTAGTAGGATTAGATTTAAAAATTAACTGTTGATGATGTCTTTGACTGGATAAAATTGATATCTAGGCGATATTTAGCTACTTTATAAGGAAAATATTAGGTCAATATGCAAAACGCAAAAAATTCATCGCCAATGGCGTTCACTTTCAACAGTTGCTCAATATGACTAAATCCCAACTCCAGACTTTAATAAGTGGACGAATATTAGCCCGAAATACAATTTACAGTCTTATCGGTCAGGGAGCGCCATTACTAGTAGCTGTTTTTGCGATTCCGCAACTCATAAAAGGACTAGGTACTGATCGTTTTGGTATATTGACTCTGGCTTGGATGGTTCTTAGTTATTTCAGTTTATTTGATTTGGGTTTGGGTAGAGCATTAACTCAACTTGTAGCTGAAAAATTGGGAAAGGAAAGTGGTGAGAAAGAAATTCCTGCTCTGGTTGGGACTGCTTCTTTCTTAATGTTGATTTTAGGGCTAATAGGAACATTAGTTTTTGTAATTTTATCACCTACGATAGTTTATAATCTTCTCAAGATTCCTACTGAATTACAAAGCGAGACTGTTGTTGTATTTTATCTACTTTCAGCATCAGTGCCTCTGGTTACTAGCACCGCAGGAACTGTGGGTGTATTATCTGCTTTACAAAGATTTGACCTGATTAATGCAGTTCGCATTCCCTTGGGTCTATTGATGTTTCTCGGACCTCTGTTGGTATTGCCATTTTCCCATAGTCTTGTTCCAATTATCGCTGTTTTATTAGGAGTTAGATTCTTAGCTTGGGGAATTTATATATGGCTATGCCTTCACGCTATGCCATCTTTACAGCATCAGATACAATTTAATAAAGCATTATTAGTGCCCTTGTTAAAATTCGGTGGCTGGATGACTGTAACTAACATTGTCGGTCCACTAATGATATACATGGATAGATTTTTAATTGGGGGGTTAATTTCTGTTACTGCTGTTGCTTACTACACTACACCATACGAGGTAGTAACTAAGCTCTGGCTAATTCCCGGATCTTTAGTTAGTGTTCTATTCCCGGCTTTCTCTACTAGTTTCGTCCAAGAACCTCTACGTGCAAAGCAAATGTTTAATAGGGGTGTGAAATATATTTTTTTGATATTATTCCCCATTACTTTAATAATTGTTACTTTTGCAAATGAGGGATTGACTCTCTGGATAGGAAAGGATTTTGCTCAAAATAGCACTCTGGTATTGCAATGGTTAGCCGTAGGGGTTTTAATTAATAGCCTTGCTCAAGTTCCTTTTGCACTGATCCAAGGTGTCGGAAGACCCGATATTACGGCAAAATTCCATTTTATTGAGCTACCATTTTATCTACTGATATTGTGGAAGTTCACCACTGCCTTTGGCATTATAGGTGCAGCCTACGCATGGGTATTAAGGACAATGATAGATACTATACTTTTGTTCTACACAGCATCTAGGCTTATGCCAAACAATCAATCACTAATGCAATGTATGGGTTTTGCTACAGGTGTAGCTGTATTGATTTTTGCTTTTGCAAGTCTAAAGTTAGACCTTTATATAAAAGGAATATACTGTTTATTGACATTGTTGGCTTTTGTTATTACGACATGGTTTCTAGTTCTAGAAACTGATGAACGGACAATGATCAAGAAGAAACTAAAGGCAGTTTAATTTTTCAGTGAGTCAAGGAATTATGGTTGAAATAAAAGATGGTAATGAAATTCGTACTTATTCTTGTCCAAAGTGTTATTTATGTGGCAATGAAGGTAAGCTGCTTTATGAGAGTTTAAAGGATCGCCTGTTTGGTGCGCCTGGGGAATGGAATTTAAAGAAATGTACAAATCCTGAATGTGGTTTGGTGTGGTTAGATCCAATGCCGCTTGAGGAGGATATTAGTAAGGCCTATCAAACATACTATACTCACGATAATAACTATGTTCAGAAAAAAAGTCTTATCTGGCTTTTATTACGAGCAATTTATCGGGGCGTAACAGCAATATCTTCATATATTATGGGAATGAAGGCGGAAGAATTCCAGCTTTCTAGGATGTATTTAAATAGAATCAAGCCATCTAAACTATTAGAAATTGGTTGTGGTTCTGGCGAATTTCTGAATTATATGCAGATAGCAGGTTGGCAAGTTGAAGGTATTGATTTCGATGCTAAAGCAGTTGAAAGTGTACGTAATAAGTATGGTATTAATGCTCATGTTGGTACTTTGGAGAGTTTTAGATATGCAGAAAAATCTTTTGATGCCATTACTATGAATCATGTAATTGAACACTTACCCAACCCAGTTACTCTACTTGAGGAGTGTCACCGTATTCTTAAACCTGGTGGTTATTTAGTTTTAGTAACCCCAAACATTAATAGTTGGGGTCATCAGAAATTTAAAACTAATTGGAGGGGTTTAGAACCGCCAAGACATATTCATTTGTTTTCGGAAGCTACACTTCGAAAATGTGGAATGAAAGCCGGATTTCAGGAAATAGATACTTGGACAACTGCGGCTCGATCAATAAGTCTATTTAATGAAAGTTTTGATATTGAAGAATTTGGGTATCACGCTACGAATCGTCATGGTAATAAGTACCACATATTCAAATCACTAATTTTTTCTTACACAGAACAAATTTTACTCAAAATACTTAAAATCAATCCTGAATTAGGTGAAGAGGTTGTTTTGTTCGCTAAAAAGAGTTAAATATAGAATAGAAACAATGAAAAATCAAGTATGTGCAATATTTGTTTCTTATAACCCTAGTGATGAAATAATAGCCAATGTTGTAGCGTTAATTAATCAGATTGATGAAGTTGTTATTGTTGATAATGCTTCTTGTGCCAAATCAAAAGAATATTTAGATTATTTAGGTAATAACTATAAGCTGAATATTATCCATAATAGTGAGAATGTGGGAATTGCAACAGCACTAAATATCGGAGTTAAATACGCTAGAACCACGGGTTGTTTTTGGGTGGCTACATTTGATCAGGATAGTTTAGCGCCCCTGGGTTTTATTGACTTAATGCTCAATGCTTATGAAGCCTGCAATTACAAAGAACGCGTAGCATTAATATCACCTCGTTATTTTGATAATAACTCCAATACTATTTATCCAGTAATAGAAAGTGTAGACTCTAATAAGTTATTTTGTGATATTAAGACAACATTAACTTCAGGCAATTTGGTCAAATTATCCGTATTTGAAACTATTGGACTGTTTGATGATAGATTTTTCATAGATTATGTTGACCATGAGTTTTGTTTACGGTGTCTGAATAATAATTATAAAATTATAATGTCATCTAAAGCTTTGCTCAATCATGAATTAGGTAATATAACTACACACTCATTATTTGGAAGGCAATTTTTGACAACAAATCATAGTGGCATTCGGAGATACTACAATGCAAGAAATAGGTTTTTTGTTTATAAAAAATATGTAAGTTTGAATCCTAAATGGATATTTTTAGATATTTGTTATCTATTCAAGGATATTATAAAGATACTTATTTTTGAACATGAATCGTTACCAAAAATTTCTTACATAATCAAGGGAATTTATCATGCTTGGCTTGGAAAAAGTGGAAAATACGAATAAAGTTTACATTATCCTCGAAAAATCTGGTTTGAATGTCTCACATCTATACTTCATACTTCCTATTTCCTGTCAATGCGTAAGTCCTACAAATATTTAATTTAGTTGAATAAAAAGCAATGTCTAAGCAACCCCTAATTTACATTATTATCCTCAATTGGAATGGTTGGCAAGATACCCTTAAGTGTCTTGAGTCTTTGCAAACACTTAACTACCAAAACTATGTAGTTTTGATTATAGATAATGGCTCTGAAAATGATTCAGTGCAGCAAATTAAATCTTGTACTAAAGATCGTAGTTCATCTGATATTTATTTTGAACAATCTGAAGTTAGTATTTCTCTTATTGTTGAAAAACAAATATATAGCTCATTGACTATTTTAAATAAAAATATATTATTAATTACTTCTCCTAGTAACTTAGGCTTTAGCGGTGGCTGTAATCTTGGCATTACTTACTCCTTACAGCAAATGGCTGATTATGTATTTTTATTAAATAATGATGCATCTGTTCATCCTGATATTTTCAATCATTTACTGAGTGCTTCAAAAGCTGCAAATGCGGCTGTTGTTGGAGCAAGAGTCTTGGATGAAAAAGGTGAACAAACACTTTTCGCTGGAAAAGATTGGCCAGCGCCAATATTCGTCAGCGGAACAGCATTTTTTAAGCTAGAGCAGCAGTTTTGGGAATCTACTTATGTTGAAGGTTCTTCTATGCTACTCCGCAGGGATTTACTGGAGCAAAGACTCATTGATAATAGTTATTTTCTCGATCCTAGTCTTTTTATGTACGGCGAAGATGTAGATATTTCCATCTATGCAAGGCATCAAGGTTATAAATGTCTGATAGCTCGTGATGCAATTATTTACCACAAAGCTTCTAAAATTTCTGGTGGTCAGGGAAACCCTCGTACATGTTATTATTGTACCCGAAACCGCATCTATCTTGCTAATTGCTGGTTAAGTTTGCCAGAAAAAGCATTATTTCATGTTTACTATGTTCCATCACGCTTAATTATTATACTAATCAAAATATTTCTAAAACCTCAAAACCTGAATGTAGCCAGGGCAATTATTAGCGGGTTACTGGACGGTTATCGAGGTGTTAAAGATAAATGGGTAAGACACTAATTAAGTGTATCTTCACTTTTTGAAGGTGAATAAAAATATCTAAACCTAATGGCAAATAAGTTTTCTTAAAAACAAAAAGATATATCAATAATAAAATGCAGAAACATAGAAAATATTTGGGTGTTAATTTATCATATATATTGATGTTTTTTTTATTTCTGGGAGGGTTTGTATTTCAAAGTGGATCTTTCACTTTCAATCTCCCGGTTATCATATTTATAATGATTCCTATTATTTGTGTTTTTTTTAAAAAAATTAGGTTATCAAGGGATATTTATCTGTTATATGCAGCTCTTACTATATCAATAGTGGTTTCATGCATATCTTTTGAGGGAGCAACTCCTCGTCAATTAACAGGTCTTGTATTTATTGTGTTTGGTTGGTTAGGCTTACTTTGTGGTAGTCTTACAAAAATTACTAAAAATGATTCATCAGTTATGATAGGCGGAATAACTCTATTCTGTCAATTGGTTTTTTCATTTTTATATACTATTATGCAAACCAATATATCTCCAACTAACCTAATAACAGGTTTTAATCTAGTTGATTATTACATACTAAAAGATGGCTTAGTTACGCCATTTGGCAGCTCTAATTATTTAGCCGCTTTTTTACTTTTCTTTATTGGATATTTTTTAGTAACTCGTAAAATTAATTTATTAATCATATCATTGCTAGGAATTTTTTTTACATTATCAAGAACTGGGATCATTATTGTAGTGATATTCTTGGTGATTTTTGGCTTGATTAAATTGTATCAAAAACAAATAAAATATAATACAGCGAAAAATTTATTGTTAATTTCATCTTTTACTATTTGTTTAGCTTTTTTATCAACTTGGCTTGGAAATTCTTTGCAAGAAAATGCAACACAACATACTTTAGATAATATATCTACGTTAACAAACAGAACTGTTTTATGGGAAAGTGCATCTGAAATTATTTCAGAACACCCTTGGTTTGGTAATGGCTTTGGTTCATTAGTGGATTTACCAGCTTTGAAATCTGTAGCAGGTGAAACTGGTATTTGGAGTGCACATAATGGTCTATTAGACTATTGGTTAGCACACGGAATATTCTCAATGCTAATATTTTTAGCATACATTTATTTTATAATGTTCAAGCTTTATAAGTTATCAACACATTCTTTAAATCATCAAGAGCGCTCATCTGCTCTAGGAATTTTTATAGGTTTATTTCTAATGCTAATACATGGATTAGTTGAGCCTTTGCTATTCGATTCTAAGTTTTTAATTTTCATTGGATTAATTGCAGGTGGAATAACTAGTAGTAATCAATATGTTGATGGCAGAATAAATAGTTAATTAGAAAAATTCAATTTAGTTTGACTATTTAGCGCAGATTGTTTAAGATAATTGATAATATATCAAATGAGGTTGGGAATTGAAAATAGCACTAATAGCTCTTTCAGTGCGGGGAGCAATGGGTCATTATATTGATGCACTGGTAACACCTCTGAGTAAACATGTAGAATTACATCTTTTTGTACCCGAACACTACACTGGAAAATCAGGGATGGCAACTGTGCATTTCTTCGCTACCGGACTCAACAAAAGCCAAGCTTTATATCGTTTGATTAATCCATATTTAGCACTCCATGTATGGAAATCAATTGAAAACGTAGAACCTAATGTGGTACATATTTTTAATGGAGAGGGCTATCCATGGAGTTTGCTCTGGGCTTATTGGGCAAGTAAAACAAAGTTACCAATAGTATTTACTGTTCACGATCCAGAGCCTCATCCTGGCAACATTTTAGAATTGATAAATTCATACCTTCGCCGCTTTACTCTGACTAGAGCTACTAAGATACATATTCATTCCCAGCGTTTTCTGCAAGCAATCACTCAGCAAGGAGTATTACCTGAAAGAGTTTCTATAATTCCAATTGGCAGCATAGCGGATCGTTTTGTATGTCATCGTCGAGGGGATATTTTCCAAGAGCGTGCAGCTTTATTTTTCGGTCGCTTAGAAGCCTATAAAGGTTTGGATATTCTTGTAGAAGCAGGTCTCTTCTTGAAAGGAGAATTACGAGTAATTATTGCTGGTCCGGGAGATATCCCTAACACTATTCTCCAAACAATACAAACAAATCCAGAGATTTTTGAACTACATAACCGTTATTTATCTGAGGACGAGGTAGCAAATCTTTTCCAACGAGCGTCTGTCTGTGTGCTACCTTATCGACAAGCTACACAATCTCAACTACCTTTGATTGCTGCTGCTTTTGGTGTTCCACTAGTAGCTACATCTGTTGGTGGATTTTTAGAAGATGTGCCTCTAGTCAATGGTTTGCTAGTTCCTCCTGGAAATCCTAAAGCTCTCGCTGAGGGAATTCAAGAGGGTGTAGGTCGGACACCTTATTATCCAAAAGAATATGAATTTGAGGTGTTAGTTGAAAAATTTGTTCATCTCTACAAGTGTGTTTGCAGAGAATTTTAAGACTCTTGAAATACAAGCAGTGCTTACTGTTTATATCCAGCAATAGAAGTTTACTATTGATTGATGTTTTACACTCTTATTTTACAGTTACTTTCTTTTGAGTTTTAACTAACAATTTCGCTAACAGCTACTAAGGAATAAAGTTTTATTGAGTAACAGAGATAAAAAATATCTAAGCTAATATGAAAATTCTGTACATCATTACGAAATCCGATTTAGGTGGCGCTCAAGCAAACGTTTATGATTTGATAGCCAATTTCTGCAAATATGATGAAGTTCACCTCGCCACAGGTAATAATGGTCCCCTTACAGAGGATGTTACAAAATTAGGAGTTACCGTACATATTCTTCCTAATTTAACCCGTAATATTCAGCTATTCGGTGACTATAACGCAGTCCAAGAATTTATTTCATTAATTCATCAAATTAAACCGGATATTATCCACGCACACAGCAGTAAAGCAGGAGTGATAGCCCGCGTTGCTGGATGGATATGTAGAGTTCCAATAGTATTTACAGCGCATGGGTGGGGTTTTACGCCAGGAACACCCAATACGCGGCGGATTATAGCACTGATAGCTGAAAAAATACTGGCACTATTAACAACAAAACTAATATGCGTATCTGAAAATGATCGCCAACTTGCTTTAAGGTCTGGGGTAGGTCATAAAAATTCACTTGCAGTTGTTCGATACGGAATTAACAATATTCCCGTTACTACTCCTAATCTGTTACAACAGCCGCCACGACTAATTATGGTGGCACGTTTTAACGAACAGAAGGATCAAACGACCTTACTCAAAGCGATCGCTCAACTCAAAGATGACTCTATCCATCTTAACCTGGTTGGTAGTGGTCCATCTTTAGAATCTTGCAAAGCTTTAGCCAAGTCATTAGGAATTGAAAATCAAGTTTCCTTTTTAGGCGATCGCCGGGATGTACCAGATTTATTAGCTCAGTCTCAAATATTTATCCTGAGTACCCATTACGAAGGTTTGCCCATCAGCATTTTAGAAGCTATGCGTGCTGGATTACCAGTTGTTGCAACTAGCGTTAATGGTATTCCTGAAGAAGTTGTAGATGGTAAAACAGGCTTGCTGGCACCGCATCAAGATGTAAAAGCACTAGCAAATGCACTGCACATACTTACTAATTCTCCTGAAATTCGTCAGCAGATGGGTAAAGAAAGTAGAGAGAAATTTGAGCAAGAATTTACAGTTGACCGTATGATAACTGAGATTAGAGCAATATACGAACAAATTATTCAAAAATAGATTCTAACCATCTGGAAATTAACGGTTAAAACTCACCTTATTCTGCCTTGTGTGTAACCATCTAGAAAACGGCAAATCGGCAATTATAAAATATCAGCAAATGACCAAGAAAGCCCTAATCACCCGATTAACTGGTCAAGATGGCTCTTATCTTGCCGAACTCCTTCTATCCAAAGGATATCAAGTATTTGGCTTAGTCCGTCGCTCCAGTTCTGGAAACCTCGAACGGATTAATCACCTCAGTGGTACTGTTGAAATTCTTTCAGGAGATCTCCTGGATCAATCTTCACTCATGGATGTGATTACAGAGTCCCAACCCGACGAAATTTATAACCTTGCTTCTCAAAGCTATATTCCCACATCCTGGACACAACCATCTCTCACTGCGGAATACACTGCTTTGGGTGTTTCTCGTCTCTTAGAATCCATTCGTCGTTGTAAATCTGATGCGAGATTTTACCAAGCCTCCAGCAGTGAAGTTTTTGGACAGCCTGACGTATCTCCCCAAAACGAGCTTACAGCTTTCCGCCCCCGCAATCCCTACGGTGTCGCCAAGGCATATGCCCATTGGATGACTATCAATTATCGCCAACAATATAACCTTTACACTTGCTGCGGTATTACTTATACTCACGAATCCCCCCGACGTGGTGCAGAATTTGTATTTCGTAAAATTACTCGAACTGCCGCCATGATTAAGCTAGGATTAGCTAATCAATTAAAATTGGGAAATTTAGATGCCCGTCGTGATTGGTGCTACGCTAAAGATGCTGTACACGCTATGTGGTTGATGTTACAGCAACAGCAGCCTGATGATTATATTATTGCTAGTGGTAAAACCCACTCAGTTAAGGAACTGGTAGAGTGTGCTTTTAAATTTGTTGGGTTGAACTGGCAAGATTACGTTGTCGTTGATCCTGCTTTTTACCGACCGGATGAATCAGTGCTATTATTGGGTAACATTGATAAAATTCAAAAACAATTAGGTTGGAAACCCCAATATTCCTTATTTTTTTTAGAGGAAGATATTAAATTTCTCTTTTTTTAGGCTTTTTCTTAGCAGTGTAACTATTAGACATCTCCAGAAAAGAATGTAGAGACGTTCCATGGAACGTCTCTACAAGGGTTGTAAGTCACGCATATTTAATTTTCACCAGATGTCTATTGTTTCTTGGTTTAATTTGGAAACAGAAATGGTTTAACAGATAAAATCATCCGTTCTAACTCAGTTTTATTATGTATGATAAGACGATGTTCCCATAATTTATGATTGTTTTCCGCGCAATCTGTAGCCAGAGATTCTCCAATAGTCTCCAAATTTTTTTGAATATCCCTTTTAAGACTCTCTGGATTAGATTGTACACCTAAAACAAATACTCTATTTTTTATATCATCTGGAATATAATTTTCTACAAAATTTAATCTATCTTCACATTCATCAAAATCAATAATTAATAGGATGTTTCTCTGTGGATATTGTCGCATAGCTTTGATATGATCATTTGTGAATTTATCCACAGCTTTTTTCCAACCATCAGCAATTGGTAGGATTTGAATAGCCAGATTATTCACATTCAAATTTTGAATAAATCCGTTAACAATCTGACGATTAGCATCATCTTCAGGTAAAATTAACAAATGTGGTTTATTCTTATTTATACTCATAATTCTATATCACCACAAATCAAAGAATTAATCAAATCGCCAGTAACAGGTATATCACTAAGCAATCTAATTAAAGTTGGTTCTAAGTGACTTTTTCTATCCAGAATAAAGGTGTTTTCATTGGAGAATTTTCTAATTGCTTCAGGATTATGAGAAGTTACTAAAATTTGGCCACTATCCTTAAATGAACGTCTCAGAGATGTGATAAAATGACCTACTTCTGAGATAGAGAGATAGTTGTCAGGTTCATCCCAAAAGCACAAAACTGACCCATAGAATTTATTAGCTGCTAATACCACAGCACAAAGAAAAAAGCATTTTTCACCATCTGATAAATCTTGAAAGTTAACATTCAAGGTTGCATTATTTTCAGCAAATCTCACAATTAAACTTTTGAACTCTTTACCGATAAGTTCATTCAAGAAATCTTGAAAATCGGGCATAACTTCCCGTAAATATTTATCAACGTCTCTATAGGCCGCAGGATATCTACCAAGTAAACCAGAAAACCATTCCCCAATATTTGCACCATCTCTGTTTGGTTGTAAAGTTTCTCCGTGGGAATCTCCAGTCATTAAACTAGGAATTGGTGCTAGAATAATTATATGAGCCAGCCAATTTTTGAAAGTATGAAGTGGATCTGTTTCTGATTGCTCTTGAATGACTGGAAGGGCTACTAAATGCCAATCTACTAAAAACTGAGATTCACGATTTTGTGAACTACTATAAAGAGTAACTTGTGCTTCTTTACGAGAGTAAATTGGATTTCCTGCAACTAAAAGTTGTTCTTCAAAAACTCGCAATTCTTTAAATTTTTCTGGCAACTCTAAGGCCAGGACGTATTTATATAATTTCTCCTCAAGTAATACTTCTATTTCCAAGCGAATGGGAACATCATACCTGCCACGAGTAAAATCTTTAGACTTTACAAGTTGACCAACTCTATTTATACCTCTACCAATAGATTGAAATACCTCTAATGCAGTTGCAATAGTTGATTTACCTGTACCATTTTTTCCAATCAAGAGAGCAGATGACATCTCCTTCATTGTTAATTCAAAGTTTTCTAAACATCTGAAGTTGTGTACATATAGTCTTTGGAGCATAATCAAATAATTTCCCGGAATGGCAAGTGAAAGAACTTTTTGATGAGATATACCAATTATAGGTTCAGATACCTGACTTCGTAGAAAAATCAAAACCTGAAACCCTTATCTGTTATTCCTTCTAATCTTATTCAGCAAGCCCTAACTAAAGTCCGCAGTACCTCAAAAAAAGATAGGTACTGCGGAATAGAAGTTTTGATTTAATTCAAATACAGTCACAAATTTTAGACATTTTGGGCAGCAGGTAAACTATCGGTTGTAACTTCCGAACGAGGAAAAGTAGGTAAATCAATACCGCCATGATTTGTGTAGCGGTTTTTAAGTGCTAAACGATAACTCACACTTTGCAATTCGGCTTGCAATTGGCGATTTTCTCGTTGTAGGATTGTGACCTTGTCTCGCACTGGTGTCATGCGTTCCTCAAACTTACGACGGTAAATTTGGGGTAATTCCTGTACTACCTGCTCTAACATTCGACTACGATCAGTTAGTTCTTGTACAGACTGTCGTAATTGGCAAATCTCCGTATCACGATTCGTAATTTGCTCTTGATAGAAAGTCACCTGCTGTTCGACGGCTTGGATTTGATCTCTTAAAGCCTGCAATTGACTCAAATCTATCTCTGGCTCAGATTTTGGCGGTGTAAAGTTAGTATTACCCTTAACTAGCCGGAATAGTTCTTGAGATAACTGTTGAACTAATTGATCTCGCAGTTGCAAGTCTTGGCGCAACTGCGAGATTTCGGTGGACAGTTCTTGGATGTTTGGTATATCAGATTGGCTCACAGTCACTTAAAGCTCTTACTTAATATATATAGTTAATTTTTCACTTGCGCCGATTATATCACATAGGTCGCAATTCGAGTGAAATAATTGAGCGATTTTTAGTAATTTCCTGATGTCGCAGTATGACGCAGGCCATACTGCTGAACTGCTAAGAGACTTCCAATTAAAGAAATATCCAAAATTTCTTGTAGTGCGGGCATCTTGCCCGCTAATAATACAAGAACGATACCACAAACTTGGACAGCGAAGCCCTGCTGCAAGCAGTTCATCTTTTTTGTGGAGTTATCTAACTAATCACCTCGGAAAACGCGGTTATTAAGCTGCTACAACTTCTTCTGGTTTTTCTTTGTGAACTTCTTGCTTGACTGTCATATAGCGAATCACTTCTTCACTCAATCGCATTGCGCGTTCCATGATAGCAATTACAGTTCCAGGACCTGTGTAGTTGAGTTGAACATAAACGCCATCACGATGCTTTTGAATTTCATAGGCCAGACGACGCTTACCACGGTTTTGAATTTCAATATTCTCAGCACCGTGTTCACGAATTAAGTTTTCGTATTTGGCGATTTGTTGTACTACTTGCTCATCTCCCAAGTCAGGACGCAAAATGTACATGGTTTCGTAAACTGTGGTCATGTTTTTTAATTCACCTTATGGACAATGGCTGAAGAGGTATTAATTTATACAAATATTGCCATGGGCGATACTTTAATTGATTAACATCTCAAGCAACAAGGAATTTTGACAATTTTTTAGTTATTCTACAGTAGCACAATTTTGAGCAGGATTTGTCCACTGGTTAATAGTTTGTTAATTAAGGTCATAAGATTTTCAATATTTATCATATAATCTTACAAGTTTTTAATGGCAATCATTAAGCACATTCTGCTGGAACAAAGTATATTCAAGGATATTTGTCAAAGTTATGGCGCAGCGATATGTGCGAGTTCAAAGTCAAGAAGGGAAAATTTACTATGGGTTACTCCAGCTTTCTCAGAATGTAGAAGTGCTGGATGCTCCACCTTGGTTGGATGGTCAACCTACGGATTTAATCCTGCCATCCAATTCTTACACGATTCTAGCCCCCTGTGCGCCTTCAAAAATTGTGGGTGTAGGCAAGAATTATGCTGATCATGCGGCGGAAATGGGAACACCTGTACCCGCTGAACCGCTAATTTTTTTCAAACCGCCTACATCTGTGATTGCGTCAGAAAGAGAAATTAAGTATCCTTATCAGTCTCAACGGGTAGACTATGAAGGAGAATTGGCTTTGGTGATTGGCGATCGCACAAGTGATTGTACCCCAGCCCAAGCCCAAAGTAAAATTTGGGGTTATACCATTGCCAATGATGTTACAGCCAGGGATTTACAAAAAAAAGACCCCCAATGGACAAGAGCCAAAGGTTTTGATACTTTTTGTCCTTTGGGTCCTTGGATTGTCCGAGAATTAAACCCAGGAGCGAGATTACAGACGTTTCTGAATGATAATCCCCATCCAGTCCAATCTACTTGTATTGATCAAATGGTATTTTCCCCAGATTTTTTGGTGTCTTATATCAGTCAAGGGATGACCTTATTACCTGGGGATATAATATTAACTGGTACACCAATGGGGGTAGGAGCTTTGCAAATAGGCGATCGCATCCGTGTAGAAATTGAAGGAATTGGTCGCCTAGAAAACACAGTTATCGTCCGTTAACTGTTAGCGTACTTGCATATGTACTGCATCGGAAATCGCGGGAATTTCCGCATACTTACCCATTAATGACTGAGCAACGGAATAAACAACTGCTGCTAATATCCCCATGAAAATGGTTGTATAAAGTGTTTGCATAGCAAATCCACTACCAGGAACTAATTTCACAATATCGGTCAAGATGCTACATAAAAAGATCACAATATCGAGAATGATGGCTTGCATCGTGTTAAAACGAATAAAATGATTAATTTTCTCGTTTCTGACCACCAACAGCCACAAAGCAAAGAAAATAATCATTCCCGCATAACGGACACCATAGTAAATTCTTAATAGTGGCAACAGGGGTAAAAATATCAGTCCTAACAGTGGAAAATCATTCATTAAAAACTGACCGAAAGCAAATACCTCAATCAAAGGCAGTAGATAAGGTAAACAGGCAAAAATTCGATCAGGGAAAGTTGTAGACCCGCGCCAAGACATTTTGTGTTCTCCTGTGGCTAAATTTTAACAGCTATTGAGCTTAGGATAACGCAGATGCTTGACCTTGCTGACAAATCACCAAATAGAACGAAAGGCACGGAAGCCACTTGGCAATAGATGCGTGGAGGAAGTGCCAACGGCGAATTTATTCGCCGTGACATGATAGAATTAATTAGCAAGTAGGAATAACCATCAACGCCAAGAAGTGTTTTATTAAGGAGAAACCCCTGATTTATCTCGTCTCGGCATAGCCGTGGCCTGGGTAAACAAGCAATGGTAAATCATGGAGCGTTTAACATTAAAAATTGATGGACTCACAAAAGCAGCAAAAAAATCAAAAGTAAGCGCAATTGCAATACCTGTCGTACTGGTAGTTGTCTTGAGCGTCTAGGAGGATAATTGACTATCCTTTTTAAGCAGGTCTTAAAGAATCTGCGTGTCTTTAGACCGCAGAGTGTCAACATTATTCTACATTGGCGACACGAAAGCCCATAACGCACTCGTATTGATCTGGCTGTTGTTCTGTAAACTTATTAATTGCTTGACCACAGCGCAGTTTACCTCCACCCCAGCGAGGTTGTCCACTACCATTTGCTAGTAAACAAGACTGACAAACCTTTTCAGAGCTAAGGATTTGATTGTCCATTAAAATGACTAACATCTCAACTCCTCCTTGTTGCAAATAGAGTCAGGAAGTAATCTAATGTTGGGTTACACTGTCGCTTCACCCAACCTACAAAGAATTGTAAGTTAATAAATCCACGTTCCTAACTAGATAATCTAGGTTTATTGTATCTTATATATCTTAGATTTTTGTAAGTTTGAGTACAAAATAATACATAAATTCAGGCTACCACGTTGATGAAAGTCAGTAATTCTTAAATAATGACGTTCCCAGTTCTCAAAGCTTTTCCGTCTAAATCCTATAATAAACAAGTTGCCTGATTTCTAACTTTGGTAATAGGTTTAACCGCAATCTCGATTTTCGTCAACTGCCATAAGGATAATAAACGTGACAAAAACTAATTCAGACCTGTTAAAAAACTCTGATCCTGCTATTAATGAACTAATTAACCAAGAATTACAGCGTCAACGAGACCACTTGGAATTAATTGCGAGTGAAAACTTTACCTCTGCTGCGGTATTAGCTGCTCAAGGTTCAGTATTAACCAACAAATACGCTGAAGGATTACCAGGTAAACGCTATTATGGCGGTTGTGAGTTTGTTGACAAAATTGAACAAATAGCCATTGACCGGGCTAAACAGCTATTTGGTGCGGCTCATGCCAATGTTCAACCCCATTCCGGCGCACAAGCTAATTTTGCCGTCTTCCTAACCCTGCTGCAACCAGGGGACACAATTATGGGTATGGACTTATCCCATGGAGGACACCTTACCCACGGTTCACCAGTGAACGTTTCTGGTAAATGGTTCCAAGTCCGTCATTATGGCGTAAGTAAAGAAACTGAACAATTAGACTATGACCAAATTCGTGATTTAGCTATCAAAGAACGGCCTAAACTCTTAATTTGTGGGTATTCAGCCTATCCTCGGATTATTGACTTTCAAAAGTTCCGCAGTATTGCTGATGAAGTTGGCGCGTACTTACTCGCAGATATTGCTCACATTGCTGGTTTAGTGGCGACTGGTCATCATCCCAACCCCCTGCCTTATTGTGATGTTGTCACAACTACAACTCATAAAACTTTACGTGGACCTCGCGGCGGCTTGATTTTGACTCGTGATGCAGAATTGGGTAAAAAGCTGGATAAATCAGTTTTCCCCGGTACTCAAGGTGGACCACTAGAACACGTGATTGCTGGTAAAGCTGTGGCTTTTGGTGAAGCTCTTAAACCTGAGTTTACAACTTATTCTGGCCAAGTGATTGAAAATGCCCGCGCTTTGGCTACTCAATTGCAAAACAGAGGATTCAAATTAGTGTCTAATGGCACGGATAATCACTTAATGTTAGTAGATTTACGTTCTGTTGGTATGACTGGGAAGAAGGGAGATCAACTAGTCAGCAGTGTTAATATTACCGCCAATAAGAATACAGTTCCTTTTGATACTGAATCACCTTTTGTTACCAGTGGTTTAAGATTGGGTTCTCCCGCTATGACTACTAGGGGTTTAGGTGTGGCAGAATTTACGGAAGTTGGCAATATTATTGCTGATCGTTTACTTTCTCCAGATGCGGATACAGTCACTAAAGATTGTTTGATGCGAGTGGCGGCATTGTGCGATCGCTTCCCATTATATCCTCACTTGGAAATTCCTGTACCAGCCCTAGCTTAATAAACTTTGGATTTTGGGTTATTGATACTGATCCAAAATCCAAAATTTGGTTTTTAAACCGACTATTTTTGCTTTATTTGTTCTATCGCACTGGACAGGGTAGTTATTGCATTCTATCAATTGTCCGATATTGAATTGCTTCGGCTACGTGCTGGGGTTTAAGGTTTTCATCTGCTGCTAAATCTGCTATAGTTCGTGCTACTTTAAGAATGCGATCGCTTGCTCTTGCGGATAACCCTAATTTCCTAATTGCTGCTTCTAATAAAGTCCGACTAGCATCATCTAAATTACACCATTTTTGTAAATGACGACTTTGCATTTGAGCATTACATTGTAAATCTTCTTCTTTTTGAAATCGAATCATAGCCAATTCTCGTGCTTTTTTCACTCTTTCTGCTACAGATTTTGACGCTTCTCCCGTTGGTTGTTGAGTAATTTCTTCGGGTTTCAAACGATTTACTGCTACTTGCAAATCAATTCTATCCATTAATGGTCCAGACAATTTTGCCCAATATTGTTCCCGTTGTCGAGGTGAACAAGTACATCCTTGAATTGTATCACCATAATAACCGCAAGGACAGGGATTTGTACTGGCTACTAATGTAAATTGTGCCGGAAAAGTGACAGATTGTTTAGTTCTAGAAATTGTCACAAAACCATCTTCCAAAGGTTGACGTAAAAACTCCAAAACATCTCTTTTAAATTCTGTTAATTCATCTAAAAAAAGTACACCTCTATGAGATAATGAAATTTCGCCAGGACGAGGAAAAGTACCACCACCAACTAAAGATGGACCAGATGCGGAATGGTGGGGACTTCTAAAAGGTCTTTCTCTAACTAATGAACCTCGATTTTTCAACAATCCAGCCACAGAATGAATGCGTGTTACTTCCAAAGATTCAGGAAAACTTAAAGGTGGTAAAATTCCCGATAATCGCCGTGCTAACATCGTTTTTCCGCTTCCTGGTGGTCCAACGAAAATCAAATTGTGTCCTCCCGCAGCCGCAATTTCTAAAGCCCTGCGGGCGTGCGCTTGTCCTTTAATATCTTGCAAATCTGCTAAATTTAAAGATGTTTCTTGGGTAGTTTCTACTGCTTTATTTAACTGGACAGGTTTATATTTTTTAGGATTATTTAATAAGTCCACTACATCAGCAATATCTTTACAACCATAAACCATTAAACCTTCAACAACAGCGGCTTCTTGGGCATTATCAACAGGAACAACTAAACCTGTAATTCCCATCTTTTTTGCAGTTGCAGCAATAGGTAAAACACCAGCAACAGGACGCAAACTACCATCTAAAGAAACTTCCCCCAAAAATAAAAAATCTCCTAACAAATCGGCGTTAACTTGTTCAGAAGCTGCTAAAATTCCCACACTAATTGGTAAATCAAAAGCGGGTCCCTCTTTCCTCAAATCTGCGGGAGTTAGGTTAATGACAATTTTCCGGATGGGAAAAGCAAAACCCGCATTTTTCAAAGTTGCTTTTACCCGTTCTTTAGATTCTTGAATTGCGGAATCTGGTAAACCTAAAATCACAATTCCCGGTAAACCACCGGAAACATCAACTTCTACTCCCACTTTTACAGCGTCAATCCCGATGATAGATGCACTCCAAACTCTAGCCAGCATTTTTTATATATCAATAAACCTTGATCATATCAAAGCAGATTTTTGGGTGCATTAACAATGAGTGAAATCACCCAAGAGGATTGTTAATATAATAATAGCGGTTAGATGATGTGATGCCACGATAATTGATTTAGAATAATTACAATTCACTTAACTCAAACGATAATGGTTCAAACTCCCACTAAACTCCTAACCTTAGATGAATTTCTCAAACAGCCAGAAACCAAACCAGCCAGCGAATTTATAGACAGTAAAATTATCCAAAAACCTATGCCTCAAGGAAAACACAGCACGGTGCAACTTGATCTCGGTGCTGATATCAATATAGCTCTCAAACCCCAGCATATCGCTCGTGCTTATTCGGAACTGCGCTGTACCTTTGGGAGTAAATCTATTGTTCCTGATATCGCAGTTTTTACTTGGGAACGTATTCCCCGTGACGAAAATGGTAAAGTATCTAATACCTTTGCACTCGCACCAGACTGGACAATTGAAATTCTTTCTCCTGATCAAAGTCAAACTAAAGTTGTTCGCAATATCCTTCATTGTCTCACTCATGGGACTCAAATGGGGTGGTTGATTGACCCAGAAGAAGAATTAGTATTTGTTTATTTTAGCAATCGTACCATTGAAGTTTTTGAAGTTGCAAGCGATCGCCTACCTGTTCCCCATTTTGCAGAGTCCTTTAAGCTAACAATTGGTCAACTTTTTAGTTGGTTAAGCGAATAGCAAAACATGACAAATTATCTGCGTTTTTACCTTTTATACTCGTGATAGTTGAGATTTGAACTTGTTATGAGAAACTTTGGAGTATGTGTTTTAGTTCCTCTAAACTTTCAACGGTGAGAATCGAGCGTTGAATTGTTTTTAGTGTCTCAAGATCAGATATTTCTGATATTTTCGGCATGAATTTTAATCCTTCATTACCAAATTTTACTTCTAAACATAACTCAATGCTTGAGAGTCTATCTTTCTTTTCTCCTTTTTGTTCTCCTTGCTGTTCTCCTTGTTGCAATATTTCCTGATACCAAGGTGATTCGCGTAAAACTGTCATATCCCACCTCATAATTTCTTGAACTAAGGAACTATCTAATACAAACGTAGCAGAAAAAGCAAGAACCGTTTCTAATTGATTTAATTGTTCATCAGCTTGCAATAAACGCAATGCTTCCCGAATTATAGATTCATCTTCACCACCTTTGAGAATCGGCACAAAAGGCAGTAGAGACGGTAAAGGTTGTTCTAAGGCAATTTTAACATCTACTTCCCACAGGTTAATTACTCGGTAATCTTGACGCACTTCTAAACCAGCAAGATTAGATTCAAATCGTGTTGGGATTTCAGCATCACCTGTTTTGAGAATGTTAATTAGTACAGGATATGTGGGTAATTTATATTTTTCTTCAGCTAATCCTGCATAAGCTCGCATCCTTCGCGGCAGTTCTGACTTATACCGCAATTGCAATTCATTGAGAACCATAAATTCCCCATATTCTTTACTTTCAGCACGGATAAGTACATCACTTTCCCTACTAATCCATTGAAATTCAGAATTGAGAATTTCCCCAGCAACCACATCCGGGATTTGCGTTACCCATTTTACCCAATTATTGGGTGCAAGACTAATTAAGCGTTTGGTACTAACATCCGCAGGTTTGGCCATAAAACTATAAATGCACTGACTACACAATAGCTTAACTTTTTATCGCCTGTTCCAGCGATCGCTTAAAATCTTGAGCAGATGAGTAAGTAAAACTGCATGAGTCCGAACACAGAAACCATTTTTAGTAAAATCATTCGTAAAGAAATTCCCGCGAATATTGTTTATGAAGACGATTTAGCTTTGGCTTTTACAGATGTTAACCCCCAAGCA
Organism: Dolichospermum flos-aquae CCAP 1403/13F; assembly: GCF_012516395.1. GTDB lineage: Bacteria > Cyanobacteriota > Cyanobacteriia > Cyanobacteriales > Nostocaceae > Dolichospermum > Dolichospermum lemmermannii. Next base: position 2,251,255 of record NZ_CP051206.1, read on the forward strand.
CCAGTTCACATCCTTGTAATTCCCAAAAAACCCATAGTTAATCTAGCTACCGCAGAACCTGAAGATCAAGCACTTTTAGGACATCTATTATTAACAGTCCAGAAAGTTGCAGCACAAGCAGGACTGGAAAACGGTTATCGCGTAGTTATGAACACTGGTGTTGATGGCGGACAAACAGTCTATCATCTCCATATACATATACTAGGCGGTCGTTCTATGTCCTGGCCTCCTGGTTGAATTTTACATCTGAAATAGTCCAGAACTCCTGTGGGGTGGGCATCCTGCCCGCCTAATTATCACAATAGCTGCTGTTAATCCCATGATATCAGAAAAACTAATGACTTTCATAACTAATACCTACTTTAAATAGCTTTACAAATCGAAACATAAAGCTTAATATAAATTCATGAGGTAGAAACACCTACCAAAACATACATAACTCAAACGCAATTATAAACACATGACAACTACCTTACAACAGCGCGAAAGTGCTAACGTATGGAATCGCTTCTGCGAATGGATCACCAGCACTGACAACCGTTTATATATCGGTTGGTTCGGAGTATTAATGATCCCTACCCTCCTCGCTGCAATTACTTGCTTTGTAATTGCATTTATCGCTGCTCCTCCCGTGGACATTGACGGTATCCGCGAACCAGTTGCAGGTTCTCTACTCTACGGAAACAACATCATCTCCGGTGCAGTAGTTCCTTCCTCCAACGCTATCGGTTTACACTTCTACCCTATTTGGGAATCTGCTTCTTTAGATGAGTGGTTGTATAACGGCGGTCCTTACCAGTTAGTAGTATTCCACTTCTTGATCGGCGTATTCTGCTACCTCGGTCGTGAATGGGAACTTTCTTACCGCTTAGGAATGCGTCCTTGGATTTGCCTAGCATTCTCCGCACCTGTAGCTGCTGCTACCGCAGTATTCTTGATCTACCCAATCGGTCAAGGTTCATTCTCAGACGGTATGCCTTTAGGTATCTCTGGAACATTCAACTTCATGATCGTGTTCCAAGCAGAACACAACATCTTGATGCACCCCTTCCATATGTTAGGTGTAGCTGGTGTCTTCGGTGGTTCTTTGTTCTCTGCAATGCACGGTTCACTTGTGACTTCTTCCTTGGTTAAAGAAACAACCGAAAACGAATCACAAAACTACGGTTATAAATTCGGTCAAGAAGAAGAAACCTATAACATCGTTGCTGCTCACGGTTACTTCGGTCGCTTGATTTTCCAATACGCTTCCTTCAACAACAGCCGTCAACTACACTTCTTACTAGCTGCTTGGCCTGTAATTGGTATCTGGTTCACAGCTTTGGGTGTTAGCACAATGGCGTTTAACCTCAACGGTTTTAACTTCAACCAATCCGTCATGGATTCTCAAGGTCGCGTTATTGCTACCTGGGCTGACGTAATCAACCGCGCTAACTTAGGTATGGAAGTAATGCACGAGCGTAACGCTCACAACTTCCCTCTAGATTTGGCTGCTGCTGATGTTGCTCCTGTTGCTTTAAGCGCTCCTGCAATCAACGGTTAATAACTAGAGTCTAGTTAAATAAAAAACGCTCTCCACGAGGGGGGCGTTTTTATTATGAAAAATAAATTATTGTTAATCAGAGTTTGAATTATAATATTTGTGCTAGAAAAGGAAAACGAAGTAAATACAGCAAATAAAGATGATATATGAGTCAAATAAAAGTTAAAAATTTCGGACCAATTAAATCAGGTTTCGCAGAAAATAATGGATTTATAGACATTCGTAAAATTACTGTTTTTATCGGTAATCAAGGAACGGGAAAAAGTAGTATCGCTAAACTAATTTCAACATTAAGTTGGTTGGAAAAACAGTTGTATCGTGGAAATTTAGAAATAAAATATGTAAAAAACTATAATAGGTTTATTAGAACATATTGTAACTATCATAACTTGAAGAATTATTTCTTGCCAGAAACTGAAATTGAATATGTAGGAAATGCTTTTTCTTTTTATTTCCAAGAGGGAAAATTAAAAGTTTTTCCTATGATTAAACAATTAGATCTGTTTTCTAATAATAATAGTCCCCAAGAATATATTGTACCTAAAATTATGTATGTACCAGCAGAAAGAAACTTTTTTAGTGTTGTCAAGGGGGCTGAAAAAGTAAAAGAATTACCTCAATCATTATCTACTTTTTTTGAGGAATTAGAGCGTTCACAGCAGGAATTATCAGAAAGTTTGACTTTACCAGTGGGTGATGTAAAGTTGGAATTTGATCAAAAAGATAATACTTTAAATATTATAGGAAGTGATTATAAATTAAATATTTCCGAATCTTCAAGCGGGTTTCAATCTTTTATTCCTTTGTTTTTAGTTTCTAGAAATATTGCGTTATCTATTGGTCAAAATCAAGATTCTTCCCAAAATGAACTTAGTGGAGAAGAACAACAAAGATTAAAAACAGAAATTGAAAAAATCCTATCCAATGATAATCTTTCTGAGGAATTTAAAAAAGCTGCTTTGGAAGTATTATCTTCTAAATATAAAAATGAATGTTTTTTAAATATTGTTGAAGAAATAGAACAAAATCTGTTTCCCAAATCGCAAAAAGACGTTTTATATAAATTGTTAGAATTTGCTAACCTTACAGAAGGTAATACACTAATTCTCACTACCCACAGTCCTTATATTATTAATTATCTGACATTAGCAATCAAGGGATATCAGGTTTTACAGAAAATTCTAGATTTACCAAACAGCAATTTACTAAAGGAACAACTAGAAAATATTGTTCCTCAAGCATCTTGTGTATCTGATGAGGATTCAATTGTATATGAATTAACAGAGACAGGGGAAATTATCAAACTTTCTACTTATGAAGGATTACCTACTGATGAAAATTATCTCAATTCTTTCTTAGCAGAGACTAATAACCTTTTTGATGATTTACTAGAAATTGAGGAACAAATATGAGTATAAATTTTTTTGATGCTAATTGTCAAAGTCAGACAAATCAGTATAAATTTGGACTTTGTGATGATCCTAACGAAGATCCTGCTTATATTGATACTGATATTGATGATTGTAGCAAATGGATTGCTATTGTTGAAAATAATCAAGAAATAGAGGTGATATTTACCGCAGGGCAAACGCACCTAAATTCTGTAATCCATGCCCAGCAAGGGTTTCAACCTTTAGTTACAAAAATTAACAATCGTCAAAACCTTTGTCCAGTAAGCATTCTAAAAATAAGATGCGCTTGCCCTGATATTTACCGCTATTGATAATTGTATTGAAATTCTCAGATCAGATGGTACAATGGATAACCGTTGTGATGGTATGCTGACTTACAACAATCATCTTATTTTCGTGGAATTAAAAGAGAAAAATTATAGAAATAATTGGGTTGTAAAGGGAGAGAAACAATTAAAAAATACAATTAATGTTTTTATTGCAAATCATGATTTAGAAATTTATAAATCTAAAAAGGCATATATAGCTAATAACAAAAAACCTAATTTTCAGTCTTCACAAATTACAAGAATGGATAAATTTAAGGATGAAACAGGTTTTAGATTAATCATCCAAAACACCATAGAAATTTCCTAAATAGTATTCTAATTTAATGGACTAAATTTATGTATCAATACCAAGATTTTATCATTCGCAATTGGCAAGAAAAAGACCGCATTTTTGCAGCCACAGTTATTAGTTCTATATTATCAGAATATGGTTTACCTTGGCAACCGGAAGCAGCAGACAAGGATGTATTAAATATTGAAGAATATTATTTAGCAACTGGTGGAGAATTTTGGGTAATTGAACATCAAAATCAGATTGTCGGGACTGCTGCCTATTATCCCATAAATCGCGGCGAAAAAGCGGTAGAAATTAGAAAAATGTATCTTTTACCAAAAGTGCGTGGTTTAGGATTAGGAAAATATTTATTACAACAACTAGAAACAGCAATTGCTTTACGGGGATTTAAGCAAATTTGGATTGAAACCGCCAGTATTTTAGCTGAAGCTGTTAAACTTTATGAAAGTAATGGTTATCTACCAACAACAGGTGTAGAAACTAGCAGATGTGATTTAGTCTATGTAAAATATCTATGATCAAGATATTCAAAAACCTTCTGAGTCTTTTTCTTAAATCCTCTTGTCCCCTGTGTCAGCGTCCTACACCCAGGGAACTTTGTCCATATTGCATCAAACAAATTCAAATTTGTCACAAACAAAATCCTGCTTATTTATGGAAACAACCATTACCAATATTTGTGTGGGGAAATTATGGTGGTGCAGTCAAAAGAGCGATCGCTGCATTAAAATATGAGAATCAGCCACAAATTGGTTATGTGTTAGGAGAATGGTTAGGGGAATCATGGTTATTACATTCACCGCAACCACAACAACAGCTTTTAGTTGTTCCTATCCCTATGCACCCCAAAAAACAAAAACAACGGGGCTTTAATCAAGCTGCATTAATAGCTGAAGGTTTTTGTAATGTGACAGGATACAAATTGAAAATCAATGGTTTAGAACGCATTAAGGAAACCAAAGCACAATTTAGTTTATCCGCAGTTCAAAGACAAGAAAATTTAGTAAATGCTTTTGTGATTGGTAAAGATTTGCGTCGTCATCCCCATATACCAATCTTATTAGTGGATGATATTTATACTACTGGTGCTACTGTTAAAGCTGCTGTACAGACTCTTGAACAACATCAAATTACAGTCTTGGGTGTAGCTGCTGTTGCCACGACAAATAAATAAAAATCAAGCTATATTAGATTAGTTACCCTGTATTTCTGGGAACAGTATTTCAATTTATGAAAAAGATTTTTGCAGTGGGTTTCAGAAACATCTTAATTATTCCTATTACATTACTAACAATGGGGATTTGGATCAAAACAGCCTCAGCACAAAATAAGTTATATAGCCCTATTCCGTTAACTAATTTGACAGAAATTTCTGATACCTTATCAAACAAAGATATTCCCACAGGACAAGGGGGATTTGCTCGTGATTATGCAATCAAATTAAATCAGGGTGATAATCTATCTATTGATTTGTCATCGGAAAACTTTGACAGCATTATTACACTATTAGCACCCAATGGTTCAACAGCAGGAGAAAATGATGATGCTCCCGACGGTACAAGTAATTCTCTATTATTTACCCGCATTACAGAAACAGGAACTTACATTGTGCGCGTTCATTCTTTTGGGGAAACTGGGGTAGGGAAGTTTAAACTCAAGGTGACAAAACTGCAACCTGTGAAGTAGCCTTTGCTCGTCCAATCCCATCCTTAATTGGGTATAATTGAATTGACGAGTTAAACGGAATAAATTATGAAAATTCAAGTAATCATATAGGCAAAAATTTTTGTGGTGATAAAATGCCAATAAACAACTTAGGAACTATTCTGGAGATAGAGGTTTTGTTGCTCAAGTAGGTTAGATATGGAAACTGAGGAACTAAAACGGCGTTATCTTGCAGGAGAAAGATATTTTGTTTCTGCTAAATTAATCAGGGCTAAATTAATTAATGCCTATTTACCCGGAATTAATTTATGGGGAGCAGATTTAAGTGAAGCTAACTTAGCTAAAGCTAAACTCTGGGGTGCAGATTTGAGTGGAACGAATTTAGCAAAGGCAAATTTGACTAAAGCAAATTTATCTGGTGTCAATCTCACTGAAGCAAATCTTCGGGGTGCTAGGCTGCATTATACTAAGTTATATGGAGCGAATTTACATCGTGCATATTATGATGAAAGCACCAAATTTCCTCGAAATTTTGATCCTCTTAGTCACAATATGCACAAGTTGTAATTACAGCGATTTTCGGGTAAATGAACCACATTTTTTTGCCTCACGCTCCAGACGCAGAGGTGCAAAGAGGAATCAAGAGTTTGGTCTAAATACATGAAAACTGCTGTAATTGTCAATTAAACTGATTCTGGTGCTGGTATGGGGAATATTTCTCCAGCTAAATATGCGGAAAAGTGCTTTTGAAAATAAAGCCAAGATGTCATATCTTCCCCCTCAACATAACTTTTTGGGGCTGCTTTATATAAAGGAACGCGAGTATTTATTTCCTGTTGTAAAATTGGGTGTAATGCTTGTAAACCGCTGACTTTATTACCTGTAGCACTGTAGATTAAATAACCAGGATGTTTACCCATTTTCATCCAAGGTAACCATTGACCAATTCTATCCCAAGACAGGCTTAATTGCGTAACTGAATTTAGTTCTGCATTTTCTAATTCTGCTGTAGGTACAGAGATTTTAAATAATTCTGCGGCTTGATAAATTCCTCCTGGACAATAATCAGCAAATTCGGGATTTTCGGCTAAAGGATTCGGATAGTTAGGAAAGATATCAAATACAAAATTAGTTTTTTCTCCTGCTATTTGGACAGGTAATTTATTTTTAAATTGACCTTGAACGGGACTATTAGCAACGTGCATAACTGTAACTGTTTCCTCTGTCCAAGGGTTTTCCCATTGATGTAAAATCTCCTTTGTTTCTGGGTTGAGATAATAAGTCAGTTCTCTAGAAGTAAAATCCCAACTACCTTCCTCAGTGGGAATACAACGACTTACACTCATTCCCACAATTTTAAATAATAATTGTCGTTTTTCTCCAGGAATAAAACTATAAATATTCCCTGTCCAACTCAGAAAATTAGATTCGTTAGCATCTAAAGAAGCACGGGTTTTAATCCATTGTTCAACATCTACTAATTGGGTTTGTCCTATCATGCTATATCTCCTGAAATCTTAAATCTTGTTAAATTGGCTAATTTTTACTTACTTTCCACTATATTCCAAAAATAACCATCTGGGGCAACAAAAGAAAAACTATTTTCTGCAAATTCATTATTTACAATTTCCGTAATTTGTTTTGCTGCACTTTCTCGCACTAGTTGCCAATACGTCTCTATTTCCTGCACTTTATAAGTATAAAGACACATTCCTAAACTTCCTGGTTGGGCATCTACAGAACGTGATTCTAAGGTAATATTTTCTGGAAAGCGAATAATATAAAGTCTACCACTTCGCGCTGCCATAAAATCAGTTTGAGAAGAACGAGGATCATCAAAAGCCGTAACTATAAATTTTTCTCCTGGGTTCAGTGCAAAAAATTCTCTTCCTGCTAAAGATGATTCATAAGTTGTTTCTATATCATCACGTACACGCAATAAACCTAAAGCTTGTTCATAGAATTTGAGAATTTCCTTACTATCATCTTGGACAACTATACCTACATGAGTAAACTGACTAGTTTTTAAAGGTGAATGATCATTAATCTGTCCATAATTAGTCACATCATAACCAAAACGTTGAAATAAAACTTGCCGACTAAATGGTTGAAGTAATAGCATTTCTCGTACCCCCACCAACGGTTCTACGAAAGGACGAATTTTTTGATCTTTGTTATAAATTACTTCCCAGTGAGTTTGAGTGTAAAGAATGTTTTCACCAATTGATTTTGCTGCTTCCGCATGATTTAAAATCCCTAATATATCAGCAGTTAAGCTAGTAGCCCAACGATTACCTTTTGTTTTCATGGAACTCACACCTAACCCTGTAGATGTAGGATTTTGCCAAATCATTAACCGAATTAATCCATGATCTGCATTTTGATGATAAAGTCGAATAGTCTGTAAAGGTGAATTTACCCGATATAGTTGATAAGCTGTAGTTGCGGTTAATTCTCCTATTTCTCCAATCCGATAACCAAATTGTTGCCAATATTGAATTGCGGAAATAGCATCTGTGACACCAATACAGACTTCATATATGCTGCTAATTGTTGTATTATTGTTTGAATTCATAATTTATTTAGGGGGAAAATTTTATGGTTAAACGGAATAATTCAGTTAAGTCCATGTCCGCAAATGGGGAAAGTTATGAAGCTAAGATAGCAGAAATTGAAACTATTATCACTCGCATTGAAGGAGGTGAATTACAATTAGCGGATATATTTGCAGAATTTGCCACTGCGGTTAAGTATTTACAAGAATGTGATAGTTTTCTACAGCAGCAACAGCAGCAGGTAGATTTGTTAATTGAAACTTTGCAAGATGACCAGAAGTAAATAAATGGAAGACAATCAAAATATGCGACGATATGCAAATTTTCCTGAATGCGTTATCTTAGTTGAGTTTTGTAAAATTGTCAAAACCAAATAAGTAATAAATACTTTTTAAATACAGCCAAACATACCATTCATTATTACCGTAATTGTGGTAATTGCCAAAATTAGTTAATTCAGGTATCAGAAACAAACATCATTTTGGATATGTTGAAACTTTACCTGATTAACCAAATTAAGAAAAAATTAACTTGTGAGACTATTTGCTAATTAATAACTACGGCTTACAAATCTTTCTGAGGAATCGGTTCATGAAACTCGATCATTAATTGCATGGTTTCTACGGCTAAATCACGTAAATCTTGATTGAGATATACAGCACCTTGAGAACCAAACCAACGGTCAAAAATCGCCACATATTTGGAGTTATTGTTCACAAATCCTTGCATAAATTTGACGAGGGAATAATTCACTGAATTGAGGAATTTAGAGTTATTCTCAGGAACCATACAAGCAATTCCTTCTCGTGAATAGGGACGAGGGGGGACTATGGCAAAACTATCTGGATTTTTTGCTGTTTGTAACCATCCCTCTAAAAGAATGCTATCGGATGCAAAAGCGTCAATTTTACCCTGTTCCAAAGCTGCAAATGCTTCCGGTCTAGTCTTAAAATATACAAGCTTAGACTGGGGTTGTATTTGCTTGATTGCTTGTTCATTGGTAGTTCCAGCTAACACACCCACACGCTTATTAATCAGGGATTCTGGTGAACCTAAATTGGTTTCCTTTTTAATTAAAATTTGCGTCCCTGTGACACCATAACTAATAGAAAAATCAACTTTTTTATCTCGTTCCCAAGTAAAACTACTGGCATCACAGACAATATCAACTTGTCGGTTAATTATCTTAGGAATCCTTGCTGCTGGGGTAACTGCAACTAATTTAAGTGTAATTTTTTTGCCTAATTCTTTCTCTAATTGCTGTTGGATTAAAGTTAGCATATCCACAGAATAACCAGTCAATTTTCCTTGACTGTTGGAGTAGGCAAATGGTAAAGCATCTTTGCTTGTACCAGCAGTTAATACTCCTGTTCGGGCTACTTTTTCCATCACTGTTTCTGCCTTAGCAACACCGGGTATTAATCCTGATAATATCAAACCGAAGATCACAGGGGCAATATTTTTATATATCTTCGACATAGTGAAAGCAGGTAAATGGGAGAGATTTATTTTGGTACTTACAAACATATTAATCTTGGGGAATCCATAGAATCAAAATGATTAAATTATCTCTATTAAAGATCAAGTTAACAGTTCTAGAAATGATTCTTCACATTAGACCCTGTACAGAATTATGAAACCAATTAATTCATCCGTCTTGATCTGCGTTTATCTGCGTTTATCTGCGTTTATATAGCGATCGCAGAGGAAATTATCAAAAATTCTGAATTGATGAAAAGTTCCTTGTCTGGTAATAGTTCCACATAACCACTAACAATATTTTCTGTCTCTACCCCTACCACATCAAAATCTTGTAACTGCATCCAATGTAATACTTCTTTGACATCAGCATCAACCGACACAGCCTTGAGAGGTTCGGCTACATATTCTATAGTGATACTTTTCTCAAATAGGCCGCGTAAATCTTGCGAGCGTGATTTTAGCTGTTTCATCTACCCTGAGAAATAAAATAAATATTAGCAAAATTAGTATTTCATAAAACTCCCTACCATAACTGTTCTTTAGATTCATCTTTGTCAAAGTAGGAAGAACTTTTCCACTATAGTTTAATTTTTGATACAGTATTAATGCTGAATGTAATATAACGCAATTATTTTCCATGTCAACACAAAAACCATCTGTTAGTCTCATTCGGGCTAAATCCTACGAACAGGAAGCTTTAAAAGAATCCTTAGAAACACTGCTAGAACCTTTAGGGGGTATGGCTGCTTTTGTGAAACCAGGAAACCGCGTTTTACTCAAACCCAACCTGCTCACAGGTTCTCGTCCTACTAAAGAATGCACCACCAGACCAGAATTAGTGCGTGCTGTTGCCGAAATGGTAATTGCAGTGGGTGGAAATCCATTTTTAGGAGATAGTCCCGCTTTTGGTAGTGCTAAAGGTGTGGCCATAGCGAATGGTTTATTACCAATTTTAGAAGAACTAAAATTACCACTGGTGGAATTTCACGGGAAACGTTATCAAACCGTCAACGACAATTTTAATCACTTGCTTTTATCGAAAGAAGCAATGGAAGCAGACGTGATTATTAATCTGCCTAAAGTTAAATCTCATATGCAATTAACCCTAACTTTAGGAGTTAAAAATCTCTTTGGTTGTGTTCCTGGGAAAATGAAAGCTTGGTGGCACATGGAAGCTGGTAAAGATGCTAACAAATTTGGAGAAATGTTAGTAGAAACTGCCAGAGCAATTAATCCAACTTTAACAATTTTAGATGGAATTATTGGTCATGAAGGTAATGGACCAAGTGGGGGAGAACCTAGGAAATTAGAAATTCTAGCAGCTGCGAGTAATGTATTTGCTTTAGATAGAGCAATGTTAGAAATTCTCCAAGTTGCACCCGCACAAGTTCCCACAGTTGCAGCTTCCCAAAGATTGGGAATATGTCCAGAATTAAGTGATATTCACTTTCCGAATTTATCACCCGATTTATTACAAATTACAGATTGGCAATTACCCGAAAAGTTAATGCCCATAGATTTTGCCATGCCGCGTGTGATTAAGTCTACTTTTAGGCATCTTTACATCAGGTTTATCAAAGAACCTATGAGCGCTTATACTGGAGGACGCTTGTAAGGTAAAGTATGGGCAGGGAGTAAATTCCCTGTCTAAACCCATTGATTCTACCAAGTAGGTGTGATACCATCTCACTTAAGTCATTTGTATGTAAATATGAATCTATCTAACCAAATACTGAAAAATAATTCTGCTATTTTCTCAGTTACGGTATCAACATTTGTATTTTTTGTAGCATTGATTTCCGTGCAAGCGGAAAAACTTGAGGACGCTGCCCAACAAACTACAGTACAAATTAATAGTGAAGGTAATGACTCGCCCGGCGGCTCAGGTGTAATTATTGACAAAAAAGGAAAAATTTACACCGTTCTAACGGCTAATCATGTTGTATGTGATGCCATACAGGGACGCAAACCAGTTACCTGTAGCACGGGCATTAATTACACAATTCATACTTATAATGGCAAAGATTATCCCATTAAAGACCGTCAAATATTCCAAAAAAATCCGAAAGACCCAGATTTAGCTATAGTTACCTTTGAAGCTCAGGAAAACTATCCTGTCGCTGCTTTAGGAAATTCTGAGGAGATAAAAATTGGGGCAGAGATTAAAGTCACCGGATTTCCCAGTATTTTTGGTAATAAAGGCAAGGATAGAACATATACCGTCACACCGGGTACAGTAGTCACTTTCAATCCTGGAGCGGTCAACGGTTACAGATTAGTATACAATGCTACTACCTTTGTTGGTAACAGTGGTGGACCTGTATTTGATGGTAATGGTAGAGTTATTGGTATTCACGGACTAGCAGATGCAGATGGCGGAGATGACAATGATTCTGGTCAGTCAGAAACAAGAGTCAGACGAAAACCAATCACACCTGTGAAAAAGCCAAAAATTGGACAACAGGAAACGGGAACTTCTGGACAGGGAAAAACGGGATTTAATGCGGCAATTCCGATTAATATCTTTTTCTCCCTCACTGGTCAGAAACCTCCTACTGGGGGTGAGATTCCACCAAAAAAAGCCAGAGAAAAGAAAGAAATAGAAGTAGCAACCAGAGGGAATACTGGAAACTTTCCCGCTAGTATGGACAAATTGGAAAAATTATTATCTCAAGGTGATTGGAAAGGGGCTGACGAGGAAACAAAGTCTCTAATGCTGGAGATTAGCCAAGCTTCTGGATCACTCAATGATAAGGCAATTTCTCGATTGTCCTGCGGAAATTTAAGTGCTATTAATCAAATTTGGCAAACTCAAAGTCAAGGTCGCTTTGGTTTTTCTGCACAAGCACAAAAATGGAAGAGTTTATTTGGTAATAAATTTGAACCAACTAACGAGCATTTTGAAGATTTTGCTACTGATTTAGGCTGGCGTTATCGAGGTAGATATTTATCTAATAATCAGCTTAAATACTCTTTAGATGCGCCTAAAGGATATCTCCCTAGAGCATTTTTAGATGGACCTGTTTGGGGAAATTTTATTGCGTATTTCGATGGTTGCAAGATAAAGTAATTTCATACCTAGATGAATCTGCATACAATTTGAAAAGCATAAAACTATTGCTTATTAATTGCTGCGGGTATATATAGCTATAAATTGAGCCAAGCTTACTAACCTCATAGTTCAATCCGGTTCAATATCAAGAATTGAACTCAACAATCCAAGTTAATATCCTTCGTTAACTGAAGCTTATTGACTAAATAACCTACAAATTCTTTACTTTATGGTGAGAAAAATGTCAAAGAGAACTCGCTGCATATCCTATTTGATGAAGATTGTTGTATTGTCCACTCCATTAGTATTCATGCAATCCTTGCCGAGTTGGGGACAATCTGCTCCTGCTGCACCTGAGATTGGGTTTGAAGTTGAGGGACAATCAGAACTTAATCAAATAGTTTTGCCTTTGTTTAAATATGTGGGTGAATGTCCTAGTGCTACAACTTATATAAGTGATACTAAAGCTTGGTTTACATCCTCAAGTGAACCACCAAAAAATGGCAGGAGAGTAATTATCAGAAACATTTCCCGGGGAATGTCTCCTGATAATTTCCCATACACTGATCGAGATTATAGTAAAGGGAGAGGCTCAGAGTCCACCAAAATAAGTATCGGGACTCGGCATAGTGGTAGTGCATTTGTTGTGAAAAGAGATGCCAATGAATTTGAATATGAGATTAGACAAGATAATTCAGTAGTTGAGAGGGGACAATTTTCTTCATTTGTCCGTGGAAGTTCTACTGTGTCAGAAATTCCTAGAGAAAAAAAGGAGGTTGATAAAGGATACTGTGCAGAATCAGGTAGAGGTTTGTTTTCCCCTTGTCGTCGCTGGGTAGAAAACAAAGTTAAAGAGTGTCCGAAAGACTAATATCTTATAAGGGAAATGCCGAAAACCCTTGCGGAGTATAGCTGACTTAGGAAGCTACATCTGTGCTTTAGAGGATGTTTTAAAAGTTTTTCATGTGTAAACAGACCCCTCTCCAAACCTCTCCCCTGGTAGGGGAGAGGCTTTAAAACCCCCATTCCCTTGTAGGGAAGGGGGGTAGGGGGGTTAGGTTTTTGGAGATTATGGGTTTCATATAATACTTTTCAAACAACCTCTTAGACAAGGGATGAAGGCTAGAGGCTTTCCTTTATCCTGCATTGACATTAATTTAAAAATTTGAAATAATTTCAAATTTTAATCCATATTCGTGAGACAATTAAATTGTCAGCAAAGACATTAAAAACCTACCGGGGGACTCTCGGAAAGTTACGCTTGTCAGAGATGATTCTGCCAGTAATGGCAAACAGGATCAGGGCAAGAACCCAAATATTTAAGGAACCCTGCCTGAGGCTGGGATAACTGAGAGATATAGACTGAAACTCTCTATAGAATCCCCGCGTCTTTAGACCGGGGAGTGTCAATGAACTAATTAGAGATTACGAAATCAACCGAAAACTTGCCTGTAGAGACGTTCCATGGAACGTCTCTATATTTTTTTGCCGTTCCTTCTAATCCCAAAATAATGTAGTGTTTCGTAGTCAAAAGTAGGAATAAGCATCTTTGCTGTGGAGTTTTTTAAGTTGTAAATTTAGCAATGGTAGGCAAAAGACAAGCAATTTTTTCATAAATTAAGTAGGTTGGCGTTAAAAATTGTCGTTATGACAAGGGAACAGGGAACTCTTAACTGGGAACAGGGAAGAGGTTTTGGGCAACTTTACTTTTCGTTACATATTACTCTTCGACAAGCCGCTTCGCGTCTACGGTTTTTTTCCGTTCACCTACATATTGAGGACTGCTATAATTTCCTCACTATAATGAGATTTAATTTTAGCTGCTTAATCAATGATCCCCGTATCGCTTTAGTATAGGTTGGTGTTAGCCATATTTCTCGCTACCCTATTAAATGAAATGACAACACAAAACTCTAAAACTCAGAACTGCTGTTGAATACAACGCCCATGAATCAACTGAACAATGGTTTTACAATATTTCTCAGTCTACTAGTGGAGGCGATGCCATTTTTACTGCTGGGTGTATTTTTATCCAGTCTATTACTATTATTTGTCGATGAAAGTAAATTGGTGGAGAAAATGCCCAGAAATCCCCTATTGGGGGCTTTATTTGGCAGTATGATCGGCTTTTTGTTTCCAGTTTGTGAGTGCGGTAATGTGCCTGTGGCCAGACGGCTATTGATGCAGGGAGTACCCACACCAGTAGCGATTGGCTTTTTATTAGCAGCACCAACAATTAACCCCATTGTGATTTGGTCAACTTGGACTGCATTCCGCGATCAACCAGAAATAGTAGTGTTAAGAGTGGTATTTTCCCTAGCCATTGCCACTATTATTGGTTTTATCTTCAGCTTTCAACCGGATTTAGTTCCCTTTCTGCAACCATCAATCGCCCGTTATCTCAAATTTAACCCCCCAGCACCACCGAAAACAAACCGCAGGGGACGACAATCTCAAGTACAACCCCAAACTAATACACCGAGTTTATTGCAATCAGGAACATATATTCTTGGTGGCACAACGGGAGCGTCGAAACGCATAGATGATAGTTACAGTGAAGTCGCTGCAATTTCTAACTTCAGTAAACCCTTATCAGAGAAACTCCGCTCCCTATTAGATAATATTATCCAAGAACTCCGGGAATTGGGCGGAGTCATGGTAATAGGAAGTGCGATCGCCGCCGCTACCCAAGTTTTAGCCCCCCGTGACCTGATTATTAGTCTTGGGGCTGGGCCAATTAGCTCGATTTTAGCCATGCTAGTATTAGCAGCAGTTGTATCAATATGCTCTACAGTTGATGCCTTTTTTGCCCTGTCTTTTGCTTCCACCTTTACTAGCGGGTCATTGTTAGCATTTCTAGTCTTTGGACCGATGATTGATATTAAAGGTATTGGTTTAATGCTATCAATTTTTAAGCCAAAAGCCTTGATATATCTGTTTTTATTAGCTGGACAATTGACACTTCTATTCACCCTATTTCTGAATCTGCACGTGATCTGAAGCAAGATTGCGTCCCTTTTTCGCAGAATTTTCTTTTTTTCCCGCAAATGTGGGGTGTGAGGTATGGGGTTTAAATCCTGGGAAGGTGGGAATATAGTAATTGGAGATTGACAAAAAGGTAGTCGGTAATTTTCTCAAATAATTTCTGTTCCCTGTTCCCTATCCCCTGTTCCCCATTACCTATTCCCTATGATACCCAAATAACCTTAATGCTGAATTCCCAAACTAAAGCCCCAAATAAACTCATCCCTTGGCTAGATGTATTAGCCATTACAGCTTGGGGTATTCTCATGTTGAAATATTGGCTCACAGGCAAACTCTACCTATTGATTCACCCGGACTTCTTTTGGTTAGTAGTTGTCGCCGGCATAGCCTTATTAATCATTGGTTTCTCTAAGGGATTGCAACTGTGGAAACACCGTCACATTCCCCAAATACCTAGTGCTGGGCATATTAATTTGTTTCCCCCTGGTTGGGGCAGTTTCCTGTTACTAACAACGGCAATTTTAGGATTAATGATTACACCTCGTGTCTTTGCGAGTCAAACAGCCCTAGATCGGGGTGTGACTGAATCAACAGGTGCTAGTCGCACTCAACCCCAGGCATTTCGGGCTACAGTTCGCCCAGAAGAGCGATCGCTTGTAGATTGGGTCCGCACATTGAATGTCTATCCCGAACCGGACGCATACACAGGGCAAAAGGCAAAAGTCCAGGGATTTGTGATTCATCAACCTAACGTCAGTGAAGACTATATATTTTTAGCCAGATTTGTTCTCAGTTGTTGTGCCGCAGACGCTTATCCCGTGGGATTACCAGTCCAAATATCTGGATCACGTCAACAGTACCCCCCTGATACATGGTTAGAAATAGAAGGACAAATGACAACACAAACTGTCGGAGAGAAACGCCAACTCACTATCAAAGCCAACTCCCTGAAAAAAATTCCCCAACCTCAAAATCCTTACAGTTATTAGTCAGTTGTTAGTTGTCAGTTGTCAGTTGTTAGTTGTCAGTTGTTCCCTAATCTAAAATCCAAAATCTAAAATTGTTAGATGAACAAATCCTATAAACTTATTCAACCCTTAGACGGAATTGCGATCGCTGTCATGCTCCTACTGAGTGTGTTGATTGGGTTAATCATCTGGAAAGGTGATGTAGTCAAACCTATGGTTCGCACCTTTACCTGGGAAAATCAACAAATTGGCGCAGAGGATCTCTCCTTCTCCCTCACCTTTAGTCGGCCAATGGACTCCAAAAGCATCGAGGAGAATTTAAAAATAGATCCACCTCTAGCCGGTAAAACCAGTTGGGCTGGCAGAAGAATGGTGTACACACTCCTTACCCCAGCCCCCTACGGCACAAACTACCAAGTCAAACTAGAAAAAGGTCAAGATAAATATTCCCAAGCGGAAGGAAAAAACCGCGTCATGCAGCCCTTTACAGGTAGCTTTTCTACCCGCAATCGCGTCATCCTTTATATTGGTGCTAACCCAGAAGTCCAAGGGCAGTTGGTACTTTATAATTTAACCCAAGAACAAAAAAAAGTTCTTACCCCCAAAGACTTAATTGTGATGGATTTTGAACCATTCCCCAATGGTGAAAAAATCCTCTTCTCGGCTCGTTCTGCTAAAAATCCTGATTTACTTTCCGCCCAACTTTATACAGTCAGCACAGGTATTTCTAGTCAAATTGGGACAGAAATAGCCGCCGCAGGGAAAGTTGACCTAATTTTAGATAACAAAGAATATCAAAATCTCAAATTTGACCTTTCAGCCGATGGCAAAATTATTGTTATTCAAAGAGGTAAACGCGATAATCCCGGTGATTTTGCTCTCTGGTACTTATCAACCAGCAATGATAATTCCGCCGAAAAACCCACGCCAAAACGGTTACAAGGGCAGCCTGGTGGAGATTTTCTGATTACACCCGATAGCAAAGCCGTAGCAGTTTCCCAAGGACAGGGGACAGCAATTGTATCTTTAGACGGTGATAGCAACAAACCTCTCGATTTTCTGCCTCAATTTGGCTTAGTCCAAGCTTTCTCTAAAGACGGTTCCCAGGCAGCGATGGTCAAATTTAATACTGATTATACGCGAGATTTGTTTTTAGTCACCAACCAAGGTGTACAAAAACAATTATTAAAAACTACAGGCTCAATTCTTAGCTGTCAGTTTGACTCTGCTTCCCCTAGCCTTTACTGCTTAGTTACCCAACTTATTTCTAAAGAACAATACATAGAACAACCTTACTTGGTATCCATTGACTTGAAAACAGGCAAGCAAAAACCATTGTTACTCTTGCCTCCGGCTCAACGCAATGTCCAAACCAGTTTAGCACCTGACGGTTTAGGCTTCTTATTTGACCAAGTAGTTCCCATTGCCAATAACACCACACCATTACCCGCAAACACCTTAAAAACTGATGATGGTGAACCCATTGCTAGTAGTAGTCTCTGGTTAATGCCCATGCTACCTATAGCTGATAATACAAATATTGACATTAAACCAGAACAACTACCTCTCATGGGCTTTCATCCCCATTGGCTACCTTAATTAATTGACAATTGACAATTGACAATTATTAATTATCAACTGTCAATTTTTATTTGTGTAAATAACTGAGAACGGCTACGTATTTGTGGATAATAATAATATGACCGTGACAAATTTACCTATAATAAAGCTAACGCCACGCTATCGGCCAACTACAGATTGTCAATGTGAAACCGTAGTTATGGAAAAATTGGAAGACAGCAACCAACAAGACTGGATTGCAGAACCTAATATTGATCAACAAGCACAGATCAACTTAGAATTTCAGCAATTACTCAAGTTAAATACAGAATTAACTACAGCTAATAATCATCTCTATGCTCAGGTAGAGCAGTTAAAAACCGAATTAGCTGAAGCCGAAAAGATTTTGCAATGGCACAAAACCCGGTCTACTGTGACGGAATCTATGTTTAACCAACAAAATCAAGAACTTTCCGCTGGTCAAGAACAAATTCATTCCCTGTATCAGCAGTTAGAAACTGCTGTCCAAACAGTTCAACAACAAGAAATTTGTATTGAAAATTATCAAGCTAATTTGCAAGTTAGCCAACAGCGGTTAGCGCATTTGGAAAGAGAATGTTCTCTTTTGCAAGCTAACTACAGTCAAGAGTCTCAACAGTTATTACACTCGGAAAATACTTGTCGTGAATTGCGGTCTCGGCTCATGCGTCAACAACGACAAACTATGCAATTTAAATCGGCTTTGGAAAAATGTCTAGATACTCCAATTCCTAGCCATGAAAATTTAGAAGATCATATCCATCATCCCCATGATGTGATTCACAAACAAACGCGATTCTCCAGAAAAGCCCGGTCTTTGTTTCCCAATGCTCAACCTATTCGACCTTGGACAGGAGAACCGGATTCTGTGAATGAGTCTGTAAATAATTCCTGGGTTAAGCCGACAGCAACAACTTCTGAAAATTATCCCCATGATCCAGAACCAGTAATCTCTCAGCCTACACAAGTTGATGAATCAACAACTCCATCAACAACTGAAGATGATTCTGGAGTATTATCCCTAGACCAGCAATTAGAAGGGATAATTCATCGGTTTTTTATTACACCATCATCTGACACAACGGAGGAGGGGAGCCAGGCAAAAGTAAATATTCATCAAGGTGATATATCTGTTTTAGAAACTTTAGTATCTACTTCGGAAAATTATGCACAACCAGAAATAATAATTAAACAGGATTTGCCGATAGAAATTGATCCTTATGGTACTACTGAAAATTCTGGAAAGGAAGATTTTTCACTATCACTAATAGAGGAATTTCCAATCATTTCCACCGCTCTCAGCCATCAGATCAATACTGTGGAAATGGAAGATTATTGGTTGGATATTTCCCCGACAACGGAATCAAATTTACCCACTAATGATGTTTTGCCAAAGTTATTGGATGAAAATACATCTGACCATAAATCGCCTTCACCATTGATTTATCCCCAACGACCACCCAAGGGACGCAAATCTTTAGCATCTGTAGAATTGCCGAATTTTCAACCTAAGCACAAGTAGATGATTAAGACTTTATTTCTGGTCACGCATTTGATAAAATTGTTAATAGGCTGAAATAAATATCAAAATGATATTGTTGACTCTTGGCAGGCTAGAAGCCCACCCCACAATAAGTATAATATTATTGTGGGCTGGGCATCCTGCCTGCCCGTATTATGTTTAATTGTAACTATCAAACTCGTTTTGGCTGGGGTTATTTGTTGAATATTTGAACCGCATAAATCTTAATCACTAAAGGTTGATTGATTTAATGTTTCCATCAAAATTTCTCCAGCCCCGAAGTGATCATAAGGCGTTGCTAGGTGATATGTTTTGAAGGGTTCTAGTGGAGAAATATTTTCAGATGAATCTAAATTTTCTGCAAGAATGCGAATTAATTTGAGTTTTTCTGGTGCTGAGAGTTGTTGAATTGATGGGAGTAAATCGGTTAGTGTCATATTTTTCTCTTGATATATCTGAGGGATAGAGTCAAAATTACTTTATTCTATTTTATCTCAAAGCGATTTCTAGGTTGTGGTTTGTGATCACTCATTTTATCATGGTGGGATTAAAAAAATCTACAACTGTTTCTGTAGATTTACCTTCTCGCGGAATCAATAGACATCTCCGAAAATGAATGTAGAGACGTTCTATAGAACGTCTCTACAAGGGTTTCAAACCACGCACATTTAATTACCGGAGATGCCTAATGCAGAAAACGCCACAATATTCAGTCATATTGATACTAAGGGTGCGGAAGGTGGGTTCTAAATCAAAACTTTAATCTTGGGATTGTTCAAAAACTCCTGACTATCTTTTATCAACTTATCACCCCAATTATTCTCTTTTAGAAACTCAATTTTTCCAAAACGTTTATCTAATTTTAATGCCGTTTCTGCCGATTTTAAACCCGCTTCTTTATCGCCTTTGGCATACAAAGCTACACCTAAAGCTAGATGTGCTTCTGCAAAATCGCTATTTATTTTTATCGCATTTCGCCAATTACTAATTGCTGTTTCTACTTCTCCCATTTCATAGTGAACTATGCCTAAATTAGTGTATGCTTCAGGATATTCAGGTTTGATTTTAATGGATTGATTCCAATCATTTATTGCTTGTTGGTACTCTTTTAATTTATAGTTTGCGAAACCTCGATTGTAGGCGTAATCTGCATTTTTCGGGTCAAGTTTAATGGCTTGGGTGTAATCATCAATCGCCTGTTTATAGTCTTTTAACTGCAAATAAGCATCACCTCGAGCGGCGTATGGATTGGCATTTTTCGGGTCAAGTTTAATGGCTTGATTCCAATCATCAATTGCTTGTTTGTAGTCTTTTAAGAAATAGTGAGCAATACCCCGAACATAGTAGGATTCAGTAAAGTCGGGTTTTAATTTAATGGCTTGAGTGTAATCATCAATCGCTTGTTTATAGTCTTTCAATTGAAAGTAAGCATCACCCCTAGCACTATAGTATATTGCCTTTTTAGGGTCAATTTTAATGGCTTGAGTATAATCATCAATCGCTTGTTTGTAGTCTTTTAATTGAAAGTAAGCAAAACCCCTACCACCATAGTATGTTGCATTTTTAGGATCAAGTTGAATGGCTTGAGTATAATCAGCTATGGCTTGTTTGTAGTCTTTTAATTGTAAATAAGCAAGACCCCTAAAATCATAGTATATTGCCTCTTTAGGGTCAAGTTGAATGGCTTGAGTTAAATCATCAATCCCCTGTTTGTATTCTTCCAGGACAGAGTAAATACCACCACGAAAAGCATAATACTCGGCATTTTGAGAATCAATTTTAATGGCTTGGGTGTAATCATTAATCGCCAGTTTGTATTCTTTTAATTTATAGTAAGTACCACCCCTAGTTGCGTAAGCTTTACTCATTAAGCCAGTGTAACCACTAAGGAAGCCTTTAATATCTTTAAATTCAGAGTATCTGAGACCTTGCATAGTGTATGGTGCATTTTTAGGGTCACGACGAATAGTTTCTGTTAAATCAGATATAGCTTGTTTATAGTCTTTTAATTTTGAGTAAGCGCCACCCCGCAAAGAGTGGTAGATTGCGTCTTTAGGGTCAAGTTGAATGGCTTGAGTGAAATCAGCTATGGCTTGTTTATAGTCTTCTAATACTAAGTAAGAGCCACCCCTCATACCATAGTATGTTGCATTTTTAGGGTCAAGTTGAATGGCTTGAGTATAATCAGCTATGACTTGTTTGTAGTCTTTTAACTGTGTGTAAGCAATACCCCTGCTATTATAGTATTTGGCATTTTTAGGGTCAAGTTGAATCGCTTGAGTATAATCAGCTATGGCTTGTTTGTATTCTTTCAATCCCTCGTAAGCAATACCCCTGACATTATAGTACAATGCCTTTTTAGGGTCAAGTTGAATGGCTTGAGTTGAATCAGCTATGCTTTGTTTGTATTCTTCTAATACTAAGTAAACCGAACCTCTCATGAGGTAAGAGACAGCGTCTTTAGGGTCAAGTTGAACAGCTTGAGTAAGATCAGTTATGGCTTGGCGATAGTTTTTTAACTCTACATAAGAAGAAGCACGCCCATTATAAGCAAATTTAAACAGAGGATCAATTTTAATAGATTGATTGTAAGCCTCAATTGCTTCAGGAAACCGCTTTAAGTAATGAAGCGTAAAACCTCGCCAGTGGTAAAGATCAAATTGATTAGGACTCAGAGTAATGGCTTTGTCAAAAGATGTTAAGGCTTCAGAATATTTATCTAATGTAAACAGCAATCTACCCCGATCTTTCCAAGCTTGAGCAAAGTTGGGATTAATTTTAAGAGCTTTATCATAAGCAGCAATGGATTCTGGGTATTTTTTCTCACTATCAAATATCACCCCCTTGAAATACCAAGCTTGATAAAAATCCGGTTTTTTGCTAATCGCTTTATCAACAGCTTTTCTCGCTTCTGCATATTTTTGAGAACGCCATAGTTGATTGGCATAATTTAGCCATGATATTTCATTATCGCTGTTTTTAGGAACTTGATCCAATGGTAATAAATATTCACTAATTACATCCTCTTCCGATTTTTTCAGTGTAGCTGGTACAGTAGTTTCGACTTTTAAATCTGAATCTATTCCTCCTTGTTCAACCAAATTTAAAAATGTCCTAATGGGAATACCAGAACTACTACCTAAATTGATTTCACCATCAAAATCGAGTGATATTTCACCTTCCGCTCTGCCATGAATACCAATTAATCTTCCTTGGGTATCTAAAACCGCACCGCCACTCATTCCGCCTTTAGTAATATTACTATAAAGTAGATCATAACCATCACTTAAAACAGTTTGTATTTGCACGGGTATCAGAGAACTTTGATTATTGAAACTTAGATAAGTATTTAACTTAATGACTTGCTGTTGGCTCAAAACTCCCGCTGTTAAAATCCGGTGAGGTTTGTTTTTATTTTGTTGTTTATTACCAGGAAAACCAGAAACAAACACTTTTTGACCTTTAGTATTTAAACTATAATTTGCTAAAGTTGCAACTTGATATTTTTGATTACTGGTAAATTGAACAACGGCTAAATCAACTCCAGGCATTCTTTTCGCATTGCTAACATTTATAGCATATCGTTGATTATCGGGTGCGACTATTTCTAACTTATCTTTTAATTTTTTTTCATCACGATTCCAGATAACGTGATCCGCGGTCAACACATAATAAATATTACCTTTCTGGGCAATAATTACCCCGGAACCCATATCTGTGGGGTTAGCATTAGGAATTAAAACCGTAATTTCTTGGGCAATTTTATCAATATCATTAATCAAACCTTTTTTCGCTATCAAAGCAGAATCATCAATCTTTTTAGGCGATTTAGCAATAACTTCATTGACTACTTTAGCGACACTATAAATCGGTAAACCCCAACTATATTGACGCATTTGCTGACGTTCGGCTACACTGGGTTTACTATTGTCAATATAAGTATATATTTTATCAGAAATAGGATAGGCATGAACGGCATTAATACCAATAACTTCACCTTGATAATTTAATATGGGTCCGCCACTCATTCCTGGTTGAACTTTATTGCTGTAACCTATGCGATAACCTCTTTGAAAACTCTTATCTGGTAATAGAGAAATTTGTCCTTCTGTGAAAACCAATTTAGCACTATCACTCACAAATCCAGCCGCGACAATTTTTTGTTCTACTGCTATAGGTGCGGAAATTCCTAAAGTAGCTATAGTATATTCTGCTGTTGATTGAAACTGGAATAAAGCCACATCTTGATTTTTTAAAGATGCTGGTTTTTCTTTAATCACATTAGCAGGATATATTTTTCCATCAGGTGTTTGAATGCGATAAGATGCACCTGGATTCATCACATGATCATTAGTTAAAATAGTGTAATTATTACCATTTTTGGCAATTAAAGTTCCTGAAGCACTGCCATTTTTAGTTAATATTTTCACCGTGATTGATTTAGCTAAAGCTTGTAATTGTGCTGAGGTTAATAGTTTTTTTGTAGGTTCTTGTGCGGTAACTAGTTGAGGAGAAATCAATAACAATTGCTGAGGAATAGTTAATAAAGCGGTTGTGCAAATGAGGGTAAAAAATAGGTGTTTCATGATCTTTTTTTGTTTGAGTAAATTAGGAGATGAATATAAGTAGGTTGGGTTGAGGAACGAAACCCAACACTTCTTGACAACTTCTTTAAGTAGGTTGGGTTGAGGAACGAAACCCAACACTTCTTGATAACTTCTTTAAATTAGTTGGGTTTCACTTCGTTCTACCCAACCTACAATTTTTGAGAATCTGGTGCTTGAATGCGATAAGATTCACCTGGATTGATTACATGATCATTAGTTAAATAAGTAGGTTGGGTTGAGGAACGAAACCCAACACTTCTTGACAACTTCTTTAAGTAGGTTGGGTTGAGGAACGAAACCCAACACTTCTTGATAACTTCCTTAAATTAGTTGGGTTTCACTTCGTTCTACCCAACCTACAATTTTTGAGAATCTTCTTTATTGCATTTTATTCGCTGGTGGTGTATTTAGAAATTGGCGAATATCAATGTAAAATTTATCTTCTCCAGAACTTTGTGCAATAGGTACTGTCGTAGCACTGCCAAACCAGAGTTTGTTTAACTGTTTGAGAACATCCCTAGACTTGTCTTGAGGTCGTAATGTAAATAATACAGTATCACAACCACCATCAATTGAACTCACAGAACAAATTACTTTATTACCGTTTTGAAAAGCATTGGTAACGTAATTAAGACTGCCGTTATTAAAAGCTGTTTGGAAGTTCTGAGAAACTATTTTACAACGTTGTTGTGGTTTAACTCCTCCTAAAACAGATGTCCAAGTCACCATTGCTTTTTGGAAATTTGGTGTCCAAAGAAAAGTGGTAGGAACAGACTTTCCATTTTCGGAGTAACGACTTGTAGAACAGATAAAGCGAATTTGATTATTAGCGTCTTCTTGAGCAAAAACAGGAGTAGATGCTAATGTAGTGGTTAAGAACAGTGTGGTTAATAATGTTAATTTCATCATTTCTTAAATCTCCTAATTTGGGAAAGGGACATTTAATTTCTGTGGGGTGGGCATCCTGCCTGTCCAGATAGACAAACTAGCTAGAAGCTGATACCAATCTAAATTCTCAACAGACTATTAGCGCCGTAAACGGGAAATATTTCCCTGACGAATTGCCGTTAAGAAAGGTTGTATTTTATTTACCAGGATGGCAATACTAATACCACTATTGCTGCCATTTCTATCAAGTTGAATAGCAGTATTTACGCCAATAACTTGGGCTTGGGAATTGAGAAGTGGACCACCAGAATTACCGGGATTAATTCTAGCATCATGTTTAATTATACCATCTTGCTCGTCAAGATTGCTCAAAACACCGGCAGTAAAATTATTTTGATTGTCATAGCTGAAGGGACTACCAATAGCATATACAGACTGTCCCACTTGGGCTGATTTTGCTAAAGATAATGTGGGTAAATTCTTCTGGTTACGAATTTTAATTGCTGCTAAATCTACTCCATTTTTAGCAAAGCCAATCACGTTAGCAGGAAGTCGTTTCCCGTCTTCTAAAACTACAGTAACGGTTGCGGGTGCATCTTGCAAAACGTGAGCATTGGTAATAATTAACCCGTCAGAACTAACAATAAAGCCACTGCCGCTTGATTTACCTGTGTTGATATAAACTACCGCTGGACTGGCTTTTTGATTCACTCGAATGCGCGTTTGTTCCTCCGAGTTTTGGGCTATGACAGAGTTGGAATGATGATTTGGTTGGGGAAATGCCAAGCCATTTGGTGATGCTAGAGCCTGTATGGATAAAACAGCAAGCCCTGTAACTGCTATCAGATATGGTTTTCTGTTCATTGGTGAACTTGGTATAGACTAAGGTAGCTATGACAGTGTATTTAGAAGATTATCTAGGATAAATGACAAAATTCAACTGTTGTTACCATTTTTGTAACAGTCTCTCATTGTGGGTATATTTTAGAAAAAATATATTTATTTGTTAGACAGTGATATTAAATATGATTAAAATAGCTGGAAAGGGCGCAGTTCTTCGGAAAGGGCGCGGGCCCTGCGCCCCTACGGGATGATTTTAATTAATATTTTCGCTCTTTTGGTTCAAACATTGTGATTGTGACGGGACGATATTGAATATTAATTCCTGTTGGTGAATAATAAGCCATGGTGTGTTGTAAAAACTTATTATCGTCCCTTTCGGCAAAGTCTTCTCTAAAGTGTGCGCCACGACTTTCTTGGCGATTGAGGGCGGAAGTTAAAATGGTTTGTCCAACTACCATTAAACTTTGTAGTTCTAAGGCTTCAACTAATTCTGTATTCCAGCTTTTTCCTTTGTCATCTAAATATATTTGTGAATATTTTTGTTGTAGTTGGGCGATTTTTTCTAATCCCTGACGCATTACTTCGTCGGTGCGGAAAACGCCACAATTTTCAGTCATATTATCTTGAAAAGCTTGACGGATTTGATTAATTCTGTACTGTCCTGGTTGGTCTATTAAGAGTTGTATTTGTTCTTTGGCTTCGTTGATGTAGCGTGTTTCATCTATGGATGGTAATTGCCGATTTTGGACATAATTAGCGATCGCTGCTCCAGTCCTTTTACCATAAACTACACATTCTAATAAGGAGTTACTACCGAGACGATTTGCACCGTGAACCGACACGCAAGCAGTTTCTCCAGCAGCAAAAAAGCCTTCGACAAAACTATCATTATTACTTCTAACTTGTCCGTCAGTGTTGACAGGAATACCACCCATACAATAATGATTGGTAGGACGCACAGGCATCGGTTGAGTCACAGCATCTACACCAAGCAAACGATGGGCTTCTTCCCAGCAAAAGGGAACACGACTCATGATTTTTTCCTTACCCAAATGGCGTAAATCCAGATAGACAAAGGGACCACCCGCGCTACCATCAGTATTTACACCACGACCAGCCCGGATTTCATAGGTAATTGCCCGTGAGGTAATATCACGAGGGGCTAATTCCATGCGACTGGGGGCATAATTGGCCATAAAGCGATCGCCATCGGCATTAATTAAATATGCCCCTTCACCGCGCACAGCCTCGGAAATCAGCACGCCCACAGGATACAAACCGGTAGGATGAAATTGGACAAATTCCATATCTGCCAAAGGCAAACCAGCCAAAGCGGTCATTGCCAAACCGTCACCAGTGGAAGCATAATCATTAGAAGTCGTGTTATAAACGCGACCATAGCCCCCGGTGGCAAACATCACAGCCTTTGCTCGTAATACCTCAATATGTCCATCCAAGAGGTGAAACATCACCACACCCTTAGCCTGACCATCCTCCAAAATCAGGCGCATTACATACCATTCTTCGTAAATTTGCACACCATAACGGCGCAAATTATTCACCAACTCATGTAAAATTGCATGACCGGTTTTATCAGCCGCATAACAAGTGCGGTTGTGAGAATGACCACCAAAAGCCCGTTGAGCAATGCGACCATCAGGTAAACGAGAAAATAACACCCCCAGATGTTCTAAATCAATCACCACATCTGGGGCCTCTTGGGTCAAAATTGCGACTGCATCTTGATCTGCTAAATAATCAGAACCCTTAACAGTATCAAAAGCGTGTGCTTCCCAAGAATCGGTATCATCCACATTCTTTAAAGATGCCGCCATTCCACCTTGAGCAGCCACAGAATGAGAGCGAATCGGGTGAGTTTTGGCAACTACCGCTACCTTTAAACTAGGGTCAGTCCTGGCGATTTCCAGCGCAGCCCGACATCCAGCTAAACCGCCACCAACAATAATTACATCATGTTCGAGCATTATCAACCACCGATTATAAAAAAATTCCCCATCTACAAGACAGGGTAATAGAGAAATTCTAAATTGATAAAATTCCTTTTAGCTAGTTGCTTGGACTGGGTTTTGTTGGGGAATATTATTTGAGATTGATTCTGTCTTTGTTTTTGGCTCTACAGCATTGAGTTCAATATTATTTAATAAAGTCGTCACAAAGGCAAAAAGTAAAAAAGGTAGAGATAAGAGAACAACAAGACCTACTGTAGCTAAAGCGTATACTGGTCTTTTTGCACCCATCAGAGCTAAAGCTGAAGCCAAGCTAATGGTAATCGTAATTAACCAAATAATAATTTGACCGTAAATATCACCAAAAGTTAAGGTACAGACAAAGCGATAGTTTTGAATATTATTTGTGTTCATTTTAAAACTGGCCTCAATTTTGTCCTCTAGCTTCTACCTTAAATCTATGTTTGCCTCAAAAACAATTTCTCAATATTTTTCCAAGGTTTGTAATATTACTTTACAAAAAACTAATTTTTCAGTCACATCTTCTGCAAAATTGTCAATCTATATATTTGATCAAATTTGCAGGATAATTGATTTACGCCTCTAAATACCTGTGTTTTTATCTGACTTTTTAAAGATGCAGAGTAGTACACAACAGCGTAAATCAACCACCCATCCTCTCAATCAGCAATCTACAAAATAGCAAAAAAGCTAGATTAATTAGCTGCTTGATTAAGACATACTTTCATCATTCATCAGGGGAAACGAACAGCAATTAACATTATCTAAACAGACTTTACCCCATTCTAAAGCCCAACGCACCAAAGCCACACGGTTATCAGTTTTTGTCTTGGTGAGAATATTACTGATGTGGTTATCAACTGTCCGTTTACTAATTTCCAGTTTGACCGCAATTTCTTGGTTAGTTAAGCCTGTGGCCACTAAGTCGATGATTTGCAGTTCTCTGTCTGACAGACTAACACGGGTCCCAGGCTCACTAGTAGCCATGACTTACTATTTCTCCCTTAGTATATGTACTCAAATCTTATTCCTCATTCTAGAAGATTCTTTCCGAGGTAGATAGTTTTAAATGTTACTAATAATACTAATATCAAGATTTTCTTTTAATTTTAGGTTTGTAGTCACAGATGCTACAAATCAAGGGTATTTATTTTAACTTTACACGTAATTTATCTGCGTTTATCTGCGTTTATCTGCGTTAAATAATTCTGGAAACCTGATGATCTGGAGCTTCATTTTCAATTAGTGTCAAACTAAATTTAGATCATGCCCCATCGAAAATCAAAAATGCAATGAGTAATCCCTCTATTTTATGTCTTGGTGAAGTCTTGTTTGATTGTTTAGCTGATCAATTGGGACTTGAGTTAGATGCAGTGAAATCATGGACTCCCTACCCCGGAGGAGCGCCTGCTAATGTGGCTTGTGCTTTGGTGAAGTTGGGGACATCAGCCGGATTTATTGGTGCTGTGGGTGAGGATGAAGCAGGGAATACACTGGTAAAATTATTAGAAGATGTTGGTGTAGATACAATGGGTGTACAACGTCATTCTACAGCACCAACTAGACAAGTATACGTGGTTAGAGATTTGGGGGGCGATCGCACTTTTGCAGGTTTTGGTAAATATGATACTTCCGAATTTGCTGATACCCGTCTAGAATCTGCAAAATTGCCACCCGCGCTTTTTAATGAAGCTGATTTTTTGGTAGTGGGAACTTTAGAACTAGCCTATCCTGACAGTGAAAAAGCTGTTTTGCGGGCTTTAGACTTAGCAGAACAATATGACCTAAAAATTATTCTCGATGTCAATTGGCGACCAGTATTTTGGCAAGATGAAAATACAGCTAAGAGCAAAATTCTGGCATTATTAAAGCGATTTGATTTTCTCAAACTAACCAAAGAGGAAGCACATTGGCTATTTGATACTACTGATCCAGGAGCAATTACTTATAGACTCAATTCCTTGGAAGGGGTTTTGGTCACAGATGGTGAAAATGGTTGTGCCTATTGTTTAGGGGAAAATGAAGGTAAAATCCCGGCGTTTTCCATGTCTGTAGTGGATACCACTGGTGCAGGAGATAGTTTCTTGGCTGGGTTTATTCATCAATTACAACAAGTTGGGATTCACAGCCTTAAAGACGGAGATACAGCAAACAGGATTGTCACCTATGCCAGTGCTGTGGGAGCATTAACTACTATTAAACCAGGTGCGATCGCATCCCAACCCACTGCGGCGGAAGTTGAGGCTTTTCTTGCTTCCCATAGACTTTAAATATTAGCACATTCAACGGGAATATCAGCTAAAATTGCTTGATATTCCTGGTTGGAAACCGGACGAGAATCATCATCCCATCAACTAAAAAAGTTATAACAATCTAGATTATAAATTATTGCAAAGTTATCTAAAAAAAGATTGTGTTTAGTATATATATATGAAGAATATGGGCAAAGAGATCATCACAGTATTAAAGTGCAGATATCACCAATTAAAAGACTTAAAAAAGGGGCTATAGTATTATGACTATCTCCAAAATGTTTATTGATATGGCTCAGTTTATTTCTGAAGCCTTCATGCGGATTTTCACCCCTGCTAATGATGCCTATCCTGTGACTGGGGTACAGCCTTTTACAGGTAGTATATATAAAAAAGGTAAAGCAGCTTGGTAAGTATTGACTTGAGAAAAGTCATACCATTTCTTTGGGTGGCATTCCCAAGGTTTTAACAAGGAACTGGCAAATAACGAGTTCTAGATTTGGTGAATAAAAAGATCCCCGACTTCTTGAAGAAGTCGGGGATCTGAATCCTATGAGGTGCTTTTAACCGCCTATTTCTTGCAACATTGTTTGTATTCTGGCAGCGCCTTCTGGATCATTTCCCCGCTGATATAAATCTAATGCTTTCCTGAGAACTTTATTTGCTTGTGGAGTTTGCCGTTTTTGTTTGAACATAGAACCAATTAACTCATAGGTGCGGGGATTATTTTTATCTAAATTAACTGCTTGTTCATAAGCCCACAGGGCTGATTGATAATCACCTAAGCTAGTTTGAGCAACTCCTAATCCTAAATAGGCGTTGACATTATTGCGATTTAACTGGATAGCCCGACGGTAAGCTTCTTTTGCACCTTTGTTATCTCTCGTACTGCTTTTAAGATAACCCACAGCATAGTAAAAATCACTATTATTAGGATTAATGGCAATAGCTCGACGATAAGCATCTAAGGCTGAGGTAAAATTGCCTTGTTGAGTATATAAGTAGCCAATACCAGCATGAATTCTCTCATTTTTGGGATCTAATTTTGCTGCTTGTTGATAAACAGCGATCGCTCCATTATAATCTTTAGAATCTACCAGTCTTTTCCCCTCATCTATCAAGTTTTTTAACTCTGGATTATTCGCCTGTGTCACTAAGACATCAGCTTTCGCTACTACAGGTGTACTAATAAATAAACATCCTAATAATAAAGTAGTTAACAGAAGTGATGTTTTTTTGTACATAGTAAATTTTCCTAAATTCTCTTAAACCGTTTTTATTCCTACATTAAAACAAAAATATTAATCTTTGTAATCTGTATTTATTCACATTTATACAATATTAATAATTTCTTAAATCACTTGACACCTTCGGAATTATAGCAATAAATTAATCCTTTCGCCAATCGGTACTGATAAATTACACAAAATTACAGGTATAATGAAGTATCAACGGATATTTCTCCCTAAATTTGGCCATAATTACCTATTTTACCTAAATTTATGCTTTTAACTACTACTGATGTTATTCAAGGTGCTGTAATTCAATCATACTTAGGTATTGTTACAGCCGAAGTTGTCTATGGTAGCAACTTCCTGCGGGATTTTTTAGCGAGTATTCGAGATATTGTCGGTGGCCGCACTGGCAGCTATGAGCGTCTCTTTGAAGAAGGACAACGGAAAGCAATGGAAGAATTAGAACAAAGAGCGCAACGTTTAGGCGCAGATGCTGTTGTCGGTATTGCCGTTGATACAGGCACAATTAATGTTGATCAATCTGGTGTTTTATTAGTCATTACAGCCACAGGAACAGCCGTAAAAATTCGTTAATATTTCGTTAATATTTTGCTGATTTTGTAGCAATTTATGACCAAAGAAAGAGTAAACAACTCTTACGGTTAATAATTCTTGATTTGACAATTTTTAATGTTTCATTTTTCAAGTTTTGGGAAAATTTGTGGAAATTCTCCTTGATTGAGAGTTGCAAAATACATTTCAATTTCAATATCAGAATAGCGACTGCGAATTGATGAATACGCTTGATTTAAATAATCTGTATGTACTTGCAACTCTCGTTCTGGATCTTTACTTAAATTAGGATCAATCATCATTGCATAAGCCCCACAATCTTGATGATCAATAATAATAACTTTGTTGATATGATGGAGTTTATAGGAGATATCTAACTGATCCCAAAATGCTTCAGCATCAGATGGGTGGGGGAATCCTGTTAAAGCTAATGAAGCACCTGCTAAAGCTGTTAAATCATATTTATCTGTGAGATTTTTATTCCTTAAAAAAGACTGTTCTGCTGTTAAAAACCGAAAGTCAATACAACTGAGAACTAACGCTTTTGTTTGATGAACTTCGGCCTTAGCTGATTGCGCTGATTGCAGGACAGTAAAGGCTATTACTCCCGGAAGGAAAGATCTCAGAAAATGACGACGACTAGAACAACAAAGACACTGATTGATATTTTTATTCATATTTGATTAGTCATTTAATTCCAGCAATTCTTTTGATTTTAAATCAGTTGCGCCCGGTTGCAAACATCCGACAATCTGGGGAGAAATAGAACAAATAGCATCTGTGGTTGTTTCAAAACAATTTGATAAACCAATAGTTTCTAATAATCCTGAACGTTCTAGCAGTTGTTTAACTTCCGGTTGTAAACCTGTGAGAATTAAACGGCAATTATGGCGTTCTAAGTCGTGGTAAATATCCTCTAACGCTACTAACCCAGTGGTATCCATATTTGGCACAAACCGCAACCGCAGAATTAAGTATTTTACCTCTGGTTCATCTCGAATAAAGGTAGCAAATCTCTCCGCAGCCCCAAAAAATACCGGACCATCTACTCGATAAACAGCAATTTCTTTCCCTAATTCTAGCGAAGTTCCGGGGGGGAATACTTCGGTTTCGGGAATCTTCACTAAACTTAAATCACTCATGCGTTTGATGAACAAAGCGCCGGCAGCAATTAATCCTACCTCGACAGCGAGAACTAAGTCAAATAAGATTGTTACCAACCAAGTCAGAATCATCACCGCAAAGTCAGAATAGGTAGCCCGCATTAATAAACCAATGGCTTCCCATTCAATCATTCGCACACTAACTACCATCAGGATTCCCGCTAATGCCGCTAGGGGAATCTGTGCCGCTAGGGGTGCTAAAGTTAGCACAATCATGGCTAATGCAGCACCGTGAATTACTCCAGATAGTCGGGTTTTTCCACCAGAACGGACATTAACAGCAGTTCGCGCAATTGCCCCCGTGGCAGGAATACCAGCAAAAAATGGGACAATGATATTTGCTAACCCTTGACCAATTAATTCGCGATCGCTATTATGTTTCTCACTGACCGTCATCCCATCAGCCACAACCGCTGATAATAAAGATTCTATACTTCCCAATGCTGCTAAAGCCAAAGCTGGATTAATTAGTTCTCGAATTACACTAAAATCATTCCAGTGAGGAATCCCTTGAGGCATTGGTAAAGATTGGGGAATTGCGCCAATTGTGGGAACATTCAGATGGAAATAAGTAGCTATTCCCGTCGCTAACACCAACCCCACTAAAGAACCGGGTATGGTATTATTAATCTTCGGCCACAAAACTGTAGTGACAATTACCACAATTGCCAGTCCCACTGCTGCCCAATTTAAAGCTTCTACATGAGTTAAACTTTGCCAAACTCCCGGCAAAAAATGTTCACTTCGGGGTAGTTTTAAACCAAAGAAATTATTTAATTGACCACAAAAAATAATAACAGCAATCCCATTAGTAAAACCTGCCGTTACTGGGTAGGGAATAAACTTCACTAGCTGTCCGAGTTTGGCTACACCCAAAGCAATTTGGATCATACCAGCCATTACTCCAGCAATCCAAACTTTCTCAATCCCGTATTTAGCAACAATTCCCACCAAAACCACGGCCATTGCCCCCGTTGGTCCGGTAATCTGGACTGGAGAACCGCCAAAAATGGCCGCCACAATTCCCGCAACAATAGCAGTATAGAGTCCCGCTTTTGGTTCGACTCCACTGGCTACAGCAAAAGCTAAAGCCAAAGGCAATGCTACTACTGCTGCTGTTAATCCTCCCGTCAAATCGCCACGGAAACTACTCAACCAGTTCCTCAGACGCAAAAGCTTTGATTCTTCGATAGTATCAGCGATCGCCATATTGTTATTTCAACTCTTATGCAAAATTAGTTGATGCACTAAATATATGTTATTCTATCTTTTCTAAGTCTAAGGTACATGATTTTTCAAGTTTAAGCCTGTGGAAAAAATACCAGATGAAGCCTTAGTAGTGCGAGGAGGCCGCAACCGTCCAGAAGATATCCAAATGGGAATAGGTACTCATCCCAGTGGAATAACAGGAATTTCCATACAATGTGAGGTAGGATTATCAATAGAGGAATTAGTAAAAGTAATTCCTCATGGGCAAATAGGTGTTACAAAAGTGGGAGAAGTTCGTAAAGCAGGTGGTGATGTAATTAGAACTTCTGGAAGAGGTTATCATGCAACACTAACTGGTTTAACTCCAGAACAAATCAGTAATCTTCTAACACCTACAATACCTAAACCAAAGCAACAATAGTCATGGAGGTTATCTATGAACACACCAGCACATTCTTTAAAATCGCCGGAAGATAATAACCAACAAAAACTTGTAGGTAATAGATTGAGAGTTTTTGCTGATTTTAATAACGCTGATGAACAGGGTTGTCTTCGTTTAAATTGTATTGGTACTATTGATGATTTAGCCAGGCAAAAAATTGAATTAAAAGATGGTCAATCACTGACTTTTTATAGCGAAGACTTAGAAGTAGATGGAATAGTGAAATATTCTGAAGAAGAGAATATTTGGGTTGCAGTTATTGATTGGAATAACATTAGACAAACGGAAGAGATAAAAGTATCCGAGAGAAAATTACTTGAGTTCTTGGAAAAGCTAACATATACTTCTCAAGTCTTGGGTAAGGTTGAAAATACTTCCAAACCAGATGATAAAAGTTTAATCCAGAATGAGCTTGAACCTTTACTTGATGAAATGAAAGATGATTTGAAATATGCTCATGCTGCACTTACTCATGATCAAGAGATTAGTGATCATGAATTCTATAACCAATTTGTGGGTACTTTTGGGAAAGAAGAAGCCGATGAAGTATGGGCTGCTAGACAATGGAATACAAAGCTTGTTCTGAAAGATTTTTTGCTTATACTAATGGACGAGCCTGAATTACGTCAAAGAATTGAAAACAGAGGAGTCAATTTTGATGAATATATTGCTCTAATTTCTCAGCAAGAGCAGGTTAACGAGTCTGAAACTGCGACGCAACAAATAGACAAGCAAGCAATGGACAGATTAATATAATTAGTTTGCTTTCGCTAATTCTAGTAGTTATCCCGCTTGTTTCAAGGCATTGCAATCAAAAAGCTGGCAGTCTACGAATGACGGATTATTTACTACCACTTCAAAAATGCTTCCTCAATGCCTCTCTCACGTCTAATTTTGGCATCAATTTCAAACCAGGTAATAATTTGCTTTGTCGTTAACTCCTCAATAGGAACATCATATTCCTTAGCAATATGTTGTAAAATCCGCAAAGAAGAAATTGTCAATCTACTTAAAAACTTTTCAGGAGAAGACAACAAAGCCGCATCAACTTGGGCAGATTCTTCAGAAGATAAAAATTGGGTTGATGATTGATTGGGTGAAATATCCATAAAAATTCAAAATTCTGTTTAATTGCCTTTCTACCATTAAATCATATTATTGTAACATCTGAGCAATAAAAGCCCAGCAATAAGTAACTCAACCTTAAAAAACATAATACCCAGATCCCCGACTTCTTAATTTAATCAGGAAATTTGTGTTTTTAACCAACTCCGAAAATTCTTAATCATTGACATTTCACCCACTTGTAAACTAGAAGCTAAAAACTGAGGGATTTCTGTATTTAAAGGTAAATTCGCAAAGGTTGGTGAACCATTGCAAGGAATATATTTATCCTCAGATAAACTATAAATTTGCATCACAGGTTCATCATAACGCCAAACTTCAGGAACACCTAAAGCTAAATAAATCGGTAATTTATCAATAGAAGAACTAGCATAATCAACTTCTATTACTAAATCAGGTGGGGGATCTTGAGTTAAATCTAAACTGGTTTTATTTCTCATAATTGGTTCATTTTGAATATAGAAACTAGAATCAGGTTCTACACCTCTAGCTAAATCTTCTCTTTTACAAGTTAATGAACCAGTGCTTTTGACATTGAGATTTAATTCTTCAACTAAAGTATCAATTATTTTTTCTATCAATCTTTTATTATGTTCATGGGGCATTAATGGAGTCATAATTTCTAAGATTCCCTGATTATAAGTAAACCTGTTATGGCGATCATCACCTGTTTCTAATAAAATTTGTTCAAAAGTATTCCAAGAAATATTATGGAGGATGACGCTATTGGTGTGAGTGTCGCTGTGAGTAGGTGCTATAGTTACCATAAAAATTCACCTCGCAGTTTTAATTATTCTATTATATCACTATCATCAGTTTCAATTAGAGGAAATGATTGATCAAAGGGAGTTGATAACAAAAGGTTGTCAATTTTTAACTTGATATTATTGTAATCCCCAGGGCAAACGCACCTAAATTCTGTAATCCATGCCCAGCAAGGGTTTCAACCTTTAGTTACAAAAATTAACAATCGTCAAAACCTTTGTCCAGTAAGCATTCTAAAAATAAGATGCGCTTGCCCTGTTGTAATCCCTGAGCAATAAAAGCCGACCAATAACGGGGATGTGCAAAAGGCAATTCTCCTTTTGATTTTTGGATGTTATCAATTGCTATTGATATTTTTGCATATTTTTGATATTGGCGATCGCACTCTAAATATTCTGCTGAATCTTGGGGATATTGTTTTTTCTGAGTTCTAGCTTGTTTACGTTGATTTTCTGCTGCTTGG
Source organism: Dolichospermum flos-aquae CCAP 1403/13F (assembly GCF_012516395.1). Lineage (GTDB taxonomy): Bacteria > Cyanobacteriota > Cyanobacteriia > Cyanobacteriales > Nostocaceae > Dolichospermum > Dolichospermum lemmermannii. Next base: position 2,288,215 of record NZ_CP051206.1, read on the forward strand.
GAGATTTCTTCTAAATCTGCTTTTCTTAATTCCCGCAATTTAATTTGTGCTTCTTTTAGTGCTTCTGGACGATTTTTACCCTCTTGTCTTTGTTGATAGTAAAAGATAGAAAATAGCGCAGTTGCTAAATCATCAACAATCCACAAAGAACTAATTATATTTGTCGCACCAGCACATAAAAAACCAGTAGAAAGTGTCAATAAATTATCAGTTATATTGGGTTGACCTAAATTAGTTTCACAACCAGGGCAAACGCACCTAAATTCTGTAATCCATGCCCAGCAAGGGTTTTAACTTTTAGTTACAAAACTTAACAATCGTCAAAACCTTTGTCCAGTAAGCATTCTAAAAATAAGATGCGCTTGCCATGGTTTCACAACAAGAAAGAAACACATCTACAAGATTAGGGAAACGCCAACTAGGAGACATTAATTGACCTAAAGTAATACTATCACCACCGCCTAAGTTTAAATGAGATTCTAAAGGATTATATAAACAAGATACAGCATGGTGACAGCAGTGGAGAGTTTGCACATTTTCAGCTAATTTTCGGAAATTTTGAACCGTAGCTTGACTACTACCTATTAATCTTTTGTTTGCTGGAATATTATACATTTTAGCAATTTCTTCCTCTTCCCATCTGGAAAAAGGTAGAGGATCATTATCTACGGTATCTGCCACTGTACCATATTGGAAATATTGAACATCTAAATTTAGGCATTTCTTTTTTTGGTTTTGATGACAAAAATCTAAAATTTGACAACTGGGAGTATAACGAATTAAAAATCTATCTACTAAATATTTTTTATTTTCTCCTGTAGGTAAAGCAGCAAAAGGTATTTGATGTAATAATAAATGAGGCTCTATAATTAATTCTTCTATGTCTTGAAGATATTGATGGATGATTTTTGATAATTGTAATCTTTCAGCAAGTTCATGAAGAAAATATTCCATCTTATTTTGCCATGTTTTATAATTATGGATATAATTTAATAACCACTCTTTTTCAATCCATTTTTGTAATTTTTCTAAACCTTCACCTATACAGGTATGGAGATAAATTGAGTCTTGGGTAATGATAAAAATATGGGTGTCAGAGTTGGTAGTGTAGAAACTGAGAATAGCGGTTTTAGAATGATCAATTAATTGCTGAATCTCGGATAAACTCAGAGGTTTAACTTGAATTTCACCTGCTAAAATGGGATCTTCTCCTCTGAGTTGTTCCCAAATTTTTTGTTTTGCAGTTTCTAATAATTCTATTTTTTTATCGCATACCTGCCAAATAGCGCGGGTCGTATGGCGGTTATTTTCTGATTTATAATTTTGGCGTTCTATGTGAATTTGTTGTGTTAATTCTTCGTATTTTTGTAATAATCCTTGGACTTTTGGAGGTATATTTTCACCTTGGGAGAGGTTGAAACTTGCCATTAAGTCTACTAGACGTTGAGAACGGGAGTGTTGACAATATTCAAAGGCTTTATCTATTTGGGTTGTATTGATGTAGGCTTGTACTATGTTTTGATAAATTTCAATATATTTTTCTAAAAATTCTTCCCTATTCTGTTCAGAATTTGACCAAGTTCTAATTTTTTCAACTGCTTCAATAGCATATTTGTAAGCCTCAATAGCAGTTTCCCAAAATTGATATTGAAAAGCTAAATATCCAAGTTTATCAGCAACATCTTTTAATTTACTAGGTAATTCTTGAGATTTAAAAATATCGAAGGATATTTTATAACAGTTGATTGCAGCATCCATTTTTCCTAAAATTTCATAAGTAATGGCTAGATTATACTGAATTTGAGCATATTCAATAGGAAAGTTTTTAGGATTATATACTTTTAATGCTTCTTGATAAGCTGTTAATGCTAAATTGTAATTTTCTGGATTTTTTTCTCCCTTAATTTTGTTTCTTTCATCATATATAATACCTAAATTTATTTGACATCTTGCCCATTCTTCAAAACATCGGTTTTGTTTAAATATATCTAAAACATCATTATTATAAGCTGTAATTGCTAATTCTAAGTATTCTGTTTTTTTAGTGATATTCTGAGTTAATATTTCAGAATAAGCTCTGCCTAGAATAGCTTGAGTAAAAGCCCAGTTTAATCCGTATTTTTTTGAATTAAATTTTTCTGATGCGAATTTACAATAATGAATAGCAATTTCTATATTTTCTTGCTGTTCAGAAAAAGAAATGCTATCAAATTTATCCATGTAAAGACTAGCTAAATTCAAATTATTTATAGCCCAATCTTCTCGATCTATATGACTCTTAAAAATAATTTCAATTACTTCACAACAAAGAATCGCAATTTTTAAATTGTTAGATTGGTTTCCATCTCGTAACTGTCTAATATATTTACTTAAATTAGCAATACATAAAGCTCTTTCATAAGCTTTATCTGGTTCTAATTGTAACAGAGTGTTAGTTGCCCAATCTCTAAATATAGATAGAAAATTCCGATCTAGTTTATCTAAATCATCCTCTATAATTTTTCTTGTTATATCAGCTTTATCCTCTCTAATTGTCCCTAAAATTTGATGTAAAAAATCTAAATAATCTCTGCGCTTTAACTTACCTTGTTTTTGTTTCTTAGCAAATCCCTTACCCATATTTATTGCACCTTAATTAAATAATAATTACCCCAAAATCTCGCTCAACTTCTCCATCAAATCTTCCGCTAACTCCAACAACTCAACCTCATCAATATGACTATTACCAGAAGCGCGACAACTTCCAGAAACTATAACATCACCAACTAAAAAATCCTTAGCTGCAAAAATCCGATCTTTCTCCGTTAATTGACTCAAACAATATTCCAAACCACCAATAATTTCATCCATAGATTTGTCCTGTAAACGTCTTCTTACCTCCACCGCAACCACATCATCACTTTCTAAGAAAGTAGTAATTTTCTCAATATAACCCGGTTCATCGTCATCATCTCCCCAAGTTTCTAACCAATCACCATCTATATCTTCAAAATATAAATCAGCCGCTTCCAACCCATATTTCATAATATCATCTTGTAATTGCTGTGCAGCTTTTACAGATTCTAAGAAACTTGCTAATCTTTGTTGACGGTCAGATAATTTTTCGGCTACCATAATTAATTACCTCTGGTAAAAATATATCAATTTCAAAAATATAAAACTATAAAATCAATTGCTGATAACTACCTGAATTTAGATGATCACTATTATCTAATGATGTATTCACTATCTGATTAACAAAATACTGATTTTTAGGGTTATAACTTAAAAATAAACCTCTTTCTATTTCCCAGAAAATTAGTCTATCTTTCCAATCAGTAACTTTATCTAACAAAAATTCTTCGGCTAGGCTAGTAATTTGTACACAAAGCGGTTGATTCTGACTACCACTAACAATTATATCAGTCGCCATTGACAAATCAGCAATATATCTTTTGACAATTGTACCACCATCTTGCTTAATAATTCTAGAGATAGAGTCTATTAGCAGTGCATCTTCCTGAGTAAAATTTCCCGCCATTAGCTCTTTTCTCCAGATATAAAATCTGTTGTCTTCTTTACTCAACCACCTGGGAAATAGATCACCATACCAATACTTCAGCGTCGGTGGTAGTGCATCCAAAGCAGATTGTTTTTCTACCTCAGAAGCTAAAGATTGAAATTTGATCCAAGCATCTGCATCTCCGATAATTTCCAGAAGAAACAAAATAACAAAACGTTTAGACATCAGTGTACCAGGTTTCACATCTTTAATCCAGTTGTTAATCTGGTTTAACCTAATTGCTAAACTGCGATCTATAGTTGATGCTTCCTTAATTAATGATTTTAGTTTTTCCTTAATCTGTTGTGGATGCAAAATATATACCTGAAAAATAATAAAATTTTTTATTTAGTTTATATATTTTTAATGGTTTTGTAAAGTAACAATTTATTTAGTTAACCAGAGTACGTTTTAACGTACTTAAACTATTAGCCCGGAAATTGATTTCCGGGTGGGTATAGAAGCACACAATTAACCCCCACCTAACTTTTTTCCACCAAATAACCACAACGATGTTCACCATGAATCAACCAGTGAGTCCGTTCCACAGTACAATCTGGAAGAATAGCCGCAAACATTTCCAATTCATGACCACAAACGCTGGGAAAAGATTCCGCAACATCAGAAATAGCGCAGGTATGTTCCACAAAAATAAATCTTTCCGCACCACTAGCATCTGATTCCACAGCGTGAAACTCCGCCATAAAACCTTCAGCCTTTCGCAATTCTATCAAATTTGCGACCCGTTCCTGCAAAGAACCATTACCCACCCGTTCATGATATTCTTGAGCTTTGCGTTCCCACTGTTTTCGTAAAATAGATTTTACTTGGTCACGTCCCACAGTTTCCGCTAAAGTGTCCAAGAGAGAAACCGCAAACTCGCCATAACCATCACCTAAGCGGTTAGCACTTTTTTGCAAATGTGATCTTCCCCCCCGACTCAAATGATAAACGTGCTGGGGTCTGCCCATACTCGGTTGTTCTGATACCGAATATAGAACTAACTCCTCCATCTCTAAATCCTTTAAATGACGACGAATCGCTTGGGGACTGACATTGAAAAAGTTAGCCAACTCAACAGCCGTTGCTTGTGAGTGTTTCAATAGATACTCTAGGATATCTTGCTTAGTTGAGGTCTGCTGGGTAGTCGCCATCTTCTCTACTAGACGCTTCGCAAACGTCCCAAAATAAAAAACTTTTTTTCTGAAAATTTAACTTAAACAACATTGTTGTTGTTAATCTATCGTACAATGAAAATAGATTAAACAACAGCCGAATTGTTTTAGTCGTTAAACCTATTCTAGCAGTCCTGTTAGGAATTGGTAACAGAAAACGGGAATTAGCTTTGTGCAACCCGTCGCCCGTCCTTTAAAGAGAACACAAGAGAACCGATGAGCGCATCCGTCACCACATTAGTCAACCAACCTTATAAGTACGGCTTTGTTACCGATATTGAAGCCGATACTATTCCTCGTGGGTTAAGCGAAGATGTTGTCCGCCTAATTTCCGCCAAAAAGAATGAGCCGGAATTTATGCTGGAATATCGTCTCCGAGCATATCATCAGTGGCTGAAAATGACAGAACCAACTTGGTCTCATGTCCAATATCCGCCTATTAATTATCAGGATATTATTTATTATTCCGCACCGAAACAAAAGAAAGCCAAACTCAACAGTTTAGACGAAGTTGATCCTACTTTGTTGGAAACCTTTGCCAAATTAGGTATTCCTTTAAATGAACAAAAGCGATTAAGTAACGTTGCTGTTGATGCGATTTTTGATAGTGTTTCTGTTGCGACTACATATAAAGAAAAACTTGCCAAAGATGGCGTAATTTTCTGTTCTTTTTCGGAAGCTTTACAAGAACACCCAGAATTAATTAAAAAATATTTGGGTAGCGTTGTTCCCATTGCTGATAATTATTTCGCAGCTTTAAATGCGGCTGTATTTAGTGATGGTTCTTTCGTTTATATTCCCAAAGGCTTAAAATGTCCGATGGAACTGTCTACATATTTCCGCATTAATACCGGAGATACAGGACAATTTGAACGGACTTTAATTGTCGCCGAAGAAGGAAGTTATGTTTCTTATTTAGAAGGTTGTACAGCCCCCATGTACGACAGCAACCAATTACACGCAGCGGTTGTGGAATTGGTAGCTTTAGATAATGCGGAAATTAAATATTCTACTGTGCAAAACTGGTACGCTGGTGATGTCAATGGTAAAGGCGGAATTTACAACTTTGTAACTAAACGTGGTTTGTGTCAAGGTGTCAATTCTAAGATCTCTTGGACTCAAGTAGAAACAGGTTCTGCTATTACTTGGAAATATCCTAGTTGTGTTTTGATTGGTGATAATTCCGTCGGTGAATTTTACTCGGTTGCATTAACAAATAATATGCAGCAAGCTGATACTGGAAGTAAGATGATTCACGTTGGGAAAAACACCCGCAGCACTATTATTTCTAAAGGTATTTCTGCTGGTAAATCTAGCAATAGTTACCGGGGTTTGGTGAAGATTAATCCCACTGCTAAGGGTGCGAGAAATTATTCTCAATGTGATTCAATGTTAATTGGTGATAATGCTCAAGCTAATACTTTTCCTTATATTCAAGTTCAGAATAATACGGGTAAGGTGGAACATGAGGCTTCTACTTCTAAAATTGGTGAAGATCAATTGTTCTTTTTTGCTCAACGGGGTATTTCTTCGGAAGATGCTATTTCGATGATGATTAGCGGTTTCTGTAAGGATGTTTTTAATCAGTTACCAATGGAATTTGCTGTTGAGGCTGATAAGTTGTTGAGTTTGAAGTTGGAAGGTAGTGTAGGTTAGGAAAGTTTTAAGAAAGTTTCGCGCAAAGTCGCAAAGAAGCAAAGACGCAAAGAAAGAGAGGAAGAGAAGATGATTGTTGAGAATAGTGATTTGATTTTGTCGGTTAAGGATTTGACGGCTGATGTTGATGGAACTCCGATTTTGAAGGGGTTGAATTTGCAGGTTCGCGCTGGGGAAGTTCACGCGATTATGGGACCTAATGGTTCTGGGAAGAGTACGTTTTCTAAGGTTTTAGCGGGACATCCAGCTTATACTGTTACTGGTGGTGAGGTGGTTTTTCAAAACCAAAATCTTTTGGAAATGGAAGCAGCAGAAAGGGCTAGGGGTGGTGTGTTTTTAGCTTTTCAATATCCTCTGGAAATTCCTGGTGTGAGTAATTTAGATTTTTTACGAGTTGCTTATAATTCTCGTCAGAAATCTAGAGGTTTGGAGGAGGTTGACGCTTTCGATTTTGATGATTTGGTTGAGGAAAAGTTGGATATTGTGAAGATGAATTCTTCTTTTCTTAGTCGCAGTGTGAATGAGGGTTTTTCTGGTGGGGAAAAGAAGCGGAATGAAATTCTGCAAATGGCGATTTTAGAACCAAAGTTGGCAATTTTAGATGAAACTGATTCTGGTTTGGATATTGACGCTTTGAAAATTGTCGCTAATGGGGTTAATCAATTAACAAGTCCCGAAAATGCCACAATTATGATTACTCACTATCAACGTCTTCTCGATTATATTGTCCCTGATTTTGTTCATGTTATGGCACAAGGAAGAATTATTAGAAGTGGTGATAAGGAGTTAGCGTTAGAGTTAGAATCTCGTGGTTATGATTGGGTTCTCGAAGAAGCTTTGGGAGTGGGTGTGTAATGTCTATTCCAGTTTCTCTTACTTCTATTCCTGATTCTCTATTAGATAGAGACGCTTTTTTAAGTGGTTTATTAAGTCGGGTAACTACTAAAAAATCAGATGGTTGGTTACAAGATTTACGCGACGGTGCTGCTAATTGGGTTCGTCATTCTGTTATTCCCAATACCCGCGAGGAAGAATGGCGGTTTACTGATTTATCACCTCTCAAACAGGTAGATTTTAATAATGTAGGGACAATTCATGAATTGTCCCTACAAGATGATTTTGTTTTACCTGAAGTTTCTGAGCGGTTAGTATTTGTAAATGGTGTTTACTCACCTAATTTATCTAATACTGAAAATTTACCTGCTGGTTTGAAAGTTGGTAATTTGGATGTTTTACCTGATGAAATTACAAAAGAATATTTAGCACAATCTGAGGGTGCTAAGGAAGTTTTTACCGCTTTAAATACTGCGGCTTTAAATGATGTCGCTGTGATATGGGTTGCTAAAAATGTGGTGGTGGAAACACCAATTCATCTATTATTTGTTTCTGTGTCGGGTGAGTCTGCGACTATTTCTCAACCTCGCGTTTTAGTAGTAGCTGAAAGTAGTTCTCAGGTGGTTTTAATTGAGGAATATACGAACCACAGAGACACAGAGGAGGAGGTTTATTTTACTAATGGGGTGACGGAAATTTGGGTAAATGAAAATGCTCAGGTTAGTCATAATAGAATTGTACGCGAAGGTGCGGCAGCTTTTCATGTGGGGAAAACTGCTGTTACTCAGGCACGATATAGTCGTTATAATTGTAATGCGGTGACGGTTGGTGGTAAAATGTCACGTCATAATTTAGAGATTTTGCAAACTGGTGAACAAACGGAAACAACGTTAAATGGTTTAACTGTGATTGCTGATAATCAATTGGCTGATACTCACAGTGCTTTATCTTTAAATCATCCTCATGGTGTGAGTAAACAGTTACATAAGTGCATTATAGGCGATCGCGCTCATGGTGTCTTCAATGGTAAGGTTTTTGTTCCTAAACCAGCACAATTAACTAACGCATCTCAATTAAATCGCAATTTGCTATTATCATCAAAATCCAGAATTGACACCAAACCTCAATTAGAAATCACTGCTGATAATGTTAAATGCGCTCACGGTGCTACTGTCAGTCAATTGGAAGATGATCAAATATTCTACCTGCAAAGTCGTGGTATTGAAGAAAATGATGCCCGAAAATTATTAGTTAATGCTTTCGCAACGGAAATTATTAACTTTATCCCTGTTCCTTCTTTGCGTGAGAGTTTGTTGAAAACTGTTACAAGTCTCACCAATAAATGATAAAACTTCGGGAACTCACCCCTAAAAAAGGTGAGTAGACCCCACCCCGCACCTACTAACACAAAAAGCTCTAAAACTTTCTTTCTCTGTGTCCTCTGTGCCTCTGTGGTTCGTTCTTCTTAAATTCTGCAATACTCCTAAATTCTAGTTATTATTCTGAACATCTAAACTCCTGAACTTCTTCTTCAACATGACCATCACTTCTACCAAATCTCTCGCTGATAAAGTTCGTTCTGACTTCCCCATTTTACATCAGGAAGTCCACGGTAAACCCCTGGTTTATCTCGATAATGCAGCTACTTCTCAAAAGCCTTTATTCGTATTAAATGCTTGGCGTGATTATTACGAACAATATAATTCAAATGTCCATCGTGGCGCACATTTCTTGAGCGGAAAAGCTACTGATGCTTATGAGGGTGCGCGTGATAAAATCGCTAAATTTATTAATGCTAAATCACGCCAAGAAATTGTGTACACCCGCAACGCAACTGAGGCTATTAACCTAGTCGCTTACAGTTGGGGAATGAACAATTTACAGCCAGGAAATGAAATTATTCTCTCGGTAATGGAACACCATAGTAATATCGTTCCTTGGCAATTTGTCGCTCAAAAAACGGGTGCAATATTGAAGTTTGTGGAGTTGACGACCGAAGAAACTTTTGATTTAGAACAGTTTAAAAACCTGATTTCTGACAAAACAAAACTGGTGTCTATCGTGCATATTTCTAATACTTTGGGTTGCATAAATCCAGCTAAAGAAATCGCCGAAATTGCTCATAAATACGGTGCGAAGTTCTTACTTGATGCTTGTCAAAGTGTCCCCCATACTCCTATTGATGTCGAAGAACTTGACTGTGATTGGTTGGTAGCTTCTGGACATAAAATGTGCGCTCCCACTGGCATTGGATTTTTGTATGGTAAGTTGGAATTACTAGAAGCAATGCCGCCATTTTTTGGTGGTGGTGAGATGATTGCAGAGGTATTTTTAGACCATTCCACCTATGCAGAATTACCCCATAAATTTGAAGCTGGTACTCCGGCTATTGGGGAAGCGATCGCCCTTGGTGCAGCGATAGATTATCTTACTAATATCGGTATGGATAAAATCCATGCTTATGAAGCGGAATTAACGGCTTATTTGTTCGCGCAATTAGCACAAATACCCCAAATTAGAATCCACGGACCAAAACCCAATGCTGAAGGGGAAGGGAGAGCCGCATTAGCAGCTTTTACGGCAGAAGGTGTTCACGCTAATGATTTAGCAACTTTGTTAGATCAAGAAGGTGTGGCAATTCGTTCTGGACATCATTGTACTCAACCATTACACCGTCATCTAGGTTTAGCAGGAACCGCACGGGCAAGTTTATCTTTTTACAATACCCGTGAGGAAATTGATGTTTTCATCAAAGCTTTGAAGGAGACTTTGGACTTTTTTGCTGGAGTGTTTGCTGAGTAAATGTAGGGTGGGTATTTCCCACCTTCTTTAATTATACTCAACACGGCTTAATTATTTGATTTAAGCGGGTAGGAGTTTAGCAATGCTCATTGGTGTCAACTTAACGTAAAACCCTTAATAAATAAGGAGGAGAACAAGAGCGATGGCGCGGAATTGAACTGCTATAGGCGATTACGATTGAAAGGCACATTCTTGTTAGGGGTAAATCATCACCCGATGACCCCAAATTAAGGGACTACTGGATTAAACGGCAGGCAGCTAAAACTAAATCCGAATTAATCAAAAGTAGGCAGAAGATAGCCCAAAGGCAACAATATGTCTGTCCTATATGTGGGGAATCTCTATTAAATGATGAGGAATTACATCTTCATCATAAAAAGCCAAAATCGCAGGGTGGTGGTGACAATTACGGCAACCTACAACTCGTACATCTGTACTGTCATTAGCAAATACATTCTGGAACAATAAGTAGTTGTGACTTGCTTGAGCCGGATGCGTTGTAAGGCGCAAGTCCGGTTCTGAGGGGGCGGGATTATAGCGATATAGTCCTGCTACCCGACCACGGTGATGCCTATTGTGACAAGCCATGACTGGCGACGCAGTGGAGTGGTAGGGCGGGCTACAACTATCTAGATTACTAACTCAGAATCTTTTTGCCCGTGCCTACCACCGCCCAATCTCACAGCGATCGCTTGACAATCAAGACAGTCGCTACGAATCAAGAGTTAATACAGAAATTTCCTATCTTCTTCTACTACCAAAACCGGAAGAACGGCGACTTGAAGAACGGCCACCACTACCAAAACTACTACCAGAATTGCGGCGAGTAGAGCTAGAATTACCAGAAGGTGTAAGGGTACTACCACCAAAACCAGAACCAGAAGCTCGTCCAGTTGTGGTGGTGCGGTTGGCGGTTCCTGAAGACGAATTTCTGATGTTTCCTGTAGTGCGGAAAGTGGTGCGATTTCTCACTGCTGCGGGTGGTTCATTGTAGCGAGAACGGTAACTAGAAACAGCCGAATCATAGCTAGAACCATAGCCACCATGACCATTCATGATCCCACCTGGCTGATAAACGGGGGGAACATAATATTGAGGTCTAAACAACATACTACCAATAGCTTGACCAGCGACGTTACCAACTAAAGCTCCTGCAAAAGGGGCCCAAAAGCTACTTTGTTGGCGCACAATCACAGTTTCCGGTTGTCCGGTTTGGGGATTGTTTCTGGTTTCGGTGACGTTGTGGACGTACTCAAGTTTGAAGTCCTCGGTCATGTATAAGACTGGCTGACTATTTTCTACTTTTAAGTAAGTTTTCTTACCTGCTTTGATTTCATCATCAGTCAATCGTGCCATTTGCAGCTTTTCTGTGGCAAAGCTGGGGGGATTGTTATTGAGTAAAAACAAGGTATACTCACCATTGGCATCATTGTATGTACCCTGTTGTACTTCATACTGACCATCATTTAACTTGGTGGGAGTAGCAGTTTGGCTAATATTCTTAGTTGGAGAATTAGCTTGGTTTCCTCCCCCGCAAGCGACAGTTGTTAAGCACAAAGTTAAGGCTAAACAAACAACTGTAAGTTTACGTAGTATACTGATAATCATTGTGTTCATATTTGTTTTCGGGTACTAATTACAGACTAACGAATCATTTACAGTGGGATCAATTCTGGATAATATTCCAATAATTGATCACTGGAAAGTTCATCACCTAATTGGGCTGGAGAAAAATGCACTTGGATAGCGCGGAGTTTATGTTTGTAGTGTAGATTAATTACGGCTTTAAAGGCTGCTTTCAAAGCTGGGATGTTGGCTAAATCAGTTTCTAACTCAGTAATTTCCCCTTCAGCCGCGACTGTAATCATGACAACGATGTTACGGGTGACAGGAAGTGATAAGGGCTGATTTGAGGAAGTGGAATTAAAATCAAGATTAGCCCCATATCTTTGGGCTGAGTCTGTGAATAGTTCATTGACATAATCTCCTGCTTCCCCTTGATTCCAAAAGACATCACCTTCATTAGCAGCAGCAAACCAATATTCATCATATTGTAGGAAAGTTTGGCACAGTTGCACCAATTCTTCTCCTAAAATATCCAGATCACCGTCAGCATTAATCGCTGTTCTAGCACTACTGTTAAGGACACCTAAGATTGGCGCTACTTCTTCTCCGTTTAAATGCAAGAACAAACGACAGACAATATAGCGAGTTTTTCCCATCATGCGATTAAACATTTTTTGTCTCCTGTAATTTCAGTAGATGTTGTTCACAACTGGATACTTACCTTTTTAATTTTAGTAGTCAGGAGTTAGTGGAGTATTGTTGTCTCAACTCCTTTTTGATCTTCTATATCTATAGGTGGACGCACACACAGATACATCAAAGCTCCAAACACAGGAATGATCGCAAATAACCAAAATAACTGATTATTTTGCCAACCTCGTCTTGTCATATCATCTCCTAACAACGTGGGAAATAATAGACTCAAGATGATAAAATCCAAACTCATGACGTGAATAAATCGGCTGGTTTCCCACTGTTGTCGAAAATTACCCCAGTCTCCCTGTAAACTATAGGTAAATAAAACCGCCGCACCTAAAGTTAATAAAATTCCAAAAATGCGAGAATCTAGTAATTTGAGAAATAATTTTTTTTCCCCTACAAACTTTTGATTGGGTTCTCTTAAAGCTAAATATGGTAAAAGCCCAAAAGCCCCAATAGCAAAAGCAGCACTAGCAAATGGCCAAGCAGGTATTTTTTGACCTCTACCATCAAAAAATACCACTGCACTATATATAAAAGGCCAAATTCCCATGATATTAAATAAACATATAATCAGCGGATTAATCCCTTGCCAATTTCCTGTAGAGAGATTTTTTATCAGCTCAAAAGTATCCGGTTGTTCAGGAGGAGCAAAGAAAAAGGCATAGGAAAGAAATCCTAGCCATAGTAAGCCAAAAGTGATTTTTCTGATCATGAATTTATGGAAATTAACTAAAAGCTTCCGAGAGATAATTTGCTGCTGCTGCGACCACAGCGATCGCACTCTCATAGTCTAACCTAGTTGGACCTAAAACTCCCACACTTCCCACTGGCACAGAACCCCGACGATAAATAGCAGAAATCAAAGTACAGGTTTGAATAGGTTCAAGAGGATTTTCTGTCCCAATCCGCACCGTTACTTTAGACTTATTTGTATCATCCATTTCTGTTTTTTCACAAATTAAATGCCAAAGTTGGTCTTGTTCTTCTTCCAACAATTGCATAATTGTCTGTACCTGCTGTACTTGAGAAAACTCAGGTTGTCGTAAGACTTCTCCAATCCCCCGTACCATAATTTGTGTAGTCGTTGGTGCAAGAGCGCGATGAGTCAATTCTACCAAAGAACTTTTCAAAAATTCGCCATAAACTCGAAATTCCTGATCTAATTCACTCCAGTCAAGATAGCCTAATTCTAATAAACTCCTTCCTCGCAAATGACTATTCAAAAAGTTAGAAACTATCTGCAATTGATGATCAATTACCTCCGGTTCAGGTTTAGTTACTGATGATATTGAAAATAAATCCATCACCTTAGAATGGGTTTCATAACTATCTGTCACCACAATCAACATAATCTTCCCGGATTCAATTTGCACTAGTTGCAAATGTCGTAACTTTGCTGTCGTGGTTTGTGGCATAGTAATTAAAGTAATACAGCCGCTTAATGTTGCTAAAATTTGGGCTGCACCTTGTAATAAAGCCTCTAAACTCCAATCTTCCCAATGCAAATGTCTTTGTAATGCCGTTTCTACCTCTTTAGCTAAAGTTTCTGATGGTTTAATTAGTTGGTCAACATAAATCCGATAACCAGAATCAGAAGGAATTCTTCCCGCAGAAGTATGTGGTTGATAAAGTAACCCTGATTTTTCTAAAACACCCATCACATTGCGAATAGTAGCGGAGCTAATACCTAAATCAAATCCTTCAATTAAAGCTTTAGAGCCAACAGGCTCTGCTGTCGCAATGTAATGACGTATAGTCGCCCAAAGTATATTTTGTTGCCGATTAGTTAGATGGACTTGCATAGGTGATATTTTTACTGAAGGCAAACCTTAATCAAAATCTGAAAAAATGCGTGGTTTTTACCACCAAACCCCAAAAGAGTATTAATTATTAATTAATGCAAGATAGCAAATTATATACTTAATATTGTCCGCTTTATGTAAATTAAAAATTTGCAAGTAATATCAAAGGTTGTAGCTTTTTCCTTAGTCGTAATTTATATTTCTGTTACCGAAACTAGGTTGTTTCAGTGTCTCACTTACATAAATCTCTATCTTTTTCTGGATCATCTCATGACATCCTCAAATAAACTGTAATTTTAGCTACAGAATATTAGATGCTACTGCGTAAGTTGGGTAGCTATAGTCGGAAAAATCCTCTTGATCAAGCTTTTCGAGGGTTGGGTAAGGTGGTACGAACCATGCTTTTGCTGCTATTCTCTAGCGACAACAGTATATATGTACTATATTAAATCTGCATTGGTTTTTCTCTCGGTTTTTGATTATGAACAAATGCGCGAAGATTACGGGTGGTAAATCATGACTTCACAACAAGCCCAAAGTGTTGCTCAAGAATTAGGTGATATTCTCCCCAATGATGAGAAATTACAAGCAGAAATTCACCGATTGAACTTCTCGCGGCAGTCCCTACCCTCAATGTACCCATAGGGTAGGGGTTAGAGCGGGTTATTGTAGCGAAGCGAAAATCACCCAGGGCTATTTCATTTTAAATAATTGCTTGAGTGTGCTAAGACCAAAACAGGCAAATCTTTGTGCTTGAGCCATATTTTTAAAGTCATGAGAACGGTACTGCTTTGACGTAAATATTCCCCAGCAATATTACGCCAGTCCAGCTTATCTTTTGTATTTACGACGAGAACGATGATTAAGGTCAGGATGTTGATAAGGTATGTATAACGCCGAATCGTGGCGTAATTTGGAAATTATGTGTAACTTTACCTGTTCTATTTGAATCGGAAATGAGTGTCTTTGTTGAACACTTACTAATGATAATGTAAAAAAAGATAGACCCGATATTGGTTTACTTATTAGACTGGAAAAGAACCTATCTAATCCATAGGTTTTTTTCCCGGCTTTGCTTATTACTACTTCGTCTCCTGCCAACAACTAAACATCATTTGGGCAAAACAAATGCCGCCGAAAAAACACCCAGAACACCGTTGCCCACGGTATGACTGTCTGAAAAAATCTGATTACCGTCCGATAACTACCACCACTAAGCGTCCGACGTGATATTCCCAACATCGTTACTCGTCCGCTCATTGCTAACATGGCCATGATGATCTGACTCAACTGCCGCATAGTCGTCACTTTTATTTCTGGTAGCAGGCATTGCAGGAGTGTTAGGATATCAAACATGGGCTGTATGTGGTTTTCGAGTTTTTGTTTTGGAAGACTATAACTCTACTACATCAGCCCTCTCTCTTCATCCTCTTTTTTTGGCTACAGTATTGCCTCGTAGACTTGTTTCCAACCTGTTATTGAACCTAGTGACACGCCTAGAATTGTTTGAATTTCCTCATACAAGTAACCTTGATAAACCAGTTTGATTGCTAATCCTTTCCTCACCTCACGGGCATTTGCATTTTGAGCTATAAACTCCTGTAGTTCGGCGATGACTTCACCCACCACTGGCATCCCCTGTTCTAAATCCTGCTTTATCATTGTTTTCCTTTAGACTTGCACACCCTCTCCGTATTATCTCTTGGTTTTTTTCAAAAATCAAATATTATTCCTATATTCAAGCGCTAGATTATAATAAACAGGGTTTAGAAGTTGCCCAAAAAATTGGTTATAGAACTCAAGAAGCTTGGGGAACTTGTAATGTTGGCAAAACTTTAATGCGGATGAATCGGTATCAATAAGCAGAGCAACATTTACAATTAGCTTTAAGTATTTTCAGGGAAATGGAATGTCGTCGAGCGGAATCTGAGGTACTAGAAGCTCTATCAGAATTATATCAAAACATGAATCTTGATAATTTATCTTCTCAGTGCTATGAACAAGCTTTAGCAATTACGCAAGAATTAGGAGTTACTATTATCAATCCCACCAGTAGAAAATTATAACAAAAGCTGTACTGCAAAAACAAAACCCCCTCTAAAAGAATAGAGGAGGTAATGTTGTTAAATAATAAACCTGGCATCGAGCTATTTTCACGGAGGGCTACCCCTAAACTATCGTCGCCGCAGCAGCGTTTCACCTCTGAGTTCGGGAAGGGATCAGTGTGGTTCCACCGCGCCATAGACACCAGGAAAGAATTAAAAATTAAAAATTCAGAATTAAAAATTAATTACCGATTTTTAACTTAGGGTATTCACAACCCTGAAGACTGCAAAAAGAACGAGAATCAACAGTGATAATTAACCACCAAAAACCTTCATTTTTAATTTTTAATTATCAATTTTTAATTGAATAGAGGTCAAGCCCTCGGTCTATTAGTACCCCTCAGCTTCATACATTACTGTACTTCCACTTAGAGCCTATTAACGGGTGTTCTGCCCGTGACCTTACCTACAAATTGTAGTGAGAGTACTCATCTTGAGGTGGGCTTCCCACTTAGATGCTTTCAGCGGTTATCCTCTCCGCACTTGGCTACCCAGCGTTTACTGTTGGTACAATAACTGGTACACCAGCGGTGCGTTCCTCCCGGTCCTCTCGTACTAAGGAGGACTCCTCTCAATACTCTTGCGCCTGCACCGGATATGGACCGAACTGTCTCACGACGTTCTGAACCCAGCTCACGTACCGCTTTAATGGGCGAACAGCCCAACCCTTGGGACGTACTTCCGCCCCAGGTTGCGATGAGCCGACATCGAGGTGCCAAACCTCCCCGTCGATGTGGACTCTTGGGGGAGATCAGCCTGTTATCCCTAGAGTAACTTTTATCCGTTGAGCGACGGCCATTCCACTCTGCGCCGTCGGATCACTAAAGCCTACTTTCGTACCTGCTCGACTTGTCAGTCTTGCAGTCAAGCTCCCTTTTGCTTTTACACTCGTCGCACGGTTTCCAAGCGTGCTGAGGGAACCTTTGCGCGCCTCCGTTACCTTTTAGGAGGCGACCGCCCCAGTCAAACTGCCCACCTGAAACTGTTCCCCAACCGGCTGACGGTCGTGGGTTAGAATTCTAGCTTCGCCAGAGTGGTATCTCACCGTTAGCTCCCTATTCCCCAAAAGGAATAGTTCACCGCTTCCCACCTATCCTGCGCAAGCGAAGCCCGAACACAATTCCAGGCTACAGTAAAGCTTCATAGGGTCTTTCTGTCCAGGTGCAGGCAGTCCGTATCTTCACAGACATTCCTATTTCGCCGAGTCTCTCTCTGAGACACCATCCAGATCGTTACGCCTTTCGTGCGGGTCGGAACTTACCCGACAAGGAATTTCGCTACCTTAGGACCGTTATAGTTACGGCCGCCGTTCACCGGGGCTTCAGTCGCCAGCTTTACTTTCGCTGACCAGCTTCCTTAACCTTCCGGCACTGGGCAGGCGTCAGCCCCCATACGTCCTCTTGCGAGTTGGCGGAGACCTGTGTTTTTGGTAAACAGTCGCCTGGATCTCTTCACTGCGACCCACGTCTGAGGTGGGCACCCCTTCTCCCGAAGTTACGGGGCCATTTTGCCGAGTTCCTTAGAGAGAGTTATCTCGCGCCCCTTGGTATTCTCAACCTCCCTACCTGTGTCGGTTTCGGGTACGGGTGTTCTATCTTCATCACATAGCGAGCTTTTCTTGGCACTATCCTTCACCACTCGGAGTTCGTAAACTCCTCCCAAACCAATCAGGGTATGGCTATCTTTGATGCGTCCCTCTCTATGCTCCCACAGAACAGTAAGTGACTATTGACACTTTGTCCATCGACTACGCCCTTCGGCCTCGCCTTAGGTCCCGACTAACCCAGAGTGGACGAACCTGGCTCTGGAACCCTTAGGGTTTCGGGGTGTATGATTCTCACATACATTTGCGCTACTCAAGCCGACATTCTCACTTCCGTTTCGTCCACAGCTGCTCGCCGCTACTGCTTCAACCTACGACGGAACGCTCCCCTACCGATTAATAATTTAATATCAATCCCACAGCTTCGGTACATCGCTTAGCCCCGTTCATTTTCGGCGCAAGATCGCTTGACTAGTGAGCTATTACGCACTCTTTCAAGGGTGGCTGCTTCTAGGCAAACCTCCTAGTTGTCTAGGCAATCTCACCTCCTTTATCACTTAGCGATGATTTGGGGACCTTAGCTGGTGGTCTGGGCTGTTTCCCTCTTGACAATGAAGCTTATCCCCCACTGTCTCACTGGCAATGTCTTCTTCTGGGTATTCTGAGTTTGTCTCGATTTGGTACCGGTCTCCCAGCCCGCACCGAAACAGTGCTTTACCCCCCAAATTTAATCATTACCGCTGCGCCTCAACACATTTCGGGGAGAACCAGCTAGCTCCTGGTTCGATTGGTATTTCACCCCTAACCACACCTCATCCGCTGATTTTTCAACATCAGTCGGTTCGGACCTCCACTTGGTGTTACCCAAGCTTCATCCTGGACATGGTTAGATCACCAGGGTTCGGGTCTATAAACACTGATTTAACGCCCTATTCAGACTCGGTTTCCCTTTGGCTCCAGCATTCTCGCTTTAACCTACCAGTGCCTATAAGTCGCCGGCTCATTCTTCAACAGGCACGCGGTCATCCGTTAAATCGGACTCCCACTGCTTGTAAGCTTATGGTTTCATGTTCTATTTCACTCCCCTTCCGGGGTTCTTTTCACCTTTCCCTCGCGGTACTTGTTCACTATCGGTCACACAGTAGTATTTAGCCTTACGAGGTGGTCCTCGCTGATTCACATGGAATTCCTCGTGCTCCATGCTACTCGGGATTCAGCTACTATCCTTTGACTTTCAACTACGGGACTTTCACCCCCTCTGGTACAGTATTTAGCTGTTTCGTCTAATCTCTAGATTCGATATTGCTGTCCCACGACCCCAGAAGATAAATCCTCTGGTTTAGGCTCTTCCCCTTTCGCTCACCACTACTGAGGGAATCTCTAGTTTGATTTCTCTTCCTCCAGCTACTAAGATGTTTCAGTTCGCTGGGTTGGCTCTTTCCTGTCTATATATTCAACAGGTAGTACATAGGGTTGCCCCATTCGGACATTTCCGGCTCAAAGTTTGCTTCCAACTCCCCGGAACATTTCGTCGGTAACCACGTCCTTCATCGCCTCTGTGTGCCTAGGTATCCACCATTAGCCCTTATTAACTTGACCACATTTCTTTTTGTCTGCTTTGATGAAACATTCTCATGTTTCACGTCTGCGCTGCTAATTCTCGTTCTCTTATGCAGTTTTCAAGGTTCTGGCTGGAATTTAACCCAGCAGTCAAAAACTATCATCAATAGTTTCAGTTGCTGTCTTTTTCCAAATGTGGAGGTTAGCGGACTCGAACCGCTGACATCCTGCTTGCAAAGCAGGCGCTCTACCAACTGAGCTAAACCCCCAAAAACAATTAAAAATTGATAATTAAAAATTAAAAACAAACATATTCTGCATTTTTAATTCTTAATTTTGCATTTTTAATTGGTTCAGGTGGGCCATCCTGGACTCGAACCAGGGACCTCACCCTTATCAGGGGTGCGCTCTAACCACCTGAGCTAATAGCCCTTATCGAACCAAATCATAGTTTGAAAGCTTTACTTCAAGTCTGCGACCGACCTAGGTTAGACCAATTTAGGCTCTATTAGCAATTTTCATTGCTTTCAAGTTCTAAATGGATTAGGTCTCCCTAAAAGGAGGTGATCCAGCCACACCTTCCGGTACGGCTACCTTGTTACGACTTCACCCCAGTCATCAGTCCTACCTTAGGCATCCCCCTCCAAAAGGTTGGGGTAACGACTTCGGGCGTGACCAACTTCCATGGTGTGACGGGCGGTGTGTACAAGGCCCGGGAACGAATTCACTGCAGTATGCTGACCTGCAATTACTAGCGATTCCTCCTTCACGAAGGCGAGTTGCAGCCTTCGATCTGAACTGAGCTCCGGTTTATGAGATTCGCATCACATCGCTGTGTAGCTGCCCTTTGTCCGGAGCATTGTAGTACGTGTGTAGCCCAAGACGTAAGGGGCATGCTGACTTGACGTCATCCCCACCTTCCTCCGGTTTGTCACCGGCAGTCTCTCTAGAGTGCCCAACTTAATGCTGGCAACTAAAAACGAGGGTTGCGCTCGTTGCGGGACTTAACCCAACATCTCACGACACGAGCTGACGACAGCCATGCACCACCTGTGTTCACGCTCCCTAAGGCACTTCCATCTTTCAACGGAATTCGTGACATGTCAAGTCTTGGTAAGGTTCTTCGCGTTGCATCGAATTAAACCACATACTCCACCGCTTGTGCGGGCCCCCGTCAATTCCTTTGAGTTTCACAGTTGCCTGCGTACTCCCCAGGCGGGATACTTAACGCGTTAGCTACGGCACAGCTCGGGTCGATACGAGCTACGCCTAGTATCCATCGTTTACGGCTAGGACTACTGGGGTATCTAATCCCATTCGCTCCCCTAGCTTTCGTCCCTCAGTGTCAGTTTTGGCCTAGCAGAGCGCCTTCGCCACCGGTGTTCTTCCTGATATCTACGCATTTCACCGCTACACCAGGAATTCCCTCTGCCCCGACCATACTCTAGCTTTGTAGTTTCCACTGCTTTGATCTGGTTGAGCCAGACTCTTTAACAGCAGACAAACAATGCCACCTGCGGACCCTTTACGCCCAATCATTCCGGATAACGCTTGCATCCTCCGTATTACCGCGGCTGCTGGCACGGAGTTAGCCGATGCTTATTCCTCAGGTACCGTCATTTTTTTCTTCCCTGAGAAAAGAGGTTTACAACCCAAGAGCCTTCCTCCCTCACGCGGTATTGCTCCGTCAGGCTTTCGCCCATTGCGGAAAATTCCCCACTGCTGCCTCCCGTAGGAGTCTGGGCCGTGTCTCAGTCCCAGTGTGGCTGATCATCCTCTCAGACCAGCTACTGATCGTCGCCTTGGTGCGCCTTTACCACACCAACTAGCTAATCAGACGCAAGCTCTTCTTCAGGCAGCAAGCCTTTCACCTCTCGGCACATTCGGTATTAGCCACCGTTTCCAGTGGTTGTCCCCAACCTGAAGGTAGATTCTTACGCGTTACTCACCCGTCCGCCACTATCTCCGAAGAGACCGTTCGACTTGCATGTGTTAAGCATACCGCCAGCGTTCATCCTGAGCCAGGATCAAACTCTCCATTTTGGTTCGTCTGTTATCAGCTCTTTCAACCGTTTTTACAACCACGGTCAGGTTATTTTCTTTTTCTGACGCAGGTTACTTGTTGTATTCTGGCTTTCAAACTATAATGTTTTCAAGGTTCGGTGCGACTTAGGCGTGGCGTTTTTCTCGCTTCGCTTCAGGCACTTATTTAATATATCGAACCTGCTTTGGTTTGTCAACTACTTTTTCAAACTATTTTGGAATTTGTTTTTTATTCGCCTGAAAACTGCTTACTATGCTGGGTTTAGTCCACAATAGGTTAGGAATTGTTGACTCAAGGAAGAGTAGATAGTGAATTTTCAGTCGGTAATAGCGGTATTGCATCAGTTTTGGGGACAGCGTGGCTGCTTGATTGCCCAGCCCTATGATATGGAGAAGGGCGCGGGTACTAAGAATCCCCATACTTTTTTGAGGGCTTTGGGTCCTGAACCTTGGGCTGTGGCTTATGTTGAACCTTGTCGTCGTCCTACTGATGGACGTTATGGCGAAAATCCGAATCGGTTTCAGCATTATTATCAATATCAGGTTTTGATTAAGCCTTCACCGGATGATATTCAGGAAATTTATCTGGATTCTTTACGGGCATTAGGGATTCGTCCTGAAGACCACGATATTCGGTTTGTGGAGGATAATTGGGAAGATGCGACGGTGGGGGCTTGGGGTACTGGCTGGGAAGTTTGGTTAGATGGGATGGAAATTACTCAATTTACCTATTTCCAGCAATGTGGCGGTATTGATTGCCGTCCTGTATCTATTGAGATTACTTATGGGTTGGAGCGATTGGTGATGTATCTCCAGCAGGTTGAGGCTATTACTAAGATTCAGTGGACGGATAACATTACTTATGGTGATGTTCATCTTCAGGGTGAGATTGAACAGTGTACTTATAATTTTGAAGCGTCGGATCCTGAGATGTTGCTGACTTTGTTTGGTTTATATGAGCAGGAAGCTACTCAATTAACTGAGCGAGGTTTGGTTTTACCTAGTTTGGATTATGTGATTAAGTGTTCTCATGCTTTTAATTTGCTTGATGCCAGAGGGGTAATTTCGGTGACGGAACGGACTCGTTACATTACCAGGATTCGACATTTGGCTAGAAAGGTGGCTCATTTATATGTTGAGCAAAGGGAAAAGTTAGGTTTTCCGTTGCTGAAAGATACCGTAAGATAAGATTTTTGGCGTTGCCTAATTGAAGTATGAATAAGCTCACGCAAAGGCGCAAAGTCGCAAAGGTAAGAGTTTTAAACATGAAAGCCAAAGAATTCATATTTAAATATGGCTTCGTCACGCAGGCTATCAGCAACGCCAAGTTTTTCACCCCTCCAGTGTAGGAGGGAGGGTTGCAGATGTTGATTTTACAAATAGTGGTGTGTGTCAGATGATAAATGTAAGTGCAGTTTTAGAACCAATTGCAGGTTGGTTTCGTTGTCTAGGTGTTCCTGAAGCGGTTGTGCATTGGGGACATCCAGCAATGATGGGAATTGTGATTTTTGTGGTAGGGACTTTTGTGGGGGTGACGGGTTGGCGCGGAAAGTTGCTGGAGGGGAAGGATAAGGATGCAGCTATTCAAAGCCGTAATGCTCATCGTCAATTAGCTCCTTGGTTATTTGTATTTTTGGCAGGTGGCTATACTGGTGGGATTTTATCTTTAGTGATGCAGCAAAAACCACTGTTTGAAAGTCCTCATTTTTGGACGGGTTCACTGGTACTAATACTGTTGTTAATTAATGGTGTAATTTCTCTAAGTGGATTTTTTGGAAATAAAGCTGGTTTGCGTGCAGTTCATGCTTATTTAGGGTCTACAACTCTTTTGATTATGTTTGTTCATGCTGTATTAGGGTTAAATTTAGGCATTTCTTTGTGATGTTATTATTGCCAAAGTCACCAAAGATAAATTATATCTTTCCAAAGCAAGTTAAATATTGATGCTATATTTTCTGGTTTGGGCGCTTTGGCAATTATTTTGATTTATGATGCAGACGAGTGGAATAATTATCTGTCTTAGTTATATTTTGGGTTTGCTATTTACCGCAATTCCCTGGGGCGGTATATGGATTTTGCTATTGGGTGTGGTGGGAGCGGTTTTGTTTCGCCGCATATATGCTAATTTGCGGCAATTTGCTCTCAAAAAAGAAAATGCCGTTACGAAACAGAAAACAGTAGTTAATAACTGGGCAGGTACTCCCCATCCTAGAATATGGTTAATAGCTGGTGTGGTGGGTTTTTTGGCTACTGTTTATTTACAATTCCGAGTCCCTCAACCGGGAATCAAAGATATTAGTCAATTTGCGGCTGGGGATAATAGTAATCTTGAACAATTGGTAATTGTACGCGGTTTGGTGGATAGTAATCCCCGGATAACTCGTAGTCAACGGGGACAATTTTGGTTAGCAGTGACTCAGTTGGATGAAGTTAAGAGTGTTACAGGATCTCTAGGGAGTAGCAAGGGGGTGACGGGTAGGTTATATGTGACTGTACCGATACTCCAATCTACTGGGTTATATCCTGGACAACAAATTGCGGTGACTGGATTTTTGTATAAACCGACTGCGGCTTCCAATCCTGGTGGGTTTGATTTTCAGAAATATCTGCGGCAGGAGGGGACCTTTGCGGGTTTAATTGGTAGACAGATTAATATTCTTGATGATGAACGTCCTTGGGGATGGTGGCAAGTTCGTGAGAAAATTGGGCGATCGCAAACTCGGTTATTGGGTGTTCCTGAGGGTCCGCTTGTGAGTGCGATGGTTTTAGGTAGTAAGGCTGTTGATTTACCTTATGATATCCGGGATTTATTTGTCAGGACTGGTTTAGCTCCTGCTTTGGCTGCATCTGGGTTTCAAACTTCTCTAATTTTAGGTGTAGTTTTACAGCTAACAAGACGTACAAATAAAGCGACGCAGATTACCCTGGGTGGCTTGAGTTTAATTGTGTTTTTGTTTTTAGTAGGTTTTGAACCTGCGGTGTTAAGAGCGGAAATTATGGGTTTTGCGGCTTTGCTGGGTTTGGCTTTGGAAAGAAATGTTAAGCAGTTGGGGTCTTTGTTAATAGCGGCTACTTTATTATTGTTGTTTAATCCTTTGTGGATTTGGAATTTAGGTTTTCAATTGAGTTTTTTAGCGACTTTGGGATTGGTTGTCACTGCATCATCTATTACTCAACGTTTAGATTGGCTACCTCCTGCGATCGCTTCTTTAATTTCTGTACCTTTAGCAGCTACAATTTGGACTTTACCTCGATTGCTGGATTTTGCTTGTGTGATTATAGTTTATAGTGTGCCTCTCAATATTTTGACGACACCATTTATTTCTGTGATTAGTATTGGGGGAATGATTAGCGGTTTGGTAAGTTTAATTTCACCAGAGTTAGGTGGCACTTTAGCCAGTTTTTTATATTATCCCACCCATTGGTTAATTCAAATGGTGGAATTTTTCGATCATTTACCAGGAAGCCAGATAC
Organism: Dolichospermum flos-aquae CCAP 1403/13F; assembly: GCF_012516395.1. GTDB lineage: Bacteria > Cyanobacteriota > Cyanobacteriia > Cyanobacteriales > Nostocaceae > Dolichospermum > Dolichospermum lemmermannii. Next base: position 2,313,018 of record NZ_CP051206.1, read on the forward strand.
CAGTTGGTAGTATATCAATTTGGCAAATGTTGACTATCTATCTTTTAATTATTTTAGTTTGGTTAGTCCGGTGGTGGCAAAAACGTTGGTGGTTTGCAGGTTTAATTGCAGTTGTTTTGATACTTGTTCCTAGTTGGCATTCTGCTAATAATTTGGTGAGAATTACTTTGTTAGATACTAAAAATGAACCTGTTTTAGTAATTCAAGATCGGGGGAATATTACGGTCATTAATGGGGGGAATGAAGGGACTGGTAGATTTACTATTTTACCATTTTTAAGGCAGCAAGGAATAAATCAAATTAATTGGGCGATCGCTAGTAAGTTTCCTGGTTATACCAATGATGCTTGGTTGGAAATTATGCAAAGTTTACCAATTAAGAATTTATATGAATATACTCCTAAGTTAGCAGACAATATTGGAAATCAATTACTACAAAAGGAACTTCAAAAACAGCAAGGAATCTATCAGAATTTAGCAGTTGGTCAATCTATAAATAATCCGACAATCACAGCACAATTAATTAATGATCAAGTACCAATTTTAAAGTTACAAATTTTTAATCAGAATTGGTTATTGGTAGGAAATATTAAGTCTCAACAAATTGCAGAATTGATTAAGAGTGGGGATTTATCTTCTCCCCAGGTGTTGTGGTGTCCATCAGAATCTTTACAGGATTTAGTTTTAGCACTCAAACCACAAATAGCGATTGCTCCTGCTAATAATCTAGATAGTAAAGTATTATCTTCTTTGAGTAAAGGAGAAACAAAACTTTTCTCGACTGGCAAAGATGGTGCAATTCAATGGACACCCAATGGGAATTTTCAAACTTTCATTCAGACGACAGAAAATAAATCTTCTGTTTTGTAATAAATCTTGATTTTGTTTCGCGCAAAGACGCTAAGGAGCAAAGACGCAAAGGAAGAAAGAGCAAAGAATAGAATATAATCTATTATCAAAAGTTGAAAGTCAAACACAAAGAGACTTTCAACTTTTCTGCTTAAGCATCTTGGGGATTAAGACGACTCATTTGCCATGTGGTGTATGTACCTATGGGACTCCAAAGTAAATAGGGCAATAATAGTAATGCTGCCCAGAAGGATACTGATAAGACTGCAAGTGTGATTAACAGACAAATGAGTAATCCTGTACCACCGAGGATTGTACCAGCGATGAGACTGCGAAAACGTAACATTACAGGGCTGTAAGCTATAGTAAATATCTCTAGTAGTAGGTACAAACCCATCATTAAACGGGTTATATCAGTATTTGGGCTGTGTTCCCAAATGATGTAAGCTGACCAAGCACCACAGATAAAAATTATAGTCCAAATCAGGGGAATTGCTGATTCAAAGGTTAACCATTTGGGTCTTTGTAAATGCCGAAACCATTGACTCTGGTTGGGTGTAATCCAGTTACCGATAAAGCCTACTAAGAATGCGATACTGCCAATTATCATCCAAGATTTAATCATTATTTCCTTAGTGTTGACTTCGGGGAAAGTCTGACGCAATGATATTACACTAATAAAGTATTATGAACATAGATCCAAACCTACTACAGTGATCTGCGTTGAATCTATGGGGCAGTTTTCTGGTATATATCATTATAAATAAGGAGAAAACACGATTATGACTCATTATGGCTTAATGTGTCCCGCCTCAACTGGACATTGGAACACAATACTACCTCTGGGAAAAGAACTACAACAGCGTGGACATCGTGTTACCTTAATTGGTATTCCTGATGCCCAATCCAAAGCACAAGCAGCCGGTTTAGAATTTAAAGTTATTGGTGAATCTGAATGTCCCCTGGGTTCAGCAAAAGCATCTTTTGATAAATTAGGAGAATTAAGCGGACAGAAAGCACTAAAATATACCATCTCTATTTTTAGAGATATTACTAATGTTACCTTCAGGGATGCCCCAACAGCTATCAAGGACGCAGGTATAGAAGCACTATTAATAGATCAAACTATGTCCTATGGAGGGACTATTGCAGATGTTTCTGGTCTTCCTTTTATTACTGTTTGTAGTGCTGTAGTTTTAAATCGAGAGCCAAGTGTTCCCCCCTTCATGACAAATTGGTCTTATAGTCCAGCTTTGTGGGCAAAACTGCGTAATAAATTAGGTTATAAATTATTAAATCGGGCTACTCGACCTATCACAGAATTAATAGAAAGCTATCGTCGAGATAAAAATTTACCTGCATACTTTGACCCAAATCAACGTTATTCTCAACTAGCTCAAATTAGTCAACAACCTGCGGAATTAGAATTTCCTCGACAAAATTTACCTAATTGCTTTCATTTTACCGGACCATATCATAGTGCAACTGGTAGGGAAGTTGCTGATTTTCCCTTTGATAAATTAACAGGACAACCCTTAATTTATGCTTCAATGGGAACTTTACAAAATCGGTTGTTACCAGTTTTCCAGAATATTGCTGCAGCTTGTCAAGAGTTGGATGCACAATTAGTAATTTCTTTGGGTGGTTCGGCTAATCCTGAAGTTCTCGAAGGAATAGCAGGAAATCCTTTAGTGGTTCGTTATGCACCACAATTACAATTATTGGAAAAAGCAGATTTAACTATTACTCATGCAGGAATGAATACCACATTGGAATGTTTAACGAATGGTGTACCAATGGTAGCTATTCCCATTGCTAATGACCAACCAGGAGTAGCTTCGCGGATAGTTTGGTCAGGATGTGGGGAAGCTATTCCTGTGAAAAAAGTTAATGTTACTAATTTGCGGACTGCTATTAAAAAGGTGTTGACGGAAGATTCTTATCAAAAGAATGCTGCTAGGTTACAAGCAGCAATTCAGAAATCAGGGGGAACAAAGCGAGCAATTGATATTGTCGAACAGGCTGTATCTACTGGTAAGCCTGTTTTATCTCAGAAATAACTGGTTTTCAAAAATAACAATAGAAAAAAAGGAAATAAAATAATATGGACTGGAACAATAACTCAATTGTAATTTATTCCAATTTTCCATTTCATGTAGAAGATTGGTCTCCTCTTTCTGTTAATAAAGGCATTGGTGGAAGCGAAGAAGCAGGGGAAACGCATCTAATTTTTTTTGACAAAATGTAACTTCTATGAATAGATAAAAAGGGCAGTATTACCATGTTAATATCAAGCCAATAAATGAGTATGAAGAAAATTTGATGGTAAATTCGTTTCTATAAGAATCAATAAAATGAGTTGAAGTGGTATTCTCAATAAAACTAAAGAGACAAAATTCACAAAATGAAGCTACCACCAAAAATCACAATAGTAGATCACTTTAAAGATTTAGAAGATAAAAGAGTTGAGAGAACAAAAAGGCATAAATTAATAGATATAGTAACCATTGCGATTTGTGCAGTGATCTGTGGAGTAGATAGTTGGGTATTGATGGAGGCTTATGGAAAAAAGAAAGAAAAATGGCTAAAACAATTTTTAGAACTTCCAAACGGGATTCCATCTCATGATACATTCGCCAGAGTATTTGCGAGAATAGATCCGCAACAATTTCAGAATTGTTTTTTGAGTTGGATAAAATCTATCAATAAAATTACAGAAGGAGAAGTCATAGCAATAGATGGGAAAACATTAAGGCATTCATATGATAAAGGAAAGGATAAAGGTGCGATTCACATGGTAAGTGCATGGGCAACTAGTAATAAATTAGTATTAGGACAATGTAAAGTAGAAGAAAAGTCAAATGAAATAACAGCCATACCGGAATTAATTAAAGTATTAGATATAGCCGGATGTTTAGTAACGATTGATGCGATGGGGTGTCAAAAAGAGATAGTAAAATCAATTGCAGAAAAATCAGGCGAATATATTATCGCACTCAAAAAGAATCAAGGTAATTTATATAAGAATGTAGAAGAAATCTTCAAAGAAGCTATATCTAAAGGGTTTGAGGGATTCAAATATAGTGAATTTCATACAAAAGAAGACAAACATGGAAGAGAAGAGATTCGTCATTATCTCATGTTATCAGACATAGAAGAAAGAATAGATACTGATAAGAAATGGGTAAATCTTCAAAGTGTAGGAATGGTAGAATATATACGAAAAGTTAATGGAAAAACGAAGGTTGAGACAGGCTATTATATAAGTAGTTTGACAAATAATGCGAAATTACTAGGAGAATCAGTCCGCACTCATTGGGGTATAGAGAATTCATTACACTGGGTTTTAGATGTAGCTTTTAGAGAAGATGATTGTCGGATAAGAAAGGATAATGCACCACAAAACTTTGCAGTTATTCGTCATATAGCAGTTAATCTTTTAGGAAAAGAAAAAAGCCAAAAACTAGGAACTAAAAGTAAGCAGTTTTGTGCAGGATGGGATGATGAATATTTAGAGAAGATTTTAGAATGTATCTGATAAAAATCAGAAAATATAGACAAATATAAATATAACCAATTTATTTTTCTGTTGATTCTACAATAGAATCTATATTTTTGATGCCAAAAAATATAGATATTAATATATAGAACTGAACAAAATAAATCCATCATTAAAAATAAATAATTACTCTAAATTTATGAAATTTTTATAATTTTAATAAAGGAATTTATCAGATTTTGAATGAAGTTAGATATTTTCCCATATTGATGCACTAATATAGTATTCTGTCAAGATAATTTAGATGCGTTTCCCCTGAGCGAAGAAGCGATAATTTATTTAAGTCAAGAATTAGTAAATTTAGGTTATAAAGTCACAGTCTTTAATAGATGTGGTGAAATGGAAGGAGAATATAATGGTGTAATTTATCAGAATGTTGATAAATTTAATCCCCAAGATAACTTTAATGTCTTAATCTTTCATCGTACTTGGAAACAACCGATGCAGATGAAGGTCAATGCTAAAAAAATTGCTGTTTGGATGCACGACAATCCACACTTATTTCCTATAATAGAAGAATCTGACCATGCAGAATTTTTAGGAAGTTTTGACAAGATATTTATGCTGTCAAATTTTCATAAAGCTATGCTACCAGATTGGATACCTGAAGATAAAATATTTTTAACAACTAATGGTATTAATCTAGAAGATTTCAATTTAACAGAAATTCCTAGAAATCCCAAAAGACTAATTTCGATTAGTGATTATACAAGAGGCATCGAAAATTTGCTGCTGCAATGGGACAAGGTTCTTAAAGAAGTCCCGGATGTGGAATTACATATTTTTTATGGTTGGCAAGGAATTGATGCACTAATTAATTCACCTTATATTGAGAGATTTCCCCAATTACCAGATGAAAAGAAGCGAATCATGGAACTGTTCAACCAGAAAAATGTTTATGAATATGGCAGAATTGGACATAAGCAGTTAGTTGAGGAACTATTTAAATCAGGTATTTGGGTTTATCCTTGTCATACTGCTGCGGAGATTTTTTGTATTAGTGCGTGGAAAGCCCAAGCTGCTGGTTGTGTTCCTGTGGTGACAACTTATGCAGGTTTAGAAGAAACTGTGAAGTCAGGTGTTAGAATTAAAGGGATTGCGGGAGATGAAGAAACTAATAATACTTTTATTGAAGCAGTAATAGACTTGCTGCAAAATCCTGAAAAACAAGAACCTCTGAGACAGGAAGCGTTATCTCTCAGAGATTCTTTTGGTTGGGATAAAGTTGCTAAACAATGGCATGAGGAATTTATTTTAGATTAACTAAAAATGTGTGCGTTAGTTAAGATTAAAAACATCAACTAACGCGCTTTTTCTAGAACTGGCTGATTTTTCTCTCTTTTCCCCTTCACAATCATTTTCACACCCCCACCTGTACCCAATAAAGCCCCCTTCCGTGCCGGTTGTACTGGTTGAGTATCAGCCAATTCCATATTCCAATTAGACAACACATTTGCTAATACCAATTTCATTTCAAATAAAGCAAAAGCCATGCCGATACAGCGACGATTTCCACCACCAAAAGGGACAAATTCAGCAGGAGAAAATTGCCGTTCTAAAAAACGCTCTGGTTTAAACTGTTTAGAATCAGGATATAAATCTTCTCGATGATGAGTTAGATAAATACAAGGAACTACAATAGTTCCTGCTTCTAAATTATAACCCATCAATTCAAAAGGTGATTTTACCAATCTATTTAAAGCCAACATGGCCACCGGATACATTCGCAATGTTTCTGAACAAACAGCATTTAAATAGGGTAATTTAAAAATCTCATTCGCATCTGGATTTTCACCTAAATTATCCAATTCTTGCAATAATTTTGCTCGTACCTGTGGGACATGATTAATCCAATAAAGCGCCCATGTTAAAGAAGTTGCAGTAGTTTCATGACCAGCTATCAATAAAGTAATCAATTCATCTCGTAATTCAACATCACTCATAGGTTGACCATTTTCATCTCTAGCAGCCATCATCAAAGATAATATATCACTGCGAGATGAATCGGGTTTTTCTTGACGTTCCTTAATTTCCGCATAGATAACTTCGTCAATTTCAGCTTTTAACTGTAAGAATTTGTGCCAAGGACTCCACGCACCTAAATCCTTTTGCAAGAAGGGAAAAACTAACATCATGGCTCGCAAAAAAGGTTTTTCAGGATTGAGAATTTTCAATAGTAATGTCTTCAATTGCTCATAACGTGAGCCATCCTGTAAACCAAATACAGCTTTTAAAATCACTTCAAAAGAGATTTCTTGCATAGAATAAAGGATATTAAATGTTTGTCCAATTTGCCATTTATTAGTAACTTGCTGAGTAATTTCGCTAATTAAATCACCATAAGCCAACATTCTTTCTCCATGTAAAGGAGGAGTTAATAATTTACGTTGACGTTGATGAGGTTTCCCTTCTAATGCTAATAAAGATTGTCTTCCCAATAAAGGGGATTGAACTCCTGCTGGTTCACCAGAATCTAACTGTTTGGTATCTGTGGTGAAAATCTGTTGAATCCCTTGGGGGTTGCTAATAAATATCTGCGGAGTGAAAACTGGACCAACTCTCAAAGTAAAAATATCACCATAGTTTTTAGCACATTCTTCCATATATCCCAAAGGATCTTTTAACCATTGATATGTCTGTATCCAAGGGTGGGTTTTTGGTCCATCAGGTAGTTTTAAATTAGACATTTTGATGAATTTCCTATGATTACAAATTAAATGAATATCGGGTAGGTAATGAAAAAAAAATCTCATTGAATGAGATCACAATTCTAATTTAGAAATTGTCCTAATTGTTAATTCTTGGACATTATTCAACACTATCTTTGCCCCAGCTTGTATTAGTTTCTGTGTATAAGCTTCACATCCTTCTACTGTTTCCTGAACGTGGGGAGGTAAAATTCCTACACCTAACCAAGTCCGAGAATTATCTACAGCTTTTGCTTTTTCCACAGTGTGCATATCTGCTACCGTATCACCTACATATACAACTGTTGGTTTTTGATTACTACCATTTTCTAATATATTAATAGTAGCAAAAAGTCCAGTCGGATCTGGTTTACCAGGTGCGTCTTCCATAGCAATTAAAACAGGAGATTGTAAACCCAAACGTTTTTCTAAGATGTAGTTAGCACTCAAACGAGTAGCACCACTAAAAAAACCCCAAGCAATACCAGATTTTGTTAACTCTTCAAAATAACTCGGCTGTGCTAATAAAGGTTCATGACAAATATAGCCATTCCAATTTTTGGTATCTGTACCGCGATAACGGCTTTGAAAATAAGTAACTATGTTGGCATAATCTAATTGTATTTCTTGTCGCTGCTGTCCTTGACTGATAAAATGACGGTAAATTAATTCCAGGGAGGCTTCCCAATCGTTATTCCAAATTCCTTCAGATTTGAGGTGATCAATGTCTACAGGTGTGGGACGATAGGCTTGGGTAGTGAAATACTCTACTGTATCGGAGATAGCGCGACGATATGAACCGCTCACGTCACGGATAACCCCGTCTATATCAAATATAACTATTGCTTTTGTGTTTTCGGTCATGGAAGAAATTGGCAAAGGATGATTTATAAAATTCTATAGTAATCCTATTTGATTTTTTCAGCAGCGTCATGCCTCAAAATAAAAGAGATCCCCAGATAAAAAGTGACAATGCTGATATAATAGACCTACAATTTTGATTAAATCAGTGGCAAACAACATAAAAATGGTAACTATCGTTGTCCTGATTAATATCCTTATTTCCCTCATGCTCCTTTATCTAGCTCAACAATTACGAAAAGCAAAAGATACTTTAGCATTTATAACAGATACATTTAATCAATATGAACGTGCTAGTTATGCAGCCCTACATACAGTACCAGCTAATATTTATATCGGTAAAGAAAAAATTCGCAATCTCCGATTAGAGAACCAAATACTTAAACAGCAAATTCAACAAATGCGCCAAATTCTTAGTTTGATTCTCTTAGTTAGGCAAATTTCCCAAGGATCATTTTCCTTTCCATCTCTAAAATTGAAAAATCCGAGTAAACTGGGATAGAATCTCCAGAGTTATCAATTATGCTTAAACGTTCTAAGTTCGAGACAACTCAGTCTCAAATCATGCACCGTGCAGAAGAATTAATTAGTGCTGCATCAAATCGCTATCGCATTACGGTACAAGTTGCAAATCGTGCTAAACGGCGACGTTATGAAGATTTTGAAAATAACGAAGATTCCATAATGAAGCCTGTTCTCAGAGCAATTATCGAAATGTCTGATGAATTAAATCAGCCAGAAATTATTGGGGAACTATAAAAGGTAAACTAATCACCGTCATACCTGTCAAGGGTTTGGCGGTATTTTGGATAATGAAGAAAATACTAATTTATTTTTAGTCTTCATGATTAAAATATTTTACTTTACTAGATATGACGGATAAAAATTTAGAAGCTTTAATCGTCAAAATTGTCAAAAAGGTAATTAGAAAAGAGATCAAAAATCAAAATCAGGATAATTTACCAATTGTCTTGGCTGATTCTAATTCTCCATTAGATAATTGGCAAAATGCAAATGCTACAGAAGAATTGATTGATGATTTAGAGATTAGTCCTTATACCAGATTACCTGATAAAGAAGATATAGAGCTTGAGCGTAAATTACGAGAACTCAAGTTTAAACAAGAATTGAGAAAAGATTGGATTTCCTTTTTAGTGAAAGATGTAATTGTTTATTCTGCAACTACGATTTTCATTTTTACACTTGCTGGCTTTTATCTATTTCGTATTCCTAGCCATTAGACATCTATGAAATATAACCCACATTCCGCACCCCAAACTGTCACAGATCAAAAAAGCCCTTAAAGTAGTACATAATAACTAAAGTCAATTCAAAAATTAAGATGCTTAATGATAATAAATAGCATTAAAAGCGAAATGGTGTGAGAAAGTGAAACTTGGTAACAAAAGAAAAAAATGAATTGATAACCAAATAAGAAATAATTGATAACAACAGAAGTATGAGAGGAAACTGTTGTGAAATTAAAACCTCAAGAAATGGAAATTCAGAACATAGACCATCTAGGGATAGTAGCAGGAATCATAGATTCAATCGGAATAGTAGAAATAATAAATGAATTAATAGGAGTCGAAAAAGACGAAAAAGTAAATGCAGGTCAAGTGGTAAAAGCCATGATAATAAACGGGTTAGGATTTGTCTCCAAACCGTTATATATGTTTCCCAAATATTTTGAAACAATAGCCTGTGAGCATTTAATAGGAGCAGGAGTAAAACCAGAATATCTCAACGACGATAAATTGGGGAGAGTCATGGATAAACTGTTTATAAAAGGCTTAGATACAATCTTTTTTATCATAGCCTTAAAAGCTGCTCAAAAATTTGGAGTATCACTATCAACATCACATCTAGACTCATCATCAATGCACGTGCATGGGCAGTATAACACTAGCTTACCATTCGTAATATTTGAGAGTCAAAAAGTAGGAAATAACCAAGAATTAGAAGAATTAGCAGTAAAATCACCAAAAGAAATAACCATCACCTACGGTTATTCTCGTGACCATCGTCCAGACTTAAAACAGTTTATCATAGAAATGATATGTTCAGGAGATGGAGACATACCAATATTTTTAAAACTAGCATCGGGAAACCAAGCTGACTCATCATGTTTTGGTAAAATAGCAGTAGAATATCAAAAACAATTAGAAGTTAATAGTCTCATGGTTGCTGACGCTGCTTTATATACAGAATCAAACCTGAAAATGATGTCAGAATTACGTTGGTTATGTCGAGTACCATTAAGCATAAAAGCAGCAAAATCATTAATATCAACATTAGCAGAATCAGAATTTATTGATAGTACAATACCAGGATATAAATTAGCATCAAAAATCCAAAATTATGCAGGGATAGAACAAAGATGGTTAGTAGTGCAAAGTCAAGAAAGAAAAGAATCAGACCTGCATAAGCTCACACAAAAAATTACCAAAGCAGAATCAAAAGCTGTGCAAGATTTGAAAAAGTTATCACAAGAGAGATTTGCATGTGTTGCAGATGCTATCAAGGCATTATCAAAATTATCAAAACAATTCAAATATCATCAAATTCACGAAAGTACGGTGACTCAAGTAAAATCTAATAAAAAAGATACTTCAGGAGAAATATCCTATCAAATATCAGCTACAGTCTCCCAGGATGAAAGTAAAATTAATACAGAATTGCTGAGTGCGGGACGTTTTATTATTGCGACAAATGTTTTAGATTCAAAGGAACTAAGCAATGATTCTATGCTCAGGGAATATAAAGCTCAACAATCATGTGAAAGAGGGTTTGGTTTTCTCAAAGACCCATTATTTTTTGCCGACAGTATTTTCCTCAAAAGTCCTGAGAGAATAGAGTCTTTGGGAATGATTATGGGTTTATGTCTACTGGTTTATACTTTGGCTCAACGTCATATTAGAAATGCTCTTTTGGAGTCTAAATCAACAATTAAAAATCAATTAGGCAAAGCAACTAATCGTCCTACTTTACGCTGGATTTTTCAATGCTTTCAGTGTATTCATTTGGTTACACTCAATCAGGAGAAACATATTTCTAATTGGAATAAGGACAGAGATTTTATCTTGAGTCTTTTACCAGATGATTGTTTACGTTACTATCAATTAGTCAGCTAATTATCATCTCTATCAATTTAATTTCTATGAGTAAAGATGAGCTAATCTCTTTGATTTATAGCTCCATTTTACTATGTCTATAATTTCGTTTTTTACTTTAATTGATTAGTCTAACTTATAATTATTTCTTGAATATCTTCTTTCGCTTATCTATTGACCTCTCCAGGTGGTGTGCATTCTTATTGCTTCTTATTGAGAATAGATTTTGATGACATTTTTGGTGATTTACTGTTTCTCAAATGCCTTTTTTCACTTTATCTGTTTGTTTTGATGCTTCCTTTGATTTTCATCTCCGTAATTTCCCTCTGTAACATTTTGGGGTGCGGAATGTGGGATATAAATGTGTATTTTTTGAAATTCTTATAGAGACGTTATTTGGAACATCTCTATAGGACTCCTATTTGAGTTTTGAACAAATTCCGTACATCTGAAGAGTGGCAAAATCAAAGGTAGTGTGTCGAATAAACCACTCAAACATCCACTTTAAATGCGAGAAGGAAGGTATCAATGCACAGAAACGCCGAACCCATGTTTTAGCTTGTAACCAAATATCCTCAATCGGATTTTGCTCTGGACAATTAGGAGCAAAGCGAACGCAGTGTATTTTCCATTCAGGGGGTTCCAAGCCTTGATTAATTTCTGCCAAAAAACCTCGAATCTCTTTGGAACGATGATAAGTAGCACCATCCCACAAAATCAGTAATCGCTGGTCAGGAGACTGATTTAGAAGATATTGAAGGTAGTCAATAGTATTTTCTGAGTTGCCCTTGTCATCAGCCTTCATCAGTAATTGTCCTTCGAGATAATCAACCGCCCCGTAATATGTCTGTTTTTCGCGCTCATTTACGACTGACACTGTTATTTCTTGGTCTGTTTTCCCCCAAACATAGCCACTTAAGTCTCCCCACATTAAATGACACTCATCAAGCAGCAATACTCTTAACTTTCCTGTCTCAATTTCAACGCGGTGGTTTGCCAATAATGTTTCAATCTCTTTTTTTTTCCGCAACAGCATCTGGATTGGCTTTAGGATTCAATTTTGTGGTTTTTTTCCAACTGATTCCCGCCTCCTCAAATAAGTTATAGTAACTTTGTTTTGACTCATAAACCACGTCGTACTCAAAAGCTAATTTATATTCGAGTTCCCCAAGCTCCCAAATATCCTTAGTTTGCAGCCAACTCAATACTTCTTCTCGTTGTCCACTCGAAAGATAGCCCTTTCTTCCTTGATAGTTCAGCCGCAGTCCGTCAATTCCATGTTCCTCATAAGCTTGTTTCCAACCTGTTATTGACCCTCGTGATACATCTAAAATTGTTTGAATTTCATCGTACAAGTAACCTTGATAAATCAGCTTAACTGCCAGTGCTTTCCTTACCTCACGCGCATCTGGACGCATATCTATAAAATCTTGTAGTTCAGCTATCGCCTCTTCCTGCGATACTTTTACTGTCTGTGTTGCAGTTTCTGAATGCTGACTTATCATTGTTCCTTGTTAGACTTGTATACCTCACCGTATTCTCTCTTAGTCTTGTTCAGAAATCAAATAGGAATCCTATACATAATTTTTATACTGGGAAGCATCCATACCTCCCCGCAATTCATCACAGCTTTTCCATAAAGAACTATAAAGTTCACTTTTCTTAATTGCCATTAGATCCCCGACTTCTTTAATCAGTCTCTTAGAGGTTGTTTGAAAAGTATTATATCAAACCGGTAATCTCCAAAAACCTAACCCCCCTACCCCCCTTCCCTGCAAGGGAATGGGGGTTTTAAAGCCTCTCCCCTTGCAGGGGAGAGGTTTGGAGAGGGGTCAGTCTATACATTCAAAACTTTTCAAACACCCTCTTAATCTATCATATTAACGATCATAGAACTCAGGGATCTTACCATCACATCATCTGCGTTTATCTGCGTTTATCTAGTTCCCAGTCTCTGACTGGGAATGCTATCACAGAGGCTCTGCCTCTACTATTATTGAAGGCAGAGCCTTCTAAAATTCATTCCCATACAGAGTATGGGAACGAGAAAAACTAAATCCCCACCTGCTTATTGCATTTCGTCGTATTCTGCCGTTTCCACTCTTCTAGATTCCATCCGCGAGGAAGGTAAAAACTCAGCCCGACGGACAGGATTTAAAGATGGTGCTTGTCCATTGTAGGGATGAATCACCTGAACTGTCCGAGTACCCCGCTGTTTTGGTGCAAACAAAGAAAGAACACCAGCCACCACAACCCCCCCACCAATAGTCAACGTCGCACCACCCACAGCCCAAAGCATGGGTGAAGACCACCAATTATTTTGTTCAGGTTGTTGTAATGATGTCGCCATTTTTTGTTGATTAGCTTGTTGTGCTAATTGCCACTCCCGTTGGGTAAAACTTTGAGCTTGTACCTGGAATTGTTGGTTTTGTAACTTGAGTTGCTCATTGTCGCTTTTCAACTTCTCCAATTGCATATTCATTTTCAGCTTTTCCATTTCTAGACGCTGATCAGAATTAGGAGCAGTTGGGGGTTGAGTAGTTGTGGGTTGATTAAAATAGGCAGGTTGCCCGTAATTGGGAGGATACTGCATTACCTGGGGAGCCATAACTGTCCCTGGCATTTGGGGGCTAACACCAAAATTCGATGGGATTGGGGTATTTGTTCCTTTCAGCAAGACTAAAGCCGCTAACCCAGCCACCGCGACTCCGCCAATAAATGCCATACTTTCGCTCATTGCTGTTACCCCTCAAATACTACAGAACAGTAACTCAGTTGTGACTGACACACTCTCACACGCATAATTTTTTGCCTACTTTGATAGTATATTTAAGTTAAGGGTCAAGATAAACCAGTGTATTAGTTAGTTTTTTTGTCTATCCTAAGATATGCTGTTATTATTTAAGACGATCACAGTCAAATTGTCCACTAAAAAATAACAAAAAAATACACTGTTTGGCAATTTCTCCCTTGGGTTTAAGAGGGATTTTTGATAGCTATCTTGAGACTTTGGCAAAATTTAGCGATCGCATCTAATCCCTGCTCTGGTGTACCTTCTGCCAGTCGTTTCACAATAGCACTACCCACAATTGCTGCATCTGCGTCCCATGCTTTCACTTGTCGCGCTTGTTCAGGATCAGAAATCCCAAACCCGACACCGATGGGTTTATCTGTAACATTGCGAATTTGTTGGAGTAAATCACCAACTCGTGTTTGCATTTGGGTTCGTATTCCCGTGACACCAGTAACACTGACCAAATAGATAAATCCCTGGGAAGCGCGAGCGATCGCTTCTATTCTTTCAGCAGAACTCGTAGGAGCTACCAATAAGGTTAAATCTATTCCCATCTCCGCCGCTGGTTTAATGAGTCCTGCTGACTCTTCCAAAGGCAAATCAGGCACAACTAAACCTGCTACCCCAGCATCTTTAATTTGCCCCAAGAACTTATCAACACCTCGATATAAAATCGGATTGTAATAGGTAAATAAAATAATTGGCGATCGCAAACTCGGACTAAGCCCCTTGAGCATCTCTAACACCTGCTCTAAAGTGGTCCCCCGTGCCAAAGCGCGAGTAGCCGCAGCCTGAATCACCGGACCATCAGCCAAAGGATCAGAATAGGGGACACCCAACTCAATGATATCAGCCCCAGAATTATCAAGAACCTGCAAAGCCTTAGCAGTAGTTTCTAAATCTGGATCACCAGCCGTAATAAAGGGAATCAACGCGCACTCTTGATTCCGTCTCAAATTTTCAAAGCAACGAGAAATAGCAGTCATTTCACCTAGTCAGTAGTTAGTGGTCAGTGGTCATTTGTCAACAAACCACTGAACAATAATAACCCTAAACCTGAGATTCTTTTTCCTCTTCAATCTTCGCTTGCAGTTTAGCTAATTCTTCCGGAGAAAGTTCATCCAGACGCTTTTGCAAAAAAGCCGTTTCATAAGCTTCCCGTTGTTGATGGTAGGTCATTTTATTCCCCATCGCGCGGAAAAGATAGGTACATAACCAGCCAATTAAGCCAGCAATCAAGAAAACTTGACTCCAGATACCAGCATTCTGACTATCTAAACCTACTACTTGCAAACCCACATAAGCCAAGCCACCGGCGACAAAAACGCCGAAGCCAATACCAATCGCGTCAATACGTCGCATGAGAATTATGACCTACCAATCTTAATTTAAGCAATTTTTCGCGGACGGGGGTTCAAATTCACAAACGGGGAGAGAACTAGCAACCCCGGAAAGAAAAAGAACACTAAAAAGTACATAAACACCCGTTCCACAGAACCACAGGTATACCATCTTAAACTCAAGTAGAAAAAGACAGCAATGGGGATTACCAGCAAATAAGCGCCAGCCAAACTCAGATACAGTAGTGCTACAACCATATTCCTTACCGCAATTTGAACTATATTTGGTGCATTCACTTCCCATGATATGCCCAATGGCTAAGTTGAGGAAATCAGTAATTATCAGAACTGACGCGAAATATCTCTCAAAACCTCTTACCTTCGCGGTCTTCGCTTCTTCGTGGTTCATTTATTCCTGGTTCATTTAATTGTGTTATTTTCCATCCCCCAAAAATAAATTGCCCAAAAATCGAAACTTGTGATATAATGTTCTCCAGTCATCAAGCGTGAGCTAAATGGCTAACCTAAAATTTTGTTTCAGTGCTAAATGTCAAATATTAGCGTTAGCAAATAAAATTTTAAAATCTACTTGCCAAAAAAAAGCAATTAGTGGTATAACAGACAAGCGGGTGAATACTGCCTCAAAAACAGTAAATAACCTTACGGGAGCGTGGCGGAATGGTAGACGCTACGGACTTAAAATCCGTTGACCTTAAACGGTCGTGGGGGTTCGAGCCCCCCCGCTCCCATCTAAAAATTAATCGAAAATGCACCAAGTCTTTTGATTTGGTGCGTTTTTGTATTTAAAGATTTTAGGAACTTCTAATTAGAGACTTCCAATTAAAAAAATATCCCAAAATCTCTTGTGGTGCGGGCATCTTGCCCGCTAACAACACAAGGACGGGCAAGATGCCCATCCCACAAAATTGGATCATCTTTTTTGTGGAATTCTCTTAGAAGAACATCCTATCGCAAAACTTTAACTTTTGACCAAACGCCATTTTCATCTTCATCAAATCGCTTATGAACTTCATCCCAAGCCATTTGTTCAGATGTAAGCTTGTCCATATTATCATTCAGTGCAGTATTATAGCGTTCAATGAATATATTCTGAGCTTCTGGTGAAAGATGGGTGCGAACTTCAGGAGATAAATCATCTGAATTTTTGCATTTTCCAGGACAAGGATGAGGTAGTGTTTTGCCAATGATATTAATTTCTTCACCACCTGAACTTTCCAATAGTAATTGAAATTCGCCACTCCGATTGATCGGGACTTCGATCATTAATAAAAATTCACCAGCTTCTAAGCGGGTTTGATAAACCGTAGCTTTGTCTTCTGACATCCCCAAGGCAGTAAGAACTGATACCAAACCTGCCCCAGCACTACCAGCGAGCGCTCCACTTGCGGCCCCTAATAATATCGCTCCAATCGGACCTGCTGCCACAATTGGACCAACAAAGGGAATAAATAATACACCGACCCCAGTTAATAAACTAAGGAAAGAACCAAATAAAGAACCAAAAATCGCCCCAGTTCTTAATCCTCCCAAAATTACATCCCGCTTAGTAATAAAGCCAGCAATTCTGGTTTCTGATTGAAAATTTCTGCCCAAGACGGATATATAATCGCTGGAAACGCCTCTATCTAGTAACCGATGAATTACATCATCAATTTGTTTCTGTTCTTTAAATATAGATGAGATGGTACGCTCTGCTTGATATGTTTCTGACATTTGTCCACTCATTTTACTGTGATTATTGACTGTGCCTATAAATACTAATTGAATTAAATATTTTCTTAATCAATCTTTAGAGAGAATTGGCTGTAATATTCAATAGATAAATCTCATCCCCAATAAAAAAATCCTAGAAGTTGCGAAACCCCGCGTTTGATGACTTTTGTAAATGCAGTTTCTAACTGCCGATTTAGTCAAATCCTTACCCAACTAAGTTTTTTATTAATTTTGGAAGATTTCAATTTCCCAACCTGTAGAATATATCACAGAACTTTATGCCCAAAAATTATAATTCCTTTCCCACAAATAACCACAATAAAAGACTAAAAGTAATTGCTATTGCCGCAATAGCATTGTCTTTTACAGCTTGTACTAACATCCCAAATCCACGCCAATTAAAAACCAATAGCGAACCCTTAAAAGTTGCCATTCCGACTAATCAAATTAATCCCAAATCACAACTACTAACTAAAGTTGAAAACCTAGATTTTACTGTCCCAGCTAAATATCAAGCAAAAACTATCTATAAAGTTGAACCCAGCAATAAAGAGAAAGTAATTGCTTTAACTATTGATGATGGTCCCTGGCCAAAAACCACCGCAGAAATGTTAGATATCCTCAAACGAAATCATGTAAAAGCTACATTCTTTTGGGTAGGAAGTGCCTTACAAGAAAATCCCGAAATTGCCAAACGAGTTGTAGCTGAAGGCCATGCTATTGGTAATCATACTTGGCATCATTGGTATCGAAAGATGGATGAAGCCACAGCTAAAAGTGAAATTGAAAAAACAAATGAATTAATCTATAAAACAACAGGTGTCAAAACATCATTTTTCCGTCCCCCTGGAGGCTATTTAAACAACGGATTAGCTGCTTATGCTAAAAGTCAGAAAAACTCCGTTGTTATGTGGTCAGTGACTTCAGCAGACACCGATCCGCGGGCAAAATATCAAGTATTTGTGAAAAATGTGATCAGAGATGCTAAACCCGGTTCTATTGTGTTAATGCACGATGGTGGCGGAAATCGGGAAAGAACAGTCAAAGCCTTGCCAGCAATCGTCAGCGGACTCAAACAGCAAGGCTACCGATTTGTTACAGTTCCTGAACTTTTAGAAATGCAGCCATGATCATCCTTACTCAGTGACGACAGAAGCACAAATTTGAGACTCTTGCCAAAGTTTATACAAAAAAAACTCCGTGCTATAGCTCATAGTGGTGACAAATACACCGACAGCATCATGATTACCATCAGATAACCAAGAACCATCGAGGGTAACTTCTAAGTATTCAGGATCACAGTTAGATAAGCCCATAATTTCACTATCATGGCGATTTACTTCGGCTTTTAGTCTTTCTACTCCTGGCAAATCAAGAGGTAGCAAAAAGGAAGCTGTGGTGGGTTCAATCCGCAAAGTTTGACTGACACGCAGTGCCAAAATCACTCTTTGCGCTACCCATTCTTCGAGAGATTGAGTGAGACACTCTAAATAAAAACTGTTATTGGTGTAAGTTAATTTCAGCATTCCTTTTGCTCTCCTGTTATTCCAGGTTTGCTTGCATATCATTCCAAAACTTCTCAGCAAATATCACCGTTGGGTGAATAGGTGCTTTCGGTAATTTCCGCAAAGGCATTCCAGCTTCAGCGGGTGTTTTATTGCCTTTGCGAGAGTTACATTTTTCGCAGGCTATGACTACGTTATCCCAAGTATGTCGGCCACCTTTAGATCGGGGGATAACATGATCTAGGGTGAGGTGTTTGTTAGTACCGCAATATTGACAACTGCTATGATCTCGTCGTAAAACCTCCCGACGATTGACTGGCGGAATTTTCCACATTCGTTCCGTAGCAGCAATTGTTAAGCGGATGTGCTTGGGTACAGACAGCACAAATCGAGATGAGTGAATTAACCAACCGTCTTCTGTCGAAAATTCTAATGGTTCGGCTTTATTGCTGACTAGCAACACTATCGCCCGCTTGATATTTATCCGACACAGTGGTAAGTAATTCTGGGAAAACACGACTACAGATTGCTCTAATACTTGGATTGCGCTTGTCACAGCCTAACTCCTTATAAAAAAACCCCCGGTTCTGTCTTAGACGCTGCGGGGGTTAACAATTGACCTGATGGTTTTCGTCTTATTTTGGTACAGCATTTCTTTACCTGTACCTCCCGCGTTTGATCTCTATTTGTGGTTTTGTATTCAGCAAATTCATGCTGGGATATTTAAAATCATAATTGCCTTTTGTTCTTTGCCCTTGATGTTGGCTATCCTTGCCCATAAATAAATTCTCCACGTCCGCAGCAGCAAATTCCCAACTGCCGAGGCGTTTGGTTGCTTGTGAAGAGGTAGAGATGGGATAAATGGATTTCACAGAAAATTTCACCTATTGAACATTCCTTTAAACATACTACACTTGTATTACTATCCTGTCTATACCTATAAGGAGAAAAAATCATGCAGACCATTACACGCACCCCAACAACTGATATGGAAGTTACCAGTATTCGTCTAGAACGGAAACTCAAGGAGAAACTTAAAGATATCGCTGGTAATCAGGGATATCAGTCTCTAATTCGAGATATTCTCTGGAATTATATCCAGCAAAAATCAGGTGAGTGGAAACCGCGTTTTTCTAAATCTGATATTCGCGCTAGTATTGCTGCTGTAGCCCAACAAGATGAGCGTTGTGTCCTCACAGGTAAATTAATTGCATCACAACAGTCAATGTTATTGGGATTGACGAGGAATGGTGATATGGTTCCTCTGAGTCTTGAGAGTTTGGTTGATTAGTCGGTAATTTTAGTTAATTTTACCCAGACGCTACCTTAGTAACTGGGTAAAATACTAATTTTTAGATTTATTTAAGACAATTTCCTGGATTAATTCAGGTTTCCCGTGTTAATTCGGATGCAAAGCCTGAGATTTCCGGGTTAATTATAGAGGAATTACGGAAGACGTTAGACCTGAATCCTTACTTAGCTACTTTTTGCCCATTTTTTCTATTTTCTCTATCACTGCTAATTTCATTAACGATTTAACTAATAAATATAGACAAAAAGCACATAGACAAAAAATTGCGATCGCCCAATTATGATACTTGGCAATGATTAAGATTAACCCCGTCAACAGACTAAATCCTGTTAAACAAGCATAAATTAAGGTTTTGATGGCTAGATAAATTCGTCCTAATATGCGATCGCTTTCAACATTTTTAACTCTTAATTGTAACTCTCCTCTTTCAATTCTTTCCTCTAATTTCTTAACTAAAACTTCGGTTTTATTCGGTTTTGTCAGTTGATATTGAATAAAATCCCTAGCTTGATGGCTTAATTGAGCGATTGTACTTCCTTTACTTTTTGTGACTGCCAGACTTTTGATAAATGCCTGGGATAATACTGTAGGATTATATTGAGGCTCTAAAGTCCTGGCAATACCATCTAATGTAGTTATAGCTTTTAAAATAAATGTCATTTGAGCAGGTAAGCGAAATGGTTGCTGTTCAAACATTTCATAAAGTTCAATTTTTACCTCACCTAATGCTTTAATATCTAAAGGTTTATCGGTGAATTTATCTAATAAAAATGTGACTAATCTTTTTACTGGAGTCATATCTGGGATAGGTTCAAGTAATCCCATCCTCATTAAAGTATTTACTACCTCATTACTATCCTTTTTTAAAATAGCAAAAAAAGTTTTAATCATCTCCTCCTTATTCAAAGTTCCGATTTCTGACATCATGCCAAAATCATAGAAGATAATACTCCCATCTGGATTGACGGACATATTCCCTGGATGGGGATCAACTTGGAAAAACCCATCTTGTAATAGTTGCTTTAAATAACAACAAATACCCGTTTCATTTACCTGATGAATATTAATTCCGCAGGCTTCCAAAGCCGCTTTATCATTAATTTTAATTCCCGGTTTATATTCTAAAGTTAATATCTTCGTTGTTGTATATTGCCAATAGACTTTAGGGACAATAACTCGCGGATATCCACGAAAATTTTCTCGGAATTTATCTGAATTTTTTCCCTCTTGAATATAATCAATTTCTTGAAACAACAAATCAAAGAACTCATTGTAAATTGATTGTAAATTATACTTTCTTACCCCAGCCAAATATTTATTGCAAAACTTAATTAACTGTAATAATATCTTAAAATCTAAATTAAATAAAGTCTCTAAACCCGGACGTTGGACTTTAACAACCACCTCTTCGTTAGAGTATAATGTAGCCTTATGAACTTGACCTAAACTAGCAGCAGCCAAAGGATTAAATTCAAATTCTTTATAGATAAATTGTAGAGGTTTACCTAATTCTAATTCAATCATCTTAATTGCCTCTTGACTACTAAAAGCCGGAACTTGATCCTGTAAAGTTCCCAAAGCTTCTATATATTCTAGAGGCAATAAATCGGCACGAGTTGACAAAGTTTGACCAATTTTAATAAAAGTAGCACCTAAATCAATTAAAGTATTCACAAACCAAGTAGCGCGGTTTTTCTTATGTTCTAAAGAATCTTGAGGAAAAATACTATCCCACCACAGAAATAACATAAATTTAGCCGCAGCCCTGAAAATGTCTATTTTTCGGGCTAAGGTAGAATATTTAGTTTTTTGCCAACGAAACTTTTTAGACTTTGCCATCATAAATATAAACAAAATTTGATGTTTCCATGATTAATTGTTTATAATATAGCGGTAATTGTTGGCTATTTCTTTCCTAGCTCCTGAATAATTACACTGCATAGTATAAATTATTAAACACCGTCCCAATGAAGACTTGTAAACTAAGGGACTCCCAAATAAAAAAATGTCCCAAAACTGACGCAAAAATTCTCTCTCTGTGTTCTCTGTGCCTCTGTGGTTCGTTTATTGGGATAATTTATTTCTTGCAAGTCCCTAATCGTGTAGTAATTAGCCTGTGGTATACAGCGGTTTCCGCTCTTATGAGGTACAAAGTTGAATCATGAAACTCTTGTAGTGTGGGCATACTTCGACCCTTCGACAGGCTCAGGGCATCGCTTGCTCAGTACAAGTCTTGCCCGCTAGATATGTACCTCATAACACCGGGAAGTGCTGTATATAAGCAATTAACACAATAGTCTAACTCTCCATACTAAACACGGTTGGGAAATGGACTTTTGCAAGATTACAAAAAACCTGGATTTGTAAGGGTTTAGCAATGCTAAACCCCTACCTATTGAGCCGTATTGAGTATAACAAAATTAAATCTTGTAAATATTCCGACACAGGAATCACAAAAACATCAAAGGGATAAAAAAAGAAAAATTCTTTTTCTATCCCTTTTATAATACCCCCAAGGGAATTCGAATCCCTGTTACCTCCGTGAAAGGGAGGTGTCCTAGGCCTCTAGACGATGGGGGCTTGTTTCTCTTCACTTTCAACAATATAGCGGGTTTTTTTGAGAATGTCAAGAGGTTTTGGAAAGATTTTTTTAGAGGAGGTGAAAAAGCCACAAAGTAAGGAGCAGGGGGAATATTTCTGGACTATTAACCCTGTCCTTTTGCCAAGAAAAATAAATTCTTGAGAAATTTCTAGTAGTCTGTCAAATTTATTTTGACGGGTTTTTGGTAGTGCGGGCATCTTGCCCGCGTCGCTTATATCTCAAGGCTTTAGCCCCTGAGCTTTACGCTTACCGGATATTTCTGTAAAGTTAATATTTATGATTCTTTAGAGAGGATTTTGAAATCAATGGCTCAAAATCTACAATATGGAAGCACCTTTTGAAATCACCCTCCAGATGGTGATCACTGTTTTTGCAGGCATTAGCGCCCAGGTAATGGCTGCATATTTCAAACTACCCAGCATCGTCTTACTACTCCTCTTAGGCATCCTTTTAGGTAAAGACGGGCTGGGGATATTACAACCCCATTTACTAGGAACAGGATTAGAAGTGATTGTTTCCCTAGCAACAGCAATCATTTTGTTTGAAGGAGGACTCAAATTAGATCGCCAGGAGTTGGGCAAAGTTTCCCTCAGTCTCCAGTTACTCGTCACCTTGGGAACTCTGATCACCCTACTAGGGGGAAGTCTTGCGGCGCACTGGCTAGGGGAGTTTCCCTGGAATATAGCAGTTCTGTATGCGTCCATTGTTGTTGTCACCGGACCGACCGTAATTGGTCCATTAATTCAACAAATTAACGTAGATAGACAAGTAGGAACGCTATTAGAAGGCGAAGGAGTGTTAATAGATCCAGTGGGAGCTATCCTAGCTTACGTTGTCCTGGATACGATTTTAAATGGTGATACAGACCCGATTAATGCCATTATTGGTCTAATTTTACGTTTCGCTGTGGGTGCGGGCATTGGTGGCGTTGGTGGATATTTAATGAGTTGGATGTTTAAACGCGCCAATTTCATTTCCTTTGAACTGAAAAATCTGGTTGTACTGGCAGTTTTATGGGTGTTGTTTGCCCTAGCGCAAATGATTCGCTCTGAATCAGGAATTATGACCACAGTAGTAGCCGGTGCGGTGTTTGCTAACTCTTCAGTTCCCGAAGAGCGGTTATTGCGAAGCTTTAAAAATCAACTGACAATTCTCAGCGTTTCTGTTTTATTCATCCTCCTAGCGGCTGATTTATCCATTGCCAGTGTCTTGGCTTTAGGTTGGGGGAGTTTATTCACCGTTTTGGTGTTAATGTTTGTTGTTCGCCCCATTAACATTATTTTGTGTACTTGGAATAGTGATCTGAATTGGCGACAGAAACTATTTTTAAGTTGGGTTGCACCCAGAGGCATAGTCTCCGCCTCTGTAGCGTCTTTATTTGCGATTTTACTGACACAGAGGGGCATTAATGGTGGTGATTCGATTAAAGCTTTAGTCTTTTTGACAATTATCATGACGGTTTTTTGTCAAGGTTTAACCGCTGGCTGGTTGGTTAAATGGTTACGAATTACCTCTAAAGATGCAACTGGGGCGGTAATTGTGGGCTGTAATCCCTTGGGTTTATTAATTGCCCGCTTTTTTCAAGAACGGGGAGAAAGTGTAGTGATGATTGATACTGACCCGGAACGGTTAGCCCAAGCTGAAGCCCAAAATCTCCGAGTGATTGCTAGTAGTGCTTTAGATGGGGAAATACTGGAAGAAGCTGGTATTGGTTCGATGGGGACTTTTTTAGCCATTACCAGTAATGGTGAAGTGAATTTTGTTTTAGCTCAACGGGCTGCTGAGGAATTTAATCCTCCCCGTGTTCTAGCCATATTCCCCCGACATCCTCAAGGATCTCCTTCGGAGAATAGTAAAGTTGATCAAGCTTTTGTCTCTGATTTACCAGTAAAAACTTGGAATGAATATTTGATGAATGGACAGGTGAAATTGGGAACAACTACATTAAATGCGGCAGAATTTGACTCTCAACAAGAACATATACAAGAAAAAATTCGAGATGGGATTTTAGTACCACTGTTGTTAGAAAGACAAGAACGTTTACAGGTAATGTCGGCTACTCAAGAATGGGAAATAGGCGATCGCATTATCTATCTATTATATGATTCCCGTCCTAATCTTTTAAAACTTCTTTCTGGTGCTAGTCAGTCTACACCGCTAACTATGGAAACATTAGCAGAAGTTGAAGAAGTAAAAGTTAAATAACTTTAGATTTTAGATTTTGGATTTATCCCCATAATCTTCTCCCTGCTTTCCCCTGCAATCTTTCATGGGTATCTTTTAGCAAAGTAGGAATATCTAAATTTTCTGGACATTTGGGCAAACAATCACCACATTCTGTGCAACGGTTAGCTTTCATACCTGGAAACCAATGACCGGCATTTTCAAACATTCCATAACGGTATTCTCCATAATCTTTCATATCATAAGCTAGGGCTAAATTTCGTAATCTTAAAACTTCGGGAATATGAATATTTTCTGGGCAAGGTAAACAATCATAACATTGACTACATTTATCAGTTAGTAAAACATCATTTTGCTGATTTTCTAATTTTTCAAAAATATCAATTTCAGCTTTAGTTAATTCATTTGGAGGATCAAAAAGTTCTGGAGATATTACTAACTCTTCTGGTTTTGCTGGTCCTATACTCACAGTATTAATGCGGTTATCACTTAGCAAAAAACGATAATTTAAATTTAATGGTGTGAATGGATAACAGAGTTCTTTTAAAGTTTGGGGTGGAGTATATAATTTTCCGCCCTTATCCGTAGGAGAAATAATAAAAACGCCCATATCTTTTTCTGTTGTCAACTGAATTGCAGGGGCATTATGTTGAAAAAAATAGTAATAATGAAGATTAACAAATTCAAAAAAATCTGTATTTATAGCTGCTAAAATTACATCTAATGAACCGTGAGTAGAAAACCCAATATGTCGCACTCTCCCATCATTAATAGCTTCCTCCACAGCCTGCATACAACCATTTTTAGCTTGTACCCATTCTAAATGTTGCCAAGTATTTAATCCATGAATTCCTAAACAATCCAGATAATCTAAATTCAAGCGATTTAAAGATTCATCAATATACCGACGCATAGTGTCAGCATCTGGTGTTGGGGGAATTTTAGTAGTAATATAAATTTGATTACGGGGTACTGATAAACCAGCTTTTATAGCTTTACCCAAATATGCTTCACTATCACCATAACCTCTAGCTGTTTCTAAATGATTAATTCCTAAAGATAAAGCTTTTTCAATGGTCTGTTGGACATTTTCACTATCAGTTAAATAGCGCATTGTTCCCAATGAAAAAACAGAAAGATGTAAATTAGTTTTACCAAAACGACGATATTGCATATAGCAGGTAATCAGGAATTATCTTATCTAATAGACATATCCAAAATAGTAACATTTTATGGTAAAAGAATATAATAATTAGTTTTCAACAGGAAAATATGAGTTTAATACTGAATCACATTGAAGAGAATCATAAAGAAACACAAAGATTAATTAAGTAAGTCGGCACGATAAAATCAATATACATTTTTTTCGTAAAAACCCTTAAATAACCTATCTATAAGGTATTTGTCGAATTTACATTTCGTTACATATGTTGATTGTTTAACGCCAACTTACTTAGTCTAGATTATGAGCAGCTACAAAAATTAATTCAAAAGCTCGAACAATTATACAATGAGAAACAAGATTTATTAGAATCAAATAAAACTAGAATCATTGCAGGTGGAGGTGGTAGAAAACCTAAATTATCGCTCCCAGAACAAATAATTTTGACTTTGGTTTATCTCAGACATCTAACTAGGGCTTGCTGAATAAACATAGAACCGTGACAAATCAATGACTTGAGGGGGATAGAAGATGAAAAGGTGCAAGAAAAAGAGTTAAAATGCGTAAAAACCCTTGCACGAAAGCGTATTAAGATGTATAAAAAAGCGCAATAACAAGAAACAGCACCAGAAAAGTTTCAACTACCTTTCGAGGAGAAATTGGCATTAGATAATCGGTGGGTAATCATGACAAAAATGATACCTTGGTCTGAATTTGAAGCAGAATATGCAGCAATATTTTCCTCGGAAATAGGCGCACCAGCCAAAACATTTAGGATGGCATTAGGAGCATTGATAATCAAAGAAAAATTAGGAGTTAGTGATAGAGAAACAGTAGAACAGATAGGGGAAAACCCTTACCTGCAATACTTTATAGGAATGTCAACAAGATAGTAATAAACCACCATTTGACGCTTCAATGCTAGTTCACTTTAGAGAAAGAATAGACATAAATTTAGTTAACAAAATCAATCGAAAAATTGTGGAACAGACGTTAGAAATAAAATTACTTAGTTATCTTTTTTCTTGCCTTTCCCCACTTTTTCAGCAAGCCCTAAATATTTTTTTAGGCACAATAAAAAGTTTTGCCATACTATAAGAAGTGTGGCAAAGAAATTATTGATGCCTGACAAATAAATTGTCAACGCGGACAATAATTTGGCAAGACGGACACCAACTTGTCAACGCGGTCAAATAATCTGACAAGTGACATTATAAAAAATGAGCGCGGAGGGATTCGAACCCCCGACCTACAGGACCGGAACCTGTTGCTCTATCCACTGAGCCACGCGCCCTTATACATTTGATAGTATAACATACTTTTTGAATTTAAACAGCATTTAATTATAAGTAATTTGCTGGGTCAACAGGTGTACCATCGCGGCGGACTTCAAAATGGAGATGGAGACCCGTAGAGAAGCCTGTAGAACCGACAGCAGCGATCGCTTGTCCTTTTTGTACAGTTTGTCCTTTTTGTACAGTTTGTCCTTCACTGATATATAATTCGCTACCACAATCTAATTTTTTGCAAAAATACCCTTAATACCCTTAATACCCTTTTCAACTAGTTACATTTAGCCCAAAAAGTGCAGACATAAACAGTATTATGCCTGACCGAAAAGACGGGACAGCCCCGTCCTTCCAGGACGGCTTTATGTTAAAGGTATTCAAAAATCCGAAATTACTGATTGTGACACTGGGGGGTGCGGAATGTGGGTTGGAAGACCCTTAGAGGGTGTATAAAAGGCGCTGCTGATTTTCTGTTTTCACATTTACAGACTCAGCAACGCCAATTTTTTGGATATTCAACACCCAATACTTAATACTTATACGGCTTCCGTATTTTTTTCTCCTGTCCGAATGCGGACAATTTGTTCAACAGAGGAGATGAAAATTTTACCATCACCGATTTCACCAGTCCGGGCTGCGGAGATAATCTTATCTACAACCATATCAACTTGGGCATCTTCAACAACGATTTCCACTTTCAGTTTTTGGAGAAACTCTACCGTGTATTCCGAACCCCGATAGCGTTCGGTTTGCCCTTTTTGCCGTCCAAAACCCCGAACTTCAGAAACTGTCATCCCAACAATACCCGCATTAACTAGGGCAATTTTCACTTCATCTAGTTTAAATGGACGGATAATGGCTTCTACTTTTTTCATTTTTTTGATTCCTGACTTCTAATAACGTCGTTTATATATCTAAGCAGATTCGTTGTCTCAGGCTGTAAATATAGTCATAGTTATTTAATTTTAGCCTGATGTATGGGATTACAAGGTTTTTTGATCATTGTCCACAATTATGGACTATTTTCTTGCAAAAGCGCTCTCCAATCAGCGATCGCCTGTTCTGTCCACAGCCAATTTTGTGATAACCTCTCAATGGTAAAGTCTGCGGGCGCATTTTGAATCACCATTTGCCTAAGTTTAATCGCTTCCCGTAAATATTGCTGGCGTTTATCAGCGGGTTGACTGTTAGCAGATTTATATAAACCCAAAGCCAATCCAGCATAAGCCGTCAAAGCCTCCGGTTCTCCAGCTATTTGGGGATATTTCATTGGATCAGAACTTTTATTCCGTTGTGGCTTTAATGCCAAACTCAGAGATTTGAACCAAGCATCATTAGCATAATTGAGATTATTCTCCGCATAATAGGCACATCCTAAAGAATTATTATACAAAAGAGAATCTGGCTGCTTTTCTACAGCCCTAGCCCAATAACGACGAGCATCATCAATACTATATTTATTATTTTTAGTTTGGACTGACTGCCAAGCTAAACGCCCCCGGAAAAAATTCACAGCTGGATTTTCAGCATCCTGAGTAGGAATCAAATTTAAAGCTGTTTCCGCAGCCGTCAAAGCACCACGATTCAGTAATTCATTAACAGCATCTAACCCAGCCGTTAAATGACCTTGACTCAACTGAGCCGTCGCCGTTGCCGTGACAATTCCCGTAGCTGAATTAGCTAAATTAATCCGTGGATACTGATTACTTGTGAGATTTTGTCCAGGAATCGGCGGCACATCAGCAGACTTGCGCACTTGTCGTTGATGCCACCACCAACCAATACCAACAATGACAGTAATTGCACTTGCTCCCACCAAACCATACACTAACAATGGTGATTTTGTTCGGTGAAAACGATTACCCTTTGGAGGGACAGGTGACGGTGATAACTGAGGATTTACCTCACGCTTCTCAAGATTCAAGGGAGTTGGGGTAATCTGAGTGGGGACATTTTCCCAATCTAAATTTTGTTTCGGTTGGGCAACCTGCATTTCCGACAAGTAATGATGATTCTCCGCGATTAATTCCGTCTTCATACTTGGTTCTTCTGTTTTAGCAACCGGATTGCCAAGCTGACGAAACAAATCAGAAACTATTGCCAAATCCTCATTATAAGTGGGATCATCATACTCAATTTCATCGCCCAGATCACCCCAAGTATTCTCCCCTAGCCAGTCTACCTCCGTCGTCTCCTCTCCAAAATTAGGATTGAGAATATCATCAATAGCTAAAGGAATTTCTGGGTTAGTTCCCATATCAGCATAATTATAACTATTTGTCTGCTTGATGGGCTGATATTGGTTCAGTAACTCCGATAGCCCCCGTGGCGTAGCCATAACTTCTGGTGTCAAACAGCCATCAAATTCTCGCTGGAGATACAAAATTGGTAAAGCCCAGTACATCTGCTGAGAACCATAGGCAGAAATTAAGCCTTGACGAACCCGACTTACACATAAATCTACAGCATAGCCCTGACTCAAATTGCGGTAAAACAATTGTGTCAGCGTCAGTGCTACCTCATCAGGTATGCGTTCTGACATCGCCAAAATACTTCTAATTCCCCGTTTTACCAAGCTTTCAGTTAAATTCCGTTCTGCTGAGTCTGACTCCGTCTCTGACCTAGCCCGATATGCCCCCAAACAGGAGTTAAACACTGCCATTTGAATATTATTATTAACCAGTAGCCCAGCTAAATCATCTCCGCTGAGAGTTTCTGTTAAGCCAGTTTTTTTACTCACTAAATAAATTTGCCCACCATTGCTCCCCAAGTTGCTATGACCAGAATAGTGGAGAATATGGTAATGTCCCTGTTCTAAAGCTTGGGTGAGTTCTTCCCTCCCCGGCCCGTCAAGAACGGTCAACTCAATTTCTGGAAGATGATGATTACCATCAGCCACTCTTAATGCTTGGCGGTGCAATTCTGCCTTGAGATTAATAGCTTCTTGTTTGAGCAAATCTAGCCGCGCTAAATCAGTAGGTGAAGAAATCACCATTAGCACTCTTATCCCCCGTACTTCCGGCGACGTGGGCAGATTATGAGTCAGTAACCGTGAGCCTGGGGCGATGCCACTTTGGTAACGGGCAAAGGTGATATAAGGACCCGTAGCCAATGGGCGATCGCCTGCGTGCATCACTTCCCACGGTAACCGCGCCAATCTCGTATCCTTCAATCCCAATCTTAGCCGCAGCACCTGTTGGTGATTTTGGGCTATACCTTGGGCAGTAATCCAACTATCCCTGAGTGTTCCTTGAAACAGCGCATTATATAACTCCTGACCCAAGGCCACCAAGTTAACAGAGTTTCTGGCTACCATATTCCCCTGCAACATTAACTGCAAAGGATCATCCATCAAATCGCCTGCGGCCGCCAACCACTCAGCCACAGGCCAATGCACCAGTTCTTCTGCCACCGGTACCCCAGGTGCAACTTGTTCCGTTCGCACCAGATAGTCATTTTGCCCCACCTGCGTTGCGGAAATGTGAAATTCCTGGGTCACAATTTCTGCTCCATAAAACCTATACAATGCACGTAAAATCGCTGAAAACTTCTTTACTCTTGCCTCTTGCCTCTTGTCTCTTACCTAGTGCTATAACGACAATTTTCAACGCCAACCTACTTATCAGCCACATTTAAATCTCCACCCATTGTGATTATATGCCTTAAACATTAACTGTTCTGGCATCGGTAGACATGATCTTGTTCACCCGACACTAGGAAATATAGAACAATTAGCAGTATTGTTTTTGAGAATCATGCCACAAGTGGCTAATCCTGCCAATACTCTAGATGTTTTTTGCCATTCTAAAGTTTCAAAGATGCCTTCCTATTGATCTTAATCTACTTTTTCACAAGGGTTTTGTGTCTGTTGGCTGCAACCACTTTATCCGGATTGATTGATCCCCGTCGAGAACTGTTTATTGGTAGATGCACCTTGATCTTCAATTCCCCTAGTTTGGCTAAAACTCACTGGGGGTTTTCTTTTTTCATAGGACCTCGCGATAAGTGGGAAACGAGCGTGTCTTTAGACCTGAGAGGGATGGTATGGCTAACGCCACGCTACGCTATCGACGCAGCTCACCAGCCACGACACGGGCAGTTCGACAAGTGTTACAGTGAGCTTGTCGAACTGCTCACTGACCACGGTTTTAACCGCTGTGGTTTTTGGTGTATCTTGACAGCCTCCATATTTTTCGCTAGGATAATCGCATTCTTGTGAAAAAGTAAGCACAATGCTTTAAGCGGAGTGTATAGTGGCTGTTTGGCACAGCCTTTACGAGTGAAAATCTCTGAAGAATCTCAGCGGCTTGGCTCCCTGAGATTGTCAATTTGGCAAATAAAAAACGCTCTTGTTTGTCAAGAGCGTTTATAAGCATTGATAGATAAACTATTAAGTAGATTAAGTAGATAAAATCCTAACAACTAACTCCCCTACCCAACTACCAGCCACAGGATTTTTTTCGGTATGTGACAAGCTGCAATCTTTGGGTAATTTTTTCCGGAGCATAAGTTAAAAACAATGAACAATTAACAAGTAGATGCACCCTGATAACTAACTTCCCTTAGCTGGCTAACACCACTGAGGGTTTTTTTGTCTGTAGGTTAGCACAAAATAATTATTGCCACTCGCCAATTTTTTCCGGAGCATTACATAGAACTCTAGAACAATTAACAAGTAGATGCACCCTGATAACTAACTTCCCTTAGCTGGCTAACACCACTGAGGGTTTTTTTTGTCTGTGGTTAGCACAAAATAATTATTGCTACCCAGCCATTTTTTCCGGAGCATTACATAGAACCCTAGAACAATTAACAAGTAGATGCACCCTGATAACTAACTTCCCTTAGCTGGCTAACACCACTGAGGGTTTTTTTGTCTGTAGGTTAGCACAAAATAATTATTGCCACTCACCAATTTTTGTCCGGAGCATTACATAGAACTCTAGAACAATTAACAAGTAGATGCACCCTGATAACCAAACTCCCCTAGCTGGCTAACTTCCACTGGGGGTTTTTTCTTTTCTCCCAGGTGTCAAAAACATCTGGGTACTTGAATCCCGAACTCAAAACAAATTTGTTAAAAATAAATTTATCCGGAGGATCGTTATGCACTTGAGAACATTTAATTGGTAGATGCACCCTGATAACTAAACTCCCCTAGCTGGCTAACTTCCACTGGGGGTTTTTTCTCAAAAACGGAATCTCAACCTACCCTATCATCAAAACCAGCCTCTGGCAATATCCTTGCTCAACAAGTTTTTGGTTACTTTGTCCAGTTGCACCCACAGACTGCAATATTAACTTGCACAATAGCGAACTTTACTGTTGATCGTGCAGTTTCACTACAAGATATAGCTCGTGATTGCCTGAATACTAACCTTTGGGATGAGCTAACCTGACAAATTTCTCTGAATCACTTTCATTCTATTGTGATCCTTTGCTCTAACTCTAGAATGATCACTGTGATAGATAATAAGACGCTTAATTATTTCTTTATAACTACTGAAGTTAACAGATATTTTTGAGTCTGCTCCCATTCTATCACGAATCCTCAATTAAATTTAGATTTTTTGGTAAATTTTAGTTAACCTATTGGATAGGTAATAGGTAAAAATTTGACAAATTACCCATTACCAGCTTCAATTTTAGATAACTAACAACTTGCGTTATTTAGTCAATTGTAATTTGTTGCGGTCCATTGGCTTTGCCATTTTCTGCCTCTGTACTGAGGTTGCTGGAACTATTTCCACAACATTTTTTATTTAGCCAACTTTTGACGGGATCTTCATTGAGATTAAGTCGGAGAACACCAGAGACAAACCCACCTAAAAATGAAACTGGATGTTGGGCAAGTTCTTGAAATAGGGGCGATAATTCACTAATAAACATTAGACTCTCCAAGTATTGGTCTTAAAAATTATTAATTCTTCATCAATCTTAACAGATACTGGCTAATATTTGGTCAAATGATCACTGACATCATTAATCTTGATTTTCTATCAGTATTTAACTAAAATAAGGTATTTAAAATCAATAATTGATGCCCCTTCAAAGCCAGGGAATTTATTCCCTACATCTCTTGCCACACCTTCAAGGGTTTTCGGCATTCTCCTTGTAAGCAGATCGCCTACAATAATTCTGTAGACAATCGCTTGTATAACTTAGAACTCAAAACAGGCTGAATTTAATATTTGCCTGTAAATACTCGTTCTGCGGGGCCTGTCATGTAAATCCGGTTATCAAGTTCTGACCATTCGATTTCTAGGGGGCCACCGGGTAATTCAATAGTAGCAATGCGATCGCATAAATCATTCAATACTCCCGCTACCAAGGACGCACAAGCACCTGTTCCACAAGCCAGAGTAATTCCAGCGCCTCGTTCCCAAACTCGCATTTTCAAATAGTTACGATTGACTATTTCAATAAATTCGGTATTGGTTTTTTTAGGAAACACGGGATGATTTTCAAATTTAGTTCCAATGCTTTCTAAGTCAATAGCCGCAACATCTTCGACAAAGGTGATACAGTGAGGATTTCCCATACTGACACAGGTAACATCCCAAGTTTTGTCGGCTAGTTCTAAGGGTTGATTAATGACTTGAAACTCTGTAGGTGATAAAGTTGTGGGAATTTCCCCCGCTAATAATCGGGGTTCACCCATGTCTACTTTAACTTGACCCTCATCTGTGAGTTGGGGTGAAATCACACCTGCTAAGGTATGAATATGATATTTATCCTTGGTGCGAGAAATGCCTTCTAATTCCGTCAGAAATACCGCTAAACAGCGAATTCCATTGCCACACATTTCTGGTTCTGAACCATCGGAGTTAAAAATCCGCATGGTGTAATCAGTGCCATTTTGTCCAGGAAGTGCGAAAATAACACCATCTGCTCCGATACCAAAATGGCGATCGCACCACTGTACCGCTTTCTCTGGTGTCAATACTGGTGTCAATGAGGAACGGTTATCAATGAGGATAAAATCATTACCGAGTCCGTGATACTTAGTAAATTCGATTGCCATTTTGCTCTAAATGAATTATTAAAGATTCATTCATACTATTAAAAAATTTGTCAGTTGTCAGTTGTCAGTTGTCAGTTGTCAATCACCAATCACCAATTACCAATCACCAATTACCAATTACCAATTACCAATCACCAATCACCAATCACCAATTACCAATCACCAATCACCAATTACCAGTATAATATATGGCAACTAATCAATTTGATACTTCCCTACCTAGCACTCGTCAAGTCCAGAAGTGTATTAAAGAAAAATTAATGGTCGAATTTAGATTAATGACTGGTGATTTGATTACAGGTCGAATATTTTGGCAAGATCACAATTGTATCTGTATTTTTGACGGCAATAATGAGCAGATTATGGTTTGGAAACAGGCGATCGCCTACATGAAAACTTTAGGTAATATGGTAGGTTAAAGAGAGTTAGTCTCGCTCCGCTATCAGTAAAACTTAGATAAAACCGTGTTGCTTATCGTATTGACTTTCTATTATTAGTTTTTCTACTATTTAAATTAACGGTGGAATTTAGCGAGACTAATCAACGTTAAGGATATTTCTAGAATGTCTAAAATACTAATCACAGATATACCTTCATTCACAGATATACCTATTAAACAACAAGAAATTATAGTAGGTGGTGCGACTACAACTACCCCTACAAACCCTTTACCAAATCCTATTCTTTTAACCCCTACATTACAGGCTGTTTTTAACGAGTTAGGATTAAATCCTCGTGACTTGACAAACTACTTAAATAGTTTGGGATTAAACATAATTTTCCCAATTATATGATGATTATAACCCATTAAAAAATATCGGCTTTATAGCTGAATATGAATATGTGGTATTTTAAAACATTACCACATATTTTTTGTAATTATTTCTGACATTATAACTGAATACACTTGAGTATTCATTTTTCTATTTCGTCAGAAATATTAATTTTACCTTCAGCAAACTCCACTAAAGCAGTGAGTTCTTCGGCTGATCCTACCACTAATAAGCGATCGCCTAAAAGAAGTATAGTTTGATTATGAGGATAATCAATTTCTTCCCCATTAGCGCGACGAATAGCCATTAAACTCACCCCAGTTAAATAACGCATATTCACCTCTTCTAAAGTCATGCCAATAAAAGGTGAATCTGCTGGTAAATCATACCAACGACGATTTAAATCACGGGTAACTTTTTGTAAATATTTAGAAACTTCAGCAGCGGAACTTTCAGGACGTAAATCCAAATAATGATCTTGGCGAATTTGTTGCATTTTCTGTTGTACCATCTCTGGTAATAAACCCACCCCCATTAATAGATGAGTTGCCATTTCTAAACTAGCTTCAAATTCTGGTTGCACTACTTCCTTTGCACCTAATTGATAAAGTAGTTCAATATTTTTATCTTGGGTAGCACGGACAACTGTATCTAATTCTGGACATACCTCCAAAGACCGTTTTAAACACAAACGAATACTGGCAGGATCAGGGAGAGCGATCGCCATACCTTGAGCATGACTGACACCGGCGGTTTCTAAGACATGAAGACTCACCGCATTACCATAAACATAAGGTATTCCGGCATCCCGTAATTGCTGAATTCGACTTTCTGATTGATCAATAACTACTACAGGTAATTGATATTGCTGTAACAGCTTCACCAAATTTTTACCAAGCCGTCCATAACCACAAACTACTATATGATTTTTCTGTGGTAGATCTTCCGAAAAATCATGAGCTTGATCATCTACCAAATATGGTTTCAGCCAAGGCATAGATTCAGCAAAATCGAATAAAAATGGGACTAACCGCAAGACAAAAGGAGTCAGCATTAGAGTCACTGCGGTAGTTCCTAAAATTAGTAAATATATGCGTCGGGAAACCAAACCCAAAGCTTGTCCTTCACTAGCTAAAACAAAAGAAAATTCCCCAATTTGCGCTAGTCCTAAACCGACAATTAAAGCTGTTTTTAAAGGGTAACGGAATAACTTGACTAAAGGGGTGATAATTAAAAACTTACCCACAAAAACTAAAGTCACTAATCCCAGAATTAACTCCAGATTTTGCCACAAAAATACTGGATCAATTAACATCCCAATGGCAACAAAAAATAAACTAGCAAATATATCCCGTAAAGGTTCAACAATCGTCAAAGTTTCATCAGCATATTCCACCTCAGAAATCATCAAACCGGCGACAAATGCCCCCATTTCAATGGATAGTCCTAAATATTCTGTGAGCAGAGCAATTCCTAAACAGATAGTGACGACACCTAATAAAAATAACTCCTTGCTTTCAGTGCTGGCTAATAATCTGAGTAAAGGGGGAATTAACCAAATCCCAGCCACAACTGCACCCGCTGCAAATAAACCAATTTTCACCAATGCCATCACCACAGCCACCCCAATGGCTTCTCCTGGTTGATGAAGGGCTGGTAATACAGCTAACATGAACCCCAGAGCCAAATCCTGAACCACTAAAATCCCCAGCATTACCTGTCCGTGAGGTGTTTCAGTTTCATTGCGTTCCATGAGACATTTGAGAACCACAGCAGTGGAAGACAAAGACAAAATCGAACCCAAAAATACACCTTTAGCCGGTAGAGTTCCCCAAGCACCAGTGACACCACAGACCAA
Organism: Dolichospermum flos-aquae CCAP 1403/13F; assembly: GCF_012516395.1. GTDB lineage: Bacteria > Cyanobacteriota > Cyanobacteriia > Cyanobacteriales > Nostocaceae > Dolichospermum > Dolichospermum lemmermannii. The sequence goes on from NZ_CP051206.1 coordinate 2,349,663, forward strand.
AACAGTGATGAGAATAGTGAGGATAATTTGTAAAGTACCACCACCGAGAGCGATCGCCTTAACTTTTTTGAGTTCCGTTAAAGAGAACTCCACACCCAAAGCAAACAACAAAAACGCGACTCCAAACTGAGCCAAGGTTTCCACCTGGACAAGTTCTTTAATCAGCCTTAGTCCAGAGGGACCAACAACCATACCACCGATGATATATCCCAGCAAAACAGGTTGTTTTAACAGTGCAGCTAAGAGTCCACCGCAAGCAGCGACAGCAAACACCAAAACCAAATCAACAATTAAGCGAAAATCTTCTTGCACTAATTTTAATTAAAAACTATAAAGAACCATATAGATATCAGCATACAAAGTTTTCTCAATTTGCGGGGAGGACTGGGATACAAGAAGAACAAAATTTGGACCGACCACCAAAAAGTGATCAAGTCCCCACAGCATCATAAATGTATTTCTTCCTTCTTCCTTCTTCCTTCTTCCTTCTTCCTTTGCGCCTTTGCTCCTTTGTGCCTTTGCGCGAAACAAATTATTTATCCAAAAATCAGCCTAAAACCCGATAACCAATATCTCGGCGATAATACATCTGATCAAACTGAATATGTTCGATACCTGCATAAGCTTGAGCTAAAGCTTCCCGGAAATCCTCACCCAAACCCGTCACATTTAACACCCTGCCGCCATCTGTAACAACTTCCTGGGCTGCATTTAATCTTGTCCCCGCATGGAACACTGTCGCCCCTGCTGTCTGGGCTGCCTCAAAGCCAGTAATTACCTTACCCTTAGCATACTCTCCCGGATAACCACCAGCAGCAGCCACCACCGTAGCCGCAGCCCCTTGTTTCCAAGCAATCGGCGGCATATCTCCTAACCGCTGTTCTATACAAGCCAAGATTAAATCTTCCAAAGGAGTTTCTAGCATCGGTAAAATTACTTGTGTTTCGGGATCACCAAAACGACAGTTAAATTCTAAAACCCGAAAATCCCCATCTGGTGAAATCATTAACCCCGCATACAAAATGCCTCGGTAGTCAATGCCTCTGGACTGTAAAGCTGTGATCGTTCTTTCTAACACCTCTGTTTGTACCCGTGCCATCAACTGCGGTGTCGCTATCGGTGCAGGAGCATAAGCACCCATCCCACCAGTATTTTCTCCTGTATCACCTTCGCCGACGCGCTTATGATCTTGAGCAGGTAACAATGGGCGAATGGTTAAACCATCGGTTAGAGCTAAAACAGATACTTCCTGCCCTACTAAACATTCTTCAATGACAACGGAACTGCCAGCAGATCCAAATTGTCCTTGAAAAATTGCCTCAATTGCTTCTTCAGCCTGGGCAATAGTTTCGGCAACTGTAACCCCCTTTCCAGCAGCTAAACCATCGGCTTTAATAACAATGGGCGCACCCTCAGATTGAATGTAAGCTTTTGCCGAGGCTGCTTCCGTAAATACCGCAGCTTTCGCAGTAGGAACTCCGGCTTCCTCCATTAAAGCTTTAGCCCAAGCCTTGCTTGCTTCTATTTGCGCCCCTGCTTTATTTGGACCAAATACCATTAAGCCTTGATTTTGCAGATAATCAGTAATTCCCTGAGCTAAAGGCACTTCTGGACCGACAACTACTAAAGAAATCCCATGATTAATCGCATATTCGCTGATACCAGCAAAATCATCTACTGCTAAAGGCAAGTTTTCACAACCTGGCAAAGTTGCTGTACCACCGTTACCTGGTACGCAAACAAGCTTGTTTATTTTTTCAGATTGTAGCAATTTCCACGCTAGAGCGTGTTCCCGTCCCCCATTACCGATAACTAAAACTTTCACTTATTTCCTCATATCTAAGCAAGCAAAACGAGAATATCTCTGGAATTTCTAAGCACAAAGAGCTAAAATCTGCTCAATAACTTGCGGATTAACATCTTTATTTTCCCCCAAAGCTGTCATCCCATGCTTTTCTAAATTTTTGATCACGGCTGGAATAGTTTGTAATCCAATACCATAGTCAGATAGGTGAGTCCGAACACCAACTGATTCAAAGAAATCACGAGTTTTAGTAATTGCTGCATTTACCCGTTCTTCTTCCAAACCACCGCTAATTTCCCAGACTCTATCTGCATATTGTAGAAGTTTTTGCCATTTGCGATCGCGGCGAATTGTTAAAGTGCTAGGTAGTACAACCGCCAAAGTTTGAGCATGATCTAAACCATGCAACGCTGTCAACTCATGACCAATCATGTGAGTTGTCCAATCTTGGGGGACACCAGCGGCAATTAACCCATTTAATGCCATTGTTGCCGACCAAACTAAATTCGCCCTGGCATCATAATCTGTGGGATTTGCTAAGGTTTTTGGTCCTTCGCAAATCAGGGTTTTCAGAATTGATTCGGCCATGCGGTCTTGTAATGGTGCATTGACTGGATAGGTTAAATATTGCTCCATTACATGAGTAAAAGCATCAACAATACCATTGCTAATTTGCCGAGGAGGTAGGGAGAAAGTCGTTTCTGGGTCAAGAACTGAAAATTTAGGAAACACGAAGGGACTAGCGAAAAATAACTTTTCTTGAGTTTCCCACTTAGTCACAACTGAGTTTGTGTTCATTTCCGAACCAGTTGCGGGTAAAGTCAGAACCACCCCCATTGGTAAAGCCGCAGTTACGGGTGCGGCTTTTGCTAAAATATCCCAAGGGTCGCCCACAAAAGGAACAGCAGCAGCGATAAATTTAGTCCCGTCAGCAACTGAACCACCACCCACAGCTAAGAGAAAATCAATGCCTTCTTTGCGGATTAATGCGACCGCTTTCATCAAAGTTTCAAAATGGGGGTTGGGTTCAATTCCACCGAACTCAAATAAATTTCTGCCAGCTAATGCGGATTTTACTTGATCATAAACGCCATTGGCTTTAATGCTACCACCGCCATAGGTAATAAGGATTTTCGCATTTGCGGGGATTTCTGAAGCAATGTTGGCGATTTGACCTTTGCCAAACAAGATTTTAACTGGGTTGTAAAAAACAAAATTTTCCATGATTAGTTACCCAAGAGAATTAGATTTCACCTTGAATATTGTAATCATTTTCTTGATTTTTGTGCCTGTACCTACGGAATATTATTTGAAAACAATCTGATTGAAGCGTTGGGGGGTGTGTCGCTGGCAATTTTTATCAATTCAAACAAATAAACTACCAACGATACAAACAAAATTAGGAAATAAAGGTGATGTTAACTCATCATTAGTAAATAAGGTTTTTACTAAAATTAAAGTTGCCTTTTCTCGCTGATAAATTTCTACTTGTTGTAACCGCCAATCAATTATCCAATATTCTTGCACACCTCTAGAAGCATAAAGTTTTAATTTCACTTCTTTATCTCGACGTTCATTTTCTCCCCCCGCAGAAAGAACTTCAATTACTAATTCTGGCGCACCTGTTAAATGTCCATCATTATCTAATAAAGTTGCTAAACGTTGATTACTTATCCACACCACATCAGGAATAACATTATCAGCATCAGTAAAAACAATTCCAGGAGTAGTTACAGCTTCCCCTAGACCAGTTTTTCTAGACCAAAGTGTGAGTTCTGTACAAATGTTGTTACAAGCCTTCTGGTGCTTCCAATGTGGCGCTCTTGTCACAAATAATTCTCCATTGATTATTTCATAATGGTTGCCATTATCTGGCAATAATTCTAGGTCTGTGATTGTCCAGCGAACTCCCTCATATACCTGACTCATACAGCCTCCTGTGGGGTGATGTGAATATTTTAGTTCTTTACTAGTTGAATTTGTGAAAATCTCAATGCTATTCAAGATTCTTGCAGATATTCACTATCAACAGCGGTTTTATTAAATTCACCATTCCGCCAACTATCAGCCATATCTTTCATAAAACTAGCGAGAGGAATAGCAACCAATACACCCAATACACCGCCTAATTTCGCGCCTATTAATAAAGAAATTACCACCCATACAGGATTTAAGCCGGTTAAATTTCCTAAAATGCGTGGGGCAATAATATTAGAATTAATTTGGTCAATAGCTACACCTATAGCCGCAACTTCTAATCCTAAGCCAAAATCTTTTAAAGCTATTAATAAACTGACAATACCAACCCCAATACCAGTCCCAAAAGGAAATAAAGAAAATAAACCAATTCCTATCCCGAAAAGGAGTGATAAAGGGACTCGTAAGAGGACAAATGCCAATGTTATAGACACGGCTAAAATAGCACCTAGAGTAGCTTGACCAATGAAATAATTATTAAAATCTTCTCGGAGTAATTCTCGAACTTTTTTAGCAATTTGGGACGGAAACCACAGATAAATTCCATCCCATAAAGCTTCACCATTCAATACTAGATAAATAGTCAGAACTATGGCTATTAGTAAATTAAATAAATTTCCAATAGTATCAAAAGCAAAACCGAGAATTTTTCCAGTCAAAGATTGTAGTTGACTAGATATTTTTCCTAAAAATTCACTAGCTAATCCACTTAAATTTACTGGTAACTGCTGGGTAGCTGCCCAATTTTGCAAAGCTTCTATTTGTTGAGTTCCCGATTCAATCCAATAGGGAAGAAGATTAGCTAACTCATTCAGTTGTTCCAGAATAAGTGGTAAGAGAATAACACCTACAGCACCTAAAATAATAATAGATAACAGTAATACTACGACAACTGCTAAAATGCGAGGTACTCCACGTTTTTGGAGCAGTTTAATCGGATAATCTAGCACAAAAGCTAAGAGAATAGCGACAGAGATAACACTGACTAAAGGTTGAAAGTAGTTAATAAATTGAATTAATAGCCAACCATTCAGAAGAATAACAGGAAAGGCTAATCCTATATTTAACCATTTAGGTAGATTTGGTAGATTGTTTACTGGCTGCATGGAATTTATTAATAGTCTAATTTTTGCAAAATTTCTGGAAAACTTTAAAGGGTCTGTAAATCGAGTAATCGAACTATAGGGTTTTGATAAAATCCAGCATTATTTTCTGAGGTAAACTTGCTAAAGGTCTTACTTCTCCTGCTTTTACAGAATAACATTCACCTCTGTAGATATCTTCTGCTGTTAACAAATCTAGATCCCAACCTTCAGAAAGAACAAGTTGATTTACTGTTATTAACAATGGTGCTTGAAATACATAACGAATAGCTTTTTCATCGCTATAAATTCCAAATTGAGTAAAGTCAGTTAACTCATAACCAATTTCTTCCATAACTTCTCGCTGAACTGCTATTTCTGGAGTTTCTCCAGGTTCGATATGTCCACCAAACAAAGCCCAACAACCAGGAGCGATAATATTAGGAATATTATCCCGCAATTGCATCAGGAATTTATTTTCTCGATAGAGAATGGTAACGGCTACATGAACTAATTGATTATTCATAAATTATTTTTCCTCTAAATAAATTTCTCCGTATTCTTTGCCAGCTAAAGGGACACTTTTGTACTGCACATTACCCTTCAATACTACCTGTTCTCCAACTTGAAAATTGCCTTGATTAGTGATAATCCAGATTTTTCCAGTTGAGTCGTTGATTTGATATGCTTTTTTCTGAATTAAAGGAGCGATCTTTTCTATTTTACCTTGAATGTAAACTGTAGTGTCCTGATTTTGTTTGGTAACTTTTTGAATCTGTGTTACATTCACACCAATATTTAAATTTTCAAGATTGATCCTAGAATTGCCTTCTTTACCACAGGCATAAAGTCCTGTTAATAGGGAAAAAGATAATCCCAGGTGAAGTAATCCCCTGGTAGAAATTTTTGTTTGTTGCATTATTGGCAATTTTATATTTTATCTCCAGTTTATATAAGTGGCTTGCTATTTATTATTTATCATAATACTGTTTTGTCCAAAAAAGATAGTGATTTTGTGAAAATAATGAAGACATGAATAAATTTTCATTGGTATCTCCAGTTATAGGCATTATTGTATTTTTTATTTTCAGGTAAGTTCTTTTTGGATTTGATGACTTTTTATGTAATTAACTAAGCTCGTAATTCAGGGGAAACGCATCTAAATTATCTTGACAGAATACTATATTAGTGCATCAATATGGGAAAATATCTAACTTCATTCAAAATCTGATAAATTCCTTTATTAAAATTATAAAAATTTCATAAATTTAGAGTAATTATTTATTTTTAATGATGGATTTATTTTGTTCAGTTCTATATATTAATATCTATATTTTTTGGCATCAAAAATATAGATTCTATTGTAGAATCAACAGAAAAATAAATTGGTTATATTTATATTTGTCTATATTTTCTGATTTTTATCAGATACATTCTAAAATCTTCTCTAAATATTCATCATCCCATCCTGCACAAAACTGCTTACTTTTAGTTCCTAGTTTTTGGCTTTTTTCTTTTCCTAAAAGATTAACTGCTATATGACGAATAACTGCAAAGTTTTGTGGTGCATTATCCTTTCTTATCCGACAATCATCTTCTCTAAAAGCTACATCTAAAACCCAGTGTAATGAATTCTCTATACCCCAATGAGTGCGGACTGATTCTCCTAGTAATTTCGCATTATTTGTCAAACTACTTATATAATAGCCTGTCTCAACCTTCGTTTTTCCATTAACTTTTCGTATATATTCTACCATTCCTACACTTTGAAGATTTACCCATTTCTTATCAGTATCTATTCTTTCTTCTATGTCTGATAACATGAGATAATGACGAATCTCTTCTCTTCCATGTTTGTCTTCTTTTGTATGAAATTCACTATATTTGAATCCCTCAAACCCTTTAGATATAGCTTCTTTGAAGATTTCTTCTACATTCTTATATAAATTACCTTGATTCTTTTTGAGTGCGATAATATATTCGCCTGATTTTTCTGCAATTGATTTTACTATCTCTTTTTGACACCCCATCGCATCAATCGTTACTAAACATCCGGCTATATCTAATACTTTAATTAATTCCGGTATGGCTGTTATTTCATTTGACTTTTCTTCTACTTTACATTGTCCTAATACTAATTTATTACTAGTTGCCCATGCACTTACCATGTGAATCGCACCTTTATCCTTTCCTTTATCATATGAATGCCTTAATGTTTTCCCATCTATTGCTATGACTTCTCCTTCTGTAATTTTATTGATAGATTTTATCCAACTCAAAAAACAATTCTGAAATTGTTGCGGATCTATTCTCGCAAATACTCTGGCGAATGTATCATGAGATGGAATCCCGTTTGGAAGTTCTAAAAATTGTTTTAGCCATTTTTCTTTCTTTTTTCCATAAGCCTCCATCAATACCCAACTATCTACTCCACAGATCACTGCACAAATCGCAATGGTTACTATATCTATTAATTTATGCCTTTTTGTTCTCTCAACTCTTTTATCTTCTAAATCTTTAAAGTGATCTACTATTGTGATTTTTGGTGGTAGCTTCATTTTGTGAATTTTGTCTCTTTAGTTTTATTGAGAATACCACTTCAACTCATTTTATTGATTCTTATAGAAACGAATTTACCATCAAATTTTCTTCATACTCATTTATTGGCTTGATATTAACATGGTAATATTGCCCTTTTTATCTATTCATAGAAGTTACATTTTGTCAAAAAAAATTAGATGCGTTTCCCCTGGCTCGTAATTTAGTCAAATCTATTGGGGGGTTGATTATGCTTAAAAAACTATAGGTTTCCACTTGGAAGGGGGTTAAATATTTGTTATTGCCAGATTCAGGAGTTGACAATAAACTCTTTATAGTCATGGTAAATTAATATAGGTAAATACTATAAGTAGGTGAACACAATAAAACCAAACTGTGTAAAGAAATGTAAAATCGCTGAAAACTTCTTTACTCTTGCCTCTTGCCTCTGGTTACTGAGCGAAGTCGAAGTATTGCCTCTTGCCTAGTGCTATGACGACAATTTTCAACGCCAACCTACTTAGCGGTATGCAGTTAAATGAAATTCTAATTTCAATCATAGAAGCTTAGACTGAAAGTAATTTAGTTCTGACTACTAACCGCTGAAAGCTGCTATATGCCTTTACAGTCGTTCGGGAATTAGGTATGGTTTGAGACGTGAGAAAATGAGTTCATAAAATCGGTAGTAGCAAAATTTGACAATATGAGTGGTAAATTAATTGTATTTGAAGGGGTAGAAGGTTGTGGTAAAACTACTCAGATGCAACTGTGTTCTCAGTGGCTAGAAAGTTTAAATATATCTGTGGTGCTGACTCGTGAACCGGGGGGAACAGAGTTAGGAAAGGATTTACGGATGTTATTATTGGAAAAGTCACTTAATAAGCCCGTGGGGGAAGTGACGGAACTGTTATTGTATGCTGCGGATAGGGCGCAACACATTGAAGAGGAATTAAAACCTAATTTAGCCATAGGGAAGTATATTTTGTGTGATCGCTATACTGATTCTACTATTGCCTATCAAGGTTATGGCAGGGGTTTAAGTATGAGTATAATTAATCAACTTAATCAAATTGCTACTGGTGGTTTAGCTAGTGATTTAACTATTTGGTTAGATGTAGATGTGGAGATAGGGCTGTCTCGCAAACGTGGACAAGCTAAATTAGACAGGATTGAACAAGAAACAATTGCGTTTCATCGGCGGGTACAGCGGGGATATACGGAGTTAGCTATATCTTATGCGTCTCGGATTGTACGGGTAGATGGGAATAATAGTCAAGAAAATGTGCAACAAAGTATACAGGAAATTTTACATAATCGCCTGTTTTCATAATTTATGTTCTCACCATTAGTCGGACAACAGCAAGCAGTAGAATTACTAACTCAGTCTGTTAAACAAAATCGAGTTGCACCTGCTTATATGTTTGTAGGTGCAGATGGTGTAGGTAGAAGTTTAGCAGCCCGGTGTTTTATTGAATTACTTTTTTCCAGTTCTGTAGCACCTGATCAAATTCCCCTTTTACAAACTCGGATTCGTCAAAGAAATCATCCGGCTTTATTGTGGGTAGAACCAACTTATCAATTTCAAGGACAAAGACTTACACCAGCAGAAGCAGCAGAAAAGGGCGTTAAACGCAAAGCCCCACCAGTGATTCGTTTGGAACAAATTCGAGAAATTACGCAATTTCTTTCTCGGCCACCGTTGGCAGCAGAGAGAAATATCATAGTCCTAGAACAAGCGGAAACAATGGCGGAATCTGCGGCTAATGCGTTGTTAAAAACTTTGGAAGAACCGGGAAAAGCGACATTAATTTTAATTGCCCCTTCACCAGAATCTGTGTTACCAACTTTAGTATCCCGTTGTCAAAAGATTCCTTTTTATCGGTTGGATATTGCTGTGATGAGTCAGGTATTGATGCAAACAGGAAATGCCGAAATTTTGCAACATCCAGAGGTTTTAAATATAGCCGCAGGTAGTCCAGGAAATGCGATTTTATCTTATCAACAATTACAAAAAATTCCTAGCGAGTTCATCGCCCAGGTGAAAAAAATCCCGACATCTTACCGTCATGCTTTAGAATTAGCCAAGAAAATTGATAAAGAATTAGATACTGAAGCTCAATTATGGTTAATTGATTATCTGCAACAATACTATTGGCAACAAATACATGAACCAAAAATTATTCAACAGTTAGAAAAAACTCGTAAAAATTTACTTTGTTATGCCCAACCTCGCTTGGTTTGGGAATGTACGTTTTTAGCTTTATTTCAGATATCACAAATATAGTTAATTTCTGTAGTTAATTTCTGTTGACAATTTCCTTCCTGGGAATATTCACAACCCCTTTGAAACTAGCAACTTCACCTGCAATACTTTTGTTGACTTCTAATGAGGTACAAACTTGAATTATGAAACTCTTGTAGTGCGGGCATACTTCGACCCTCCGACAGGCTCAGGGCATCGCAGGCTCAGTACAAGTCTTGCCCGCGTGAGCGAGACGCTCACACTACAGTCCATCATTTTTATCTTGACAGACTACTAGTAACGCAGGGCGGAAGTCAAAAGTCAAAAGTCAAAACTAATATACCGTAAGCTTTTTGGCGATTGAATATGGTTGCTTTATTTACGCCGTGATGTACTAGTCAATGTCCTGGAAAAGTGCTGACACATTATCTTTTTTAAGTATTAATACGCTAGTAAAAATTCTGAATATATAGGAATCCGGTTTGATTGTTGTTCATTATACTGAGACTCAATCGTTGATTCGATGGGGTTTACGGTTTACAGCTTGTTCAAAAATCAAATAGTAGCCCTATATGAAATTTATGGTTACGATATTTTTTTAAGTATTTTTAATGTTTTATTAACAATTATTGTTACAGAATTGATAGTGTTTTCATATAGAATCATCTTTGACGGAAAATTTAACGTACCAGGTGATTAATCATGAAAAATTGGCAGCATAAATTATTTTTGGGCTTACTTTGTTGTGCATTTTTAGTTTTTGGATGGCAAAATAGGGTATTAGCTGAAGGAATGACTAGCTATAGTACACCCGTAGCAAAAACCCAATTATCACAATTGGAAGTAACCCAAAATGTCTATGATTATCTATTGCAGTATCAACCAGAAACTTATAATATTCTGACAAAAAAATTGGCAGAAAGTATTGAAGATGCTAAACAACCATTAGCAGATGAAGTAGTGAATAATCTTTTGGCTTTATCTCCAAATAATCCACAGGTTAAATGGAGAGAAAATAATGGCAAAATAGAATATTTGATGTCAACTTGGAAATATACAAGTAGCCCAAGTTCAGATTGGCCAATAGGTACAAAAAAACTGCTACCTTATCAAACTTGGTTTACAGCAGTTCCACAAGTGAAAGAATTTTGTCAGAAATATCAAGCTATTGATAGCAATATTCCTGATAATGTTGAACTTTCATTGCGGTTACAACAGTATTTGGGATTAATCTTAAATAAATATTCTACGAAAACCCATTTTGTCGAAATGTGGGTAAAAGCAGAAGATCTAACTAGACCATGTATTGATGCAGAAATTAACGATGCTAGTTGTAATCTTTTACCTTTACCTGTTCCTGATAGTAGTCCTGTAGTCAAGGCAATATATACCAATTCCTACACCAATGCTAAAAAGGAATATTATCCTTGGTCTGGTTTAGGTTATACTTATGATTGGGGAAATTCTCAAAAACCTCATCAAGGACCCAGTGAGTTTATTATTAACCCCACTCCAGAGAAACCTGTAGAGGTGGAAGTTGCTTCTGTGACACCTACGCAAGAATACTGTCGGAATCAGATTTTACAATAAAATATCTAGTGGGAAGGGATGATCAAAATTTTCCTATATTTTGATCATCCCTTGTTTTTTTATCAATTAGGGTTAGCTAACAATTGTTAGCTTTTGTTAGCTTTTTTGGATCGGATTCAATAGAATTAATTTCTTGCAAAGTTTGCCACCCAGCATACCACTGGGAATTATCTTGCAATAATTTAGCATTTAACCAAAAGCGCACTTGAGGATCACAAGCTGCTACCATTTCTGCATATACCCATTTACCCTGATTTTTACGGTTAACAACCTGAAAATGTCGCCAGCCATCAACTTTTTGTTGTGCAGTCCATTTAGAACCTAGTAGGTAAGGAAATTTTTGTTTTTTAGTCATTTGTCAATTGTTAGTTGTCGGTTGCGAAGAACTTTCTTTTTTCACCCCTTACCTGTTACCTATTACGCATCATTTATTAAGTTTTATATCAGGTATTTTCTAATTTAATAAATATTTACTAATTCAGCAGTGGTGATGACTATGAGGATGTTGTTCCCTCCGATACTTCAGATCGTGAACCTTTTTCTTTATTGTCAGGTTTTTATCTCAATTCAGTAAAAGTTCAACCCAGAAATGCTGAAGAGGAATTAGACTTGATGATTGTATAAAACATTTTACCTCTCAGGATGGGTTTATGGCTTTCTTTGATAGTTTTACCGATTCGATCAAACAAAAGTGGCTGCAATTCTTTCAAGCCAATCGTGAATGGATTACGCTTCAGATGACTGTTGAATCAGTTTATACCCCTGATGGCGGCAAGCGACCTTCTTCTTACCTTATCCTGGGAGTTATTAATGCTCTAGAACCGAAATTGGCCCAGCTAATGCTTCCCTTTGCCAAACTGAATCCAGATGCGGATACTTTAATTGAAGTTCTGAATTTACATTTTGACCCCGATATTGCCCTTGGTAATCGTCTCAGTCCTACAGTAGAACCACAGATGTACTCTCGTCAGCAGGCTGTGGTCATGGTGGATGGACCTGAACCAGAAGCGGAATCTTTCTCAATCCCTGAGATGAGTCTGAATGAGTTGGGAAACGAAACACAAGCGACTTGGGCTGTAGAACAAGATGATGATGGCTTTGGTGATATTTCCTTATCTGATGAAGATATTGCCCATGACTCAGAAGCAATGGGTAATTTCGGTCATGTTTCCTTTACTTCCATGTCTTTAATTGATGAAAGCAATGATCAGAGCCTTAATAGCCTCACTTCAGTTGGTGAAAATCCCTTTGGGGAAATACCTGATCATGCTTTTACTGGGCTGAATACATCTGCAGAAAATGGATTTGATGATGTAGTTTCGGACATCTGGGGTGATGAAACTTCGTTTCAGAATTGTGACGACAATTTGGAAGAACTGCCATCTGAGGTTTTTAATGAATCAGAAATGGCTCGTCTCTTCCCCAACAATTAATTGTTGAACTTCTCGCGGCAGTCCCTACCCTCAATGTACCCATAGGGTAGGGGTTAGAGCGGGTTATTGAGTGCGAAGCGAAAATAACCATCTTTCTATTCTATTTACTTCGTTGGTGCGTCTTGTTCCTTGATATATTGCTTTAGTTTTTCAATTGGCGCACCACCACTTGACGCCACATAATACGAGCTAGACCAGAAGACAGGTTTCCAATAAAATTTATCAATATGTTCTTTAAATTCTTTACGAATAATCCTGCTACTGGCAGATTTTAAACTAGATGTAAAATCAGAGATATTATTGTCCGGGTGGTAGTCTACCAATAAATCGACATGATCTTGTTCACCGGAAAACTCTACTAATATACAGTTAGTTTTAATGCAAATATTTGCGAAAATCTCGTGCATTCTGTCCAGTATTGGAGCATTAATTATTTTCTTTCGGTATTTAGTCACAAATACAAAGTGTAGGTGAATGGAGCAGGGGAAACGCATCTAAATTATCTTGACAGAATACTATATTAGTGCATCAATATGGGAAAATATCTAACTTCATTCAAAATCTGATAAATTCCTTTATTAAAATTATAAAAATTTCATAAATTTAGAGTAATTATTTATTTTTAATGATGGATTTATTTTGTTCAGTTCTATATATTAATATCTATATTTTTTGGCATCAAAAATATAGATTCTATTGTAGAATCAACAGAAAAATAAATTGGTTATATTTATATTTGTCTATATTTTCTGATTTTTATCAGATACATTCTAAAATCTTCTCTAAATATTCATCATCCCATCCTGCACAAAACTGCTTACTTTTAGTTCCTAGTTTTTGGCTTTTTTCTTTTCCTAAAAGATTAACTGCTATATGACGAATAACTGCAAAGTTTTGTGGTGCATTATCCTTTCTTATCCGACAATCATCTTCTCTAAAAGCTACATCTAAAACCCAGTGTAATGAATTCTCTATACCCCAATGAGTGCGGACTGATTCTCCTAGTAATTTCGCATTATTTGTCAAACTACTTATATAATAGCCTGTCTCAACCTTCGTTTTTCCATTAACTTTTCGTATATATTCTACCATTCCTACACTTTGAAGATTTACCCATTTCTTATCAGTATCTATTCTTTCTTCTATGTCTGATAACATGAGATAATGACGAATCTCTTCTCTTCCATGTTTGTCTTCTTTTGTATGAAATTCACTATATTTGAATCCCTCAAACCCTTTAGATATAGCTTCTTTGAAGATTTCTTCTACATTCTTATATAAATTACCTTGATTCTTTTTGAGTGCGATAATATATTCGCCTGATTTTTCTGCAATTGATTTTACTATCTCTTTTTGACACCCCATCGCATCAATCGTTACTAAACATCCGGCTATATCTAATACTTTAATTAATTCCGGTATGGCTGTTATTTCATTTGACTTTTCTTCTACTTTACATTGTCCTAATACTAATTTATTACTAGTTGCCCATGCACTTACCATGTGAATCGCACCTTTATCCTTTCCTTTATCATATGAATGCCTTAATGTTTTCCCATCTATTGCTATGACTTCTCCTTCTGTAATTTTATTGATAGATTTTATCCAACTCAAAAAACAATTCTGAAATTGTTGCGGATCTATTCTCGCAAATACTCTGGCGAATGTATCATGAGATGGAATCCCGTTTGGAAGTTCTAAAAATTGTTTTAGCCATTTTTCTTTCTTTTTTCCATAAGCCTCCATCAATACCCAACTATCTACTCCACAGATCACTGCACAAATCGCAATGGTTACTATATCTATTAATTTATGCCTTTTTGTTCTCTCAACTCTTTTATCTTCTAAATCTTTAAAGTGATCTACTATTGTGATTTTTGGTGGTAGCTTCATTTTGTGAATTTTGTCTCTTTAGTTTTATTGAGAATACCACTTCAACTCATTTTATTGATTCTTATAGAAACGAATTTACCATCAAATTTTCTTCATACTCATTTATTGGCTTGATATTAACATGGTAATACTGCCCTTTTTATCTATTCATAGAAGTTACATTTTGTCAAAAAAAATTAGATGCGTTTCCCCTGGTGAATGGAGAATACAGCGTGTGAACCTTTGAACTATTCTCAATTAGATTCTCAATTAGTCACCTAACCCACCTGGGAATGAATTCTCAGTCTAATAACTAAAGTTCGTTAAAACGGACTGAAATATTCTCTGAGTCATCTTCAGACGAGTTTTGTTATTAGCCTTAGAATTCATTCTGAGGCGGTTGTAAGGAATAATCCAAAATGTAATCTAAATTTATTTTTAATATATCGAATGCCCCTTTTTAAAACTCTCTCAAAATATCGCAAATAAATATTAGTAATCTGGCAATAAACTCAATTTATCTCTTTTATGAAAGTTGCCACATAAGCTCATAGAAAATACATTATTTGATCAATTTGACAAAAGAAACTCAACAATCAATTATATGATACTGTTGGGTTTCGCTTTTGAATGATACTGTTTTTTTCGGGCTACGCATCTTTGAAAAATATCTTTTTCTTGACTGAGCTTTAAACTGGTGAAACTTGAGTTTCTTATCTGTTCCCTGTTCCCTATTCCCTGTTCCCTTTTTTGTAATGTAAATTTTGGAAAATTTAGATGTGTTCCTTGATGCTGAAAAAATAGCAAGTAAACCAGTTAAATTAGTCAAGATGCTAGTGGCTGTAAAAGCAGTCAAACTCCTATTCAACGTAAGTTCATTGAATAAGAAAGTTGTAGAATGAACAAATAACTCATCATTTGTTCAATTATTAATTAATATTCATCAATACACTATGACGAGCAGCGAACTGGAGCGGTACTACAGAATTTTAGAATTAGAGTTAGGGGCCACACTTGAAGAAATCAACCAGGCTTATAAAGATTTAGTGTTTGTTTGGCACCCGGACCGCCTCCCCAAAGACAACCTGCGCTTACAAAACAAGGCACATGAGAAGCTGAAATTATTTAATGAAGCTCGTGATAAATTGCGCTCTTTCCGGAATAAACAGCCCACTCCCTCCTATTCTCCACCACCTCAAGCCGATAAACCATCATCTACATACTCTTACTCACCACAAAAAACCTATCAACAACCACAGGCAAATTCAGATTTAAGTGGTAAAGATTTTAGCCGCGCTAATTTGAGTAATCGGGATTTATCAGGAAGAAACTTGAGTTATGCAAATTTAAGCGGTTCTAATCTCAGTGATACTTTTATGCACAAGGTGATTCTCAGAGGTGCGGATTTGTCAGAAGCCAATTTATTTAGAGCTAACTTACTGTTAGCAGATTTAAGAGATGCCAATTTACGCTCGGCTAATTTGATTGGTGCGGATCTTAGCGGTGCTGACTTGCGGGGTGCTGACTTGACAGGGGCGAGAATTCGTTCAGGCGATCGCCTGCTGGTAAAATTAATTGGTGCTAAATTAACTGGAGCAATCATGCCAGATGGTATAATTCATAACTAAAAACGACTTGAGAGGATAAAAAGTAAAAAAGTAAGTTAAAATTACTTACAAACTAAATCACCAGTGAGTAACAGTTCCTAGCCACTGAAATTAATAATATAGCCATACTCCATAATATGTGAGAGAATCTATTTCCTGCTGCTTGAGTGCATCAGTCAAGTTTAAATAGAAAATAGGGCTGCTATATTCACAAAATTTAATTATCAATATGGCTTCCTGCTCCCGTTATACATCTGAATAGATAGGAAAATTTAAAGTTAGACTAATACTTATTAGCCAAAAGCTTCTGGATTCCTGTACTATTGATGATTGACTGGTAATTGTTAAAAATAAATTATTTTAGTTCTATTAATGATCATGAACATTGCAATTATTGGCTGTGGTTATGTCGGTTGTGCCGTTAGCAAATATTGGCAGTCAAATAGTAATTTTATGCTGACGGCAACTACCACTAATCCCCAAAGGATATCTACTTTAGAAGCAGTAGCACAAAGGGTTATTGTCACTTCAGGTAATGATCTAGAAAGCTTGAAAGCTGTATTAAAAAATCAAGAAGTTATCTTATTAAGTGTCGGCGCAAAAACCGCTGATTCTTATGAAGAAACTTATGTAAACACTGCCAAAAATCTAGTTTCTCTCCTCCCCCAATTTCCTAATATTCACCAAGTAATATATACAGGTAGTTATTCAATTTATGGAGATAGAAACGGTGTATGGGTAGACGAAGAAAGCCCACCAGCACCAGCTAATCGCAATTCTCAACTACTGCGAAAAACAGAAGATATATTATTAACAGCAAATAATGACAATACCCGCGTTTGTATTTTACGTTTAGGAGGTATTTATGGACCCGGTAGAGAACTGGTAAAACTATTTAGTAGAGCGTCAGGAACAACCCGTCCTGGTAATGGGGAAGATATCAGCAATTGGATTCATCTTGATGACATTGTTAGTACAATAGAATTTGCTCGTGAGCAGCGCCTACAAGGTATTTATAATCTTGTAGATGATAGTCATCTCACAAATAAAGAATTACTTAATAATGTGATGACAAAAAATAATTTA
Source organism: Dolichospermum flos-aquae CCAP 1403/13F (assembly GCF_012516395.1). Lineage (GTDB taxonomy): Bacteria > Cyanobacteriota > Cyanobacteriia > Cyanobacteriales > Nostocaceae > Dolichospermum > Dolichospermum lemmermannii. The sequence goes on from NZ_CP051206.1 coordinate 2,366,894, forward strand.
CCTAATGTTATTTGGGATGCAGATAATAAAAATACCCGCCCATATAATGCCTGGGTGTCCAATCAAAAACTGAAAGATGCTGGATATCAATTCATTCATCCTCACATGATTTTTTAGTTACTATTAAAAATTGCCATCATGTCATCATCTACAATCAGCAACTCCACAGCATCTCCAACCCAGTATTATAGTTGGCAAAACTACCGCTGTGCTTATGAAATTCATCAACCTCTCAATTCTACTGCTTCAGGTATTCCCTTACTTTTAATTCATCCTATCGGAGTAGGATTATCACGGCAATTTTGGCAGCGATTTTGCCGAGAATGGTATGATAAAAAGCACCAAAATCTTATTTATAATCCCGACTTATTGGGATGTGGTGAAAGTGATATGCCAGCTTTAGCGCATACACCAATTAACTGGGCAAAACAGTTAGAACACTTCTTGCAAACTGTGGTTAAACAACCCGTTATTATCGTAGTCCAAGGAGCTTTATTACCAGTTGCCATTGAATTAGTGAAACTGGAAAAAGACTTAATTGCTGGGTTAGTATTATCTGATCCTACATCTCGTCCAGTTATTACTAAAAATGCCCCCAAATGGCAACAGAACTTACTTTGGAGCATTTTTACATCTCCCATAGGTAATGCTTTTTTCCGCTATGCCCGTACCCGCAAATTTTTATATTCTTTCTCTGTTGAAAAATTGTTTGCTGTTAGTGAAAACGTTGATGATGAATGGCTAAATACTCTCATAGCAGATGCCAAAAATATGCGAGGGCGTTATGCTGTATTTGCTTTTTTAGCGAGATTTTGGCAAAGAGATTACAGTAGTGATATTGCCTCAATTCCGCACCGGACATTATTGGTTGTCGGAGAACAAGCTCGCGGTATTAGTAAAGAAAGTAAACCAGAAGCTCCCGACGAACGATTAGCATATTATCTGAATTGCTTACCTCAAAGTCAGGGAGTAGAAATCATTGGCAAAAATGTCATGCCCTATGAATATACTCAGGCATTTGTTGAGGCAGTATCTCCATTTATAGCTGATATTTCCTGATAATCTAAGATGAGATTTTTAACTTACCTTTGGGGGTTAAAGTCCCCTGCTTCTACAAGCAGCGGGTTTTGCGTCGGGGTAAAATCCCCGTTGCAAAACGTAATTCTAAATTCTAAATTCTAAATTCTGCATTCTTTTAATTGCCACTGCTATTTGAAATTTCATGATTTATGCACAGTAGGAGTTAAGCTGATTAAATCATCAATATTCCGTTTCATTGTTATGCAAATTGCGTCTAAAGGTAAGTCATTTTCATCATAACCAAAGGGATTTTCTATTTCTAAACCAATGGCTTCAATACCTAATAACGTAAAGCTAACCAAAGCAGAAATTAACCCAGTCCACCAGCCAAGACTCTGAACTATTTGAAATGGCAAGAGGAAGCAATACAGTAATAATAATTGTTTAAGGTGAATAGCATAAGCTAGAGGCATTGGTGTTCTTAAAATTCGTTCACAAGAACCTAAATTATCTACCAAGATATTTAATAATTCCTGTAGAGATGTCAATTGATAACTATTAATGCAATGACGATTGTATTGCTGTTGTAAATAATCGCTAATCCAAAAAGCTACTTCTAAAGGAGGATTATTCATAATCTTTAATTTTATATAGTAAGAGTCTGGCATTAATTCTTCTAAATCATTATTGATAGGCTCACCTCGTAAATGTAGTTTTGTCGCTACGCCAAAAGCCACAAGTAAGTTTAAGGCATCAATTTTATTATTTTTATCCTCCGGTTCTTTTTCATCAATAGATACCCATATTTGTCTGGCTAAATTACGGGTAGTATTGACTATTGCCCCCCAGCATTTTCTCCCTTCCCAAAAGCGATCATAAGCTGTATTCGTGCGAAATACTAATAATAAACCTAAAACAATACTGGGAATAACAGTCCCTAAAATTGGCTGAGAAACGGGAATTTGAAGATGATAAAGTAGAGAAATTAAAACTCCAAAAGCACCACATAACAGCACCTGTTTGTAGATAGCAGCAATGACTGAACCTTTAATTTGTAGAGCGGTTTCAAACCATTGCGGTTTTTTCTGTACCATAAAACTCTCTGATATATTCAATATGAAATCCAAGTAGGTGGGCGGAGGAAAATCAAAATATATTTCGTTTTGGGGAATGGCTAAAACTCAACCACAATAACGCATAGAGGCAAATTTACATATTGTTACAAGTTTTGTTTATCTCCCGTCCACTTACTTAATATACAGGCAATTGTTACACCTACAAATACCTAATTAACGTTTCAAAATACCTGGCGACAAAAGCACCGCCAGGATAATATTAATGACCAGCTTCTTGAATTAAACTATCCAACTCTTGCTGCATTTTGCTTTTGACTAATTCATAGCATTCGTTCACATAAATGCGATCGCTTGCGGCTTCTTTTCCATACCTTGCAAACACAATCGGGGGACAAACCCTAGTATAGATAGGCACGGGCAAAGGAATATTCGGCCAAGGTCCAAAAGCCAATCCCCAAGGTAATCCCAGATAAACAGGAAACACCAAAGGATCTATCCCAAACAGCCAAGGCATCCCCATTTTATGAAATTGCTGCATAATTTCATATATGTCAGCCAAGACAATCAGAGTATCATGTGATCCCCAGGAAATTGCTGGTATAATCGGGACATTTTCCCGGAGTGCCAACTTAATAAACCCCTTCCGTTGGGCAAAATAAATTTTATCCCGCATTGCATGAGGTCGAAACACATCCTCAGCGCCACCAGGATAGACTAAGACACTAGCGCCAGCCCGCAAAGCCTTGTAAGCCATTTTCGGATGCGCTCTCACTGCACCAGCCTTCATCGCCATTTCCGCCGCCGGTGGCAACACATCCCAAACTTTAGGGTGCATCAAACCATAAATCGGTCTTTTCACACTAAAGCGACGCAACCAATCATATAACATCATGGATGTGTCCGGAGAAGCCAGTCCGCCATTATGAGAACCGACAATCAGAATTTTTTCATCTGGGACATTTTCCCAGCCACTGGTTTGGACTCGAAAATAGAAGTTATATAACAAGCCTAGTATAGGCATCATAGACTCGATGAACTTTGGATCTCGTTGATCCAAAGACCACCCTGTGTTAGTGTTTTGAGGATGTTTTAGTTTGAACATCAGGAAATTTTATACGGATGGAACAACCCGTTGTTTTTCAGTTTTATCAAGCCTAACGCAAGCCTAACGCAATCCTTCCATTCTTTCCCGCACTCTGAAGCAGTAATTCAGATATAAGTAGTCGTGCAAAATAAATTTCAGATTGAGGAGAGGGAACAGGAAAGGAATACAGAGATTTCTGTTTATGAAAAAAATATGCAATTAATTTTGTTCAGTTACTTGCATGATACTTTTTAGGCATCCTCTCCGCCTCCAAATATTCTTAATTTAGTCAATTACAGCCTTAGTTTTGAAAATATCCCATAGGAACTCCATCTGATTGCCTTCGTCTTGAGAATATAGACTATTCAAGATTACTATATTCATAAATTGCGTTATCAACATTTAAGGTCATAGAAATAACATGAAAACTTTCAGGATATTTACAGTTGTTCCCGTCGGGTTAACCATGAGTTTATTGCTGACTCAGTCCAGTTTTGCCCAACCCCCACAACCCCCAACTACTAAAATTAAAAATCCTCTTGATATAGACCCCATAACTTTAACTGGTATCTCTGGAGGACAGGCAAAAACCGATTGCGGGTATACTTCCACTACACCCAGTCAAGTGATTGAAGTGACAGAGCCACTACCTTATCTACAGTTAACAGTAGAGGCTGAAGGACAGCCAACACTATTGGTTGAGGGACCAGGAGGGCGCTTCTGTGTACTCAGTAATGATGATATTGCGAGTAAACCAAAACATTCTGGCTACTGGACAGTAGGCAAATACTCAGTGTATGTGGGTGAATTGTCGAAACAAAAGTACAATTATACCATTTCCATTTCACAACACCAAAAATAGCGATTTTAGCTTTGTCTCCCCAATCCTATCCAGAAATTTAGATTTTGAGAGTCTAACATATCGTATTTTTGGCAACAAATTGGACTCCTAACATGATATTGGTATTACAGTGACTCAATAAAATCTTTGAGGGGAAATATGTTTAAAAGACTAATTGGTGTTGTTGTTGCTACTATTTTGCTGACATTACAGATGGTTGTCGGTACTGCAACAGCAATGCAACTAGATGAAGCTATCCGTACGGTGCCATTAAATGATCAAGGTGATACCGTCGTTCTCAGTTTAAAACAAGTCAAAGAAGGCAAAAGACTCTTTAATTTTGCTTGCGCTCAATGCCATGCTGGTGGTGTAACTAAGACTAACCAAAACGTGGGACTTGACCCAGAAGCTTTGGCAGGAGCTTTACCTAAACGCAATAATATTGTAGGTTTGGTGGACTATATCAAAAATCCCACTACCTATGATGGTGAAACCGAGATTTCTGAAATCCACCCCAGTATCAAGAGTGCGGATATTTTCCCACAAATGCGAAATCTGACGGAAGATGACTTGGTGGCTATCTCTGGACATATTCTCCTCCAACCAAAAGTTGTTGGGGCTAAATGGGGTGGCGGTAAAATTTATTACTAAATTATTCCCGTAGGCTTGATTCTATAGGTAGGGGTAAAGCAAAAACTAAACCCCTACTACTTTACTAATTTCTCAGTTGTACAGGCATAGCTAAATAGGTCATTTTCAAACCACCCAAAGGCGTGAAAATTACTGGAGTTAAACTTTGATTTAAGTGCATTTGAATTTCTGAAGATGGTAATTCCTTCAAACCTTCCATCAGATATTTGACATTAAAAGCAATGTCTATATCTTCTCCAGATATTTGGGCTGGCATTGATTCTGTACCACTACCAACATCTTGCGCTTCACAAGATAAAGTAATTTCTTGATTGGCATGATCAATACTGACTTTGACAATATTATTTTTCTGATCTGCTAATACAGCAATTCGTTCCAAAGTGCTGATAAATTGCTTTCTTTCTAATGTGACTTGGCGTTCAAATTGCCGAGGAATTAATTGCCGATAAGCGGGATATTGTCCTTCTAAAGTGCGGCTGGTTAAGCGTTGATTTTGCCAAGCAAAGACAACTTGCCCTTGATCAAGATAGACAGCTACAGTTTCTTCTGATGTGGAATTATGTCCCAACATCCGTTGTAGCTCTCGTAATGCTCTTGCAGGTACTGTCACCTCTACCTGTTCGCTTCCCTCCACAGGACGCTCATTAGTAGTTTCCAAAACTGCTAAACGGTGTCCGTCCGTGGCTGCAAATTCTAAAGTATCTTGTTTTAGGGTTAAATGTACACCTGTGAGGACTTGCTTGGTTTCATCTGAACTGGTAGCAAATAAAGAACCTTTCAACCCTTCAATTAGTGCCGCTGTAGTGAGAGTAATTGCTTCGGCGTTTTCAATCACGGGTAATTCGGGAAATTCTTCTGCACCCATAGCCCGCACTTGATAACGTCCACTTTTGGGTTTGAGAGTAACAATTATACCTTCTCCAGTATTATCTCCTGATTGGTCATCAAGGGTAATTTCCCCTTCTGGTAAGCGAGAGGTGATATCTACAAGCAGTTTGGCAGGGAGAGCAATTGTCCCACCTTCTAATACCTCAGCAGTAAAACTGGTACGGATACCTAAACTGAGGTCAAAGGCTGTTAAACTGACTTGATTAGTTTCGGCATCTGCTTGTAATAAAATATTGGCAAGGACAGGGTGAGTTGGTCTGGACGGGACTGCACGACTGACGAGGGAAAGATTGCTACTAAGATCACTTTGAGAACAGATTAATTTCATCTTTAAAATCAATAATCAGAGAATGGGTAATTGGTAATTGTAATTGGTAATGGGTAATCAGGTGATTAAGCGATTTCCCCATTACTTCGTAATCCTAACTGCTCAAAGCCTTGATAAACCGTTGCAAACTCTTAAACACACTGGGTTTTCTCGTAGGTGTAGCGTCCGTAGTGTTTTCCCTTTGTCCCCCCATGAGAATCGCGTCTAATTCATCACCGGAGGGTTTTTTAGGGAGTTCGGCAACTTTTTGATATTCACCCGCTGTTTCTAGCCATACTTCCCATAGTCCAGGGTAGCAGCGGAAAAGGGCAGATTCATCATCTACAGGACGGATATAGTAACAAGATTCGATGGTACTAATGAAGCGACGACGGGTTTCTCTGGCTGTGTAACCAATACCAACTACGCTGGAATCTTCTAGCCTGGGTGTTAACATGATGACGGGACGTTCCCCAATCAGTTCACACAACTTTTCTAATTGTGGGACTTCTACAGAGGTGGGAGCAATAAATAGGAAAATTTCATCTTCTGGCTGAATTTTCGCTTCTAAAGATGCAGCCCTACCTGTACCAATATCGGAAATTTGGAATTGGGCATCTGTCCAATCACGACGGGCTAATGCAGCCGCACCAGCATCAGCAAAGAAGACTTTGAGACGGGATTCATATTCAGTGAACAGGGGAAGAAACTGTTCTGCAACTGTCATGAATTTGAGTTCTGGAAATAATAACTCAACTTGAATCCGAGTCATACCATCAGCTAAAGCTGATTTTACCGCTTCAGTTGATTGAGCGATCGCATCTTCTAAGGTTTTGGGTAGTTCAGCCATAGTTTACAAAGTGTTTCAAAAAAGCAGGGAACAGGGTTGAACGTGATTTGGTATCTAAGTTTTATTAACACTATATGTTTTTATCAAACTGACAACCACTATATATAATTCTCTCACTAAGTAGCCATCATGAACTCTTTAACTAAGACTGTGTGCTATCATATACAATGAAGGATGTGTCGTAAGATTCAAAATATCCATTCTAAACCCACTTGTAAATTGAAACTATGCCCGCTAAAGTCGTTAGTCTAATTAATCTCAAAGGTGGAGTCGCTAAAACAACTACTACGGTTCAATTAGCTGAGTGTCTTGCTAGTCAGTTTAGTAAGAATGTATTAGTAATAGACCTTGATCCTCAAACTAATGCTACTATTGCTCTGATTGGTGAAGAAAAATGGGATGAATTAGATAGAAAAAAACAAACTGTATTTCAAATGTTTCAGGATAAATTAGATGACACATCTTATTTTCAAGTTCAACAAGCAATTCAAAAAGGTGTTTCCAATTTAAAACTAAAGACATTAAGCTTATTACCTTCAAGTATTAAATTAATTGATATTCAAGATAATCTTGATGAAATTTCTAAGAAAACAGAAGGGACTATAGCTCCGGTTGCAGTATTGAAACATTTCATCAAGCCTTATTTGAATAATTATGATTATGTTTTGATAGATTGTCCACCGAACTTAGGAAACATTACTAAAAATGGAATTGAGATTAGTGATTATTTTTTAATCCCAACAATTCCTGATAAACTGTCAATATATGGCTTGCCTCAAATTATTAAAAGTATTCATACATTTGCAGGGAAACGCAATTTTAATATTAGATGCTTAGGGCTTGTAATAACTAAATATCAAAAAACATCAGCTAGACATAATAATGTGATAGCCTATGAATTACCCACAAGATTTAACGATACCTTTAGGAAGGTAAATCTAGATCCAGCACCCATTTTTAGAAACTACATACCACAAGCTAATCAGATTGCAGAAGCTATGGACTTTGATATGGAATTAAACACCAATGCCTTTAAAAAAAAGTATGGTTATGGTGATTTGAATCAATATGTAATTAAAATGACTAAGGAGTTTATTGAATATGCTAAATAAAAATAATCGGGATAATAAAAATAAAAAATTGACAGATAATAAAATCAAATCACCATCATTAGAAAATAATTTTGTTCAAGATTTATCCAAGATAAATTCAGATGAAAACGACGAACAATTTAAGGAATCGCCATTATCAGAAAATAATTTTGTTCAGGATTTATCTAAAACTAATGTGAGTGGAAATAATGAACAAATTAACCCTGAACAGGAAAAGATAGAAAATGATGCAAACTGTGATATTACCTTACCTAAGGTTTTTGAATTAATCACAGAATTACAAAAATTTCTAACTGCACAAACTTCACAAATTAAAGATATTCAAGACAATCAAGAATTGATAATTAACAAAATTAATGAATTAAGCAATGATGTTAAAAACCCATTACCAAATATTCAGCAAAAAACAGTACATACAAAATCAAGAAGTAACAAGTATGAACCTCCTATTATTCCAGTTGCATACTTGCAAGAGCATGGAAAAGATGAGCTAAATAAAAAGTTAGAAACAATGACGATTGATGAACTTAAACAAATGAACAAACTGTTTTTAAATAAACCAAAAAAAGAATTAGATAAAATAGATCGTGAACAAATGATTCAATACTTAATAAAATATGCTGAAACAGAATTAAACCGAGGTAGTAAATTTGTAGAAGGTAGATAATATAAAATGATTAATGATACACCTAAAACAGTTATTTGGGTAAATTCTGCCAAAGAGGAACTTTTAGAATTTCCTGAAGATGTAATTGATGAAGTTGGGTATATTGTGGTTGAGAGTATTGGGACGTGGCACAGTTCAAAAACAGGCAATTGATGAATTAGCAGCACTACCGGCAAATCATCCATTTCGGAAAGTGACGCTAGAATTGCTATACAACCTCCAAAAAAACTTGAACATTAATCAACAAATAGAAACAGATGATAGGGAGTTAGTGATGAGATTAGCACCGCTTTATCAAGAAGACAGAGAAAAAGCTAGACAAGAAGGACAGCAACAAGGACAGCAACAAGGAGAACAACAAGGAGAACAACAGATAATTCTCCGGTTATTAAAGCGCCGATTTGGGGAACTTGGATTATCTGTAATAGAGCAAATTCAAGGATTATCTATTGATGAATTGGAATCATTAGGAGATGTATTATTAGATTTTTCAAAAGTTGGTGATTTAGAAGTTTGGTTAAGGGAAAAAGCCAGCCAACAATAGTGATTCTCTAATTATTGAGAATGGCACATCTGGTAAAAAAGTAGAGACGTTCCATGGAACGTCTCTACAAAGGTTTTAGAAAGCGGATATTTAATTTCTTCTGGAAATTAACTTCATACTAAACATAGTTTCAGATTTAACAATAATTCTGCTATGATGGTTGACTGTGGCATTTGCTCCTAGTCTTGGTGCTTACCGCCCATTTAGCATTTTAAACCATTCGTCCGCCTAAGACTGAAGCCGTGAGTGGCGACAGGCCGATGTTATTTTTGGAGTTCTATGTCTTTTTCTAATCTCGGCTTGTCCCCTGAAATTGTCCGTGCTGTCACTGAGCGGGGATATAGTCAACCCACACCAATCCAGAAACAGGCTATTCCTGTGGTATTGGCTGGTGGTGATATTATGGCTGGAGCGCAAACTGGTACAGGCAAAACTGCCAGCTTCACTTTGCCGCTGTTACATCGGTTATCTGCAAATAAGAACGTTCCCAGTCATTCTACTGGATTTTCCCCAATTCGGGCGTTAATTCTAACTCCTACCCGTGAACTCGCTGCACAGGTGCAAGAAAGTGTCCGTGATTATGGTAAATACTTAAATCTGAATTCAATGGTGATGTTTGGGGGAGTCAGTATTGGTCCCCAAAAACAGAAATTGCGAACCCGCATAGATATCTTGGTTTCCACCCCAGGACGATTGTTAGATCATGTTCAACAAGGGACTCTGAACTTGTCCCGTGTGGAAGTGTTGGTACTGGATGAAGCAGACCGAATGCTGGATATGGGCTTTATTAATGATATTCGCCGCATTCTTTCGCTTTTGCCTAAACAACGCCAGAATTTGCTGTTTTTTGCGACATTCTCAGATAAGGTGAAAACTCTTGCGGCTGGGTTAGTACATAACCCGACAATGATTGAGGTAGCACGTCGGAACGTAACTGCGGCAACGATATCACAGAAAGTTTATCATGTTGACCGCGATCGCAAGCGGCAATTACTTTCTCATCTGATTCGGGAAAATAACTGGTATCAAGTATTAGTGTTTAGCCGCACGAAGCATGGCGCTGACCGGTTGGTGAAGCAGTTGGGTGAAGACCGCATTCAAGCCCTGGCTATTCACGGGAATAAGAGTCAGGGAGCGCGAACACACGCTTTGGCTAAGTTTAAAGATGGGACTTTGCAGGTATTGGTAGCAACGGATATTGCTGCGCGTGGTCTTGATATTAGTGAATTACCTCACGTTATTAATTACGATTTACCTAATGTCCCAGAAGATTATGTGCATCGTATTGGTCGGACTGGACGCGCTGGGGCGGAAGGTCAAGCGATTTCCCTTGTATGTGTTGATGAACATCATTTGTTAGCGGATATTGAGAAACTCATTGAGCAGCGTTTACCGAAAGAAGTGGTGGCTGGTTTTGGAGTCAACCCGGAAATTAAGGCTGAACCAATTCCCAATGGACGCAAAGCTCCTTCTGGTGGTGGGAATCAGCGAACTCGTCGTTCTGCTCCTAAATCTGCTTCTTCAAAATCACCTAGACAGCCTTCTTCACGCACAGCAGCAGGTGATAAAAAGCCTGGTTCTAGTTCTCCTACTCCACGTCGTTCTGGTAAACGTAGGTAATAACTAATTTTACAATTTGGCGTTGGTGAATGACAGGATGATTTTATCGGGCTTCGCTAACACGCAGAGGCACAAGGAGCAAGAGTTTGAGAAATTACTTCAATTCAGCAACGCCAGCAATTTTTCGTGTTCACGATATAATTATTATAGGTGTTAAGATTATCTACTTATAAGTAAATTAATATGGATTTTGTTGTTTTAGATACTGAAGGAAATCCTAATTTAACTGAATTAGCTATTGTTGATAGTCAAGGTGTGCTAATTTATGAAGGTTTTTGTGATGGTAATTCCCATGGGTTTCAAAATGTTTTAAATCTCAAAAGTCTCAAAACTTTATTAACAGAATTTTTAACTGTTGTTGAAGGTAAAAAAATTATCTGTCACTATGCAGAACATGATATTGATATCCTCAAGCATAGTTTTCGACAAGTTGATTTACCTTGGCAAAATTTACAATTTGATTGTACTTGGATTTTGGCAAAAGACTGTTTTCCAAATTTAGAAAGTTATTCTTTAGAGTATCTGAGTAAATATTTGAATCTGCGAGCTAATAATCAATATTTTCTGCCGAATATGGCACATACCGCTAGTTATGATGCCAAATTTACTTATCATCTTTATAGAAAGATAATGTTAGAAAATCTCAAAAAACAACCTAATCCCTTTACTAGTAGTCGAGTTGATACTCCTTTTCAACATCATCCAGATTATACTGATACTTATCATCGAGAATTCCAGACTTTACAAACTGCTTTAAATAATATTAAATTAGATCCTAATCATCAGAGTAAAGGTGTAGTTGTTATTGGAGAACCAGGTACTGGTAAAACTCATTTAATGATGCGACTTGCTAATGAGAGATTATCAAGTAATAGATTACTATTTATTCGTCAACCGAATAATGCCCAATTTGTACTTTATCATATTTATAGTAGAATTTTAGAATCCCTAGTTGAGAAAGCCGGAAATTTACCTCAATTATACTCTTTAATTATTAACACTTTTCGGAAAATAGTTAGTCTTAATGATAGAGATGTTACACAAAAAGATATAGATATTTTAAAAGCCTTATATGATTTAGAAGATAATAGTATTAGTGCTTTAAGTAAAGAAAATACACAACGAAAACGAGAATATTGGCAATATATAGAAAAGACGATTAATGAATGGTGGATGAGTAATTATGCTCCGGGTAGTTTTGCTTTATCTATCATTAAAGGCATGGTTAAATATTGCAGTTATACAGATTATAAATATAGAAATATTAGCACTCGTTGGTTAGCAGGAAATGTTTTAACTGACGAAGAAGCTGAAACCGTTGGTTTACCAAATTGGGGAGAAGAAATTAGTAAAGAAGCTTTTTCTTTAGAAGCTATTTCAGTTTTAGGTAAATTATCTGTTTTAGATGAACCTTTAATTATTATTTTTGATCAATTAGAAGGTTTAGGACTTCCTCACAATCAAGAAATCTTGTTGAATTTTGGGGAAGCTATCAAAGAAATTTTCACTCATGTTCCCAATAGTTTAATTATCTTGAATTTATTTCCTGATAGGTGGGAAAAATTTCAAACAACATTTGATCAATCTATTATTGGTAGAGTATCTCAATATCAAGTTTCTTTACGTCAACCGACAGAAACGGAAATTAAATCTATTCTCAAGGTGAAAATACAAACAGTAGATATTACCCTAGAACAGTTATTTTTACCTGAAGATTTAGATGATATTTTAGGTAAAAAACCTATTCGTGCGGCTTTAAATCGGGCGGCTAAATACTATGATTATAGAGTTAATGGAATTTCTTTACCAGATGAAAGAAAACTAATTCGGGAATTAGATAGTAATGAAAAAATAGAACAGCAATTAAAATTTTTACAGCAACAGCAACAAACATCAATGGAAGTTTTAAGTCAGCTAATTCAAGCTATACAATCACCTAATGCTGTTGATTTAAGCAACTTACAGAATAGATTAGCAACTTATTTATCTGGTGAAACTACAATTCCCGTAAATCCTGTAATTGAATATCTGAATGAACATAGAATTGAGTTAGAACAAAAATATCATAATCCATCTATTATTAGTGATGGTGATGATGTTGGTAAATTGAAAAATATTGCTGAAGCTTTAACTCATATCCAGTCATTTAAATTAAGCCAATATCGTTTAGGGAAAAAGGTATTACCAGAACATATTGTTATTGAAAGAGGAAATCAGTATCATGTAATTGCTTTTTTAGAAATTAGTGGTACTCCCTTTACGAGTCGGATTAGTAATTTCAATGAATTAGTTATTAATAATTCTCAAAGCCAATTTTATTTAATCAGAGATGAACGTCAACCAGGCATTACTGCTAAAGTCGGTAAAGAAAGAATGCAACAACTAGAAAACAGTGCTAATGGGAATTTTGTTCTCTTCAATAAAGAAGATAGAATTCTCTTTGATTTGATTTATGATCTAATTATCAGTATTCATAATAAAGATTTAGAGATAGATTTGGAATCAGCTTTAACTTTTGTTACTACTCATCAAGAATGGTATCACTGGATTTTTACAAAGTTTGGTTTTACTCCACCCAAAAAATAAAATCACCATACTAAGTTTGAATTTATGAAAATACTCGTCCTCAATGCCGGTTCTAGCAGCCAAAAGAGTTGTTTATATGATATAACATCCCCAATTCCTAATGTAGCCCCCCAACCCCTTTGGGAAGGGAAAATAAATTGGATTCAGGACCAAAATCAGGCAGAAATTACAGTTAAAACCGCTACAGGTGCAAAACTGCAAGAAACCATTTCTGGTGATTCTCGACAGGTGCAATTTACTCATTTGTTATCTACTCTTATCAATGGTGAAACCAAGGTAATTGATGATTTATTAGCCATAGATGCGGTAGGACATCGGGTAGTACATGGTGGTGAAGACTACCAAGATGCTGTGATAATTACTGAAGATGTGAAACAGGCGATCGCTCACCTATGTAATCTAGCCCCAGCCCATAATCCAGCCGCTTTAGCTGGCATTGAAGCCATTGAAAATAGTCTGGGAAATATCCCCCAGATTGCAGTTTTTGATACCGGATTTCACCACACGTTACCCGATGCCGCAGCCATCTATCCTATCCCCTATCAATTAGTTGAACAAGGTATCCGTCGTTACGGCTTTCATGGCATCAGTCATCAGTATTGTGCAAATCGAGCAGCGGAAATTCTTGGTCAAGATTTACCATCTCTACGGATAATTACCTGTCATTTAGGTAATGGTTGTTCTTTAGCCGCCATCAAAAATGGTTGCAGTATTGACACAACAATGGGATTTACTCCCCTAGATGGTTTAATGATGGGTAGCCGCAGTGGTTCAATTGATCCAGGGATTTTAATTTATTTACTGCGACAGTATAATTACTCTAGTCAAGAATTAGATAATGTGTTAAATAAGGCTTCTGGATTAAAAGGTATTTCTGGAATATCGAGTGATTTAAGGGAGGTGATAGCCGCAAAAGACCAAGGTAATCAACGCGCTCAACTAGCTTGGGATATATACGTACATCGTCTCCGGGCTGGTATCGGGGCAATGTTGGCTAGTTTAGCAGGTTTAGATGTTTTAGTTTTTACTGCTGGAGTCGGCGAAAACTCCCCAGGAATCCGTCAAGCTGCTTGTGAAGCCTTGGGATTTTTGGGACTAAAAATTGATGCTGATAAAAACCAGCACCAACCTATTGATGTTGATATTGCCACATCTGATTCAACCGTGCGAGTATTAGCCATAGAAACTCAAGAAGATTGGGCAATAGCTCAAAAATGTTGCCAATTGGTGCAACAATAATAGAATTGAGGGACTATCCTCATTTTAAATTTTTATGAATTTTTAATTAGTAACAGTATGTTCTTATCTCGTGAAGCTATTACCACACCTTTAGTCGTTTGCTTGTGTATTACCAGTATTAGCTTAATGCAAATACCAAAGTTGCAAAAACTATTAACCAGTCAACAATCTATTTCTGTTGAAACTCTGGAAAAAGACCTCAAAAAAGAAAGTCTTCGCTTGAACTTACTGAAAAATGTACCTAGTTTTAGTTATAAAAACCTGATTGCAGATTGGGTATATATTGATTTTTTGCAATTCTTTGGCGATGATGAAGCCAGAGATAGAACAGGGTATCGTCTCAGTCCAGAATATTTTGAAGTTATTTTAGGACGTGACCCCCGTTTTCTAGACGCTTACCTAGGACTTTCTGTAAGTAGCTCTTTATACGGTGGGATGCCAGAAAAATCTATAGCTTTAATGGACAAAGGATTAAAATCTTTATCTCCACAATTACCCAAAAAATCCTATTATATCTGGCGTTATAAAGGCACAGATGAGTTATTGTTTCTAGGTAATGCTCAAGCAGCCCAAACATCTTTTCTCAAAGCCGCAGAGTGGGCTAACACTTATACTGACGCGGAAAGTAAGCAAGCAGCATTTAGTTCTCAAAAAACCGCTGAGTTTCTCAGTAAAAACCCAGATAGTAAATCAGCCCGTATTTCTACATGGATGATGGTTTTAAATAATAAAGTTGATCAAAAAACTCGCAAACGAGCCATTCGGGAAATTGAAGCTTTAGGAGGGGAGATAGTCACTAATCCCAACGGTACAAGTAGTATTAAATTACCAGAAAAAGATTAATTGGTCAGTTGTCAGTTGTTAGTAGGGGCGAAGCATTTGGAAGATAAATTATCGGTCATTGCCAAAAATAGTTCTCGAACCCACATTCCGCACCCCAAAATGTTACAGAGGGAAATTACGGAGATGAAAATCAAAGGGAGCATCAAAACAAACAGATAAAGTGAAAAAAGGCATTTGAGAAACAGTAAATCACCAAAAATGTCATCAAAATCTATTCTCAATAAGAAGCAATAAGAATGCACACCACCTGGAGAGGTCAATGAATAAGCGAAAGGAGATATTCAAGAAACAATTATAAGTTAGACTAATCAATTAAAGTAAAAAACGAAATTATAGACATAGTAAAATGGAGCTATAAATCAAAGAGATTAGCTCATCTTTACAAGAGAAATTAAATTGATAGAGATGATAATTAGCTGACTAATTGATAGTAACGTAAACAATCATCTGGTAAAAGACTCAAGATAAAATCTCTGTCCTTATTCCAATTAGAAATATGTTTCTCCCAGGGGAAACGCATCTAAATTATCTTGACAGAATACTATATTAGTGCATCAATATGGGAAAATATCTAACTTCATTCAAAATCTGATAAATTCCTTTATTAAAATTATAAAAATTTCATAAATTTAGAGTAATTATTTATTTTTAATGATGGATTTATTTTGTTCAGTTCTATATATTAATATCTATATTTTTTGGCATCAAAAATATAGATTCTATTGTAGAATCAACAGAAAAATAAATTGGTTATATTTATATTTGTCTATATTTTCTGATTTTTATCAGATACATTCTAAAATCTTCTCTAAATATTCATCATCCCATCCTGCACAAAACTGCTTACTTTTAGTTCCTAGTTTTTGGCTTTTTTCTTTTCCTAAAAGATTAACTGCTATATGACGAATAACTGCAAAGTTTTGTGGTGCATTATCCTTTCTTATCCGACAATCATCTTCTCTAAAAGCTACATCTAAAACCCAGTGTAATGAATTCTCTATACCCCAATGAGTGCGGACTGATTCTCCTAGTAATTTCGCATTATTTGTCAAACTACTTATATAATAGCCTGTCTCAACCTTCGTTTTTCCATTAACTTTTCGTATATATTCTACCATTCCTACACTTTGAAGATTTACCCATTTCTTATCAGTATCTATTCTTTCTTCTATGTCTGATAACATGAGATAATGACGAATCTCTTCTCTTCCATGTTTGTCTTCTTTTGTATGAAATTCACTATATTTGAATCCCTCAAACCCTTTAGATATAGCTTCTTTGAAGATTTCTTCTACATTCTTATATAAATTACCTTGATTCTTTTTGAGTGCGATAATATATTCGCCTGATTTTTCTGCAATTGATTTTACTATCTCTTTTTGACACCCCATCGCATCAATCGTTACTAAACATCCGGCTATATCTAATACTTTAATTAATTCCGGTATGGCTGTTATTTTATTTGACTTTTCTTCTACTTTACATTGTCCTAATACTAATTTATTACTAGTTGCCCATGCACTTACCATGTGAATCGCACCTTTATCCTTTCCTTTATCATATGAATGCCTTAATGTTTTCCCATCTATTGCTATGACTTCTCCTTCTGTAATTTTATTGATAGATTTTATCCAACTCAAAAAACAATTCTGAAATTGTTGCGGATCTATTCTCGCAAATACTCTGGCGAATGTATCATGAGATGGAATCCCGTTTGGAAGTTCTAAAAATTGTTTTAGCCATTTTTCTTTCTTTTTTCCATAAGCCTCCATCAATACCCAACTATCTACTCCACAGATCACTGCACAAATCGCAATGGTTACTATATCTATTAATTTATGCCTTTTTGTTCTCTCAACTCTTTTATCTTCTAAATCTTTAAAGTGATCTACTATTGTGATTTTTGGTGGTAGCTTCATTTTGTGAATTTTGTCTCTTTAGTTTTATTGAGAATACCACTTCAACTCATTTTATTGATTCTTATAGAAACGAATTTACCATCAAATTTTCTTCATACTCATTTATTGGCTTGATATTAACATGGTAATACTGCCCTTTTTATCTATTCATAGAAGTTACATTTTGTCAAAAAAAATTAGATGCGTTTCCCCTGCGGTTTGGAGACAAATCCTAACCCGTTTATTATCATGGCTTTTACTACTTGACCTGCATTTACTTTTTCGTCTTTTTCGACTCCTATTAATTCATTTATTATTTCTACTATTCCGATTGAATCTATGATTCCTGCTACTATCCCTAGATGGTCTATGTTCTCAATTTCTATTTCTTGAGGTTTTAATTTCACAACAGTTTCCTCTCATACTTCTGTTGTTATCAATTATTTCTTATTTGGTTATCGCCTCATTTTTTTCTTTTGTTACCAAGTTTCACTTTCTCACACCATTTCGCTTTTAATGCTATTTATTATCATTAAGCATCTTAATTTTTGAATTGACTTTAGTTATTATGTACTACTTTAAGGGCTTTTTTGATCTGTGACAGTTTGGGGTGCGGAATGTGGGTTTTACCTAAAAAATCTATTTGTGTGTCAAGGTCTAACAACTGGGCTTTTGTGCTGACACGGGCATAAAGAACCCTCTCTTTATCCATTGAGACTGTTTTGATGAATGCTGACTCTGGATATCTCCGATGTCCCCCAGGGGAACGGATACATTCTATTTTCCCTAAGTCAGCCCATTCTGCCGTTGTCTTAGGGTGATAGCCAAATTGTTTGTAAACTTGTTCTGGGGTTAGGTATTTCATCTTTCGGTTAAATACGATTAACCCCAGTATACTACGTTATTTTGAGATTAGAGAGTTTGGCAGTCTCACTAAAAATACTGCTATGATAATATTTGGTTCATTCTTGGGGTTGTAGCTCAGTTGGATAGAGCGAGCGCCTCCTAAGCGCTAGGCCGTGCGTTCGATCCGCACCAATCCCATTTGTATTTGTCATGTAGCTGCACTTGGAATTAAAGCGCAACTACATTTTGTTTTTGTTTCGCGCAGAGACGCAAAGGAGCAAAGACGCAAAGGAAGAGGTATATCTATTTATGGTGTAAATACATGAAAAATGCTGTCGGTTTACGCCAATTTAGCATGAGCAGCCAAAATAATTCTTTCTGTTTCTTGCCAATTGATACATTTATCTGTTACGGAAACACCATATTGCAAGTCTTCTCGTTTTCCGGTTATCGGTTGGCTACCTTCGTACAAGTTCGATTCTAGCATCATGCCGACGATGGAATTATTGCCATCTATTATTTGCTGAATAATATTTTCAAAGACTATGGATTGTAATCTATAATCTTTGTTGGTATTACCATGACTACAATCAACAACTATTCTTGGTGATAAGTTGGCTGCTTTTAATTGTTCTTCTACTAGTTTAATGTTCTCTGCATCAAAATTAGGCTGAGTTCCTCCACGCAAGATTACATGGCCATGAGCATTTCCTTTAGTTTGAAATACACTCACTTGTCCTTTTTGATTGATACCCAGGAAATGATGGGGTGTGTTCGCTGATTTAAGCGCATTTACGGCAACTTGAATATTCCCGTCTGTACCATTTTTAAACCCCACCGGCATAGATAAACCACTGGCCATTTCTCGGTGTGTTTGTGATTCGGTGGTTCTTGCGCCAATTGCTGACCAAGATACCAATTCACTGATATATTGAGGGATGATGGGATCAAGTGCTTCTGTGGCAGTTGGTAATCCTAACTCTGTCAACTTTAATAGTAAGTTCCTGGCAATTGAAATTCCTTCTTCTACATGAAAAGAATCATCCATTTTTGGATCATTAATTAATCCTTTCCAGCCTACTGTAGTTCGGGGTTTTTCAAAATAAACCCGCATAATTAGCAGCAGTTTATCCTGAACTTTTTCGGCTAAACCTAGCAAGTTTTCTCCATATTCTATGGCTGCTTTTGGATCATGAATTGAACAAGGACCGACGACAATGAATTTACGTCGGTCTTGAAAATCTAGAATATGTTCTATTTCTTGTCTGAATTTTAAAATTGTATTTTCAGCAGTTTTCGTTACAGGTAATTTTGCCTTCACTTCATTAGGAGTTGGTAAAACATGAGAACTCTTAATGTTAGTGTTAATTAATTTGTGGATCATAGCAGAAATCTCTGGATTTGTGTTATACGGTAGTAATTCTCAAATATCTGTGAAAACGTTTTTTATTCTCTTTAAGCCTAAAGTAGTTTGTTAAAAAAACAAGTTGCACAAATTTAGATCAGATTACTCTATGCAAGGGTTGAATATATTAATATACACAGTTTTTCAGAAAAATACAAGATAAGTCCGTGTTATTTCCATAACATTTGGACATAAAACAATAATTTAATCCAGAAATTTAGATAAAAAGCTCCTATCCCCAACCTTAGAGAAGCAGGGGATATTTTTGGAAAATTACTAAATATAGTAACTTTACTCAATTTTACCAGTGGTTATTAACATATAACTTAATAACCAATTTGCTGATGTGGCTCTGCGAGTTTGTCGCGGACCAAATTCACCAATTTTGTAACCTTTAAAACCGAGTTTTTCTTTGAGAGCCTGTTTATTTTCTGGAGGAATAGAACGAGTCAATTTCATAATTGCTGGACGAGAATCAATAAAATCCGGTGGTTGTGGATATTCATCTCTCCAGGTTGGTGCTACTTCACTATTAGTCCATGTGTCTGTAATGGGATTATAGCGATAACCCTGGTGATACCATAATAATTTTTTTACAGTATCATCATCAATTTTATCATTAATGATTGCCCAAATTGTTTCTGTATTTAGTGGGGGAAGATGAGACATAATTTTGAGAAAACAGGGAACAGGTAACAGGTAACAGATGATAATTTTACCAATTACCAGCCCTTACAGATATAATCAGTGTTCAAACCCACAAAATATTACTTAGCAAAAGTACGCTTAACTTCAATAGCATCATTATAAGCAAGACATCCTTCTAATACTGTACTTCCTTGCTTGTACTCAACTGTTTTAGTTTTAAGTTCTGCTCATGTATTAGCACAACTTAACAACACTAGCGCAGTGTCAGCAAAACAGAAAGTCAAAATTTCATAACTTTATTAAGTATTCAAAATTGATTATGGTGAATTATCACCACAAAACTCGACAAAATAAAAGTCATTATTTTGAAAATAATTGCTACAATTCTGCTTTTAGCTTCTGGATGATGTATCTCAGTTATCAAACAGGAATTCAGTTGTTAAAAGTTGCAGGAGGATGGTTTACGCCACACTACGCTACGCTATCACAATGAACTTTTTTGTATAACTGGCATAAGAATTGAGGTAAATTCAATTATTTATTGTATAAAACTGTACTTAATTGCTCATAATCTCCTAACTTCTGTATTCTGTTTAGTAAGATTGCCATTCTAGCAATGCGAAATTTTGTCGTAACGCTAAATTATTAGTTATATAAAGAAAAATCAATCGTTGTTCCCAATTAATTCATCGGCTATTAACTCATTACCATGCGTGCAACTGCTACTATTTATCAGAATCCCCTACTTCAAAGCTGTGGTTTACCCGCATTTGCGGCTATTAAATCGGAGCAAGTCGAACCAGCTTTTAGTTATCTGTTAGGAGAACTTGAAAAGCAATTAACTGACTTAGAGGCAAATATAGAGCCTACTTGGAGCGGCTTAGTAGAACCTCTAGAAAAATTGACAGAACGGCTAAATTGGAGTTGGGGAATCCTAAATCATTTAATGGGTGTAAAAAATAGTCCAGAACTACGTATTGCCTATGAAAAGGTACAGCCGCAAGTAGTTCAGTTTATGAATATCCTGGGACAAAGCAAACCTATTTATAATGCTTTTAAAGCAATTCGCCATAGTCCTACCTGGGAAACTTTAAATTCAGCCCAACAGAGAATTATCAAAGCGGCAATTCGAGATGCAGAATTGTCCGGTGTTGGTTTAGAAGGCAAAGACAGAGAACGGTTTAATAATATCCAAATGGAATTAGCAGAACTAGCGACTAGATTTGCTAATCACGTTCTAGATGCCACTAAAGGCTTTATTTTAATTCTCACCACCCACGATGACATTGATGGCTTACCAAGTAGTTTGTTGAGTCTTGCAGCCCAAGCTGCGCGGGCGGCTGGAGAAGAAAATGCTACACCAGAACATGGACCGTGGCATATTACTCTAGATTTTCCTAGCTATTTCCCGTTCATGCAGCACAGTACCCGGCGGGATTTACGGGAAAAAATCTATAAGGCTTATATTACCAGGGCATCTTCTGGGGAATTAGATAATAATCCTTTGATTATCCGTATTTTAGAGTTAAGAAAAGAACTAGCTCAATTAATTGGCTTTGAGACTTTTGCTGAACTGAGTTTGGCTAGTAAGATGGCCAAAGATGTTGCCTCTGTCGAAAAACTATTAGAAGAACTCCGTCAAGCTAGTTATCATGCTGCTGTCAAAGATTTAGAAAAACTCAAGGCCTTTGCTAAAGCTAAGGGAGCAGCAGAAGCTGAAAATTTACAACATTGGGATATTAGCTTTTGGGCTGAACGGCAACGGGAAGAAAAATTTGCTTTTACTGCGGAAGAATTACTGCCCTATTTTCCCCTCCCTCAAGTCCTAGATGGGCTATTTGGGCTAGTAAAAAGGCTTTTTGGGGTGACGGTGACACCGGCTGATGGCCAAGCCCCAATATGGCATGAGGATGTGCGTTATTTCCAAATTGCTGATAAATATGGTGAACCTATTGCTTATTTTTACTTAGATGCTTACAGCCGTCCCGCAGAAAAGCGGGGTGGGGCTTGGATGGATGCTTGCATTCACCGGAGGAAAGTTACAGAAAATGATTTGACTACTATCCGTCTCCCTGTAGCTTATTTGATTTGTAACCAAACTCCCCCTGTGGATGGGAATCCGAGTTTGATGGCTTTTGATGAGGTGGAGACATTGTTCCATGAATTTGGCCATGGCTTACATCATATGCTGACTAAGGTGGATTATCTGGGAGCAGCAGGTATTAATAATGTTGAGTGGGATGCTGTGGAATTACCGAGCCAATTTATGGAAAACTGGTGCTATGACCGCCAAACCTTGTTTGGTATGGCTAAACATTATCAAACAGGGGAATCATTACCAGAGCATTATTACCAAAAATTGTTGGCAGCACGTAATTACATGAGCGGTTCAACTATGTTGCGGCAACTAGATTTTAGTAGTGTTGATTTGGAATTACACTACCGCTATTCTCCCAATAGTCAGGAAACCGTGACAGATCTGCGACACCGCATTGCTAAGTTAACAACTGTATTACCACCATTGCCGGAGGATGCGTTTCTATGTGCTTTCGGTCATATTTTTGAAGGGGGTTATGCAGCCGGATACTATAGTTATAAGTGGGCTGAGGTTCTCAGTGCTGATGTTTTTGCTGCTTTTGAAGAAGCGGGCTTAGAAGATGAAGCCGCAATCCACGCCATTGGCAGACGTTACCGAGATACGGTTTTAGCACTAGGTGGCAGTCAGCATCCCATGGATGTCTTTAAAACCTTCCGGGGACGAGAACCCAGTACCAAGGCTTTACTCAAGCACAATGGGCTGCTGACTCAATGCTGTTCGGATAAGCAGGGGAAGTAGGGGAAGTAGGGGAGGTTGGGGAGGTTGGGGAAGATAATTTTTCCCTTGCACCAGTCAGCCATTCCGTAAATTTACACGACAACTTCTTCCCGTTGGCAATCAAAGAAAAGTTCAAAAACAGTATCAGGAATCATCTGACGGATGTGTTGAATATAGCCTTCGGCATCAGAACGACTGCGAAACCGGGAAACAATAACTTTTTCCCGTTCGCTAACGATACGGGCTACAGCCCAACCATTCAGCCTTTTTTTGTAGGCGTTATCTTCTCTTGCCGCAGGAATTGTGATATCTTCTAAAGTGCTATTTTTGTAATCCGTATTTTGTGGCATGATTATTTTATGCATAAGAACTTGAGTGAAGGGCGTTAGTATGTCTCTTAACCAAAGATTTACTAGCGTCTTTTATTGATGATGCCACCTTGTTATTACATATTTTAAAAATTGTCAATACTTGGTGCAACAACTTATTTTCTGACAATCTTTGCTTTTATTTAATTCAGACTAAGTATATACTGTATTAATTCAGTATTTAAACTTAAATAAAAACAAGAAATATTGGTATAAACTATACCAGACTTCAATTATTTGAGATCATCTTGCAAAATAAAAATGTCAATTACATCAATCATCCAAAAAGTAGCATTACAAATAGGGGCTGTAGTTTTACTTGAACCAGAATATAAATTAGTTGGGCATATTACTTTTAAAAACGGGAAAAGATCAGTTTTTAGTTATGCCAAATTGAATATTAACGGTCTTGCTTCAGCCGAGTTAGTCAAAGATAAAGCCTATAGTAATTTTTTCCTCAAGCAGCTTGGATATCGAGTAACGGAGGGTAAGACATTTTTTACTGATCAGTTATGTGCGAAAATAGCTCATCCTAGAAATATTGATGATGGATTTAATTATGCACAATCAATCGGATTTCCAGTAATTGTTAAACCTCTGAATCTTAGTCAAGGCATTTTGGTGACTAAGGTATATAATCAGGCAGAATATTATGATGTAGCTCATAAGATCTTTGAAATTAAATCAGGATTGATTGTAGAAAAGTTTTATAGTGGTAATGACTATAGAATTGTTGTTTTGGATGATGAGGTGATTACCGCTTATCAAAGAATTCCCTTATTTGTTGTTGGTGATGGGATATCTAATGTTTTAGAGTTACTTCAACAAAAACAGGCAAAATTTTTGACCATGGGGAGAAAAAATGTGATTAAATTTGATGATTTCCGCATTTCCCAAAAATTAAAAACGCAAAATATTGATTGGAATAGTGTGATTCCTCATAATAATATTATCTATCTTTTGGATAGTGCTAATTTATCCAGTGGAGGTGAAGCGGTAGATTTTTCTGAAAGGATTCATCCTGATTTTCAAAAATTAGCAATTAACATTACTAAAGATATGGGATTAAGATTAACAGGGGTAGATATACTCACCCATGATATAACTATGCCGATGGTAGATTATACGCTCATCGAAGTCAATGGTTCTCCTGGTCTAAATCACTATGCTGCTAGTGGTGAAGTAGCAGCAAAAAGGGTGGAAGAGTTTTATCTGAAAATTCTCCAAGTCATAGAGAATGATAGTTAGGGCTGGCTGAAAAAAGCAATAGGAGTGAAAAATTGCTGGAGTTTCCATCAGATTAATCCCTATTTAAAGCGTAGGTGGGTTGGCAAAAGAATACATTAAATCAGCCTCGATTAATATAGATACCCGACTTCTTAAAGAAGTCGGGTATCTGTTTATATTTAAGTTAATAGGCAAAAGTGACAAAATTGCAGCAATTATGTCCCTTTTTTTGGCTATTTTTAGTCCGTAATTGTCTATTTTTTAGTGATATTCTCAACCTAAAAGGGCAAATTTACGGATATTTGTGCGGAAAATGCTGTTATCATCAAGCTATTGAAGGTGACAAAACTGAAACAATTATGTCACTTTTATTTTGTCTAAGTCTCTAGACAGAGGTTTTTATTTTGAATAGGATGTAGTGGGGAAATAAAGAATAACAACCCTAACAAATTAATTCACCTACAGACATCTGAGGCAAATTAACATGAATAATCATCGTCTTGAAATCAACGACCTAATTGATAGTGCTGTTAATAATGCATTAGCGCGTCGTAACGAGGCTCTAGCATCTGTATCTAACGAAGAAGCTAAAAACGTTTCTGGTGGTATAGCTCTTACCACAAGCGGTGTGAGACTCATCAAACCCATTTGGTTGGGAATAATCATCCGTGATCCTATCACAATAGGAAAAATTGCACTCCCAACTGATACTTATTTGGCATAAAAATCCTCTTATTTGGAGGCTAAATGGATGAAGGAAATTGCTGAAAAAACTACACTCTGCCCCAGTGCTAGACCAGAACCAGGGGAAAGTTTTGTTTTCGGTATCATTGGTGGAACAGTAGCAGAACCTCGTGTAGCCTATCTGAAACAGCCTCAACCTATCACAGATGAACTAATAGCTAAAGTTAGTCCTGTGACACCTGCGGAAGTATTTCGTACAGCTTCAACTTGTGCCACAAATGGTTGTCAACATTTTGATGGGAAAAATTGTGGTTTAGCTACACGAATTGTCGAAAATTTACCGACAGTAGGAGAGGAATTACCTCCCTGTTCTATACGTCGTGATTGTCGTTGGTGGCAACAGGAAGGTAAGGCGGCTTGTATGCGTTGTCCGCAAGTAATTACGGATAATTACAATGCTTCTGAATTGTCAATTCAAGTAGCCACACCAACGGCTTGTTGACTTAATATCTTGCACCATAATCTGAGTTTCCGATTTTTTCTAGATTTTTTGACTTTTTAAAACCAAGGAGAATACCAAAATGGCTCGCATTCAAATTGCTGACTTGCATAGTGAAAACTTTGTTGAACTGACTGCTGAAGAACAATATTTAATTCAAGGTGGTTTTTGGTGGGTTGCTGCTGGTGCTGTTGCTGTTTATGTTATAGAGCATTGGTCCGATATTAAAAAAGGTGTTTCTGATGCTTGGAATGGAAACTAATTAAAAGTTGCCTTCTTGTTTTGCAGAAATCAATTGTTATTAGTGTGGAGAAAATTAACATCATGAAAGGTAGAATCAGCATTCTAGATATCAATTCAGACTACTTGCAAGAATTAACAGAGGATAGTTTTATTAATTCGATTTTTGGCGGTAAACCAACACTAGAAACTAGCTTTGCTTATGACGTAGCTTGGGCAGTTACTAAAGGCGTTAAATGGGTAGTGGATCTGTTTTAATCTCAGAATTTGAGTAGTGTAATCTCAGAGCATAAAACCAATTTCTCGTTCCCAGTCTCCGACTGGGAATGCTACCTAGAGGCTCTGCCTCCATAATTTAGTATCAATGAAGGCAGAGCCTTCTGTAATTCATTCCCATACAGAGTATGGGAACGAGAACATTTTTGTGATTAAATCACTCGAAATTCACATTAATCTCTGTTTGATTAACTTGTTTTTTGATCCAACTTAATAGTAAATCGCTGACAATTTGCTGACGCAATTTATCATTCAATTCCGGCTGAATAATCTCCTCAACAAAAATTAAATGTACCCCTTTAGAAGTAATTATCGGTTTAATTACCTGTGGAGGTTTCGCACCAAAGACAGCAGCAGATATTTCTGGCTTTAAATCCTGACGATTTAATACTCCTAAATATCCCCCTTTACGACGTAATTCTATATCTTGAATATATTGGTGAGCTACATCATAAAAACTCATTTCTCCTTCTTTGACTGCATAAAAAAGTTCTATTGCTAGATCTTCATCATTAAATACAACTTCATACATGACCACACCAGCATAATTTAGCTGATTTTCAAAGAAGAAAGGTTCGATTTGATCAGAAAATAAATGCTTGCTTAACTTACCAGTAACCACACCAGTATAGACTATATCTTCAAAATCATCTATAGATAAACTATGTTTTTCTAACCATTTCCAAGTGTCATTAGCACTGGTCATATCATTAGTTAATCGCAGAAAATCCGCTGCTTTTTGTAATTCTTCAACTTCTACTTTTATCCCTGCTTCTTCCGCAGCATTTATAATCACTTTTCGGCTGATAATTTGCTCAACTAACTCAGGTATTTTACAGGATAATTTAATTTGTTGTAAAATATCTGATTGGGTAATGGTGATAGGTTCGGACATAATTTGCTCCTTAAATACATAAATTATACCCCACCCTAACCCTCCCCTTGCTAAGGGGATGTTTTAAAAGTTTTTAATGTGTAAACAGACCCCTCTCCAAACCTCTCCCCTACCAGGGGAGAGGCTTTAAAACCCCCATTCCCTTGTAGGGAAGGGGGGGAGGGGGGTTAGGTTTTTGGAGATTATGGGTTTCATATAATACTTTTCAAACAACCTCTAAAGGGAGGGGACTGAATTAATTGTTTTCCCCCTTCTCGTTCCCAGTCTCCGACTGGGAATGCTACCTAGAGGCTCTGCCTCCATGACCTAGTATTAATGAAGGCAGAGCCTTCCGTAATTCATTCCCATACAGAGTATGGGAACGAGGGAAACAAGGGAGGACTAAGGGAGGTAATTCGATAAATTTTCTACAATTTTACTCCCCCTTGTTGCAATTTTTTAAAGGGGTCAAGTAGAAAATCAATAATTCGTCGCTGACGGACAATTACCTCAGCGGTTGCTGTATCCCCTGGACGCAAAGGAATACATTTATTAGCAGCGGGAATACAACTTTTTTTGAGAGAAATTTCTAAGTTATAAGCGGCTACTTTGCCATTAGCTGTATCTATTTCTATCGTATTAGGAGAAATTTTAATTAACTCTCCTGAGATAATACCATAATCCTGAAACGGATAAGCATCAAATTTGAGTTTTACTGGTAATCCTAACCGCAAAAAACCACTATCTGTAGTTGCCATTTGCGCTCGAATTATTAAGGGTGAATTATCTTGAGCAATTTCAGCAACCATTGTCCCTACCTGCACAACCGAACCAGGTTTTTGAATTGGTAATTGAAATAATATCCCATTCACAGAAGCTTTAATTTCCCGCTGTCCCAACTGAAATTTTAAGGAATCAATTTGGCGTTTAGTTTGAGAAATATCTGATTTGAGAGAACTAATATCTGTATCTAAACTTTTCTGTTGTTCGGCGATTTTTAACACCGCTGACTGACCAGAAAGAGTTAAAGTTTGATAGCTTCTTTGCTGTTCTCCCAGTCGCAATTTAGCCTGTTCAATATCGGCATGAGCTTGGCGCAAATTCCGCTCATAACTACTTTGTTGTTCTGCTAAACGTAACTTAGCTTGTTGAACATCTGATTGGGTTTGTGCATATAATTTTTGCTTTTCCTTAGCGATATCTTGCTTGTCTACTAAATTAATTTCTGGAATTACTCCCTGTTGTCTGAGTTGACTATAGCGTTTTACTTCTCGCTGACTACTTAATAAACTACTCTCTGCTAATTGATTAGTAGTTTGACTATTAATTAGGGTTTGTCGCGCTTGATTAAGTTGAGATAATCTTTCTTCTTTCTGAAATTGATAGGCATTTTTTAGGGTATTAATATTCTGTTGCGCTTGATCAATTTGTGCTTGTTTCTCTAATTGTTGAGATTGATTTTGTTGTTGTTGGGTTGCTAAGGAGACAATTAACTGATTTTTGGAGGATTTTAACTGAGAAATTCGGTTTAATTGTCCTTCCAATTTATCTTGAACTTGACGTAATTCTGATTTGACTAATGCCGATTCTAATAATAATAGAGTTTGTCCGGCTTTGACTGTTTCACCTTCTTTAACTTGAATTTCTGCAACTGTTCCCCCTACAGCCGCATCTAATTTCACGGTTTTATCTTTAGGTTCAATACGTCCTCTTCCTGTACCAGTTTCATCTACTTTAGATAGCAAAGACCAAGGTAAAACTATGGAGACAATGAAGACTAAAAGATATAATAGTCCCCGTGTCCAAACCTGGGGTAAACTATCAAGTGATTCTTTGGTAATTTCCGACCAATCTTCATTGGTAATTTCTGGTAATTCTGGTGATAAGATATCATCAGATTTTGTGATATTCCCATTTAATGTACTTGTCATAATGCACCTTTTTCTTAGTATGAATTTATGGTAGGTTGGGTTGAGGAACGAAACCCAACTATAATCATTGTTAAATCATTGTTGGGTTTCGCTATGGCTCAACCCAACCTACGTTAGTGTTTGTAATTGCTGTTGATTTAGATTCTCATGAATTTGTCATAATGCACCTTTTTCTTAGTATGAATTTATGGTAGGTTGGGTTGAGGAACGAAACCCAACTATAATCATTATTAAATCATTGTTGGGTTTCGCTATGGCTCAACCCAACCTACGTTAGTGTTTGTAACTGCTGTTGATTTAGATAGAAATAATGTCCTTTTTTAGCCATTAATTCCTCATGACTGCCACTTTCAATTAACACACCTCTATCTAGTACCAAAATTAAATCAGCATTTCGCACGGTGGAAAGACGATGGGCAATTACTAAGGTAGTTTTTCCTTTGAGAATTGTGTTAAAATTCTGTTGAATTATCCTTTCTGATTCAGTGTCTAAATGAGAAGTTGCCTCATCTAAAACCAATAAT
Organism: Dolichospermum flos-aquae CCAP 1403/13F; assembly: GCF_012516395.1. Lineage (GTDB taxonomy): Bacteria > Cyanobacteriota > Cyanobacteriia > Cyanobacteriales > Nostocaceae > Dolichospermum > Dolichospermum lemmermannii. The sequence goes on from NZ_CP051206.1 coordinate 2,396,457, forward strand.
TTGGGATTACCTAATAATGCTCTAGCAATGGCTATTCTCTGTCTTTGTCCACCAGATAATAAACCTCCACCTTCACCAATTTGGCTTTCATAACCCATGGGTAATTTTTTGATAAATTCATCAGCACCAGCCATTTTTGCTGCGGCAATTACTTCTGATAAAGGTATTTCTGGATGTCCTAAACTGATATTTTCTCGAATTGTTCCACCAAATAAAAATGTGTCTTGGTCAACTACACCAATTTGTTGCCGAAAAGAACGCAAGGAAAGACTAGTAATATCTTGTTCATCAATTAAAACTTTACCATCTGTGGGGGGATACAAGCCGACAACTAATTTAGAAATGGTGGTTTTTCCTGAGCCACTGCGTCCCACTAAGGCTACCATTTGTCCAGGTTTGATTTCAAAACTGAGGTTTTCTAATATATTAATATCGCTTTCTGGATGATAGCGAAATGTGACGTTTTCAAAGCGAATATGCCCCTGAATTGCTGGTAAATTCTGCCGTGATTGATTTTGTAAGTCTTCTTCTGGTTCTGTGTCTAAAACATCGTTAATTCTTTCTACTGCAATCACAACTTCTTGCAATTCATTCCATAAGACAATTAACCGTTGGAAGGGATGAATAATATTACCCAGCAGCATATTAAATGCTACTAATTGTCCCACAGTTAACTGATTATGAATTACCAAATATGCCCCAAACCATAATAAAGCTGTGGTAGCTATTGCTTCAATTGTGTTACTAAAAATTTGTAACCTATTGCTGATAACTTGCCCGGAAAAGTTGGTTTTTATCTCCTTATTTAATAATTCTTCCCAATGCCATCTTACTGTTTGTTCTACTGCTGTAGCTTTCACCGTTCTCACGCCAGTTAAAGCTTCTATTAAATAACTGCTTTCTTTGTTAACTGCATTGAATATTTCTCTGGAAATCCTTTGTAAAAAGGGTGTGGCAATTAAGGCTAATAAGGCAAAGGGTGGGACAATTATTAAAGCTAATAATGCCATTTTCCAACTGTACCAAAACATCAAGCCTAGATAGATAAAGACAGTGAATAAATCTAGGAGAATTGATAATGCTTCACCCGATAAAAAGCGTTGAATTTTGCGGTTTTCCTGCACGCGAGAAATAATATCCCCAACATAACGAGTCTCGAAAAAACTCAGGGGTAAACGCAATGTATGACGAATAAAACCGACAATTAATGCTAAGTCTATCCGATTAGCTATATGATCTAAAAGATATTGCCTTAAACCAGTCATAGCCACCCGAAAAAGGCTAAAAATCAACAATCCTATTCCTACTGCTGTCAGGGTCAGTTCTGACCGTTGTACCACTACCCGATCTAAAATTAATTGGGTAAATAAGGGGGTAATTAAGCCAAATATCTGGATGAATATGGAAGCGATAAATACTTCCAACATGACTACAGAATGGGGTTTTATTAACTCAAAAAATTGCCAAAAAGGTGTAGATGTCTCTTTCGTTTCTTTGAGCATTGCTGTCGGTTGTAACAACAATGTATAACCAGTCCAGTCGTTGTTAAATTCCTCATGGGTGAGGGTGCGTTGACCAATAGCAGGGTCTGCCACAATTACATATTTAGCGGTAATTTCGTAGACCACTATGTAATGTTTGCCTTCCCAGTGAACAATAGCAGGTAATTTTTGCTTTCCTAACTGCTTTAAACTAGCTTTGACAGGTCTAGTGGCAAAACCTAGACTTTCTGCGGCTGTTAATAACCCCCGCAAGGATGCACCATTGCGGTCTACATTGGCAATATCACGCAAGCGATTTACACTAAAACGTTTCCCCCAATACCTGGACACCATGACTAAACAAGCTGCTCCGCAGTCAGAACCACTCTGTTGGGCAAAGAATGGATAGCGCCCCATTACCTTTTGCCATAAATGCCCCACCCGTTGTCTGGGACTGGGAAAATAGGCTTTACTAATTTTTGATTCTGAGGTCAAATAGGGGGTTGAATCTGAATTGTCGTTCTCTGGAGAGCTTGGTTTTATGGGTGTATAATCTGTGTTTCTCAGGAGTGAGTATGCTTTCTCCCATAAATGTTCTCGAATTTGGGGATACTTGGCTATTAATGGCAATAGTAACTTTTCTGGCAAGAAGCATAACTGTAAATTTGCTGAAGCTCTGGCTGCATAAGGCTCAAATTTAGATTGGGGAAACAAAGTAAATTCACTGAAAGATTCTCCAGATTCTAGAGTAGTAATTAATTCGTCTTTATCATCTAATAGTCTGACTTTGCCCGTAATGATAATGTAAATGCCCGGTTCAACATTCTTTCCTGTCCAGAATTTGCCGACTTTAGGGTTGATAGACTGAAGTTCGGGAAGATAGTGATAAAATTCTTCTGCGGTTAGTGAATACCCCAATGTATTGTTGATTTGTTGCAGAGATACTAATTGAGCGGATATATTGTGCGCCATAAATGTCTGAATCCTTTACTGCTTTGTGAAAATTAATAGGTATAATTTCCGAGGAATCGGTGGTATTTGCTTTTTTGATGTCAGCAATTGATATTTTGGGTTCTGTAGCTGATTTCGGGCTATTTTGTCCATCATGACTGGGTTTCGGTCGAGTGGATAAGCCCATTTGTTTGAGAAGTCGCTTAAAGTGGCGATCGCTAACTTCAAAGCCAAATTCTTCGCATAGATGTTTCTGTAACCAATTCAATGTCCAGTGTTGAGAACCATAACCATAATCACGAGGATTACTGTAAAATAATTCTTTTAATCGTTGTAAGTATTCATTACTAACTAATTTAGGGCGACCAATCGGACAATCCAATCTTGCCATTGATGCGCCATTCCCTGACGAGCTATGTGTATCCAATGTCTAGCGGTTGCGGGACAACACCCCAAAATTTCACAAATTTCTGCTTGAGTTATCCCTTGGTCCGCTAACAACATAATTTGAATCCGTTGCCGCTGGGATTGAGAGCAATTCTCTTGTAATGATTTTAACAGCATTTGTCGCTGAAAATCTGTTAACAAGTTACTTGAAGAATTGCTCCCCGCTCTATTTGTCCATTGATATGTATACATAAATGGTTCAATATCGTAAAAATCAAACTCCGCAAGCATCCTAGTTCCCTCTTAATGAGAACTTTGTCTTATGTCTTGGTGTAACTGATACATTATAATACTAATGCTATCTTAATAGAACCCATCTTCCGCTTGTTCCTGACAATGGATTTTAATACCATTTTTGGTAATTCATAGCGGCTCTTGTGTCTTTTTTCTACTGATAATCTCATGTAATCAATAAGCCAAGGATTTTACTAGGGTATTGACATCCGGAAATTTTATGCTATTGTCAAGATATAAAATCTGAAAGTTTTCATATCTAAAAATTAGCGTTGCGGAAGGAAAGAATTTTTTGCACGCAGAGACGCAGAGGCGCAAAGAGTATAAAGTTTTATTTGCTGAATTTTATTGAGCATACTTTGTGATATAGTAATCACGACTTGACAAGTAATACCAGTTAACATGAATAATCGTCAGTTGCTAGAAGTTAGCGAGTATGTATGTTTGGGGTTATCAGTATTAGGAACAATAGTAGCGACAGCGACGCAACAGGTGGTTTATGCAGTTATTCCCCTGAGTTTAAGTGTAGCTTTAAATTTAGTTAATCGTCCTAAGTTTAATTATTCCCAATCACAAATTGAGCAATTACAAACAAGTTTGCAAAATATCACTGAAGAATTTCACCAAGTAGAAAAAACCATGAATACCTCTAATCAACGTTTGGAACAAATCGAAGCTTGGAGACAACAACTCAGCCAAATTATTGACCAAACTATTGAAAGTGCTATTAATGAACGTTTGGGAAAACTTGAAGTTTACAAACAGGAAATTAGTCAAATTGTTGACCAGAAAATTCAAATATCAATGCAAAAATTAAGTACAGAATTTAATGCAGTTCATCAAAAAATGCAAGTTGTCAATAATCGGGTACAGCAATTAGATATTTCTTTAGAAAGTTTAGGTTCTACTGTTGATAAAGATGAATATTTGAGAAATATTGCAGAATTGCAAACTGAATTATCACAAATTAATCAACAGCTACAAGTCTTTAGTTCTCGATTTGCAGAAATTGAACCTTCTATCAAAAATGGCAATGAAAGCAGTCAGCAACAATTAGCAGAATTACGGGATAATCAAGAAAATCAAAGTCAGGAATTTACTCAGATTCATCAACAAATCGAAGTTGTTAATTCTCGATTTGCAGAAATTGATAATTCAACACAAAAATTACATCAGACAATTTTAGAACAAAGACAAGCGATAGGTGAAATTAAAGAAAAGCAAGAAAGTGAAAGTTGTAAAAATAATGATATCCTTGATTCTATTAACCAAAGGTTGACAGATGGATTAACAGAATTAGATAGTTTATTTACAGCTTTGGTACAACCGTCACAGTTAGCAAATGAATCAAGTATAAAAGAATCAGATAATTATCAAGAAACACTAGAAGTAATTCCTACCACATCTATAACAGATGACAAAACAGGAAAATTAGTATTTTTCAGTAATCTCAAAGGACATAAACATAAAGTTCTCTCTGTCGCTTTTAGTCCTGATGGTAGATTTTTAGCAAGTGGAAGTGATGATACAATCATTAAATTGTGGGATTTAGCAACTCAGCAACATCGCACCTTTGCAGGACATGGGGAATATTCTTGGTCTAGAGGGATTAATTCCCTAGGTTTTAGTCCAGATGGTAAATTCTTAGTCAGTGGAAGTGATGACAAAACTATTAAATTGTGGGATGTAAATTTAGGAATAGAAATTTTCACTTTTACAGGACATCAAGAAAGAGTTAATGCTGTCTCATTTAGTCCCTGGGGAAAAATTTTAGCAAGTGGAAGTAAAGACAAAACAGTTAAAATGTGGTCATTAGAAACAGGAAAAGAAATTTACTCTTTCAAAAGTCATACCGATGATGTTTTATCTGTAACTTTTAGTCCCGACGGTAAACTATTAGCTAGTAGTGCAGGTGGTAATGATAAAACTATCAAGATTTTACAATTAGCTGAAAATAAAGTGAAAACATTAACAGGACATTCTGATTGGTTTGGAGGGATTACTTCTCTAGCATTTAGTCCCGACGGAAAAACTTTAATTAGTGGTAGTCAAGACAAAACTATTAAACTTTGGAATCTAGAAACTAGTCAAGAAATTAAAACCTTATCAGGACATTCTGATCATATTTGTTCCGTTGCATATAGTCCCAATGGACAAATTTTAGCGAGCGCTAGTAAAGATAAAACAGTGAAATTATGGTCAGTCGCTAGTGGAAAAGAAATTTCCAGCGTAAAATGTACCGATTCTGTAATTTACTCAATTGCTTTTAGTCCAGATGGTAAAATATTAGCGGCTGGTAGTGGAGATACAACCATTACTCTGTTTCCCATAGCATAACTTTGATTCTACAGGTAGGGTAAAGCCTGAACTAAACCCTTACACCTCTAAGTTTTGAGCGTTGCTGATAGCCATATTCAAGTAGAAAAAAGGAAAATTAAAAATCTTCACCTTTGCGCCTTTGCTTCTTTGTGCCTTTGCGCGAAACATAATTTGAAACCGGGGAAATCTGCAATAGTAAGGATTATTTAAATGCTGCTATATTTAAGAATTGAAAATTTCGCCTTAATTGATCATTTGGAATTGGATTTTGGTGTGGGTTTGAATGTGTTGACGGGAGAAACCGGCGCAGGAAAATCAATTATATTAGATGCTATTGATGCGGTTTTAGGTGGTAAAGTCTCTAGTCGGGTGATTAGAACTGGCACAAATCGCGCTATAGTGGAGGCGACTTTTAGCGTTACTCCGCCCCTAGCAGCTTGGTTGAGTGAACAAGAAATTGATTTAACCGATGATCATGCTGTGATCATTAGTCGAGAAATTGCCACTACTACCAGTAATATCCGCAGTCGGTCACGGGTGAATGGGGTACTGGTGAATCGCCCCTTAATGGCAGGATTACGGGATAGTTTGGTAGAAATTACGGCACAAGGGCAAACGGTACAAGTGGGACAATCTGCCCAAGTTCGAGATTGGTTAGATTTATATGGTGGTGATGCTTTGTTGCACAAACGCCAAAATGTCGCTGCTGCTTTCATTGTATATCAACAAGCCCGGCAAGCGCTGGAAAAACGCCGGACATCGGAACGGGAACGGCTGCAACAATTGGATTTATTAACATATCAAGTCCAAGAATTGGGCGCTGCTAATCTTGATGATGCCCAGGAAATGGAACAATTAAATCAAGAACGGGAACGCCTGAATCATGTTGTGGATTTACAACAAATGAGTTACAAAGTTTATCAGGCTTTGTATCAAGATGATCAGGAAACTCGGACTGCTGCTGATTTATTAGCCGATGGAGAGATGACATTAACTCACATGGTGGAGTATGATTCTCAATTACAATCTTTGTTGGAATTGGTGCGAGATGCCGTTGCAGCGGTAATGGAAGTGGGGAGACAAATTAGTATTTATGGAGAAGGGTTAGAAGCAGATCCGCAACGGTTGGAAGAGGTGGATGAACGGATACGGGAATTAAAACAAATTTGTCGCAAATATGGACCGACTCTGACGGAAGCTATTTCTTATTATGAACGTATTCAAACTGAATTAGCTGAATTAAATAATAGTGAACAATCTATCGAAACTTTAGAACAACAAGAACAATTATCTTTACAAGAACTCCAACAAATTAGTCACCAATTAAGCCAATTACGGCGGCAAACTGCGGCTAATTTAGAATCTCGGTTATTAGCTGAACTCAAGCCGTTAGCGATGGATAAGGTGAAATTTAAAGTAGAAATTGTCCCCATTTCTCCCGCAGCTACAGGTGCAGATAAAATTACTTTTATGTTTAGTCCTAACCCCGGTGAACCTATTCAACCATTAACAGAAATTGCTTCTGGTGGAGAAATGAGCCGTTTTTTACTAGCTTTAAAAGCTTGTTTCCATCAAGGAAATGAAGTGGGAACAATGATATTTGATGAAATTGATGTGGGAGTTTCTGGTAGAGTTGCCCAAGCTATAGCGGAAAAATTGCACCAACTTAGTCAAGGACATCAAGTATTATGTGTAACTCATCAGCCTCTAGTTGCCGCAATGGCAGATCGTCATTTTCGCGTTGATAAATTAGTTATTAATAAAGCCAGAAATAGTAATGATGAACAGCGGACTGTGGTGAGGGTGACAAGTTTGGATAATTTAACTACTCGTCGGGAAGAATTGGCTCAGTTAGCTGGTGGTAAATCGGCAAATGAGGCAATTTCTTTTGCTGAATCTTTATTATTACAAGCTGCTAATCATCGGGAAAGGGGGAAATAGATGGTGAAATTGTCTGAGAGGGTGTTTGAAAAGTTTTGAATGTATAGACTGACCCCTCTCCAAACCTCTCCCCTGCAAGGGGAGAGGCTTTAAAACCCCCATTCCCTTGCAGGGAAGGGGGGTAGGGGGGTTAGGTTTTTGGAGATTACTGGTTTGATATAATACTTTTCAAACAACCTCTGATAGCCTAGCACACTGCGGCGTAAATAAAGCAACCATATTCAATCGCCAAAAAGCCTACTGTATATTAGTTTTGACTTTTGACTTTTGACTTTTGACTTCCGCCCTGCGGTACTAGCGTGGTGCAGGCCGGATCAGGATGTCCAGGATTTTAGCAACTTTGTCAAATTTAATCAATAGCCAAAAGCGATCGCACTTCGCACAATACGGAGAGCGATCGCCATTAAGTTTACAACAACAAAATACTCAAACCTTAGATAGAAACTGAGGCTGGGGGATTAATGTTATTAACAAGTAAATCTGCATCTTTTGACGCTTCATTTACACGAATAATTTTTGCTCCTAATTGCTGCAACTTCAGATCCAGACGATCATAACCCCGATCTAAATGGTGTAATCCTTGCACTGTTGTTGTTCCAGATGCTGCTAATCCGGCGATAACTAAGGCTGCGGAAGCTCTTAAATCTGTACCTATAACTGGTGCGCCTGATAACATTGGCACTCCCCGCACAAAAGCAGTATTACCTTTAACACGGATATCTGCACCCAAACGATTCAATTCGGAAGCATGACGCAAGCGATTTTCAAAGACTGATTCATTAATGATACTGTCACCTTCTGCTACAGCTAGTAAAGCCATAAAAGGTGCTTGCATATCCGTGGGAAACCCAGGATGAGGCAAGGTATCAATATTTATAGCCTTGAGAGTTTTCGCTGGTAAAATCCGTAAGCAATCTTTTCCTTCCTCAATAATTGACACGCCAATCTCTTGCAATTTAGCAATAACTGGGATTAAATGATCCGGTACAATTGGGGATAGAAGAATTTCAGAGCGGGTAATTGCTCCAGCGATTAACAAAGTCCCTGCTTCAATGCGATCAGGAATAATAGTATAGTCGGTTGAGTGTAATTTAGGTACGCCAACTATAGTAATTGTACTTGTTCCCGCACCTTGAATTTTTGCTCCCATTGAGTTGCAGAAGTTAGCTAAATCAACTACTTCTGGCTCTCTGGCAGCATTATCAAGGATGGTTTCTCCATCTGCTAAAGTAGCAGCCATCATCAAGGTTTCCGTCGCACCGACACTGGGAGTATCTAAGTAGATTTTCGCGCCTCTTAACCTACCATTATTTCCGGGAACATAAGCATTACAAATACCATGTTCAATTTGCACCTCTGCGCCCATTGCTTGCAGTCCTCTGACGTGCAAATCTACCGGTCTAGCCCCTATGGCACAACCACCCGGCAAGGGCATTTGTGCAACTCCTAGTCGGGCTAAAATTGGACCAATGGCAAAAAAACTGGCTCGCAGTTGGGTAACGAGTTCATAAGGGGCTTTAGATGTGGTAATTTCCCGCGCATCAACATCTAAAATGTCCCCTTCTCTATTTAAACGTAATCCTAAAGCTGATAGAACTTGTCCCATTCGCGCTACATCCGCCAATAAAGGAACGTTGCGAATGCGACAATCGCCAGAACAGAGGAACGTTCCCGCCATGATTACCAGTGCGGAATTCTTAGCCCCGCTAATGTTTACATGACCGCCCAAAGAATGCCCTCCACTGATTTGCAAGACTGAGGAGTCTGCTTCTAGTGAAGATTTGGCATCTGGTAAGCTGCTAGAAGAATTAATAAGCCTACCTCCAAAAGTAAGTAATTATAAAGGTTTGATGTTGGTTTTGATTCTATGTCGACAATTATCTAGCTAAAAGCCGGAAGATTTTTCTTGAAGTTGTCAAATGCCATAAAGTCGTTACATTCTATCATGCAGTATGTCAGCTTAATTGGAAAAATGGGGATTAGCTAGATGTCTATTCTGGCAAATTTTTTCTTGACAAATGAAAATGATTAGGCCATAATGATAAATTGTAAATAAGATTCAATTCCAGCGGAACTGGCGGAATTGGTAGACGCGCTAGATTCAGGTTCTAGTGCCTTCACGGGCTTCCGGGTTCAAGTCCCGGGTTCCGCATATCAGTATATCAATTTTGGATTGATCTCAAATCCGAAATTTCAAATCTAAGATTGTGTTAACAAGTTTACAAAATTCCCTAGTTAAACAAATCCGCAAGTTGCACTCCACCAAGGAGAGAAATAAGCAACAGCTTTTTTTATTGGAAGGAACGCATTTATTAGAAGAAGCTTGTGCGGTTAGCTATCCTTTAGATGCGGTATGTTGCACTCCTCAATGGCAGGAAACCCATCCCCAATTGTGGAAAATTATTTGTGGTCAATGCTATCGTGTTGAAATTGTTAGTCCAGAAGTTTTAGCAGCAATGGCAACAACTGTCAATCCTGATGGTATAGTGGCGATAGCTCAACGAGAAGCACAAGCAAGACAAATTCCGTTTACTGGTTTAGTTCTGGCTTTGGAAACTGTCCAAGATCCTGGTAATTTGGGGACGATGATTCGCACAGCCGCAGCGGCAAGTGCATCAGGTTTGTGGTTAAGTGAAGATAGTGTAGACTTAGATAATCCCAAGGTTTTACGCGCTTCTGCTGGGCAATGGTTTCGTTTGAATATGGCTGTAAGTGGAGATTTGAAAGCCACAGTTCAACAAAGTCAGCAAGCAGGAATGCAGGTAGTAGCTACCTTACCTCATGCCGATTTAACTTATTGGCAGGTAGATTGGTGTAAACCTAGTTTAATATTATTGGGTAACGAAGGGGCAGGATTATCAGCGGATTTAGCCGCGTTGGCAGATATTCAAGTAAAAATTCCTCTTAATCCTGGGGTGGAATCCTTGAATGTAGGAATCACTGCTGCTTTAATGTTATATGAAGCCCAAAGACAGAAAATTTCTGGATAATCTTCAGTTATAGATTTTTGTTTTTATGTGAGAGATTTAAGATTGGACTTGAGAACTTTGTATAAATAGCACTCAAAATTTTATTAGTGTTACAGAATACTATATTATTATATATAAAAATTGTTATCAGAGGAGAATCGGCTTGAACCAAGCGACATTGCACCAGTTGAAGGTGTTCGAGGCTGCTGCCCGGCATGGTAGTTTTACACGCGCTGCGGAAGAGTTGTTTTTGACTCAACCTACCATATCCATGCAAATTAAACAGTTGACGAAATCCGTAGGTTTGCCATTATTTGAACAGGTAGGAAAGCGTTTATATTTGACACAAGCAGGACGGGAATTATTTGCTACTTGTCGGCAAATTTTTGAGACTATGGACAAGTTTCAAATGACGATTGCAGATTTAAAAGGACTAAAGCAAGGACAATTAAGGCTGGCAGCAATTACCACAGCAAAGTATATTATTCCCAGATTGTTGGGGCCTTTTTGTCAGCTTTACCCTGGGATTGATATTTCTCTCCAAGTCACAAATCATGAACTGATTTTAGATCGGATGATGAGTAATTTAGATGACTTGTATATTATGAGTCAGATTCCCGATCATTTCGATGTCAGTTTTCAGCCATTTTTAGAAAATCCTTTAGTAGTTTTTGCACCAGCTAATCATCCCTTAGCGAAGGAAAAAAATATTCCTATTGAACGTTTAGGTGATGAACTGTTTATTATGCGTGAACCGGGTTCAGGAACTCGCAGCGCTGTCCAAAGTCTATTTGAGGAACATGGGGTAAAAGTGAAGGTGAAGTTGGAATTGGGGAGTAATGAAGCGATTAAGCAAGCGATCGCTGGTGGTCTAGGTATATCCGTATTATCTCGTCATACTTTACTCACGGACATTGCGGAATTTAGCATTTTAGATGTCCAGCACTTTCCCATTAAACGCACTTGGTATATGGTTTATCCTGCTGGTAAGCAATTATCCATTATTGCTCATACCTATTATGAGTATCTTTTAGATGCAGCGAAAAAAATTACAGAGCAAGGTGGTTTAATCTTAGATCATAATTTGGTGGAAACTAATCTTTAGATCAAGCTGCTGTAGATACATAATCACTTGGCTATGTATCTAAATCAGAATCATTAGAAACGAGAATTAAATCGCGGACAATTGCTGTAGCTGCTATTAAAACCCACATTCCGCACCCTCAACTGTCACATATCAAAAAAGCCTAGTAAGTAGTACATAATAACTAAGGATAATTCCTAGATGAAGAGGCTTAATGAGAGTAAGTAGCATTAATCGGGGCATGGAGTGAGAAAGTGAAACTTCGTAACGGGACTGAAAGAAAGAGAAAATACAATAGTAAAAAAAATTAATTGTTCAGAAAACAAGAAATGAGAGAATCCCTTTAGAACAAGTAGAGGAATCTGTTGTGAAATTGAAACCGCAAGAAATAGAAATTCAAAACATAGACCATCTAGGGATAGTAGCAGGAATAATAGACTCAATAGGATTAGTAGAAATAATCAACGAAATAATAGGAGTTGAAAAAGACGAAAAAGTAAATGCAGGTCAAGTAGTAAAAGCCATGATAATAAACGGGTTAGGATTTGTATCAAAACCCTTATATATGTTTCCTAAATATTTTGAAACAATCGCTTGTGAACATCTAATTGTTCAGGAGTAAAACCAGAATATCTCAATGACGATAAACTGGGGAAGTTAACAGTCTCATAGTAGCAGACTGTGCCTTATATACAGAATCAAACCTGAAAATGATGTCAGATTTACGTTGGTTATGTCGAGTACCATAATTAACTCGACTGTAATGCGTGTACCAGCAATTACAGGTTTTCCCATCATCACTTTTGGATCGGATGCAATTATTTGTTTAAGCTGCTTTTGCATTATCTTTTCTCATCACTTGCTTCTTCTATGATTACACTCTTTTGGAAGCGATCGCACCCAAATCCCTAAACAGTGATTCCTAGGTCGCGCTTCGCTATCGCACTCCCAACTTATGCCTAAATGGCGATTACTAGGTCGCATTAACCCTCAACAGGTAATAAAATAATAGGAATATGTACTAGAAAATTCTGAAAATCATTGTCAGTGGAGAGGATGCTGTAGCTGCGACGATGAGCAACTGCACAAATCAAAAAATCAGTATTTGAACCCTGAATGCCTTTACTGCGGCAGGTATTAAAAAACTCAGAGGCAAGTTCGTAGTCTTCTGGCATGAGTTCTAAATCAGGGAAAGCTCGAAGGTAATCTCGCAGACGGGTAAACTGTTCAAAATTGCGGATTCCAGAAAGAATTTCCTGGCGAATCGCGCCTAGTAAAGCAACTTGGTCATTAGTGATTAAATTCTGCAATATTGTGACTGCTGGGGAAGAATCAGGTGGTGTTTTCCGACGTAGAGCCAGTGACCAAACGGAAGTATCAACAATAATGCTCATGCTTGATGACGTTGCTGCTTATAGTTATAGCCTTCGTCATACTCGATAGTCCCAAAGAGGTCTAATACTTTGAGCCGCTTACGACGTTGAATATATTCGCGCAGCGCTGTTTCTACTAAAGAATCAATGTTCACCTGATTGTCAAGTGCCAACGCCTCATTTAGTAAGGCTTCGTTGATGTTGAGAGATGTAGTCATAATCAATTCTGATCCTAACAATGACTAAATAAATGGTAGCTCACTCTAGGCGATCGCTCACAACCCCCTAATTTTAAACGAACTGCTTGCAGCAGCGCTTCGCTATCGCTCACAAATACCCTAATTTTCGGCGATTCCTAGGTCGCGCTTCTTCATTAAGACACTAAGCAAATAATTAGTTAATAAAATTGCACTTATTTGTTATAATATCATTTGTGGTTAATAAGAGAGAAATTATCTTGTGAAATCTACATTTAACTGGAATCCAGAACAGACTTTACTCGAAAAACTGATCAATCTGGCTAGTAACCGTGGTCAATCACCGGAATCAATTATTAGTGAAGCTGTCAGATCATACCTGGAAATCCAATCACTAGAAACAGTTAATGATGCTGTATCTGATCCATTAATTGGCTTATTTGCAGCCACACCTGATTTAGCTATTAATTCCGAAGATATTCTTCAAAATGAAGTAACAGAGAAATCAGGTTGGACATGGAAAGAACCCCAGCAGTAGCTGATACTGGCTTTGTTGTCGCATTGTTGAATCGTTTGGACACAATGCACAATAGTGTAACACCAGTATACACACAACAAAAACAAATTTTGTTGCCACAAACAGTATTAGCAGAAGTGGCTTATTTAGTAGGACGTAATGCAGGTTCAGTAACATTAGTAGCTTTCTTAAAAGGACTATCTGCAAGTAGATTTATTTTAGTAGCTTTGACAGATCAAGATTTGGTGCGTGTTGCGGAAATTTTGGATGAATATGCAGATAGTCGGATTGATTTTGTAGATGCAAGTGTTATGGCTATAGCTGAACGTTTTGATATTAAAAGAATATTGACTTTAGATCAGCGAGATTTTAGATTATTTCGACCTCAGCATTGTGATTGTTTTGAGATTTTGCCTTGAAAGAAATATATAGTTAATATATAAGCGCGATTCCTGCGGAGCGCTTCGCTATCGCACCCCAACATCCCCAAACAGCGATTCCTAGGTCGCGCTATCTCTATTCCTTCGGAACGCTATGCGAACGAGACGCTACCGCGAACGCGATCGCTCACAGCTACCCTAATTTTAAACGAACTGACAAGTCAGCGCTTACGCTATCGCACCCCAATATCCCCAAACAGCAATTCCTGCGGAGCGCTTAGCTATCGCCTATTTTTCTTGATTCAGGGGCAGGGGAAACGCATCTAATTTTTTTTGACAAAATGTAACTTCTATGAATAGATAAAAAGGGCAGTATTACCATGTTAATATCAAGCCAATAAATGAGTATGAAGAAAATTTGATGGTAAATTCGTTTCTATAAGAATCAATAAAATGAGTTGAAGTGGTATTCTCAATAAAACTAAAGAGACAAAATTCACAAAATGAAGCTACCACCAAAAATCACAATAGTAGATCACTTTAAAGATTTAGAAGATAAAAGAGTTGAGAGAACAAAAAGGCATAAATTAATAGATATAGTAACCATTGCGATTTGTGCAGTGATCTGTGGAGTAGATAGTTGGGTATTGATGGAGGCTTATGGAAAAAAGAAAGAAAAATGGCTAAAACAATTTTTAGAACTTCCAAACGGGATTCCATCTCATGATACATTCGCCAGAGTATTTGCGAGAATAGATCCGCAACAATTTCAGAATTGTTTTTTGAGTTGGATAAAATCTATCAATAAAATTACAGAAGGAGAAGTCATAGCAATAGATGGGAAAACATTAAGGCATTCATATGATAAAGGAAAGGATAAAGGTGCGATTCACATGGTAAGTGCATGGGCAACTAGTAATAAATTAGTATTAGGACAATGTAAAGTAGAAGAAAAGTCAAATGAAATAACAGCCATACCGGAATTAATTAAAGTATTAGATATAGCCGGATGTTTAGTAACGATTGATGCGATGGGGTGTCAAAAAGAGATAGTAAAATCAATTGCAGAAAAATCAGGCGAATATATTATCGCACTCAAAAAGAATCAAGGTAATTTATATAAGAATGTAGAAGAAATCTTCAAAGAAGCTATATCTAAAGGGTTTGAGGGATTCAAATATAGTGAATTTCATACAAAAGAAGACAAACATGGAAGAGAAGAGATTCGTCATTATCTCATGTTATCAGACATAGAAGAAAGAATAGATACTGATAAGAAATGGGTAAATCTTCAAAGTGTAGGAATGGTAGAATATATACGAAAAGTTAATGGAAAAACGAAGGTTGAGACAGGCTATTATATAAGTAGTTTGACAAATAATGCGAAATTACTAGGAGAATCAGTCCGCACTCATTGGGGTATAGAGAATTCATTACACTGGGTTTTAGATGTAGCTTTTAGAGAAGATGATTGTCGGATAAGAAAGGATAATGCACCACAAAACTTTGCAGTTATTCGTCATATAGCAGTTAATCTTTTAGGAAAAGAAAAAAGCCAAAAACTAGGAACTAAAAGTAAGCAGTTTTGTGCAGGATGGGATGATGAATATTTAGAGAAGATTTTAGAATGTATCTGATAAAAATCAGAAAATATAGACAAATATAAATATAACCAATTTATTTTTCTGTTGATTCTACAATAGAATCTATATTTTTGATGCCAAAAAATATAGATATTAATATATAGAACTGAACAAAATAAATCCATCATTAAAAATAAATAATTACTCTAAATTTATGAAATTTTTATAATTTTAATAAAGGAATTTATCAGATTTTGAATGAAGTTAGATATTTTCCCATATTGATGCACTAATATAGTATTCTGTCAAGATAATTTAGATGCGTTTCCCCTGCTATCGCACCCCACAAACCCAAACAGCGATTCCTACGGAGCGCTTCGCTATCGCATACAACCCCAATTTTAAACTATCGCACCCCAACATCCCCAAACAGCGATTCCTGCGGAGCGCTTCGCTATCGCTTACAACTCCCCTAATTTTAGGCGAACTGACAAGTCAGCACTTACGCTATCGCTATCACACTTTATTTCTGGATCGGACAAACCTCAAAAGCCAATTCATGGCGATAAAAACATACATTAAATTCTGCAAAAAAGTTCATGTGACCTAAAATGACAGGTACATCTGTTGATTGAGTCCACGCAAAGGCAAGTAAAACAGGTGCAAAATTGGCTACTGTCCCAGTTAAAACTAGCCCTCGTGAGTCACTATGAGCGAGATTTCCACTAAGTGGAATTTGAACGGTTTGACTTTCCCAGACTGCTCCTAACTGTAATCCAATTTCGTAGGGTAAGACATTAACACTAGCGCCAGTGTCTAATAAAGCCATAACTTCTATGGAACGTTTTCCATTAGTCAAGATTAGCGGCAAGTATGGCAAGATGCTAGAACGACCAGAACTGTCAGTGCGTTCTGTAAATAACAAGCGATGACCACCAAGCATTTTATACTCCCTGTGCCTCTAGCAAAAGCCCAGACAAGGCTTGAACAGCTTCATGATCTGCTTGAGGTGACCATACAACTGCCTCAGTAACTGTTAGTTGATTCATCAGCATATTTTCATGATGCTCATTACTTGCGGTATCTAGGCTACATCCTTCTTCTTTAGCTACTGCAAGCAAAAGAAAGTGTATAAGTCTGAGCTTATCTTGATGTGTTAGTTGACTAACAGTTGGTAGAAGTTCGCTAAGAGGCATATTAAACATCAGGTTTTGCTATCTGATTTGGATCATAGCATCTTCCTAAATCTGGCCACATTGAGTAGCTATTTAGATATCGCACACAACCAATTTTAAACGAACTGCTTGCAGCAGCGCTTACGCTATCGCACCCCAACACCCCAAAACAGCGATTCCTACGGAGCGCTTCGCTATCGCACACAACCCTAATTTTAAACGAACTGCTTGCAGCAGCGCTTACGCTATCGCACCCCAACACCCCAAAACAGCGATTCCTACGGAGCGCTTCGCTATCGCTCACAACCCCCTAATTTTAAACGAACTGCTTGCAACAGCGCTTACGCTATCGCACCCCAACATCCCCAAACAGCGATTCCTACGGAGCGCTTCGCTATCGCACACAACCCTAATTTTAAACGAACTGCTTGCAGCAGCGCTTACGCTATCGCTCTCCCAACATCCCCAAACAGCGATTCCTGCGGAGCGCTTCGCTATCGCCGATGGAAATACAGATTTAATTGTTACTTTCTATCAACGATAATTTGCGTTTATTTTCCATACATTCACGCAAATAAAGATTAATTAAATTCAAATAAGAAATACCTGTTTCTTGAGCTATTTCTTCAAAGTATTGAATTATATCCTTTTCTAAATCAATTGTAACTTGTTCTTTTAATTGTTTAGAATAGGGATTTTTAACGGATTTAGAAAAATCATAATTTTCTCTCATAGAAACTCCTGATATTGTTTTTGTTCTAGTTTATTTGCTTTCCTTGCTGAAATAATCCGAATTATTGTATCATTTTCTCGATAACAATGACAAACAACTAAAAGTCGATAATAAACACTGATTCCTAATAAAATAAATCTATCTTCATTTTGAGAATGATCGGGATCATAAATTAAACGAGCATTATCATCAATAAAGGCAGATTTTGCTTCTTCAAAAGAAATTCCATGTTTTTGAATATTACTTTCAGCTTTTTGTGCATCCCAAGTAAATCGTAACTCATTCATTATTGTACTAAATTTTTAATTTGTATTCCTAAAATTTACATTATGATTATGCCACAAGTTACGGATTATTAAGGCGATCGCATTAGGTCTAGGTATACGCGATCGCACTACCCCAACTTTAAACGATCGCATCCCCAAATCCCCAAACAGCGATTCCTACGGAGCGCTTCGCTATCGCACTACCCCAATTTTAAACGATTCCTACGGAGCGCTTCGCTATCGCCCCCCCAGCATCCCCAAACAGCGATCGCACACAACCCCAATTTTAAACGATCCCACCCCAACATCCCCAAACAGCGATCGCTCACAACCCCCTAATTTTAAACTATCGCTACATCGCCACCTCAATCGCTGAGATAAGGTCAGTGAAAAAACGAGAAGCTGTTGGTTTTCATACTTCAACACAATCTACAAGAGCGGTGATCGCACTGCACCGCAATTGTTAGTATTTGTCAACCTTCAGAAAATTCTCAAATGCCTTTACGTTAAAAACTGAATCAAGAATGATTGGCAAACCCTTATGTTTAGTAATTGAGTTCGTTTCAAGATCGACGACCCAGGACAGTGAGTTAACCTTCTCCCAGAAATGCATCTTTCTCAAGCTTTCCTTTTCTATAAGGCTGAAAGCATTTGCTTCGCTTTGATTTGTAAATACCCATAAAATGAATCCAGTTACCGACATCTTTACGCTTCCAAAGCCCGCCTTCATTGAAGAAGTAAGGGAGCGACAGTTGAGCATCTGATGGTCAAACGACTCAAAAAGAGACCTCCGAACTTCGAGAGAAAGAGAGTCTGCAAACTTCACACCTACAAATACTGGCTGAGAGTAGACATATCGAAATGCAACCGCATCCATATTCATCCCAAGTTTCAAGATCATTGTACCCAGTTCATCTTCTTTAACATTGAAATCCTGCATAGAAGGCTTGAATCGGAACTGATTTGAAGGAATATCTACGTTGAAAGACGATTCGATAACAGGTATCGCACCTTTCATTGCAAGGTTGTACCAAAAATTTGTCTTTTCAATCAATCCAGATGTAGCTGCCTTATCATCTGCACGCCTACGTTCATCGAGGTCAGTAGCTGAAAATAAAAATTCACTTTTGACGAGTGATCTGATTACTCTTTCTAAATCAGTGGCGTTCATATTTTTGAATGTTTATTAAGGGATAAATGTTTATTAGGCGAAATAGCTCTCGTGGATATTCTGAATACTAAAGCAAATTGTTGGCTTGCCTTTTACGTTTCCAAAGTAGCCGAAATTGTATTCAGACATAATGTTATAGAATCAACACAAAGATGCCATGCCGCTCTTGGTGATTTTGGAGTAGATGATGCGCTCATTAACTGAAAGATCGGCTCCAATTCAAAACTGCCGATATGTGCTGCTCCTATACGAAGGTCATACAAACCAGCAAGAGGAGCAGTTATTGAACGTGCTTTGTTTTCATCTAACCCCTTGGCGATTAAGCTCACTTTTAAAAGCTTTATTTGTCTTAGTTTCTCGTCTACTGTTCCACCTAAAGCAGATACAGCCTTTCTAAGAGGAGTAATTTGCATGGTTTCGATGCTCCATTCATAGAGGATTTTAGAAAGTTCAGTAACCTCAGTGTATTGACCAAGAATAGGTCCTATACTTAACCTACATAACTCCTGTTGGCTTGGCTCCATATCTTTGAATAAATCCACAGAAAATTTATCCTTAAAAACACTACTTAACCGAGTGCGGGCATCCCGAATTAATTCCACAACTCCAGGCGAGTGAGGAGGATTTTGCTGCATCCTAGTTTCAAACATCTCTTCGCAAATCTCGCCACTAGGTAATGATGAGTAAGATGCCCAATATGATTGTTCTAAAAAGGGTAGATCAGCTATATCAGGAGCAAATGCATTAATTAAACCTTGAGAATTTATACCTACATCAATGGTTCCCCTATTACCAGGTACAGAAGCTACTCCCCAATTACGCATATGAAAAGAAACACTATATCCAGGAACTTGTAAATACTTTTGTAGAACCTCTGAACGAAACCACAAGTATCCAAAACTTCCAATGCCGTTTTGAATGTAATTTTCAAGGTATGTGTTTTGAGGTAGAGTTTGTCTTCGACCCTCATCATTGACTATAAAGCTTGGCATTGCCGATCCCTCAGCTACTTGTTTCCCAAAGTAATACCAAGGACTACGTTCAAATTTAGGCTTATCATAAGGCGCAATTATGAAATTCTGACGAAGAATAGAACGTCCACGAAAACATTCGTGATGTGTAAATTCAGGAGTATGTATGCTCGTTGAAAGCCGAGTAAATTGATCAATTTGGCTATCTTCAACCACTTCAAGCTCAAGGGCTTCTTCCGTAGATGCATTGGCAAATCGATCCGCCACTACAGAGATTAATAGCCCCATCTTCATTACTGCTAGAAAATCGCGCAAATAATCTCGATGAACATTTACTTTAGGAGTAGGATCATAAATCGAATGAGAATCGATATTAATTTCAGCTACGACAATGTTATCCAGGGGATGAAAATACTGTGTTTGATTTCTTTTTTCTAATGAATGATAAACAATAAATTCACGGCTTAAATCAACTATAAGCTCTTGGCTAACCGGGTGTTTTATTGCGGAAACTAATGAATATAGTTCAATATTTCCATACTCAGAATAATCGCCAAAACTAAACTCATCTCCAGAACTCCAGCCAGTTTCAAAAGTTAAGTAATCAGGTGAAGCAATTTCAATGGCAGCAGCATCTATTTGTTCAACTGGAATAAGAGCGCAGTGAATCAACCATTCTTCCTTTCGCCAGTCAGGTGAATTAAATTCACCCTCTTCATGTTGCCAAAATCTATCCACAGTTATCATTGTGCCGCTTGTCGGATTATAAGTCGGCTTATTCCTGTCTGAGTATTGAAACCAGTTATGTAGCATTATTTGAATAAACCTATAAATTACAACCTGAGTAATTCAATGGCAGAACAATCTCAGAGAGAGGTTGAGCCTAGCTAACCTAATGGCTAAATTGAGCGATCGCTCCCAACTCAAAACCAAAATATCACAATACTGTCAGCACTAACGTTTTATTACATAACAGCATAGCTATGTAAACAAAATTTAAAAACAGGTGAGAGAACCTGTATTCTTTGTTAAGATTCATGAATAAATATGTTGTTTTCTATATCATTTTGTGTCAGATATAGGACAAAACCCCCACAGAATCCGAGTTTTCTGCTAAAAAACTCTTATTGCCGAAGATAATTGAAGTTACAAACGGCCATGCCGTGACCAACTTCATGAGAACACGCTTGAAAGGAGCTTATTTGAATGTTTACCCAAGTCAAGTCCACTATTAGACATATTGCACCTGACGATTTACGGGGACGTAAATTAATCAAGGTTGTCTATGTCGTGCTAGAATCCCAATACCAAAGTGCATTATCGCAAGCGGTACGGGAAATTAACGCTAATCATCCCAGCGTAGCCATAGAAATCAGTGGATACTTGATTGAAGAACTACGCAACTCTGAAAACTATGAGGAGTTGAAACGTGATATAGCCAGTGCTAATATATTCATTGCTTCTCTGATTTTTATAGAAGACTTAGCACAGAAAGTAGTTGCCGCAGTTGAACCCCATCGTGATAACCTAGATGTGTCGGTTGTCTTCCCCTCCATGCCCGAAGTTATGCGCCTCAATAAAATGGGTAGCTTCTCTTTGGCGCAGTTAGGACAATCCAAGAGCGTTATCGCTAACTTCATGAAGAAGCGCAAAGAAAAATCTGGCGCTGGTTTCCAAGACGGAATGTTGAAGTTATTGCGGACACTTCCCCAAGTGCTGAAATTCCTCCCTATGGAAAAAGCACAAGACGCGAGAAACTTCATGCTCAGTTTTCAGTATTGGCTAGGTGGTTCAGCGGAAAACCTGGAAAACTTTTTACTGATGCTGGCTGATAAATACGTATTGAAAGGCGCGGAAAAAGAAAGCTTTGCTGCTGCTGAATATCAAGCACCCGTTGTTTATCCCGACATGGGGATTTGGCATCCTTTAGCGCCGACTATGTTTGAGGATGTGCGAGAATATCTGAACTGGTATTCTGCTCGCAAGGACATTTCTAGTAACCTGAAAGACCCCCTTGCACCCTGTGTAGGTTTGGTTTTACAACGGACTCACCTCGTTACCGGCGATGATGCCCATTATGTGGCAATTGTGCAGGAATTGGAATCTTTAGGGGCAAGAGTTCTCCCTGTTTTTGCAGGTGGTTTGGATTTCTCTAAACCAATAGAAGCTTACTTCTATGAACCAATTACAAAAATGCAGTTAATAGATGCGGTAGTATCTTTAACTGGTTTCGCTTTGGTGGGTGGACCCGCTAGACAAGATCATCCTAAAGCTATTGAAGCCTTAAAACGGTTAAATCGTCCTTACATGGTTGCCTTGCCTTTGGTCTTCCAAACCACCGAAGAGTGGCTAGATAGCGATTTGGGGTTACATCCCATTCAAGTGGCTTTACAGATTGCTATCCCTGAATTAGACGGGGCAATTGAGCCGATTATCCTATCCGGTAAAGATGGGGCAACTGGGAAAGCGATCGCTTTACAAGACCGAGTAGAAATAGTTGCCCAGCGCGCCTTAAAATGGGCAACTCTGCGCCGCAAACCTAAATTAATCAAAAAAGTTGCTATCACTGTTTTCAGCTTCCCCCCCGACAAAGGTAACGTGGGTACAGCCGCATATTTAGATGTATTCGGTTCTATCCATGAAGTCATGAAAGGACTGAAAAACAACGGTTACGATGTACGAGACATTCCCGAAACTCCCCAAGAGTTGCTAGAACAAGTCATCCACGACGCACAAGCACAATACAACAGTCCTGAACTCAACGTTGCTTACAAAATGTCTGTGCCAGAATATGAAGCACTGACACCCTACTCCCAACGTTTAGAAGAAAACTGGGGACCACCTCCCGGAAACCTCAACAGCGACGGACAAAATCTCTTGATTTACGGGAAACAATTTGGTAATGTCTTCATTGGTGTGCAGCCAACATTTGGTTATGAAGGCGACCCCATGCGGTTGTTATTCTCCCGTTCTGCAAGTCCGCACCACGGTTTTGCAGCTTACTACACCTATCTAGAACGGATTTGGGGCGCTGATGCTGTGTTACACTTTGGTACACATGGCTCATTGGAATTCATGCCTGGTAAGCAAATGGGAATGTCTGGTGATTGTTACCCAGATCAACTAATTGGCTCAATTCCCAATCTGTATTATTACGCAGCCAATAACCCCAGTGAAGCCACAATTGCCAAACGTCGCAGTTACGCGGAAACAATTTCTTACCTGACACCACCTGCGGAAAATGCTGGTTTATACAAGGGTTTGAAGGAACTCAGCGAGTTAATTGCTTCTTACCAAACTTTGAAAGACACAGGACGCGGCGTTTCTATTGTCAATTCCATCATGGATAAATGCCGCATTGTCAACTTAGACAAGGATATTCATTTACCAGAAACCGATTCTAAGGATATGTCTTCGGAAGAACGGGATAATATCGTTGGTAGCGTTTATCGGCGGTTGATGGAGATTGAATCGCGCTTATTACCTTGTGGACTGCACGTGATTGGTAAACCTCCTAGTGCCGAAGAAGCGATCGCAACTTTGGTCAATATAGCTAGTTTAGATCGGCAAGAGGAAGAAATTCAAGGTTTACCGGGAATTATTGCCAGAAGTCTGGGACGCACCATTGAGGATATCTACAGAAACAATGATGCCGGAATTTTGGCAGATGTGCAATTATTACAAGATATCACCCTCGCTACCCGTGCGGCTGTAACGGCATTAGTTCAAGAACAAATTGACGCAGAAGGTCGAGTTATCGCGGTTTCCAAGTTGAATTTCTTGTACATGGGTAGAAAAGAACCTTGGTTAGAATCACTGCATCAATCAGGTTACACCAAAGTTGATACCTCTGCGTTGAAACCCCTGTTTGAATATTTGGAATTCTGCTTAAAACAAGTTTGTGCAGATAACGAACTGGGTGGACTTCTCCAAGGTTTAGCCGGTGAATATATTCTCCCCGGACCCGGTGGAGATCCTATCCGTAATCCTGACGTATTACCCACTGGTAAAAATATTCACGCTTTAGATCCCCAATCTATCCCCACTTCTGCCGCAGTTCAATCTGCGAAAATCGTCGTGGATAGGTTGCTGGAACGGAACAAGTCAGAAAATGAAGGCAACTGGCCAGAAACCATTGCCTGTGTCCTCTGGGGTACAGATAACATCAAAACCTACGGTGAATCCCTCGCCCAAATTATGTGGATGATTGGTGTGCGTCCAGTACCCGATGCTTTGGGACGGGTGAATAAGTTGGAATTGATACCTTTGTCAGAGTTGGGTCGTCCTAGAATTGATGTTGTCATTAACTGTTCTGGTGTATTCCGCGACTTGTTCATTAACCAAATGAACCTGCTTGACCAAGGTGTGAAAATGGCTGCGGAAGCTGATGAACCTTTGGAAATGAACTTTGTCCGCAAGCACGCTTTGAAACAAGCGGAGGACATGGGAATAAATCTGCGTCAAGCTGCAACTCGCGTTTTCTCTAATGCTTCTGGTTCTTATTCTTCTAATATTAACTTAGCGGTGGAGAATAGCACTTGGGATAGTGAAGCTGAGTTACAGGAAATGTATTTGAAGCGCAAATCTTTCTCTTTCAATTCGGATAATCCTGGGGTTATGGATGAGTCAAGAGAGATTTTTGAAACTACTTTGAAAACTGCTGATGCAACTTTCCAGAATCTCGATTCTTCGGAAATCAGTTTAACAGATGTTTCCCATTATTTTGACTCTGATCCTACTAAGTTAGTAGCAAGTCTGCGTGCAGATGGTAAGAAACCAGCATCTTACATTGCAGATACAACTACTGCGAATGCACAGGTCAGAAGTTTATCAGAAACTGTGCGTTTAGATGCGCGGACTAAGTTGTTAAATCCCAAATGGTATGAGGGGATGTTGTCTCACGGTTACGAAGGTGTGCGGGAACTTTCTAAACGGTTGGTAAATACCACTGGTTGGAGTGCGACTGCTGGCGCTGTAGATAACTGGGTTTATGAGGACACGAATGAGACTTTCATCAAAGATGAGGAAATGCAAAAGCGTCTCATGAATCTCAATCCTCATTCTTTCCGCAAGATTGTTTCTACTTTGTTGGAAATGAATGGACGCGGTTATTGGGAGACTAGCGAGGAGAATTTAGACAAGTTGAGAGAGTTGTATCAGGAGGTGGAAAATCGGATTGAGGGTATAGAATAGGATTACATGGGCAGGTTTTTTACCTGCCTTAATCCGTTATATTAAATGTCGAATTAGTAATATTAACAAAAAATATGAACACAAGTGTTTATGCTCAACAATTAGAATTATTTCAATTATTCCAACCGACTAAAATTATAAGTTGTACAAGAAAGTTTACATTTGTAGATTTATTTGCTGGAATAGGTGGATTTAGAATTCCTTTAGAAGAATTAGGAGGAATTTGTTTAGGATATTCAGAAATAGATAAAGAAGCTATTAAGGTTTATAAAAATAATTTTATTAGTGATCATAATGCAGATGAACCATATTTAGGAGATATTACAAATTTAAACAAATTACCTTTTGAAATAGATTTGATAGTTGGTGGTGTGCCTTGTCAACCTTGGTCTATAGCAGGTAAAATGCAAGGTTTAGATGACCCCAGAGGTAAACTATGGCTTGATGTTTTTAGAGTTGTAGAAGTCAATAAACCTAAATCATTTATATTTGAGAATGTCAAGGGTTTAACCGAGCCAAGAAACAGACAAAGTTTAGAATATATACTTAGTAATTTAACATCATTTGGCTATATAGTTAAATATCAGGTGCTAAATTCCTATGATTTTGGGTTACCTCAAGATAGAGACAGAATATTTATTGTTGGTATTAGAAATGATATTGTAAATTGTTGGGGGTTTACTTTTCCTAAACCATTAAATAAACGCTTAAAACTTTATGATATAATTCCTGGAATTGAAAAAAGTAATTTTCCTAAAAAGAAATTTCCTCCAGAAGTTTTATTTAATGATGGCAAAATTCCAGCTTCTAGAGGCAGATTCCAAAAAATAGATGAATTAAACGATTTCTTTACTTTTGCTGATATTAGAGATGGACATACTACAATTCATTCTTGGGAATTAATAGAAACAAGTTATAGAGAAAAGTTAATATGTCAAACTATTTTAAAAAATAGAAGAAAGAAAATTTATGGTGAAAAAGATGGTAATCCTTTAAAATTTGAAGTTTTAGAATATTTAATTTCTAATTTACAGATTGAAGAAATCAACAGCTTAGTAGATAAAGCAATTCTTCGTCTTGTAGAAGGGAAAGGTTATGAATTTGTAAATTCTAAAATTTCTTCAGGAATTAACGGAATTTCTAAAATATTTTTACCTCATGCTGATGCGATTGGAACTTTAACCGCAACTGGAACAAGAGATTATGTGGCTACTATATCTATAGAATGTGAAGAACCTGAAGCATATAAGCAAACATTTATCAAAAAAATTTATCAACCAAAACGATTTAAACCTTTAACCGCAGAAAATTACGCAAGATTACAAGGATTTCCTAAAAGTTTCAAAATAGCGGATAATGAAAATACAGCCAAACATCAATTTGGTAATGCAGTTTCTATTCCTGTTATTTACCATTTAGCAAAGGCATTGTTAACAATCATTCTATCGGTTTAATTTTGAATATGACAGCTATTAGTTCAAAAACTCGTGCAGAAATTAAAGGTTATCTAGAAGGTTTTATCAAGGGTCTTATAGATGAGTATAAAGGGCGTAAAATTTTAAAGCCCACCAGTGCAGAAGAGTATTTATCAAGATCATCATCTAATGGAGAATTAAAACCATTTCAAGCAGCACTTATTCCTCCAGAACTAATACGTATTAATCAATTTGAAAGAGGTTTAAGTACAAAATTAGGTAATTCTTTTGAAGAATGCGCTCGTTTAATTGCTCTCGAACATCATCAAGATGTCCGTCGTGGTTACGATATTAAAAATCAGGTAAGTATTGCAGCTTTTGCAGAAGCTGAACTTCAAAAACAAAATTACGAATCTGCCGCAAAGCAGGAAAAAGAAAAACCATCTTTTGAGCAGATGATAACAGCAGTGATGAATGCTCGTGGTAGTAATGATTTAGAGCTAAAAATAGCTCGTGTTGATCTTTATATTCTTGCAAAAGATGGGACAGAATTTTTCTTTGAAATCAAAGCTCCCAAACCCAACAAAGGACAATGTTTAGAAGTTTTACAACGTTTGTTGAGGTTTCATTTACTGCACGGGGTTAACCGTCCTAAAGCACAAGCTTATTATGCAATGCCTTATAATCCTTATGGTGCAACTAAAGTTGATTATAAATGGACGCACGCAAAAAGTTATTTACCTTTTGATGAAGCTGTTGTTATCGGAAATGAGTTTTGGAATATTGTGGGGGGAGCAACTGCTTATGAGGAACTGCTAGAAATTTATCTAGAGGTTGGACGTGAAAAAAGTAAATATATGTTGGATACTTTAGCTTTTGGATTTTAAGACGTTGCCATTTTTGGAAGTTTATCAAAGCGATCGCTGTTTTGGGGTGTGGGAGTGCGTAAGCGTTGCGCTGCTGCAAGCAGTTCGCTTTTTGTGGGTGTAGCGAAATGCTCCGCAGCGATCGCTTTAGTGATAAAATAACCACTTATCTTTGACTCTTTAGGAGAAAACTTGATTCCAATTAGTATTGAGCAAATCTACAAAGTTAAAGAAATTATTGCCAAATATAAGAATCTGGAATGTGTTGAATGCGCTCAAGCTATCCAAGATTACTTGGTATCACAGAGAATTTCGGGAAAGCGGCTAAAACTTATACAGGTTCAGGAATAGGACGCGATAGTTATATCTATGATGAAAGTGTTTCTGGGGATGCAATCTCTATTAATGGTCGTCATCAAGGTATTATGATTATAATAGATGGAGTAGAAATGATATTTGATAATCATCACCCTGATGGAATCACCAAAAATCAATGGTTAGCTAACTTACTGTTTTATAATAAACTGTATAACGGGCAGCAGTTCCAAATCACAGAAGAAACTTTTTAGGTGTTAAAGATTATGGAAAACAATCATCATAGTATTACTCTAATTCCCGATGAATATTTCTATGAAATGCTCCAAAGAATTAAACAAAGACCAGGAATGTTTCTAGGTCAATGTTCAATTACTCGACTAAGAGCTTTTTTAGATGGATATATGGGATCTAGGTCAGATTTAGGTTTACCACCAACTCAACAAGAGCTAGAATTTAATCAATTTCAAGAATGGGTACAGACAAGATTTAAAATTAGTTCTTCGCATGGATGGGATAGTATTATTCTTTTTTATTCTGCGGATGAAAGAGATGCACTAAATAACTTTTTTGAATTATTTGATCAATTTTGTAATAGCGAAAGTGCTACAAGAGAGGAGATGAGTCAAGAAAAACTTACTGAATCAAATCTTTCACTAACACAAGAGAGAGTGACTGTATAATTACTTGAGATATCGCTATTTGGGATGTGGGATGCGATAGCGAAGCGCTGCTGCAAGCAGTTCGCTGTTTGGGGATTATTTTGGGATGTTGGGAGTGCGATAGCGAAGCTTACCTAAGGTATCGCTTTCGGTTATTATAAGCATTTAAGTCAATAAAATTATAACTTGTGAGTCAACAAGACAAGCTATCAGCTAAAATTCTATCAGGCGCATCTGACACAAATATATCCTTTGAGCAATTGTGTCAACTCTTAATCAGATTAGGATTTGATGAAAGAATTCGTGGTAGTCACCACATTTTTACAAAAGAAGGAGTTGAAGAAATCTTGAACTTTCAACCCAAACAAGGAAAAGCCAAAGCATATCAAGCTAAACAAGTCCGGGAAATGTTACTTAAATATCAGCTAGGAGGTTAAGATGACTCTGCGCTATGAAATTAATCTCTATTGGAGTGAAGAAGACCAAGCATTTATCGCAGAAGTTCCAGATTTACCGGGATGTGCTGCTGATGGAGAAACTTATCAAAAAGCACTGCAAAATATAGAAATTATTATGCAGGAATGGATAGAAACTGCTCAAGAGTTAGGTCGAAAAATTCCTGAACCTACACAGCGTTTAATGTCTGCTTAATTGATGCTTTCGTGGATGTGCGATAGCGAAGCGCTCCGTAGGAATCGCTTTTTGGTACTGTAATTATGGAATAAGCAATATAATGATAGATATGTATGTCAGCATATGCTGTGGGCTGAAATATTCAAGGAGTATTAATTATGAATAATTGGCAAAATATTACTGATGAGAGATTAGCAAGACCAATACATCCAGGTGAAGTAATTGCAGATACTTTAGATGATTTAGAAGTTAATTATCACGATTTTGCCGAAGTTTTAGGAATATCTCATCAAACAATTCAAGAAATTATTAATGGTGAAAAATCCATTACTGTAGATATTGCTATTCGTCTTGGTAAAGCTTTAGGTAATGGACCGAGACTGTGGTTGAATCTTCAGCAAAAAGTTGATGTTTGGGATGCTTTGCAAAGTCATCAGGAAGAATATAATAAAGTTATGACATTATGACATTAGTGTAGAATAAATATGGATTTTATCACTCTCTATCTACCTCCATCAATTCAAATAACTGATGATCAATTTTTTGAATTATGTCAAATTAATGAATTAATCAAAATTGAACGTAATGCTGATGGTAGTCTGATATTAAAGCCTTTATTGGGTGGTATAACTGGCAATATTAATTCTGGTTTAACTGCTCAATTAGCAAATTGGAACGATGACAAATCACAAGGTGTAGTTTTTGGTTCTGATGTCGGTTTTATTTTACCAAATGGTGCGATTCGTTCTCCTAGTGCTGCTTGGATAAAGTTGGAAAAATGGAATAATTTAACTAAAGAAGAAAAGGAAAAGTTTCCTCCCATTTGTCCTGATTTTGTCATTGAGTTACTTTCTCCTAGTGATAGTTTGAAAACTACACAGGAAAAGATGAAGGAATATATAGATAATGGTGTACGTTTGGGTATATTAATTAATCGTAAATCTTGTCAGGTGAAAATTTATAGACCAGGTAAGGAGGTTGAGGTTTTAGATTCTCCTGCTACGGTTTCGGGGGAAGATGTTTTAAAGGGTTTTGTTTTGAATTTGGGGATGATTTGGTAATGTTTACAATTATTAAATCTATTTATCTCCAAAAAGTGATACACTTAATCTAACTAGTCATATATGAGCAAGTTCCTTATACATCTCATTATATAACTATTGATTTTAGTAATTGTTGGGAACAAGAATGATAGATGGTAAAGCTATTTCTATTTCCTTATTTACAGGTGCTTTCGGTCTAGATTTGGGTATGGAACAAGCAGGATTTTATACAGTAAGTGTAGTAGAAAAAGACCGTGATGCTACAAAAACAATTGCGCTTAATCGTCCATTTTTGCAGGAAAGTGCTATTCCCAGAGAAATACAAAACGTCAGTTCTCAAGAATTACTTGAAGAAGGGGGAATGGTTTTAAATTTAGGACGTGCTTTACAACCAGGAGAAGTAGATTTAGTAACTGGTGGTCCACCTTGTCAGCCATTTAGTACCGCAGGGAAAAGAGGTTCAGTTATGGACCCTCGCGGTAGTTTATTCATGGACTTTGTTCGCATCGTTGAAGAAGTCCAACCCCGTTTTTTCTTAATGGAAAATGTCAAAGGTTTGCTTTCTGCTCCACTTCGTCATAGACCAATTAACCAAAGAGGAAAAGATTACCCACCCTTAGAAGTTGATGAAATAGCTGGTGCTGCTTTAAAAGTAGTATTATCAGAAATGAAGGAAATAGGCTACAACGTCGTTTATAACCTTTTAGAAGCCGCAGATTATGGCGTTCCACAGAATAGAGCGCGTGTAGTATTTATTGGTTCTAGAGATGGTGAAGCTGCTACATTTCCTATTCCCAAATATTGCAAAGATGGTAAAATTTTACCTAAATGGCGAACTTTAGAAGATGCTATAATAGATTTAGTTGATACAGAACAAGAATTTATGGCTTATCCAGAAAGTCGCTTAAAATATTTAAGATTATTGGAAGCTGGACAAAACTGGAAGCATTTACCAGAAGAATTAAAACAAGAAGCTATGGGAGGTGCTTATAATTCGGGAGGTGGAAAAGTGGGTTTTTATAGAAGATTATCTTGGGATAAACCTTCTCCAACAATTACAACAAGTCCACACCAAAAAGCTACAGATATGTGTCATCCTGTAGAATTACGTTCTTTAACTGTCCGTGAATCTGCAAGAATTCAAACTTTTCCCGATGATTGGATTTTTTATGGTTCTGTCAGTTCTAAATACAAACAAATTGGTAATGCAGTTCCGGTATTACTTGCGAAAGAACTTGGGAGTTATCTTTTCAACTTAATTCAAGGAAACAAAGCAAAAGGTAAAGAGATATCTGAACAACTTTCACTTTTTTCTCTATAGATTTGGTAACTATTTATTTTGTGGCTAATTCAGCAAATGCTTGATCAATTTTCTGTAACATATCTCGGATATGATTTTCAACTAGATCATAATCCATGCAAATCATATTCCAAAATGGTTTACCAGCAATACGAGGAATGTTACTTCTATTTGAAAAAGTCCATTTACCTAAATCAAAAGCTGCTATAAACAAAGAGTTTTTATGAATGCTTAATTCTTTTTTTGCTCTTGGTACTTGCGAACCAGTCAATGTTCCTTTTAGAGTTTTTAGTTGTGCAAACTTAACTGTTTCTTCCGAAAAGAGTAGAATATCAATTCCAGTAATTTTAATTCCAAATTCAAATTCTGGGTTAATAATAATACAAGGACTAATATCAGATATCTTTTCCCAGAGACTTCCCATTGTTGTACTCAGACTTCTTGTCACTGAGTTGCTAGTAACTAGCAATTTAGCTCCACAGAGTTCAAAAAGATTGGATGGGTTAGGATGATCCTTAATTATTGAATTTTTCTTTTCAAAGTCGAGTTTTAACCACTCAATAAAATCATCTGCGAATTTTTCAGTTTTACTACTAATTAACTGAGATTGTCTATCTAATTCTAAAACAGATCCATTCTGCTTGTCTTGTGCAATTTGATATTGAAAGTAAGCTGGTGCTATTGAGGAAATAATTATTCCATATTTATATGCTATGTGTAAATCTTCATCTGCGATGTGAGTCACATCAATTAATGAAGCATGATGCAAAATTAGTGCTTTCCGTTCTTGGACAGAAAGTGGGATTAAAGTTTCAGCAGTTAATTCAGTAGACATACAAAGCTATATTTAACTTATTGAGCTTTCTTAGTATTACCCAAAATTACCCCCTAAACTGTCATATCTACGGAAATTGTATTTGATTGTTGGTGTAAAATCTTAATAGGTAC
Source organism: Dolichospermum flos-aquae CCAP 1403/13F (assembly GCF_012516395.1). Classification (GTDB taxonomy): domain Bacteria; phylum Cyanobacteriota; class Cyanobacteriia; order Cyanobacteriales; family Nostocaceae; genus Dolichospermum; species Dolichospermum lemmermannii. Next base: position 2,428,624 of record NZ_CP051206.1, read on the forward strand.
AAAAATACTATGCAATTGCGATCGCTAGGTTGCTTTTGGGGATGCGGGGAGTGCGATAGCGAAGCGCTCCGTAGGAATCGCTTTTGGGGTTTGGGAGTGCGATAGCGAAGCGCTCCGCAGGAATCGCTGTTTGGGGGTATGGGAATGAGATCGCTGTTTGGGGTTTGGGAGTGCGATAGCGAAGCGCTCCGCAGGAATCGCTGTTTTGGGATGTGGGAGTGCGATAGCGAAGCGCTCCGCAGGAATCGCTGTTTGGAGATGTGGGGGTGCGATCGCTTGTTGAGGATGTGGGGAATGCGATAGCGAAGCGCTCCGTAGGAATCGCTTTTGGGGATGTGTGGGATGCGATCGCTTTTGGAAATGTGGGGGTGCGATCGCTGTTTGAGGATGCGGAGTGCGATAGCGAAGCGCTCCGTAGGAATCAAAAAATTAAACTTCCTCATTTAAGAATGGCAAGAGATCCTCTAAATCTCTCGCTCCATGCAAAACCCGTAGAACCTCCACCCGTTCCTCTTGAACTTTATAAAAAATCAAATAGTCCTTAAAATTCTTAATCCGCCACTGACGAATTGCTCCCATATCAGATAAAGACGACACAACCTTACCCATATTGGGAGTTATTGCCAATTGAGCAAAAGCAGACTCAACAAACTCCAAAAACTTTTCCCCTGATTCCCGATTGCCATTCACCAAAATATAATTTGCTTGTTGTCTGATATCTTGAGTAGCACGATTACGAACAATTACCTGAAAAGCCATAATTACTACTGCGCCGCACCAAAGATTGATCGGCGCAAATCCTGCCAATATTCAGGAGTTACAGGTTCAGCTTCTGAGTCCAAACCTTCTTGCAACAAACTAGCTAATTTTGCTTGAGCATCCTTACGCCGTTGATCTTGCTGTAACAACATCAAAAAATAGTCCGCTACAGTATCATAATTGCCAGATTGAAGCTGAACCTCAAGATAAGACTCAAGTTCTTTTGGTATCGGAAAACTCACATTCATAAGATACTAATATGAATAAAATCTTATTAGTATCTTATCATTTTTTATTCTGGTGATGAATTTAGGTGATAGCGAGGCGCTCCGTAGGAATCGCTTTTAGGGATGTGTGGGATGCGATAGCGAAGCTGACCGAAGGTATCGCTGTTTTGGGATGTTGGGATGCGATAGCGAAGCTGACCGAAGGTATCGCTGTTTTAGGATGTGGGAATGCGATCGCTTTTGGGATGTGTGGGGGTGCGATAGCGAAGCGCTCCGTAGGAATCGCTGTTTTGGGAATGTGGGAGAGCGATCACTGTTTGGGGATGTGGGAAGGGTGCGATAGCGAAGCGCGACCTAGGAATCGCTTTCGGTTATTATAAACATTTGAGTTAATAAAATCATAACTTGTGAGTCAACAAGACAAGCTATTAGCTAAAATTCTATCAGGCGCATCTGACACAAATATATCCTTTGAGCAATTGTGTCAACTCTTAATCAGATTAGGATTTGATGAAAGAATTCGTGGAAGTCACCACATTTTCACAAAAGAAGGAATTGAGGAAATCTTGAACCTTCAACCCAAACAAGGAAAAGCCAAAGCATATCAAGTTAAACAAGTTCGTGAAATGTTACTTAAATATCAGCTAGGAGGTTAAGATGACTATGCGATATGAAATTAATCTCTATTGGAGTGAACAAGACCAATCATTTATCGCAGAAGTTCCAGATTTACCGGGATGTGCTGCTGATGGAGAAACTTATCAAAAAGCACTGCAAAATATAGAAATTATTATGCAGGAATGGATAGAAACTGCTCAAGAGTTAGGTCGAAAAATTCCTGAACCTACACAGCGTTTAATGTCTGCTTAATTGATGCTTTTGGGATGTGGGAGTGCGATAGCGAAGCGCTCCGCAGGAATCGCTGTTTTGGGAGGTGTGGGAGTGCGATCGCGTTCGCGGTAGCGTCTCGTTCGCATAGCGTTCCGAAGGAATAGAGATAGCGCGACCTAGGAATCGCTTTTTGGGGATGTTGATCTAATAAATTTCTCTACGATGACCAATTCTAATGATAATGATTAATTGTTCTTCTATATCTAACTCATAAATAACTCGATAATCACCCACTCTTAACTTATAAAAACCTGACCATTGACCTGTAAGAGATAGAGGAGTTATCTGCTCAAAATTGACACTTAACTCATTTAACGTTCTATCCCGTACCTTTTATAAACTTCGGCTAGAGGAATAGTAGGTCTTCCTTCTTGACGTTTACGCCGGATTTCCAATAAACTTTGCTTGAATGATTCTTTAATTTCCTTATCCTCATCAGGATCACCGAAGTATTCATCTAGCATTTCATCTACAGTAGTACGGATTAGGTTTTGTAACTGTTCCGCCGTCATTTCTTTAATTTGCATAGTTTCTTTAAACAGTGAACTATAGGAATGATTATACCAGTTCAGAGAAAATATTGCGATAGCGTTCGCGTAGCGTGTGCCTTGCACTCAGCGCGACCTAGGAATCGCTGTTTGAGGATGTGGGGATGCGATAGCGAAGCTGACCGAAGGTATCGCTGTTTTGGGAATGTGAGAGGTGCGATAGCGAAGCGCTGTGGATAACTGGGTTTATGAGGACACGAATGAGACTTTCATTAAAGATGAGGAAATGCAAAAGCGTCTCATGAATCTCAATCCTCATTCTTTCCGCAAGATTGTTTCTACTTTGTTGGAAATGAATGGACGCGGTTATTGGGAGACGAGTGAGGAGAATTTAGACCGGTTACGGGAGTTGTATCAGGAGGTGGAAAATCGGATTGAGGGTATAGAATAGGTTTAAATGGGCAGGTTTTTTACCTGCCTAAATTCTTCAGTTTGATGATTTCACTAAATGTATAATTACGGAGATTTAATCAAATCATGTATAATCAAATCAGTCTTTGGGATTATCTACCAGATACTAATAACCTGGTATTAGAAAATCAGGTTAACAAAAAAACTATTATTTCTACTGATGGAGAAGTAATATTATATCCGAATTTTTTTAGCACCAAAGAAAGTAATCAGCTTTTTTCAGATTTATATTCTAGTGTTAACTGGAAACAAGAAATAATCCAATTTTTTGGTAAGCAAATGCCTATACCAAGATTGACAGCATGGTATGGAGATGAAGGAAAATCCTATACTTATTCTGGCATAGAACAACATCCAGAACATTGGAATCCTACATTGAAATTAATTAAATCTAAAATTGAGCAAATTGCACAAATTAGTTTTAATAGTGTTCTTATCAATTTATATCGTGATGGTAAAGATAGTGTTTCCTGGCATAGTGATGATGAACCCGAATTAGGGGAAAATCCCATAATTGCCTCAGTTAGTTTTGGTGCAACTCGTCGTTTTTCCTTACGACATAAGCATTCAAAAAATTACAAGATTGATATTGATTTAGCTAGTGGTAGTTTTCTGCTAATGCAAGGTGAAACTCAGCATTTTTGGCAACACCAAATTGCTAAAACAGCTAAAGAAATTCAGCCACGAATCAATTTAACATTTAGAATTATTCACTAATTTAACTCAGGGTGTATCAATTTGATGGAAAAATTATACGAGTATATTTTAGAAGGATTAAAAAACTCACCAGATTTTTATAATCCCAATCTTCATCAGACATTTGAGAGTTATCTTAAATCTTTACAAAATGCTGCAAAATACCTATGGAAATCCTATCGCTCAAATACGGTAAAAGTAGATTATTCTGATCCTCAAGTTCAAGCAGCTTATTTAATTCGCTACTATCCGCACTATGTCCAAATGACTTTGGAAATTCTGCGACTATCTCCAGAAATATTCACTTTTCCAGAACAGATAAACGCTTGCTTTTTTGGTGCTGGTCCATGTCCTGAAGTAGCTGGTTTAACTCAATTTCTTACAGAACATTCTCAGCAAACTAAATCTATTATAGTTCAGATTTATGATATCGCCTCTGAGCAATGGAAATTGAGTCGAGAAGTTACCAAAAATTTTGTAGTTCCCAAACTATGGAAAGGAGATATTTCTGGAGTAGTTCGCAAGCTAGATTTATGTTCACCTAATACCTTTGATCCAATAACAGAAGTTATTAGTAATTGCCATCTTTTTATATTTCAAAATTGTCTAAATGAAATATGGAATACATCTACTACTCAAGAAAATATCAAGTTTTTACTTGATTGCGCTCCCTTAAATAGTTTTATTATTATTGGTGATTTGCTTGCTTATGATCAAAATCGGAGAATATTAGAGGATATTGCTAAAATTGCTAATCAAAGAAATGATTATCAAATTATTGAACGGGGTGAATTAGAAATTGCTTCTTCCTTAAAAATTCCTGAGATAGTTAGACAAAATCTACTAACTGGGGAAGATGGTTTAATTCCTCGTTACCGAATTAGATTTTTATTTCTGGTGATTTGTAAAGGTGAATATAGTAGTGAAGATTTATTAGATGATGATATCCCATATTAGTTGCTTCAATGGCAATAATTGACTATTAAAATAGTTCTAATTGTCTAACATCAGATTTCTTTTCAATATCATACCATCCAATTAAAGAAGGTGATTCAGGATGATGTAGTCGGTAATTTTCTCTAGCTTTATCAAAACTTGTGGTTGCATAGCAATATTGACACCCAAATAAGCAAGTATCATACATACCAATGTCTTTACTTTTGACACAACCACAGGTTTCTCTTTGAGCAGAATCTTTTTGATGATTAACTTCTATATTAAATACTTGATGAATATAATCATCATCTATGCACTTACCATGATTTATACCATAAAGTTCTAAATCTATTAACTCAGAACAAGTAAAAACTTGCATATTATATGTATTTGCAATATTCACTAATGAGGGTATAAATTTACTAAAAACTTCAGGAATATTCTCAAAATTCAAAAACTCAATATTTTGCTCTTTTTCTATTTTCTTTAGACGCTTATTATTTTTTTGATATTTATCCATAAAACTAATTACACACCTCTGAGTATAACCAGACAATTGACTAGCAATAACTTCATATTGATCAAGATAAAAATTCAAATCAATTTTACCTGAATCACTAAAAACAATAGGATCATATCGCCAAATAATTTTCTGAAAACCTATTAAATCAGCTAATTGGTGAAATGTTTTAATAGCATAAGATAACTCAGATTTATTAGTATCTATAAAATTAGGATTGTTCATAACAGTAAACTGAAAATAATATTGATATCCTCTTTCATCTAATTCTTGTATATAAGAAAGCAAAGGTTTAGGGTTTCTTGTCCAGAAAACTATAATTTCTACATTTTCTGGAGTTAGATTTATACGAGAAAGTTGATTTCGATTAAAAGGATTTGGAACTACACAATAACCTGATCTAATACGGTTAATAAACCACTTTGGGAAAAATGCCGGAATATCAGTACGTCTGCTAACACTAATAATCATTTTAGTTTTCCTATTGAGTAGACGTTTTCATACTTTAAGAGTAATCAATTTATGAAAATTTCTACAGAATTTAAAAAAAAATTAACTTACCGATGCGTTAGCAAAGCGCACCGAAGGTATCGCTGTTTTGGGATGTTGGGAGTGCGATAGCGAAGCGCGACCTAGGAATCGCTTTTACTGAATACTTTCAATTAATTTAATATTATTTCTCAACCATTCATTGACTAAAATTTGCACATCAATGTTTTTGTCCTGAGCAATTTTCTTGAGAAAATTATCAACATCTGGTTCAAGGTAAATCGGATAATGAAAAGTTGCATCAGCATTATAAAACTTACCTTGTTCAGCTTGTGAAAAATCATATTCTGCTTTCATAGCTTTCCTCCTTGATAATACTGTTGTTCATTAAAAGTTGCTTTTCGTGCTGAAATAATACGAATCAAATATGAATCTTCATCTGTTTGTTCAAAAGTATGAATAACAACCCTTAAAATACACGTTTCATCTAAACCTATAGTAATCCATCTGTCTTCATAATCACTATGTTCTTCATCATATGAACTTAATTGATATTGATCACGAAAAACAGTTGATGCTAAACGAAAATTGATTTGATGTTTACGAATATTCTGTTTTTCTTTTGCTGGATTCCAATCAAAATTATAACGCAAATTTATAAATTACAAAAGATTAAATAAGTTGACCCCATAATTATACCATAATTTTATACCTTGACAGTATTATCGGTAGTTTAACGTAGCGATCGCTGGTTGAGGATGTGGGAGAGCGATAGCGTTCGCATAGTTTTCCTTAAATTCTGCAAATGCTTGATTTAAGGGCATACCCTCGCCTTGTTTAAACTCATTTATACTTTGACGGATCTTAGTAACAGATTCCAGTAATTCCAGTCTATCAATCAGTTTTTGATAACTTTCAGCATCTTGAACCACAGCAGCAGCTTTACCATTCACAGTCAGCACAATGGGAGATTGAGTTTCTTTTAACTTATCCAGAAACATCTTTGCTCCGCGCTGAAATTCTGATAAGGGGTGAATATCGCTTAGGCTAAACATCATAATTTCAACAAATTATTTGATAATTTCATGTTAATTGTATGAAAATATTTTGTCAAGGGAAGATATAGCTGTTTTGGGATGTGGGGAGTGCGATAGCGAAGCGCGACCTAGGAATCGCTTGTTAGGGTTGTGAGGAGGTGCGATAGCGAAGCGCTGCTGCAAGCAGTTCGCTTTTAGGGATGTTGGGGGTGCGATAGCGAAGCGCGACCTAGGAATCGCTTGTTTGGAAATGTGGGGTGCGATCGCGTAACTGTAGGTAGAAACTTTGTATAATCTACATAATGATATAAAATTCAAGATGATTCAAACATTTAAAAGTAAAGCATTGCAAAATCTATTCAGAGAAAATTTTAATAAAGGAGTTCCCGCAAATTTAGAAAAGAAAATTAGAATTAGATTAGAAGTTATAGACTCAGCTTTAATTGTAGATGATATTAGATTACCGGGATATGATTTGCATGAATTGAAAGGAGATAGAAAAGGAACTTGGTCAATTAAGGTATCGGGAAACTGGCGGATAACCTTTAAATTTGAAGATGGTGATGCTTATGATGTCAATCTTGAAGATTATCATTAATTCCTGTGTTAATATGATCTTAATTGCTTAGAGATTGCTAACTAACGGTAGTAAAATTTATTAAGGAGTATTGATTATGAATAATTTGCAAGATATTACTCAAGATAGATTAGTAAGACCAATACATCCAGGTGAAGTAATTGCAGATATCTTAGATGATTTAGATATTAATCCTAGCAATTTTGCAGAAATTTTAGGAGTATCTAATCAAACAATTCAGCAAATTATTAATGGTGAAAAATCAATTACTGTAGATATTGCAATTCGTCTTGGTAAAGCTTTAGGTAATGGACCAAGACTTTGGTTAAATCTTCAGCAAAAGGTTGATGTTTGGGATGCTTTGCAAAGCCATAAGGAAGAATATGAGCAAGTTATGACTTTGGGTTAGAAGTTAGCGATATTTAGGGCTTGCTGAATAAGTGAGAAAAATCAACCCTCACCCGGTAGTTTTGCTATTTGTGAAAAAGTCTGCCTAGTAGCATCAAAAAAACTCAATGCTGCGTCAAAATTACTCTGTGCAATATAAGTAAACTGTTCATCCAGATCAGCACTAGCCTTTGGTCTAATGACAATTTTTCTAATCATTGCTATGATTTGCGAATTCTTTCAAGAAGTTGGGTACGTTTTTGTTCCCACCATTCATCCGTAATCTCAATTGCTTCACCGCTATCTAATCCTTCCAATAGTAATTTTTCTATTCGTGATTTTTGGACTTTTTCTAAGTCTTGACGAATTAAGTGTCGAATATATTCGCTGGTTGTACTGTAGCCACCTTTTTCAAGCTGTTCATTGATAAAGTCCCGCATAGAATCGGGAAGAGAAATATTTACTGTAGTCATAGCTAATAAGTGTTTATTTTGCTGATTATTTAATTATGGCAAATATTGTCAATTTTTGTCAAATCAAATATTTAATGCGATAGCGCGACCTAGGAATCACTGTTTGGGGATTTGGGAGTGCGATAGCGAAGCGCGACCTAGGAATCGCTGTTGAAGGTGCGATAGCGAAGCACTGACCGAAGGTATCGCTTTTGGGGATTTGGGAGTGCGATAGCGAAGCGCTGTGGATAATTGGATTTATGAGGACACGAACGAAACTTTCATCAAAGATGAGGAAATGCAAAAGCGTTTGATGAATCTCAATCCTCATTCTTTCCGCAAGATTGTTTCTACTTTGTTGGAAATGAATGGACGCGGTTATTGGGAGACTAGCGAGGAGAATTTAGACCGGTTACGTGAGTTGTATCAGGAGGTAGAAAACCGGATTGAGGGAATTGAGTAAACATTTTCAGTCTGGATAACGCGTATCAAGTTTAGGGACACGGATATCTGTGTCCCTATTTTTTATGTATTTATGATGACAAATTAATCACTCAGAGTAACCAACTGTTTTGAGATTATTATTTCAGTTGATCTCTTGACATGACATCATATTGTGATATCATAGTAATTAGGTCGTAACCAAATACAAGTTAAGGAAAGGTGTTAACAAAACAATGAAACGTTCTGTAAAGCTAGATTCAACGCTTTTATACTTAATATGTGATGTCAGTAGCTTCATTGAAAGGTTGCAACTTTCTTTAGCTTGGCTGGCTTATGAACCAGTAGTAACATCACCGGGGAGTAATGAATGGATCTCAACAATAAACAAAGAAAAACTTTAGAATTAATTTTTACAAATCCTGTACCAGCAAATATTATTTGGCAAGATATTGAAAGTCTATTTATAGCTTTAGGTGCTTATATTAGTCAAGGTAGCGGTTCAAGAGTAGGAGTTAAATTAAATGATGTTAAAGGTCATTTTCATGAACCACATCCCCATAAAGAAACAGATAAAGGAACTGTTAAATCTGTACGTGAATTTTTGACAAAAGCAGGAGTTGAACCATAATTAGTTGATTTATAATTAGGCCATATTGAAGATTTGGGGTAATTCCAAAAATTGCCCCTACCACAATAAAATCGAGTTGAGGTTATTAGAGTTATGTTGACTTATAAAGGATATACAGCATCAATTGAAGTAGATGTAGAAGCAGGAATACTTTTTGGTCGTGTTCTAGATATTAATGATGTTGTTACTTTTAAAGCTAAAACTGTCGAAGAAGCACGTCAAGAATTTGAAACTTCTATTGATGGCTATCTAGCTTTTTGTAAAGAATTAGGAGAAGAACCTGATAAACCTTTTTCAGGAAAATTACCATTTCGTACAACTCCAGAACATCATCGGAAAATTTTTATTGCAGCTAAAAAAGCAGGAAAAAGTATCAATGCTTGGATGGATGAAATGTTAATCAATGCTGCTGAAAAATCAGTTAAAGCATAGATCATTATTTTGAATTTGGGGATGTTTTGGTAATATGGAAAATGTATTCAATACATCACATCACCTATACTTTTAGTTGAATATTAAACAGTTCATAAATTGAAGAAATTAATACCATGTTTTTTGATCTTTTTGATCCCGGTCAGAATCGCTCCTCGCAAGTATTTAGCGTTCGCCCAGCACAGTCCATACCTGACGACGTTAGAACAGATGAAATACAGATTAAAGAGCTTGAAATATATGAGGAGTTCTTAACTCAAGAGCCGATACTGATTGATAGATCAAAAAGTAGCAGTACCTCTGTGGAAACCTTTGAGTTTAGCAAACAATGGTCACGGCAATTTAATCTAGAGTATGAAAAAGCAAATAAAAAAGGACATGGTTCTGATCTTGCTTCTTCCTTGGAATCATCAATAGGTGTTGAAGCAGGAGTTAAGTCAGAAATAAAGTCAGGTATTACATCAACCCTCAAAAATAGTGTCGAGGAAACGATAAAGACAAAATACTCCATTACCGAAGGAGTTACATATAAGAGAACTGAGACAACCCAGATAAGTATTCCTGCTTACACAAAGACAAAACTTATTATCTGCTGGAAAAATATTTGGCAAAAAGGGGTAATTGAGATAGTATCACCTTCCTCTAAAATTCAAATACCATTTAGTGTTCTTGTAAGCTTGACTTTTGATAGAAAACAAATTGATCTATAGACAATACTAATCCCCTGCTTGTAAGTAACACTTGTTTGGAGTGGGGGATGAGCGATAGCGCAAGTGCTGACTTTTCAATTCGTTGTTTGGGGATGTAGGAGTGCGATAGCGCAAGCGCTGACTTGTCAGTTCGCCTTTGGGGATGTGTGGGGATGCGATCAATGTTTGGGCTGTGGGGGATGCGATAGCGAAGTGCGACCTAGGAATCGCGTTTGAGGGTGTGGGGAAGTGCGATAGCGAAGCGCTGCTGCAAGCAGTTCGCTTTTGGGATGTTGGGGATGCGATCGCGTTCGCGGTAGCGTCCCGGAGGGAACTAGCGCGACCTAGGAATCGCTATTAATTTGGATAAAACCTATATACATCAATGGTTCTGAACATATAAAAGGGATATTTAATCACAAGGGGAGCGGTAGAACCAACTCTTCCAAACTTGGCACATTTACCCAACTTCCTGTTTCATGAGATTCATGGGATAAATCCATTAACAATTGCGAAATTACCCCTTCTTTTAAAGAAGGGGTAATTTCTTGATGATTAGTAATTCCTTTTACCCATTCATCAACAACACGAAGAAAAGCACAAATTCGCCCATCATGATAATGTTGAGGAAAGAGAAATTGTTGGGGAATTGCTATTTCTGTTAAAGATTCTCCCGGTTGAGAACCCCAAACCCGAAAACCATGAATATAGTCTTTTTGATTCTTGCTACCTAAAACTAATGTTCCCTTATCACCATAAACTTCTATCCAATGAGTTCTAGCTGCATGAACAACCGCACTAATAGCAACTTGGCAAGGTGTACCATTTGCCAATTCTAGAGATAATAAACAAGTATCATCAGTATCAACTGCTTGTAATTCTCCAGTTACTGGATTAACTCTTTCCGAAATAGCAGTAATTAAATGAGCGTTTAATTTGTGAACTGGACCAAATAACCAATTAATATAATCAAAAGCATGAGAACCTAAAGAACCTAAAGCACCACCACCTTTTTCTTGAGTAGAATACCAATTCCAAGGACGAGAAGTATCAGCGCGAGAAGAACCCAACCAATCAATTTTAATTAATCGGATATTCCCCACATAATTTTCAGCAAGAAGTTGAGCAAAAAATTGCCATTCTGGAACAAACCGAAATTCAAAATCTACAGTGGCAATTACACCTTGATTTTTGGCTAATTGATATAATTCTTGAGATTCATTGACATTTAAAGTTATAGGTTTTTCTAACAAAAGATGTTTACCAGCTTGCAAAACCTGTTTAGCCATTTCATAGTGTAAAAATGGCGGTGTGGAAATGCTAACAGCTTCAACTGTCGGTAAAGCTAGAATTTCTGCTAAATTATCGCTTGCATAAGGGATATTATGAGCTTCTGCAATAGTTTTTGCTTTATTGACATCTCGATGATAAACAGCGACAATCTTAGTATTATGATGTGCTTGAAATGCGGGAACATGGACTTTTTGACCAAATCCCGTGCCAACAACTGCTACCCCAATCATGTTTAGTCTTTGCTAAGTTTACTTAAAAGAATGCAGAATTTAGAATTTAGAATTTAGAATTACGTTTTGCAACGGGGATTTTACCCCGACGCAAAACCCGCTGCTTGTAGAAGCAGGGGACTTTAACCCCCAAAGGTAAGTTAAAAATAATTGTACCTTTGTGAAGATAGAAAATCAATTATTTAGTTTGATCAAATTTAATCACGAAAGAAATGGCAATACTCACCATCAAAATCAAGGTCATACTCAGTGCTGAACCAAATCCCCAATTTTGACTAGCACCTAAAAACTGATTATAAACTAACCGCGCAGCAGTCATACTCGAAGCACCACCCAGTAATTCTGGGTCTATAAAATCTCCCAACCCAGTAATAAAAACTAGTAGCGAACCAGCCGCAATTCCTGGTAAAACTTGAGGTACAGTCACTTTCCCAAAGGTTTGCATGGGATTTGCACCCAAATCAGCAGCAGCTTCTAACAATTGTTTATCTAACTTTTCTAAGGAAGCATATAAAATTAATACCATGTAGGGTAACAGGCTGTAACTCATGCCAATTAATACCGCTAAGTTACTGTTCAAAATATTGATAGCGGGTAAACCAAAACTGGCTAATATACTATTTAATAATCCAGTGGGACGTAAAATTGTAATCCATGCGTAAGAACGCAATAAAGAAGAAGTCCATAAAGGTAAAACAAAAGCTAATACTAATAAAGTTTGCCACCGCTTCGGTGCTATTAAAGCAATCCAATAAGCAACGGGAAAACCTAAAATTAAAGTAATAATAGTAGTACCAAATGCCAAAAGAAGTGAGTTGAATATCACCTTTAAATAAATCGGTTCAAAAATGCGAAGATAGTTACCTAAACCGCTGGGATTTACTAAATCTCCTGGTCGAATATCTGGGACTAAACTTAACTCAAAAATTATTAATGTTGGCAAAACTAGCAACATTAATAACCAAATACCAGATGGTGCTAGTAAGCCCGAAGGAGATAACCAATTTTTCCCAGCAGGTTGTAATTTCTCTATTTTGTTCAGGTCGCTAGAAGATTCCATTTGCAAATTAGTGATTATTATTTAATTACCCATTACCCATTACCCATTACCTGTCACCAATTACCATTTTTTAAGTTAGTAATTGAGTCCAATAGCGTTCATAAATTTCTTCAAATTTTCCTAAAGGTGTCAGACGTTCACATTTTGCTAAAAGTGATTGAGGAGGAAATAAATTAGTATTCTCTTGAATTGCTTTTGGTAACTGTTCAAATCCTGCCCGATTAGGAGTAGAAATATATAATCTTTCAGAAATTTTTGCTGCTACTTCTGGTTGCAAAATTAAATTAATCCAGGCATAAGCACCAGCTATATTAGGATTAGATTTGGGAATGACAATAGTATCAGTCCATAATGAAGAACCACTGCGAGGAATTACAAATTTGAGTTTGGGATTTTCCTGGCAAATTTTGACGGCATCAGCAGAATAACACATAGCTATCGCTAAATCTCCCGCCAGAATTTTATTTTGCCAAGCATCTGTATCAAAAGCCGCAATAGCAGGTTTTAATATTTGTAATTTTTGATATGCTTCTTTAACCTCATTTTTATTTTGGGAATTATAGGAATAACCTAACATCCGTAATGTTGCACCCATTACCTCTCGCACATCATTGAGTAAGGTAAAGCGTTTATTTAGTTGATATTGATTTTGCCAAAGATACTCCCAATCTTCTGGGGCATTTGTGAGTTTTTCTGAATTATATAATAAACCCGTTGTTCCCCAATTAAAAGGAAGACTGTAACGGTTATTAGGGTCATAACTAGGACTATGAAATTGGGGAAATAAATTATCTAAGCCAATTAAACGGCTATGATCTATTTCTATTAATAACCCTTTTTCCGCCATCTTTTGTACCATATAGTCAGATGGGTAAATGATGCTATAAGTACCACCACCTCCAGCTTGCAACTTAGCCAACATCACATCATTGGATTCATATACATCTGCTATTACTTTCACACCTGTTTGGGTCGTGAAGGTAGTTATTAATTCTTTATCTGTATATTGAGTCCAGGTATAAATATATAGTTTGTCACTTTGATTAGAGCTAATATAGTTTGACCCCACATTAGCTAGTCGCCAACCACAACTACCTAAAGATAAGGTAGAAAATGCCGCCATCTTTTTGAGAAAATTCCGTCTGTTAGTCATCTAATTTACATCTTGACTAATAGCTAAACAGTCAAATTTTTCCCACCAAGCATAAATGGGTGTAGTCCTATCTGGTAAGCTACCATAAGTATTGGGTTGTAAAACATTGAGGTTAACACCATTGATTAATTCCACAACATAATTAACATGAGTTCCTAAATACATGACATTAATTAGTCGTCCCTCGAAACAATTTGTGGGTATATTAGGTTGATAAAGGGAAAGTTGAATTTTTTCAGGACGCACACTAACAACAACACTTTGAGCTATTTTTAGAGGAGTTTGTTCATTACGACCAACAATCATGGTTAATCCGGTTTTAGTAGAAATTGTCACAGATTCTGCATCTACTTCCACAATTTCACCGCTAAATAGATTAGTATCACCAATAAAGTCAGCCACAAAAGGTGTTTGCGGACTTTCGTAAATTTGGCTAGGAGTACCAATTTGTTCTATTTTGCCTTGATTCATCACCGCAATGCGATCAGATAAGCATAGTGCTTCTTCCTGATCATGTGTCACCATCACAAAAGTTAACCCTAAATCCTTGTGAAGATTAGATAACTCAACCTGCATCTCCTTGCGAAGTTTTAAGTCTAATGCTCCCAAAGGTTCATCGAGGAGAATGACTGCGGGACGATTAACCAAAGCCCTGGCTAAGGCTACCCGCTGTTGCTGACCACCGGAGAGTTGACTGGGAACACGCGATCGCAAACTTTCCATTTTTACTAGTTTCAAAGCATCTGTAACGCGACTAGCAATTTCCGATTTGGATATTTTTTTTAATCGCAATCCAAAAGCAATGTTTTCCCACACATTCAAGTGATTAAATAAAGCATAACTTTGAAATACAGTATTCACAGGTCGCAGATAAGGAGGAACATCAGTCATTAACTGACCTTGAATGAGTAACTTCCCAGCATCCACCCTTTCAAATCCAGCAATTAAGCGGAGTGTCGTTGTTTTTCCACAACCAGATGGACCTAAAATACTAAAGAACTCTCCCTGTCTAACATCCAAATCCACTCCCTGGACTGCGGGTTCTTGGTTGAAAAACTTAAATACGTTACGCAATTCAACATCAAGTGGCTGTAATGTTTTTGAACCTCTTTGATTCTGTATCGCAGTTTGAGCCATAATCTTGTCAGTTGTCAGTTGTCAGTAGGGGCGAAGCATTTGGAAGATAAATTATCGGTCATTGCCAAAAATAGTTCTCCAAATGCTTCGCCCGTACAGCCGAAGCATTTGGAAGATAAATTATCGGTCATTGCCAAAAACAGTTCTCCAAATGCTTCGCCCGTACAGTTGTTCGTTGTCAGTTCCAGTCCCTAGTCCCCACTCCCCACTCCCCAATTCCTATGGCTATCTTATCATCATTATTTAGTATAAAAAAAAATACACGCACAGTTGGACGTGGTGTCCAATCCACATTTGTAATTTTATTCACATTATTAATGTTATCTGGTATCGGCGCTAGATTAATATATTTACAAATTATCGAAGGAAAAAACCACCGCATCCGCGCAGAATCTAATCGGATTCGGATTATTTCCAAACAACCAGAAAGAGGTAATATTTTTGACCGAAATGGTAAATTATTAGCCAGCACCCGTTATCCCCGATCTGTATATTTGTGGCCAATGGCACATACCAAACCCTCCTGGCCGGTAGTTGGTCCACGTCTAGCCAAAATTCTCGACACCTCCCCAGAAGAGATCGAGAAAACACTTGAACAATCTGCTGTTAATCATTCTTCACTAATTCGCATCGCTCGCAATTTAAACGAAGCACAGGTAACAGCCTTAAAAGAGTATGAAAATGAACTACCAGGAGTAGAAATAAATACTGAAGCGGTGCGTTATTATCCTCATGGTCAAGAGTTGGCTCATATACTTGGCTACACCCGTGAAGTTACCGCTAAACAGTTGGAAAAAAAGAAAGCTGAAGGCTACAGATTAGGAGATGTCATGGGTCAAATGGGAGTAGAAAAAGCGTATGAAAAATTGTTAAGAGGTGAATGGGGAGGGCAGCAAATAGAAGTAGATGGTAGCGGTAGACCTCTACGAATATTGGGAAGCAAACAAGCGAAAGCTGGTAATGATCTGCACTTGACCATAGATTTAGATATACAAATGGCAGCAGAAAAAGCTTTAGGTAAACGCAATGGCGCAATAGTCGCCATTGACCCTAAAAATGGGGCTATCTTAGCCATGGTATCTCATCCCACCTTTGACCCCAATATCTTTTCTAAACAAAAACTTTCTCAAAAAGATTGGGAAACTGTCCAAGGTTCTGAACATCCTTTAGTCAATCGTGCCATTAGTGTCTTTCCTCCAGCCAGTACCTTTAAAATCGTCACCACAACCGCTGCACTAGAATCAGGTAAATTTTCTCCTGATACGGTATTACAAACCTACGGTTCTTTAACTATTGGTGGGACTACCTTTGGTGAATGGAATCATGCTGGTTTTGGACCATTGGGTTTTGTAGGAGCGATGCAGTGGAGTAGCGATACCTTCTTTTATCAAATTGGTAAGCGAGTCGGTGGACCAACATTGATCGAATGGACTCGTAAATATGGATTTGGTCAAAAAACCGGCTTTGAATTTACTACAGAAGAGTCCAAGGGTTTAGTTCCCGATGAAAATTGGAAACAGAAAACATGGAAGATACCTTGGAGTGTCGGTGACACTGTGAATATGTCTATTGGCCAAGGTGCTTTACAAACTACACCTTTACAAGTCGCAGTCATGTTTGCTGTCCCGGCTAATGATGGTTATCGCGTCCAACCCCATGTGTTGAAAGATAATGAAGAAGCTAGAAGCTGGAGAGAATCATTAAATCTCAAGCCCACAACTGTCAAAATTTTGCGGGAGGGATTGCGGAAGGTAATTACTGAAGGTACGGGTAAGGTATTAAATGTCCCCTCTCTTCCCCCGGTAGCCGGTAAGAGTGGGACGGCTGAAGCTTGGAAGAAAGGAGTTAAAGAAAATCACGCTTGGTTTGGGGCTTATGCACCTGCGGATAAGCCAGAAATTTTAGTGGTGGCCTTTGCGGAACATTCCGGTGGTGGTGGTGGTAGTGTTGCAGCACCCATGATTTTAGAAATAATGGAAAAACATTTTGCTCGAAAATAGGTGATTGTTAAAAACACAAAAAAATACCCTGAAATTATCTCCAGGGTACATATACGTTTTTCAGGCATTAATAAATTTAAGACTAATCAACCTCAAAAAATATTTCTACTACCTAAAGTAGAGTTATCAGAAAATAGGCTGAAAACCCCAGAATTGACACCTAAAAATCCAAAAAGTTTTTAGTCATCCTTGATGATTAGCGGGCAAGATGCCCGCACTACCAAAAACCCGTCAAAATAAATTTGACAGACTAAGTAGGTAAACGGAAAAAAACCGTAGACGCGGAGCGGCTTCTCGAAGAGTAATATGTAACGAAAAGTAAAGTTGCTCAAAACCTCTTATCTGTTTCCCGTTCCCCGTTCCCCGTTGCCTCTGAATTTGATTTCGCTTCCAAATTTTCCAGTCGGCTTTTCAATTCCTGATTTTGCTGTTTAATTTGATCAAGTTCCTCACGTAATTGCTTCAGGGTTTTGTCTGTGCCAATATTCTTTTGCACTTTACTCACTTCCTCTTCAGCATAGCGACGAACACGGCCATCTGCGGTTTGATTGGCTAAAGATTGCAAAATACCAATGGCTTTGGGAGTTTCCATTTGTCCCAAGGCTGTTAAAACCGCTACCTGAGTTAAAAAGAAAGTCTCTCTAGCAATTTCCGCTAATCGGTCTAAAATTCGTTCGATATTAGCGGGAGTTTGACCAGTGGAAATTTTGCCAACAGCGCGAATTGCACCAAGACGTAATGGTTGCGGTATCCCAGCTTTCGTGTATTCCAGTAATAAACTTAAAGCTGCTTCTGAGGATTTGAATTCAGCTAAACCAGCCACAGCCCCACTGCGGACAACTTCATTCCAACCAGCCCGTTCTTCTAAAACAGATTTGAGTAACTTGATTACCTTGTCTTCATGGGGTTTATCTTCCAAATGTGCCGCTGCTATAGCCGCAATAGTCCGACAAGCCGCAGCTTCTACATAGTAGCTGGCATCCCCATGTTGGACAACACTCTTTACAGCTTTATAGCTATCATGAGTTTTAATTCGCGCTAAAGAACTAATCACAGCCTGCCGCACAAAGGGACTAGGATCATCTAATCCAGCTACTAAACCATCAAAAGCTTGATCTAATTGAATTTCTGCCAATTCCTTAGCAACTTCGACCCGCACACCCCAAAAAGGCTCATTTTTCAAAGCTGAGGATAGGGCTAAAGTCGCTTCTAATCCGCCTTTTTTCGCTAAAGCTTCCGCAGCATAAATGCGAGAAATGGGATGAGGATCAAATTCTAATTGGGCTTTTAATTCGGAAATTGGAAATTCTAACTTGACTGTTTTTAAGTAATTATTGCCCACATCAAAGCTAATAAAATCAGGCTTTTGTGTTAGTGGAAAGTAAAAACTTTGTTCTTTTTCATGTACCCGAACTGTAAAAGTTGTGAGTTGGGAATTTTCTTTATATCCAAAACCAATGGGAATCCTGAGATTAAATAAATCCTTACTATCGGCTTTGGCTTGGGTTTGGGTGACTGTCACCTTCGCTAAATTTGCGTCACCATCCCAGGCATAAGCTACTTTAAAATCAGGATGACCACCACGATAGACATATTTATCAAACAGGAAAGCCAAATTTCGTCCTGTGGCTTTTTCAATTGCTCTTAATAAGTCTATAGTTTCGACAGTGTTGTGGGCGTTGTCTTGAACAAATGTTTGGACTGCTTGCCAAAATAATTCATCGCCCAATTCTGCCCGAATCATGTGATAAACACAAGATCCTTTTTCATAAATGTGGCGGTCATAAAGTTCAATTGCTTCGCGGTAAACATGAGTTACCATGGGTCTGCGGTAGCGACTGCTATCTTCACTTAAATAACTCCACGCTTCCTTTAACCGATAATATGCGGCTTCTTGGTCGCCATATTCCCGTTGGGTCCACATTACCTCTGAATAGGAAGCCATACCTTCCTTAATCCAAGCATGGGACCAATGTTTAATTACCACCAAATCCCCAAACCATTGGTGTGCAAGTTCGTGGACAACTAAACTTTCGGTATTACGATTATCTAATATTGCTCGTTCGTCTAGTAAACATCGGTCACTTAATAGAGTTGTGGAAGTATTTTCCATGCCTCCAAAAATAAAGTCGTCTACGCAAACTTGAGCATATTTGGAGAAAGCGTAAGGATAACCATACTTTTCACTGAGAAATTCAATCATTTGGGGAGTTTTGCCCATGCTACGTTGAGCATCTGCTTCTCGTCCCTTTTCGACGTAGTAGGTAACAGCTTTACCATGCCACTCGTCCCGAATTTCCGCAAAATCACCAACGGCTAAGGTCATCAAGTAGGTAGGATGAACTTGTTGTTGTGACCAATGGTAGGTTTTGTATTTTGCCTCCTCTACGGTGTCAATTAGTTCACCGTTGGAGATAGCTACTAAGGGATTGGGAACACGAACGCGAATTTCTGAAGTTGATAATTGTCCAGGGTAGTCGAAACAGGGAAACCAGTAGCGAGAATCTTCGTCTTCTCCTTGTGTCCAGACTTGGGTCGGTTTGTGGGGGTAGTGTTTGTTTGGTTGAATAAAGTAAATGCCCCGTTGGGGTTTTTCGGCGGCGTAGGCGATCGCAATTAACAAGCGATGACCAATTTCAGTGGGTTGTGACAGGTAAATACCAAGTTTTTCGCCATCATATTCAAATTTTTGCTCAACTGCGTTTACTTGTACAGCGGTGATCTTCAGATTTACCGCATCCAAAGTCAATCTATCAATCCCATTCCGCACTGGTAATAGGCGAATACTACAAGTTCCGTAGCAACTTTGGTTAGGGATATCCAAACTCAGATCCAGAAAAATATGTTCTACCTGTCCAGGTCGGTCAGGGTTATAGTGTGGTTTTGCCCCTGGTAATTCAAAACGTTTGTGTCCGGTTTTTTCGGTATCAAAATAAAACTGCAACATTTATTATTTCTAGCCTTCTAATTCTAAAAGATTTAATGGGATGTAAATCATACAAGTAAAGAAGTGTAGCGTAGTATGACATTTTTTGATCAGCAAATTCTTCGCTACCTTGATTCAAGAAAATCTTGATCCGTGATCATTTGTTATTGAGTACAAATACTACTAATTTTCCATATAGATTAGTTTTAGAATAACTTGGAGATGAGAAATTGACTATTGTTTTCACAGGAATAAGATATCATTTGCGGATTCAGCCTTGACCATAATGGAGTATTATTTAGACCCAATTACAACTTTTTGGTGAGCATAAACCGTTAATTATATCAGCAATTACCGTAAAATTAGCGGAAATTAGGGATAAAAAAAGGATTTAAACATCAAAATCTCTGGGAATTATGTTTTTTCACCACTTGATTGTAAACTGTCTCTAACCGCCAGGTATTTTCAACCCTTTTATACTCAATATGCGATATTTACTGATGTCAACTAAGTTAACAAAATCCCCAAAATATACTTGTTTTTCATGGGTTCTCCATTAGATAAAATCCTCTGTCTACCAATGATCATTGCGTAGATTCTGCAATAAAATTTACAACAACAAGGAGCATTTACCAATGTCTGAAAAGAAATCATCATTTTTAATCCCTGTAATCGGTACTGCTGTAATTATAGCAGGAGGCATAGCAGCTTATATGTATCTAAAGGGTGGTGGTGATAGTTCTAGTCCTTTAGGTAGTGCTAAATTAGTACCTGCAACTGCTCTAATGGCAACTTATATTGACACTAATCCTGAATCCTGGCATAAGTTACAGCAGTTTGGTACACCGGAAGCGCAGAAATTACTGGCAAAAGAATTCCAGAGTTTCAACCAACAAATGTTGAATGATCATAAAATTTCTTACGAAGCAGATATCAAACCTTGGGTTGGTGGGGTGATGATTGCGGTACTACCACCAGATGCAAAAAAAGTATCCGAGAATAACTTTCCCACCTCCGAAGCCCCAAATTATTTGTTAGTGGTAGGGATTAAAGATAAAATAGCTGCTTTGAAATTTGCCAATAAGTTGAAAGACCAAAAAAACGTCAAAATTCAGGAATCGGACTACAAAGGTCAAAAAATTATCGAATCTACTGGTCAAGGTCAACCGACTTATGTAACAGTTTTGAATAATGACCATTTGCTGTTTACATCCAATAAACAATCTGTAGAAAAAGCGATTGATACCTATAAAGGTGAACCTTCTTTTGCTAGTAAAGAAGGGGCAAATGATATTCTTAGCAAAGGTGTGGATGTTAAAAACAGTTTAGCGCAAATTTATGTTCCTGATTATGCCAATATGGTACAACAATTAACTGCTTTCAATCCTCAATCTAAACAATTACCTCCACAAACCCTCGCGCAAATTAAGCAAGTCAAATCACTAACAGCAGGTGTGGGCATAGATGATGGCGGATTAAGATTAAAAGCAATTGTGAATTTAGATCCCCAACTGAATAAATTTGAATATCAAACTACTCCCGCCAAAATTGTGGGACAATTCCCCAGTGAAACTTTGGCTTTAGCTAGTGGACAAGGTATTAGTAAAAGTTGGC
This sequence comes from Dolichospermum flos-aquae CCAP 1403/13F, assembly GCF_012516395.1. Lineage (GTDB taxonomy): Bacteria > Cyanobacteriota > Cyanobacteriia > Cyanobacteriales > Nostocaceae > Dolichospermum > Dolichospermum lemmermannii. Next base: position 2,450,160 of record NZ_CP051206.1, read on the forward strand.
AAACTTTTGTGGAACAATCTAAAGATTATCCCGAATTAAATCAAGGAATTCAACAAGCGCGGACTCAACTAAAAGTCCTGCAAATTGATTTAGATAAAGATATTTTTGGCTGGATGAATGGAGAGTTTGGTTTAGGTGCAATTCAATCTAATCAAGGTTTATTAGCTAATACCGGTTTTGGAGGTGCGCTAGTATTAGATACGAGCGATCGCAAAACTGCTGAAGCCACTTTCACTAAACTCGATAATTTTGCCAAACAGCAACGGCTGAATGTCGCTCAAAGAACCATTGGCGGTAAAAATGTCACAGAATGGCAAATCCCCCAACAAGGCGCTCTAGTGGCACATGGTTGGCTCAATGATAATACAGCATTTCTGGCTATTGGTGGACCCGTTGCGGAAATACTGGCAGATCGCAAAGGTGCATCACTTGATCAAAGTGATACTTTTAAAACTGTTACAGGTTCTTTACAAAAACCCAATGGTGGTTATTTCTATTTAGATATGGAAAAAACCAAAACCATAATTGAGCGTTTATCCGCTCAAAGTCAACCTTTACCTGCGGACGCTACTGCTATTCTCGATTCTCTTCGTGGTATTGGTGTGACTGTTAATAGTCCTAGTAAATCTCTGACTCAAATGGAGATGTTGTTATCTCTTAAATCTGCTAAAGGGAAATAATATTCTTTTTTGAATTTTTTTCACGCAGAGGCGCACAAGGCGCGGAGAGTAGTTTGTAGGGTGCGTCAGACCCGATAATTTCGTAAAAAACAGATATCTTCTCTCTGACGCACCTTATTCACTGGAATCAGATTTCTAGTCAAAATAGACTTTACGATTCCTTAGACATAATTCTCACAAATACATATAATATATGTATGCAAGTTGAATGGAATCCTGAAAAAGCTAAAAGCAATTTACAAAAACACGGAGTCAGTTTTTCTGATGCTGAGGCCGTCTTGTTCGATCCTTATGCACTTTCTTTTGAAGATCAATCAGCACAAGGTGAACAACGATTTATTATTATGGGGATGGATCACCTTTGGCGGTTGCTAGTAGTAGTCTATACCTATCGAGGTGATAACATTCGCTTAATTTCTGCCCGTCCTGCTACTCCTAAGGAGAGACGTGAATATGAAACCGGAATATGATTTTGATCAGGCTAAACGGGGTGCGATTATCCCACAACAAGGTAAAACTCGTATTACCATCTATATTGATGATGATATTTTGGAAGCGTTTAGACAAAAAGGAGACGCTGAAGGGAAAGGTTATCAAACAATGATGAACCAAGCGTTACGAGAATATCTTGATCAAGCCAAACCCCCCTTAGATGAAGATACACTACGCCGAGTTTTTCAAGAAGAACTGCGGGCTGTAACTTTTGTTAGTTAAGTTTATGATTAATTGAACGCGGATAGACGCAGATAAACGCAGATTTTTATGATTCTGTACAGTTTCATATAAAATTGTGATTATTCCATGACGGCTAATACAGATTTTGGTAAGAGTTTTTCTTTAAACCAAATTATCCTTGCGGGAACGTTATCTAGTTTGACTCCGGCTTTTTCTAGGTTCAATCTTTCGGAAATTGCTAAGATCAAATTATCACAATTTGCCTTTCTTACTTGAGCAAATTTCTTTTGTAAATATTCTGGTCGCCAATAACCGACAATTTCTAAGATAAACACCCGTCCGTCTGGATGAACTAGCCGAAAATCGGGAATCATCACACTACCAGGAATGGGAATTAAATCTACTTCTCGTTCTAAGATCCAACCACTTTTTAAGGCATCCCATTTACTCGCAAAGGATTCTTCTAACATACTATCATAGGGTTTACCTGGGGGATAATGGGATACTAATCCACATTCTGAATTGAGGGTGAATCGTCCGGTTTTCCATTCGTTTGTATAAGAATCACGGGTTTTTAAGGTTGCTGATAAACTCCATTTGGTGACATGAAGTAAAGCCGGAATTAGTTTGGCTATGGCTAAACCGTAGCGGGTGCTGGGAGTAAATAAACTGGTAGGACCATCCACACTAATTGTAAAACCATGATCAGCATCACCTTCAATATAAGCCATTAGTTGAAATAGCTTTAAATAACGAAATAAGAGTTTATATTCTCCGGGAACATTGCGATGTGCATTTAATACTAATTGACTAGCTTTATAAAAAACTCCTTGGACTTGAGATAAATTATAACGATGTAAAACTTCTTCTGGTTTAGGTGCATCAAAAGCAGTTAAAATTTTATTTTCTGATAAATCAGCATAAAGTCCATTTTTTATTTGAGCAGGTAAAACTTCTTGGTTGAGTTCTTGACTTAAATCATCAGCAATTTTATTTAAAATAATATCAGTTGATTCTCGACTAGCAACGGATTTTGCTGCTAATGCAAATACTTTTGCTCTTAACATGGGAGGTTCGAGGGGACTAACTACTTCAAATGTACAAAAACCACTTTTCAGAATATAAGCTAAACCCCGTTTCATGCGGTAATCTGTGGTATCTCCTTCAAAGTCTGCTAACTGACGTTCTAATAATCCTTGAGTTTTTCCGACTGCTTCCTGAAAAAAGCTAATTAATTCAGTTGCTAGATTCAAATGTTTTTGATCAAGTTTCAGTCTTTTTGGGATAATTTCTTCGCCGTTTTGGCGGTGTATCAGTAGGTCTGTTGGTAACATCTTTCTTTTCGGTTGAATAATTAATTTCTAACTGTTCTGCTGCTTTTAAATCGCTTTTCTTTTCACTACTATAAACAACTTGTAAATTTGCTCTTTGCGGTTTTTCTTCCTGACTATTATTTTCTCCTCTGCGTCTGGCTGAAGTTCCTTCTTCGCTGGTATCTTCGGCTATGACTTCATATAAAATTGCCTGTTTATTTTCTATATTACCTTTGCGTAAAATCCTCCCTAAACGTTGAATATATTCCCTCGTTGAACCTGTTCCTGATAAAATAATGGCAATACTAGCTGCGGGGACATCTACACCTTCATTTAAGACATTAGAAGCAACTAAAGTATTATATTCACCTGATTTAAATTTAGTTAGGATTTCATGTCTTTCTTTGACTGGTGTTTGATGAGTAATCGCGGGAATTAATAAGTCTTGAGAAATGCGATAAACTGTGGCATTGTCAGCGGTAAAAATTAAAATTCTTTCGGGATAATGGGTGGCTAATAAGTCTACAAGTACCCGGATTTTACCATCTGTGCCTAAAGCGATTTCTTTGGCTTGACGATGTGATAACATTGCCCTACGTCCAGGTTGAGAACGCGCACTCATTTGCACAAACATTTGCCAACCTTGGAGACTTCCTAAAGATATTTTTGATTGCTTTAAAAAATCATTGCGAGTTTGAATTAACTGATTATATTTTTCTCGTTCTAATTGGGATAATTTAACTTTAATTTGCACAATTTCATGAGCAGCTAAAGCTTTTCCTGCTAAATCTTCAGCGCATTTGCGATAAACTTCTTTACCAATGAGGATATCTAAATCAGCGTGTTTACCATCTGTGCGTTCTGGGGTTGCGGACAGTCCTAACCGATAGGGAGCGATCGCATATTCCGCAATAACTCTGTTAAAATCTGTAGGCAAATGGTGACATTCATCAAAAATTATCAAGGCATATTTATTACCCAAACTTTCTGCGTGAATAGCCGCACTATCATAGGTAGCAACTAAAATTGCGGTTCTATCCCGCGAACCACCCCCCAGTAAACCTACTTCCCCGTCAGGAAAAGCCGCTACTAAGTGAGCATACCACTGGTGCATTAAATCCAAGGTGGGGACGACAATTAATGTCGTGCGCGGTGTGGCTTGCATCGCCATTTGGGCTAGATAGGTCTTACCCGCTGCTGTCGGTAGCACAACTACCCCCTGTCGTCCTGCGAGTTTCCAAGCCGCTAACGCCTCATTTTGGTGAGGATAGGGAGTCATTTCTAAACTGGCAACCAACTCTAAGGGATAAAAAGCCTTGGCTTGATCAATAAAATCTGTGGCTTCTGCTTGGAGTGCTTCAACTAAGGAACGGTATCTAATTGCCGGAATACGGAATTTTTCAATTCTATCATCCCAAATTGCATAATCTATCCAAGTTTTACTGCGTGGTGGTGGGTGTAAAATTAACGTGCCACGATCAAAAGTTAAAGTCGGGTGACGAGCCATTTATTTTCTCTCAATCCAGTTACACTGATGTAACTACTCATAACGCAAAACGGGGATTGAGAGACTGCACAGAATAATAATCATCCATATTTATCTGCGTTTATCTGCGTTTATCTGCGGTCAATTATTCTTGATATTGTATTCTATGCAGCTTCATATTAATTTGGTTTTAGATGTTCTTAATGCCAGGCGCGATCATACTGCTTGGGGACTGATACAAGTTGGCGTAGTTGCTTTGCAGCCCGCCTTGCCCAGTAAGGATCACGTAACATTTCTCGACCGATTAACACCATGTCTGCTTGTCCAGTGCGAAGGATCTGATCGGCTTGTGCCGGTTCTGTAATCATGCCCACTGCTCCGGTAGCGATTTTAGCTTCGCGGCGAAGGCGATCGCTAAAGGCAGTTTGATAACCAGCACCAACGACAAATTTCTCTCCAGGGACAATTCCCCCTGATGAGCAATCTATTAAATCAACGCCCAGGGATTTTAAAATATGACAGAGGGCAATACTTTGCTCAATATCCCAACCATCACTAATCCAATCAATGGCAGAAATCCGCACCCACAGCGGCATCTGATCTGGTAGAATGTTTCGCACGGCTTGAACTACTTCACATAAAAACCGAATCCGATTTTCAAAACTGCCACCGTATTCATCTGTCCGCTGATTGCTCAGTGGAGACATAAATTCATGCAACAAGTAACCATGAGCCGCGTGAATTTCAATTAAGTTAAATCCGGCTGCTAGGGAACGTTGAGCCGCATTTACAAATGATGCAATCAGTTCTTTAATATCTTCAATACTCAATGCTTTGGGAGCAGGACTTTCTAACCTAAAGGGAATAGCACTGGGAGCGATTGGAGTCCATCCTCCTTCAGATTCAGAAAGCTCTCCACCTCCATCCCAAGGTGGTGTGGTACTAGCTTTTCGACCAGCATGAGCAAGCTGAATCCCCGCTACAGCCCCATGATGATGTAGTGACTCGACAATTTTTGCCAGCATTTCAATGTGGGCATCTTGCCAAATTCCCAAATCTTGCGGTGTAATTCGTCCTTGTGGCTCAATTGCCGCTGCTTCCGTCATAATCAGCCCTGCACCTCCCACAGCACGACTGACAAGGTGAACGAGATGCCAGTCATTTGCAAAGCCATTTTCGCTGGAATACTGGCACATGGGTGACACTGCAATGCGATTGGGAAAGTTAACACTGCGTTGATTTAATGGCTCAAATAAATGCGGCATAATTGAATGTCCTGCGGATACCTGTAAAAGATTATTATAGAGAAATTTGCCTATGATTTGTGGGGTGATACGGTGAATACAGCTAGTAGAATGGAATCCCACGGTATTCCAGATAATATCCAGATTTGTGAAGCTACATATGAGTTGTTGAAAGATAAATATTTGCTGGAAAAACGGGGTTTAATTAAAATTAAATGTAAAGGGGAAATGATGACTTATTTATTACATGGAAGGAAGATATAAGACAGCAGAAGTCAGGAGTAAAAGTTTTTGTGCCTCTAATACTGACAATAGAAGTATTTTTACAGTATATTTGTTATTGAGGATGTTACTAACAACGTTACTACAGGTGAAAGGTTGATTCGATGGTGAATTTAGACTCCAGCACTATTAATGAATTAGTGGAAATACTCAGACCGTTTTTAGAATCTGAGAGAGAACGTCAATCTTTCTTAATAGCTGCGTTAGGTACTGGCACACCTGTTTTGCAATATATTGATTGGGGTGGTTCTGTGGCGACTTTTGCACCGCAGATGCTACGTAAATTAGCAGATTATGGTGGAAAACAATTACTTTGTCAGATTTTGGAATATGCGCGATCGCAAGTAGGAATAGATAAACAGCAACGTATAGACAAAATACTGGCTTCAATTTCATCAAATAAACATCAAGATGAGTTTCAGGACTTGGCAAAATTAGAAAATCTTCAAAGTAGTTCGCGTCAAACAAAAACTATTTTATTCCTAGCATCTAGCCCTACGGATGAAGATAAATTAGACCTGGATAAAGAAGTACGAGAAATTAAAGAAGGTTTGCGAAGGGCGCAAAAGCGAGAACTGTTTACTTTCCAGCAATGTGAGGCAGTTCGTCCTGATGATTTACGTCGTGCCTTGTTAGATTTTACCCCACAGATTGTTCATTTTTCTGGACATGGTTCGGGTAAACATGGAATAGTTTTAGAAAATGATTTAGGAGAAGCACAACTTGTTTCAACTGAGGCTTTAGCCAATTTATTCAAACGATTTGCCAAGCGAGGACTTGAGTGTGTTGTTCTCAATGCTTGCTATTCGGAAATTCAAGCAGATGAGATAGTTAAACATATTGATTATGTAGTGGGGATGAATAATCCCATTGGAGACGATGCAGCTATTAAGTTTGCTGTTGGTTTTTATGATGAACTAGGGGCTGGTTATTCTTATGAAGATGCTTATGATGGTGGCTGTGATGCGATCGCACTCCAAGGAATCCCAGAAGAACATACCCCAATATTAAAAAAAAAGTCCAATTAACGGTAGCAAATCCCGTTGATGAATTGGTGCAGAAAGTGCGATCACATTTTCATAACGATATCCAAAGATTACACGGTACAATGCCACTTTTGGGGGTTAGCCATTCGGTAGATTTGGGTGATTTGTTTGTGGATGTTAATATCCTAGAGGCAATAAATAGCGATCGCAGATTGGAACAAGATGATCTGTGGCAAGATTTTATAGATGGTGTTAACAACTATTCTAGTTATCGTAGTTTCGATAGGATTGGTTTAGGAAATCAGCAACAGCGAGTATCTGGGTTAGAAGTGCTTGATAAAAATACCAATTTAATGCTGTTGGGAAAACCAGGTTCAGGAAAAACAACTTATCTACAGCGTATTGTCACCGAATGCAATCAGGGGAATTTGCAACCGCATCGAGTTCCAGTATTAATTAAAATGCGGGAATTTGTGGATGATGGTTGTGACTTTGAATATAATTTAAAACCTTATTTAACTCAACAATGGCGACTTGATAAAACTGAAACAGAATTAATTTTAAATCATGGTAAAGCCTTAATTTTATTAGATGGTTTAGATGAAGTTTCGGGAACAGATGGACGGGAGATATCAAAAAAAATTCAACAATTTGCTCGTAATTACCCGCAAAATCAATTAATAGTAACTTGTCGCACAAACAGAATAGAGGATCATTTCAACTGGAAATCACTTCGTTTTGATTTTATAGAAGTTGCAGATTTTAATGAACAACAAGTAAACGCATTTGTAGAACACTATTTTAATGCTGTTAATCCTAGTAAACAAGAAGGACAGAAAAAGGCAAAAGAATTTTTAGAAAATTTCTATTTAGAAGAAAATCAAAATATTCGAGAATTAGCGATTACACCAATTTTATTAAGTTTAACTTGTGCAGTATTTCATGAACGAGGTAAGTTTTATTCAAAACGTTCAACATTATATGAAGAAGGATTAGAGTTACTGTTGAAAAAATGGGACGATTCAAAAGGAATTGAGCGCGATGAAATATATAAAGTTTTGTTGCCTGAACAGAAACAAGAACTTTTGAGTTATTTGGCAGTGAAGAAGTTTGAACAGCCTCAGTATGTGCTGTTTGAGCAGGAGGAAATAGAGGGATATATTGCCGACTTTTTACATATTACACGGCGAGATAGTGGCGTGGTTTTAAAGGCAATTGAAACGCAGCATGGGTTATTGATTAAACGAGCGCAGAAGGTTTGGTCATTTTCTCATTTAACTTTTCAGGAATACTTCGTAGCGAAGTGGTTTTGTGATCAGGCTGATTTCTATCAATTATTTAAGCACATTACTCAGCCACAATGGCGAGAAATCTTTTTACTTTTGGCGGAGATGTATATAAATACACAGAAATTTATGTCATTGATGAAACAAAAAATTGATACAATACTTGTTGATGATGAAAAATTACAAAATATTCTTGACTGGGCAAATCGGAAATCTGCCTTAGTAGATAATTGTCGCAAATTAGTCGCAATTAGAGCTTTTTATCTATCAATGGAAGTACAAAAATCATTTGATAACAGTCTATCACGTACTATCGAACCTTCATTTAATCCTGGTATATCTCATGTCTTAGAAGTAGATCATCTATTATACCGTTGTGTGTTTCATGCTCATAATCCAGATTTTAGCCGATCTCTATATGAGAGAAACTCATCAAGCTATTCTTCTAATTCTTTTATATACTCAACCTCTATAATTATTCAATCTTTAGATTTTGAATTGTTTCTTGACAAAGTTATTGAACTCTCGTTGAGAATGCAGCCACAACTAAGAGAAGCATTAATAAAACTCAAGGATAAATTACCAAAAGATGAGGAAAGAATAAATTATCAACAGTTCTGGAATAATAACAAAAAATCTTGGATAGAAGACTTAGTAATAAATATGAGTAATTATCGTCAAATTAGTCTGATTTGGCAGTTAAATAATGAGCAAAAAGAATTATTTCAACAATATTATGATGCAAACAAGTTATTAATAGATTGTCTCACTAAAGCTATTACAGTGAGTGATAATCTTAAACAGGAAATTGAGGAAACATTATTACTACCCATCACCGAAATTGAAAACCGCAAACGTGCAATATAAACACTAGTCAACGAATTTGAGCTAATTGAATCAATGCTTCTGCACGTTCCGCATCTTGTTTTTCAATCAGTTCAACATAAATTAATAACTCTTGATGCTCTGTTTCTGTAATTTCTTCAGTTTCATTTTGCTGACGCAAATAATTCAATCTATCTTGTTGTTCAGCAGATAAACGCCGTTGAATAATTTGAATTAAATCAGTTTCTCTAGTTTCAGATATCTTTGTTTCTGATACCTGTAAAGCTTGATGAGAAAGAGATTCTAAAAATTCAACAGCCTTTATTAAAGATTCTCCCGGTAATTGTTCCAGGAGTGCAATTGCCCTTTGACGAATTTCTGTAGGTGCAGTCATACTCAATCTGACCTCATTTATATATAGCTTAGATTATAAATCTTGCTCTAAACTAAAATTTATTACCTAATTTCAATAGAATACAACAACCATGACCGTACAAATATCACAAATAGACTGCCAACGCCTTACCTATATAATCCAAAATTTACCAGATTTTGTCAATGTGCGCGATCGCTGTTGTAATTTAGATGCCAAATTGTGATTATTTTAGATTCTATCGCTCAGTCTTCAAACGATAATTTAATCACAGTCAATCCTCAATCTCCCAACCTGCAACAGCTACAATGAGAATTGTTGTGATGTTCTCTATTAGCTAAAGTGTCAGACTCTTTACCATTATGCGAGCATTATCTCGCTTTAATTAACGATATTATCGAAACCACTCTCAAGGGTAAAATTAGCTCTGTAGAGCAGGTTTATCAAATGTTGCTCAAAGGTATCACTTCCGGGACTGGGGAGGTGTTTGAGTTAGTTTTGAGCGATCGCCTGAATACGATACAATCTCAGGTAGACTCGGAAACCGATGAACTGAAAAAAGCCAAAGCCACCCGCAGCTTACGCGCTGCCAAAACCATCCAAACTCAATGGCAACGGTGGCAAGAACAAAATAAAGCCACTGAAGCGATATCGCTATCTATGCGGGAAATTACCACAGCCACCGCAGATGAGCGATTAACGGCTTTGCTACGAGCTACTGATCCTAATCAGAAGTATCCCTTAAATTTGTCTCAACTTCAACAGTTAGCCAAATCTTTACAACAATTTGCCAGTGCTAATCAAGATTTTCAGCAAATTGCTGACGGGATTAATCGTGGTATCGCTTCTTGGCAAAGAATCCAAGCAAATTTACTGAATTGGATGTATGAACGCAAAAATTCATTAGGATTTGGAGGTGTACCTGGAGAAAATAGTCCTTGGGCAAGTTGGGCTAAAGTAGTTAATAGTGAAGTTCCCCAAATCTTTTTTCATACCTTAGCAGTAGAACAATCAGCTTTAGAATTTGCCGAAAAACAACAGACAATAAGTTTAAGTAATTGGGTAGAATTAACAATAATTTTACAGCTTTTACAAAGGGGTTTAATTAATTGGTTTGACCAACAAGCTTATGATATTCAAGCAGGACCCAAATTATCTATTTCCACATTTTTAACATTTGCCGTCATTTGGAGTCAATTAGCCAGTGGTTTTCAAAATCAGGCTCTAATATATAGTAACGGTGCATCGCAAATCATGCTGCAAATTTTGCGAACCTTTGCCCAACGTCCTTACTTTCCCCTTTACGGTGGGATTTTTGCCTCATTTTCTGGTAGTTATTTGCGGGATGCTTTGGATTATTTAGATGCCCCTTTACGTTCTGCCGAAGGTACTCAAGAAAAAGCCCGGATTTTGACATTATTGGGGTATTCCCAGCGCGGTTTAGGCAGATATGATCGCTCCCTTGATTTTCATCAACAAGCCGTAGAAATAGCCAGAAATGCCGGAGATAAAATCTGTGAAATCGCCAATCTTAACCATCTGAGTCGGACTTATGTGCAACAACAAAATTATGGTGAAGCCATTAATTATAGTCAACGGGCATTAATTTTTAGTAGACAAACCGGGGACAAAACTGGAGAAGCTAACGCTTTAGTAAATCTAGGTTATAGCGAAGTCATGCAAGCCAAGCAAACAGAAATTAGTGAACCAGAAGTTTATGAATTTGCAATTAACTATCTGGAACAAGGATTAAAACTAGCAGAAAAATTAAATGATTTACAAAGTCAAGCTTTATGTTTTAGTAGTTTAGGAATTGCTTATTTAGTTACCGCACAATATCCAACAGCAATTAAATATTTAGAAAATGCCTTTAAAGCCGCCCAAATTTCCGGAGATTTGTATTTACAAGGCAGAAATTTAGCATATTTAGCTGAAGCTAATTATCTTATGGCTAATTATGAAAAAGCAGTTTATACTGGTAGTCTAGGAATGTATCTTTTAGATCAAATTGCTTCTGATGAATGGCGACAACCTGCTGGTTTATTGACTATTATTAGGGGACAAATTGGTACAGACAAATTCCAATTATTACTCCAACAAAATCGCCCCAAAATGATTGCCATTATTGGTGTTGATGGCTATGATTATATTCCCACATTGTTAGTGAAATATCAAGAGGATATGTAATTACTTACCTGTGGGTAGAGAAGGCAAATTAGGGAAAAATACGTTGATTTACCCTTAATATAAAATGTTGGGTTTTCTTGCGTCAATCCAACCTACCTCACTAGAATGGACACCTATTCTATAATTAGGACTAAATGTCTTTGAAGTGCTGAATAAATCTTGTCTAACCCCTAGTGTTTAGAATTAGGTTGCGAATTTTGCTATGCTTAATGTATTGTAGACTATATGTCACAGAACAGTAACCTTTTATATCAATTATCGAATGCAAGGAACACAAATTTCTTTTTTACCTAACGAAGATGAACATAACCCTAGTAAAAAGCAAAAGAAACCAAAATTAGGGCGTTATGAGCGTATTAAGCGCGAACTAGATCAAAACAATTCTGATCCATATAAGATATTTACTGATGTTAGTTCTCAAACAAGTCCATTATCTCAATATACTTTTGTGGATCTGTTTTGTGGTGCTGGGGGAATTACACAAGGATTATTTCAAGCTGGATTTACACCATTAGCTAGTGTTGAAATTAGTCAAGTTGCTTCGGCTACGCACAAAAAAAATTTCCCACAATGTCATCACTTTTGTGGAGATATTGAACAATTTTCTGCCCAAGATTGGCTGCAACAAATAGGCTCACCTGATGTTAATGTTGTTGTTGGTGGTCCACCATGTCAAGGATTTTCAGTAGCCGGAAAACGTGATCCAAAAGATCCTCGAAATAGGTTATTTTATGAATTTGTACGTGTTGTTTCCGAAATACGTCCTTGGTATGTCGTGATGGAAAATGTACCAGGTATTTTGACAATTCAAAAAGGGGATGTAAAGACAGCAATTATTGAAGCTTTTGAATCTATTGGTTATCCTCATATTTCTGTGGCAATTCTGGAATCTGCGGCTTATGGAGTTCCACAAATTCGACCAAGAGCTATTTTTATTGCTAATAGATTTGGAATGCCAAACCCTTATCCTCAATCTCAATTAAATCAAGAAGAATACAAACCTATTGAGTCAGCAATTTCTGATTTACCCGAATACACTCGAATATCAGAGATTAATCACGAGTGGACTAAACATTCACAGGAGTATATGGAACGTCTTGCTCAAGTTCCTCCTGGTGGTTCATTATATGAAAAATATGTTGATGCTTTCAAAAGACAATATCCTGGTAAACCAAGTATGACTGTGAAAGAAAATCATGGTGGTACACATATTCACCCGTATTTAAACCGTGTGATTTCGGCTAGGGAAATGGCAAGATTGCAAACATTTCCTGATTCATTTATTTTTGAAGGTAGTATGAAAAAAGCGATGTGGCAAATTGGTAATGCTGTACCACCACGTTTAGCAGAGTGTATTGGTTATGCACTGATTCCTTACTTAAATGATATTGCAATTAACAGAAAACAATCTGCTAATTTACCTCATTTTCATCAACCTGAGATAGTTTGTGATTAAGTGCATTACGCCAAGCTTCAAAATCATACCAGCCACAACCAATACAACCTTCCTCCGCTTTATCACCTCGCTGATGTTGGGAAGGCCAATCTTCACCTGATTGATACCAGAATTTTATGCCAAAAGGTGTACCGCGTTTACCAGTTTTAATACAACGTTCACAACTTCTCGATTTTAAAAGATTATGATTCCCAGAATCGTCTTTCTTGAGTAATTGAAACTTTTCTCTAATTTCGGTTTCACTCATAGATGGTAAATTTGGAGTCTCACTTTTTCCCCAACGTCCCATTGGAAACCTATGATCAATAACTAGGTTTTGCTGCTCTCTTTTTCTTTGCTCTATTGCATCTGTATATGAATACACTTGGAAAATTCTTTGAACTAAAGAATCTGGTATATTAGCATGAGTAATTGCTTCTTGCCTTTCTCCTGTCCATCTATCCCAATATGTTTTCTCTAGACAAACTTTGCAATATTCAATTTTATTTTCAATTACAAGCCCAAGACGCTTTTTATTTCCACGTTTTAATCCTTGTATTCCTCCTTTACCTGCATACTGACCTGATCCGATAGGTTTTCCCTCATGTATACGACAATGCCATTTTCTATCTGATAGAAGTTCAAAAACTTTTGATTGTAAGTCAGCATTTTTAAGTTCGTCTTTAATTTTACTGATCAAATTTTCTTCTTCAGTCATTTTATTGTATCAGCTTCGATTTCTAAATTTGTTAAAAGAGTAGAAACACTAATACCTAAGCCATCTGCAAGACTGACAAGAGCAGTGAGGGAAGGATTTCTGACTCCGCGTTCTACACCAGAAATGTATGTGCGGTCTAAGTTAGCACGTAGTCCTAACTCCTCTTGTGAAATTCCTAACTCCGTTCTGCGTTGTCTGACTAGATAACCTAAAGCATTCAGAATTTTTTGTTTTGATTCATCCATCTGCTGATTTTGAGCGTTTATGGACTATCAGTCTACGGACGATGTGTCACCTTAAACAAGGAAATTCTCAAATTATAAATTGTGACAGCGAGGGTGCGAAATGTGGGTTACACGAAGCGGCACAGAATCATTAAATCCATTAATTCATCCGTCTTTATCGGCGTTTATCTGCGTTTATCTGCGGCCAATTATTCTGGAAATCTTATTCTATGCAGTTTCATCTTAATTTAGTACAAGAACAACTACTTAAATTTATGATTGTCAGCAATAGCATATTCAAATTACACAACTCGGACAGGCAAGATGCCCGTCCCACAATGGTTTTATTTAAATATGGTCTGTAAATTAGAGATTTTTTAACTGATTACTCCATTGCTTCATTCACAGGGAATCTATCAATTAACTGCATCGCCCGTTGAGCATTTCGCCGCAACATATCTGGTAAATTAGGAACATGAGGAATCTGAGATAATAAATCCAGAGTGCGGCGTAAAATTCGCACTACGTCTCCTTCATCTAAAGTGGTTTTTTCACATAATACTTTCCACTCTACCCCTAATGCCCACTGTTCCACCAAAGAGATTAAGCTGATAAAACGAGTTTCCAAACCCACCGGTAAGGCTACCCCATGACGATACTGCACCTTTAATACAGAACGACGAATGGGTTGCAATGTTAACCAAGCTGCGTCCGCTTCTGGAGATAGATTAAAGTCAACTTTTGTATCTGGACGGGGGCTTTCAGTCACCAAAGCGGCTATTACTGCTGCTAAGTTATGGGGACCAATATTATCTAACTCTCCACTGGACAGAACTAAACCTAACCATAATTCATTTTCACCGCGAATAGCCGCAGCAATTTGTCCTAATTTTGTGGGGACTAAATTATCTAAACATTCAAAGGATTGCAAGATTTCAATTAAACAGAGAAACTCTTCCCAATATCGTTGGGATTGTAATGATACTTGCTCTTGTAAATGTTCAAGTTCTGCTTCTAGTTCCACACAACGCGCTCTATTTTTAAATATTTTGGCAATATTCCCCGATTTATAAATGGGATGGGTTTCTAACTGTTCTTGAACCGCAGTTAAGCGACTGAGTTGCTCCTGTACCTCTGTCGGTAGATGATTAAATTCTTCAGGATTGGGTATACTCTGAGCGATCGCTATCGTGCTTTCATCACCACGGATTGATTGTCCTCGTTTCAAGCTCAATTCTGAAGGTGGTATTAGCTCCGCTGGAACTTCTACCCGTGGTATTTCCGCATACATATCTAATATATCTGCTGAAGTTGCTACATACCAACGGTTATTTTGCCCTAAGCAGACAAAGTAAGATGTTTCACCCACACTCACGGCTTTGTCAACCAACACTACTGTTATCGGTAGGGGTGACATGGCGTTTCTGTCGTTGAGACTCAACATAGTTCCAGATATGGCAAAATCTAGCATCATTGCCAGTTGTGCCTGTCTATCTTCCTGTGCTTGTTCTTGCAAGGTTTTGAAAATTTGCCGTTCTACTTTCAGCCGTTGACGCAATTTTTCATATTGCATCAATTCATTTTCATCAATAGCTGCCAATTGTGACTGAATTTGCGATAATTCGCCTTGAACTTGCGCCAGTTCTTCAAAATCTGGTTGCAAATGCAAGTTGGACATATATTGTCCAAAACTCCGTTCTATCAGTTCTCTGGCTTTTTCTATGGTGTGAGTTTGCAGCAGGTTCAATACCATGCCGTAACTGGGTGTAAACTGACTAACTAAGGGATCAGCCTTAGATGTAGCTAGATAAGACGCTTCTTTAGCTCCTTCAAAGGGTGTCTGCAATGTCACTACATAACCTTGGAGATCCATGCCCCGACGACCAGCGCGACCTGCCATTTGCAGGAATTCCGAAGCATTGAGTAAGCGGTGTCCATTATCAGTCCGCTTAGACAAAGTAGAAATTACTGTTGTCCGGGCGGGCATATTAATTCCCGCTGCTAAGGTTTCGGTGGCAAATACGACTTTAATTAATCCCTGTTGGAACAGTTCTTCGACAAATCCTTTCCAGGCTGGTAAAATCCCGGCATGATGGGCAGCTATGCCTCGATACAGTGGGGCAACTTGTCCAGCCCTGCCAGCATCGGGGTTTTTGCGTAAAAATTCATCAATTTGTTGCCGCAGGATTTGGGACTCATCATTATTAACTAACCATAAATCACCAACTTCTTCGACAGCTTTATCACAGCCCCGACGACTGAAAATAAAATAAATTGCAGGGAGCATATCCCGTTCTTGCAGTTGGCTGAGGGTATAAATAATACCGGGCGGTTCTGGTCTACCAGCTTTGCCTTTTTCCCAATATCCTTTTTTAGCCTTTTTGACTAAGCGGGGATTAATTTTGGTATTGGTTTCATTTAATAACGGAAATAATCCTTTGGGATTACAAAAGTTAAATTCTAGGGGAACGGGGCGAAAATCGGAGTAAATCAGGTCTGTTGGCCCATGAACATGATTTAACCAACTGGTAAGTTGATCACTGTTGGCAACGGTAGCGGAAAGGGCTACAAGTTGGACGCTGCGGGGACAGTAGATGATGGATTCTTCCCACACTGTACCGCGTTGGCGATCGTTCATGTAGTGGCACTCATCTAGCACCACAGCCTCAACATCGGTTAAGGAGATGCCGATTTGACCTATGGGTGTACCATAGAGCATATTGCGGAAAATTTCTGTGGTCATGACTAAAATTGGTGCATCCCTGTGAATGGAAGCGTCTCCGGTGAGGAGTCCAACTTGATCAAAGCCAAATTTTTCGCGGAAGTCTCGAAGTTTTTGATTAGATAATGCCTTTAAGGGAGTGGTGTAAAATACCCGTTTCCCGCGAGATAAGGCACGATAGATAGCATATTCCCCGATGAGGGTCTTTCCTGAGCCTGTGGGCGCACAGACGACTACTGAACGGTCAGCATTGAGGGAAGCGATCGCTTCTTTCTGGAATTGATCTAATTCAAAGGGGAAGATTGACCCAAGGTCAATTTCATTAGCGAAGGCAGAATAATTCACTCAATCATAATTTACAAGCAGACTATCCACTATCATAACGTGATTAGTGGTTTCCTACGTTGACATGAAAAGCGCAAGTTGTGAAGGTATGACTGAGCTTTTTTTAATTACTTTACTATTTCGGCAATTTTGCGGAGAACTCGATAGGTAATTACACTGACTACTTCCGCCAAGAAGTTTGTTGCAAAATTTGATCTATTTCTTGAGGAAAAGGACAATCATCAGGAAAAGAAAAAGATTGATAATCAGAGTTCTCTCGCAGAGTCGTTAATGCGCTGATATAACATTCTATAAATATTTCATCCCAATACGGTCTTAAGCTGGGAGAGTCTTCCAATAAGCCTTTCAATTCTCGCTGACTACGCTTAATTGTTTCTGTCCAACCACGATAGTCTTGAACGTAGTCTGAATAACAAAGTTTAAGACAATGTTCTAACATTGTGATGAGCCGATTTCGCAATTCTCGCTTTTGACTCCTTCCCAAACTTTCAATCTCCTCAATTAAGTCTTCCCAGTCAACACTATGATAATTTTGCTCTTTCAATAGATTAATTGTCTCTTCAATCCAGAGGGCGTAATCTGTTTGGGTTAGCATAGTATTTTTCCTCTTTCCCTAATTTTACACTTTTTTACCATTTTACTATTTCGGCAATTTTGCACAGAACTCGACAGGCAGATTCTAATTCGCTTTGGGTAGATAGTGGGGCAAATACTCGTGATATGGCATAGTGTTTATTTTCTAGTTTGACAAATACAATATCATCGCCATTGGTTAACATTCCAAAGTTGGGTAGATCAGTATTGGGACTAGCCATTAAGTAAGCCAGGGTTTGTGGCAATGCTGACCACACTGATAACATGGTTTTTTTTGATTCTAAAACGATTACCCATAGTTGATCTTGCAATACCAGTAAATCTATTCGACCCTGGAGGGTTTCTTCGCTATCAGCTATTGTTATTTGTACAGATTCTTCTGCTTTGATGCGAAAAGGTGGATCATATAAACCTGCAACGGTCAGCAATGGAGAAACGAGTAATAGCATTACTGTACTTTCTAATAAATGCCCACCTGAACGATGATAAATATAACGTTTCCAGAGAATTTCTAGGTTAGTGCGGTCATTGGGATTAATTTCAGGTAATTGATTATGCCATTCTGTAAAAAAATCCTCTGATTCACTGCGACTCAAGCCAAATCGTTTTTCTGCTTCAGCGATGGTGGTGATAGTTTCAGTAACGGCTAGTGTTTGCATGGTGGATTTTTGTCTCAGTAGTTGTGGTTATATCGTCACTGCGACTTTACCAACTTCTGTGGATGGTTCGGGTATGGGTTGTCCATCTTCTAGAAAATCAGAAAAATTACTCCAGTGCGTGTGATATACTGTGGGCATCAAAAAAATTTAGATATTCATTATGTCTAAAGATTGATCATTAGTTAAATGTCCTACAATATGCAAACCTATAACTTAACTGATAGTCAGAAAAATATTTTGAAATGGATTGTTGAGCAGGTTAGTGCAGGAAAGCTTGACGAGGAAGAGATTTGGGTGATATGGACTATGCAAGGAACGTCCCTTGTTGGATATGAAGATAATGTTCCTGAAATAAAAAAAACAACTCTTGATGCACTAGTGCAAAATCACTGTCTTACCTGTTCTAAAAGGTCTGCCAATGAGTACAAATGTTGTCTTACCAGCCGAGCTTATGAAGCAGTTAGTTCCAACTTCAATGTACCTAACTTATCAGCAGTTCCTCACTTAATTCCCTTAACCGAAGTAGAACATTTAGATTCTGAACTATGGGAAAGATGTCGCTTCTCATTAAGCACGGGAGGTACTGATCCTAAAGCATGGGATAAAGCGGTTCGGACAGCAACAGTTGTTTTAGAAGAACGTTTGCGAAAACTTGGCAAAACAGAAGCTATCAACCCAGATGCGACAGGTGAAACCATTGTTAATTTTATTTTTTCTGGCAAGCATCCGATTCTGAGTGGCAAACTCGAAGATAAAAAACTAAAAGCTTATCGAGATTTGTATGCAGGTATGATGTCTGTTTTTCGCAATTCATACGCACACCGCATCGTAGATCCCAGTCCAGAGATAGGCGGAGCAATTATTGTGTTTATCGATCTGCTCTTGAAAATGTTAGAAGACATCAACTGGGATGCAACTGAGGACGAGGTATAAAAATCCTGCTGCACACAGATCGTATCAAAATAGTTTTCTGAAAACGCGAATTTACTAGAAGCAAATGAATTCTGTTGCGTAGTCAATATCATAGTATCACATATCAAACATGGTGCGATCGCAAATCTTATAAAGTAAGTTGTAGAAATTTGTTGCTTTCAATTGCAGCCTTGGGAAGTTCAGTCAAAAAGAGTGATAATGGAAAAGATTAACGCAGCCATTTCTGGTTTCCCAATTTAATCAGCTATGCAAAACCTCACCAGAATTACCCGTAACCCAGAAGTAATGGGCGGCAAACCCTGCATCCGGGGAATGCGTGTCACAGTTGGTACTATCGTTGGACTAATGGCATCTGGACACAGTGCAAATGATATTCTCAAGGCTTACCCATACCTTGAAGAAGCAGATATCTATGAAGCTCTTGCCTATGCTGCATGGCGGGCTGAAGAAATTGAAGTCCCGTTGATAAGTGCATGAAAATTTTGATTGATATGAATCTTTCCCCCGATTGGGTAGCGGTTTTTGGGAGGTATAATATTATCGCTGTCCATTGGTCTACCGTTGGCGATACCCGTGAGAAAGATTCGGTAATTATGGAGTGGGCAAGAACTAATGGATATATCGTCTTTACCCACGATTTAGACTTCGGTTCTCTGTTAGCTGCCACGGGTGCAAATACTCCCAGTGTTATTCAGGTTCGGACTCAGGATATTTTGCCTAGTAGCATTGAAAATATAGTAATTTCAGCCCTGAACCAGTTTGAATCTTCTCTTTTTTCCGGTGCGTTGCTAACAGTTGACAAAGCCCAATCTAGGGTGCGTATTTTACCCACTAAACGTGGTTAAGAGGGAGTGGATATTTCTGGGTTTTCAACCATAAACCGCTGTATTTTGTAATTTCCCGTGCTGCATATCATAAAAAAACTTCACTTATCACCCTTTCCCCAATTCCTGAGCGCGTTCTTTCGAGGCTTTGACGGCTTCAATGATAGCGGAACGAAAACCGGCTTTTTCCAAGGCGCTGACACCGGCAATGGTTGTCCCACCAGGACTGGTAACTCTATCCTTGAGTTCCGCTGGGTGGATTTTTGTTTCTTGTAACAGTGTGGCTGTTCCTAAGACCGTTTGTACAGCTAGTTGTTGAGCGATCGCTCTTGGTAAACCCACAGCCACACCCCCATCAGCTAAAGCTTCGATCATCAATGCCACATAAGCCGGTCCACTACCAGATAATCCTGTCACTGCATCCATGAGACTTTCCGATACTTCCACCACTTCCCCCACAGCGGTAAAAATCTGCTGTGCTGTTTGTTGGTGATGGAGATGAGTATAAGCACCTAAAGAAATTGCGGTTACACCTGCACCTACTGTAGCGGGAGTGTTAGGCATAGCCCGAATTATGGGAACTTGGGGAAAGGCTGCTTCTAATTGTTTTAAAGTTACACCCGCGAGGATAGAAATGATCAGGGGTGAATGTTCTGTGGGCAGGATATCTACTAATTCTTGGGCTACAGCACTAAATATTTGGGGTTTGATTGCCAACATCACCGCTGTTTTTGCTGCCCCTAACACCAAGCTATTATCCGTAGTTACAACCACCCCATATTGCTGCTCTAAATAGCCGCGACGTTCAGCCTGGGGTTCACTGACGATGATTTCTGAGCCTTGATAAATACCACTGACAATAAGGCGGGATAATAGAGCTTCTCCCATTACCCCACCGCCAATTAAGCCAAATTTTATATTCATTTTGATTAGTCACTAGTTAGTGGTCAATTAATTATCAGAACTAATGACTAATTTACCTTACTGTGCCATCCGAGTGGGTTCATTTCCCCAAGCGGTCGTTGCTGCTGTCGCTGCGGGACGAGCGGGACGAGCTTGGCTGATAGGCACTTCATGTATTAAACCACCTTGAGTGCTAACTTGCACGCAACTGGGAGTAAACAAGAAGATGCTTTCACCAATTCGTTCTTGATGTCCGTCTAAGGCATAAGTACCACCGGCAACAAAGTCAACTGCACGTTGAGCTTGGTCGGGGTCCATAATGGTCAAGTTTAATACTACTGATTTGCGTTCGCGCAGTGCTTGAATCGCTTGGGGCATTTCTTCAAATGTGCGAGGTTCGAGGACTAGAACTTCAGAGATTCCATTAATTGCGCCTGGCATACCAATAACGTTACTCATAGGTTTGGATACTGTTGCAGCTACTTCTTCTGTACTGGTAGGTGGATTTTCCCGCCAACGCCGATTGGCAGGAGTGGCTTCCTGTGGCGCTGGTTGAGGATTTTCTTGCTGATAGATGTTTTGATAGTTATTGGCTGTATCAGCTTCTTCTTCGTAGTATTCGTATTCTACCTGCTCATTCAAACCAACAAAGTCCCTGAGTTTGGAAAATATATTACTCATGTTGTACGCTCCCGGATTAAAATTCCCCTAATTTTCCTGGCTATAAGTTACATTAAAGTTCCTTTTAGGCAGTAGTCGTAACTATAGTAGATGTTGGACGTAGCAATTGTACTACTGATTTTACTCTTTAGTACAAATTCTCAATTATCAACAGATACTTATGTTAATGCTTGCACATTAACGAATCTGTAACATTGAGTTAAAATTGTAGCCTAATGATCATTAAAAATAAAGGGGGTCTGACCACCTTTGCAATTAAGCATTACTTATGAGATTATTGTATTTTTTGACAGAATAAATTCGCAACCAATTGCCAATCATGGTGTTTAGAACCAAGGCTACAGCTATATCTACGCTCGTTCACCAAACAAAATTGTACCTAATCGTACCATTGTTGCTCCTGCTTGCACTGCCAATTGGTAATCACCAGACATACCCATTGATAATTGCTGCATTGTAATATTTGGCCAATTTTTTGATTTGATGGTTTGTGCTAATTCATACGTACTATTAAATAGTGTTAAAATTTCTCCAGCCGCCAAACCTTGCGGCGGAATTGTCATCAAACCTTGAATTTGTAAATTTTGACATTGGTTGAGTGCTGCCAAGTCAGCTAATAATTCTGGAACCATCCAACCAGATTTATTCGCGTCGGGGAGAATTTTGACTTGTAAGCATACATTCGGATTCACTCCCAGTTCTTGCGCTAGAGTATTTAAGCGTTGTGCCAGCGGCAAGTTATCAACGGAGTGAATCCATTGAAATAGTTCTAAGGCTTTTCTGGCCTTGTTCGTTTGCAGATGTCCAATTAAGTGCCAGGTAATATCCGATAGATCTTGCAATTCGGCTTGTTTACTGGCAGCTTCTTGGATGCGACTTTCGGCAAAATCACGAACTCCTGCGGTGTATGCTTCCCGCATTAATTCGGTAGATACTCTTTTTGTAACAGCAATCAACCTCACTGTAGATGGGAGTGAGGCGCGAATTTGAGTAAGGCGATCGCTAAGTGAACTATTCATTGGAATGTGCGCTGAAATACACCTTGAAGTTGCTCGTACTCTTGAGAATTACCACTGCGGCGCAAAGTCCGTAGGCGATTTTCCAGCATCATTCTGGCTTCAGTCCGGCCAATTGGCTGAAATTTCAGGGCTTTAAGCTCAGTTGTTACCAGAAAAAATAAGCGTTGGGCGTAGAGTGTGGTAAACAGATCCTGGTTCTCATCAACCATACAGATCCTATAGAGTAAACCCCAAGTTGGATGATTTATGTAAGTTTCTGAGTTTTCTGGATTCATTTCCTAGTCAGGGTGGGGAGTATATGTAGCCGGGAACGGGGAACAGGCTGAAAAGTTTGATGATAACTGGATGTTTTCATGCAACTGACAACCGCTATAGCTTGTTCTGCAATTCACTAACATTCAGAGGATAGTATATCCCTTCCGCCAAATTTTTCGTTGACAGTGCGAAACTAACAATCTTCTTGACGGTTTCTGATGCAAAACAACACCCTTTTAAGTCTATGATGTTGCACAGGCTTCTTTCTATCCTGCCACAATTCTCACCCAACGGCGCAAAAATGGACATTTATCCAGCCGGCATATAGTAGTCAGATCCCCCAGATCCCCGACTTCTTCAAGAAGTCGGGGATCTTGTTACTGATTCTTAAGAGAAGGAAAATTTTTCCCACCTAGTTCAATTTGTCCAGTTACGCACCCAGCTTTTAACCTATTTACTAAATATTCTAAATCACTGGCAATAAAATTTGTGCCATGATCTGGTTCTACTAAGCTAATTAAATTGGCATCATTTATTATTTGATCACCTAAATCAGCAATTCCTAGAAAATTGAAAACCCCTGATTCATAAGTTCCACAAGGTACAGAAGGATTATTCATCCCCACACAATATTCATTGTCTTGAAACCAATCAAAACTAGGATAGCCATGAAAGTGAACTATGGGCGCACCATTGGCGATTAATTCTGGTGTATATAAAGCCGCAGCCAGACTAATAGCTAACATGACATAGATATCATAGGAAGGTTTGATATCTGCTTTTCTTGAATTACTTCCTAATGGTAATTGCAGATGTAATTTATCTTGTAAACCAATGCGAAGAATATCAGAATCAATGTTTAAATCCGTTTTATTTGCCCCGGAACGAGAACTAACTAACCAAATATCAGGTATTTGCTTAAATCTATTTTCTGCATTAATAGTCAGTTTAATAAAACGTCTACCTTGTTCATTTTGGCGAAGTTCATGACTACTAAATCCGGCTACAGGTAATAAATTTTCCCATTCATCAATAGTGATTTCTGGCTTACCGACATAATGAGGAGGTTCAGCATAAGCCACAAAACCATAAGATACTCCTGTTCTGCCATTAACGATGACATTAACAATGTCTCTATGGGATTTTCTTCTAATAACTTCATCTAATTTAAATCCGGCGGGAAATAAACCTGTAGATGCTAATTCTTGCCCTAATTTTACCAGCTTTCCGGCATAGTTTGATAGATGAGGATTATATTCTCCTAGTTCAAAGCGACTAATTAATAATGGAGTAATGGGGACAAATACTTTAGGGATAAGTGATTTTAAAGCAAAATTCTCAATTTCATTGGGAGCGAATTTAGAATCAGAAAGATTCATATTCAAAATAGAAAATTTTTCATCAGATACACCAATAACAATTTCTGAAAAGGTTTTAATTAGTGTATTGATACCAATGCGAATTTTTTCTGAATAAGGTGTGAGTGGATTAACAAATTCAGCATCTATATCAGTGAGAATTATTACTTGTGTATTTGTCGGATCTTCGACATATTTGGCAGCATGATCTTCCGCCCAACTACTTAATTTAGCAATTTCGATAACGGACATTTGCTGTTTTTCTTTCAACCATGTATAAGATAACTTATACCAAGCCTCAGCTATAAATATTCCTAATTTTCTTAACCATGAATTTGGTCTTTCTACGTCTATTACAGCATCAATATCTGCTCTGACACTCTGCATTTTTAAAGATTTATGCCAGTTAATAATGGGGATTTTAATGGTATGTTTTAATTCGGTTGTGGCTTCTTTCCAGGGAATTACTTTCACACCATGCTTTTGCAGATAGAAAATTAATTGTTGGCGGAATCTGACAATAACTTGATGATGATAATTATCGGGTAAAGGTCTAAAAGTAACTTTTAATTTTTCAGCCATGAATTGAGGATTAATAATTGGTGCTTGATATCCTGTGGGTGATTCTCCAGAAAAGCCACCAATTAATTTACCAATAGTTTGTAAACTAATACCTTGAGTTAAAGGTTCATGGGCATAATTATTAGTAACATTCATTTCCTGGATTAATGCTAAAATATCTTCTTTATATGTGGCTATTTCTATTTGTATTTCTGGAGTAATTACACCCTTGGGAGAACGAATATTTAGCTTGCTATTTTCTGACCAGAATAAGACACCTTGTTGAGTGAGTTTTGCTAAAATTTCTGCTGCGTTCATAACAAAATTTCCTGTATTTAAAAATAGGAAGTTAGAAAAGAGGACACCTGGCTGAATTAGGCTATCCTAATCTAGCGAAGTGTCCCAATAATCAAGGAGGAAAAACTGGTTTATCAGTAATTAAACAGAATTTGTAGAGGTTATATCTGGATAATTTCTGACTGAGAATTTTCTAATTCTTCAGATAATCTGAGAGAAAGTTCTTCAATGGTGGGATAATACCAAAGGTGGATAAGTGATAATTTAAATCCCAAAAACTTTTCGGCTCTACTAGCGATAATTATGGTTTGTGCTGAGTCTAAACCGTAACTATCTAAAGGTTCACGAATATTTATTTCTTCTGGATTAACTCCCAGTAAAGAGGAAATCTCTGCAACTAACCAAGTTTGAATTTTAGTGGCGTTATCTTGGTTGTCGGGTAGAGAATGAGAGAGATTGTTATTCATTTATGTACCTCCTGGTATTAAGTAATGAGATGAGATGTTCATGATATAATCAATGCAATTATCAACAAGTTTTTCTATGGTTTGGCGATTAAGTGCAGGTTGAGAAAAAACAAAATTTAAAGTCATTTTTTCTTGAAAAGTAGCAGCGTGAACAATAAACATTCCTGCATATAAAGCATGAGAACCAACAAAACTGATTTCTTCTAGTTCTAATTCTCCATAAGTATGGGGAATATTAACTTTACCAATGTTAGAAACTGAAACTGTAGCAGATACTTGATTCGGGAATAGCAAAGAAAAATTTATCAATTGTTTAGCGAGAAATATCATTTGAACAATTTCTCCTTGGCTAATTTTTTTATTAAGAGTATGTTTTGCTTTTCGCGCTAATTCCCAAAAAGATATATTATTAGTAATTCGATAAAATCCCATGATAGAGGCTGCTAAAACCGTCATATTTTCTTGACTAATTTCTGGTTGTAACCGTCTTCTTAAATCAAGATATGATAAACAACTAACTCGAATATTATCTTCATGGCTTTTAGTCAGTTGTTTGGAGACTGTTAACATTAATGCCGCACATAAAGCACTTTGTACTGTAGTGTTTTCTTGTCTGCATTGCTGAATAAACTGTTGTGTTGATTCTTCGCTAAGTTGTCTATGAATGATTTCGCAACGCCGTTGAGAAATGGGAACATATTTTTCTACTCCTAATGTTTTTGGTTGATTCCAATATTTTTGCAGTGCGAGATTTAATAATAAAGCAATTCTCCCTAGTTTGCCTTTAAAACTATTTGTCCATGGAGGTAATAGTTTTTCAATGGGTGGAAGTGGTTCTAACGTAGTAACTGCTGGAATGGATTTACCTGCGGTAATTTTTTGACAGTAAGTTAAAATTTCTGAATGAAGTTGGATGCTTGATAAACCGTCGGTAATAGCATGATGTGTAGTTGTAATTAGATAATTGATATTCTGCTGATTTAATATTTTTACAAGTACGACTCTTAGCAGATATTTACTACTATCAATTACCTGATTCATTTCTGTATTAACGATTGCTTCCCATTCCTGACTTTCTCTAATATTAACAACTTGCAAAGGAAGTTTTCCTGTACCTTTGGACTGATAATAGTAGGAATTTCTAGAATTAATAATATGAGCATTAAGCGCAGGATGACGATATTGAATAATATCTAAAGACTGTCTGAGAACCGTTTCTTGAATATTTCCTTGAATCCGGCTAATGGTAACTAAGTTCCATGTTTTAGCTCGTTGATTCAGGATTTCCATTGTTTCTTCTAGCTGTCCTAATTTTCTATTTATAGCCATTTTTATCACCGTTGTTGGTAGTGAGGGATTTATCCCTCACTTGCATATAAATCTAATTTGATTTGTTTATGTTGTGGGCATCATTGTATTTTGATAACGAACCACAGAGGCACAGAGATCACAGAGGAAATGCTGTATAGTGCTAACTACAAATTTTGTGGATGATATTGGCTGAATTCTTCTGGCATTTGTAAGCCTTGAATTTTTAAGTTTTGAATACGATATAAATACGCTGCACCTGTCATAATTTGATCGGCTATATCAACTACTCGACGATTATTGATATCTGCTAAGTAAGAATGACGTACCCAATTATTAAAACTTCCCATTGCTGGTCCACACCAGATTTGATAATCAATTTCCCGACCTTTTTCTCCAGTATTTGACCACCGGGAAGATAGTCCTAAATACCAGCGAAATATTAATGCCATTTTTAATTTAGGATTATTAGCTGCTTTGCTTAATTTTTCTGGGTTACGTTGAGATAAATAAGTAGATGTTTCTTGCCAAATTTCGGCAATTGTTTTTCGCAGAATTTGTTTTTCTAACTTTTCTATTTCATCTGGAGGAATTTCGGCAAACGAATTATAATTTCTGTATAATTCCCCTAGTTTTTGAGCGCGAAGGGGGAAAAGAGTTCCCCGCTTAAGAACTTGTAATTTGACTCCCATTTCAAACATATCTGCTGCGGGTGCCATCATTACATCAGTCATTTCTGCTTCAGCTAGGAGCTTTTTTGTATATTCAGAAGTCCCAGCTTCAAGGCAAGATTGATTAATAGAACCGGTGACAATATAAGCTGCACCCATCATTAAGGCTGCTAGTGCTGATTGGGGTGTGGAAATTCCCCCAGCTACCCCAATTCTTACAGGTTGTTTATAACAATATTTACGTTGAATTTCGTCTCTTAATTCTAAGATAGAAGGTAATAAACAAACCAAGGGACGATTATCTGTATGTCCTCCTGAATCTGCTTCTACGGTAATATCATCAGCCATAGGAATCTTCGCGGCAAGATTAGCTTGCAATTCGCTAATTAATCCTTGTTCAACTAATTGGGTGAGAATTTTTGTGGGTGCAGGTTGGAGGAATTTAGTGGCAACTTCTCGCCGGGAAACTTTGGCAATAATTTTATTTTTGATTTCAATGTCATTAGCTGAATTTAAACTTAGTCCAGCAGCCCGATAGTAGACGATATTATCACTCAAATCTAAGAATGCAGAGGCTTCAATTATTCTGACTTGATGCTGTAAATACAAATCAATTAAACGCCGTTCAATAGCAGGTTCGCTAGGACTATGAAGCAAGTTGAAAACATAAGATTTGTTATGCAAAGCTTGTTGAATTTTGTGAATTGCTGTTTCTATCCGGGAAGGAGATAAACCTCCTGCACCAAAGGAGCTTAAAATGTTGGCTTTTCCCAAGGTAATTACCATTTCTTCAGATGCAATACCTTGAGCCATTGCCCCAGTCATATAGGCATATTTTACGCCGTAGAACTCTAGAAAAGTTGGATCACCTAATTGATGAAATCCGATAGTAGGAACAGTTAAAAGCATTTCCAATTTCTGAGTTTTACCGTTAGCACTATATGATAAACTGCCTTCATTGCTAATGCCAATTTGTCCTTCTTTATTCAGAATATAACAAGGAGAATTTAAATTCATCAGTTTATTTTTAATATTTACTGCATCAAAAGACACAGTATTTAAATCGCCTTGCCATCCTTGATAATTGTTATTCATTGAAGGAGAAAATTTGAGTTGTTGTTGATATTTGTTTTCTGAATTAACCACGTTATTTAACCTCTAATCATCAATTTAAATGTTTTGGAGAGGCAAGATGCCTATCCCACAATAAATTCACAAGAATTACTCTGTATTTCTACTTTTCTTTTCTAACTTGGATCACCATTTTTTTGTACAAATCTAATTGCTGCTGGAGAAAGAGACTAAGTTGTTGAAGTGATGTTTGCCGGGACTTTAATAAAAATCCGTGTGCTTTAGCCAGCCGGACATGATGATCATTTAAACTTTTATAATTAGGGGTGGATTTTATTTTGTGTTCATAATTTAATAAGGAAGTATCTGGAAAAGATGACTGATTTTCGCAAGCATGATCTTGATCCAATTTGATGTTGGGAAAAGAATATAAAGGTGATAAATCCAATTCAACTCGATGACTAAACAGCTTGGCTAAGGCTTTAATAATGGAGGTATGATCATCTACACCTCTTCTATTTAGAGATACAGCTAGATGTTCTTTGTCTTTGAGAATTTCGCTAATCCACCGACTACAGTTACTACCAACACCAACTTCAATAAAGATTCTGATATTATCATTGTAGGCACGATTAACTAAGCGAGGAAAATCAAGTTGGTGACAAAGGGCTTTAGCAATATTTTTGCCTATTGAATTACTATCAATTCTCATAGGTGCGTATTCTGCCGCAGAGTAGAAAACTGTTTTTGAATTTGCTTGGCTAGGTAAGGTATTGATTTTTACTAATTCATCATATTCAGAGTGCATTGGTTCACAATGAATTACATGATTAATTGATGTTGGAAAAGCGTCACATTTTAATGTTTGAATAACTCTTTCACAAGCTTGAGTTTCACCAGCAATAATGACTTCTTCAGGTGTATTAATTAAAACGATATAAACCCGACTTTCATTTTTTAGAACTTCTTGGACTAGGGAAGAGGAACATATCAAAATATAGTTACTCCAAAATTCTTCGCTTTTACCTGTATGAATTAAAGGTAATCCCCAATGCTGACGAACTGCATTTTTTTGACCAGATAGCCGGGTTTTAAATAAAGGGGATGAATTCAAATAATCACTGGTACTTTTAAAGCTAGTCCAGACCCCTTGTGCTAACATCATGCTAGTTTCACCAAGGCTATATCCAAAAGCATAGGGGGACTGAATGCGAAAGTAATTTTTCAGCATTACTGTCATTAATCTCGCTAAACCAACTTCCCATTCCAGCATAGAAACTGGATCATTTATTAATTTTTGTTCTATAGTTTCTAGTTGTCTTTTTGATAATTTATTAATGCTGCGAGGATAGATAAATTTTTCAATGTCAGCGGCTCGATTATAAACGCTTTTAACGACAACATCATCATAGAGTTGAGGGAAAAGACGGAAAATATTTCGTCCCATTCCTATATAAGAAGTAAAAGAACCAGGATAAACAAAAGCAACATGACCTTTTTTTCCTTGGGGATTAACTGTAAAATAACTACCAAGAGGAGTTTGCCAATCTTTGCCAGTAGCAAAAGCAATTTTCACTCCCTGAATTGCCCTTTCAATTTCTCGTTTTAATTCTTCTGGATGTCGTGAAAGAATTGCTAAAGCGTAAGTTGATTCTTGATATTGCTGATATTTTTGGAAATAATCACTAGCAAGTTGTGATAGAGAAGAAACATCTATGAGACTTTGTTGAAGTGCGGTAATTTGTGTTAATAAAGAAGCACGATCATCAGCCGCAATGGGAAATAAATAATAGGACATTTCTGCTAAATATTGACTACTGCGTTCTATCTGGCTGATTTCTTCTGACAAAATTAAATGTCCATAAATATTATCTTCTTCCATTATATTTACCGCAGCTATTCTTTTAGTCGCACCAGGTTCTAAAAACCAAGGTTTTGATTCTACGGCTACATAAAAGGGGCTTCCGTGCCAAATTTCTGGCTGTTTAGGATTGAACCACTGGGGAACACCGGGAATATAACGATAATATAAACAAAGTGCGGTTTTAATGAGGCTAAATATGCCCGCAGAGGCTTGTGTATTGCCAATATTTGCTTTAACACTACCCAGGGCACAACTCAGATTTTCTGCCCCTGTCTGATAAGCCGATATTAAACCTTGAATTTCCGCTATATCTGCGTTAAGAATCCCATTAGCAACAACTTCCAAATAACCAATATCTGCGGCATTAACATCTGCTATTTGAAACGCCTCTTGACAGGCTTGCTTAACAGTTTCTGGATGATTTGGAGCATCTTTCACTACACTCAAACCATCAATGACTGCATAGATGCAATGATTTTGTTGCTTGGCTGTTTCATACAGTTGTAATACTACTGCGGCAGCACCTGCTGTTTTTATGATCCCCTGAGCTTTTTCGTCATAACTGAAAGCATATCCAGTCGGATTAATTTCTATCGGGTAATTCTTATCTATCCCGACAATTAAAACCGCTTCAACTTGTTGGGAAATTAATAATTTTTTACTGACATCCAAGGCTGATAAGAGCGAATTTTCTTCGGCAAAAAATGCTAATTCAGCAGAAATATAATTAGCTAATTTAGCAGAGTTTTCCGTGGGAGAAATGATGATTAAAGCTATCTTTATATCTGGTTGAATTTTAGCATCTTTCAGCGCAGAATTGATCACCTCTCGACTTAAAGGAGTTTGCTGATAAT
The DNA here is from genome assembly GCF_012516395.1 of Dolichospermum flos-aquae CCAP 1403/13F. Classification (GTDB taxonomy): domain Bacteria; phylum Cyanobacteriota; class Cyanobacteriia; order Cyanobacteriales; family Nostocaceae; genus Dolichospermum; species Dolichospermum lemmermannii. Next base: position 2,481,260 of record NZ_CP051206.1, read on the forward strand.
TTTCAGATGTAACTGAATTTTGCTTACCTTCATAAATCAGACGTTCAAACTTATTTAATGTTGGTGAACTACTCACAAAACAATCCATACCGACAATTGCTAACTTTTGATTCCGTGCAATTGATTTCATTATGATTCTCCATTTTTTTATAAACTAACTGAAACAGAGGACACAGAAAAAATATTTGCAGATAAATACACTCTTAATTCTCTCCGTGCCTCTGCGTCTCTGCGTGAAAAAAATCTAATCTTTGATTATTTGTCGAGGTAGAATTGTTCCTTTAGCACCAATCATGCGATTATAAATTTGTCCTTGATGACCATAGGTAATCACATCTGTAACCACCGATGATTCTGTCTTTGATTGCACTTCACAAGTTACATAAAATGTCTCACCAAAAGGCACTTTTGCAAATTGTTCAAAGTTCTTAATTTCTGATGGTAAACATCCAACTTGATGAAAGTGTTGTGTCCAAATCCAGAGAGAATGAATCTGGACATCTGCTATGTAGGAATTGAATGTTTGCACTGGGAATTGTCCCTGTTGTTGTGCTGTGGGTTCTGGTAAGTAGCATTCAATCGTTATCTGACTAGGGCTGGTATTTAAAACTGATTTTACGCCTTGAAAGGTGACTCCATGAAATAGGCTAGAAGCATTTACTTGATATAATTCTTGATTGGTTTTGAGGAGATTTTCATCCTGATTAAGGTTCAGGTTTCCATAATTAGGAGGTGTGGGGATTTCTCGTTTGAGAATTAGATTTGTGCTGAAATGATAGCGGATTTTCCCGTCTGATGTCTTACTACTAATTTTAGCAGCAAATTCTATTTTCTGATTTTCATGTTTCGCAAGTTCTTGAATTTCTAAAACATACTCATTTGTTGAGGTTTCATCAAAAACTATGCCTTTTAAAACTTTGAAATTGGGAGAACCAAAGGCTGTAAATCCAGGATAGAGTTGTTCACAAGCATTAGTCATCCATAATAACCCACAGGTGGCAGGAAGTACGGGACGACCGAGGATAACATGATCATGTAAAAATGGGTTTTCGGCTAATGTTAATTGGCGGTTAATTCGATAGGTTTTTAACTCATTGGATAAGGTTGCAGGAACATAAATTAAGGGACTACCAATCACTAATTGAACTGTGTCTTGATTAGCGGTAGTTAGTTCATTAACTAATATTTCCGTTCCTGTCTCTACGGGAATAACTTCAATTCCTCTTTCTGCAAAAGCTTTCTTTAGTTCTGATGATACCATGCCACTTTCCCAGGGACCCCAGTTAATAGCCATGACATGACAATTGGGGTAATTATGTTTAATTAAATGGGCAGATTTGTTCAGGATTTCATTGGCTATGGCATAATCTGATTGTCCCACATTGCCATAAAATCCCACCACAGAAGAAAACAAAACTAAATATTCCAATTGACTCGCTGGTACACACCGTAGAAGATTTTCTAAACCTTTAACTTTAGCTGCATAAACATTCTCAAAATCCTGAATTGATTTTTTTTCAATGCGTTTATCAGCTAAGTTTCCTGCACCATGAATTATGCCAGTTATCGCCCCAAAACGTTCAATTACATCTGCAAGTTTTGATTCTAGTAATACTGTGTCGGTAATATCTATGCTCAGATATTCTGCTTTTCCTCCTGCTTGTTCAATGGCTTTAAGAGTATTTTGAATTTCTCGCTGTGAGGAAATTGCTTGATACTTTTTCTGTACCATTATTGGTGTTGCTTTTTCCCCTTGGGCTTGGAAATTTTCTAAAATTCGCTGTTTTAATTCTGCTTCATTTTCGCAATTTTCTGCCCAAACTGGTTCAGGTTCTGGACTGGAACGCCCTAAAAGAATAAATTTACATTGATATTGCTGGGCGATTTTAATGACACATTGGGCTGTGATTCCTTTTGCACCACCACTAACTAGAAAAACTTGATCTTTGGTAATCTCTCTTTGAGAATTAGTAGTTGGTAACGGGCTGAAGTCTGCAATTAAAGTGACTCTTCCTTTTTTGCTATATCCTACTTCTTGAATTAACAAGTTTGAATCATGAATTTCCGCGAGGATATGTTTTACAGATGTTTCTGGATCTATTTCTGGATTTAAGTCAAGGGAACGACAAAATACATTTTCCCATTCTTGATTAATACTCTTGCTAAGTCCGAATAATCCTCCAGAAATTGCACTAAAATCATGGGTTTCTCCTAATCCAAATTCACCATCTAAACGCGCAACGTTAATAAAACAACTGCGGCCAAATTTTGCGGCTTCGTTGAGTGGTTCTTTCAGGTATTTAGCGATTAAGAAGACGTGACGCAGAATGGATTTATCTATGTCTAATGGTGTTGCTGGGTGGAGATGAATAAATGCACCTACAGTACCATAATTATCAGCAATCTGTTCTAACTGTTGTTGTAAATTTTCTTCATTCCAATCAGTTAAAACTACTCTATTGATTCCTTTATGAATATTTGAATCAATTCCAGGGAAACTTAAAACTACAGTTTTCCAACCTTTAGCTGTCAAACTTTCTGCTAATTTTTCAGTAGCAGAAGAACCATCATCAGTTATTAATACAATGTGGTTTTCAGGAAGAGAAAATTCTAAACTATCAGGTGTGGGAAGTTGCTGTAATTTGGCAATACTGCGGCGGATATTTGGCAGAAATGTGGTTGTTGTGATCTCTACTATTTCTTCAGTCAATAAATTAGAAATTCCCTGGGCTTGTTGCTGCATATAAGTGGCAATTTCGGACAAAGTTCTCAATTCTCCAATTTCTTCGAGGTTGGGTTTAGGTAAGTCGGGATATATTTCTAATAAACCTCCTAAAATTTCTACCCGTTTGATAGAATCAATTCCCAAATCTGCTTCCATATCCATTGACAGTTCTAACATTTCTACTGGGTAGCCTGTTTTATCACTGACAACTGTTAACAGAATATCGCTTAAATCTGCGGGAATTTCTACTTCTGCTTTTTGTTCTTCAATTTCAGGTGTGGATGTTATTAATTCCGGTTGAGGAACTTCTACTAATACCTCTGTGGTAATAATTGCGGTTGATGTTTCTATCTGTTGATTTAAGACATCTGAAACTAAAGTTTGCATATATTCGGCAATTTGTTCCAAAGTTCTTAATTGTCCCAATTCTTCGGGGTTGGGTTTAGGTAAATCGGGATATATTTCTAATAAACCTCCTAAAATTTCGACTCGTTTGATAGAATCAATTCCTAAATCTGCTTCCATATCCATTGACAGTTCTAACATTTCTACTGGGTAGCCTGTTTTATCACTGACAACGTTTAGTAGAGTTTGACTAAGGGTGGCTTTATCTATATTTGGGATGATTTTTTCTTCACGCAGAGGCGCGGCGGCACAGAGAGGAAGAGGTGGAGATAAGTCGGTTTTTTCATCATTTTCTAAGTCTTGTTGAATTTGGGGAGAAAAAGTGGGTTGAGGATGATTTACATAATTGATGACTTTATTTTCTGAAGTCAGTAAATGAAAATGTTTTTGCAGAAGTTGAAAGTAATTTTGGGTATATTCATGTTGATATTTGAGATATTGTTCATGAATGCGGAGGGTATCACCTTGATGATCATGAAACCGCATCATGTTCTGTTCAGAATTGGAAATTGCTAGTTGCTGAGTTTGAGATTGATGTTCTGTAGGTTCATTATTTCCCAATAATGAATACTGCTGCTGCATTAATTGAGAAAATGTCTTTGTGTATTCTGTTTGATTTTGCAAAGATTGTTCATGAACATGGATAATATCCCGTTGTTGCTGGCTAAATTCTGTGATGAAATTTTCTAAGCTGTGAATAACTTTTTCAGAATTTTGAGGGTGAATTTCTACTTGTTCTAATTTACCGTTGAGTGAAGTTGGAGGCTTTTCGTTACCCTGTGGTTGATGATTTTCGTTAATTGTTGGTTGGGAAGATATCACTCCTACATGATGACCATTTTCTAAAGCTTTCGCAAAGGCTTTTTGAGTTCTTTCGGTAATATTGGTACTATTTAACCGCACATTCAAAACTTTTTGTTGAGGAATTTCGGGAATTTTAGTTACGACTTGATAGGGATCTAAATTTTGCAAAGATAACCCAGCTACCTGCAATTGAACTATGGCTTGTCGAAGAGTTTTGTCGCTATTTTTGGTATGATTTGGATTTACAGCTATAGCTATATGGGGTTGATCATTTAAAATCTCTTTTACCAAATTGGTAAGCACATTTTTAGGACCAAATTCCACAAAACAATAACCACCAGCAGCATAAATATTTTCAATCTCCTGCTGAAATAATACCTGATTGAACAATTGTTCTTTGAGGATTTTTTGGATAGCGTGGGGTTCTTGAGGATAACAGCCACCTGTAACATTAGTATAAACGGGAATTTGTGCTTCGTTGAAATTTACTTTTTCAACAGCTTGGGCAAAAGGTTTTTGAGCATGAGATACTAATGGTGTATGAAATGCTGCGGAAACTCCTAATAGAAAAGTAGTAAAACCTTGTTTTTTGAGAATATCTTGGACTTGACTAATTTCCTCTTTCTTCCCAGCTAATACTATTTGGTGCTGAGAATTTTTATTAGCAACTGCTACCTGGGGAAACTTTTTAATTACTTCCGTTATCTGCTGAATATCTCCTTTAACGGCTAACATTCCTCCAGCATCAAAATTGGGATTTGCCGGTGCAGCCATAGCTTGTCCTCTAGCTTTTGCTAAGAACAAATAATCTTCTTCATTTAATACACCTGCAACCCACAAAGCTGTTAATTCACCAAAGCTATGACCAGCAACAAAATCAGGTTTAAATCCAGCTTGTTGCAAAATTTTATATAAACCCGCACTAAATACTCCAATTGCTGGTTGTGCATATTCAGTTTTTTGCAACGTTGCTAACTGAACTTGCTTTTGTGCTTCATCAAAAACAGGCTGAGGAAATACTACCGTTGACAAGGGCTGTAACCCGTCCTCACACAAAAGGCTATCCATGTGCGTATAGGTTTGGCGCAAGCAGGGAAAATTCATCACCAACTCCCGCCCCATTTCTAAGTATTGTGAACCTTGTCCAGAAAACAAAGCCACTACTTTACTTGTCGGATTTATCCCCTTTTGACGGTAGTAAATCCCTTGAGGATGTTCCCAGGATTCGGCTTCAGGCTTCTGTTTTAGCCCTGCAATCGCAATTTTTAGTAATTCCTCAGCTTGCGCTAAATCATTAGCTACAAAGCCCATTCTGGCATAATTAACGGGAATTTTCCTGGTTTGAGAATCAGTAATTAATTGTTGATAGTGTCTTTCTTTACCCTCAATCTGTAATTGTTGCTGGATTTGTTGACAACGAGATAACAACTCTGAAGAGGTGGGGGCAAATAGCAGTAAGGATTCTGGCCTATGGTGTAAACGGTAAGGGTGATGATGTTCATGCTCGTATTCTTCCAGGACAACGTGATAATTTGTACCACCAAAGCCAAAAGCACTGACTCCTGCCCTTCTTGGTTGGGTAGGATGACTTACCCAAGGTCTAGTTTCCGTATTTAAATAAAATGGCGAGTTCTCAATATTCAGTTTAGGATGGGGTTTACTGACATTGATCGTCGGTGGTAAGACTTTGTGGTGCAACGCTAAAGCCGCTTTGATGAGACTAGCTGCACCAGCCGCCGCCTTAGTATGTCCAATTTGAGATTTGACAGTTCCCAAAGCAATATGCTGTTTTTTCGGGTTATTTTCGCCAAAAACGCTGGTAATAGATGTAAATTCTGTAGGATCTCCTACCATCGTTCCCGTGCCATGTGCTTCGATTAATCCTACACTAGCAGGGGAAACACCTGCATCTGTATAGGCACGAACCAAAGAACTAATTTGTCCTTCTGCGCGAGGTGCGTAAATACTTTTATACTTGCCATCGCTAGAACTGCCCATCCCTTTAATGACTGCATAGATGCGATCGCCATCTCGTTGGGCATCTTCTAGGCGTTTAAGTACCAGCATTCCCACGCCTTCGCCTAATAGCATTCCATCTGCATCAGTATCAAAGGGTCTTACCTTTTCTCCAGGGGAAACAGCAGGGGTTTTACTGAAGCACATATAGGCGAAAATTGAGTTATCCGTATCCACCCCGCCAGTTATCATCATGTCGGCGCGATGTTCTACTAACTCGCTAATAGCCATTCTTAATGCACCTAGCGAACTCGCACAGGCTGCATCCACTACGCAATTCATTCCGCCCAAATCCAGACGGTTGGCGATACGTCCAGAAATCACATTAGCTAACATTCCGGGGAAGGCATTTTCGTCCCATTGCACATATCCACTTTTGAGTTTTTCAATAATTTTCTGGCTATCTTCATCTGATAAACCACTATTTTTGAGAACTTTTTTCCAAAGTGGATCTTGCAATCTTGCACCTAAAGGAACAGCCAATTGTCTACCAATTGCTACTCCTAATATTACTCCTGTTCGTTCGTGATTAAATTGGCGAGATGCCCCATAACCAGCATCTTCTAATGCCTCTTTTGCCACTACCAAACCGAGTAATTGAGAAATATCTGTCACCTCCAAAATATTAGGAGGTAAGCCAAATTCCATGGGATTAAAATCAATATCTGGTAAAAAACCACCCCGTTTACAATAGGTTTTATCCGGTGTTTTCGGATCTGGATCATAATAATCATCTATTTGCCAACGGGAAGCCGGAACATCAGTAATACAATCCACTTTCTGAATAATATTTTCCCAGTATTCCTGTAAATTCTTCGCCTGGGGAAAAATAGAAGCCATCCCAACAATTGCTACATTAGTTGTTCGCAATTTAGCATTAATTTCATTTTTCATCTCTGTGGTATCAGGCATATTTTTTTTAACCTTTATCATCTTGAGTACAGACTTTTCACAGTTACTAATTTCAGATTGCAACTGTGCAAAAGCAGCTTCAAATTTGGAAGCAGCCATGATCATATTTCCCTCTTTTGATCGAGCAATATAGAGGTGAACAGCAGCTTGTTTTTTGACTAAATTAAACTAAGCTAGAATTGATTTTCATTCTTAACAGTATTGAAATCTGAACTCGACATAAATTATTGATAAATATTGTGGCGATTAAATATGAAATAGTCTGATTAATCCTCCAGACTATAAATTAAATTTTCGCCTATATTAATCTGAGTTTGGTGACAACCCTATTGCAACTCATAAGCAACTTACGTGCAACTTTATAAAAGTCTTGCAGATGTAAAATTGATAGAGTCGTCGCAGAAATATCTTTGCTTATCCAATACACTAATTATTATCTAAGTTTTAGCCATTTTGACTAAAGTTGCATAGAGATTGCATATTATTAGTTCCAACTTATTGAAAACTTTATTTTACAATAACTAAGAATAACAAATTCTCTGGATAGAAATAGAATGTGCAATATGTAATTATTGTTCATTAGTTTCTAATGCTAAATAGTTATTTTTTACATCTATCTCCAGAAATATCTTTTCACCTTTGTAAAATAGATCACTATTAAATATATCTCAGGAGTTAAAAATATATTTTTTCATCAACTTAACTCCTAAATTTGAGATAATGCAAAATTAGTAATCCTCTATTTAAAGAATTAAAAATTTGAGGCTTGCGATTTTTACAAATCCCAGATAGTGCGATAAACAAGGTTCTATGAAACAATCTGTTGCATATAGGTTGAAATTCCCAAAAAATAAGTTTACTCTAAATTATTAAATCAGGGAAATTTAGACTGTGAATTTCAAACAGTCTTCGAGCATAAAATTAGTCAATTAAACGTTATTGCATTATTTGGCTTCTGCAATATTGGAATTACAAAAACTACAAGGAATTGCTGGCATGAGACTATCTGAATTAGATCCACTCATCCCGCTGAATGAGTTACGAGAACAACTCCTAAAATTACCAAAAGGTTACTCATTTCATGAAGATGAATTAGTAGATTTTCTATCACGGAGAAGATGGCCTGAAAGCAATCGTCGAATTGATAGAACCACATTCTGGCGGTGGCGGAATGACAACGCTATTGAACATCAAAAAATCTTCAGTCGCTTGGATCTTCTCAAACTTTGTCAAATTTGTGATCATTATCGAGTAGACGGAACCCGCAGCGAATATTTGGCAATCATGCGGAAGAAAAAAGAGAAAGAGGTTGTGTTAAATAAATAAAATTTTGATCATGGTAATTGGTAATAGTCAGCAACTAATTACCAATTACCTGGCAGAATTTTAGTATTTAAGTATTTTATGTAACTTTCCATTTAGTCAACCAAAGTAAAGAATTTTTGATTAGTTGTATTTTGTTGGATATTAAGGTTATCAATTAATCCAGTTAAGTTAATTATGTAGGTTGGGTTGACGACAGGAAACCCAACAAAATGATTGATAATGTTGGGTGGTGCTGTCACTTAACCCAACCTACTTTTTCTTAACTGAACCAGATAAGGTTATCAAGAGATGCTATCAAGTGTAATGGCTTTTCTGTCTCTAATTTAGAGTCAGAAATATTGTCATATTTCCTAATTTAAAAGACAAAATTATGGTACACAAAGAAAAGCACTCATTCACAAAACCTATGAGTTTGTGGCCGATAATGTTAGGAAGTGCTGGAGTTATAGCTACTAGCATAATATCTATCTATAGCCTTTCATATTTTCAGAAAACGTCTAAATCATCCCCGACCATATCTTCTATTTCTCCCATTTCAGCCCCTACTATTACTGCTGTTGCTGCTTTAGGACGTTTAGAACCCCAAGGAGAAGTAATTCGTCTCTCCGCACCTAATTCTCAAACAGGGATAAGAGTTAATCAACTCCTAGTTAAAAAAGGAGATAAAATTCGTCAAGGACAATTAGTAGCAATTCTTGATAATTATATACCTAATCTTGCAGCTTTAGAAAAAGCAAACCGACAAGTAGAAGTTAGTCGAGCGAATCTTCAACAAGTAGAAGCAGGGGCAAAAGGAGGGGATATTTCAGCCCAAAAAGCCACAATTTCTCGTTTAGAAGCTGATTTACGAGGATCAGTTTCTACTCAAAAAGCCACAATTTCTCGTTTAGAAGCTGAACTAAAAAATTCAGAAACCGAAAATAAACGCTATCAGAAATTATATCAAGATGGTGCTATTTCTGCTTCTGATGCAGATACTAAAAGATTACGCCGGGATACTGTGCAAGAACAACTTAATGAAGCTAATGCTAGTCTAAAACGAACTATAGAAACTTTGCAAAAACAGTTAACTGAATCTCAAGCTAGACTTAATAGTATTGCAGAAATTCGCCCCACAGATGTGCAACTAGCTCAAGCAAATGTAAAAAGTGCTATAGCATCTGTTCAACAAGCTCAAGCCGAGCTAAATTTAAGTTCTATCCGTTCCCCTATTGATGCTCAAGTTCTAAAAATTAATACTTGGCCAGGAGAAATAATTGGCAATAAAGGCATAGTAGAACTAGGACAAACTCAACAAATGTATGTAGTTGCAGAAGTCTACGAAACTGATATTAAAAAAGTTCGTTTAGGTCAATCAGTAACTATCACCAGTGAGGCTTTTAGCGGAAAATTAAAGGGAACTGTCGCAGATATTGGTTTACAAATTGGTAGACAAAATATCTTCAATACTAATCCCGGTTCAGATACAGATAACAAAATAGTTGATGTGAAAATTCGCATTGACAACTCGGCAGATAATCAACGAGTTTCTAGTTTAACTAATTTACAGGTACAGGCACTTATTAAAATATAACAAAGTCTGAACTATGATTTGTCTGATTAATTTGATTTGGATGATTTATATCGCGGTATGCACTTGAATGAGATACATCATAGTCCCCTCCTCGCTTGCGGGGTGGGGTGCATTTATATAAGGAATAGGAGGTAAAACATGATTTTAAATATACCTTTGCCTTGGCTACAATTGATAAAACAAAAAGTGCGCTTTTTTGTAGCATTGGCTGGGATTGCTTTTATTTCTGTGTTGATGTTTATGCAAATTGGGTTTCAAGATGCTCTTTATTCTAGTGCTACTCAAGTCCATAACCACCTGCGAGGTGATTTGTTTTTAATTAGTTCCCAATATAAATCTTTGACTTCTACTCAAAGCTTTCCTCGTAGTCGTTTATATCAAATATTAGGTTTTAACGGCATAGAATCTGTTGAACCTTTATATGTCCAATTTGCTAAACTCAAAAATCCCATTAATGGCCGCAAATATCCTATTTACATTCTAGGATTTGATCCGGTAAAATCTATTTTTAGATTACCAGAAGTAGATCAAAATTTTCAATTACTAAAAATTCCTGATCAAGTATTTTTTGACCGCGCAGCCCGGCCAGAATTTGGACCAATTGCTGAATATTTTCAAAATAATCAACCTATAGGTATGGAAATATTTAGTTATTTGGGAACTATTGGTTATAAAGTTAAAGTTAGTGGTTTATTTACTCTTGGGCCTTCCTTTGGTGTGGATGGTAATTTAATAGTCAGTTCTTCTACTTTTTTTAAAATCTTTCCAGAACATAGATCAAATCAAATAGATATAGGCTTAATTCATCTAAAACCTAATGTTAACCCCCAAACAATTCTCACAACTTTATCTAATAGTTTACCAAAAGATGTCACGGTAATGACACGCCAAGAATTTATTGATTTTGAAAAAAGCTATTGGACATTAAGAACACCAATTGGATTTGTATTTAATTTAATGGTAATGATGGGTTTTGTGGTTGGTGTAATTGTTGTTTATCAAATCCTTTATAGTAATATATCAACTCATTTTGTCCAATTTGCGACACTTAAAGCTATGGGATTTAGAAATAAATATCTTTTAAATGTCGTATTTCAGCAAGCTATAATTTTAGCTGTCTTGGGTTTTATTCCCGGTTTTGCTATCTCTCTAGGACTATATGATATTGCTAAAGATGCAACTAAATTACCAATTGTTATGGATTTAAGTAAGGGATTATTAGTATTCACTTCTGTGATTATTATGTGCTTAACTTCTGGTTTCTTTTCTACCAATAAACTCCGTAAAGTAGATCCAGCAGAAATCTTTAATTAACTAATAATGCAATATTTACCTGATGCCAATATTTTGAAAATCACAAATCTTAATCATTACTTTGGTCATAGTAAATTACGAACTCAAACTTTGTTTGATATTAATTTAACTATCAAAGCTGGAGAAATTGTGATTATGACTGGACCATCTGGTTCAGGAAAAACTACTTTATTAACATTAATTGGCGGTTTGCGTTCTGTCCAAGAGGGAAGTTTAAAATTTAATGGACAGGAATTATTAGGTGCTAGTAATGAAGAATTAGTCCAGGTACGGCGACAAATTGGCTATATTTTTCAAGCTCATAATTTACTAGATTTCCTCACAGCTATGCAAAATGTGCAAATGTCTTTGGAATTACAACGCAATATTTCTCAATGGGAATCTTATATCCAATCAGAAACAATGCTCCAGGCTGTGAAATTGGGAGATAGAATTAATTATTACCCCTCCGATCTTTCCGGGGGACAAAAGCAACGAGTAGCCATTGCGCGGGCTTTGGTGAGTCATCCTAAGTTAGTCTTAGCTGATGAACCTACGGCGGCTTTAGATAGTAAATCAGGAAGAGATGTGGTTAATTTAATGCAGCAATTAGCAAAAGAACAAGATTGCACCATTTTAATTGTTACCCACGATAACCGAATTTTAGATATTGCTGACAGAATCATTAATATGGAAGATGGTTATTTAATCCAACATGATTGATTTATTTAGATCCCCGACTTCTTCAAGAAGTCGGGGATCTAGTTATAGTAAACTAGCAGAATTAACATCTAAAAATAAAGTAGCTTGGGGTTGTTGACGTAAAATAGAAGCTGGACAATTAGTAGTGATATTTCCTGTTAACAGAGTTTTAACTACTTGGGCTTTTCTGGTTGCTGGTGCTAAACAAATTATTTTTTTAGCATGACAAATCATGGGAATAGTCACAGTAAATGCGTATTGAGGAATATCTGCTAAATTGGCAAAATATGCTGTATTCACTTGTTGCTGACGGTTAACATGATCCAGTTTGACAAGTTTAACTTTAGCAGGATCTTGAAAATCTGCCACCGCTGGATCATTAAATGCTAAATGTCCATTTTCCCCAATACCTAAAAAACATAGGTCAATAGGTTGATTTTCTAAGAGTCGAGTATAGCGATCGCACTCAGCTATTGGTTGTAATGTATCCCCTGCTATATAATAAAATTGTTGGGGACAGACCTTTTCTTCGACCCGTTCCCGCAAATAACGCCGAAAACTAGCAGGATGATCGGATGTAATTCCCAAATATTCATCTAAATGAAATAAAATTATCCGTGACCAATCTATTCCCTCTAAAGCAATTAAAGCCTCCAAAAATCGAATTTGGGAATTTCCCGTAGCTAATAAAATCGCAACTGTATCCTGTTTATCAAGCAGATTTTGTAAATATTGATGTGTGATTGTAGCCACACTTTCTGACATTTCCATTTCAGAAGCATAAACCTCTACCAATAGATGATCAACATAAAAAGATTTGCTAGGTTCTATCATTTGTTTACTCCCAATTACTAATTATCAATTATAAAAAAAGACAGGCAAAAAGCCTGTCAAATAGCTGATGATTTAGCAAAGAATTTGTCAGTATCCTCAACCCTGATTGTTGTAATCAATCATCTCAATCAAATCAATCACACAAATCATTTAGAAATTCATTTCCGCAGCTTGAACTTTTTCTACTTGTTTCTTCTTGAGAACTAGCATTACTTGTGCCAACATCACCAAACAGATAAAAGCAACCAACCATGTAACTCTAGAAGAATCTTGCAAAACAATTTCTGCATCTTTTTGACCAAAACCACCAACATTGGGGTTGTTAGTCAAAGCATCACCAATTGCAACTACTTGTCCTTCAGTCACAATTAGTTCAGGACCAGCAGGAACTATATCTGTAACAACATCACCAGTTGCAGTTGTGATACTAATTAGATTCTTAACGTTACCGTCCTCATCTTCTGTTTTAGCAATTTTGCTAATTGTACCGGCAGCAGAAGCGTTGAATGCGTTATTATTGCTCTTTTCACCTGTGGGGTAAACTTGTCCACGTCCACGATTACCGCCTACATGAACAGAGTATTTGCCAAAGTGGATATTTTTGTCTGTAGCGGGGTTAGGAGAAAGAATAGGGAAGACAATTTCTTGATATTCTTCACCAGGTAATGGACCAACAATGACAACATTATCTGTACTGTCGTTGTAAGGAGTGAATGTCATATCACCCACTTCTGCCTTGAGTTCTTCAGAAATGCGATCTTCTGGGGCAATCTTGAAGCCTTGAGGCAACATTAATACAGCACCAACATTTAAGCCCACCTTAGAACCATCAGCACCCACTTGTTGCACAGTGGCATCGTAGGGAATCTTGACAACGGCTTTAAATACAGTGTCAGGAAGCACAGATTGAGGAATTTCCACTTCTGTGGGTTTAGCTGCTAGGTGACAGTTAGCGCAAACAATTCGACCCGTTGCTTCGCGGGGGGTTGCAGGAGCGGTTTCTTGCGCCCAGAAAGGATAGGCAGCAGCAGTTTGTGGGACGGCTATATCGCTAGTGAAGAAAAAAGTCACAGTAGCGATCGCTATAAGCAATGTATTAACCATTGCTTTAGCAGTGCGAGTTAACCTCGCAGGTGTAAGGGCATTTCTCATCTCTATAAAGTCATTTGTCAGTGGTTAGTTGTCAGTTGTCAGTTGTCATTGGTCAGTAGTCAGTAGTCAAGAGTTGATTAAAAGCCCTAGATTGTTGACTTGAGACTAATAACTTTTGCACTATTTAAGCCCACCAAGCGGCATCCCCAGTGCGGAAATCGGTTTCCGTCCAAGGTGTTAACAGAATTTTGTCGTCTGCCACTTTGGCATGGGCTAGAGGCAAGGATTTTGGTGCAGGACCGCGAATTACTTTACCAGTAGCGTCATATTGTGAACCATGACAAGGGCATTTAAACTTATTTTCAGCCACATTCCAAGGGACAACACAACCTAAGTGGGTACAAATAGCATTAATCCCGTAGTCAGCGATCGCTTCTTTACTTTCCACTACAATATAGGTAGGATCTCCCTTGAGTCCTTGTACCAAACTGCGACCGCCCACATTATGGCTGTCTAGAAATTGACTAACACTAACATCATTACCCAATTCATTCTTGGCTACTGTACCGCCACCAGCACCACCGCTAGCAGGAGGAATAAAGTAGCTAACAACAGGGTACAATGCACCCAACGCCACCCCGGTAACAGTCCCAAAAGTGAGCAGGTTCATAAACTGACGACGACCCATATCGGGAACATCTGCTGATTCAGAAAATTGAGCCATAATCTCCGCGCTGTTTGTGTAATTTATTAATCATTTTGACAAGAGTACCAGCACAAGAGCCACTCTTATCTGAATCGAAATCATAACGCTCACAGCGATACCCTAATTCTCAGTTGCAAGACATAGTGAGCATCTTTATCTGTTAGCATTACATTTCTTTATATCCTTATCATACTGGAGTCACGGAACTTAATATCATAACTAAATGTAAAATCTAGATAAGCTCAGGGAATAGGGAACAGGGAACAGCGAACAGAAGGAAACTTCTTAACAACGGACAACTGTACGGGCGAAGCATTTGGAGAACTATTTTTGGCAATGACCGATAATTTATCTTCCAAATGCTTCGCCCCTACTGACAACTGACAACTGACAACTGACAACTGACCAAAATTGCTATGACCGGAAAGGAATTACGCCAACTGTTGATTGATAAATGGGGACAACCTTATGATGTCCAGTTTCGCCGCACCCAGGGCAAAATATTTCTACAAATCATGTGGAAATATTTTGGACAAGCCTCTTTCCCTTTAAGCGAAACAGATTACCAAGATCATCTTGACAGCATTGCTAATTATCTCAATGCCTTAGGGGGAGTACAACAAGTGCAAACTTTCATTCTAGAAACCAAAGAGCGTCCCCGTCTTGGTAAAGCAGTTAGCATCCCCCTTGACTTAGGTGAACGCGCTTCAGAATGGATTGTTTAAAAATTAGGCAATAGGTAATAAGGTGTTACTCCTAACTCCTGACTCCCAACTCCATAACCTTAAACTGAAGATATAAAAAAATTAACGGAAATGACTAATATATCTGTTACTATCTACACTTATTGTACTAGGTCAACACGGTATTAATCAAGCTATGATTATGGGACGGTTTTAGAAGCCTGGAACGCTCTGGGTAAATTATGTTAATTTTTACGAGATGCTACGAGAACACAGTGCAGGGGACGTAAGCTGTGCGAATTCCGCTTGATTATTACCGAATTCTAGGATTACCGTTGGCGGCAAATGAGGAACAATTGCGACAGGCATACAGCGATCGCATTGTCCAATTGCCCCGACGGGAATATTCGACTACATCTATATCTTCTCGCAAGAAGCTGATTGAAGAAGCTTATATGGTTTTATTAGATACCGAAGAGCGCAAAGCCTACGATCAGCTTTATCTAGCTCACGTTTATACTCCTAACAAAACTGCTGATCAAGTTCCACAACAAACCCTAAAAGATAATAACTCCAAAGATCAAGATGCTCAAAGTCTCAGCATCGAAATCACCCCAGAGCGATTTGTTGGCTCTTTGTTAATCCTCCAAGAACTAGGAGAATATGAATTAGTATTAAAACTTGGTCGCCCGTACCTAGTTAATAAACCTAGTTCAGTTAGTCTGAAAACAGGTCATCGTGCTACCCAAATAGAAATTCCCGAAAACTCTGACTTACCAGATATTATCCTCACCGTCTCCCTAGCTTGCCTAGAACTAGGACGGGAAGAATGGCAACAAGGTCACTATGAAAATGCCGCCGTATCCTTAGAAACAGGTGAAGAATTATTAGCACGAGAAGGCTTATTTCCCAGCGTCCGCGCTGAAATGACCGCTGATCTTTACAAACTGCGTCCCTACCGCATCTTGGAACTATTAGCACTACCACAAACACAAATTCCCAAACGTCGGCAAGGATTAGAATTATTACAAAGTATCTTAGAAGATCGTGGCGGTATTGATGGTACAGGCAACGATCAATCAGGATTAAATATAGATGACTTTTTACGATTTATCCAACAAATTCGTCATTATTTAACAGTCGCAGAACAGCATAAACTCTTTGAATTAGAAAGTAAACGCCCCTCAGCCGTGGCCACATATTTAGCAGTATACTCCCTAATCGCCAGAGGTTTTGCCCAACGCCAACCAGCATTAATTCGCCAAGCCAAGCAAATGTTAATGCAATTAGGCAAACGCCAAGACGTGCATTTAGAACAATCGCTTTGTGCTTTGCTAATGGGACAAACCGAAGAAGCCACCCGTGTTTTAGAACTAAGTCAAGAATATGAAGCCTTAGCTTTTATTCGGGAAAAATCCCAAGACTCACCAGACCTATTACCAGGACTGTGTTTATATAGTGAACAATGGTTACAGCAAGAAGTATTTCCCCATTTCCGGGATTTAGCAAAACAGCAAGCCTCTTTAAAAGATTACTTTGCCGATAGACAAGTACAAGCTTATCTAGAATCTTTACCCACCGATGCCCAAATTACTAATGAATGGTCAGTAATTAATCATCAATCCTTTCCCCAACCAGATATTAATAATTCTCGTTACCATACTAATAACACCACACAAACACCGCAACATCATCAACCCGTCAATCCTGAGTTACCACAAACCCAGCCTCGACCTCAACCTGAATCTACCCAAGTTTCCATACCGAGATGGAATCATCCACCAACAAATGCAAATGCGGGAAATCAAACATCACAAATACCCTCAACAGCAGCAACCCCGAACCTAATACCACATCAAACCAATGTTACTCCGACCACAGCAACAAACCACCAAACCCCCAAACGCAGAAGACGAAAACCCACTACTAATACCCTTCCTCAGCGGTTTATCCAGTCTCAAACTAATTTTCTCAGTAGTCTAGACCCAAAAACACGCTTAGTTTGGCTAGTTTTCTTCTCATTGGGAGGAGTATTAATTTTTTCGTTATTAGTATCAACAACTTTTGGCTTAGTCAAAAATATCTTCTTTCCTAGTCCATCATTACAGGGAGAACAGTTAGCAATACAACTAAATCAACCACCAATCACCATTCCTAACCCTAACACCAAACCTGAATCAAGCACCGAAGAACTGACCAAGGAGACAGCAAAGGAAGTAATTGAAACTTGGTTATCTGCCAAAACCTCAGCTTTAGGGCAAAAACATGACATTGATGGTTTAAAGGAAATTTTAACAGGTGCAGTTTTATCACAATGGCAGTCAGTAGCCCAGCAAGAACAAGAAGAGAAACGCTATCGCCAATATAAACATAATGTAGAAATAGTAGCTGTTTCTAAAAAAGGTACAGATGAAGATTATGTATCTGTAGACGCTAAGGTACAAGAAGTTACCCAGTTCTATCAGAATAGTCAGCAGAAAAAGTCTTCTAATGAAAACTTGCGCGTTCGCTATGATTTGGTTCGCAAAGAAGGTAAATGGCTGATTCAGAGAATGTCAGTAATTCAGAATTTTTTGTAATTGGTCAGTTGTTAGTAGGGGCGAAGCATTTGGAAGATAAATTATCGGTCATTCCAAAAAATAGTTCTCCAAATGCTTCGCCCGTACAGTTGGAAGCATTTGGAAGATAAATTATCGGTCATTCCAAAAAATAGTTCTCCAAATGCTTCGCCCGTACAGTTGTTCGTTGTTAAATCTACTCTTTTCCATGTTCCCTGCCCTCAATGTCATCAAACCTTGACAGTAATCCTCTATCTGAGATCACTATATTAAGATTCCATGACAAACTGATCCCCGCAGGGCTGATAACTACGTGAAATATAGTAAAACCTATCTTTAGACCCCTTGATCCCTAGATAGTTTTACTGGTTAATATTTACTTAACAACTCTTGGCAATCCCAAAGAAATGCAAAACAACGGCATAACTAGGAATTTAGATGAGTTGGTTCTCAATAAAAAAACAAACAGTAAACAAATTTAAAACTGGAGACAAACCAGGAGTCAGGAATAAAAAAATCTGGGTAGATGATATTTCATCAAAATTTTTTTAACCCGGAAAAAATAATTTACCTTGTAAACTACTGGAGTCCAAATTAATGGCAAAAGAACGGCCACCGCTAGAAGAGATGACCCTACGGCAATTACGCAAAGTTGCCAGTGAATTCTGTATATCTCGCTATAGCAGAATGCGGAAATCGCAGTTATTAGCATCAATTGAAGAAGTTCAGCATAGTAAGTTCTCGCTCAGTTCATCCCCTAATCTGGAGGCACAAGAAACCGTGGAAGCAGCAAAATTTGAGTTAGGTCAAGAAGATCGGACTGGTGGTTCTCTCGCTGATGTTGATGAAGCACTAGCAGATTTACCAGCTGGTTATGGTGACAGTCGGATTGTTCTGTTACCTCGTGATCCTCAATGGGCTTACACTTACTGGGATATTCCTAACGACCATAAAGAAGCACTGCGTCGTCAAGGTGGACAAACCCTAGCTTTGCGGATTTATGATGTCACTGATGTTGATCTAGATTATCAAAGTCCCCACAGTATTCAAGAATACCCTGCTGATGAACTAGCGAGAGAATGGTATTTGCCAATTCCCGTGAGCGATCGCGATTATGTGATAGATGTTGGTTATCGCACCGCTGATGGTGGTTGGTTAGTATTAGCGCGTTCCGCGAGAGTACATATTCCCCCCGTCTATCCTTCCGATTGGATTGAAGATGTCTTCATCACCGTAGACTTTGAAGAAGACCTGCGTGCTAAGACTTTCTACGAACTAGTTCCCCCATCTAAGAAATTAGCAACTGCTGCTGCTGCGACTGCGGGTGGTGGAAATCCCATTTACGAACAAATCTTTGGTCTAGCAGAATCCGCTGAAGCTCAACGGGTAGCAGGTTCTATCTTCGGTTCTATGCAGCACGTTCCTGGTTCTGCTGCTCCCGAACAAGCTCTCAGTTCCTACGTTTTCCCATCTGGTGTGGGTATGTGGGCTGTTCCTACCGTATCTGGTTTAACCATGTCCGGTGTGGGAATGTCCGGTTTCTCCGCTTCTGCTGTTCCTGCACGTCCTCGCAAATTCTGGTTAGTTGCTGACGCTGAATTGATTGTTTACGGTGCAACTGAACCTGATGCAAATGTTACCATTGGTGGTCGTCCAATTAAACTCAATTCCGATGGTACATTCCGCTTCCAAATGTCCTTCCAAGATGGTTTAATTGACTATCCAATTTTAGCTGTTGCGGCTGATGGTGAACAAACCCGTTCTATTCACATGAAGTTTGAGCGGGAAACACCTTCTCGTCATACTAATACTAAAGATGAAGCTGTTCTAGAATGGCTGGCATAATATTTGTATCTGAGAATTAACCATAACTGTAATTGTTAATTTTACCCGCTATAGTATTCCTATAGCGGGTTTTTTACTGAAAAAAATAAACAACTTTAGCCCACATTCCGACCTCAACTGTCACAATTGTTAATGACTGGAAGAAAAATATAAATTAAGAATAAATATGGAAGATTTGATTTATAAGATAGTAGAATAGGGGACAGATAAGCTGCACCTAAGAGAGGAAGGGAAATTGGAAGAACTCAGGGCGGTATTGGAACTAGCTACAGAAGAGGAACTACAGGACTTAACAGCAATTCTGTTTAGTCGCAAGTTTAACCCCTTAGATTATGTTCACACACCCGAACCCATTGCAGTACAAAGCCAAGATCGTCAAACTTGGTTAGATACAATAGAAAATCGCTTTCGTTTTTTAGCTGCTGACGGGATGACAGTATTACGGGGACGTACTGATCAAGTAACTTACAGACAAGCCCTAATTCAAGTATGCAAATATTTGAAAATTCACTATTATCAAGATATAACAACAATTGATTTAGAAGCAGAAGTATTTTTGCATCTCTTAGGAAAGGTTTGGAAAAAACTACCAAAACAGGAAAAACAACAACTAACTATTAATGTTCAACATCAATTAGCACAATCAAAACTTAAACAACCATTACCATTATCATTGCAACGTGATCCTTTAGGATTAATATTTAAAGGTGGTAGTGCCTTGGCTGTAACGTCTGTAATCCAACCTTTTGTTCTCCAACAAATCGCCCGTCAATTTGCTATTCATTTAGCTACTTATCAGGTAGCGAAAGAAGCCACAATTACAGGTACAGGATTAGCAACCAAACAGTTTCAAAACTATGTAGCTTTACAAATGTCCCGTCGAGGTATGACTATGAGTGCAGCCCGTTATGGTGCGGTTCGCAGTGCGTTTGCTTTGGTCGGTCCAGTCATGTGGGCTTGGTTTTTTGCTGATTTAGGTTGGAGAGCGATCGCCACAAACTATGGCAGAATTATTCCTTGTGTCTTCACCCTCGCGCAAATTCGTCTTACCCGTACAGAATGTTGGGAAATAGCATAAATAAAACTTTTTATCATCCAAATTCCCGCTTGCAAACCCCTTGGAATTGGTTGCAATTTGGACTATTATCTTGCCCCCTGAGTCCATTTTTGGGCGGTATTTCTATCGTCGTGGCATCATTGTTAACTTGGCGAAAACAATCGCGGCTTATTAGCAATCGGCCAATTCACAAGGGATTTGCTCTTTTGAGTATCTTACTACTCATTACTACCGGATTTGCCTATCATAAATTAGATGCTTTTTTAGGTTTATTCAACTTCATCCCCTTCTTTTTCTTTTTTACAGGACTAACTTCCCTGATGCAAACACCCAACCAATTACGACAAATTTCTTGGATCATGGTGTTTGGTTCTGTACCTGTTTTAATCATCGGTTTTGGGCAATTATTTCTCGGTTGGAATTTCCAATTTCAGGTTTTATGGATTGTCTTTGATTGGATAGTTGCACCAGAAAAATCATTATCCGGACGCATGGCTTCTAACTTCATGCACCCAAATACCTTAGCCGCATACTTAGTAACTATCTTTATTTTGGGTTTAGGTTTATTGCTAGAAAACTATCACAAACTCAAGCAAAAAAATCGCCTGATTATCTTCTTAACAATTACGGTATTTGCTAATTTTATCGCCTTGATATTAACCAATTCTCGCAATGGTTGGGGAATAACTATTTTTGCCTGTTTAGTTTATGCTTTATATCAAGGTTGGCAATTAATTGTTGCTGCTGTTGTCAGTATTACAAGTTGTTTTTTCTTAGCAGCTTTTGCACCTTCACCTATTGCCCAATTTTTCCGCCTTTTTGTTCCCTACGGCATTTGGGCGCGGTTAAATGATGATATGTTTCCTGATAGACCGCTGGAATTAATGCGGAAAACCCAATGGGAATTTGCCTGGAATTTAACTCAGCAACATCCTTTAACTGGTTCAGGTTTACGCAGTTTTAGTGGACTTTATAAAACCCAAATGCAAATTGATGTCAACCATCCTCATAACCTATTTTTAATGCTGTCTGCGGAAACTGGGTTAATTACTACTTTGCTATTTTGTGGTTTGCTGGCTTGGATATTAATTGCAGCTAGTCAAATTTTATTTAACAATAAGAATAAGATCCCCGACTTCTTTAAGAAGTCGGGGATCTCTGCATCTATAGAACCAGAAAATCGCCTAATCTTCTTTAGTTATCTCATCACCTTTATAGGGTGGATATTATTTAATACCGTTGATGTTACCACATTTGATATTCGGTTGAATACTCTCTCTTGGGTTTTTGTTGCTGCATTGTGCGGAGTTATGTATGAATATCAATCACGTCAAACAAGTAGGTAGACTGGGGAAAACCCAAATGTGTAAAGCAATCTTAACAAGAGGATTAGTTGTGAGGAAAGGGGTAATTAACAATTATCAATTACCCCTTTCCCCATTAAAATCTAAGCATTAAGCTTTTGCAAAATTTGCAGCGACAAAATCCCAGTTCACCAAATTATCTAAGAAATTCTTGATGAATCCAGGACGAGCATTTTTGAAGTCAATGTAATATGCGTGTTCCCAAACATCAATGGTAAGCAATGCTTTTTTACCATGTGCAAGGGGGTTTTCGGCGTTAGGGGTTTTCATTACCTTGAGTGTGCCACCATCATCAACCAACCAAGCCCAACCACTACCGAATTGAGTTGCAGCAGCAGTAGAAAATTCCTCTTTGAATTTCTCAAAGCTACCAAAATCCTGTTCAATTTTAGCAGCTAACGCGCCCGTAGGTGCGCCGCCACCTGCTGGTTTCAAGCAATTCCAGAAGAAAGAGTGATTCCAAACTTGAGCCGCATTGTTGAAGATTCCAGCCTTAGCAGAGTCACCAAAAGCAATTTGAATTACTTCTTCCAAAGACTTATCAGCTAATTCTGTACCATCAACAAGCTTATTCAAATTATCTACATAAGCTTTATGATGCTTACCATAGTGATATTCAAAGGTTTCCGCTTTCATGCCATAGGATTCTAAAGCATCAGAAGCAAAAGGTAAGGGGGGTTGGGTAAATGCCATTTTGTGAAATCCTCTCTTTACTGTTTTCTAGTTGAAAGCTATTGCCAGAGCTAGGCAAATTACAGGTTTCGTATTCAGGAATTTTATACAAAACTTAACATTATTATTCTACTACCAAACTGAAAATTCCCAGCAATTAGTTTATAAATAAAGCAAATTTCATCTATTTAGACCAAACTCCTAACTTCCCCCTGTTGCCTCTGCGCCTGAAGCGTGAGAAAAAAGCCCAGTCTAAAATATATAATGATCAACTCAGACTAATATCCCTCTCAAGATAGATGAATCAATCTGCAAATAGTTTAGGATGTAGTTCAAAGCACTAAAATCTAATAATGGTGAGTCCGTCGGCACTCACCACCATTTTCAACTCAAAAATTCCCGAATTACCAATGGGATAGCCGTTGATTGTAGTGGCTAATAATTTGTGCTGCTACTTCAGAAGCTGTTAAACCATCAGTTTGTAATTCAATCGCATCAGCCGCTTTTTGCAAGGGGGAAACCTTGCGAGTGCTGTCTTTCAAGTCCCGTTCAGCAATGTCCCGTTCTAGTTGTTCTAAACTAACTGCGGGTTGGTTCTGCCTTTGAAAGTCTTGCTGACGACGACGCGCTCTTTCACCCGCAGAGGCGGTCAAGAAGATTTTAATTTCCGCATCTGGGAAAACATGAGTGCCAATGTCCCGACCTTCCGCCACTAAACCGCCACGTTGTCCCCAGCTTTGCTGTTGTTGAACCAATGCTTGACGCACAGTGCTTTGAGCAGCGATCGCTGATACTTGAGAAGTGACTTCAACTGTGCGAATTTTCTGAGTGACATCAATGTCATTAATCTGGACTCTGACGGGAGATTGCAGGCTTTGACTGGGAGTCAGTTCAATTTTACACCCAGCAACTAATTCAGCAACAGCACAATCATCATCAATGGCAATCCCCTGTTCCAGCACTAACCAAGTAATCGCCCGGTACATAGCGCCCGTATCTAAATAGACTAAACCTAACTGATGTGCCACTTGGCGAGCGACGGTAGATTTACCAGCACCAGCCGGACCATCAATAGCAATGATTGGTTGGCGTAGTCCGTCGTTGCCATCGCGCAAAATCGTATTGTCAATTAACCGTGTAGAACCAAGACGAGCAGCGATCGCCAACATTCCTTCATCCTCAACTTTTTCTAAAAACATCAACGTATTCGGTTCAACCAATTCAATATATTCCAAGCTGATATTGCTAACTTTTGCGATTTCTTGCCGCGTTAATGCTATGAGTTCACCACTGTCACGAACGCCAGCCCGAAACGCCGCCTCAGCTTGCCGTAAACCTTTAAATAACACCGTTGCTTGCTCTTTTTCTGTAGCCGTCAAATATTGATTACGAGAACTTAAAGCCAAGCCGGACAATTCCCGCACTGTAGGACAAGCAACAATTTCTACTGGCAAATTTAAATCAGCCACTAACCGTTTAATAATTGCTAGTTGTTGACCATCCTTTTGTCCAAAGTAAGCTCGGTCAGGTTGTACCAAATTAAAAAGCTTGGTAACAATCGTTGCCACACCTTGAAAATGACCCGGCCGAAAATTACCACACAAACTATATATCATATCAGATGGCGGGATCACTTGTGTCACCTGAGTTGCTGCTATATTCTTCCCAGGGACACCAATTTCCTCCGGAGTTGGGGCAAAAATCACATCAACTCCCGCCTGTTCACAAAATTGTCGGTCTTGCTCTAGAGTGCGGGGATAGCGTTGATAGTCCTCATTTGGTCCAAATTGCAGGGGATTGACAAAAATACTGACAATCACCGTCGAGTTTTCCTGTTTAGCCCGTTCAATTAAACTTAAATGACCTTGATGTAAACCCCCCATAGTTGGCACTAAACCAACTGCTGTGGGAGACCAACTGGTTTGTTCATCAAGTCCGAGATCCTCTGGTAGCCTAAGATGGCTTGGCCAGCGACGGCGATTTAAATAGCAGCGTAAGGCTACAACTTTTGTCAGCACACGCACAAAATACCCCTAGTTCCAATAATCCTTTCCCCCGTTAGTGTATATCTGATAGCGCAGCGTGGCGCAAAGGATAATTGGGGGATAGGAGGGACGAACCAGGGGAATTTAATAGTGAAGAGCGAAAAGAGAGTAGGAATGAGGAAACGGGTTATTTTCCTAAAACCTCAAGACTGACTGGAGCAATGCCACTGCCGATCATGCCTAATAGCCGGGCAGCACCAGCGGAAAGGTCAACAATTCGACCCCGGATGTAGGGACCTCTGTCATTGATTCGCACGACGACAGAGCGACCATTCCGGGTGTTAGTGACACGGATTTTTGTCCCCATGGGTAAACTCCGGTGAGCCGCAGTTAATCCTTCGGGATTATATCTTTCACCACTGGCGGTTTTATTGCCAGAGCCATCATATCCGTACCAAGAAGCTATCCCTTGAAAACTGAGATTGATATTTCCAAAGGCAATCTTTTGCGGTAGGTTGGCTCTGGAGACTGATCTATCTACTGGTAAGTTGGCAATTGCTTGAATAGGAGATGCGTTACCTATAAGTCGCCGCAGTCTATTAGTTGCTTGTAAGGCATCTTGGGCAAGATTTTTGGTACTATCTGCTAATATTGTAACTTTATTGACTTCTACCAGTTCTTGACCGTCAATAGTAATGGTGTAGCGATCTGCCGACGGTTGTTGAACGATGAAGCCTGGCTTTTGGGCTTTATTGTTAATTGTGGAGTTATCTCCTGTTTTCCAACTGACGGTAATCTTGCTTGCGTCTACATTTTTTTCGATCAGTTCATTGATTCTAGCGGCTATAACACTAGCTTTTTGAACTGGATCATTGTCAATAGACCTAACTTTTTTGTTAAAATTGACTACATTCCCAGTATTGCTAAAACTGGTAACTTTGGCGGAGTTGGTAGCAGTCCGCGGGTAAGAATTTAAATTCTCGCCATTGCCGATTACTCCAACTTTTGTTTTGCTGTTAGTAACTGGGTTAGAACCCAAAAAGGTGAGAACGGGAATATCCCGAATATAAAGAGTTGCTGCTTGTAAGCCGCGAATACTGTGAGGATGAATTCTGGTAATCACAGGATTGGAAATGGGTCTTTCTGTCTGGGATTGGTACTCTCCTACTTTGACTGCATCATTCGCAGATGATGCTTGGCTAGTTGGGGAAATTCCCGCACTGGTTTGAGTTCGACCAACTGAGGGTAGACCCAAAACAGCTAGAAATACGGCAACTGTAGTCCACAAATGTCTTTGATTCATGCGTCCGATTTTAAAGCGACTATAGAACTTAAGTTTTATTTAGCTAGTACATCACGGCGTAAATAAAGCAACCATATTCAATCGCCAAAAAGCTTACTGTATATTAGTTTTGACTTTTGACTTTTGACTTTTGACTTCCGCCCTGCGGTACTAGGGTTTTTCACTTGATGAATAGTGATCCCCTTTGGAAACTCGAACCCGTTCCGCTTTCACTTTGCGTTTTGTAACTCGAATACATTAGCATGAATTTTTGGGCTTGGGGATCAGGGTTTTAGCGGAAGTCTGAAAGAAATACTTAAATTTACGGTTGAGTTTGAGCTTGTAAACCGTGTTCAAGTCAGGATTTTGGCTATGTAACGTTTTTTTGGAAAATTTCCAGATTTTCTTAGGGAAACTTCATGTTGGCTGATCACATAATTCAACGGTTACTCCCTAACATTTATCCTCAGTAGTTGTAAATTATTAAGTATTGAAAAATGATCAAGTCAATTTGCGTTTAGATAAAATTTTACTTTCAATAATTTGATTGTTAGAAGCTAAAATTAGCGCAAAAACAATCTCTCTAAAGATTTTATTTGCAAAATACTTTGGTTGTTTCGCTCAAGGATGATAGTTTTTGACCTACATTTTAAATAAGTAAATACTATTAAGTATTTAACTTTACAAAGTATTAATTATTACAATAATTACTCAAGCAATAAAAGTGATTTATCTCCAGTAAGTATTTATTCTTATCCTGAGATAAATAATTAATGAGACAGTGAAAAGTGTGGTAAGCGCGTATATATGAGCATTTTAGGTATAAGAAATTACTTTATAGTAGCTTTTACCGTAATAACCCTAGCAATCAATTTTGTATCAATCAATCAGCCCCGTCTTTAAGCTAGAAAATCCAGAAATATTACCACCAGCACTTTTAGACATTCTCAAAGAATTGCATTCCTAGTTTGACACTCCCCGGTCTAAAGACACGGGAATTCTACATTCATCGTCAGAATTTGCTCTAGTTGCCGTACGGGCGAAGCATTCGCGCTGTTGAGTTGTCGGTTGGTCGCATAATTTTTATAAGCGAATGCTTCGCCCCTACCTTTAACTTTTTTGTAAATCCGTCTTTGAGAATGTTTGATTGATTTTTCAGCCTTTCTGGTAAAACTGAGGGTTGGGTTCATGATGTCCATTGGAATCTGTGTAAAATGACTCTATACCGACATCTAACCCGATTTCTTCACCTGTTTTTGGTTGAATATCTACAACATCAATGCTCACACAAAACTGTGCATAATAGCCATCTGCACGCCGGATTAAACGCACTCGTTTAATATCTTTAAGTTCGTAGGATTGAATATCCCATTTACCTAATAATTTGAGTTCACCACCTCCTATTCTTTGCTCCTTTTTCTTAAAATATACCCAGATACCTTACAGCAGATTTCGCTCTCATGAGGTACAAACTTGAATTATGAAACTCTTGTAGTGCGGGCATCTTGCCCGCTGGATATGTACCTCATAACACCGGAAAGTGCTGTATTTCTCAATTTACAATTTCTGCAACAATTCCTGAGTTAACTGCATAAATGCCTTAGAACCGGCTGTATTTGGACTTAGTAAAGAAACAGGCATAAAACTATCAACAGCTTTGGCTACATTAACATCAACAGGGATTTGAGCTTTACAGATTTTATCTACTCCAAAATCTTCAACAACTCGGTGCATTACCTGTTTATAATATCTGCCATTCAGGAGATTGGCATTAGACATACTAAAGACTATTCCCAACATTTTTATATCTATTTTAGCTTCGTGTTCATGACTTTCTTTTAATTGGGCAATACGTCTTTCTAAAAGTTGAATTCCGACTACAGATAAGGGTTCTGGTCTAGCGGGAAGAATGTAGAAATCACTAGTGGCTAAAGCACTCCGAGTCAAGAGATTATAACCGGGAGCGCAATCTAAAAGAATAAAATCATATTCATTGCGGATGGGTTCTAAAATATCTCTAATTAAGACTCTTTCAAAGCGATTCCAGATGGTTTCAAAATCCTGTTCTCCTAATGCTACTGATTGATTATGCAGCATTTCTGAAACCACAAATTCATCATATAAATCTATGTCTCCCGGTAATAAATTTAATCCTGTCAGGTTACAAAGTTGAGGTTGAATGATGTCCCCAATTGTAAATTTTGCCTCTGGTTCAGGGTTGATAATTTGATCTAGTAAATATCTAAATGTCTTTCTTTGTTTGCGACGTTTAGCAAAATCTACTGGTGACATTAAACTTAGCGTGGCACTAATTTGACTATCTAAATCTAAAACAAGTACCTTTTTTCCGTGATTTTTGGCTAAACAAGTAGCTATATTCACGGTAATGGTGGTTTTACCGACTCCACCTTTCATGTTTGCGGTTGCAATTACATATCCCATTTTAATTCCCCTACTGACGCTTTCCCAATGATATAGCGTTTATATTATCTAATAAATTTAGATCCCCGACTTCTTAGAGAAGTCGGGGATCTTTTTTTTAAGGTAGTTTAATACTCTGTGCTAATAAGCTTTGAAGACGTTGTCCGTGCGAACCACCTTGGTAAACTAAATCACCTTTGCCTAATAAATAGGCTGCTGTTGTTTCTTTTCCACCCAGAATAATACATGAATCTGCTTGGCTGGAGGTACGCAGGGCGACTCGTCCAGGTAGGTTAGAACGGATAATTGGGGTGACAATACTGGCTTCTGGACGTTGTGTGGAAATAATTAGATGAATACCGGCGGCTCTTGCCATTGCGCCTAAACGTTTGATACTTTGTTCTAATATGGTGCGAATTTCTTTTTCTGCCATAAAATCGGCATATTCATCAAATATACAGACAATACGTGGCAAAGCTGGGGAAGAACGTTGATTATAGGTGGTTAAATCTGCACATTTAGCTTTTTCAAATTTTTGATAACGAGATTCCATTTCTGCAACTAGTTCCTGCATTAATTCTACGGCGCGATCGCTATCTTTGACAACTGGTGCATATAACGACGACATTTGTTCAAATTCGGGAAATGTTACCCGCTTGGGGTCAACTAAGGCAATTTTGAGATGTTGGGGAGAATGACGATAGATTAAACTGAGAAGAAGCGATCGCAAAAACTCACTTTTTCCGCTGCCTGTTGTTCCCCCAACCAAAAAATGACAGGTATTCGGATCTGATAAATCAGCCTCTAACAACTTCCCATCAATACCCACTCCAATAGCAATTTTTACGGGTGCTGTTGGGGGTAAAAATTGCTTTTGAATAAAATCTTCAAATTTAGCAATTTGTCTATCTTGACGCGGTAAATCAATACTTACATAACCAGCTTGGGGAGCAATTAAAGGCGGATATTCTAACCCTAATTGTACTTGTAAATCAGCGGATAATCTGAGAATTGAAGGAACTTTCACACCTAAATGTGGTTTAATTTTCACCCGAATAAATGCCGGACTTACATCAGCACCATAATAATCTACATTAACCTTAAAAGATTCTAGAATTGTCACTAAAGATGCGCCAATTTCATCAGCATTAATAAATGTATCTTTCTGACTTTTAAAAGTATCTGAAAAACCTCTCTCCAAACCTCTCTCCTGCAAGGAGAGAGGCTTTGAATTCTCCCCCTTCCCTCGTAGGGAAGGGGGTTGGGGGGTTAGGTTTCGTGTTGGGTTTTCCAAATAATGTGAAAAGTCAGATATATCTTCTTGTTTTTTAGCAGGTGCTATAAAATCTGAATTTTCATCAATTTCAATAACTTGATTTGGCGGTGCATTAGATTCAACATTAAAAAAAGTTTGACATTTTTGTTGTTGGGGGCAAATTTCACACAAATGAGGTTGAGTTGTCGCAGGTGGTGGGTTAGTATTGGGAGATTCCCAACTTAACCATTGTTGCATTTGTAATAATTTATAGGGAATTAATTGATGAACAGTATTTTCTAGCTGTTCCCAAGAATATTTGTATTCTTTAAATTCTGGTAAAACACAATAAACAGCAGAATCAATAGGTGGTTTTTTCCGCTTCGATAACATATAACTATAGAGAGAAACTTGCGCTAATTGTGCTGCTGAATCTACAGGTTGATAGGTTTTAAATTCTACCATACAAAGGCGTTTAAGTTCAAAATTAAAAACCAGACAATCAAACTCACCTCTAATTAATTGTTTTGTCCCATTAGGTAAATCAAAGTAATATTCTAAACTGCGTTCTTCAGAAATAAAAGTATTCTGAATAACCGTTTCTGCACTGCAATAACGACGATTGATGATCAACAATTCAGTAAACTTTTTAATTAATCCTTGTAAACCTTGCCAAACTTGTAGCAGTAGAGAGGCTTTACTCGCGTCTTTTGCAATGGCATTTTGTAAATAGGGAAAGAACTTAATTTGATAGAATAATTGTTGAATTTTTGATGTTAGTTCATCTACATTTAATTGTGTTGCAGATGGATTTAATAAAGTTTTAAATCTGGGTTCAATTAGCAGTAAATTAATAAAATTATCCGCTAGTTGGTGAAAGATATTACCAATACCAGTAATGGTATCTTTAGAAGAGAATATTGCTTTACAATTAAAATTATGATTTAGATAAAATAGTCGCGGACACTCAAAAGCTAATCTAACTTTAGTAGGAGTTAAAGAAGAGTTTTCAGATTTATTATTTACCATATTAAATACACGACTGATAACATCAGGATTGGATATTTCCAGTAAGCGACGATGAACAGCAGCGAGATAAACTGTATCCATTGCTGCATATTTTAACTGTTTTTGACTCAGGGGACGTTTTCCCCAATCACTGCTTCCTTCTTCTGCGTCTACATTAGAAAAATGGCAGAGTTCAGCAGCTAGAGTTTTTAGTTTTAAG
Organism: Dolichospermum flos-aquae CCAP 1403/13F; assembly: GCF_012516395.1. GTDB lineage: Bacteria > Cyanobacteriota > Cyanobacteriia > Cyanobacteriales > Nostocaceae > Dolichospermum > Dolichospermum lemmermannii. The sequence continues at coordinate 2,511,998 of NZ_CP051206.1, forward strand.
TTGGTAGTTTGTAAAACTTCTTTGGTGATTTTTCTAGCTATTTTGAAGGTACAGGTCACATTTTCTGCTAGTTCTTTTCCTAGATATTTTAAATCAAAACCAGCATTATGAAAAACTTTCTCAATTTGGGAATTAACCATGATTTGGTTAATGAAATATGCAGCCAAATCAGGTTTATCTAAAACATCAAAAATGTAAGCAGATTCACCATTTAAATCTGTATAATCAGCCAATACCTGAATTAGTGCTAATTTTGGTTTATCAGTATACCAATCAGCAATTTCCGTATCTATCCATAGGGTTTTAGATAGGGACAGTTGGAAAATTTGCTGGTAAATTTCGGTAGGTTGTGTCAGGTAGTGCATTGGCTGATCATCTTATAAAAAACAAGTGAATTTAAGCAATTAAACAAATTAATTGATCTGGTAATTTAGCTTTTGGGTTCATAATCTTAACCTTCTTTTCTTGACATAATAGATCAATTAAATGTTGAATATCAGTTTCTTTCACATCAGGAAATTGGCTAACTGCTTGTGAAATTAAAGTAGGTACTCCCATAAATGCTTGAGTTTTCACGAGATTTAATAGGAAATTTTTAACAGGTCTTAAATCTTTTCCTTCTTTACCATTTGGTTCTGGTTTTGGATTTGATTTAGAAACAATACCTAAATCCTGTAATAAAGTACATTGATTCAAAATCTCAGATTCATTAATTAAAGTTTCTAATCTTTGTAAATTAATCATTTTCCTACCAATTACTAATTCTTGAGATTTGGCAGAATTTACCAAACTTTGATATGTTGCCAAATAGTAAATAGACTGTAGACTTGGTTTAATATGAACATGATTAGTGTTGGTAAAAATCTGTCTATAGAGTTGATTTCCCGCCATGTTTGGTTTTCCTAAATCCCCACCACGAATTAAGTACATAGTTTGACAGAGATTTTTTTGAATGGCTATTTGACAAGCGTTCATTACATGATAAAAACTGGTCATACTTGAGTCTTCTGTCCAAACTATACCCAATTTTTCCCGCTTGGTAGGATGTTGATAACTCAAGGAATAACTAGCATACTTTCCGCTTAAAAGTTTAGTCTTAACCCCCTGCATTTTTAAACTAGATATAGACTGTTGCAACATCTGAATTAAATCAGGTGATGATAACAAAGAAATCTTGGTAATTTTCCCCTGACTTTTTGTATATTCGTGCTGCCATAATAATTGAAATTCTGCTTGAATTGTATCTTGATTATCTTGAGATCGTGGTGGAACAATGATTATAGGTTTAGGAACAGTTTTTTCATTGGGTGTTGTCACCTTTATTTGTATTGTAACTGGTTCGGGCTTTGGTTTTTCATCTAATAATGAACCTTTATATTTTTGATATTCATCACGACCTAGAGTTAGTGCATTTCTAGGTTTAGTTTTACTACCGGGGTAGTTTTTCTCCAACATTTCCCGATTTAGTGGAAAAATAGGAGATTCAGGTCTGGGATTTGCTAGTTGATGTAATGGTTTTAAGTGATAAGTCCAGAGTGCTTCTGCTTGTTCGAGTGTAATATCTTTTAACCTAGTTTTTCTATGTATTCCTGCTTTATCAGCTAGGAAAATTCGGTCAAGATGCCGATTCCAATTATTAGTAATAACGCTAATTATCACCAAGAAATTTTTTAAATTATTCCCATGAATTGTTGTATTGACATTTAAAAAAGGTTGTATATCCAGGAAACCTTCTGGTAATTGAGGCATAGTTTCTAAATTGTCAAAACATAAAACAATCGGTTGGGTTTGCGTAGAAATTCTGCCAAAGTTTGCTAAGATATTTTTTGCAGCATCTTCTGTATCAATGCAGGACTTGACCTTGATTGCCTTCATAGAATCTTCATTTAAATCATCACCACGCAGCCATTCACAAGCTAAATCATATAATTCTGGATTTGCGAGATCATGCAGCACTCCAAAAAACATATCAGGGTTATAAATACCTGCTTTTTTATAAGTATCTTTCAGGTGTTTGATAAATTTTTGCCGATTACTTTGTAATGCTTCCCAAAAATTATCATTAAATATTCTTTGTTTTATATCACTTCTTGTAAATGCGGTTAAACTTTTCAGCCACAACATTAACTGTGATTCCTTTTTATCTTCAGGAACTTGAATTAAACTATCAACAGTACGACGTAAAATATGCCGCCAAATGTGGGTACTATCAGGCCAGTCACATAGAATATAAGCAAAAAATGCTTTGCTATTAAATGAGCGTTTAATCCGTCTTAGTAAATAAGTTTTGCCAGAACCAGATTCACCTTCTAGTAAAACTGTACGACTACGATGATCTTCACCCACTAAATCTAGTAATTCTTCAATTTCTATGATTGCATTTTTATGAATTGACTCAACCATAAGTAATGAGTCTTCTTCGTCAGACCAAAACTCTAAATGTTTCATTTCGATGTCAAAAGGGTTGACCTCGCGTTTAATAATGTCGTTAATGTCTGTCATAGATACACATTTGTGAGAGGAGGAAGTGATGAAAAAATGAAAAATATTGGAAAACCTGTTAATTAACTATGATAAAGAACAGTTGTCCACCAATATTTTGAGGAATTCCCGCGTCAATTTGTTCTGGTGTATAAGCACTAGATTCTTGTAAGGTACTAAAATCAATTTTGTCACTTTTTTGCAATCTATACAACGCCTGATCTAAATCATCTCGTAATAAAGGCGGTTGTAACTTTTGCCGTAAATGGAAAATTGGTAAATAATTCTCTGTACCCAATTCCCGATCTAATTTCTTGATAGTCTCTAAAATTTCTTCATCACTAATATTGCTATTAATATCAGAATATGATTCCACATTATCAGAATTATCAGAAACTAAAATAGAAACTTTTTCTGACTTAACTCGCAAATTCTTCCGCAAAAACTGCACATAATTACCCAGCAAATTAAAGTCTATATTTGCTTTTCCTTCGGGATTATATTCATCCCGCAAAACCTTAATACCTCTTTCTGTTAACCAAACATCAGCGTTACGCATTTTCATCTTAATTTCAGCAGCAATCAAACCTCGTTCACTCAAGGTTTTTAAGATTACATCTCTTTCATCAGATTTTAGTCCTGAAACTTTGATTTCACTGGGGGCTATTTTTCCAGAACTTTTACTTATCTTCTCCAGTACCTTGAGTTCTTGATTATCAATAGGTAACTGTGTAGAGTCAAGTTTCAATAGTGCTTGACCAGGAGGTAAAATCTTGACTGTGGCAATTTCGCGGGAATAGTCTACATATTCCAGTTCCCCCAAATCTCGACAAATTTTGTTTTTCTCACTTTTAAAACTATCAAAAATGCTGGAACTCAAGCCAGTACGATAATTGGGACATCCCAACAGTTTTAAGATGAACTTTAACTCTTTCGTTTCCATACGGTTAGTCTTGCTGTATTCGATACTTGACTACTTTAGCGCGAATCACAAAAAAATAACACACAGTTTCCATATTAACTCTAATAAGAGCGATTTTTCACTAAAAACTCAAAATATTATCCAAGTTTTCACTGATTACGTTCTAAGTAAACGACAGGTTTTTTCTAGAGTTTTTCTACAAGCTTCCATGACAGGAAAAAACTGGGAAGACTTGGATCTTCTATCCATTGGACTTTTTTAGAAAAATTTTATACAGATATTAAATGAATTCCACCACATAAGGTATTATCTCTATTTCCATACCAAAACAATCACAAAATGAATACTGTTTAAACGAATGGTATGAACTGCAAATAAAACATGAAAATCTAAAAAGTAAACATCATACCAAAGACAAAAACTAAAATAGACCTGATTTCTCTCTACACCTCCGCGTCTCTGAGTGAGAAAAAATTATAGAGTAGAATAAAAACCGGCGTTGGTGAATTGGGGTATGAAAGTCGAAAATTCCATCTCTCAAACCCTTACTCTCTGCCCCTGGAGCGTCTCTGCGTGTTCGCGCAGCGTGCCGTAGGCATAATAAAATCATACTTTTACTCAGCAACACCTAAAAACCTACCCTAATCAACAATTTGCTAAAATCAAATTCCACTCATTTTGAGACAAAGGTATTACCTCTATTTCCATAGCAAAACAATCACAAGCTGCGGCTATTAAAGCCTTAATTATTGTTTCTTGATTGATAGTTTCTGGAAATTGGATAGGATGAAAAAACTCTTGATTAAATACCTTTCCAAACAACTCCGGATCTGGATTTAACCGCATAGAACCATGTTGAAGAATTGCGTCACCTTTCCGTAATTGGGCGCTACCAATCAGTTTAGAACCATCTGCTAAAACTAAATCTGCACCTGTCGCAGTCCCAAAACAATTAGGATTGTGAATATAACCGCGTCCAGCTTGGCCATAGTACAATTCTATATCGAGCGATCGCCATCCTTGAATCAAAAACTCACAAATCTTCGCATACACATCTAACCGATTTCCCCTCAGTCCAGACGTGACCACAGAGTAAGTTAAATCACCTTGATGTAAAACAGCCCTACCACCTGTAGGACGGCGCACCAAAGCCAATTTTTCACCTTTCCACCTCAAATTTTGCCAAAATTCGGGATATTGACGTTGATGATAACCTAAAGAAATTGCGGGTGGCGACCAAGTATAAAAACGTAAAGTTGGCGGATGTTTTCCTGACTCATGCTGTGCTAATAACCAGCGGTCTATAGCCATCTGAACATCACCAGCGGCCGCTAAAATCGGAATAAGTCGCCACACCTGCTGATCCGGCATTAAATATCACATCCCTAAACTAAAATTCTGGAAACTTAAACTGTACCAAACTCAGATTGCAGATATTCATCATTATCATCAGCAATACTAGCAACGATAGTAATGATCCGAGAAACTTCCCCTGGTGACAACTCCGCTAAAGTGCGTGTAGAAATCACAACCACCTGATTATCAATAATCCCGAACCGGGCTTCAAAGGTACTCACACAATTCATCTCTAACAAATATCGTGTCAATTTTGGTTCATTTTTAGCCGGTAACTTCAGCACCGCAGACCAAACCGTAATTGTATCTTCATCAGTAATTCCCGTCAATTGCACAAATACTTCTATACTGCCATATTGGAATTTCCACAGATATCCACCCTCAGCAGCATGACTAACCATTGCACTTTGATCTTGTGCTAGACTATCAATCACATTTTCAATTACTTCCACATGGTTTGGGGTTGTGGTGTCTTCAATAAGTTCAGTCAACAACTCATCTGGAGACTGGGCTTCTAGGTAGCTTGCCATACAGATTTTTCTCTAAAAATATAGTTACTGCCTTAATCTACTATTATGCTACCAAAAATGCCAGCATCTACTTCGTCTATTGTTCAAAGTTGAGATATCAGCCATACATTCGCCATTTTTTGCAGCTTGGGTTAAGAAACAGCGCAACTCAACGCATTTATTGAATTATGGTTTATGTCTCTGACACGCTACTGCAAACAACCTAACCTACAAATCAAAGCTTTTTTCAATTTGGTGAAGGTATTGATTAAAAGATGAGAAAGTATTGATCAAGATCACAGCCATACTGATTAGTATGACATAGGCTCAAGTTATTATTGTATATGTCAATTTCCTAATTATTTTTTCCCGGTTTCAGGCGTTTACATCCAGAACCATTAGATGTAAGTTACCTTTAACCTCATTGGCTGTCAACATCAAGTAAAGATATTAGAATTTATTGTCTAACTCTCTACTGTGCCTCATTAATAAAAGACAAACAAAACCCTATTTTGTCTATATTACATCATTCAATGCCTACTATCGGTTACATAAGCTACCAATTTCAGTTAAAATAGGCTATCAAAAACAGTTTATTTAGGGGTAGCACAAAAATTACTCGCCGGTTTGATGTTAAAAGATGTAAAAATGATGGCAGAGGAACAATTTACTGATTTACAGCATCAAGGGATACAAAACGATCAGTTAAATTGTGAGTTGCCGAATGTACAGCGATTGATCAAAACTCAAGTTGACAAATTGGGGTGCTATCTGTTAAAAGGTTCTAGAATGTGACGGAAAAACCCGAAAAAAACCCGAAAACTTTTTTGAGATTTTTCCGGATTAGTCAAAAAATCTGCGATTATTGTTACACTGATTTTAATAAGCACTATGAATATTAAACTTGATCACAGCACTCCATGTCATTTAACTTCCTTCTTTAGCCTACTGATGAAGGAAGGTATTTCCCCTAATCAAATCGTTTTGGGAATTGTTCAATTAGCCACCCAGACTCATGAATTAGACGGAATGATGGCATCAGCCGATTGTTTACGGTTGCTACTGGTACTGATGCCAGCAGAAACCTGTGCTAAAGGCGTTTCTCAGTATATATCATCTTTAGCAGCGGAAGGCGTTACTACTTTAATGTTATTAGATGCCTTGAGTCTAGCTTGCTATGTTTGTGGACAATCAGATGAAGCTAACCTAGTTCACTTGACTTACAAGAGATTACAAGCTGATGCTATTATCTCCCAAATGCTTCGTGATTAAGCCCTAAAATATTAATTTTTCATCCTTTTTTCAAAATCCAACTATTTTCAAGTTAACTTGTACTCAGACATGGCAATCATGGCAATTTTGTACTGAATCATTCCGTTTATTCATTAGGCAACCAGTCAATTCAATTAATTTATATTTTCTTTGCGATCCTTAGCCAATAGCTGTTAGCAGTGGCTAGAATTGGAATGTCGCCATATTTATGGTCAGTTTGACAGCACCGCATCTACCACTTTTGATCTGGTCTAGAAGTCTCTAGCACTGGGAAAATCCTTACATCAATAACTTTTCAGCTTTCTTATTTACCCTGTTGATATTCAATTAAAGCTCTAAACTAAAATAGTTATCTGCCAAATTGCCAAAATATTAGATCATTGCCGAAACATTTCTGGAATTCTCTGTTTTGCATAGATAGCGAGCATTTAGTTTCCAGTATCTCTACTGTTTTGTTGATTATTGGCTATAGAAAAATTTTTGACATTAAAAAGCGTCTGGGAGTGTTGCCGTGTTTCCACCCCAGACGCTTTTTAAATTTTCTCCTCACACACAAATATAACCTATCACTCTTTTCTTCAAATGGCAAGTACCTGAGACAACAATTTTGGAAATTGTTTGAAAGAGGGAACAGAGAATATTTTTCTTCCCCATGACAACTGTACGGGCGAAGCATTTGGAGAACTATTTTTTGTAATGACCGATAATTTATCTTCCAAATGCTTCGCCCCTACTAACCACTGACCACTAACCTAATGTAAAAAGTGCCTGACACCAGTGACAACCATGAGTAAACCCAGTTCATTAGCGGCTTTGATAGAGTCTTTATCTTTGAGACTTCCCCCTGGTTGGACAATGGCAGTAATTCCGGCTGCTGCTGCGGCTCTGACGGTATCATCGAAGGGGAAGAAGCCGTCACTAGCGAGAAATGCTCCTTGGGCTTTTTCTCCAGCTTGTTCGATAGCGATTTTTGTCGAACCAACGCGGTTCATTTGTCCAGCCCCTATACCCAAGGTTGTGCGATCGCTCGCTATGACGATAGCATTGGATTTAACGTGTTTGCAAACTTTCCAGGCAAATAGTAATTCCGCTAACTCACTGGGGGTGGGTTGACGCTCCGTGACAACTTGCCATTGACTAGGATCGGCAATGATATCATCAGCAGATTGGACTAAAAACCCACCTGCTACTGCTTTCACAGTTTCTTTTGGTCCAGTCAATAAATCTGGTAAAATCAAAACTCGGACATTACCTTTTTTAGTTAAAATTTCCTGGGCTGCTTCGTCACAACCAGGAGCAACCACGCACTCTAGGAATGTCTTCGTTAATTCCGTCGCTGTGGCTGCATCAATAGGACGGTTTAAAGCGACAATTCCGCCAAAAGCAGAGGTAGAATCAGCATTAAAAGCTTTTTGATAAGCGTCAAAAATGTCTGCTGCTTCCGCAGTTCCACAGGGATTAGTATGTTTGATAATTGTTGCTGCGGGACTATCTGTAAATTCAGCAATTATCCGCCGTGCAGCTTCCAAATCTACCAAATTATTGTAGCTGAGTTCCTTGCCTTGCAACTTAGTCGCTGCTGTCCAACCTGTGGCTTCACTCCCTGTTTGATACCAGGCTGCGGGTTGGTGGGGGTTTTCCCCATAACGCAAAGATTGGAGTTGTGTACCGGAAATAGTAAATTCTTGGGTTTGTGTGCCAGCTAAATAGGCAGCAATGGCATGATCATAACTAGCAGTATGCAAAAATCCTTTTAACGCGCATTTTTGGCGAAACTCTAAAGATGCTGCTCCATTTTGGCGTAATTCTTGCAAATACTCACCATATTGGGCAGGATCACATAATACCGTCAAATGGGCGTAATTTTTAGATGAAGCCCTTAACATTGCCGGGCCACCAATATCAATTTGTTCCACTGCGTCAGCTAGGGTAACTCCTGGTTTAGCAATAGTTTCCGCAAAAGGATAAAGATTCACAACTACCAAATCAATGGGTCGAATTTGATTATTTTCTAAATCTGTTATATCTTGTTCGACATCCCGCCGTGCTAAAATACCGCCATGAATGCGAGGATGAAGAGTTTTCACCCGACCGCCTAAAATTTCCGGTGAACCTGTATAATCAGAAACTTTTGTAACTGGTATGCCAGCATCTTTCAGGGTTTTGGCTGTTCCCCCACTGCTGATGATATCAAAGCCAAATTCTTCAACTAAACTCCGGGCTAAATCGCCTACACCAGTTTTATTAGATACACTCAGCAGGGCTAAACGCGCCATAATTTCCCAGATTCCTTTGGACTAAATTGCTTTCTGTGATGAACATTCTACCGAAAGGATGGTCAGAATCATAATTAGCCTGGGGAGTATTGACAAAGGAAACCCAACAAAATCTCAAAATGTTGGGTAACGCTATCGCTCCACCCAACCTACAATTATCTTTAATTCTTATCTCAATTATCCATGACTCCAACATTAGATTTTATTAGGGTTTCTCCACCAAAAAACCAAACACCAGACGCTTTAATCGTCACTCTACATGGTTGGGGTGCAAATGCCCAAGATGTGGCATCTTTAATCCCTCATGTCAATTTACCTGATTACGAATTTTTACTCCCCAATGCCCCCTATCCTTATCCTTATGCTGATACAGGGAGGGCATGGTATGACCTGCGGACGGAAAATATGTATGATGGATTAAATGAAAGTAAACAACTACTGATAGATTGGTTGCTCTCTTTAGAAAGTAATACAGGTGTACCGTTATCACGCACAATTTTGAGCGGATTTTCTCAAGGTGGGGCGATGACTTTAGATGTAGGATTAAGCTTACCCTTGGCAGGGTTAGTAGTGATAAGTGGCTATTTACATCCTAGTGTGGCAACGCTGAATCAAGGAAATTTTCCGCCAACATTAATCATGCACGGGACACAGGATGAAGTTGTTCCTCTCCAAGCGGCAATTAAGTCGAGAGATGTGGCACAATCTCTAGGTGTAGCAGTGGAATATCATGAATTTGCCATGGGACATGAAATTAATTTCCAAATGCTAGAAGTGCTACGAACTTTTGTTGTCAACACAATTGGTCAGCTTTAGTTACAGAATTTTTACAATTCCGGTGAAATTCACAAGAATTTTTACAAATTTAATGCTCGTTAATGAGTAAGATAGTAAAGGTGGAATCAACTCCACCCTCAGCTGAATGTAAGCGCTGCAAAAGGGAGGGGCAAGCATTATGAAAACTCTAAGCATTTCCAAAACAGAAATTTCTGCTATGACAGCGACAGAGGTACAGGATTTGGCTACACGTCTGGAATTAGATAATTATAGTAATGCTTTTGAGGGTTTAAATGATTGGCATCTATTGCGAGCAATTGCTTTTCAGCGTCCAGAGTTAGTTGAAGCCTATATCCACCTCTTAGATTTAGAAGCTTACGACGAAGCCTAACACCGCAGGGCGGAATTAAAAATTAATAATTAAAAATTAAAAAAGCAGATTACACAAGCTTTTGCAGATTTTTAATGGTTGGTTTACTTGCGCCGTTGTGTACCAGGGATTTTAGATTGGGTGGGACGGGCTAAAATCAAAGGTAATCGGAATTTTGCCCCAAAATGCCATCATTTACAAATCTCAAATCTAAACGGGTTATTATCTGTGTAGGCGGTGGTATAGCCGCCTACAAAGTCTGTGAATTGGTATCTACACTGTTCAAATCGGGTCTAGAAGTGCGAGTTATTCTCACTAAATCTGCCCAAGAATTTATTACTCCTTTAACTTTATCTACTTTATCCCGTAATCAAGCTTATACAGATGATAATTTTTGGCAGCCCATTTATTCTCGTCCTTTGCATATTGAGTTAGGTGAATGGGCTGATTTAATTGTGATTGCGCCTTTAACTGCTAATACTTTGGCTAAGTTAGCTTATGGAATGGCGGATAATTTGCTAACAAATACTATTCTCGCTTCTACTTGTTCGGTATTGTTAGCACCTGCCATGAATACAGATATGTGGCAACAGGTAGCAGTACAAAGAAATTGGCAGCAGCTATTGACAGATAGCAGATTTTATGGTATGGAAACAGGTTCTGGGTTGTTGGCTTGCGATCGCATTGGTGCTGGTAGAATGGCAGAAGCCGCCGAAATATTTGTTTATATTCAATCTTTATTACACACCCAAGGCAAGAGAGATTTAGCAGGGAAACAGGTTTTAATCAGTGCTGGGGGAACGCGAGAATATTTAGATCCGGTGCGATTTATTGGCAATCCATCCACTGGTAAAATGGGTTTAGCCTTGGCACAGGCTGCACTGCACAGAGGCGCAAAGGTAATATTAGTCCATTGTCCGGCGAATTGGGATGTACCTTTGGGAGTAGAAGCAATTGCGGTAGTTAGTGCGGAGGAAATGCAGCAGGTAATGTTCAAGCATTTAGGCAATGCAGATATAATTATCATGTCAGCCGCAGTTGCAGATGTCAAGCCTAGAGATTATAGTAGCGAAAAATTGCCCAAGCGATCGCTCCCCGAAAATCTTCCCCTAGCAGCAGTACCAGATATTGTCGCTGAACTGGGAAATCGTAAACAACCCCATCAATATTTAATTGGTTTTGCTGCACAAACTGGGGATATTATTACTCCTGCGCGGGAAAAATTGCAAAGAAAGAAATTAGATGCAATTGTAGCGAATCCTATTGATCAAGTTGATAGTGGTTTTGGGAGTGATAATAATCAAGCGGTGTTTTTAGATAAGTCAGGAAGAGAGTTAGAAATTCCGGCTTGTTCTAAGTTGGAAATGGCGCATTATTTGTTTGATTTTATTGTTTAATGGAATCAAATTATATTGTACTTTCTTTAGCATTCTGGAAATCTGTAAATAATTCATCTTCACTAATACCTCTTGTTTCCAGCAATTGTTGGATCTTTTGGACTGCTGCTTGTAAAGCCATTAAATCTTGTTTTTGAGGAGTAGGTTGTGTTGGTATGTAGTAACCTATTGGGACTCCATGAGAAGTAATTGCAATTGGTTCAGATGCTTGTTGTGTGTACTTATGTAAATTAGCCCGAAATTCTTTAATGCCTACAGATTGGATGTCCATAATAGTGAATTGACAAATTGTGTACACTTGAGTACACTATCACATGAACTTTGAATTATTGATAATAACCAAGCGGTGTTTTTAGATAAACAGGACTTACGCAACTGGCACATTGGTAGGGTGCGTCAGACTGCATAAATCCTGCAAATAAACAGATTGTTGATATCTGACGCACCCTACAACAGATTTTTAGTGTGACACTTACGTAAGTCCTAATAAAGAAGGAAGAGAGGTAGAAATTCCGGCTTGTTCTAAGTTGAAAATGGCGCATTATTTGTTTGATTTTGTTGTTTAATAGAATAAAATCACATTTTTCTATTTTATATATAGGACTTTTGAAAATGACTGTGCATTTACCTTGGATTGGCGTTACTATCTGCATGAGAACAATATCATTACTTGAAGAGTATCCTCAAAACATTGTGGGTAGTTTTTGGGTAATGTGTGGTTATGGATTTAATAATAAACAAATTCCTGATTGGTGGATTGATAATGTCTTAAAAGACAATCAAGCACAAGGTATTATTGATGCGTTTGAAAAAGGGTATTTTGAGGGAGAACATGATAACCCTTTATACTTGGGATTTTGTATTGTTGTTGTTGCAGATTCTTCTAATCCTGCTCATTTATCTTATGTTATTCAACACCTCAGAATGTGGGAAGCTGAGGGAATTTATTTATTAACAATAATGGCACGTCATAATATACCCGCTATTACAGAAGTTAGTTATCCTGAACATTTTTTAATTGATCGTTATGGAAAAGAAAATCCTAATTATAAATATCTTCGAGAAACACTAGATCATTGGTCAGTTCAAGTTTGGGAAGACTACTGTAGTTATCTCATGTCTGAACATGGTCAAAGGATGTTTTCTGACTATTGTGAAAAAATCAATGCCGTTAAAGATGAAGTCAAATCTACTGTAGAAAAAGGTGATAAACCCCTAGTTTTAACAGAAGGAGAAACTGACCCAATTTATATTAAAACTGCTTTAGAATTACTAGGAGAAAAGGAAATTTTAGCACAAGTTGATATTGAATGGGTAGGAATTTCCATAGGTAAAGGAAAAAGTATAAATACTGGTGATGGTGGTTTAAAAAATACCAGAGATGTTCTGATTTCCAACCCTAAATTCTTAACTAGAAAAGTATTATTAATTTATGACTGTGATACTGATAAATCTAATGAAGATCATGAATTATTGAAAATCAGAAAAATCCCTCAACAAAAGAATCGAAAAGTCAAAAAAGGGATTGAAAATCTATTTCCTGATCATTTATTTACAGAAGAATTTTATTTACCAAAAACCAAATATGGAGATTATGGAGAAGAAAACCAAATTCAAGAATTTCAAAAAATGAAATTTTGTAAATGGATATGTGAAGAAAGAAGAAAGGCTGAGGATTTTGTTGATTTTAAGATAATTATTGAATTTATCAAAGATTGTTTAGGAACAGTTACTTATTAGAAGAGCCTTTCAAAACTATCTCTTGTTATAGACTAGAAGTAGATATGATTTCCAAATTAATCTTTTTCTTCCTTTGCGTCTTTGCTCCTTTGCGTCTTTGCGCGAAACACTAAATTTAACAAACCAAAATCGTATAACCAATGAAGAAAATATTCTTAAAATGGCAGCGTCAAACTAAAAAACTAGGATTTTTAGCAACTATGATGACCGTGAGTATGGTTGCTTTCCTCATGCTATCATTCCCCTTAAATGCTCAAATTCCTAAATCCACAGAATTACGGGGAGTATGGTTAACAAATATTGATAGTGATGTTTTATTTGAAAGTAATCGTCTAAAACAAAGTTTACGAACATTACAACAACTCAACTTTAACACCGTTTATCCTGCCGTCTGGAATTGGGGATATACACTTTATCCTAGTAAAGTCGCAGCCAAAGTCATTGGTAAAGCAGTTGACCCTACCCCCGGACTGCAAAAGCGAGATATGCTCAAAGAAATAGTCACCGAGGGACATAAACAAAATTTAACAGTAATTCCCTGGTTTGAATTTGGCTTTATGGCTCCTGCTGATTCCCTTTTAGCTAAAAATCGTCCTACTTGGTTGACAAACCGCAGAGATGGCACAAAAATAGTCAAAGAAGGAACACATAACCGAGTTTGGTTAAATCCCTTTCGTCCCGAAGTGCAAAAATTTATTCAAGATTTGATAGTCGAAATAGTCAAAAACTATGACATTGATGGGATTCAATTTGATGATCATTTCGGACTACCATCAGAACTAGGATATGATGCCTACACAACAGCATTATACAAAAAAGAACACCAAGGTAAACTTCCCCCCGCAGACTTCAAAGATCCAGAATGGGTAAATTGGAGAGCGAACAAAATTACCGAATTTATGAAGCGAGTCTTTACAGCAATTAAAGCAAATAAAAAATATTGTATCGTTTCCGTTGCGCCTAATCCCCAGCGGTTTTCCTACGAATACTTCCTTGCAGATTGGCAGAAATGGGAAAGAATGGGAATAATTGAAGATTTAGTTTTACAGATTTATCGAAATGATTTAAACGTCTTTATCAGCGAATTAGAATATCCCGAAGTCAAACAAGCCCAAACTCATATTCCCGTCAGCATTGGCATTTTAAGTGGGTTAAAAAATCGTACAGTTCCCATGGAACAAATCAAAACCCAAATAGAAAAAGTCCGAGAGAGAAAATTTGCCGGCGTTTCCTTCTTCTTCTACGAAACCCTCTGGAACATGAGCCAAGAAAAACCCCAAAAACGCCAACAAACATGGCAAAAAATATTCCCCACACCCACAAACTACCCCAACCTATTAGCAGATTGGAAACCCTAGAAAATTGGTAAAGAAAATCTGGCGTTGCAGAATTAAAGGATGAAAGTGAAAAATTTAAAAGCATAAACTTTGCGCCTTTGCTCCTTTGCGCCTTTGCGCGAAACATAATTCTATGCAACGCCAAAATTCCTAACTACCGATACCCAAACGCCCAGCTAAAGCCGGAGTTAAAGGTAAAAGAGTAGCAATCATTAAAAACAAAGCCAAAAGACATAAAGCCGCTCTAGCATCATCTGGTTCACTGATTTCATTCAAACTAGGACGTTCTAAATCCCGTTGTAAAAACAAAATCACAATTGCCCAATACATCGCCAAAGGATTACCTAATGATACGATAGCCAGTAAAACTATCGTCGCAAAGGTGGTTCTCCCTGCGGTTTTGCGTCCATAAATCGCTTGTACAATCCTCCCCCCGTCCAATTGTCCAGCGGGCATTAAATTCAACGCAGTGATAACTAATCCTAACCAACCAACAATTACCAAAGGATGAATATTCACCAACGGAGATTGTAAAGCCGAACCGAGGACAACTCGTGCCAAGCTACCGACTAAAATTGAACCTTGGAAAAACTGATTGGGTAATTGAAATAAACTGCCTGGGTGGGACAGTAGCAATCCTATTACCAGTAATAGCAGGGAAGTAATCCCCCCAAAAGCCGGTCCAGCCAAAGCAATATCAAATAAAGCATTACGGCTAGGGACAAGGGACTCAAACCGAGTAATTGCCCCAAAAGAACCAATTTGCACTGCTGGTAAAAAGAATGGCCAACTTAATTTGACTTGGTGACGACGCGCTAATAGCCAATGTCCCACTTCGTGAGAGATCAAAATTACCAATAAACCCAAGGCAATAGGTAAGGTTTCTGCAAAGCGTTCGGGGTTACTGAATAAATCGAAATTCTGTAATATACCCCCCACTTCTAAGCTGGTAGCGATAGTTGCTATGAACAAGATCACCGCAAAAGCTTTTTGTGCTAACTGGGTGCGTTGGGGGTCTGTGCGGCTAGGGAGAACAATCATCACAGGTTTACTGTCAGTATCTTCTACCAAAAACAGCCGATATTTATCATCTAACCGTTCTTGTAAAGTTTTCGTCAGTCGGTTGTGAACGGCTTCTGGTTCTCCGCGCAAGTTGCCTTTAAAAACTACTCCTTCTTGGTAGGGAATAGTTTCGGTGGCAAAAAATGTGTCAATGCCAAAAATGCCTCTAATTAGGCTTAAATCTGCTTCAGGTATGGGTGTTGGTGCTAATTGCAGTTCTGATACTACGACTGAACTGTCTTTATCACCTTCGCTTGCAGTTTGGGCAGCGAGTCGCTCTGTTGCCCGTTGTTTGAGAATAGCATCTTGTCCCGCGTCCCGTAATTTTCTACCCAGGAAAATATACAATCCAGCGGAAGCTACAACTAAGAACAAGATACCAACGATGTTGATATAAATCCCAGCGGCAAATAATCCAAAGAACAAAAGCCAGGGAGTCATTAAAACGAGGGATTGTAACCAGGCTAAGATGCCTAGTTTACCAAAAGGTCTGGCGCGATAAAAGCCCCAGCCTAAAATGCCGGACGCTATCAGCACAATGGCTGCAATTATAGGAGTTTCCGATGAAGTCAACATCTCTAAACCTTTGCTATTGAGACCGAAGCTAGTACCGCAGTGCGGAATTAAAAATTAAAAATTAAAAATTAAAAAAGCAGATTACACAAGCTTTTGTCAAATTTTTAATGGTTGATTGACTTACGCCGTTGTGTACTAGTACAAGTCTGTTTTTCTATATATTTTACCATTTTTGAGGATAAAATCAATAAATAAGTTGATTTGTTTTCTGCTCAAATTGCGCTATGTTGTGGTGACACTACACGCAGTTATCAGGCTTTAAGTAATATTCTTTTGTCAAAGAATTGACAAAGTGCAATTTTTATGATTTGAAAATTCGCTACAAAAGGACAGTATCAAAGTTCTGATGCTGTTTCAGGGGCAATAATTTCTCCAGCACCCAGTTTTAACATTATATCCTGATCGGTAATCAATTCTTTGAGTTCTTTAACTTGCAAATTCATTTTTTCACAAGCTTGGCGTAATTCTTGAGCAAATGTATTAATATCATCCCCATAACCACACTGACACGCAGCGGTTTCTATTCCCTGGTTAGCGTTTGCTCTAGCACAATCTACTAATTCTGTATCATGTAATGGTTTTGGAGATGCCATAAGTGGATTTTTTAGTATTTATCTATTTCCATTTTGCGATTATCTTAGTTATTAAATATTTATTCATCTCTCTTTAGTCTGAATTTTTTAGTAATTAATATGGCATTTGTTTGTGTGGCGGACTGTATTTTTTTAAACTAACCGCAGAGGCGCAGAGGTCGCAGAGGTGGAGAATGAAGAGATGGAGATTTTTATATTTAACAAAACGATACATTTACAATCTTTATTTGCACTCTCTCTTGGGGTATATATTAGGTAAGGAAGTAGTATGGGTATGGGGATATGGTGACACTAAATATTGATGATTTTCAGGAAGTTGATAAATTTCGGAGTTTACAATTAACTTTACGCGATCGCTGGAAAACTAGCGAGTTATTCGATAATAGTGAAGCGGATATTTTAATTATTCCTTCTTTGAGTATAGATCAGCGGGAATTGCTCAAGGTGGAAGGATGTGAGCATTATGAGGAAAGGTTACTTTTTTCGTTAATGCGGTTACGAAATCCCCGCACTAGGTTAATTTATGTGACTTCAATGCCGCTTCATCCTAGCATTATTGACTATTATCTGCAATTACTTCCTGGTATTCCTTTTTCTCATGCTCGTCATCGGTTATTATTACTTTCTACTTATGATTCTTCTTTAAAACCTCTGAGTCAAAAAATATTGGAACGTCCTCGCTTATTAGAAAGAATTCACAAGGCTTTGCGGTTAGATAAGGCTTTTATGGTCTGTTATAATTCTACTTTTTGGGAATCGGAATTATCTCTAAAGTTGGGTGTACCTTTATATGCTGCTGCACCAGATTTACAAATTTGGGGAACAAAAAGCGGCAGCAGACAAATTTTCAAAGAAAGTGATGTCCCTCTTCCCGACGGTAGTGAGTTAGTCAGAAATACCAAGGATCTAGCCAATGCTGCGGCTGATTTGTGGGAACGTCAACCCACATTACAAAGAATGGTAATTAAGTTGAATGAAGGGTTTTCAGGAGAGGGAAATGCACTCTTAGATTTAAGACAAATAATGGATTTTGCACCGGGAAAAGCTGATCATATTCACAGGGTAGCAGCTATTAGCGATCGCTTTCTAAATTTACGCTTTCAATCTTTACAAGAAACCTGGGCAAATTTTTCCCAACGCATTCCCGAATTAGGGGCAATTGTTGAAGCTTTTATCGAAGGAGAAATCAAAAACTCTCCCAGTGTTCAAGGCAGAATTACACCCAATGGAGAGGTAGAAATTATTTCTACCCATGACCAAATTTTAGGGGGTCCAGACGGGCAAATTTATATAGGTTGTCGTTTTCCTGCGGATGCAAATTATCGCTGTGAGTTACAGGAATTAGGTTTAAGAGTTGGCAAAAAATTAGCAGAGAAAGGAGCTTTGGAAAGATTTGCAGTTGACTTTGTGACTGTTGATAAAGGTGATGGTAAATGGGATATTCAAGCCATTGAAATTAACCTTCGTAAAGGGGGAACAACTCACCCATTTATGACTTTAAAATTCCTCACTAATGGTCGTTATGATTTATCCACGGGTTTATTTTATAGTCAACAAGGTAGACCAAAATATTATATTGCCACAGACAATTTGCAAAAAGCTAGTTATCAGGGATTATTACCTAATGATTTAATGGATATTATCGCCCACCATAGACTACATTTTGATAGTGGCATGGAAACAGGTACAGTATTTCATCTTATGGGTTGCCTTTCCCAGTTTGGTAAATTAGGATTAACAAGTATTGGTGATTCTCCCCAAGAAGCCCAAGACATTTATCACAAAGTTATTGAAGTTCTTGATCAAGAAACTAGCAGCGATTATACTAATCGTGCTATGTTTTCTGATGACAATTTTCCTCTAACTGGAGATGGATATAGTTGTTAAAATTTTGAGGGTGCTATGTTACAAATATCACAAATGTATAAGCAACTGAACTTACCTAAGTATTTTATAGTTGTATTATGGTTTTTATTATCACTGATGGGAGTGGTAATCTTGTTGGGAACGTTCCCACCTACTAACACTAATAATCCCTTAGAAACAAGCAATACCGTAGTATTACATGATCAACAAAAACAATATAAATTAGGGAAATATCTGGAAATTTTCCAAGATCCAACCCAACAGTTAACAATAGCAGATGTTAGTCAACAGCCACAAAAATTTACCCCCAGTCAAACAGATATCCCGAATATGGGCTTCTCTAAATCTGCAATTTGGGCTAAGGTAAAGTTACAAAATCATAGCACTGTCACCTCAGAATGGTATCTTCAAGGCGCACCTAATAATGTGGATCAGGTGGAATTATATATTCCTCAAGGAAATACCTGGATTAAAAAACAAATTGGTCGCTTACTGCTTTTTTCTAATCGTGAACTGTCAGATCGTAAGCTTATATTTATCCTCCCTTTAGCTGTAGATGAAGAAAAGACTATTTATTTGCGATATACCAGTCAGGGAACTATAGCCATTGATGTCATTCTCTGGACACCTCTTGCTTACTATAAAAGTAGTTCTACCCAGCAACTATTACTGGGTGGATTTTATGGGATTTTATTGAGTTTTGTAATCATAAATTTACTGCTGGTTTGCTTATTAAAAGATGTCGTTTACCAATACTACGTTCTTTTCCTAATTGGTCTGACTGGTCAGTTTTTTATCAGATATGGTTTGGCCTTCCAATATCTATGGCCAGAATTTCCTGGATATAACATTCCTGTTTTATTAATATTTCTATGCATTATTCTAGTAGGCTGTTCCAGCTTCTTTATCTCATTTTTGCAAGTGCGTGTTTATAGTCATCAACTCTACAAACTCATGAATTGGTTTCGCTGGACTAGTGTGGGATGTACTTTATTTAATTGGTATTTTCCTGTTCGTAATAGCATCATTATTATTATGTTGTTGTTGATAATTATGTCTATAGTGATGATTTATGCTAGTTTCTACATCTGGTCTAAAGGTTTTACTCCGGCTCGATTTGCTATTTTAGCATTTAGCTGCTTTTTATTAGGTACAGCTATGTTGTGTGCTACCAACCTTGGTTGGTTCTCTGTCAATCCATTGACTGAAGAATTTATTCGTCTTCAAGTAATTGGCTTATTATTTTTTTTAGCCATAGCTTTAAGCGATCATATTAATTTATTGAAAAAAGAACGCAACAAACTAGCATCAGAACAACAAAAACTAGCCATGATAGTGGAAAATAGTTCAGAATTTATTACTATTACTAATCTTAATGGAGAAACAATTTTTATGAATGATGCGGCGAAGAAAATGATCGGTTTAATTGGTGAAAATTATGATTCAGAAGTAAATATATTAGATTATCTTTGTCCAGAGGAGCGAAATTTATTTGAATCACAGATTTTGCCAACTGTATTAGAAATAGGAAGTTGGGAAGGAGAATTAAAATTTTGTAACTTGAAAACAGGAACAATCATTTATAGTATCGCTTATTTTTTATTAATCAAGGATCAGCTAACAGCAAAAACCACTAGTTTAGCATCTATTATTAGGGATATATCTCCAATTAAACAAGCTAAAAATGAGATAATTGAGGCACTAGAAAAACAAAAGGCTATTAGCGAAATGAAATCGCGCTTTATGACAATGTCATCCCATGAGTTTCGCACACCTCTAACCATTATCTCCTCATCTACAAGCATTTTACAAAACTTTGGCGATCGCCTCACTTCAGAAAATAAACAGGGACACCTAGAGACTATCCAAGAAACTATTACTCGGATGATTCAACTTCTAGACGATGTCCTCACTATCAACCGCACCGAAGCTGAAAAAATAGAATTTAACCCAGAATTAAGTGATATAATTGCTTTCTGTCATGATCTCAAAGAGAAAATAGAAACTACTTGTCAGCACCATACCATTGACTTTTCTTGGAACTTAGGCGCAGGAGTTACAGACAGTTCTCTAATTGTTAATTTTGATCAAAAACTCTTGCATCAGATTCTGACTAATTTACTGACTAATGCCATTAAATACTCACCTGGAAAAACTTTAGTTGATTTTAATTTAACAAAAGAAAATGACCAACTGATCTTTAAAATCACCGATAGTGGCATCGGTATTCCTGAAAAAGATCAGGTTAATTTATTTACATCTTTTTATAGAGCCTCTAACGTCGGTTCGATTTCTGGCACAGGTTTGGGATTATCCATAGTGAAAAAATGTGTAGATTTGCACAAAGGCAAAATTATCTTAGATAGTCAAGTAGGACAAGGAACAACATTTACAGTAATTATTCCCTGGGAACAGTAAAAACTTATTTACCGCTTAATTATACTCCAATGATTAACATTAACGCTAACAATACAAATACACTATACTAATCATGTGTTAACATTAAACATGGGTTGAGCATTCTGGAAAATAGTTAATAACTTGATTTTAAATGCTCCAAAGCCGATAATTAGTAGTTGTGAGAATTGATTGATTTTTATATTTTAATCTTTAAAAGCCTTAATGGACGGTTGCTTCTCGGTTCACTGCATAAATCCCCATTGTCAACGTCCCTATCCTCAACCCTGGGGAAACAAATTCTGTAACAGTTGTGGCGCACCGCTGCATCTGTTAAATCGCTATTTCTCTCTTAAACCTCTCGGTGCGGGGGGATTTGCCCAAATTTACACAATTTGGGATGAAAAGACACAGACAGAAAAAGTGCTGAAGGTGCTGGTAGAAACCTCACCCAAGGCGCTGGAATTATTCAAGCAAGAAGCGGAAGTTTTAAGTAGTTTCCGTAACTCTGGCGTACCTACAGTTGATGCTGACGGATATTTTCAAATTAATTTGGTTAACCCTAAACCCTATCAATTACCATGTTTGGTGATGGAAAAAATCAATGGCTACACTTTAGAGGAAGTATTAATAAATTCTCCTCAAGGTTGTTCCGAAGATTTGGTAATAGGTTGGTTTATTCAAGCTGTACAGATTTTACAGGAATTACATCAACGCCAAATTATTCACCGAGATATAAAACCTTCTAATTTAATGTTGCGTACTTCTACACCCGCAACCCCTGGGAAGGATGATAAATTGGTGCTAATTGATTTTGGCGGCGCTAAACAATTTAGTGGTTCAGTTTTGCGATCGCATCCCACATCTACACGCTTGTACTCCTCCGGTTATAGTCCTTACGAACAAATTCGCGGTGGTAATGTTGGCCCAGCCGCAGATTTTTATGCTTTAGGACGGACTATAATTCAACTACTAACAGGTAAGTATCCGCCAGACTTAGAAGATAGTCTGACAGGTAAATTACGCTGGCGTAATTACCGACAGATTAAATCAGATTTAGCGGATTTAATTGATGAGATGGTACAGGATGATCCGAAATTTCGTCCAGCGGATGCAGCTATTATTCATAAGCGATTAATCAAGATTGCTTCTTTACGTCCACACAAGGGGTTATTGATCAGCGCAGGTCATTGTGTTGTAACATCAATTACTGATATTACTCAATTCATAAGTAATACTACTGTATTTATAATTGAGGGAATATATAAATTTTTATTAGCTTGTTTGGCGACTATTTGGGTGATGATTCTGACAAGTATCTGCGCGGGAATCGGGACTATAATTGGTTTTGTCCTGGCTTACCATACCAGTTTAGGCGATCGCTGGCTAGAATTACTAACCTATCCATTACCAACATTAGTCCAAAAACAACCTTATATAGCCGCAGAAACTATAGTTTATGGTTTTGCAGGTTTGGGAACAGGTTGGGGATTAACCTTATCAGGCTGTTTTGGACAAAAGCGGCGGTTTCTGATCACAGCTTTAATGGGCTTAATTGGCTACAGTTTAGGCTGGATAGCTTGTCAATTCATCACCACTCCAAATCCGGCGGAAAGCTTAGTCACATGGATTTTAATCTCACTTCCCCTCTTAACCCTCGGCTTAGGTCTTCGCAGTCATCAAATCGCTTATGCTGTCATTGCAGGTTTAGGTAGCGCCAACTTGATAGCCATTTTCGTGCGGTTAGGATTGAGACTGCATTTATTCCATTTTTCCAGTCAACCACAAGGGCTTGATGTATTTTCACCCATAGGTTTTTTTAGTTTAGTGAGTATCTTAATTAGTTTTTCCTTGAGTATAAGCTATTACCTAGTTGTCCCTTGCTTACGCTGGTTAGGTTGGCGATAACAATTAAAAATTCTTGAAACCCTTGTAGAGACGTTCCATGGAACGTCTCTACGATCTTTTTAGGAGATGTCTTTTGTAATCCCCCTAGTGGAATATTTTTATTTTTATATAAGATTCCTACGGGCAAAAACAATACTAAAATAAAGATAATACCCTAAAACACAGCTTTTTGCCCAGTTTATCACTAATATGAGTAATACCAATTTTTGGAAACCTGCTTACCAGCGATTCAAACCAGAAGAACCTCTGGCTACATCTGAAGAGTTGCAAAATTTCTACGTCCCCAGAGATAATAGTCCTGTAGACCAGCTTGTTAGTTTATTGGAAATGGAAGATGATCCAGTAAAATTTTTACTTGCAGGTCATCGAGGAGGCGGTAAAACTACTGAACTGCGACGACTAGAACAAAAATTAGCGAATACACATACTGTTATTTGGATAGATACCCAAACAGCGTTAGATAGATATAACATTGGCTATGCTGAAGTTGTAGTTTTGATTGGTTTGCAAATTGCACAGCAAGCTATTAAATCTAATTGGTTATTTAAAAAAGATAAATTATTAACAAGACTACAGGACGCACTCAAGACAGTAGTTTATCAAGATAAAGGTACTCAAACTGAAGGTTTGGGAATGCCAGAATTTATCGAAAAAGCAGGATTAATTCTCAAACGTGGCTTAACTAGAGAAATCACTAAAACCGTTAATGTCCGTCCAAAATTAACGGAAATTATTGATAGCGTTAATGAAATTATTATCGCTGCTGAAAAAGAAAATAACCAAAAATTATTTATTATTGTTGATGGACTAGATAGACATGATTTAGTTACAGCTTTGGATATGTTTTCTAGTTCATTGCTGACAGAATTAAGCTGTCATATTATCTATGCAATTCCCATTGCTTTGCGATATTCGCCGAACTTTAGACAACCAATGGAAAGCTTTCAAAAATGTTTGGATTTGAATAATCCTCCCGTTTTTGAATGTGATAATAATCTATGTCCTACAAATAACCCTGATCATATAGGCAGACAAACTCTCGTGAATATAATTAATAAACGTCTCGATAGCTTAGGCTATGATTATCAAGGTTTATTTACACCTGATGCTTTAGAACTGATTTGTGAAAAAAGCGGTGGTGTGATTCGAGATTTAGTGAGATTGGCGCGGACTGCTTGTGAAATTGGACAGCGGAAAAAATTGAAGTTAGTAGATTTGGACATTGCAAAAGAAGCTGTGCAAGAAGTCCGCAGAGAATATAATTTAGATGATTATCAATATCCCGAAATTCATTCAGTACATATTACTGGAAAGTTAACCTCTAAAACCCACAGTTTACCAAAAAAAGGCGAATTTATTATTTGTGATGAGCTTTTACAAAACAAACTCGTTTTGGGTTATTACAATTCTAGACAAAAATCTTGGTTTGATATTAATCCTATTTTGATAGAGGATTTACAACGTTGGCAAGAAGCTAACAATTTTCTATAAAAACGTGACTATTTTGGAAAGATTACTAATTATCAACTGGTGCTAACTATGCTTTCTGATGACTCCAATTATATTTTGACCGAAGCTGATAAAGAAGAATTAGAAAAATTAGTCAGCATCTTAGAACTTTCCAGTGGAACAACAATTATTTTTGCTGTTGCACCAGAAAGTAGTCCTCAACATTTGGTTGTGCAACAGCTACAAGAAGATTTAAAAAAATGCGAAGAAAAATTTACTTTTGACAACTTTTTTTATAGTGAAAATTCTTTTCATAACTTCTTATATAGTTTAGATAAAAATCTGCAATCAGAACGTAAATTAATTATGGCATTTGGTCTTGATCAATTGCCTGCAGATAGATTGGTTAGAGAAATGCAGCGTTTAAACTTAGGACGAGAAGAGTTATTTGGTAGAAACTTAATATTAATTTTTTGGTTAAATCAAATAAACTTTCTAGATGAATTTCGTCAGCGTGCGCCGGATTTTTGGGATTGGCGAGAAAAGGTAGTACAATTTGAAACTCGTAATCCCTTACTTTATCCTTATTTAGAATGGTTAATTGCTGAAAACTCCTATCTCAAAATGAGTGGGGTAATGCAAGTAAATCGTCAAGTTGATATTTTCCTTGACCAGATTTATGTTTCTCTGCAAGCACAACGACGACAAGAAATCATTGATACTTCTGAAAGTAGAGAAATTGAAGCAGTAACTGTTTTAAAATCTCCCTCTAATTTTAGTAGAGGTAAAGGAACAGGAATTGATTTCGATGATAGGGATGAAACTGAATATTATCAACCTGTACGAGAAAAAATCACATCCATATCTAGTACCAAAACCATTACCGAAAAGGTTGAATTATCCCAGGCAGTAAAAGCAAATTCTTACAGCGTCATTTTAGGCGCTCCTGGTGCGGGTAAAACTACTCTTTTACGTTATTTAGCTCTGCATTTTGCCACAGCTAAAAGGGATGATCAAGAAACGGTAATTGGTGGGGAAGCAAAGGAAGATTTAGGAAAAACTCTCCTGCCTATTTTCTTTCGTATTGCTGATTATGCAGAGAAACTAAAACAACAACCAAATTTAACTTTAACTGAATATT
This sequence comes from Dolichospermum flos-aquae CCAP 1403/13F, assembly GCF_012516395.1. Classification (GTDB taxonomy): domain Bacteria; phylum Cyanobacteriota; class Cyanobacteriia; order Cyanobacteriales; family Nostocaceae; genus Dolichospermum; species Dolichospermum lemmermannii. Next base: position 2,537,427 of record NZ_CP051206.1, read on the forward strand.
TACGCCAATTTTATCGTCAGTGGGAAGCTCATTTTCAAACACAAAGAAAAATGGGAACTGAGGGAGCAACATTTTTATTAGATGCTGCTATGAGTGAAGGAAAATCCTTAATATTGCTAGATGGTTTAGATGAAGTATTTGACCAAGAAAGCCGGAGACAAATTGTAGAATCTATTAATCAGTTTGTTAATGATTTTTCTAATAATAAATATGTAATTACTAGCCGCATTGCTGGTTATCGTGATGTGCAATTAAGCAGCCGTTTTGCTGAATATATGATTGAAGATATGAGCAGCGAAAAGGTAGAACAGTTTTTATATCGCTGGTGTCGCACAGTAGAAAAAGCACAACAACCAGATGCTAATGAAGAACAAATAGAAAGAAAAGGAAATGAGCAAGCAGCAAATATTTTAAACGCAATTCAAGAAAATGAAGGTGTGAAGCGTTTAACCGCAAATCCCCTATTGTTAACTATTTTGGCACTGATTCACCGCAATGGGGAACGTTTACCTAACCGTCGGGTGAGGTTATATGAGTTAGCAGTGCAAACTTTGATAGAAGATTGGCAACTTAGTAAAAAATTACCAGATGCTCCAAAAGTCGTATTAAGAGAAACTGAAGTAGTAGAACTTTTAGCACCTTTAGCATATTGGATGCACGAAGAAAAACCTTCTGGTTTAGTAACAGAAACGGAGGTACAAGAACAACTAGCAACCAAAATGGCAGAACTGAATGATGCTGAACCAGAATCAGATTTAGTGCGTCAAGCTGTGGGAGAATTTTTGCGGAAAGTGAGGGAAACAACAGGTTTATTTGTGGAACGCGCACCTGGTGTTTATGGTTTTATGCACCTCACCTTTGAAGAATATTTTGCGGCTCGTTATATTGCAGATAATGACCAAAGTAAAATTCAAGAACTAATTCAACAACATCTCCATGAACCACGCTGGAATGAGCCAATTCTGTTGTCTTTAGGGTATTACGGAATTCATCTGCCTGGACAAGTTAAGAAATTAATAGATCAATTATTTAGTAATTTACAAGATTATCAACCTCTACTACAATATGGCGATATAAAAATAAAAACCTCTGTTGCTGATAATACAATTATTATTTACTTAAAAGCAGAAGATGATTCAGCAGAAATATTAAAGAATGTAGAATTTAATTTGCAAGATTTATTTTTTGCAGGACAAGTTATTGCTGAAGTTGAAGTTAGTAATATTTTCCGCAAAAATGTTATTGAAAAATTAGTTATTACTTACATTGGTATAGATGATGATTTTGATAATGATCTAATTAAGCAACTTTTGCGAACATTACGGAAAATTGAGCTATTTTATCAGAAAGGTGAAGTCATAGCCAAATTAACAGCAGTAGCTAATGATGTAAGTCTATCTCAAGAAATGCAGATTAAAGCGAAAACAGCTATTTTGTATGTTGCTTGTGGTCAATCATTAGGATTAGATAATTATGTAACAGAAATTGTTAATCAATTAGAATCTTCGCTTTTTGATAGTATTAGAAATTTGGTAAAAGAACTGGGTGAAGAAATGACACCTAACCTAGAAATTAGCCGTCAATTTCATAATCATGAAGAAGGTTATAAAATGGCATTAATTTTTATCACTGCGATGTCTTATGTCAGAAAAGAAAATTATGATAAAGCTATTACAATTTTTGAAGATATAGACCAAAAATCAAATAATAGTCTTAAATCATTTATTTATTGGTCTTTGGCTATATGTTATGAAGAGAAAGAAAATTATGATAAAGCTAATGAATATTATGATAAATGCAAAATAGCTGATGATAATCTATCAAATACATCATTTATTTTTTGGAGAAATTGGGGTTGGTGTCAGAAATCAAACAACAAACATGAACAATCACTTGATTACTACCAAAATGCACTAAATATTATTAATAAAATTCAACATTTCAAATATAAAGCAAGCTGTCTTTTCAGTATAGGCAGAGTTTATCAAGATTGGGAAAAATACGAACAGGCAATAAATTACTACGAACAAAGTCGGGAACTTTATCAACAATTAGATAAAGAGAAAGATGTAGCTGATTTGTGGTATTGGATAGCTGTTTGCTATAGAGAATGGGGAAAATATCAACAAGCTGTTGATTGTCAAAACAAAAAATTAGCAAAATATCAGCAGTTAGAAGACCAAGATAGAATTGCTCTTGCTTACTATCAACTAGGAACGATTTATCAAGGTTGGGGTAAATACGAACAAGCGATAAGTTTCCATGAACAAAGTCGGGAACTTTATCAACAATTAGGTAAAGAAAAAAATGCAGCTAATCAGTGGTATTGGATAGCTGATTGCTATAGAGAATGGGGAAAATATCAGCAAGCTGTTGATTGTAAAAATCAAGATTTAGCGATTCTTCAGCAGTTAAATGACCAAGATAGAATTGCTCTTGCTTACTATCAGCTAGGAAGAATTTATCAAGGTTGGGGTAAATACGAACAGGCAATCAGTTACTACGAACAAAGTCGGGAACTTTATCAACAATTAGATAAAGAGAAAGATGTAGCTGATTTGTGGTATTGGATAGCTGTTTGCTATAGAGAATGGGGAAAATATCAGCAAGCTGTTGATTGTGAAAACCAAGATTTAGCTATTCGTCAGCAGTTGAATGACCAAGTTAATATTGCTGATGCTTACTTTCAGCTAGGAAGGATTTATCAAGGTTGGGGTAAATACGAACAGGCAATCAGTTACCACGAACAAAGTCGGGAACTTTATCAACAATTAGATAAAGAGAAAGATGTAGCTGATTTGTGGTATTGGATAGCTGTTTGCTATAGAGAATGGGGAAAATATCAACAAGCTGTTGATTGTGAAAACAAAAAATTAGCTATTCGTCAGCAGTTGAATGACCAAGTTAATATTGCTGATGCTTACTTTCAGCTAGGAAGGATTTATCAAGGTTGGGGTAAATACGAACAGGCAATCAGTTACCACGAACAAAGTCGGGAACTTTATCAACAATTAGGTAAGGAAAAAAATGTAGCTAATCAGTGGTATTGGATAGCTGATTGCTATAGAGAATGGGGAAAATATCAGCAAGCTGTTGATTGTGAAAACCAAGATTTAGCTATTCGTCAGCAGTTGAATGACCAAGTTAATATTGCTGATGCTTACTTTCAGCTAGGATGGATTTATCAAAGTTGGGGTAAATACAAACAAGTAATAAGTTACTACGAACAAAGTCGGGAACTTTATGAACAATTAGATAAAGAGAAAGATGTCGCTGATTCGTGGTATTGGATAGCTGATTGCTATAGAGAATGGGGAAAATATCAGCAAGCTGTTGATTGTGAAAACCAAGATTTAGCTATTCGTCAGCAGTTGAATGACCAAGATAGAATTGCTCTTGCTTACTATCAACTAGGAAGGATTTATCAAGGTTGGGGTAAATACGAACAGGCAATAAATTACCACGAACAAAGTCGGGAACTTTATCAACAATTAGATAAAGAGAAAGATGTAGCTGATTTGTGGTATTGGATAGCTGTTTGCTATAGAGAATGGGGAAAATATCAGCAAGCTGTTGATTGTGAAAACCAAGATTTAGCAATTCGTCAGCAGTTGAATGACCAAGTTAATATTGCTGATGCTTACTTTCAGCTAGGATGGATTTATCAAAGTTGGGGTAAATACAAACAAGTAATAAGTTACTACGAACAAAGTCGGGAACTTTATGAACAATTAGATAAAGAGAAAGATGTCGCTATACGGTTTCGACAAATTGCTTACTGTCAAATCTTATTAGCCAAAAATACCAAAAATACAATAGAAGCTGCTGAGTTACTGGTACAAGCTGAGAAAAATATCCACCAAGCTATAGAAATCAATACTCTAGGACAATATCAAGAAAATCTTGCTTACGATTACACTACACTCAGTTTACTTTACTCAGCAGATCTACATCTTTTACCTGTTGATAACTCTTCAATACAGGAAAAGATTGGTTTATTTGAGGAATCCTATCACAAAGGCTTAACTTATTTTGATGAACTGGGACAAATAGTAAATAAGGCCGAAGAAGCTTTAGATATAGCTCGTGTTTACCTAGAGGTAGAAGTTCTAGAAAATCTTGCCCGTAGCGAAGAAATAGCTCAAGGATGTTTAGAAATATTTCAAGATTACAACCGCCAAAAATTGACAGCTTCAGCATACAAGCTGTTAGGGGAAATTCACCTGAAACGGACACAGCAAAATCAGCCTGATAATCAAGTTATTGCTCATCAGTTTTTAACTCAGAGTCTACAAATTTACCAAGATTTAGATTTACAGAAACAAGTTGGAGAGATAAGCATGATACTGGATAATGTATAATTAATTACTAATGATTATTAATAAACACTTGGTGAGAATTAAATGTGCGTGGTTTGAAACCCGTGTAGAGACGTTCCATGGAACGTCTCTACTTTTTTACCAGATGTCTAATTATCAGTTCCCCAAAACACAGATACCCCTGGTTCATTTTTGTTGTGAACCAGAGGTATCTCATAATTGGTAGACTATAAATCTTTCGGTATACTGAAGTTGAAACCAATATACACTCTTTATTCCCATTTGCATAGTTCTGTAATAACAATTTATTTAAGTTTTGTATACTTTTAATTATTTCTTTATATTTAAGATTAATTAAGCCAGCAAATATCCTGTTTTTCTTCCCTTGTACTAGCAGCATTTTGGTGATAAATACCGCCTAAATCAGCTAATTCGGCACTTAATGATCGGAAATTAAGTTATTCTGAAGCTTATTTGCAAAAAATATGGAAACATTGAATATGGAACGCGCTATTTCATTTTTAGGCATTTGTGTTTTCATCGGTATATGCTACGCCCTGTCCGTGAATCGTCAAGCTGTGCGTTGGCGGACAGTCGCCTAATGATGCCTTGCTGTTTTCCTAAGGGAACAGGGAACAGTTGTTACCAAAACTGTAACGATTGAGGATTTATGAATCTGTGGATGAGATAGTGAACAATTAGTACATTAGCAACGTCTTTTGCAATAGACACCCGAAAATCTGGAGTAATTGAGGTAAAAGGATGAATTCTATCACAACCAATTTTCTGCAACGACGTTATGGAGTAAGTTTGGGCAGACGTTATGTTTTAGCAGCCGCTGGTGTTATGATATTAGGTGCGTTTGCTTATTCCCCGATAGATAACAGCAATAACGTCTTTACTAGATCTCATCTACCCAATACAGAACTAGGCTTTTTACCGGACGATAATCTACTTTGAGAGCAGTATGGCGGATGAGTATGTCATGAAATACTCAAAGAATTATTAGGCTCTATTTTTGGAGATGCTTCTGGTGTCATAGGTGTGGCTATATCATCCAGAGAAGAGTCTTCTGGATCAAAACTCAGTGCTGAGGGACGAATAGCGCTGATGATGCTTTTAATGACAACAGCGCAGGGGACAGCCACAATTACTCCTAAAAGTCCGCCAATTCTCGCTCCAGTTAAGACAGAAATTAAAATCCAAACGGGGTTTAAACCCGTAAAACTGCCTAAAATTCGGGGTGCAATCAGATTTTCGAGAATTTGCTGCACAATTACGGCAGCTATTAAGACCCTCACCCCCATAGAAACATCTTGGAGTGAAACCAAGGAAGTTGTCAAAGCGATACCCACAGAACCGCCAAAGGGGATAAGTGCCATGACTCCAATAGTTAACCCAAATAATAGACCAAAGGGAACTTTCAGCCATAAAAAGGTAGGAATCAGCGCGGAAGCCATGCAGGTTGATAAAATTAATTGGGTGATAAAAAAGTTTTGAAAGCTTAAACGGACTGTTTTGGAAAAGGGAGCGCGAAATTTAGAAGGTAGCCATTCTACTAAACTTTGCCAAAGTTCACCGCCATGCTGTAATAAATAAAACGTTAATACCATTGTTAGTAGGAAATCCAACAAACTGGTAACAGTGATCACGGCTAGATTTAGCACCTGTCCAGCTATGGACTGTAATTGTCCTTTGACGCGATCATTGATTTGTGCGGCTAAAGCATCTAAGTTAATGGGTAAACCTACACTTTCTGCCTTGCCATTGAGTATCATTAATTGTGAACGTCCTGAATCAATTAAGTCTGGTAAACGCGCCACCAGTTGTTGGGCTTGAGTCAGGGCGAGAGGAAACAGGGTGACACCTAGAGCTAATAAAATGGATAATGCTAACAAAAATACGAGGATGGCTACTTGCTCTCGTTTTGCTCCGTGATTTTCCATCCAACTTACTGGATAGTTGAGTAAAAATGCTATTACCGAAGCTCCGACTAAAATAACGATCAGGGAGTGAAAATAATTGAAAATTGCGGCAATAGCCCAACCATTGAGAACTAATAACGGTGCAAGTAGCGCGATCGCTAAGTATCTCGCTATAGGTGTCAATGTTTGCCACCAATTGAGTAGCTTACGTGTTTGCATTTTTAGGTAATTACACTATAGAACTAAATTAATTTCTTCTTGACAAAGTATTAATCCCATGGAAGTTGGTCATTGGTAATTGAAATTGTTAATTGCCCCTACCTAATTAGCAACTTAGGTTATTATCTCTAACTTAATGACTATTATTCACCATCTCTAGTTTATGATCACATCAACCACTATGGATAAATTGCCAGCAAAAGATACAGATATCTCAAAAACACAACTTATTTTATATTTGATTCCCATTATCGGCTTTTTTCCCTCGCTGTGGACTCTCTACCAGCGTCAGGGTAGCCGGCAACAAGTTACTGCCAGCCGTTTATCTATTACCTTGGCCTTTATCTGGATGTTAGGTTATTTCATGTTAACTACTGGAGCAGCAACAGATTTTTTGACACTGCGCTTGTTAATTCTCAATAGTTTTCTGACTTCTGGTTACTTTTTAGTCAGTGTTTGGTTGATTTTCCGGGTCATTCAAGGCAAATCTTCCCATTTACCAGGATTTAGCAACTTGGCAGAGCGACTATGGCATAAGTATTAAATAGCAAATCGGAAAATCATAGAAATTATCGCAGCCCGTTACAGATTGCCGGAAGTATAAATTTGAAATCAAAATCTCAAGATTAATAAAAAGGCTTTCACCCCTAACTCCTGGTTTGTGAATTCTGTTGTATATTCGGAGGTTTATTATAGCAAATTTGATGAGAAGTTAGCTATTATAGTCTGATTTGTTGGGGATGTATTGAGTCGGCAAATTTACTTTATTTAAAATCGTAGGTGAGAGGAAGTCTGTGACTAGTCAAAAAACATCAGCAGCACAAAAAAGAGCCGCAAAAGCTAAATATAAGGGTAAAGGGCAAAATTACCGCCCATCAAAATTAGGACGGTGGCTATGGTTTGCGGTGGGTATGGGTGGGATTGCCCTAGTATCTGGACTTGCAGGGGCGTTGTTGGCGGTTTCTTGGGAAAGTACGCCTTTGCAACAAGCTCAACTCAGTCCCCAGGAGGAAGCGGTATTTGATGGGGATAGTATTTCTGGCAATGGGTTACAATTTTCCCAACTAACTCGTCCTGTTAATATCCTGCTAATGGGGATGAGCGTACTGCCTCCAGATGTCCAAAACCCCCCTTCTGACAGCAAAAATCTGAGTTATTTACCCCAAATTAATTCTTTTGACGGTCTTTCTGATGTCATGCTGTTGATCAAATTTGATCCAGAGACAAAAAAAATAGTCATGCTTTCTGTGCCTAGAGATACCCGTGCAGAAATTGAAGGGTATGGAGTGAAAAAAATTAATGCGGCTAATGCAGAGGGTGGACCAGCGTTAACGGCGAAAACCGTTAGTAATCTTTTAGGTGGAGTAGGAATTGATCGCTATATTCGTATTAATGTTTTGGGCGTTAGTAAGCTAATTGAAGCTTTGGGGGGAGTGAATATTTATGTCCCCAAAAACATGAAATATCGGGATGATTCCCAGCATTTATACATTAATTTAAAAGCGGGTCAACAACATCTCAATGGTGAACAGGCATTGCAATTACTCCGCTATCGTCATGATGAACTGGGAGATATTGGTCGAATTCAGCGCCAGCAAATGGTGTTGCGGTCTTTAATTGAACAGACTCTGAACCCGACAACCATCACGAAATTACCAGACATTCTCAATGTTGTTAAGGAAAATATTGATACTAACTTATCTGTTGAGGAATTAGTAGCGCTGGTTGGTTTTGGCTCAAAAATCAATCGCTCGAATATGCAAATGTTAATGCTACCTGGACGCTTTAGCGACAATCATGAGTTTGATGCCAGCTACTGGGTTCCAGATGGGCGGAATATTGCTAAAGTAATGACGCAGCATTTCGGTTTAGAAGCGAAGACGGCAGAAATATCGTTTGCTGAACCTAGTCATCTGCGTGTAGCTATTCAGGATAGTACAGGGAACAATCGCTCTCAATTGCGTCCCCTAATTAGAACATTGGAAAAAGCTGGATATAAAAATATCTTTGTCTCCAAACCCTGGGGACAACCCCTGGATATAACTCACATTGTGGCACAACAAGGAGATGGAGATAGTGCCGAATCAGTCCGTAGTCTCTTGGGATTTGGGGAAGTACGCGTAGAAAGCACTGGTAATATCGGTTCAGATATTACTATCCAGATAGGAAAGGATTGGTTTCAAAACCAGGCTATTTTCCAAAACTCCACCAGTCCGTAAGCCCTATTGATTACAAACATCTTTACTGAACTTAAAATTTCACAAAAGTCAGCAGTTATGGATTAGAGTCCAAAGAGACAAAATCAGCAATTATCCTCAAGAATGAATCATTAAAAGCAAAGTTGGATTCCGTTCTTCTTGCCAAAATTATGATTGTTTGATCTTGATGAATAAATCTTCATACTCTTTCATAACTGCTGGAGGTAAGGGGAGTATAAATTCACTTTTGGCCAGAATTTCAGCATCAGTTAAGAATAAATTCTGTAACTGTTTCTGAATATCCCCTACGACCATAGCATTGTCCACAGGAGAATTGCTTTTAGTTAGTAAGGCAATTTGTTTAGAGGTATTGGGTTGTAAACAAAAATCTAACCATTGATATGCTAAACCATCATTACTAACACCTGTAGGACTTACCCATAAATCAGTCCAAATTGCTGTTCCTGATTGGGGAACAACTGCGGCAAATTTTTGATAACGACTGATTACCGGAATAATATCATGAGACCAACCAACTGCTAACCAAGTATCCCCAGTAATTAATGGTTCTAGATAGTTTTGAGAATCATAGAATTTGACTTGTTGATTTAATGCTTGTAATTCTGGTTTTAGTGCAGAAATTTGCTTGATATTTTCCGTGTTATAAGATTTTCCTAATTTCTTCAAAACTAAACCAATTACTTCTCTGGGATGATTAAGTAAAGAAATCCGATTTTGTAATTCACTCCGCCATAAATCACTCCAATCTGTTGGTTTCCAACCTAATTGTTGAAACTTTTCTTGATTATAAATAATTACTGTATTCCCCCACCGATAAGGAACACCCCAAATTTTACCTTCTTGATCACGCTTAATTAGTTGTTGCCATTTTTCATTTAAGTTAGCTAAATTTTTGATATTTGTTGTTGCTAATGGTTGAATTAGTTTTTGATCAATTGCTGCTTGTAACCAATAATCACCCAAGGTAACTAAATTAGCAGTCGGTGATTTTTGATTTTGATTAAATGGTAAATAACGAGTCCATTCTTGCTGATTATTAGTTGGCGGTTGTTGCCAAGTCTGTAATAATTTAAATAACTCCTGAAGCTGATTCACTGGGGTAAATTTCAATTTTCCCCCTTGAGTTACAGTTTTCCGAAACTGATTAACTACCTGACCAGGAATAGAATTTTTTAATAGCTGTACATTTAAGGGGGGTTGCTGGTTTGTTCCGCATCCTGTGATCAATTGAGAAAGTGTTAAGGTACTTATACCCAATAAAAAAGATCGTCTGTCCATTGATTTTACAGTTGGTGAATATAGCCATCCTCAATCATAGCTTGAGTTTGATGGGGCAATTTTACATATTGAGCTAGAATAGATAAATAAAAATTTACCGCTTGCATCAGCCCTGAAACCCAACAAATGCGTTGGGTTGTGCTGTCGCTTAACCCAACCTGCAAAAAATGGCTAAGGTATTGAAACAAGTTGACACTCTCAGGGAAGACAGCCACTGAGATTCTACTGACAGAATTAAATTAAGAGTTTAGCTCAATCTAATCTCGCTGCGACCGTCAAACGCCGCCTAAACGCTCAAAACAACTGCCAATCAAGGTGTCGAAATTGCGCTTACTTTTATGGTTTTCAGTGTTTTTAGAATCCATCACTAAGCCAAGACGCGGTACGCTCCACAACCTGCCATTACTCGCTCTTTCAAGTCAATACTGCCGTTAGGACTTAAACCTAACCGTTGTTTCATAGGAGCCGGAATTTCTCCGTACTAGGATGCTTCAACACGTAGATGTTTTTTGTTCTTACTCACAATTTAATTCTAACATACCACAGGGATTAAAATCCCTCGTGCCGTTTCCCTCTCAGGTCTAAAGACGCGCTCGTTTCCCACTTACCGCGAGGTCTTATGAAAAGTTAAATAATCCATAAGTATATCGAAGATCCTCAGTAAAGTGAATAACATAGAGACAATATTTTTTGGTGCAGGTATTAAATGGAATCTTTAGAAAAACAAATTCTTACGTTAAGCCAGAAAGTTGATGCTATCTATGAAGTGATTGAAAGGCTTGATATGCGGCTATCTCAAGCTTTGTCAGATTCATCTTTAGATAAGTTACCAGTCATAGAACATTATCTAGAAAAGAAACAGCCAGTGCCTGAGTTAAAAGAATTGAAGCATAAAGATATTTTGTTAGATGGTATTGTAGAAATGAATTATCAGACGACAGATAAACAAATAACACCAGAAATCCAAATTCAACGGCTAACAGCTCAGTTAACCGCTGCATATCATCGGATTGCTGCTTTGGAAGAACAGTTACTCAGACAGAGAGCTTATTAATTGCGGCTAAGTTCTTCAAGTTGGGCTTCAATAGCTGCTAATAATTGATTTTGTTGCCAATTTTGACTTAAAGAGGCAGCTATACAAGCCGCACCAGCACCAATACCTTCTTTGACAAAACCCCGTTCATAAGCTTGAAGTTGAGGATATCGAGAATTAGCAAAACTCAATTGTGTAGCTAACAAGGGAGGGATGCTATTTTTGTCTAAACTTTGGGCTAAATCAACTGTTGCACCTGTGGGATCTTCTGCTACCCAACGGGTTGTGCCGATGACAATTTCTGCGGGTTGCCAAGATAAAGAATATGTGTAAGCGATCGCTTGAATTAAAGCATAAACTGCTAACATTTGTGTACCTCCACCCAATAATACCCCACAACTCCGACTCGCGGCGATCGCCATTCCTGCTACTACCACCTGCATGGGATCACCTACTGCGGCCACCAGTTCTAAAGGATCAACTGACGGGGGCATTTTTGCCAATCCCGCTTGCACCAAATCCCATTTCTGTCCGTGATTACACACAGGATGGCTACTATTAACTTTACCAACAGCATCAATGCCCAAACCAGTTAAAATTGCCAAGGCTGTTGTTGTGCCACCGACAACGCACTCGCTGAGAATTAAATACCCATGAGAACTTAATTCAGAACTTAATTGATCACCCCAACGCAATCCTTGTGCTAATAAATGTTTGACAGTATCTATATCCATAGCTGCACCCTGACTTAAACACTTCGCCGGCGCACCACCCAAATCAATTAATGGTACAGGTGGAGTATGGGGTAATCCCGCATTAAACAAGTACACAGGGATATTTAAATTAGCCACCACCGCCCGCGAAATCAGCACAGGAGAAGCCCCGGAAGTCAAAGGAGGGAGAGGGTACTTGGGTTGATGTTCAGCACCGTAATAGAGAAATTCTCCATCAGCACAAGCTGTATATTGGCGATCCTGTGGAGTCAACCCAGCGGCAGAAATACCAGGAATTAAACCCGTTTCTGTAAATCCCAAAATACAGGCAAATATAGGTAATTTACCCCGATAACGATGAAGCCATGCTTTGCCCTGGGGAACTTGTGTGTAAATATTAATCATATCTAAACTGTGATTTTTCTGATTTTTCTGATTTTCCTGATTAATTAATCATCTTTATCAAATTAATCAAAAAAATCATAGTTATGACTTTTACAATTAATCATCTTCATCAAATTAATCAAAAAAATCATAGTTAGGACTACTCATAATCCATCAACACTTGCAACCAATGAGGTGGACGGGGAATGGGATTTCCTAAGCGATCCAAAAGTAACAAAGCAGTAAGATGGACTATAAACAAGTAAATAAAATTATTAAGAACAATGAAAGCGATCGCTCCTAATTGAATTAATAATAAATTGGGAGTCATTAACAATTCCAACTTTAAAAAAATCCATTCAATAATTTCTGTCACTTGGTTAATCACATAAACCCACAAATCTTCCCCCGATAGCACAGACAAAAACCACAGCCGAAAAAACACCCCCATAGTCCCCAATAACGTCCCTAAAGTCATCGAAACAATCCAGGGGACACGACGATACCAAGTCACCCCCAATAGCACACCCATCAAGCCAAAAGGCATGACAAATAACAAACTGCGGAATGGACCCATCAACACAGACAACAGCAATCCAGAAGTCACCGCTGCCATCCAAGCTGCCCGTTTACCCCAACGTAAATAAACCAAAGCAATAGGGATAGGAAAAAATACCCGCAATACAGGACCCAAAGGAAAATAAAAATTAATAAACCAAATTAAACTCGCCGTACTTGCTAAAAAAGCCGTTTCCACCATCCTCAAGGTACTCTCAACTTTAAGAGGTTGGTACTGTAATTGACTTTGGGGAAGAGATTCAGGAGATGAATCTTTCTCTGGTTCTTCTGGGAGCAAATCAACAATACTCATGCAGGCAACTAAATTAAACGATGGTTTTTTCCAAAGCTGACCAATCGGGAATATGAATTCTATCTTAATCTCTGACAATCAAACCCTTTTTTTCTAATTTTGTCAGCACTCTTGTCACAGTTTCCCGTGCCAATCCACTTAAACTACTTAACTCGCGGTGGGGTAAATTAGGAATTTCCGTGCCTGTATTCTCTTGTTTGCTTTGCCCCTCTGCCAAAAATAGCAACGTATCCGCCACCCGTGACTGACTATCTGATTCCCGTAACCGCAATTTTCTGTTAACTTGTCGCAACCCATTAAATTACAACCACCTTTAATAGAGATTGTCTGAGATTACACCAACTATGTTATAAAAATTTCAGAGGGAACAGGAAAAACTCATGTTTAAGTTCCCTGTTCCCAGTTAAGAGTTCCCTGTTCCCTTGTCATAACGACAATTTTTAACGCCAACCTACTTAGAAGTATTATTTGATTTTCCTGTATCCCTCACGAGAGTGCGTCAATAACCCCACACAATCGCGTAGACTGCGCTCTGCGCTTAAAAACTACCTAAACCTGAATCTTCTAAAATTTTGTACATTTTTAACTAAGGTAATTTAACGTGACTTCCCATATTGATGAAATTCACCAACTAATTGCAGATATTGATCACTTACTGTCTCACACAGCTAAAGGCCTTTCTAAGTTCCTGTCTAACCAAGGACAACAGGAAAAAGACGTTTTACAACGAGTGCATAACTTCTTGGTGCGACTGAGTGAGGAAGAAGTATCAAAAGATGATGTCCTACCAGAAACTACAAACCCACTTCCCACACCAAAATTTTCATCTCTCTTGACACAATTTAACCAAGAGGTTAATGTTCCATCTGTATTTGAGTCTGGTTCGCATCAACCAGAGCTTAGTAGTATTGAAACAGGACAAATCAAACAAGAATTAATGGTCTTAATTCAGCCTTTACAAGCGGAATTATCCAGGCTGTTAGCAGAAAGAGCCGATTTGATTCAGGAAATTAGGCAACTAGAGCAAAAGCGACTGCAAAACCATTCATTAAGTCAGCAGTTAGCGAACCAAGACGAAATGATTTCTGAATTTTTAGAAGTCCTCATGGGTCGTTTAGTGCCACATCTAAAATCAAATTCTGCGGTAATAATTAACCCTGATTTACAGAATTTAGAAGCAATTACTTCTGCCATTCAACCTATTTTAGAATCAGCAGAACGGGTAGAACAGTTAGCAAATTTGGCTCGGAATTTAGATCAACACTTACTGTCTCTAGATGGAACTGTTAATACTATTTTTGAAGCCCTAGAACGGAATATTAACGCCTATTATCAATCCTTATCCCAAGCATTAGCTAAAATGCACAATGAGGGGATGCAAGGTGAACAATTGATGGCGAAGTTTCTCAATAATTTGACTCAATATTTACAACAACAAGTCTTGATTAATGAGTCTTCTATTTCTGATGTCAACACTGAAATAGTTTCGGCATCACCATTATTAACTGAGTCCTCTGTTGTTGAACAATTAACACCTTCAGAAAATGTATCTAGAGAACTTCCGACTGCGGCATCACCATTATTAGCTGAGTCCACGGTTGTTGAACAATTAACACCTTCAGAAGATGTACTTGTAGAACTTCCTGCTGCGGAAATATTGCCAATTGATCTGGATACAGAGTTGTTACAAGAGCCAACACAATCTGCAAAAGATTTACAATTAACAAATACTGATGAAGTAGCTGAACTTTATGCCAGTTTCTTTAATACTGAAATTTCTTCACCGCTAAGTTTCTCATTTTCTTCTGATATTTTGCTGAAGGAAGATGAAAATTTATCCATTGCTTCTGAAGTGGTTAATCATGATTTATCAGCATTAGAAATTAACAGTTCGACAGTTCCTGGTCTAGCTGACAGCACTACGTTAGCAGAACCAAATTCTGTGGATACAATTACAGTTCTGACTGATTTGTTAGTAGATACGACTCATGAACAAGTACCAATAACAGTTATCAATCAATCAGATAATTCCCACATAGAACCCGAAAATCAGGATATAGCTTTAGATAACTGTCAGGAAGTAGATTTAAGTTTGACAACTCAGACATATATAGAAGCAGAAAAAGAAGATTTTCCTCAAGCTTCAATTACCAGTGAGCAAACTCCAATTACCAGTCCTCAACCCTCAATTCCCAATGATGAAAATAATCATCTTGTCCCAGAGGATACTTTAAATACGACTTGGTATTTAGGAATTGATATTGGTACGACAGGAATTTCTGCGGCTTTATTAAATCACTCTAAATTGGTAGTTTATCCAATTTATTGGTCAGCAGAAAATCAAAGTGGTGATGCTTCCTTTCAGCAATCATTCCGGTTACCAGCAGAAGTTTATTTACCGACGAATTCAACTTCTCATCAGGTGAAAAATGGACAATCAGAATCTTCCCCTCATCTTTATTCAGCACAGTTAAAGCCTTATTTACAAATAGCAGTTCCCTACCAGCAAGAACGACAAAAATGGGAACCAATGCTGCAATTAAATGAGTTTTCCGCAGGTCCATTGATTTGGGTAGTGCGATCGCTCTCTAAGCTACTATCAACTCTCAGAGCTAGTCAAACTAGTACCACACCAGCTTTAATTGCTAATGCTGTGGGAATGAATATACCAACTTTTTCCAAGGTAATTAAGAATATCGCTGGTGTCATCTGTACTTGTCCTTCCAGTTGGACTGAACAATATCGCTTTAACGTTCGAGAAGCGATTGTGACTAGCGAACTTATCTCTCATCCTCAACAAGTCTTTTTTGTGGAAGAAGCGATCGCCAGTTTACTGCCAGAATTAGACAGTGCCAATGGTCAATCTATCCAAATCAGCGAAAAGCAGGGTTTACAGGCTTTAAAAACTAGCAATTATCTCCTGGTAGGTAACACTTTAGCAATTAATATTGGGGCAACGTTAGTAGAAATGACCTTGGTAGATATACCAGCAAATCTGGAAGAATTGGTACATAAAAACTTCATGCTCCACAATTTTGCCTACTCTGGTAAAGGCATTGAACAGGATATTATTTGTCAGTTACTACTACCACCAAAATCCCGCCAACTTCGCCAACCTGGACAATCTCATCATGAAGGAGCGAATGCTAATCCTTGGCATTGGCAACCCTCAATTCCCGGTTTAGACCAAATGCAATTCTCTAATTTGGGTTTAGAAGGACTGGTACTACCCAAAGTTGGAGAACCAGATACACAAGCACGGATTCGTCTCCAGCAACGTCTAGAAAGTTCTCTCCTGGGACAAGCCTTATTAGATGCAGCATTGGCATTAAAGTTAATTTTACAGCACCAAGAAACCTTTACCCTAGAATTCGCCGACCAACGTTGGGTATTACAGCGCCGAGATTTGGAAAGTCAAGTCTTTGTTCCCTTTGTCCGTCGTCTCAATCGAGAGCTTAACAAATTATTAGTAGCCCGTGGTATTCCCACCGAAGCTATTAATCAAGCTGTCCTCAGCGGTGGTGTGGCTTCCGTCGGCACTATTAACCGTTGGTTACGGCAAAAATTGCCTAATGCCAAAATTATTCAGGACTTATACCTTGGTGAAAACGGCGCTCCTAATTGCAGTCGAGTTGCATTAGGTTTAACTATGTTACCGTTGCATCCCCAAGTTTTAGACATACCTAAACAACAATACACAGATTATTTCCTATTCTCTGAATTGCTAAAACTATTGCCCAACCGTTCTTTAACCTTTGGTGAAGTCTTGCAGTTATTTGAAAGTCGTGGTATCAATACCCGTATCTGTCAACAGCGGTTATTGGCTTTCCTAGAAGGTGAACTACCACCAGGCTTAATTCCTGCGGCTTCAGATCACCTTTGGCTGACCCATCACTCCCAGGAAAATCTCGACTACAAAGCAATTGATTCCCTCAAAGCAGGCATAAACTCTCCACCACTATTTGAAAAGCAAGGCAATCTCTCCTATCGTCCCAATTTACAACAAGTCCAGTTATTACTACGTTATTTAGATGCCATTAAATCTAGTACCGTGCAGTCCCTAGAAGAACCATATAGTTACCTTTTACATAGTCAAGTATAGGGCAGAGGAGCATGGGGCAGGGGGATTTTACTTCTTCTTTTTTTCCTCCTGACAACTGACCTTTTGGGAACGTTACAGCACTTACTGGTGTTATGAGGTACATATCTAGCGGGCAAGATGCCCGCACTACAAGAGTTTCATGATTCAACTTTGTACCTCATAAGAGCGGAAACCGCTGTAGATACATTAGAGCGATCACTAAATAGAGAACTCAATGGCAAAACATCAGGATCTTCTTTCTTCCTAGAGAAGACATATAATAGGGTTTTCAGGCTTTTGGGTGGGATCATGGAAATGAATAGCAAAGTAAAAATAAAAATAAACTAACTTTAGTGCGTATATTCAGTTTCTAGAGATGATAATATCATCACAACCCGACGCTCATGTTGGGTAACATACGTCAACCCAACCTACAAATCAAGACTTTTTTCGATTTGGACAAGGTATTGATATAACTGAAACTGGTGATTGGTGCATAAATCTCACAATTTGTCTAGTTGCTGGCATTATTGAAATTATTGACGGGAGGAGTGATCATGAAATTATTAGTTCGTTGGAGCTTAACATTGGGTTTGGCTGGTAGTGTAATGTTTGCGGGAATCTTGGGAATAAATAATCTCCAAGCCCTAGCACTACCACAGGAACAGGTGGTAAAAACTTTACAAGAAGTACCAGTTTTTACACTAACTAATCCCAAAGGAGAATTTGTAGTTATCTCCAAAAAAAATCAATCTAAAACTATTTCCCAAATAGGCTTTTTTATTAGTAAGAAAGACGCTCAACTTTTCCTAGAAAATCGGCTTAAAAAAGAAAATCCCCAGTTAGCAAATACTATCCAAATCACACCAATTTCTTTAGCCGATTACTATAAATTAGTAGTAGAAAATAATAAGAAAAAAGACTCTGATGTAATCTTAACTTTAGTTCCCACAAAACAGCAAGTGGATGTGGCCATAACTATGCTGAATACCAGTGGTAGCCCAGACAAAAAATTTAATGGTATTCCTTTGTTTGTGCCAAAATTCAAGAAAGATAATAGCTATCTCACCATTCCCCAGGGAAAAAATCGGTTGATTCCTTTCTATTTTGAAAAAGAACAAGCAGTAGCTCTTTTAGAAGCCTTCAAAAAGGCTAAACCACAGGAAGCAGCGAATACAGAAATTCAGGTATTAGATTTGTATAGAGTGATTGAAACACTCAGTAGTAGTAATGATCCCAGCACCAATAAAATTTTCTTGTTTCCCTCACGGGAATCAATAGAATTTATTCGTTCTATAGTTCCAAATCAACCAAAAAAATAAAAAATAATCTTTACCTCCTGATATGTTAAAGGCAAATCAAATAGTTTCTGGATTAGAACTTTGGCAATGGCGAAAAACCGCAATTCAAACAGCTATAGCCTCGGACATATCCCCAATGGAGGTAGATTGGCTATTATTAACAATAGCTAATTTAGACCGCTTGGCACTGCGTTTGGAGTCTTTCAAAACATGGCAGCAAATCCCCATAAAATTGTCCTTAACAGAATTAGAGCAATTGTGGCAAAGGCGATTAGATGACCGTTTACCGGTTCAGTATATTGCAGGGACGACAGCTTGGCGGAAGTTTCAACTCACAGTTTCCCCTGCGGTCTTAATTCCCAGACCAGAAACAGAAATATTGATTGATTTGGCCGTAACTGCTGCTAACGGTGAAGCCAAAGCAGGTCAATGGGTGGACCTGGGAACGGGTAGTGGGGCGATCGCCCTAGGATTAGCTGAAGCATTCACAACCGCCACTATTCATGCTGTAGATATCAGTCCAGCCGCTTTAGCCATTGCTCAAACCAACGCTGAAGATTTAGGTTTTCGGGAACGGATTCAATTTTATCAAGGTTCTTGGTGGCAACCCCTAGAATCCCTCAAAGGTCAGTTTAGCGGCATGATATCAAATCCGCCCTATATCCCCAGTAATACCGTACTGACCTTACAACCAGAAGTAGTCAAACATGAACCTCATTTAGCCTTAGATGGTGGTGCAGATGGTTTAGACTATATTCGTCATTTAATTGATATTTCCCCTAATTATTTGCGTCCTGGTGGGCTGTGGTTAATTGAAATGATGACAGGACAGGCAGAAATGGTGCGGGAATTGTTGGAAAATAATGGTAATTATATCAATATTTCCATTCATGCTGATTTAGCCGGAATTAAACGTTTTGCAGTGGCTTCTAATTGCAAATAAAAAATATTCTATGGCAACCACCTATTTTTCCTCCTTGCATTCCTCTTTGCGACTTTGCGACTCTGCGTGAGACAAAAAAAGATTTTGGAAAAAAGAATATTTTGCTATTAGATAGGAGGATTCCAGATAAACACCCCATAAAATTCTCACTGCCTACAACACCTTACACTGCCCATAATGCCTTAATAAATGATCACATAAAACCAAAGCCACCATAGCATCAACCATTGGCACAGCGCGGGGTAAAACACAAGGATCATGTCTTCCCTTCCCAGATAAAAGAGTTTCTTCACCTTCCTTAGTTACGGTTTTTTGTTCCTTTCTAATAGTAGCCGTCGGCTTAAAAGCCACTCGGATAATAATATTTTCACCGTTGGAAATTCCCCCTTGAATTCCGCCCGAACGGTTAGTTACTGTTCTAATTTCGCCACTTTCATCAATATAAAATTCGTCGTTATGTTCAAAACCTGTTAACAAAGTTCCGTCAAAACCAGAACCGATTTCAAAACCTTTACTTGCTGGTAATGACATTACCGCTTTTGCTAAATCTGCTTCTAATTTATCAAAAACAGGTTCGCCTAAACCCTTGGGAACATTCCGCACCACACATTCAACCACACCACCGATGGAATTACCATCTCGACCGGTTTGTTCAATTAATGAAATCATGGTATTAGCAATTTCGCCATCTGGACAACGGACAATATTGCTTTCGACATCTGCTAAAGTAACGGTATTCGGATCAACAACACCTTCTAAATCCTTAATTCGCTTGACATAAGCAATAACTTCCACATTTGCCACTTGATGTAAAATCTTTTTAGCGATCGCACCAGCAGCAACTCTACCTATTGTCTCACGCGCTGACGACCTACCACCACCTTGCCAATTTCTGAATCCATATTTAGCATCATAGGTAGCATCTGCATGAGAAGGGCGATATTTTTGC
Source organism: Dolichospermum flos-aquae CCAP 1403/13F (assembly GCF_012516395.1). Taxonomy (GTDB): domain Bacteria; phylum Cyanobacteriota; class Cyanobacteriia; order Cyanobacteriales; family Nostocaceae; genus Dolichospermum; species Dolichospermum lemmermannii. The sequence continues at coordinate 2,557,662 of NZ_CP051206.1, forward strand.
GCCATTTCATCATAATCTTCGGGACGAGTATTTTTATTTCTGACTAAAATGGCAATTGGTGTTCCCAGAGTTTTCCCCTCAAACACCCCAGATAAAATCTCACAGGTGTCCGCTTCTTTGCGAGGAGTCGTAATTTTACTTTGTCCTGGTCGTCTTCTATCTAACTCAAATTGAATTTCTTCGGCAGAAATTTCCAGTTGTGGGGGACAACCATCAATAATAACTCCCACACCGCCGCCGTGAGATTCGCCAAAAGTAGTGATACGGAAAAGATGACCAAAAGTGCTGCCCATGATATTCAGGAAATACAGACCGGAATATTTATTTTACATGGAGTTGGGCGATCCTGCGAAAAATCAAAAATTCCCCATGACCGAAAATAATGGGATACAAGCCCCGTCCTTCTAGGACGGCTTTTTATTAATTCTTAATTTTCTAATCAATTCTCTAAGCACATCGGATTTGGTTCTCTCATTTTCTTGGCAGTAGTCTTCAAGATGTGTAAATTCTTCTTCAGTTAATCGAAAAAATATACTCTTTTTCATTGCATTGTATATTGATATGATATACAATAATAGCAGATTTACAAAGAATAAGTCATGAAAGCTAGATATCAGTATCGTTTTTACCCGACAATTCAACAACAACAGAGTTTAGCTCAGTTGTTCGGTTGTGTGCGTGTAGTGTGGAATGATGCTCTAGCTATCTGTAAACAAGCAGAAAAATTACCAAGTAATAACGACTTACAAAAGTTAGTTATTACTCAAGCCAAGAAAACTGTTGAACGGGAATGGTTATCCGAGGTTTCTAATATTCCTTTGCAACAATCAGTTGCAGATTTAGGCGTTGCCTATAAAAACTTTTTCGACTCCCTTAAAGGTAAGCGAAAAGGTAAAAAAGTTGAGAAACCTAAATTTAAAAAGAAAACAAATCAGCAGTCAGCACGATTTAGAATTGGTGGTTTTTTAATTAAGAATGATGGAGTTTATCTTGCTAAAATTGGAAGCGTGAAACCAATTTGGTCGAGAGAATTACCGTCTATTCCTAGTTCTGTAACGGTAATTAAGGATTGTGCTAATCGCTATTTTATTAGTTTTGTAGTAGAAGTTGAGCCTGTTAATATTGATGCTAAAAACCAAAGTATCGGTATTGATTTAGGGATCAAAACTTTTGCTGTTATGAGTGATGGAGAAAAAGCCCAAAGCCCTGATTACTCACAATTAGACAAGAAAATTCGTAAACTTCAAAAGAAATTAGCACGTCAAGCTAAAGACTCAAAACGCAGGAATAAAACTCGAATTAAAATTGCAAAATTGCATAATCAAATTACCGATATCCGTAAAGACTTTTTACACAAATTATCTACCAAGATTATTAGCGAAAACCAAGTTATCGTTTTGGAAGATTTGAATGTATCGGGTATGGTTAAAAATCGCAAACTTGCTAGGTCAATTAGTCTACAAGGATGGCGACAATTTAGAGCTTTATGCGAGGGTAAATCGCAAAAGTTTAATAGAGATTTCCGTGTTATTAGTAGATGGGAAGCAACAAGTCAAATTTGCTCTGAATGTGGATACAAATGGGGTAAACTTGATTTAAAAATTCGGTCAGTTAAGTGCCTAAATTGTGGGACTGAACACGACCGAGACGAAAATGCTGCTAAAAATATAAATAAAGTCGGGATAGGGCATTGCCACGACTCTAAACGGGCGCAGAGACAGAGTAAGACCACTTCGGTAGCATCAGTCGGTGAAGCGTCAAGAATCACCGCGCCTTTAGGTCGGTGAGTATGTCAAAATCAGTTATCTTAAAGACTCTCACCTTGTCCCCTGTCACCTGTTAATAATTGAGTTTGGCAGTTAAACTAGATAAGAAAACTGTAATTTCTAGATTTGACAATTTCACCAGAAAAACAGCCATAAAGGGTAACTATTATGAAAAATTTGCACAAAAAGGCTTTAATGAAACAGCGTTTATCAAGTTCGTCTCAGCGTCATGTTTTAACTGGAGTTATAGCTGCTGGGTTGATGATGTTGCCGGGGCTAGTTGGTATTAGTCCCGTTTTAGCGCAGCAAAAGCCAGAGCGGAATTCTTTAACCTATGGGGAATTGATTCAGAAGGCAGATAAAGGAGAAATTAGAAAGGTAGAATTGGATCAAACTGAACAGATAGCTAAGGTTTATTTAGCTGGACAAAAGCCGGATACCATACCTTTACAGGTGCGCCTTTTAGATCAAAATACCGAATTAATTAATAAACTTAAAGAAAAAAACGTTGATTTTGGTGAAGTTTCCTCCGCTGGTAATAGAGCCGCTGTGGGGTTGTTAATCAATCTGATGTGGATTTTGCCCTTAGTGGCTTTAATGCTATTGTTCCTGCGCCGTTCTGCAAATGCTTCTAACCAAGCCATGAGTTTTGGTAAATCTCGCGCTCGGTTTCAAATGGAAGCGAAAACAGGCGTAAAATTTAATGATGTTGCGGGAGTCAAGGAAGCAAAGGAAGAATTAGAAGAAGTTGTCACTTTCTTGAAACTTCCAGAAAAATTCACAGCGGTAGGGGCGAAAATTCCCAAAGGGGTGCTGTTAGTTGGACCACCTGGAACTGGGAAAACCCTACTCGCAAAAGCCATTGCGGGGGAAGCAGGTGTACCTTTTTTCAGTATGTCTGGTTCGGAATTTGTAGAAATGTTCGTCGGGGTGGGTGCTTCCCGTGTCCGGGATTTGTTCAAAAAAGCGAAAGATAATGCGCCTTGTTTGATATTTATTGATGAAATTGACGCAGTAGGTAGACAACGGGGTGCGGGTATTGGTGGTGGCAATGATGAACGGGAACAAACCCTTAACCAGCTATTAACGGAAATGGATGGTTTTGAAGGAAATACGGGAATTATTATTATTGCTGCTACCAACCGTCCAGATGTCCTGGATTCGGCTTTATTACGTCCCGGACGCTTTGACAGACAGGTAATTGTGGATGTCCCCGATTTGAAGGGAAGACAGGAAATTTTGACAGTCCACGCTCAGAATAAGAAGATTGATCCTAGTGTATCTTTGGAAGCGATCGCTCGGCGCACTCCTGGTTTTACAGGTGCAGATTTAGCCAATTTACTCAACGAAGCCGCTATTCTCACCGCCAGAAGACGCAAAGAAGCTGTTACCGATTTAGAAGTTGATAATGCGATAGATAGAGTAGTTGCGGGTATGGAAGGAACTGCTTTAGTAGATAGCAAAAATAAACGCCTGATTGCTTATCATGAAGTCGGACACGCTTTGGTAGGTACGTTGGTTAAAGGTCATGATCCTGTGCAAAAAGTTACTCTCATTCCCAGAGGACAAGCACTAGGTTTAACTTGGTTTACTCCCAATGAAGAACAGGGTTTAATTTCCCGTTCCCAAATTTTAGCCCGCATTGCCGCAACTTTAGGCGGTCGTGCAGCGGAAGAAATTGTGTTTGGGAAAGCGGAAGTCACCACAGGTGCGGGAAATGACTTACAACAAGTTACCAGTCTGGCTCGACAAATGGTCACAAAATTTGGAATGTCTGATTTGGGTCCAGTTTCCTTAGAAAATCAAAACAATGATGTATTTTTAGGGCGTGACTGGATGAATAAATCAGAATATTCTGAAGACATTGCTGCTAAAATTGATGCCGCAGTTCGAGAAATTGTTAACCGCTGCTATATTCAGGCTAAGGAAATAATCCAAGAAAATCGGTTAATTTTGGAACGAGCAGTTGATTTGTTGATAGAACAAGAAACTATTGAAGGTGATCTATTCCGCACAATGGTCGCTAACCATACTCAAGTTAAAGTTACTAATGAGCAGGTGTCTGTACCGATACTTTTTTGCTAACAAAAGTTAACAAATACATAAGTTGAGGTTTTCTCTCAACCAAGGCGTATCAACCAATGCACGGAGAAAAACTCCCCGCGCACCATTCAAATCTCTATGCATGACATTATTTGTGGATGGAGATTTTATGGTTTTAGAACCACCAAGATTCTTAACTATTTCACCAGTCCAACTAACTGTCTTTGAAGTATAGGTTTTATTGTTGTGACCTGCTTAATACTAGGTTGCTTTTCTAGGCTATATTTCACCGTGGGAACTCCCCATTAACGCCAGTGTCACCCCCCCCACAACGGATGTCTGATTGCGTCTTCCAGCTTCGACCTCCCGAAACCGAGTCGGGTCATCGTGGGCAAGTAAGGAGTCATAGCTGAGTCTAGTAGATGGGACTTTCACCCACATCAGACCGAGAGTTCAACCTTTTTCCATGTTTGGATTGGGTTGGTTAGCTTATGTACGGGCTATAACCGTGATTCAGCTAACAACGAATCGCACCCTCAACGTATTTGGGTGCAATCCCAGAAATTCGACCGCTTTTCTGAGTGGTATGTATGCCATTGGCATACTATAGCATACGTGAAGGAAAATTAGCAAATAAGCAACTAGTTACTTGCGCTGTTAGAAAGTTTCCTTTTCCCTTTTCTCTGTAGAAAATGCGCTACTCTATGAATATGGTTTAGAGTAGAATTAGCAGTTACGCTAATATAAATCGCCAATGGTGTTTGATCCTGACTTTTTACAAGACGACTCTGAGCAACACCCTAATCAACTTCTGAATGATCGCTTTGGGGAAAACCCAAATCAATTACTTAAATATTTACAGCATCAATCCCCCGAAGTTTTAGCCCGTGTCGCCCAAGCTGTCAGCCCTGAAATTAAACAAATCATTTCCCAGAATGTCCAAGGACTAGTGGGAGTGATACCGACAGAACATTTCAATGTCCAAATTACAACAGACCGGGACAATCTAGCGGGAATACTAGCATCGGCAATGATGACAGGTTATTTTCTCCGCCAAATGGAACAGAGGATGCAATTGGAACATTTATAAGGGAAATGCCGAAAACCCTTGAAGATGTAGCTGACTTAGGAAGCTACATCTGTTCTTTAGACAAGGGATGAAGGCTAGAGGCTTTCCTTTATCCTGCATTGACATTAATTGAAAAATTTGAAATAATCTCAAATTTTAATCCATATTCGTGAGACAATTAAATTGTCAGCAAAGACATTAAAAACCTACCGGGGGACTCTCGGAAAGTTATGCTTGTCAGAGATGATTCTGCCAGTAATGGCAAACAGGATCAGGGCAAGAACCCAAATATTTAAGGAACCCTGCCTGAAGCTGGGATAACTGAGAGATATAGACTGAAACTCTCTATAGAATCCCCGCGTCTTTAGACCGGGGAGTGTCAACCAATCAATAGGAATCAGGAGTCACCGAGTCAGGAGTCACCGAGTCAGGAGTTCACAAAGAACAAAAAAACAAAGAAAGAACAAAAAGAAAGTTTCTTCCCCTCCTCCTGCTCCCCTCCCCCTATTCCCTGTTCCCCACTATTGGAGATAATTTCCGGCACGGACTTTAAAGATTTGAGTTTTACCATTGCGGTTGACTTCTATTGCGAGAATGTCCCCAACGGTACTTGATTCAACTATCTTCTGGACTTGGGCAGAAATTTTTATTTGTTTGCCGTTAATCTTTTGAATCACATCACCAGGAAGTAATCCTCCTGTCTGCGCTGGTGATTTTTCCATAACTTTTCTAATGACAATTCCCACATCTGGCTGAATGTTTAGTTGATCTTCCTCTTTCAGTCGCTGTTTTGTAGTTGTGGAAATATCTATCATCTCAATTCCTAAAAATGGGTGAGCAACTTCTCCTTTGGTAAATAGTTCATTGGCTACACGGAAAGCGGTTTCAATGGGGATAGCAAAACCAAGTCCTTGAGCATCAGCACGGATAGCGGTATTCACACCAATAACTTGTCCTTGAGCATTTAAAAGTGGTCCTCCAGAATTACCAGGGTTAATTGCTGCATCTGTTTGGATAAAACTCACACGCTTATCAGGAACACCTACTTGGGCGCTAGTTCTGTCTGTGGCACTGATAATGCCAATAGTGACAGTATTATCTAAACCTAAAGGATTGCCAATTGCGATCGCCCATTGTCCAGGAATCAAATTTTGTGAATTACCTAACTTGACTATCGGCAATTTATTCGCGGAAATTTTGACTGCGGCTATATCTGTTACCGTATCAACTCCTACCACCTTCCCTTGAAAAGTTCGCCCATCTTTGAGGGTGACTTGAACTGTATCTGTGTCTGCTACTACATGAGCATTAGTTAGTAACTTACCATCTTCGGTCAGAATAAATCCTGAACCTGTCCCGCGCTCAATTTTTTCTGAGGGCATTAGTCGTTCATCCTCTTGGAAAAAATGCCGAAATAAGGGATTTTTAAAAGCTTCAGTCATCGGATTTGATATTTTCCGAATTGCATTAATCCGCACGACCGCAGGGCCAACTTTGCTGACAGCAGTGGCGATAAAATTGACATTATCACCTCCAGAAGAACTGAGTATGCCATTGACAGGTTGGGGAACAACAGATTCAGCAGGTAAAGTTACCGCCACATTTTTTAACTGTTGAAATGAAAGATTGTGTGTCCAAAAATAACGACTAGCAAAGACACCACCACCAGAGCCAATTACCACCAAACCTATATAAACAGCCAGTTGTTTCAAAGATAACTTCATAATAATTAAGAATAATGGCGCTCAAGGACAGATGGAAGCTTATCTCTTTAGTGTAGTCAAGCAAACGTTCAGTGAACAGATCATTTGACATATAAATATTAGAAATTTGTCAGCATATTCGGGGATCATATCTACTTCTGGGATTTCATCATGAATTTACTCAAAATAGGTAGTAGAAAGATAGAGGAAAAACTTTATCCTATCTTTAACAATTCCCCACTAAAATCTAAAAATTAGCGATTTCTGGACTTATTTGCATGAAATTTTCCTATTGTTCACTATGTTTTTTGAGCTTATTTAGCACTTTGGGTTTATTATCCATACTGCCACAGTCACAAAGCGTTAATGCTAGTCCAGGAAGTTGCCCGGTTCCCGCTTTAGCTCGTATCCAACGTCATCAAGTTAATCGTGGTGAAACTTTAGCAACTATAGCTAATCGCTATAATTTAGCACCAGAAACAATTATTGGGATTAATCCATCCGTGAAGAATGGGGTAGTAAATCCAGGAACAGAACTGCAAATTCTCCCTTTCAATGGCATTGTTGTCGAAGTTCCTCGTAATCAAAACTGGAAACAAATAGCATCTAAGTATAAAGTCCGTCCAGATACAGTATTTGAAATCAATGGTTGTCAGAAAACCCCTAAATTTGTCTTTTTACCGATACTTCCAGGGGTAATTACTGCTCCTGCTGCTACTTCTGGGACAATTGCTACCGCACCTAGTACCCCGGCTGGAAACATTACTGGTTATCCCTTGCCAAGTAGTACAGATGTTGCATTAGCTTATGGTTGGCAAATTCACCCGATTACAGGAGATGTTTTCTTTCATAGTGGCGTAGATTTGTTAGCACCAGTAAGTACTCCTGTGACAGCGATCGCTCCTGGAATCATCGTCTTTGCCAAGGAACAAGGTAGTTATGGCAAGTTAGTCATTATTAACCACGCAGGTGGCTTACAAAGCCGTTACGCCCAACTTGACAGCATCAAAGTTACTCTCGGTCAAACAGTCAACAAAGGCGATATTTTGGGAGCAGTCGGAACTACCGGACAACCAACCTCCACACAACCTCATCTTCATTTTGAAATGCGTTCTAACGGTTCCCTCGGTTGGGAAGCAAAAAATCCCAAAGAGTTTTTAAAGTGAGGAGTTGAGGAGTATGGCTAACGCCACGCTTCGCTATCAGGAGTATGGCTAACGCCACGCTTCGCTATCAGGAGTTCAGGGGTTAGAAGGAAGAATAAATTACCCAATGACAACGGACAACGGACAACGGACAACTGACCAATCCGATTAAAACTTCGGGACGCAAAATAGAATAATTTTCTGTTAAGGGTGTGATGTTAGTTGCGGCTGGTATTGGGTGTTCTCCTTGGGAATTGACCCTTGTCTAATTTGTGATCATCTGGGAAATTGAGAACAGGTAAGCGATCGCCTCGTAATAATTCTTCACTTGCTTCACCCAGTCCGATTAATGCCTCGCCCGTAGCTTTTTGAGCCATGAGTAGCATCAGTATAGATACTGTACCAACTTGTAAAAGACAAGCAGGGGAAATAGTGAATGCAATGCAATTTAATCCAGATTGAGAAAATGACTGTTGGTTTACGGATGACATTGTAATTTTCAGTAATTAGTAGACGTTTATTTAGTCATCTTCAGATGACTTTTGCTATGAGACTGGGAATTTATTCCCAGGCGGGCTACGGTATATTACATCAATGTTAACAGTAGAAAAATATAGCAGGAAACGGGGAAAAAGGTTAAAACTATTTTGGTGTCTGATAGCACCGCATAATGTTGGTAATGTTTTATTTATCCCTTGCAGAAGGTATTGACTCCTTGGGCGCAGCGCCCCTACCTCCTGATTTCTAAATTCTTCGATCAGACTATTTTTGTCAATTTTGCAAGGTGCGAAGGTAACAAAATTGTTAAAAAACGGCAAAATGTGATAATTCTATGATTCTAGTTGACAAATACAGGCGAAATTCCCCAATACAACCTTGCTGTTAAATTCCACCGCCCATGAAAACAGTATTACTTGATAATCGTCAAAATTCCTTAGTGCAATGGGTAAGCCAAGCAACAGGTATAAATACTTTCGGGGTAAAAGTCCGATTGCTAGGTAATGACCTACATATTCTCTGTGAAAGCGTTGAATGTCCACAACGTTGGCAAACCTTATCGGAGTTACTGCAAGCGCTACAGCAAACCGATGTAGATACCCTTACCAATGACGAACAACCGTCAATATACCAGATATTAATTTATGGTCGAAAAAAAGGGGAACACCGTCCCGAATGGTGTCATCGGGTGTACTTGAACCAACTAGAGCAACATTTAGAACAGGTAGAACAGTCACTATTATCACAAACAGAAACGCCTATAAATCCCGGTGGCTCGTTAATTATCTCTAATGAGAGTCTGGCACGCCAAGGAGATGCCGATGCCATTGCTCGCTATTTGAGCGAACATCTCAGCCATTTAGGGATAGCAGTACAGGTAAAAATTCAACCCTCTCCGGCGAAAAATAACTCTCAGATAGTCGTTAATCGTCTGTGGGTATTTTGTCAGTCTAGCTATAGCCCCGATCCATCATTACTGGCAGAAACGGTAGCCCAAAAGCTCAGATATTTGCAGCTTGTTGGTTATCAGGATGGGATCATTGTAGCCCAAGTTCGCGGGGAAACCGACCCAGATTGGCGGGTAAGAGTAGATTTAACACCTCCAGAGGTGATGTTAAAAGAATGGGCGCGGTGGGGAGATGTGCAAGCGATCGCTAAAATATTAACAGAGGAATTATCAGGGTTCAAAATAGCACTAGAAACTTCTCTCAGAGAATCTACCTTACACATATTTTGTACTCCAGCTTTTGACCCCTTAGAAACCGCCCCTGCACCAGATAAAGAAACCGCGCTACAGTCCATTGTCCCCCTGCTAGAAAATATTGCTCCTCAAGCTATTATCTCAGCCGCCATATACGGACAAAAAACAGCGGATAAAAAACCAATTTGGATAGACTGGGTATCTTTACCAGCATCCCAGCATCCCACCCTAGTGAGATCTGCTTGGGAACTTGCCCGTACAGGCGATCAACCAGCAATTATTTTTTTACTAGAGCGGTTGCTTAATCCTGACCTAGATTGGCGATTGAAAACAGGTGGTATTCGGGTATTACTAGTTTGCAAAGAATATTTATTACACATCATGTGTGATGCTCCCGTTTGTCCCACACGCCATCAAGTTTCTCGGAAAGTGACTCAATTTATCCGCCAACTGAAAATTCATGGCATTACAGGTGTCCGTGTTTATGGTCGTCGTGCTGGTGATAAAGAACCCGTATGGCATCATGGAGTTGATCTAGAAGAACGTTCTCGATTAGTTCCCGAAGCAACACCAGAATTTGCTGCTACATCAGAATATGTAAATTCCCTGATGATCGGTGAAAACGGTGAAGAAATTTTGCGTCCCGATTTAACAAATACAAAAGTACAAAGTTTTATCAAAGAAAAAACAAAAAATTGGTTAACAAATACCAATAAAATCATTAGAAATTTACTTTTAAACAGTCAACTATTTACATCATCTAATCAAGAAATAGATGAAAATCCCGACCATCAAGGAATTAGCAGTGGAATGATTTGGCTGGCATTAGGATTACTTCTCGCGTTACAAAGTGATTTCATGTTAGGCTATTTTGTCGCCCATACTATTAAGAATTCACCAAAAGCTACTAATAATACTATTTCGCCCTTATCCTCACAAGCCCCAGCATCTTTACCATTACCAAATAATCAGAAAACATCATTTTTAAATCAATCAGGAACAACCGAATTACTTAATAAGAATCAAGCTGCCTTTAATGCTTCTGAATTTATCCATGAAAATGTTTCTCAATCAGGAAATTTACCAGCGGCACCATTAAAAGAAAAAGCTACAGCTACAGCGATTTTATTAGCAGCTAGATCACAAACGCCCAGTTTTAATGCTAGGCAATTAGATGAACAATTAGCCCTCTATAAACATCGTTTAAACACCAAAAAACGCCCACCAGATGTTTTGATTATTGGTTCTTCTCGCGCCCTTAGAGGAGTTGATCCTGTCGCCCTTTCTAAAGCTTTAGTCACCCAAAATTATAGCAATATTGATATATTTAACTTTGGTATTAATGGAGCAACAGCCCAAGTCGTTGACGTTCTTATCCGTCAGGTTTTGAAACCTGAAGAATTGCCAAAAGTGATTTTATGGGCAGATGGTTCTCGCGCCTTTAATAATGGCAGAGAAGATATTACTTTCAAGGCAATTGAAACCTCACCAGGATACAAGGAAATATTACAAAAAGCCAAAACAACAGTCAAAAATAATGAAGTTCCTCATAACGCAGAAGATGGAAAAGAAAAAATTAGTAGTAAACCTAAGATAGAAGATATTAGTATCTATCAAGTCGCTAACGATTCGTTAAATCAGTCTGTAGCTAATTTATCTGCTAGTTATAAAAACCGTGATCAAATTAAAATTCTTCTCCAAAAACAACTTCAATATCTACCTTTTAGCTATCAGAATCCCCCGATTAAATCAAAAATTAATCTCACCCATGATTCTGAAATAGACAATAATTTTTCTATCCCCGGAGTTGATTTTGATGGATTCTTACCTTTATCTATTCGCTTTAATCCCAGCACATATTATCAAAAACACCCCCAAGTTTCTGGAGATTACGACAACGATTATAAATCTTTCCAATTAGCAGGTAAACAAGATCAGGCATTCCATTCTATGTTAGAGTTTACCAAAAATAATAAGATATCCCTTGTCTTTGTCAATATGCCCCTTACTTCAGATTATTTAGATCCTGTACGCACAAAATATGAACAACAGTTTCAAGAGTATTTATTAAGCTTTACCAATCATCCTCAATTTATATATCGTGATTTAAGTCAGCTATGGCCAAAAGCAAATGATTACTTTTCAGATCCTAGTCACCTCAATCGCTATGGTGCTTATGAAGTATCAAAAAAACTGGCTATAGATCGAATGATTAGCTGGCCAACAAAGTGATTAAATAGGGAAGAGAAAAAATACTTATCTTCTTTCTTCCCAATCACAAATTCAAAATCATAAATTAATCAAAAATGAAATTTATATCAATTTTTTACGGGCTGTTTTTGTTGAGTGTTTTAGGAATCTACTGGACTGTTAATTTAGCAAATATAAGATTATGGATACTGCTAATAGCCAGCCTTGTTTTCTACGCATCTTTGCACATTCAATATTTACCATTACTTTTAGCACTAACTTTTATTAACTTCCGTCTAGGTTTAGAAATTGGCAGCAATACTTCACCAGGAAAGCATTCTCAAAACTGGAATTTATCTAACGAAGAACGGCAATTTACTCAAGCTGACTGGAATCAACGTCGTCTCAAAGTATTGTCGATTGGTATAGGTTTTAATGTTTTTATTCTTTTAGGTTTTAAATACATAAATAATTTCCTAAATTTAGTTTTTAATCAGCCGACAAATTCACCAGAATCATTAATTAAGTTAGTTGCACCTTTAGGAATTTCTTTCTTTACATTTGAATGTATTGCTTATTTAATAGATGTTTATCGTGGCGCTACTGCTACTACTAAATTTATCCAATTTGCCACATATAAATTATTTTTTGCCAAACTAATTTCTGGGCCAATTACTCGTTACCATAATTTAGCAATTCAATTTGATACCCTAAGATTTCCCAGCATTGATAGAGTTGCTGAAGGACTGTGGTTAATTGCTAGAGGTGCGGTTAAAAAAGGTATTTTCGCTGATAATTTGGGTATATTTGTGGATTTATGCTTTGGTAACTTACAAAGAGCAGGTAGTACAGATTTGTGGTTAGCTACCTTTGCTTATGGCTTGCAACTATATTTAGATTTCAATGGTTATGTTGATATTGCTCGTGGTAGTGCTTTACTATTTGGTTTAGTTTTACCGGAAAATTTTGATTTTCCCTATTTCAGTACCAGTATTGCCGATTTTTGGCGACGCTGGCACATCACATTGGGTGATTGGTTGCGTAATTATCTTTATTTTCCTTTAGGTGGTTCTCGACGCGGATTAATGCGTACCTGCGGAAATTTATTAATAGTAATGCTAATAGCTGGTATCTGGCACGGTTCAGCTTGGGGTTTTATTATTTGGGGTGTATTGCATGGTATCGCTTTAGCTGGGCATCGTCTCATTAGTGTATTAAGCGATCGTTTGACAATTCTTAATTTATTTTGGAAAAACCCGCTAGGAATAATTTTTGCTTGGTTTTTGACACAAATCATGGTTTTTACATCTTGGATTTGGTTTCGTCTCCCCAACCTCCAAGACTCTGCTTTAGTTATTCAACATCTTTGGGGTCATGGGGGTGATCAACAATTTGCCGCAAAGGTCTATATAGAAGCTCTAAATATGAGTCAATATCAAATTTCTTATTTGCTGCTCGGCATAGCTTTGCTGATGAGTATTTCTTATGCTTTTAAACGAGAAATGAAATTAGAGTTTAGCTGGCCAATTAAAATTGTTTTTGTCCCTTTATGCTTTTATGCGGTTTGGTTACTAGCGCCTGAAGGCAGTTTACCTTATATATACTTTGATTTTTAGGAGTGAATTTGCGGCTGCAATTTCTGTAAACCTCATTACATTAGGAAAACATATAACTGATATAACTAATACTAATTCTAATTATCTTTACAAATTTAAACTTATCCTCTAATGTTGTATACAGGTAGGCAAAACCACCTACCAACATCATAAGAAAATAAAGCAATTATAAAATGACCACAACCTTACAACAGCGCTCAACCGCTAACGTATGGGATCGCTTCTGCGAGTGGATCACCAGCACTGACAACCGTTTATATGTCGGTTGGTTCGGTGTATTAATGATCCCTACCCTGTTAGCCGCTACTACCTGCTTCATCATCGCTTTCATCGCTGCGCCTCCCGTTGACATTGACGGTATCCGTGAGCCAGTCGCAGGTTCTTTGATCTACGGAAACAACATCATCTCTGGTGCAGTTGTTCCTTCCTCTAACGCTATTGGTTTGCACTTCTACCCAATCTGGGAAGCAGCTTCCTTAGATGAGTGGTTGTACAACGGTGGTCCTTACCAATTGGTAGTATTCCACTTCTTAATCGGTGCAGCTTGCTACTTAGGCCGTGAGTGGGAACTTTCTTACCGTTTGGGTATGCGTCCTTGGATCTGTGTAGCTTTCTCTGCACCTTTAGCAGCAGCTACCGCAGTATTCTTGATCTACCCAATTGGTCAAGGTTCATTCTCCGATGGTATGCCTTTGGGTATCTCTGGAACATTCAACTTCATGATCGTGTTCCAAGCTGAACACAACATCTTGATGCACCCCTTCCATATGTTGGGTGTAGCTGGTGTATTCGGTGGTTCTTTGTTCTCTGCAATGCACGGTTCTTTGGTAACTTCTTCCTTGGTTAAGGAAACAACTGAAACCGAATCTCAAAACTACGGTTACAAGTTCGGTCAAGAAGAAGAAACATACAACATCGTTGCAGCCCACGGCTACTTCGGTCGTTTGATTTTCCAATACGCTTCTTTCAACAACAGCCGTCAATTACACTTCTTACTAGCTGCATGGCCAGTATTTGGTATTTGGTTCACCGCTTTGGGCGTTAGCACAATGGCGTTCAACTTGAACGGTTTCAACTTCAACCAATCCGTCATTGATTCTCAAGGTCGCGTTATCGCTACTTGGGCTGACGTAATCAACCGCGCTAACTTAGGTATGGAAGTAATGCACGAGCGTAACGCTCACAACTTCCCCCTAGACTTGGCTGCTAGTGATGTTGCTCCTGTTGCAATGAGCGCTCCTGCAATCAACGGTTAATAATTAAAGCTTTGTTAATAGCTTAATTACAGAATCACCCTCCAGAAATGGGGGGTGTTTTTGTTTTAGCTACTAATCAGCTAGAATAGAATCTAAACTTAGAAGTTTATCAGAGTCTAAATTTTCAAATGTATAGATTTATAACAAGTATCAAAAAGTGCGATTTTCAACTTCTTTACTCTAGTTCCCCCATTAATCAGAAACATCATATTTTGTCACAATTGGGACCATTACAGCAAGTGTTTAAAAAATTTATTGAGACTGAACAAAATACTATACCACTAGAAAATACGGAGCTAATAGAATTATTTGATTCTTGTATGGACATTACAAAAGATGTAGAAGAACTGACAGAAATCCTGCAAAAAATTGCCCCTGGAAACAAAAGAGTTGGCTTTCACCAAATAAATTTAATTGTGGATAACTTGCGAACAAGACTTAGAAAATATCTCCAATATAAGGGATATACTCTTGATCTAATTCCTCATGATCATGCGTTTGGTAGTGGAGGTGATTTTATTAAAACAATTCATGCAACTACTAGCGCATCTATTGTTGTAGCTCCTCTAATGACTATGTGTAAGACTGGAACAATAAATGTAACTTCCTTACACGGAAGTGATCAAGCAATGACAGAAATTGGATATAACCAAATCTCCATTAAACCATATTTATTGAAAGACCTACTTGTTAAGTATAATTTCGCTTTTGTTTCATTGGGAGATATGGGACTTCCCTATTCAGATGTACTTAAGAAAGCTAGAAAAAAGCTATGGGAAAAGAATTTGGAGGAAATAAATTCTAGATATAGACCTGAAGACAATAATTGGCAAAAAGTTGTCAGAAATTTAAATATACCTCAAGTTATAGACATTTTTAAGATTGTAGCTCCCAATGCACAGATATTAAATCCTGTTCATCATTCTACAGGTGTATGCCATTTAAAAATGATTCCTTATATTATTGGTGTATATCTACACTTGAATAGTAGTGGTATAATTTGTCATTGTTATGACGGAATTGACGAAGTATCTAATGCGTCTGTCACTCTTTTGGGGGATAACCCCAATAATCTTATAGTCAAAATTGACTCGGAAAATATCACCATTGCAGAATTTTTACCAGAAGATATTGGTCTTGAAAGAGTAAGTATAGAAGAAATTAAAGAAAAAAAGTTAGTCAGCGAAGAAATTAATATCTTTTGGCAGATTCTTGCTGGTGAAAAAGAATACTTCAAATCAAAGAGAGACTTTATTGTAGCAAATGCTGCTTTGGTACTTGTGGCTGGTAATAAAGTATCTAATCTTGATCAAGATATTATCAGTCAACTAAGAGAAGGGGTCAAAATAGCTGAAAATTTAATTGATTCAGGTAAGTCTTATAGGAATTTTAGTCAACTATTATTAGAGCTACAAAATCAATATGCTTAAGTAAAAAAACTATAATATTTACTCTAGGATAATAAATAAGTCTTCAGTTTTTGGATACTTACTTTTAATCAGGTTTTTTATAGAATCTGGTAAGTCATTTATAAATACATTTCTTGCCCTAAATTCTTGTTGCTTGACTCTGATATTTATATCTTGCTTATTTGCAATCTCATTAAACAATGCTGAATTTTGTATATAGTAGCCTTGAGGATACTCAATATACATAACATGATCATAGCTACGTTGAGTAATCCCTCCTTGTATAACTTCTACTTTTAAGTAAAGAAAATCCTCTAAAGTTATGCTTCTCATATCTTGCCATATCTCATCAAAACGTTCATTGATAAATCCACCCACAGGTGAATCAACTGGTAGTTTTAACTGCTTGCCCATAGTCGAAAGTTTACCAGAGCGAAAGAAAGTGACAAATAAGTGTGGTGTACACATATAAATAGCTAGAGAGGGGCTACTATTGTATAGTTTGACTTCTAATTGATTTACTTTTCCGTATAATTCTAATTGGCTATTAATGTTTTGTATTTCCCGTAAATTAATATAAATATTGTCTGCTACATTTATATTAATGAATTCTGGTGATGCGGTTTTTAATTCATTTGAACGTGCATCCACTAAATCTATATTATCTGGATTGAGTAGCAAAATTTGAATTTTAGAACTAGGATTTTTATCAATAAAATTTAAGATCGCATTTACAAATATTTCCTTGTATTTATCATCTTTTAATAAATCTGTCCAGGTTTCCATTATTCTAATTGAAACAATATTAATTTGAATTTGTTTTAATTGAGCAACTGTATTAATAAATTCTATTTTATTAAAAAATTCTAGCTTAACTCCTTGTTGCTCGTCTATTTCTTTAAGTCTTATTAGAATAATTTCAAAAGCAATAAAAGTACATACAGTTCCTAGTAAGTTAAATCCGAGGTCTTGAGAAATGCTGTAAAAACTAAGTTTTTCTCCTCCTAAAGAGGACAATGCAATTAAAAATATTGATAATATAAAAAGAATAGAGCCAATCAAAAATGATGGATTACGAACAAGATTATTGAATCTTATCATTGTGAAACTAATATTTTTTCGCATTATTTTTATTTTTTTATTGGAGCTAATATTTGTACTTTTCATGATGTTTTTATTTTCACAAAAGATATTAATTTGTCCTTATTGATAGCATAATAACTATAGGACTAATATTTGATTTTTGGAATATACGCAGGGGGAGGCTTTTTCAATCTAAATTACTTAAATTTTTAATCATTTATGATTTCTGTATCAATACCTTGTCCAAATTAGAAAAAGCCTTGATTTGTAGGTTGGGTTGAAGCATGAAACCCAACCTACAGGAAATGGATAAGGTATTGCTGTAAAGGCACAACTATTCAAAATAATACTGGTACAAGACGAAGTAAGTCAAGTAACCGGAACTGAGGAAATGAATGTAATATTTTACACTGTTACATTAGATATTTTCCTGATTTTTAATTTTTTATTCTGTCCTGCGGTACTCGTGTAAAGAGTAAGTAAAATGGGAATATCCGTAATTAAAACCTTATGCCTAGTACCGCTAATTTTCTGCAATATACCCAATGGTCAGGTATTGCGACAATAGTATTTGCAGTCCTGACAATCTTAGCTTTCATTCTTAAATGGGGCTTTCGCTTTCGACTGGTGGGTGCAACTGGCTTTATGCTGGTACTGACAGGGGGATTATTTTCACTTTCCCTCGTTCCCCTGAGTCGCACAATTATTCCTGGTGCTGTCAAGTACAGCCTAGTTTATGATAACGGTTCTAACCAAACAGTAATTGCCGTCGCACCAGAAATTACTCCCACAGAATTAGAAGCAACTTTACGTCAAGCAGCTAGTAACCTTTATTCCTATGGTCGCTTAGGTACTGGTGGTAGTAAGGAAATGATAGTCCGCGCTCGCACTATTATCCACCCAGAAATAGGGTTATCTGTACCGCTGTACTTGGGTCAAGTAAATCGCACTTTGGTCAGTCGTGAAGACCCAGAAATGGTGGTAGAAGTTTATTTAGATAAATTTGCTTCATTACCAGAACCCACTGCTTCATAGGTGACGGGGAATGGGTAATTGGGAATGGGTAATTGGGAAGAAAAATATTCTCCTCTTCCCCCTGCCCCCTGCTTCTTTCTTGTTTGCACATTTTTTGGTCATCTATCATACAATAAAGATTATTTTAAAATTTGATTAAGAAATATCAATAGTTTTGGCAAAATCAAGATCATGCCTAATCAACATTCTACTGAAACTTTGTCCACTCAAACCTCTAGTTCATTTTTCAGCCTTTCTGTTTCCCCTGGGAAAGTAATTCGCGGTGCGGGTGTGTTGTCAACCGTTGCGGGTGAAGTTGCTAATTTGGGAACTCGTCCCTTAATTATTGCTGGAAATCAGACTCTCAATCTGAGTCAAGAGAGTTTACAATCTCTTTTCCAATCTCCAGAATTACATCCTTTGTCAGTTTCCTATGGTGCTGATTGTTGTGAAGCTAGTTTGAAAGCCTTACGCAAAGCCGCTAAAGAACATAAAGCTGATCTGATTATCGGTATTGGTGGTGGTAAAGCCCTGGATACGGCTAAATTAGTCGCCCACCAATTGACATTACCAATTGTGACAATTCCCACTTCTGGGGCTACCTGTGCGGCTTGGACTGCCCTTTCTAATGTCTATTCAGAAACCGGGGCGTTTTTATATGATGTGGCTTTATCTCGCTGTCCTGATTTGCTGATTTTGGATTATAATTTAGTTCAGACTGCACCTCCAAGCACATTAATAGCAGGAATTGGGGATGCGATCGCTAAATGGTATGAAGCATCAGTAAGTAGTGGGCATTTGCAACAAACTTTAATTATTGCTGCGGTTCAACAAGCGCGAATTTTACGCGATATTTTATTGCAAAAGTCTGCTGCTGCGTTACAGTCCCCAGGTACGGAAATTTGGCAAGAAGTTGTAGACGCAACCGTACTCCTAGCTGGAGTAATTGGGGGACTAGGAGGGGCGCAATGTCGCACAGTCGCTGCCCATGCAGTTCATAATGGCTTAACTCATATTTCTGGACATGGTAGTATTCACGGGGAAAAGGTCGCTTATGGTATCCTGGTACAACTGCGGTTAGAAGAAATGATCCAGGGAAATCAATTAGCAGCGTCAGCAAGACAACAATTGTTGAAGTTCTATGCAGAGATTGGACTACCCCAAAAATTAGCAGATTTGGGATTAGGTAATATCACTCTGGGTGAGTTACAAACAGCAGCAGAAATTAGTTTAGAACCTAATTCTGATATCCACCGTCTACCGTTTAATGTAGCGTTGGAACAATTGATGGCCGCAATGGTTTCTACCACTGCACCAATAGATGTTAATCGTGTTTCCACCAGGGGAATAAGTGACGAGGTGAAGGAATGAGTTTGAGTTGGATTTCTCCCGCAGAACGGATACAAAAATTGCCGCCTTATGTGTTTGCCCGTTTGGACGAATTAAAGGCTAAGGCTAGAGAACAAGGGTTAGATTTGATTGATTTGGGTATGGGTAATCCTGATGGACCTACTCCCCAACCAGTGATAGAAGCGGCTATGGCAGCTTTGCAAAATCCCGCTAATCACGGTTATCCTCCATTTGAAGGGACTGCAAGTTTCCGTAAGGCGATTACTCAATGGTATCATCGCCGTTATAGTGTTACCCTTGATCCTGATAGTGAGGCTTTACCCTTACTCGGTTCTAAGGAAGGTTTGGGACATTTAGCGATCGCCTATATTAATCCTGGTGATACTGTATTAGTACCTTCACCATCTTACCCTGTGCATTTTCGTGGACCGATTATTGCTGGGGGAGTTATCCATAATTTAATTCTCAAGGAAGAAAATAATTGGTTAATTGATTTAGCAGCTATTCCTGAGGAAGTGGCTAGAAAAGCGAAAATCCTCTATTTCAATTATCCTAGTAATCCTACCGCAGCCACAGCCCCCCGCGAATTTTTTGAGGAAATTGTGGCCTTTGCACGGAAGTATGAAATCCTTTTAGTCCATGATTTATGTTACGCAGAATTAGCTTTTGATGGTTATCAACCCACTAGCTTGTTAGAAATTCCTGGTGCTAAGGAGATTGGTGTCGAGTTTCACACTCTCTCTAAAACCTATAATATGGCAGGTTGGCGCGTTGGTTTTGTTGTCGGAAATCGTCACGTTATCCAAGGTTTGCGGACTCTGAAAACCAATTTAGATTATGGCATTTTTTCGGCTTTACAAACAGCAGCAGAAACAGCTTTGCAACTTCCTGATTCTTATTTACATGAAGTGCAACAACGTTACCGCGTTCGTCGAGATTTTTTAGTAGATGGTTTGGGTAAGTTAGGGTGGAATATTCCCAAAACTGAAGCGACTATGTATTTGTGGATAAAATGTCCGGTGGGAATGAATTCTACAGATTTTGCTTTGAATGTTTTACAGCAAACTGGGGTGGTTTTGACTCCTGGAAATGCCTTTGGTGTGGGTGGTGAAGGCTATGTGAGAATTAGTTTAATTGCAGATTGCGATCGCTTGGGTGAAGCTTTACAAAGATTCAAGGAAGCGGGGATTTGCTATCAATCGGAAGTTTCTGTTTCTGCGTGATAATTAAGGTGAATACACAATCTCAAAAGAATTAAGATCATGACGATTCTGGAAAAAGTAGTAACTACGATGCAGCAGTTACCTATAGATCAACAGCAGCAAGTTCTCCGTTTTGTTGAGTTTCTGGCATTTGAATTGGGTAATCATCAAGTTAATCAAGATTCTGAAAACTCAAATCTAAAAAAGCCTGAAGCTTCTCCTCATGATCTATTGAGAAAATGGGAAGGAGTTATTGAAGGTGGGGTAGACGATCTTTCTTTTAATAAGAAATACATGGAAGAATATGGGCAGAAATGAATCAGCAGATAATTCTTGATACTGGTGTTTTGGTTGCTTATTTCAGGAAATCTGATCGCTTTCATCAATGGGCTGTAACTCAATGGAGATATTATGAACGATAAAATACAATATGAATTAGAAGATGACTTAAAAGAAGAATATGATTTAAGTCAACTAAAAAATCCTATTCAGGGTAAATATTCTCAACGATATCAAGAAGGATATAGTGTTACTATTCATCATGAAGATGGGACAACGACAGTAGAACATTTCCCTAAACAAAATGATATGATTATTCTTGATCCTGATGTGAAACAATATGAGTAAACTAATCTTAGAAATTCCTGATCAAGTAACTGAGGGATTACGTCTACCTCCTGATGAACGTCTGCATCGCATCCGCACTGAATTAGCAATTAGACTTTATCAAAAAGGGATTCTTTCTTTTGGGAAAGCCCGTGAATTGTCGCAATTAAGTAAATGGGAATTTCATGAGTTATTGGGACAAGAAAATATTGATCGTAGTTATGATTTAGAAGAGTTAGAAACAGATTTAGAGACATTTTCATAAGCCTCAATTATTGTTCTTAATGTATCTAATAAATTATAAAGAGGATGTTCTTCATTAGTACCAATTTCATCAAGTAAATCATTTAATCTTGAAATTGCTTGTTCATATTCTTCTTCATGCAGAATATCTTTAAACACTATTTGCGTTTTGTTATCCATATAACCAACCAAACCAAAAGAGTCCATCCCAAGGTAGCAATTATGCTTAAAATTAATGAAGCTGAAAAGTAATTTTTTGGTAATAAAGGTGAGTTGATCTTATCTATGTGCGTAGTGATAATACCGGAAAATATAGCACCACCACCCAAACCTATACCTAATACTTGTACTGTTGTTTCTAAAGAGCGATCGCTTTTAGCTTGTTCTATTTCCACTATACCACGAATTGAGTTAATGGCTTGATCTAATAATTGTGAACCATGTTGAAAATAGCCTAAATCGGCTTGAATTTGCCGTTTAAAGGTGACACAATTCTTATTTAGGAAAATTTCTAGAAAATCTAAATTTTCACCGTTTAAATTATGTTTTATTTGTGCTAATTTATCGCTATAATTATCTGCATTAATCACAATTGTATTTTGGGAATCTTCTAAACTTAAAAGTAATCTGGTATATTCAAGTGCTAATCTAGGAAACGCTCTTAACTGGTTTTGTAATTTCTTTAAATCCTGTCTGGTTATATCTTGATTGTTTTTCAGTTCGAGAATTTTATTAACTTCAGATTCTATATCTCTATACTTTTTATCTAAGTCTTTATATATAGCCCGACTGTCTTTATAAGCTTTGATTATCTTGCTATGACGAAAAAACAAATCTAGTAATTCTGAACAAGATTGTTCAAATTTATTTCCAGTTTCTTGTTTTGTAAATAAACAAATTAAAACTTGTTGATCTTGACTAGATTGATTTGGTAAACCATATTCAAATATCGGACTACCAAATAATTCACCTTGACGATAAAAAGGTGGAATTGTATTTTGATTAGGGAAAATTTGCTTTAAACATTCATCAGCTATTTTTTGATGATCATTTTGAATTTTAGCATTATTTATCCAAGCTGTAATTAAAATAGTTTGTCCCAGAAATAAAGGATTTAATGGTAAAATTAAGCAATTATTGGGATTTAAAAGTTTGAGAAAATCAGTTTCTACATCTTCCGTAGGTTGGTTATTTTCCTGTTCTGGACGACGTAAATTTAACCACAAACCGTAACTATCAGAAATTCGACAAGGATAAGCGAAACCTGTAATTAAAATATCTTGTTGAGGAATTGGGTTAACATTCCCCTCCAAATATACAGCTACTTCATTTTGATCATTCAGAATATCTACTTTATTAAATCCCTCATCTTTTTTAACATCAATTTTTTGACTGAGTTGTAAATCTTGTTTGAGAACTTCTTTAATAATATCATTACCACGTTCCCAGATAAACTTTAAATCTTTACTATCTATATTATCATCAAAATTTGAGCCTTTATAAAGTTGAAAAGTGAAAACGTGAATATTAGGTGCATATATTTTCATAATTTAGCTATACCAAATACGACTGAAATGTGAATTTTGACAAGATTTAAAAAACAGTTAATTTAAGCCCCGGTAACTGAAAATCGCCGCTACACAAACAAATTCCGCCCGCGCAGACTAAAAATCAAGGATTTGATTTTGTCTGTGTAGACGCGATTTCTAACCACCAGTTTAACTTGTATAATCAACCGATTTATTCATTTTTAATTATGGGTTTTGGGCTGGTGTCTTTTTTTCTTTCAGTTTTTCTACGTCCTTTTGTAAAAGTCGGTAGCGATTTTCTACGGTGTTTTCTTCATTTTCTGGTTTAGTTCTAGGGACTCTACCAATTTCCCTTTCCCGTTCTTCTAAAAAGACTGCATTTCTAACTTTTTCATAGTCAAGATACCATTGACGGATAGCTTCTGCAACTACTTCCGGAGGTTCAGTTTCTATACCAGCGATAGTTTTTTGTAATTCTGTGATAGCATCTAAAGAAACGTCGGAAAAAACATAATCTTGGTTTCTCACGACTTCGGTAAATGCTTGGATAATTTGATTAGCTTCCATAGGTTTAGTTTGTGAATTGATTAGTATTTTAGCTGATTTTAACTCGTTCCCAGACTCTGGCTGGGAATGCAGTTTTTCAGGCTCGGCCTGAAGTAAAATGATATAGTGGAGGTAGAGCCTCTGCAATTCATTCCCGGTCAGAGACAGGGAACGAGGGAAAACGCACTCGCATAAACTAGAAAGTCAAAATTTATAAAAATTGATTCTAGGATTAATATAGTCGGTTTTAACCGACTTTAGCTTTTAGACAGAGAATTTATTCTCTGGCTTAAGAATACATCAATTTTCATTAATTTGACACTTACAATCACTGCTAAATCTCTACATGAAATAATACGAAATTTTTGATAATGTTGGGTTTCACTTTGTCAACTCAACCTACATTACAGGAGAAACGGCACAAAAAGCAGCCCAAAAATATGGTTGGTTAAATGGTTGATGTTCGGGTCTACATTGCTTAGATAATGAATTAATAATGTTCTCTTTTTGTTCCTCCTTTATTTCAGTTTTCTGCTTCAACCAATCAATGATTTCTACCTGTGTAGCTTTGCGTAACCATTCCTGGACTGTGTTTAATGCCAATGTGATATCCTGGGAATTATTGGCGATATTTTCATATAATTTAATCATTAAAATAGCGGTGTGAACATCACTCACAGTCCACAAACTGCTAACAATATTAACTGCACCGGCTTTCATAAAACCACTGGATAAACCAATAAATTCATCACTGTTACTTCTAACATCAATTACGCCGGTTTCGCAAGCAGAAAGACAAACAAGATAACATTGAGGGAGATTTAATTCTAAGATATCTGCTAATGTCAAACATTTTGATAAATCAATAGCAGTTTCTTCATTAATTCTCACATAACGAGATGAATATGTTGTCAAAAGTGAAGCATTAACTTCCGAATCAGCGAGTTGTAAAGCTGATTTTAATGGTGATAATAAATTAAACTTACCGTGACAAGAAAAATGTAACCATTGGGAATTAGTAAAGTTATTAAATGTGGTAGTTTCTTGTAAATTGGCTTTGCTGGCCTCATCATTTTTGAGGATTTGCTGGGGGTGGAAATTAGCTGCAATTGTTTCCACTTCAGTGTTAGTAAAAGGTAAATTGTTATTAGGATCTTGAATTGCAAATAGGTTACTTAATCTTGTTCTCTCTCCTTCTAGGAGAGAGTTAGACAGAGGTTCTAATCTTGTTCTCTCTCTTTGTAGAATAGGGTTAGAAAGACGTTCTTTAGCAATATTCAAAAGTTGACAACTGGGTGCATAACTGACACCACCAGGATATTTATCAAATAAATATTCTGAATTTGTAGATAAAGGAATAGCATGCAAAGGTAATAAGTGTAAATAACGGTGGGGAATGATAATTATTTTTTGAATATCCTTTGGAACTTGGGCAATTATTTGATTAATATGGAAAATTTCTGCAAGTTCGGTAAGTTGATAATTTAAATTATTTCGCCATTTCTTACGGTCGGAATAGTAAAGGGTGAGATATTTATTAATCCAATCTCTGAATTGATCTAAATCTTCCTCTGTAGATTTCCAAATTATTGGTTTATCGTTGTTTTTGGTAATAATGAAAGCCCGGAAACAATCATTAAAAATGTAAAATTGAATAATTGCAGTTTTCTCATCTAACAGATTTTGAATTTCTGAATATTCAATTGGTGTAAAATCAACCTTTTCAGCAATCAATTCTACTAAATTGCGGGTTTTACTGCGTTCAATATAACTGATAGCTTCCCTTTCTTTACCCAGCACTAAACAAACTTCCACCATGCGTACAAAAAGTTGATTCCATTCTTCTGCTTGTTTGCGTTTACTTTCTTCCCCAGAAATAATTTCCCCCCGTATATCTTCAACTGTGACAAGGGCAGATTTAAAGGTATCGTAAGCTAAATCAAACTGTTGTGATTCTTGATAAAGAATACCCAAATTGAATAAAGTTTGAGCATTTTCTACAGGAAAATCGGTGCGGGTACTCACTTCTAAAGCTTGCTCATAAGCTGCAATGGCATTTTCCCGATTATCCGCTTTATCTCCCCTGATTCTATCTCTGTAGGCATTCCCCAGATTATTTTGCGTACCTGCCCAATCTACAGGAAAATTGGTGCGGGTTCTCACTTTTAAAGCATTATTATAAGCTGCAATGGCATTTTCCAGATTATCCGCTTTATCTCCCCTGATTCTGAATAAGTAGGCATTTCCCAGATTATTTTGCTTACCTGCCCAATCTACAGGAAAATCGGTGCGGGGTTTCACTTTTAAAGCTTCATTATAAGCTGCGATGGCATTTTCCAGATTATCCGCTTTATCACCCCTGATTCTACCACAGTAGGCTATCCCCAGATTATTTTGCGTCGTTGCCCAATCTACAGGAAAATCGGTGCGGGTTCTCACTTTTAAAGCTTCATTATAAGCTGCGATGGCATTTTCCAGATTATCGGCTTTATCACCCCTGATTCTCTTAAAGTAGGCTATCCCCAGATTATTTTGCGTCATTGCCCATTGTACAGGAAAATCGGTGCGGGTACTCACTTCTAAAGCTTGAATATAAGCTGCGATGGCATTTTCCAGATTATCCGCTTTATCTCCCCTGATTCTATCTCTGTAGGCAGTCCCCAGATTATTTTGTAAATTTCCCCATTGTTCTGGAGAAGTTTCACGGGTGAAAACAGTGGCAACTATTTCATAACCAGTAATAGCAATTTCCACATTATCAGGTTTGTTACCTAAAGGAAATTGCTGTATCAAATTACTAAAGTTACCTATCACTTCAGCGATGGATTTTGCTGTGTCTGGTTCTGCTTCTTCTAGTGTATTTGTTGCCCAAACCTGTAATAATTTAACAAAGGTGAGATTAAGTTTATCCGTATTTGCAGCCAGTAAAGGGTAAACTACCTGGGGATTAACTTTACTTTCTGCGGTTGCTTGTAATACTTCTAATAAAAATTGTAAATAGGTATCAAAATTTGCTTGATTAAGCGGCGTTTCTGGTTCTGGAGTATTCCCATTTGGGGGTATATCTAACTCTTCACTGAGTTGAGAAGCTAACCCCAGCAACCAGTTAGCAGTATTTTCCTCTCCCTGTTGGGTAAAGGTCGCTGCTACCTCTACCACCACTTGTAAAAAATCAACATCGAGTAATTCCCTGTTAGCTTGTAATATAGCCGCTTCTTCACCATGGGGACAACTAAGCAGTTGTTGAATTAGCTGTTGATATGCCTGTAGACGCTGTTCATTCATAAATTTGGACTGGGTTGGGGTAGCATTTAGATGATGCTTCAATAGTATTTTCCCATATTTCGGACAATATTATCCTAAAAATCCTCAAATCCTGGAAATCCTGATTCAGACAATTAATTATCCTGAAAATCCTCAAATCCTGGACATCCTGATTCTGACAATTAATTATCCTGTAAATCCTCAAATCCTGGACATCCTGATTCTGACAAAAAAATCATCAGCCGGTGCGTCAGATGCGATTATTTAGTGATCATGAATAGATTTTCAATTCTGACGCACCCTACAAAATCCCTATCCTGTTAATCCTTAAATCCTGGACATCCTGATTCAGACAATTAATTATCCTGTAAAATTATCCAAGGTGCGCGAATGGTAAGCACAAACTATGATTATTTGGGTAGATATTAATCCCAAAAACGAACCTTAAAGGAGAATTGCATCTTGGAAGTTAAAGCAGCAATAGCATACACCGCAGGAAAACCCCTCACAATTGAAACCGTAGAATTAGCACCACCACAAGCAGGAGAAGTATTAATTGAGATTAAAGCCAGTGGGGTTTGTCATACTGATGCTTTTACCCTGTCTGGTGATGATCCTGAAGGTTTATTTCCGGCAATTTTAGGACATGAAGGCGCTGGTATAGTTGTCGAAGTAGGGGCTGATGTCAAAAGTCTCAAACCTGGAGATCATGTAATTCCTTTATACACTCCCGAATGTCGGCAATGTGATTATTGTTTAAGTTTCAAAACCAATCTCTGTCAAGCAATTCGCGGCACACAAGGACGGGGATTAATGCCCGATGGTACTAGCCGTTTTAGTATCGGTGGAGACATGATTCACCATTATATGGGTACATCCACCTTCGCTAATTATACGGTATTGCCAGAAATCGCCGTTGCTAAAATTCGGGAAGATGCCCCTTTTGATAAAGTTTGTTATATCGGTTGTGGTGTGACAACAGGAATTGGTGCAGTTGTGAATACAGCTAAAGTAGAACCAGGCGCAAATGTGGTAGTTTTCGGTTTGGGTGGCATTGGCTTAAATGTGATCCAAGGGGCGCGAATGGTGGGCGCAAATAAGATTATTGGTGTAGATATTAATCCCAAAAAACGGGCTTTAGCTGAAAAATTTGGCATGACACATTTTGTCAATCCCCAAGAAGTTGCAGGTGATTTAGTTCCTTATTTGGTAGATTTAACAAACGGTGGTGCTGACTATTCCTTTGAATGTATTGGTAATGTCAATATCATGCGTCAAGCTTTAGAATGTTGTCATAAAGGTTGGGGTGTAAGTGTGATTATTGGTGTAGCTGGTGCAGGTAAAGAAATCAGCACTCGTCCCTTTCAATTAGTAACTGGCAGGGTTTGGAAAGGTTCGGCTTTTGGTGGTGCAAGAGGGCGGACAGATGTACCGAAAATAGTAGATTGGTATATGGATGGTAAGATTAATATTGATGATTTAATTACTCATGTGATGCCGATTGAAAAGATTAATGATGCTTTTGATTTGATGCACAAGGGGGAATCTATTCGGAGTGTGGTGACTTTTTAGGTTTTTGTTTCGCGCAAAGACGCTAAGGAGCAAAGGCGCAAAGGAAGAAGGGAGTTATAATTAATTCAACGTTACTAGGTTTTAATTATGCAGTCACCAAGGGCGAAAGAATCCGCTGTCAACCTGAATCTTTATGAAACGGATTTTTATGCCTGGACTCAACAACAGGCTAATTTATTACGTTATCAGCTATGGAATCAAGTTGATTTAGTTAATTTAATTGAGGAAGTTGAATCTTTGGGGAGAAGGGAACGCCAAGAATTAAGAAATCGTCTGATTATTTTAATTGGACATTTACTCAAGTGGGAATATCAATCGTCAAAACGTAGTCGGAGTTGGTTAGCAACTATTCGGATTCAACGGCGGGATATCATAAAATTACTGAATGAAAATCCTAGTTTACAGTCTTCTCTAGAAGTAGCACTTGAGGAAGCTTATGAAAATGCTAGGGATTTAGCATCAGGAGAAACAAATTTACCTTTATCAACTTTTTCTCCGCAATGCCTATATTTATGGGAAGATTTAATTAACTTAAACTTTTATCCTGGTGACGTTGCAAATGATAATTTGATGCAATAATCGGCATTGCTAAATTAAAATATAAAATTGGAAACTCACAAATTTCAAACTTTGCGCCTTTGCTTCTTTGCGCCTTTGCGCGAAACATAATTCATTATTCTCCTAACTCTTCAAACAACTTCGCTAACATCACATTAGAAAATATAAAACCATCGGGATCGCTAAAACGCAACCTATCCCCAACAATCTTCACCCAACCCTGAGCAAAGTATGGTTGCAAACAGCTTTGAATTCTCTCAACTTGATGGTTGCCAAAGTTTGTTGCTAAGGAATTTAAACTGACTCCTTCGGCTAACCGTAACCCTAACATGAGAGTTTCTAACAAAACATCTACCTGTGGTGTGATTTCACAATCAATGACAGCACCGTTTTTTAACCATTGGTAATATTCCTGGGTTTTGCGGGGACGGGTGAAGCGTTTACCTTGTATATAGCTGGCTGCACCCATACCAAAGCCATAATAGGGGCGATTTTGCCAATAAACTCGATTATGCTGGCATTGATGTCCTGGTTGGGCATAATTGGAAATTTCGTAATGTTCGTAACCAGCATCAGTTAAGGTTTTTTGCCCCAGTTGATACATTTTGACGGTGGTTTCATCTGTGGGTAAGGGATGATCTCCCGGTTTGTAATAACGATTGAAGGCTGTTCCGGGTTCAATGGTCAGGTCATAGATGGAAATGTGAGTTGGGGTGGCTGCTACTGCTTGGATTAAGGAATCTTGCCATTGTGCTAAAGATTGATACGGTAAGCCAGAAATCAAGTCTAAGCTAAATTCGGGAATCTCGACCTTGTGAATTAACTCTATAGCTGTAAATATATCTATAAGGGAATGCGATCGCCCAGCAGTTTTTAACAATTCTTCTTGGAAAGCTTGGACACCCAAACTCACGCGATTTACTCCTAAGCTACGATAACCAGCGATATGTGCAAAATCAAACGTCCCTGGGTCAATTTCCATAGAAATTTCTACCCCAGAGGCAATGCCAAATCGCTGTTCTAAGGTTGTCAATATAGATTGCAACTGTGCTGTTGATAATAGTGAAGGAGTACCACCACCAAAAAAAATTGTTTCTAAAGGTTGACTATAAGTTGGTGCAATCCTGATTTCTTGACATAAAACTTCAACATATTCGCCAATTGTCCCAGAATTTTCGCCCCGTGAGTTATTCCCGACCACAAATACCGGAAAATCGCAATAAAAACATCGTCGCCGACAAAAGGGAATATGCACATAAGCAGAACTGGGAATCCCCCAACCAATATCTTTTTGACTCATTTTGAACAATAGTGAAGTTAATTTGATTTGAATATTAAAAATAATGAAAATGAGGAGTTTGTTTACAACTTTTTATCCTTTTTCCCTAAAAATAAAAATAATATGCAGTAAAAACGCTTTAGTTATAATGTTGGCATATTCTGTCTGCCTGAGCAGCTAAGATGATTCCATCACTAAAAAGGACTCAAACAAGCATACTTTACTCTATCGAATAAATATCGTTGTAGGAACACAACATAACCATGCTGGATGTCATTATTATTCTCTCATTTATCTTGGCAGCGGCGGGAATAGGTTATTTCAGCACTGATCTACTCCCCCCTGGTACTCTTAATGGAGTTAGTGATTTAGATGCCTTACGCCTAGTTTTCGCTGTCTTTGCTGCCATTATCGGTGGTGCAGTCGGGCTGAGTTTCCAGACTACATACCGTCGGCTAGAGTCACAAGTCCGGGAAATGCCCCTAGAAGTCATTCTCACCCGTGCCATTGGCTTAGTAATTGGGCTATTACTCGCCAATCTGATGTTAGCCCCGCTATTTTTATTACCCATTCCCCCAGATTTTGGTTTTATCAAACCTCTTGTTGCTGTTGTTGGCAGTATTATCCTCTCTGTTACAGGAATGAACTTAGCCGATACTCACGGACGGGGGTTGTTAAGATTAATTAACCCCAATACTGTGGAAAGTATGGTGGTGGAAGGAACTCTTAAACCTGCTAATACTAAGGTTTTAGATACTAGCTGCATTATAGATGGCCGGATTGAAACATTACTAGAAACAGGATTTCTAGAAGGATTAATTCTTGTCCCCCAATTTGTTTTACAAGAATTACAACAAGTAGCCGACGCGAGTAAGGATCAAAAACGGGTCAGGGGAAGAAGAGGATTAGAAATTCTCAACCGCATTCGGGAAACTTATCCCGAACGCATTTTAATTAACCCTGTGGACTATGAAGATACTGCCACTGTTGATGCTAAATTGGTGCGTTTTGCTCAAGAAATCAATGGCACATTACTCACCAATGATTACAATTTATCGAAAGTTGCTAGTGTGCAAAAAGTTCCAGTTTTGAATGTTCATGATTTAGTCAATGCTGTTCGTCCAACTTATTTACCTGGTGATTATCTTGATTTGAAAATTCTCAAAGAAGGAAAAGAACCAACTCAAGGAATTGGCTATTTAGATGATGGCACAATGGTAGTAGTTGAAGAAGGTAGAGGTTATGTTGGTGGTGAATTGCGAGTAGTAGTTACCAGTGCTTTACAAACTTCTGCTGGAAGGATGATTTTTGCCAAACCCCAAGCTTCCGCATTAGCCTAAGGAATATGGCACGGAAAACTAGAGTTAAATTATGTAAATCGGTGTGGGAAAACTGCACCGATTTTGTTGATTAAGCTCAATGCTTATATTTGGCTGATCAATCTTAAACAGGATATTTTTATCTAATTAATATTAGAATACGAATAGTAGTTGGTAAATAAATTTAAACATGAAGACCATCTTATCAAGTGAAAAAGCATTTATTATTCGGACTGAGCGAGGACTCACAATTGCGGGAACGCGCATCACCCTTTATGATGTAATAGATTTGATCAAGGCTCAGTATCCTCCTAAGTTAATTCGAGATAAATTCAATCTCACAGATGAACAAATTAGTGCAGCTTTATCTTACATTGAAACACATCATACTCAGGTAGAAGCTGAATATCAAGAAGTTCTACAAACTAGAGAAGAAATTTATCAATACTGGGAAGAACGTAACCGCGAACACTTTGCAAAAATGGCAGCAAAACCACAAAAGCCCGAAAAACAGGCTCTTTGGGCGAAACTTGAGGAGCAGAAAGCCCAACGTACCTCAATAAAGCCATGATATTTTTAGTGGATTACAATCTTGATGGATACGCTGTAGTTTTGCTGGGAATCTTGGCGAAAAACGGTTGGCTTGAGTTACTATCTATTCGTTTTGTCACATTTCGAGAAGCGGATTTATCAATGGATAGTAATGACCGCGCAGTTTGGTGTTATGCTCAAGCAAATCAGATGATGATCCTCACCGCTAATCGGAATATGAAAGGTGAGGATTCATTAGAACAAGTAATGCGTGAAGAAAATACAGCAACTTCATTTCCTGTGATTACAATTGGGAATCTTGATCGCATTGACGAATATGATTATCGAGAACAATGTGTTGATCGTATAGTTGAGATTATCATAGATATTGATAATTATTTGGGAGTAGGTCGGCTTTTCATTCCATAAACATCATAAAACAGTTTCATAATTGGTTCAGTGTCAGATATTTGATATTCTCTGATTATCATTATGGTGTTTTTACAGGTTTGATATTTTTGGCTTTATAAAATGTTTCTAAACTATCAGTATCGCCGACAAAACGCCAATGCCAAGGTTCATAACTCACACCTTGAAGATTATTTTTCGGAAAGGAAATTTCAAAACTAAACTTAGCAGCATTGGCTTGTAACCACTGATAAGCTTTGGTATTATCAAAATTGGCTTGGAGATTAGTTGCTGGGACTGTGCCATCGCCAACATCCACCGCATAACCTGTATGATGTTCACTATGATTTGGTGGTGCGCTGAGGGCTGCTCTTTCGGCTGGGGTTTGATTCCGCTGTGCGCCTACACCGAAAAATAACTGCTTTTGCTCTTGTACAGAACGAAAGCCAGAAATTGGAACTAAAATTACACCCGCACTTCTAGCGGTTTGTACCATGGCTTGAAACTTGACAGCGGCAGATTTTCGCATTCTGATTCTACTGTCACCCGTAATTGGGGCTAATTCTGATTCTGGTGCTTCTGAATAGGGAAAATGTCCCAACACTGTATCATTATTATCTGGGGTATTAGCGGCTATGGGTGTAGAACTAATCGGTGCAGCTACAGAATTAGCAGTTGGCTTAGGTGTTGTCAGCGAAAACAAAAAACCACTAGAGACAGCCAGTAACAAAAATCCTGTTAATCCACCTATAATCAAAACCACAGGTTGGACTTTGATCTTACTTCCTGCATCATTTGTATCACGTAAAGCCACTGGGATATCATCACCAGAGAGAGGGTAGGAATTGTGCGGTTTTTTAGGAAACCCAGCTTTATTCAAGTTTTTGCTCCTGTTTGTGTTTAATAGTTAGTTAAAGAAGAAATGAGTTTTGTTTAATGCTTAATTTTGAATTATGGTGTAATTTTGATAAATCTTTTAGAACTATATATCAAGTTAGTGGGATTAATCCTAGTGGGATTTATACTGGGACGTAAATTGCCTAACAATACTTCCACCTACGTAGGTCAATTTCTCTATTGGGTGGGAGTACCTATAAGCATCATCGGTTTTTTACTACAAACAGATTTATCAGGACAGATTTGGATTGCACCGATAATAGCTCACTTGGCAATCTTTCTGGGGGCATTATTAGCTTGGTTAAGAATCAAAGCCCAAGCACATTTCATTGATTCAGTTTCCCCCGCGACAACTCAAGGTAGTTTGATTCTAGCAGCAATGGTAGGTAATACAGGTAATTTGGGTTTTCCCATTACTTTAGCAATGGTAGGTAAAGAATATTTTGCCTGGGCTTTATTTTACGATATGTTGGGTTCGCTGTTTGGTGCTTATGGTTTAGGTGTGTTTCTTGCTGCTAAGTTTGGTAATAATACTCAAAATCAGATGCAAATAGCAAAGGTAATTTTGATTAATCCGGCTTTATGGAGTTTTGGATTTGGCTTATTATTGCATCAAGTCACGCTTCCCTCCCCGGTGATATTTTGTTTGGAAAAATTGGCTTGGGGTGCAGTTGCTTTATCTTTGATGTTAATTGGAATGCGACTTTCCCAACTAAAATCTTGGCGAAAATTACCACAAGCGGGGAGTAGTGTCTTCATTAAAATGCTATTAGTGCCGATGATTTTAGGTAGCACTCTCTCATTTTTTGGTGTTACTGGTAATGCAGCACAGGTGATAGTTTTGCAAATGGGTATGCCTCCAGCTTTGGCTACATTGGTAATAGCAGAAACCTTTGATTTGGATAGAGATTTGGCTGTTACTGCTTTAGCTATGGGGATGATAGTTTTGTTGTTTACTCTTCCTGTTTGGTTGTGGTTATTTTAACAAAAAGTGAAAAAGTAGAGACGTTACATGAAATGTCTCTACAAAAATTCTGGATAATATTTGGATTATGTGACTACTAAATTCAGCTTTTTTGCCAGTTCGGAAGGACTAATAGATTCGTAATGTTCAAAAGGTTGATGAATCCAAGGATTATCAGCCAGATAATCAACGTGATAATCAGGAACAACAACTGAACAAGCTTTATACCAAATTACAGCGGTGCGAATTTCTTGAATGGGAAAATCATGATGTTTCTGTAACCAGGGAACTGTTTCTTGAATAGTGATACCAGAGTCTACTAAATCATCTACTAGCAAAATCCGTGAACCTAAATTTTCACTAGTCATGGTTAATTGACGAGAAATAATTAAATTACTTCTTTTATATGTACCTGCGCCATTGTAAGATGAGGTAGATAAAATTGCTAATGGTTGATTGTATATGCGGGAGAGAATATCTCCTACTCGCAGTCCCCCTCTAGCTAAACAGACGATTTGGTTAAATTCCCAACCCGATTGATAAATCTTTACAGCCAGTTGTTCAATTTTGTGGTGATAATCTGACCAAGAAATGTAAAGGTCTGACATAAGAGTAAAATAAGTGTGTTAATAATTGTTAGTTATCTATTGTCAATTGTCAATTCATAAGGGTGTAATTTATGGTTAAAGATAATTCTGATAATAACGATTTTCACAAATCTCTGTCCAGTGAAAAATTAGATTTTAAAACTAAATTAGCGTATGGTGCGGGAGATTTGGGACCAGCGATTACTGCAAATATTGCTGTATTTTACATGATGGTTTTCTTTACCAATGTGGCAGGAATTCCAGCGGGTTTGGCAGGTAGTATTTTGATGATTGGCAAAATTTGGGATGGTATCAATGATCCTATGGTGGGAATGTTGACTGATAAAACCCAATCCCGGCACTGGGGTCGTCGTCTACCTTGGCTTTTATATGGGGCAATTCCTTTTGGATTTTTCTTTTTCTTGCAGTGGATTGTCCCCCAATTTACTGCTGACAAAAGTAGTAATATTTGGTGTTTATTTTGGTATTATGTAGTAATTGGGATTGTATCTCAGGCATTTTATACTGTTGTGAATTTGCCTTATACAGCCATGACTCCTGAGTTAACTCAAGATTACGATGAACGGACTAGTTTGAATAGTTTTCGGTTTACGTTTTCCATTGGTGGCAGTATTTTATCGTTGATTTTATCAAAAATTATTTTCTCACAAATTAGCGATCGCCAACAACAATATTTAGTTTTAGCGGCTGTGTGTACCGTGATTTCGGTTTTATCCTTGTATTGGTGCGTTTATGGGGTGCGCGATCGCATTTTATCTTTTGAAGCTAAACGGATTTCTTTGCCACAAGAAGCAGAAATTCCCTTTTTTGAACAGCTAAAAATTGTCTTTAGTAATAAACCTTTTTTGTTTGTAATTGCGATATATCTTTTTTCTTGGTTAGGTGTGCAAATCACAGCCAGCATTATTCCCTATTTTGTCGTTAACTGTATGAAACTTAAAGAGGGAGATGTCCCCACAGTCATGATTGCAGTGCAGGGAACGGCTTTATTTATGTTATTTATTTGGAGTTATTTAAGTAAAAAGATTGGCAAAAAAATCGTTTATTTCTTAGGAATGAGTTCCTGGATTATTGCGGCTGCTGGATTATTTTTCTTACAGCCAAATCAAGTTGGTTTAATGTATGTTATGGCTGTAATGGCAGGTATGGGAGTTTCTACAGCTTATCTAATTCCTTGGTCAATGATCCCTGATGTGATTGAATTAGATGAATTGCAAACTGGACAAAGACGGGAAGGAATTTTCTATGGTTTCATGGTTTTATTACAAAAATTTGGTTTAGCTTTCGGGCTGTTTTTGGTCGGTAATACCTTACAAGCTTATGGTTTTAAAGAAGCGGTTGCTGGACAAAGTTCTTTACCTGTACAACCTGAATCTGCACTTTTAGCCATTCGTATCGCTGTTGGACCAATACCAACCGTTTGTTTAATTGCCGGGTTAGTTTTAGTCTACTTCTATCCCATTACTCGCGAAATGCACGCGGAAATCATGTTAAAACTGCAAGTACAACGGCAGAGAACATAAACGCGAATTCTCACCAATAAATATTAACACTATTGATGCTTTTCTAAATACAAACCTACCCAATAACCGAAACTTTGTCTGAGGACAACTGTGTAAAATTTCATTTTTGTTTACCTATGGATGTTTTCACCCAGGGGAAACGCATCTAATTTTTTTTGACAAAATGTAACTTCTATGAATAGATAAAAAGGGCAGTATTACCATGTTAATATCAAGCCAATAAATGAGTATGAAGAAAATTTGATGGTAAATTCGTTTCTATAAGAATCAATAAAATGAGTTGAAGTGGTATTCTCAATAAAACTAAAGAGACAAAATTCACAAAATGAAGCTACCACCAAAAATCACAATAGTAGATCACTTTAAAGATTTAGAAGATAAAAGAGTTGAGAGAACAAAAAGGCATAAATTAATAGATATAGTAACCATTGCGATTTGTGCAGTGATCTGTGGAGTAGATAGTTGGGTATTGATGGAGGCTTATGGAAAAAAGAAAGAAAAATGGCTAAAACAATTTTTAGAACTTCCAAACGGGATTCCATCTCATGATACATTCGCCAGAGTATTTGCGAGAATAGATCCGCAACAATTTCAGAATTGTTTTTTGAGTTGGATAAAATCTATCAATAAAATTACAGAAGGAGAAGTCATAGCAATAGATGGGAAAACATTAAGGCATTCATATGATAAAGGAAAGGATAAAGGTGCGATTCACATGGTAAGTGCATGGGCAACTAGTAATAAATTAGTATTAGGACAATGTAAAGTAGAAGAAAAGTCAAATGAAATAACAGCCATACCGGAATTAATTAAAGTATTAGATATAGCCGGATGTTTAGTAACGATTGATGCGATGGGGTGTCAAAAAGAGATAGTAAAATCAATTGCAGAAAAATCAGGCGAATATATTATCGCACTCAAAAAGAATCAAGGTAATTTATATAAGAATGTAGAAGAAATCTTCAAAGAAGCTATATCTAAAGGGTTTGAGGGATTCAAATATAGTGAATTTCATACAAAAGAAGACAAACATGGAAGAGAAGAGATTCGTCATTATCTCATGTTATCAGACATAGAAGAAAGAATAGATACTGATAAGAAATGGGTAAATCTTCAAAGTGTAGGAATGGTAGAATATATACGAAAAGTTAATGGAAAAACGAAGGTTGAGACAGGCTATTATATAAGTAGTTTGACAAATAATGCGAAATTACTAGGAGAATCAGTCCGCACTCATTGGGGTATAGAGAATTCATTACACTGGGTTTTAGATGTAGCTTTTAGAGAAGATGATTGTCGGATAAGAAAGGATAATGCACCACAAAACTTTGCAGTTATTCGTCATATAGCAGTTAATCTTTTAGGAAAAGAAAAAAGCCAAAAACTAGGAACTAAAAGTAAGCAGTTTTGTGCAGGATGGGATGATGAATATTTAGAGAAGATTTTAGAATGTATCTGATAAAAATCAGAAAATATAGACAAATATAAATATAACCAATTTATTTTTCTGTTGATTCTACAATAGAATCTATATTTTTGATGCCAAAAAATATAGATATTAATATATAGAACTGAACAAAATAAATCCATCATTAAAAATAAATAATTACTCTAAATTTATGAAATTTTTATAATTTTAATAAAGGAATTTATCAGATTTTGAATGAAGTTAGATATTTTCCCATATTGATGCACTAATATAGTATTCTGTCAAGATAATTTAGATGCGTTTCCCCTGAGC
The DNA here is from genome assembly GCF_012516395.1 of Dolichospermum flos-aquae CCAP 1403/13F. Classification (GTDB taxonomy): domain Bacteria; phylum Cyanobacteriota; class Cyanobacteriia; order Cyanobacteriales; family Nostocaceae; genus Dolichospermum; species Dolichospermum lemmermannii. The sequence goes on from NZ_CP051206.1 coordinate 2,595,795, forward strand.
TAAACTCCAATTGTAAGTAGACCGGAGCATATCTAGCCAACCGTCCATTTTATCGGACTGACTAATATTAGAACGTAGCTTATATACATAATTTGTTAGCAAATACAAGTCTGTCCCGTTGTTGTTTCCTTGATTTGATTATACAATAGCTATATACAAATAGCAAGTAAATATTTTAAGGTTATGGCTAAGTTTTCTCCAGACGAGTACAGGCACGAAAGCAACGCAGTCTCACTGCTGAATTATCACTTTGTCTTTATTCCTAAACGTCGGAAAAAAGTGCTGGTAGGTTCTATCGCACCAGAGGTTACAGCAAATTATTTGCGAGTTCGTTATAGAAAATAGGTGGAAAATTATTGCTATGGAGATTATGCCAGATCATGTCCATCTGTTTTTAAATGTGAAGCCAACCGATGATCCATCTAGCATCATGAGGAAAATTAAAGGCAGGGCTTCTCATCATCTCAGGAAAGAATTTCCCGAACTTTTGAAAATACCTACCTTGTGGACACCAAGCTATTTTGTTAGTACCGCTGGAAATATTTGCACAGAAACGGTCAAGAAATACATTGAACAGCAACGCGATTAATGTCAATGCAGGATAAATCCTGCATACAGCCTTCATCCCTTGTCTAAAGCACAGATGTAGCTGACTAAGTCAGCTACATCTTCAAGGGTTTTCGGCATTTCCCTTATAAAATCTGGAATATCAATTTCTGTTATTGTATAAGAGTATGTATCTAATCCTTGGTAAATACACTATTTTGCATATATGTCAACAGCTAAAAACAATCATCAAACCAACTTTTTGCAATTTTTTTTAGTTCTAGATCCTTTCTCTAGGCTAATTTTTTTAGGACTTGGGTTTGCTAGTTTTGGTACGGTTGTGATCATTGTTGGGAATATTGTTAATTATCTCACACCACCTCACCTGACTCTAGCGGCTGGAGATAAAACAGGAGAAATTCATATTATCAGTGAAGCTAGTAGTTTGTCAAGATAAAAATGATGGACTGTAGTGTGAGCGAGACGCTCACGCGGGCAAGATGCCCGCACTACCAAAAACCCGTCAAAATAAATTTGACAGACTACTAGCAAATTTATAGGTTAAAATAAATATGGGTGGGTAATGAAGTTATGTAAAATACATCCGTGACTAGATCTGAACAAATATTACCACTGTATAAGAACCCAGAACGGTTAGAAAATCGTTTGGGAGAAATTCCCCCAGAACCGGGGGTCTATTTGTTGCGGGATGGCAGCGATCGCTTAATATATATAGGTAAATCTCGTAAATTGCGTTCTCGTGTCCGTTCCTATTTCCGGGACTCCACTAACAAGACTGAACGCATTAACACGATGGTCAAGTTAGTGACAGAAATTGAATTTATTGTCACTGATACAGAAGCTGAAGCATTAGCCCTAGAAGCCAATTTAATTAAGCAGCATCAGCCCTATTTTAACGTTTTACTCAAAGATGATAAAAAGTATCCTTATCTCTGCATTACTTGGTCAGAGGAATATCCGCGCATTTTCATTACCCGCAAACGTCAATTAGGAAAAGCCAAAGATAAATATTACGGTCCCTATACAGATTCCGGCTTATTACGAGAAATTGTCCATTTGTGTAAAAAGATTTTCCCTTTACGACAAAGACCACAACCTTTATTTAAAGATCGTCCCTGTTTAAATTATGATATTGGTCGTTGTCCTGGAGTTTGTCAAAAATTAGTTTCCACAGTTGAATATGCAAAAATTGTCCAAAAAGTAGCAATGGTTTTTCAAGGAAGGACTCAGGAACTAATTGATATTTTAACAGCACAAATGGAAACTGCTGCCGAAGAATTAAATTTTGAAAATGCCGCAAAAATTCGTGATCAAATTGTAGCTTTAAAATCCCTCAATGCCGCCCAAAAAGTCTCCTTACCTGATGATACTGTATCACGAGATGCGATCGCTTTAGCTGCCGATGACCAACACGCCTATATTCAATTATTCCAAATTCGCGCTGGTCAATTAGTTGGCCGTTTGGCTTTTGTTGCTGAATCTCACGCTGAACCGGGAGCAATTTTACAACGAGTTTTAGAGGAACATTATCAAACAGCGGAAAGTGTGGAAATTCCTAGCGAAATTTTAGTACAACATGATTTACCAGATAGTGATATCTTATCTGATATTTTGACAGAACGCAAAGGCAGAAAAGTCACAATTTCCAACCCTTTGCGACAAAGTAAAGCAGAATTAATAGAAATGGTGGAAAAAAATGCCCAATATGAATTACAGAGAATGCAAAAATTGGGAGATAGTAATCTGCAAGCAACCCAAGATTTAGCTGCTATTCTCGACTTACCAGATTTACCCAAACGCATTGAAGGTTATGATATTTCTCATATTCAAGGAACTAATGCGGTAGGTTCGCAAGTAGTTTTTATTGATGGTTTACCAGCTAAACAACATTACCGACATTATAAAATTAAAAATCCTGATATTAAAATTGGTCATTCCGATGATTTTGCCAGTTTATCAGAAGTTATTAATAGACGGTTTCGTAAATATATTGAAGATCCCAAATTAGCAAGGTTGGGTAATGCTGACTGGCCTGATTTAATGATGATTGATGGTGGTAAAGGTCAATTATCTGCTGTTGTGGGTATTTTACAGGAAATGAATCTATTCGCAGATTTGCGGGTTGTCAGTTTAGCAAAAAAGCGAGAGGAAATCTTTTTACCCCACTCATCAAAACCTTTAGAAACGGACTCAGAACAGCCAGGAGTCCAGTTATTAAGAAGATTACGAGATGAAGCCCATAGATTTGCTGTGAGTTTTCATCGGCAGCAAAGAAGTGATAAACTCAAGCGATCGCATTTAGATGAAATTCCTGGTTTAGGACAACATCGGCAAAAGTTGCTATTAGCTCATTTTCGCTCAGTTGATTATATTCGTCAAGCCACTCCTACACAATTAACTGAAGTTCCCGGAATTGGTTCACGGTTAGCGCAAGATATTTATGATTATTTCCATCCTGTTTAAATATATTTTTTAAGAGATACGAACCACAGAGGCACAGAGGACACAGAGGGAAGAGATTTTTTACTCAGTTGTCTTGACTCCTGATTCATTCTGTATTATTAATCAACGTTGTAAATACCATAGTGTTACCAGATGAAAATTAGCTTGTGCATGATTGTTAAAAATGAAGAAACTACCTTGCCAAAGTGCTTAGGAAGTGTTAAAAATTTTGTTGATGAAATTGTAGTTCTGGATACGGGTTCAACTGATAAAACAACTCAAATCGCTCAACAATTTGGGGCTAAAGTTCATTATTTTACATGGAATAATAATTTTAGTGATGCAAGAAATGAGGCTTTAAAATATGTCACAGGTGACTGGATTTTAGTTTTAGATGCTGATGAAACTTTAACACCAGAAATTATTCCTTTTTTGGAAGTGGTTATTAATAAAGAAGAATATCTAGTTATTAATCTGGTGCGTCAAGAAGTCGGTTCAACACAATCACCTTATTCTCTGGTTTCTCGACTATTTCGTCATCATCCAGATATCTATTTTGATCGTCCTTATCATGCTTTAATTGATGATAGTGTCATGGCAATTTTAGCCAAAGAAGCAAATTGGGAAATAGGTTATTTACCAGGGGTAGCAATTCTCCATACCGGTTATCAAAAAGCTGTAATTAATGAACAGAATAAATCTGCTAAAGCCGCAGCCGCAATGGCAGAGTTTTTGGCAAATCATCCTAATGATGCTTATGTTTGTAGTAAGTTGGGGGCTTTGTATATGCAAATGGGGAAGATTAATGAAGGTATGGAGTTATTGAATCATGGATTAAATCAAATTATTGGTAATCAGGTTAATGAAGATAAAAAACCATTAAGTAAATTCAAATATTCGCAGTCACAAAAAGTTGAAGTTGCTTTTGATGAAGATATAAATTATGATATTTTGTATGAATTGCATTACCATTTAGGAATTGCTTATACAAATTTAAAAAATTTGCCCCCAGCCATTTCTCATTATCAAGCTGCGGTAAAATTGCCTATTTATCCGCTTTTAAAATTAGGAGGATATAATAATTTAGGGAATTTATTCAAAAATATGGGGAATTTTTCAGAAGCAAAAATTGCTTATGAAACAGCCATAAAAATTGATCCTAATTTTGTAACTGGTTATTATAATTTAGGGATGGTATGTAAAGCCATGGGATTATTTGCTGAAGCTATTGATGCCTATAATAACGCCATTAATTTGAATCCTGATTATGCAGAAGCTTATCAAAATTTAGGGGTTGTACTGTTGAAAATTGGCGATGTTCAAGGTAGTTTAGAAGCTTTTGAATATGCCATTTCTCTCCATGAATTAAACAACCCTGAAGAAGCACAAAGACTTCATCAGGGTTTAAAGGAAATGGGTTTGTTGTAATTTCTAAATCCGAGAACGCACGAATTTCTCTAATCTATCCATTCCCTTTTCAATTGTCGTCATATCAGTAGCGTAGGAAAGACGAATGTTTTTATCAGCACCGAAAGCAACACCGGGAATAAGTGCAACTTGATGTTCTGCTAATAAAGCATCACAAAATTCCAGGGATTTCAAGCCGGTTTTGCTGATATCAGGGAAGAGGTAAAATGCACCGTCTGGTTTAGCGGTACTCAAACCCGGAATAGCTTTGAGTCTTTCAAACATTACCTGACGACGTTTAGCGAAAGCTTGACGCATTTCCTCTACACAGTCTTGGGAACTTTCCAATGCTGCGATCGCTCCATATTGAGCAAAAGTACACACATTTGATGTACTATGTCCCTGAATGGTACTAGCGGCTTTGATAATTTCCACAGGTCCAGCTAAATAACCCAAGCGCCAACCGGTCATTGAGTAACCTTTAGCGAAACCGCTACTAATTAAGGTGCGAGAAAAAATTTCCTCACCTAAAGAACCAATGCTGATATGTTCTGCACCATCATAGAGAATCTTCTCGTAAATCTCGTCAGACACAACATAGATATCTGCATCAACTATTACCTGCGCCAAGGCTTTAATTTCCCCTGGCGTGTATACCATCCCTGTGGGGTTAGAAGGGGAGTTAAGAACAAATAACTTGGTTTTTGGGGTAATAGCTTTTTTTAGCTGCTCTGGGGTGATTTTGTAGCCAGTGGAAGCATCTGTTTCCACAATCACAGACTTACCACCAACTAATGTCACCATTTCGGGATAACTTAACCAGTAGGGAGAGGGAATAATTACCTCATCACCTGGGTCAATCAGTGCCACAATCAAATTATACAGAGAATGCTTACCGCCATTGGTGACAAGGACATTCTCTGCCTTATAATTAAGACCATTATCATTTTTTAGCTTGTGGGCGATCGCTTCCCGTAATTTTGGTTCTCCAGCGGCTGGACCATACTTGGTTTTACCTTCATCCAAAGCCTTTGCGGCTGCGGCTTTGATATGCGCTGGCGTGTCAAAATCCGGTTCACCTGCGCTAAAACTACAAACATCTATCCCCTCAGCTTTCATGGCCTTAGCTTTCGCTGCAATGGCTAAGGTGATGGAGGGAGTTACCTGACTTACTCTTGCTGCCAGCTTCATTCTACTTTAATTTCGCCAATATCCTTTCTATCTAAGGATATCCCAGAATCCTATCCGATATTTGCCCTTTCTAAATTCTTTTCTCACCCAGGTAGGGACAATTTAATTTACTTCCAGACTTGACAAGACGAAAATTTTGGTTTACACTTATGTTAGGAGTAGAAATCTGTCCGCGCATATATAGTGATTTTTGGGATTGTCAGAATTAGGATTTACAGGATGTTGATTTGTGATGGAGATTTTCACTTTTTCCATTATTCTTCATGTCAAGACTTGACAAGGCGAAAAATTTGGTTTACACTTATGTTAGGAGTGGAAATCTGTCCGCGCCTATATAGTAATTTTTGGATCGTCTGAATCAGGATTTACAGGATTAAAGGATATACAGGATGGTAATTTTTAGATGGTTTGTTGGTGATGAAAGTTGTATTTGTCTGATAGCGAAGCGTGGCGTAGCCATATCAGGATAACTAGGATTAAAGGATTAACAGGATGGTAATTTTTAGATGGTTTAAATTATTCAAAAACAATCATTCAATAACATCCTGAAAAATCACCAACTCCCCACCAAAAATCATCCAATAACATCCTGCAAATCCTCAAATCCTGAACATCCTGATTCTGACAAATAAAAATCACCAACTCCCCACCAAAAATCATTCAATAACATCCTGTACATCCTTTAATCCTGGAAATCCTGATTCAGACAAAAAAATCACCAACTCCCCACCAAAAATCATTCAATAACATCCTGTACATCCTTTAATCCTGGATATTATCTCGACTTCGCTCGATAACCACCTGATTCTGACAATTAAATAAACTTACTTGTCCATCTCAGATTTTAACCATGTTTCCAAATCATTAATATCCGTAAAATCTAATAATGCTTCTCCTAGCTTTTCCAGTTGTTCTATATTCAAACTGTTGATATTTTCGATGTAAATATCTTTCAATTTTCCAAATCTTTTTGATAACTGACGTATTAATAAAATCATCTCACCATTCTGCCTACCTTCTTCTCTACCTTCCTGTCTACCTTCTTCTCTACCTTCCTGTCTACCTTCCTGCTTGGCTTCTTGATATACTCTTGTTTGCTTAATATCACTCACTAAAAACATTGCTTCTATCTCCTGACGGCTTAATTGTGAAAATTTGGACAATAAAACAGTCTCCAACAATTCTATAATACCTTGTTTTTCTCTGTCATTCTCAACTTCTGTCTTAGTTCTGTCCAAGAGAGTTTTAACTAATTCCGGTGCTTGTACTTCCTGACTGATAATTAACTCAATTAACCCCATACCAATTGAACCCGGTGGTAATTCATCTAAATAAATTCGTTTAATTCTCCCACTATTAATCAATTCCTGTTGATAAGCAGTTAATTCTCTGATATCTAGACTCCCTTTCGCAAATAAAGCCACTGCTTGCCAATCTTGTACAGGTTTAAATTGATTGAGATAAATGTTGATTTCTGCGATTAATTCCCAGTAAAAGTTCGGTTTTGGTTGAAATTGCACTTCTACAAAATAGATGGGTTTTTCTACACTATCTGCCATAAAAATCCCATCAAATCGAAATGCTTTTTCTTTCACTTCCACAGAGGTAAATTTATAATCTGTGGCGTTTTCTGTAGGTTCTCCCAGAATTTCAAATAATAGGGTGTGAAAAGTGAGGAAGATTTGATAAAATATTGTGTCTGTGTGCATTATTCCTGATTTTGATATTTCTTAATTACTTATTTATCTGGTGATTTTAACCATCTTTCCCAGTTCTCCATCTACTGTAATTGCATCTTCATTCTCAGATACAAGATAACGTCTTGGTATTTTGGTTATGAGGACAAATTTTATTTTCCTATTTCCCTGCTTGGAGGGATTTATTTGGGAAATAATTATCTTGATAAATAAAAACCTTATATATATGGGCGCACACTTTCCCAATCCTACCATAAGCATACCCGAAACTCGGAACACTGTCAACCCCCCTAGCTGAAATTACCAAAACTCGTTACATTATTGATAAAATTCTCAATAATAATGAGAATAAACCCCCAATAATTGAGAATGTTCTTTTTTGCCAAAATCCCATACAAATAACTTATAGAAATATTCGGTAAGTGTAAAACTCAGTGGCTTCAAGATATAAGCGAATGGTAGTCAAAATTGGAGATTATAGATGATCCAAAGCTTTTGATTTAGCTAGAAACATAATGTTTTTTAGATAAAAGTCAAAGATCGCTCACAGTTGTGCAAGACTAGAAGAAAGAAATATGTTTAGAAAAACTAATTTAAACTAATAATTATGCTAGGTGCGATATCTGGTGATGAATTAACTCCGCTCCTGGGGCAAATCTATGGTAAAAATAAATATGCAATATAATAGTATAATTATCACCATAGCCACAGTTAATTTTGATAATATAGTCAGTTTCTATACTCAATTACTAGAACAAAAACCAAAGAAACTAATTCCCCATATCTATGCTGAATTTCAAATTTCTGGCTTAAAATTAGGGATTTTTAAACCCAAATCGGCAAACGAACCGGAATTTGTCACTTATGTCCAAAGTCCGCTAAGTTTGTGTTTAGAAGTGAATAATCTAGAAACCGCTATATCTCACCTGACATCTTTAGGCTGTACCCCACCCGGAGCGATTTCTACAGCTTCCCACGGTCAAGAAATTTATGCCTACGACCCCGACGGCAACAGATTAATTTTACACCAATCTCATCAAGAGGGAACAGGGAACAGGGAACAGGGAACAGGGAACAGGGAACAAGCAAATATTATTACCACTGACAACTAACAACTGTACGGGCGAAGCATTTGGAGAACTATTTTTGGCAATGACCGATAATTTATCTTCCAAATGCTTCGCCCCTACTAACAACTAACAAACAATAAATGTCAATAACACAAAACTACAAATTAAATCTGATCCAATGGTATCCAGGCCACATTGCCAAAGCTGAAAAAAATCTCAAAGAACAGTTAAAACGGGTTGATGTGGTTTTAGAAGTCAGAGATGCTCGCATTCCCATAACCACAAATCACCCACAAATGAATGAATGGGTAGGGACGAAAACACGGATATTGGTACTGAACCGGGTAGATATGATTCTGCCACAAGTGCGATCGCGCTGGATAGAGTGGTTTAAAAATAGAGGCGAAGTTCCATATTTTACCAACGCTCAACATGGTCAAGGTATCACCGCCATTACCAAAGCTGCCCAAGCAGCGGGTATAGAACTTAACCAACGCCGCACAGATAGGGGAATGTTACCCCGTCCTGTTCGGGCTGTCGTGATTGGCTTTCCCAATGTCGGTAAATCAGCTTTAATTAACCGTTTAATTGGTAAGCGAGTTGTAGAAAGCGCAGCCCGTCCAGGTGTTACCCGGCAACTGCGGTGGGTAAGAATTTCTGATCAGCTACAATTACTAGATGCTCCTGGTGTTATTCCTGCCAGACTTGACAGCCAAGCCGCAGCCATCAAATTAGCTATTTGTGATGATATCGGTGAAGCAGCTTATGATAATCAACTGATAGCCGCAGCCTTCGTAGATATACTGAATGAACTTCAAGAAACGCATTCTAATTCATTACCACCACATCCATTACTTACACGATATGATCTCGATTCCATCATTTATACAGGAGAAGAATATTTACAAGTTTTAGCAGAGCATCGCTATAAAGGAGATGTAGAACGCGCAGCCAGACAAATGATCACTGATTTTCGGAAAGGATTTTTTGGAAATATATCTTTAGAATTACCGCCAATGTAACCGCTAATTTGTATTTATCTGGTAGTAAAAGTCAAAACTAAGTAGGACGGCTTGAATAATTCAAAGTTTGTAGTGAGGAAAGATAAATAATTATCCCCGCAAAACTATTGTTGATTATTTTCTCTCGAAGTCAATTTTCGTGTTAGCTTCTTTGATGAATGTGTGTAAGACTGGAAAGCTACCTCAAACTATTTTTTAATGGGAGGTCAGGTAATGGCTATAGCTACCATTAATCCCACCACTGGGGAAACGCTCAAAACTTTTGAGCCACTAAATGATACAGAAATTGTTGCTAAGTTAGATTTGGCAGGAAAGGCTTTTGAAGGATACCGTCAGACGAGTTTTATAGAGCGATCGCACTGGTTAGAACAAGCAGCAACTATTTTAGACCAAGAAAAGGCAGATTTAGGGAAATTGATGACCCTGGAAATGGGTAAACCATTAAAAGCGGCGATCGCAGAAGTTGAAAAATGCGCCCTGGTTTGTCGTTATTATGCCGAAAATGCCCCTAGTTTTCTAGCTGATGTCACCATCAAAACCGATGCTAGTCATAGTTTTGTAAAATATCAACCTTTAGGGGTAATTCTCGCTGTCATGCCTTGGAATTTTCCATTTTGGCAAGTTTTCCGGTTTGCTGCACCAGCACTCATGGCAGGCAATGTGGGGCTACTCAAACACGCTTCCAATGTGCCACAGTGCGCCCTGGCGATCGAAGATATTATCCGCCGTGCAGGTTTTCCCCCAGGTGTATTTCAAACATTATTAATTGGTGCTTCTCAAGTTGCCAATCTCATGGCTGATGATCGCATCAAAGCCGCAACCTTGACAGGTAGTGAACCAGCCGGTGTATCCCTCGCCGTTGCATCTGGGAAACAAATCAAAAAAACTGTTTTAGAATTGGGGGGCAGTGACCCATTTATTGTTTTAGAAAGTGCCGATTTAGAAACAGCAGTTAGCACCGCAGTAACAGCAAGAATGTTAAATAATGGACAATCTTGTATTGCTGCGAAACGTTTTATTATTGCTGAATCTGTGGCTGATCAATTTGAAAAATTGCTGTTAGAAAAATTTCAAGCCCTGAAAATTGGTAATCCAATGGCAGCAGATACAGATTTGGGACCATTGGCAACTCCTGATATTCTCCAAGAATTAGACGAACAAGTTAAAAATGCGGTCAAAAGTGGTGGTAAAGTCCTCACAGGTGGACACCCGTTAACAGAAATGTCGGGGAACTTTTATCCGCCCACAATTATCATAGATATTCCTGTAGATACACCAATTGCCCAAGAGGAATTTTTTGGCCCAGTGGCATTATTATTCCGAGTTCCTGATATCGAAGCAGCAATTACATTAGCTAATGATAGTCCCTTTGGTTTGGGTGCAAGTGCATGGACAACAAATACAGAAGAACAAAATCGCCTAATTCAAGAAATTGAAGCTGGTGCAGTATTTATTAACAGCATGGTTAAATCAGATCCTCGTTTACCTTTTGGGGGAATTAAGCGTTCTGGTTACGGTAGGGAGTTGAGTATTCAAGGTTTACATGAATTTGTGAATATCAAGACAGTTTGGGTGAAATGATTGTTTTTTTGAAACGCAGATGAACGCAGATGGACGCAGATAAAGGCAGATAATTGGTTTTTATTTATGCCTTGATTTGGTGATTTTGATATTTTTTTATTTTGAGGAAATGATATGAATACCGCAGAATTATTAGTACAGTGTTTAGAAAACGAAGGAGTTCAATATGTTTTTGGACTCCCTGGAGAAGAGAATTTGCACGTTTTGGAAGCTTTAAAAACATCCTCAATTCAATTTATTACTACCCGTCATGAACAGGGTGCAGCCTTCATGGCTGATGTTTATGGGAGGTTAACAGGAAAAGCCGGAGTATGTCTTTCTACCCTTGGTCCTGGGGCAACTAATTTAATGACTGGGGTGGCAGATGCTAACTTAGATGGTGCGCCATTGGTGGCAATTACGGGGCAGGTGGGAACAGATAGAATGCACATTGAATCCCATCAATATTTAGATTTGGTGGCAATGTTTGCCCCAGTTACTAAGTGGAATAAACAGATTGTCAGACCGAGTATTACACCGGAAGTTGTGAGAAAAGCCTTCAAGCGATCGCAAACAGAAAAACCCGGTGCTGTTCACATTGACTTACCAGAAAATATTGCCGCCATGCCTGTCGAAGGCAAACCTTTAAATAAGGATAATAGCGAAAAAACCTATGCTTCCTTTGCCAGTATTCGCGCCGCTGCTGGGGCAATTTCCCAAGCCGTTAATCCCATCATTTTAGTGGGAAATGGAGCAATTCGCGCCCATGCTAGTGATGCAGTTACGCAATTTGCCACCCAAATGAATATTCCTGTTGTGAATACTTTTATGGGTAAAGGAGTCATTCCCTATACTCATCCCTTAGCACTTTGGTCTGTGGGATTACAACAACGAGATTTCATTACCTGCGGCTTTGATAGTACAGATTTAGTCATAGCAATTGGTTATGATTTAATTGAATTTTCCCCCAAAAAATGGAATCCAGAAGGGACAATTCCTATTATCCATATTGCGGCAACTTCTTCGGAAATTGATAGTAGTTATATTCCCCAAGTAGAAATAGTTGGCGATATTTCTGATTCTCTTAATGAAATATTAAAATTAGCAGACAGACACAATAAACCCAATCCCTATTCTATTAGCTTACGTTCTAACATTCGCGCTGATTACGAAGAATATGCCAACGATGATGAATTTCCCATTAAACCGCAGAAACTAATTTATGACTTGCGGCAAGTTATGGGACCAGATGATATTGTAATTTCTGATGTTGGCGCCCATAAAATGTGGATTGCTAGACATTATCATTGTCATAGTCCCAATACTTGCATTATTTCCAATGGTTTTGCTGCCATGGGTATTGCGATTCCTGGTGCATTAGCCGCAAAATTAGTTTATCCAGATCGGAAAGTTGTCGCTGCCACTGGTGACGGTGGTTTTATGATGAATTGTCAAGAATTAGAAACTGCTTTGCGAGTAGGAACACCATTTGTTACCCTGATTTTTAATGACGGTGGCTATGGTTTAATTGAGTGGAAACAAGAAAACCAATTTGGGGCTGGTAACTCATCTTTTGTCCATTTTGGTAATCCTGATTTTGTCAAATTTGCTGAAAGTATGGGATTAAAAGGTTATCGAGTGGAATCTGTAGCAGACTTTGTTCCCCTACTTAAAGAAGCTTTGGCACAAGATGTACCAGCGGTGATAGATTGTCGGGTAGATTATCGAGAAAACCGTCGGTTTACCAAAAAAGCCGGTGAGTTAAGCTGCGAAATTTAAATATTTGTAGGGGCGGGGAAACTCCGTCCCCTGCTGACAATTTTTTTTGTATTAACTTTCAGCAACAAACATCACAGATTTCTCAACTTGAAAGTGTTATTCATAAATAAATCGTCTTAACTGTGATTTTTGTGATATACATCATAATCATCATAGAAATCAAATAAATCATAGTTTAGATTTTTTTGTGATCAAGATGATTTTTTATGATTACCTATAATTTTAATCACAATAATCATTGAAATCAAATAAATCATAGTTTAGACAACTTAATAATATTGGGGATGAATTTTGAAAAGATGCTATTTTCTCAACATTCATGCAAATTTGTCAAAATCCCAATTGTTCCAACCCCTTCAACCCGAAAACCTCTAAATCTTGTCTGAGTTGTCAAGAAAGTAATTTTGGGGAAATGCTGCGAAACCGTTACCGGGTTTTGAGGTTATTAGGTGAAGGTGGATTTAGCAGAACCTACGCTGCTGAAGATGTAGATAGACTGAATGCACCCTGTGTAATTAAGCAATTTTTCCCCCAAGTTCAGGGAACTGGACAACGTGCCAAAGCAGCGGAATTTTTCAGAGAAGAAGCTTTTAGACTCTACGATTTGGGAGAAAACCATGCCCAAATTCCCCGACTTTTAGCTTACTTTGAACAAGGTTCCAGTTTGTATTTAGTACAGGAATTTATTATTGGGAAAACTCTTCTCGAAGAACTGCAAAATCAAGCTTATGATGAAACCCAAGTTCGGCAACTTTTAGCTGACTTATTACCAGTTATAGATTTTGTTCACAAACATAATGTAATTCACCGCGATATCAAACCAGAAAACATTGTGCGTCGAGATAGTGATAGAAAACCCGTATTAATTGATTTTGGAGGTGCGAAACAAGTTACTCAAACCAGTATAGCTAGACAAGCAACAGCTATTTATACCCTTGGTTATGCCCCAACTGAACAAATGGCTGGGTTTGCTTGTCAAGCAAGTGATTTATATGCCTTGGGTGTCACTTGTGTACGCTTATTAACTCAAGATCTGCCATTACAAAATGATTATGGACAACTTCAAGATCATCTTTATGATGCCATGAATGCTAAATGGTTATGGGAAGAACGTTTACGAATCAAAGGAATTACTATTAGTGATGAATTAAAGCAAATCCTAGATAAGTTACTCCAACATTTTGCACATGATAGATATCAATCAGCAATGGATGTTTTGGATGATTTGAACTTTCCTAAATCTCCCGTAGTCATTAAATTTTCTTCCTTTCCTAAACCACCATTAATACTTTCACCTTCCCCAAAAATTACTGTTCCCTTACCTTCCTTGTCCAACTTTGATTTTTATGTAATTACCGTAGATACTTCGGGGAGAGAAGTTAACCGTGATAGACGGAATACTAAATATTTTAAAGAAGAACTAGGCAGAAATACAACTTTAGAAATGGTATCAATTCCCAATGGGAATTTTATCATGGGTTCTCTAAGTTGTGAAGGTGATGATGATGAACGTCCTCAACATCAAGTCATAGTTCCAGCGTTTTTCATGGGAAAATATCCTATTACCCAATTACAGTGGAGAACCATAGCAGCTTTACCTCCAGTTCAACAAGAATTGCCCCCTAACCCCTCAAAATTTAAAGGTGCAAATTTGCCTGTCGAAAATGTTTCTTGGTATGAAGCTGTGGAATTTTGTGCCAGATTGGCAATTAAAACTGGGAGAGAATATCGTTTACCTAGTGAAGCCGAATGGGAGTATGCTTGTCGCGCAGGAACTACCACATCTTTCCATTTTGGAGAAACTATTACTTCTGATTTAATTAACTGTAGCGGTAGCGATACTTATTCTGTAGAACCAAAAAGTAGATTTCGGAAAGAAACAACTAATGTTGGTTATTTTGAAGTTGCGAATGCTTTTGGTTTATATGATATGCACGGGTTAGTCTGGGAATGGTGTGCAGATTCTTGGCATAATAACTATCATGGCGCACCTACAAATGGTAATGTCTGGGAAGATGGAGGTGATAAACATCGTCGGGTTTTAAGGGGTGGTGCATGGAATTTTGGGGCAGAACTTTGTCGCAGCGCTAGTAGAAGTTGGAATGAAGCAGACGGTGGTTTAAGAATGTGTGGGTTTCGGGTAGTATTTTCTGTTTAAATTGAATTAGTAGTGAGGACTTTAGTCCTCAAAGTTAACAACAACTAATCTAAATTAAATTCCACAAATTCCGGTAATCCTGGATATATCATGTTCCGATCTATGGCTGAGAAAATTTTATTATTAGTATGATCAGAATTTAAACAGCGACAAACTAATTGGGCAACATCTGCACGATGAATAGTACCCACAATCTGAGGATTTTCGGTGATAATTCCGTTGTTGGTTGCTGGTGCTGATTTTAAACCACCAGGACGGATAATTGTATAGTTAAGTCCGCTGGAAATTAAATATTGTTCTGCTTTTTCTTTTTCAATTAAAACTGGTTTGAGTGCTTCTAAAGCTTGGGGCGGTAAAGCCACCACACTATCACCACTACCAATGGAAGTTACGAGAATAAACTTTTTAACTCCTGCTTTGACTGCGGCATCAATGAGGTTTTTATTACCGATATAATCAGGTTTGATATTATCTGTAGGTAAACCACCTAATGTACTGATAACGGCTTGAATAGGTTCATTTCCTAAAATTGCCTGTTCAATATCAGTTACATTTAACGCATCTCCTAGAATTGGATAAACACCCATTGCTTTTGCTACCACAGCAGCGGCTTCTGTTCTCAACAGGGCTTTAACTTGAATTTGTTGTGCTATCAAATATTTAGCGATTTCTTGCCCAACACCGCGACTAGCACCAGCTAGAAAAATGGAAGATGAGATTAACATAATTAGTCTATAAAAAAGATGCTATACTTACATTTAGCACAAAACTGTCATTTTAGAATGGAACTATTTCAAAGGCAAAAGTACCAATTAAACGTTCATCAATATAGACTTCTATTTGATGTTTACCCAAAGGATCTCCAGCAGCAATAGTCCAAAAATTTTCAATTACACCATTCACAGGTGTTACTGTGCGCGTGGAAGTTGCTGTTTTTCCATCTTTTGATATGGAGAAATTTTTATTATTTTCTGTTGTCCAAGTTTCGGGGGCTTGTGGTAAAGTTAAAACTTCCCGCCATTTAACTTTACCTTTAATGTTACCTTGATAGTTGTCAAATGTAATTCTCCAACCATAAGCATCACCTTCTTTTAAGGGAACTGTAGTTGTTGGAAAAAAATTAACTTTCCCTTCTGGGTTGACTATCTTTACGCCAAATTCACTCTTATTAACAACTATTTGCTCATTAATAATTGGTTGATCATAATTTATTGTACTTCCTGCCAAAGCCATGTTAGACTTATGGGAAATCGGAGTTATTATCGGCAATATCAAAGAAATCAAAACTAATAAAAACTGGAAATTTATAATTTTCATCAAATTTATTTTCTAGTAAGTAAGTAGGATACAAAATATATATATCCTACTAGAAAAAAGTATTTTTGGCAATAGTTAATCTTCATCAAGTGCAGGTAAAAATTCTTCAAATTGCCACAATTGATCTTTCTTTTCTAGAAACCAAATTCGAGTTTCTGTGGTTAATTTACCCCAGATTACATCAACAGGAACATGGGGAGAAGCATATTGAAACTCTTCACCAATAATTCTGAGATTATCCTCTATATTCCGAGGCATACCAAAATCTTGCCAATCAATTTTGACATTCCTGCCGGTAACGCCAGCAGTCGGATCAAAAACTAATTGTGCGGCTCTAATTAAGTCAGCAAAGTGTTGTGCTTTTAATCCAATTACTTCTTGGATTTGAGGTGATTTTTGAGGATCTTGAGACATTTTCGCTGGAGTTATGTAGATGTATAATTTGGAAAAATTACTGCCAGAGATGATCCCAGTATCTCTACTTTAACTCAAAAAATCCCCAAGAAATCAATATTTTCAAGTTAATTATGCAGTTTCTACAAAAACTGTAACTGCGGCTACAGCTATCAACATTTCATCATTTTTATCGTTGAGAGAAGCAATTGCTAAACCATTAACTACCATTCCCCCTGCTTCTAAGATGAGGGTTTTTTGACCAAAGGGAAGAACAGCTAATACTTCTGTTTCCCGTACTTGTTCGGGGTAAGGAACGGCAATTTTGACTTCTATAATCATTTCATTGGGATCTTTTAAGCCCGCTACTTCCATAATACCAGGCAACGCATTGTGAGCGATCGCATTCCTAACTGCTCTTGCTGCTGCTACCGTTGGTTCTTGTCCGTGTTGGTCTACACCCATTCCCATTTCGATAATAAACCGTTTTAGTGGCATAGTTAAATTCCAGTAATTGTGTATCTATTAATGTAACGTTGTATGGGGTGGTTATGTAATTTTTCTTAATTTAAGGTCAAATGCTAAAACTGTCATCAATAATTCTCGGTTTTCATCATCACGTTGATGTAACTTAAATCTAAATTCATGTTCCACCTCAGAACCTAGTGTAATTCTATAATTTGGATGTTATTTAACAGCTTATTAGCTTATGTAATTGTCAAGAAATTTTTACTCTTCTCCAAATATAATTATGGCAAATCTGACATCTTTATACAGGAATACTGCGCTATTTACTATTTAGCCGTGTTTGATTAACTACTATTTACTATGATTCATTTTTAACTAGTGTCAGTTCAGAAAGTGTCACTCTCTACACTAGCCATTTGATTTTAAAAGAGATATCCTTAGTAAATGCAAGGAGTGATACCACTTCAGCTTATATTTGTTACAATTTTCCTAGCACTACTTATACTTTTTGTTATTTAAGTTGCGGGTTTCAAATGTTACAAAAATAGTGAATTGGTAGAAAGTTATACGGGGAAACGCTTGAGTTACAAAACTCAGGCGTTTTTTATGGGCTGATTTAGCTCTGAACTTAATTGCTCTCAAGCCGCATAAACGCCTCTTTTTTCAACGTGGCTTTCAGGCTCTATCCCTTATGAAACAAGCTGTTTAGCCACCTTGTCACCCGTTAAGTTAGAAAACAATCTTAGAGAAGCAATTGAATTATATCTGAGACCAATTCCTAATCAGTCGTGATTAATTTATCACAAATTATACTCAATAAAACTAAGAAAATAAAATTTTATGTTTTCAATAGTCGGTTTTAACCGACTTTAGCTATAAGACAGGGAATTTATTCCCTGGATTTTGGAACATCAATTTTGAATATACAAATCTGCTAATTATATATCTTGACAATAGCACAAAATTTCAAGATGTCAATACCCTAGCAAATTCGTTAGCTTATTGATTCCATTCTCAATAATCTTGAGAATTAACTCAGAATATTCTCAATAAACACAAGGATGTGATTTTTTTGAAAAAGAGAGATTGAAAAAACTTATATGTCTGATGTCAGACTACCACGATATGCCACAATCCGAGAAACATCAATTGCACGCACTTGATCTAATAAAGCAATTGACGGTGATTTTAATCCAGCGACACCAGCCGAAAATTGCATATATAAATCAGGGGAGTTCCCAGCCCATTCTTGCCCTCTATCTGTTGTCATTGATACAACGAAAACAAGAGGAAAGCGCAGCTTTCCTAAACGACTTGGCAACCGTTTATTCATCTCTGTAATACTCTGAATAGTTTTTAGTATGGGTTAATCTCAGAACGCTTTTTAGGAATGTAAAATATCACACAAAATATCCACAATTAAGGTTTGAGTCTTTAACGATAATAAGCCTAGCTCACGCTGAATAAGTGAGGATCGAAGTGTTACCAAATGATCAAGTCTGATGGTTGATGATTTACGAAGACCACTCATAATAAAATCTGGATTTTCTGGTCTGAGAATAATATCTGTATGAAGGGGATTTTCGGGAATACGGCTGGTGATGAGGGCAAAAATAATGTGCTGATATGCTCCAATTGTATTGGTTAGACAATAGGCAGGACGGACTTTACTGGAAGATAAATCGTCAAAGGGAAATTGAATTAAAACGATTTTACCCTTCATAGGCTACAGGTTGTCCATCTTTCAGGGTATAAATATCTTCTTCTGGATCATGCAGAAAAGCAAAGCTAGGGTTATTGGAAACAGCATCTAACCAAGTTTGTTCATTAAGTTCATCTTCTGGCATTAAAAGAATGACGCGCACAACCCTGTCCTTAGCTTGGGGAATGGGATGATCAAGTTTGATTTGCCCTTGGGTATTTAGGATACCAGTGGTTTCAATCGCACGCATAGCTAAATCTAAGAGGGGTGATTTTATTCTAACATTATTTGGCTCGTTTATTGTCGCATGAGAAATTAGTAACTCGCGGACAATTTAGCGATATTTAGCTACACAAGTATCAAGTAAATATTGCATAAATTCAATTAAAAATATTAAACTGAAAATATGGTTTCATCAGGTGGCAGCAATTCGTCTCGATAGGACTCAAAAGTAATACTATCTGCAAAACCTTGATGTTGCAAAATTAGATTTGACCAAGTTCTAGTTTTGTTTTCTAGAAATGTAACTAATACAGTGCCTTCGTGAATGTCCTTTGGGGACTTCCAAATAAAAAAATACTCAACCACCTAACGCAAAAATCTCTCAAACCCTTATTCCTCTGTGTCCTCTGCGCCTCTGTGGTTCGTTAATCAGGATAATTTATTTCTTGGAAGTCCCTTGGTATTTCAGCAAGTTGGATTTTTCCATCTTTATAAATTCCCTGAACAGTTTTTAGCATGGATTAACCTCTATCAATTGGGTGATCATTATTACTATCAATTGTGCCACAAGAAATCGCTTGTTATTACCCAAAAACTAAATGTTACTCATAAATCTTACTACGATGAGCGATCAGAATAATATTAACCAAAACTACTTCATCATCAATGGAATAAACAACTCGATAATCTCCAACTCGATAACGATAATAACCTGAATAATTACCTTTTAATGGCTTAATATTAGGATGAAAACTAGGATTTTCTTCAAGTGTTTGAAAACATCTTGCTAATTTTTTCGCTAAGGTTTTATTGCTTTTAGCAAAAACTTTTTCTGCCTCTAATGATAATTGAACTTTATACGTCATCTCTAATCATCCGCCAATCTTTTACCTTCCCTTCTTGAACTTGTTGTTTTGCTTGTTCAAAAGCAGATTCAAACCCAGAAATTTTTAATAATTCTTCTGTTGCATCTTCATTTTCATCATTAAGTAAATCACGTAAAAATTCAGCAATAACTATTAGTTTTTCTGGAGATAATTTATCAATATTTTGTTTGACTTGATTACGCATTTGAGTTGTATTCATAATCTATATGTCTCATAACTATTCTTATCATATCGCTATTCGCTGTTTGATAACGATTTTACCCTTCATGAGCTACAGGTTGTCCATCTTTCAGGGTATAAATATCTTCTTCTGGATCATGAAGAAAAGCAAGGCTAGGGTTATTTGTAACAGGATCTAACCAAGTTTGTTCATTAAGTTCATCTGCTTGTCTTGCCAAAAAATCAGTTAAAACCTGACGAATTAAATTTTCTTCGGAAATGCCAAGATTATCAGATATTTTTTGCAAAATTTGGTCTTCTGTTTCCGAAAGTGAAATTAGCTTTTCTAACATTGGTAAAATCCTTTCTTAAAATCAGATAACTTAAGGACATAATAACATTATGTCCCTACAATCGCACTACCAAACCCGACCAGCAGGTAATGAAACCCCTTAAATCTTCAGATCCCCGACTTCTCAAAGAAGTCGGGGATCTTTCTCTTATTGACATTTTCCCAATTTGTGTGATATGTTTAGACCAATGCCTCTATATCTTTCTGGAAAAAAACTTTCCGCCAGAGGCGGAGGGGTTAAGAAGGGAAAAGAGAAAGAAGGGCAGAGGGTAAAAGAATAAAAGTATAAAGGGCTACAAAGTCCTGAACGAAGACACGACCCGAAAACCGTAGTGGTAGTTGCGAGAGCCACGCAAATACCCATTGCGACCCGCAGACAGACAATACCCAGCGAGGAAGTTCCAAGAACCGCCGCGCAAGAGTCTCCTAACGCTACCGCTCTGACTGTTCCAAGCACTGCCATCTTTAGGCGCATTTATATAATTTTCATGCCAGTCATCTTCGCACCATTCACAGACATTCCCGTGCATATCGTACAAACCAAAAGCGTTAGGGGGAAAAGTTCCTACATCTGTGGTTTCTTGTCGATATTTGCCTTTTGGTGCGGAGTTGTAGGGGTAATTACCATCATAATTAACTAAATCTGTGGTGATGTTGTCACCAAAAGAAAATGGCGTTTTTGTCCCGGCTCTACAAGCATACTCCCACTCGGCTTCACTGGGCAATCTGTAGTTTTTTCCTGTCTTTTGAGTTAACTTTTGACAGAATGCGACTGCATCATCCCAACTAACATTTTCAACTGGGCGGTTATCGCCTTTGAAAGCAGAGAGATTAACACCCATGATAGCTTGATATTGTGCCTGTGTCAATTGATATTTTCCCATAAAGAAGCTGGGAACTGTGACTTGATGTTGAGGACTTTCATTACTACTTCTTTCCGCTTCATTTTCCGGTGAACCCATGAGAAAAGTTCCTCCGGGTATGGCTATCATTTCCAATTTAATCCCATTTCCTAAGTCTTCGGTAAATGATGATGTGGGATTGATATTTAAGTTGGTATTTGTTGGTGGTTTAGGTAGGTTTGTTGGTGGAGAAATAAACTGAGAAATTTGTGGAAAAGCCTGTTCTTTCGCTTGTTCTCGAAGCAGTTTAAGTTTCTCATCTTTGATAGATTCCTGCACCTGAACAACAATCTCCCGCCGTGCAGCAGCCTTAACATAACCCAAACCAATAGCCCGCTCAAAATCTTGACAAGCCGCCTCAAAATCACGCCGCTTATAGAAATCCTCACCCCGGCGATAATAGGCATTCCCCATATCCACCCTGTCAGTAATTCCCAGCAACTCCCAAACCTGATAAAGAGAATTAAAATATGACTCATCCTCTGGTTTTGCCACCTCCACCAACAAAGGCATAACAGGCGTAGAAAACTGCCAATCTATCCCTCGATAGGACAACCAAACCTTGAGAGAAGCATTAACCTGGGCAATACCAGCCTCATGGCTAGGAAGTTTGATTAAACTAGCCGCCAACTCCAACCGTAATTCAGACTCCCAATCAGGAACTTGTCTGATTAGCGCCTCATATAGTGCCTGATAAATCTGCACACTTCCATCAATAAACTGTCTCTTTATTTCCTCACTCATGCCTGAAAGCAACCCCGGCAACAATTCAGGTAATAAAGGTGACAGATGACGATCTGGACTCGTATTCAGTAAAAAATATTCATCCGTCACCCACCCAGCAATCATAATGTGACAGAGAGCCACAAAACGTTTAAGTTGATCCCAATCTTTAGGCGCAATATGATAATTTCGAGCTAATTCACGAATATCATCACCGCGATTTAGCCACATCTGTTCCCGTTTAATTACCGCTTGATTAGCTTGGTATTTAGCCACAAACTCCTCACCATAATCAGCAATCCATTCAGCTTCGCTAGTCCCCTCTTCAGCGCGATTACGAAACCAATTCTCAGTCCGCTCTTTCACAAAACCATACAAAACTTCTAACCAAGAAAAACGCATACAGGTGTCATAGCGTTGTTTAACATCTCCCAAACCCCAATAGGCATAGCTAATAGATAAATTTTCCCCTTCTAAAGTAGATTCTAAAATCAGTGTCGGTTCACTCTGTAAGCCCAGAAAAATTTGCCTTGCAGCAGCTTCACTATTAAATTGTTTACTCGTCCATGCACCAGCCAAATAATCAATGTGGCGATGATGAGTTTGGTATTGCTGAAAGAATTGCCGTAACTCTTCTTTCAAATACTGTTCCATTTCTGGAAAGCCTTTAGCATTGGTAGGTTTCCGACTGTCATCGTAATCTAAAACAGGAGGCGAAACAAAGACATTTAAAGGCAAAATATCCCCATACATTCCTCTTTTTAATAAATCCTCTGCCACCAACCAAATCGCCGAATTTTTTTCTCGTTTTTGTTCATGGATGACATCAATGGCAGTTTGGCGATCAAATTGTCTTAATTCCCTTGCCAGATCAATATCTTGGGCTTTGAGTTGGATTTGCAGTTCTTTTTGTTTTTCAAAGAAATACTTTTGCATATCTGCTTTAAAAACTTCAATCTTTTCAGTAAAGGCGCGACTAAGTTCACCCTGTTGAGATTGAAATTCTTGATTTAATTCCACTAATCTGACTTGCAAATCTCGATCTAAATCTTTCTGTTCTTTTTGAAATGATAAAGCCTCTTGTTGTTGAGTTCTTTGCAATTCACGATTTAAAGCATTTTCATAAGTTTGAAAATCACGACTCAATTCAGCTAATTGTGCCTGAGCCGCCAAACCTTCTTGTTGTTGTCGAGTTTGACAGACTAATCTGGCGTATTCTATCCTTTCTTGAGTTTCTATTCTCTCTTTTTCTCGGACAACGATTGCTTGATGTTGCTCAACTTGAAGTTTTTGTGCTTTTTCGGTATTTCTTTTGTTCAAAAAAGTATTGCCTATTGCTGCTGTTGCAGTGATTAATGAACCGATACCAAAAGCAATTAATGGAAATGGCATAATTTTAAATTATTAATGATTATTGTTGACAGTTGATTTACTAATAAGGGCGAATAAATCTTCGTCCCTGCTATACTCTCCACACCCGCCAGCCAGGGAATAAATTCCCTGTCTCATAGCTCAAGTCCGTTAAAACGGACTAATAAATTTTCCTAATGTTTAGTCATCTTTAGATGACTTTTGCTATTAGACTGGGAATTCATTCCCAGGCGGGTGAGCTTTTGCTTTAACCCTACCCGCAAAATCAAATAATTAAGCCGTGTTGCGTGTAATTATTGATTAAGATTTTCAGCCGCTTTTTGATGATAATAATCAGCCTCTTTTTGCAAGTAATCCGCCTGACTAAAAGACCCCTCACTTGCCCAACCTGCGGCTCTTTCCTCGTAATGCTTTGCCCAGCCTTCATTCCTAGAGGCTTCCGCATAATCGGGTGTCGCCTCACGAGGCATCACTTCAGCATGAAAATTGCTTGTGGATAAATGACTCTCAAAACTAGGCGTTTCAATATAGCTAGAATTGTGCAAGTGATCAAAATTAGACTGGAAATCACCACTAGAAAAGGAAACACAATCAGAATGTAAAATAGTGTTTGGATGCAAATCGTTTAAAAAACGGGGAGAATGTTGGTCAAGTCCCGGAGAGATTGATTCTACATGACTGGAATAACTTGAATTTAAATCGTGATTAAGATCACTGAAGTTTTGCGCCGCATGATCAGTAACCGCATCTGGGAAATGATGAGTACCGACGATTTCCCCATGATTTAATGCGTCCATCTTATTGACCCTTTAGTTACTAAATTACAGTATAATCTGCCAAATTTAAAAAATCTGGTAAACCCTAAATACTGGTAATTATACACAAAAACAACGCTTTAGTCCAGCCTATAGCGATCGCCATTCTTGTCGGTTAGCTTAATAATTCGTTGTCTTCCTTAACATAATCTATAGGAATAATGGTGATCTTTATATTACACTGCAATAATTGGCGATCGCACTAATAACTTTGAGCCTGAAAATTATTGGGAATATCCAACTCGAAAACTTGATCATGAATACGAGCCACATAAAGCCCTTCTTGCAGAATTTTCTCGCGTAATTCGTTAGACAAATCAACAGAGGCTAATATGCCATAAAGTCGTTTGTTTTTGTGTTCAGGAAAAAAGTTACGAAACCGTTGTAAAATACTTTTGAATTGAGTAATAGAATCTTCCCTTGCATGACTTTTAGCCTCAACAATATAGGCAGTATTTAACTCACCATTAGCATAGGCAAGAACATCAATTTCCATGTGTTGTCCTCCCTTACTAACTCGCACACTGGGACTGATAACTTCCATCCCAAATTGTTGTCCCAAAATAGTTTCCATTGAAGGCAGGGCAAGACCTTCTGTAAAACTGCCAAATTTTGCACCAAGTCCCCCAATTTGTTTACCTAATTCTTTGAGTTGGCGGTCAGTTTCTTTTTGAGCAGTAGCTAATTCTGCCAACAGTTGCCATACGTCTTCTGATGTGGTTGCCATAGATGATTTTTCTCCGTAATAATGTTTATATTACCCTGGACTGGCGATCGCACTAATAACTTTGAGCCTGAAAATTATTGGGAATATCCAACTCAAAAACTTGATCATGAATACGAGCCACATAAAGCCCTTCTTGCAGAATTTTCTCGCGTAATTCGTTAGACAAATCAACAGAGGCTAATATGCCATAAAGTCGTTTGTTTTTGTGTTCAGGAAAAAAGTTACGAAACCGTTGTAAAATACTTTTTAATTGAGTAATAGAATCTTCCCTTGCATGACTTTTAACCTCAACAATATAGGCAGTATTTAACTCACCATTAGCATAAGCAAGAACATCAATTTCCATGTGTTGTCCTCCCTTACTAACTCGCACACTGGGACTGATAACTTCCATCCCAAATTGTTGTCCCAAAATAGTTTCCATTGAAGGCAGGGCAAGACCTTCGGTAAAACTGCCAAATTTTGCACCGAGTCCCCCAATTTGTTTACCTAATTCTTTGAGTTGGCGGTCAGTTGCCTTCTGTTGTTCGGCATTCTCCTTCTGTTGCTGACTAACTTCTTTCAATAGTATGTCAGTTTCTTTTTGAGCAGTAGCTAATTCTGCTAACAGTTGCCATACATCTTCTGATGTTGCCATAAACACTTTTTCTCCGTAATAATGTTTATTATAATCTGCCAAATTTAAAAAATCTGGTAAATCCTAAATACTGGTCATTATACACAAAAATAACGCTTCAGTCCACTCCACCACAGCGCCATAAGTATCTCCTGTATGTCCACCTAACTTATAATTAAACCAAGCTGCGGTAACAACAGAGATCACACTTCCAGCTAAAACCATCCCCACAGATAAAACTAACTTTTGGGGATAAATTAACCAAACAACAGCACTCAAACCCAGCAATAAAAAGAAGCTTGGTAATAAATCTAAATAAGAACGTATCGCTTGTTTATGAACCGCACCTTTACCAGTCGGTTTCAGATAAGGGTATTGACAAATAGCCATTTGTTGTCCCCAACGTCCCCACCCACAAGCAGCCATTAATACAAAATAATGGTTTTCAGCTATCTCTGTTAAAGCTGTTGTTTTCAAAATAATAATCACAATAGCAGACATTGCCCCAAACGCACCAGTAGCACTATCCATCATTACCTCTAACCTGCGTTTCGGATCACCTACTGCTAAACCATCAGCCGTATCCATCGCACCATCTAAATGTAACCCTCCCGTAATTGCTATCCACGCACCTACTACCAAAGCATTACGAGTTAGCACGGGGACACCCAAATAATTCATTCCCGTATCTAATCCACCTAAAATCCCCCCAATCATCAACCCAATCACCGGTGCAAAACAAGCAACCTTCTGGAAGTCCAAATTTTGCAGATAGGGTAAGGGAATAGCTGTATAGAAAATCACAGCCGCAACTAAATTTAGCAATTGCTGTTGCCACCAGCGCAAAACATTAGCCATACTTTAGAAAGAGTTCAATTAGCTAAATACTTCCAGTATTCATGAATATAAATGTTCTCATCATAAATCACTCCCAGGCTGACAATCTACCTCAAAAGATGAGACGATCGCCTCCTAAACTTGATATTTTGGAACTATGGGAAATTAACAATCCATCTCATTGATTGTCTGGCTGCGTTGTCACTCACCTTCCATAACCCGCTATTTCTCTGTCAGTAACCCAGCCCTAAAGGGACTGGGCTTGCAAGAGTAATCAAGCAAGCCGTACTGACCAGACCACCCTGAGCGAAGTCGAAGGGTAGCCGTTATTTGAGTCACGACACCCCGGAATGCGAAGCTAGTTCCCTGCTCTGTCGCTTGTGATTAAACAGTTCTAAGGTCACTGGAACAGTGTTGCAAGCCTAACAAGCTCTTATAACAGGTCGTTCGCGCAGCGTGCCGTAGGCATCTAGCTAACATTACCCCAGAAATGGGAGTTGGTTTCCAGGTTCCAATCAAAAATCTGGCTTCAATTTTAATATCCACAGCGGTTAAAACCGCTCGTGTCGTTTCCCTCTCAGGTCTAAAGACGCGCTTGTTTCCCACTTACCGGGTATTCTTATGAGTCATCATCTACCCCACACCAAAATACCAGCCCCGTGCATAGTCAACATGGGCATAGTTGTTAATAAACTCGATATCCGCCAATTGCTGCGTGATTTAGGTAGAGTCCACTACATTTACACCCAAGAAAACAAGCTACTAAGTGAGGGTGACGGAGATGTAATGGAAGTATTCGCTAATTCCCATCGGTCTACCCTAGTCACTAACCATGCACTATATGTGAATGTGGATAGTTTTGATTATCTGGAATTAAAACAATCTCCACAGCAAGAAACCTACTTTGACTTGATTCAAGAGCAAATGTGTTTACGCTTGATTCCTCTTTCCACACCTTTGCAAGCCCGACGCGATCGCCAATTTAACGTTACGGTTATAGAAGCGATGATGGATCAAGTCTTAGCAGCTAGATGGGATGCGGAAATTGATGACGACTGCTGTGATTCTTTTTAAAGGAGTCAGCACTATGGCTAACGCCACGCTACGCTATCGACTTCGCTCAGTGACCGTCAGGAGAAAGAATGAGGTAGAAGTAGGACTTACGCATAATTCATGGAATAACGAACCACAGAGGCACAGAGAAATGAGGGTTTGAGGGATATTTTGCGTAATTCCTGAGAAGAAAGGCGGTATCACAAAACCTTAACTAAAGAAATCATATCCTCTTTGGGGTCATAGTGGATTGCGGGGTATGACCCTCACAAGACAAAAACCCCCACGAACGCCCTAAGTAACACCAAAAATGTTAAGTTGATGGATAAATTTAGCTAATTAGTATTTTTGCCTTGAGCGCCAATTTTTCCTTTGAAAGTCTCGCTACCTGTAGCCAGACCAAAGCTAGAGCCGGAATATTTTCTACTCCCCACGGAATTGTAGAAACACCCAGGTTTATGCCTGTGGGAACATTAGCTAATGTCAAAACTATCACCCCTGCCCAACTGGGAGCAACAGGAGCGCAGATGGTTTTAGCTAATACCTATCATTTACATCTCCAACCGGGAGAAGCCATTGTTGCTGGTGGTGGTGGACTACATAAATTCATGGGTTGGTCTGGACCAATGCTTACAGATTCCGGTGGATTTCAGGTTTTCAGTCTGAGCGAAATGCGGAAAATTACTGAAGAAGGTGTAACTTTCCGTTCTCCTCATGATGGGCAAATCATTAAATTAACGCCAGAACGCTCTATTGAAATTCAGAATATTTTAGGGGCGGATGTGATCATGGCTTTTGATGAATGTCCTCCCTATCCTGCCACTCGTCAGGAAGTTGAAGCCGCCACTGACCGAACCTATCGCTGGTTAAAACGCTCTATATCCGCCCATCAACGCCAGGATCAGGCATTGTTTCCCATTGTCCAGGGGGGAGTATATTTAGACTTACGCGCCCGTGCTGCTCAAGAATTGGCGCAGTTGGATATGCCGGGATATGCCATTGGTGGGGTCAGCGTGGGTGAACCAACGGATTTAATGGCGCAAATTGTCCAAACTACAGCGCCGTTGTTACCGATGAATAAACCCCGTTATTTGATGGGTGTGGGAACTTATCGAGAAATGGCTATTGCGATCGCTTCTGGGGTAGATTTATTTGATTGCGTCATTCCCACACGCTGGGCTAGACATGGAACGGCTATTGTCTCCGGTGAACGCTGGAATATCAAAAATGCTAAGTTTCGTGAAGATTTTACACCATTGGATACAACTTGCCCTTGTTACACCTGTGAAAATTTCAGTCGGGCTTATTTATCTCATTTAGTGCGATCGCAGGAAATATTAGCATATACTTTGTTGACTATTCATAACATCACCGAATTAATTCGCTTTACTCAAAAGATTCGCGCATCAATTTTGAGCGATCGCTTTGTTACCGATTTTGGTCATTGGTTAGAACCATCAGCAATTGATTTAGAAAAAACTGAGGACTGATCATTGAGCTAATCATGATAAAATGTATATCGCATATAAAAGATATTTGATTATTAGGTGGATTTAAACAAACATGGAAGCAGCACTATTACTCGCAAAATTGCCTGAAGCTTACCAAATCTTCGACCCCTTGGTAGATGTTTTACCTGTTATTCCCGTCTTCTTCTTGTTACTTGCATTTGTTTGGCAAGCAGCAGTGGGTTTTAGATAAATTACCCATTGCCAATTTTTTGGACAGGTAACATCCACCTGTCCTATTTTTTGGTAAAATTAATAGTTCTTAATATTTTGCAATAAATCCATATAATTAATCCAGTCACATACTAAATTACCAGGAAGCTACGATGGGAAATATCAAATTTGTTCAAGAAAATCAAGAAATAGTCGCCGCAGATGGTGCTAATCTCCGACTTAAAGCTGTAGAAAATGGCATTGATATATATAAATTTTTCGGCAAAATGACCAATTGTGGTGGTGCTGGACAATGTACTACTTGCGTTGTCCAAATCACTGAAGGATTAGAAAACCTGTCTCCGCGTACAGATTTAGAAACCAAAAAATTCAAAAACAAGCCTGATAACTACCGTCTCGCTTGTCAAACCTTAGTTAATGGACCCGTGACTGTTATCACCAAACCTTAAAGGCTGATAAAAAAATTTGGCTTCATTCTGTCATCTATGATGCTATTCTAGAATAGTTGACTCGAAATTACACAAAAGGCTATCTTGCTATGCAAGTTAATGATTTGGGTTTCGTAGCGAGCATTTTGTTCGTATTAGTACCCGCCGTGTTTTTAATCATGCTTTACATCCAAACCTCCAAGACTGAAGGTTAATTAACAGCCTTGCGAACAGCTATTAGCTTTTGTGAGCATTTTAAAATCGGTGGAAAAGATAGTTAATACTTGGGCTATAAAATAAAAACCCCCCTAAACTCATATAGTGTAGGGGTTTTTATTTAGTCATCGCTAATATGAAGACATTATCCAATAGTGCGTGCCAAGAGAACTGGACAGGTAGCATTAACACGAACATAGTCAGATAAAGACGAGCCAATGAGCCGATCTATATCAACAAAACTCTTAGCAATAGATGGGCGACGGTCCGGGGAACCAATCAATAATAAGTCTATATTCAACTCATTAGTTAAACGACAAATTTCTTCCCCAGGTTTACCACTGCTAGTAATACAACGCACTGCTACAGATTGCTTTTCTGCCTCTGCCACAGCCATTCCTAACACAGAATTTCTCTCTGGTTTAAGATCAGTAATACCTGATAATTTACCACCTAAATCTGCATTAACATTAGCTAAAACCAATTGTCCACCCGCAACACCCCTAAGTAAGAACAAAGCCAAATTTAAGCAGTTTTTAGCAGATTCAGAATTATCCATTGCCACCATAATGCGCTTAATGTTTTTGACATAAATGTCATCTTTCACTAGCAACATGGGACGGGAAGACAGTTGGAAAACGTACTGACTGACGGAATTGGAGAAAATAGATTGTAGCCGCTTCATTCCCCGTGAACCCATAATAATCAAGTCAGCTTCCATTTCGTCAGCGACTTGACAAACTACATCCTTGGGATCACCTTGACGTAAAATAGAAGAAACTTGGCTGGGGTCTAAGTTTAAATACTGAATAGCCTTAGCGAGAATTTTGCCCCCTTCTTCCCATTTGTCAGTCATTACAGCCGCAGTGCTTTGTGGGGTGACAACGTGGAGAACTGTGACTCTTGCTCCTCGAAATGAAGGTAGTTCTTTCAAGTTCTTGAGCATTTCTTCCGCGTGTCCCAAACCGGAGACAGCTAACAAAATTTTTTGGATCATTTTTCCGTCTTTGTCGTGAAGGTTTTTGTGGTTTTTGCTGCTAGTATTGAGCTATGGCTGCGTCAGGCAAGCTATCAGAATGTTTTTTTCTGATGTGCTAAATAACCAAGTTAAGTATTTAGGCATAAATTAACTGATTAGCAGTAAAACTAATACCAACAAGCAGAAGAGTGATTAATATTAAGTTTATTTACGCCTAACTACGTGAAGTGACAACCAGGTTGCCTATCATTCATATCATACAACTAATTGTGTCTAATGAAATTAATAAAAGATGATGTTAGTTATGATTTGTCATCTATGTTAATTTTTTTTAATTTAAGTTAATTATTACCATGATCATTTTTCGGAAATTAAACAACAAATAGCAGAATATCAAGCTTATGCTGA
Organism: Dolichospermum flos-aquae CCAP 1403/13F; assembly: GCF_012516395.1. GTDB lineage: Bacteria > Cyanobacteriota > Cyanobacteriia > Cyanobacteriales > Nostocaceae > Dolichospermum > Dolichospermum lemmermannii. The sequence continues at coordinate 2,626,945 of NZ_CP051206.1, forward strand.
AAAAATGAGCGCAAAAACACCGTTTATATTGTCAGCATTCAGCCGTCAATTTTCAGCTTTTCGTAAAAAGATAAATTTAATTTCTGCTTCAGATTTACAGGATTGATAAAATCAAAAAAATGAATTACCAAGTTGTTAATCAATTAGATGAAACCCAAATTTCCGAACTTGTGGAATTATACAAAAATGAGTTCTGGAGTCACAACCGAATATATCCAGGTGTTGTCAAAATGTTAGCTGCATCTGATATTATCATCGCTTTAGTAAATGAGGAAAAAGAACTAATTGCTTTTTGTCGTATTTTGACTGATTTTGTTTATCGCGGAGTTCTTTATGATGTCATTGTTAAACCTAGTTACAGAAAAATGGGATTTGGTGCTAAGTTATTAGATGAAGTCGTTAATCATCCCCAATTAAAAGAAGTTGAAAATATGGCTTTGTTCTGTTTACCAGAGATGATACCATTTTATCAACAGTGGGGTTTCACTAATGAAGTTGTGAACTTGGAATTAATGTATCGTTATCAATAATATATCAATCCTTGAGAATTCTCTAATTTGATCATGTCTACCCAAAGTCTAATTCAAAGTATATATACAGATGGCGCTTGCACAGGTAATCCAGGCCCTGGTGGTTGGGGTACAGTTGTCTATTTCCATGATGGTTCAGTTCACGAAATGGGTGATTCATCCCAGCACACCACTAATAATAAAATGGAAATGCAAGCTGCGATCGCTGCCTTGGAATTTTTCAAATCATCTCGACAAACTGAACCTATTACCCTGTACACAGATAGTAAATATGTCATTGATTGTGTGACAAAATGGGTAAAAGGCTGGAAAAAGAACGGCTGGAAAAAAGCAGATGGGAATCCCGTTCAAAACCAAGACCTCCTAGAAATTCTGGATCAACTCAATAGCCGACTGGTACAATGGGAACACGTTCGCGGACATTCTGGTAATATTGGCAATGAACGCTGTGATGTCATTGCGCGTTCCTTCGCTAACCATAAAATCCCTCACCTCAAACAATTATTACCTGGACTTCTTCACGAAAATTTACCTAAAATTGGGGAAATAAGCCCAGCAAAAGTATCTAATGATCCAATAAACTCTACAATAACTAATAAAAACACACTAGAAAGCAGTCCGTCTGCATCAGATACAAGCACTATGGAACAATCTACAACACCAACTGCGACTACAACCAACGAACAACCCACGGAAATCAGGGTTTTACAACTTCGCAACTTGGTGGAAACCTTACGGATTGCAGACGAAATTGCCGAAAAAGGCTACCTAATTACCAGTTCAGAATTAGCAGACTTAATGGGTGTTCACTCTAGCGCCGTTACCAGCCGAGGTGATGAATGGCGCTGGCGAAATTGGATAGTTTCACGGGTAAGACGGGAAGGAAATCAAATTCTTTGGGAACTCGAACGTGGGGACAAAATAGCCACAGAAATAGATTGAAAAATATAATTTTTGATTTTCCTAAAATCTTAAAACCCGTAGGGGCGCAGGCTATGCGCCCTTGATTGCATTTCAAGACCTTTGATTAAGCTCCTAACATTTGTAAATTGTGCAAAGTGGCATAAAATCCTTGTTGTTGTAGCAATTCTTCATGACTTCCCTGTTCAATTAATTCCCCCCGTTTCAACACAAAAATCCGGTCTACATTGCGAATTGTTGAGAGACGGTGAGCAATAATAATTGAAGTTCGTTGGATTAACAACTGATTTAAAGCTGATTGAACTAAAGCCTCCGTCCCCACATCTAAACTAGCTGTGGCTTCATCTAATACCAAAATTTGGGGATTACGAATAGCCGCCCGCGCAAAGGCTAAAAGTTGTTTTTGTCCACTAGAAAGATTTGTCGCCCGTTCTCGTAATTGAGTATCATAACCTTGGGGTAATTGGTTAATAAACGTCGCTACATTCGTCTTTTCTGCTGCTTGTTGAATTTCTGCAAAACTGTAATTATCACCTAAAGTAATATTACTTTTAACATCACCAGCAAACAAAAAAGCCTCTTGCAAAATCACCGTCATATAACGTCGTAGTTCCACTTGAGGAATCTCGCGGATATCCACACCGTCAATGAGAATGCGTCCTTGGGTTGGTTCATAAAGACGACATAAAAGGCGAATAATTGAACTTTTACCCGCACCTGTGGGACCAACTAAAGCCACCTTTTCCCCTGGGTGAATGGTAAAGTCTAAATTCTTAATCACATAATCATCATCTTTATAAGCAAAGGAAACATTTTCAAACTTAATTGCTCCCAAAGCCGGAACGGGTGTAAAATCTTGAGATTCTAACTTAGAAACTATCTCATTAATATAGCCAAATTCAAAATCTACATTTGAACTTTGAGGCTGAGAATAATCTTTAATTTCAATGGGTTCATCTAAAATATCCACTACTCTTTCAATAGCCGTAAACCCAGATTGAATCACCGTAAACTTTTCCGCAAAATTCCGTAATGGTTCAAAAAATTGTTGGGCATATAAAATAAATGCTGATAAAATACCAAAGGAGATTTGTTGATCTAACAATAACCAACCACCTAACCATAATACTCCAGCAATAGCAATTAAACCAACCCATTCTAAGGTTGCAGAAACTGCGGAATCATACCAAATGCTAATATCTACTTCCTTAATATAACGTTGGTTAGCAGCTCGAAATAACTCAACATTAAATTTTTCGCGGCGAAATAATTGAACTATATTAATCCCGACAATATTTTCTTGAAGTTGAGAATTGAGTACAGAAAGTTCTTCTCTGGTTTTATAATTAGCCCTTCGATACCGCTGTTGAAAATAAATTATCAACCAAGTTATTGGCAAGAGGATGAATATCAACAAAGAAGCAAGTTGCCATTGAATAGAAAACATCAATCCCACAATTACTACCATAGATAGTAAATCAGAAACAATGCCTACAGCCCCAGTGGAAAAAACATCTCCTAAACTTTCGACATCACTCGTTAGTCTAGTAATCAATTTACCTACAGGTGTCTGATCAAAAAACCGCACAGCTAAAGATGTTACATGAGTAAATAAATCTTCACGAATATCTGCTGTGATTTTTTGCCCTAATTTTTGCACTAAATAACCTTGGACACTTATTAATACTAAGCGGATAATAGTTGCTATTAGCAACATTCCAATCAGGATATTTAAACCCAATACCCGTGAATGAAATTGTCAAACTGCTTGTGGGGGAAGGATTTTCAAGTCTTTTTCTATATCTCTGATTTCAGATTTATGGGAAGAGTTTTTGCGCTTGAATTTGGACATTTTAATTTTGACAACACGGGGATTAATACGTTTTCGTCGGGGGCGATCAATTTCAGACTGGGAAATTAATGATAATAAATATTGATGTTGAATTTCTCGTAATTTTAAGGATGAATGGCTGATGAGTTGTACTAAATCTATAACTAGTTGCAAAGATTCAAGAAAACTAAGGAGTAAAGGATTTTTATTATATTCGTTAGCAGATTGGTAAATTAAATCGCGGAGTAGATTATAAGCAATTAACATAGCATAAAGTTCTTGTTCGACTAATTCAGATGTTTTGCTCCGAAAAATAGTGGGCATTTGTCCTTTGAGCGTAGCACATTGATGTGTTTTTATTTCACAGAAACTAATTTCCACCTCCCATCTGCAATGATAGTGAATAATTAATTCTTTGGCAGAAATATTAGGGTCAATAATACTAGTAACTAAACGACGAGGGAGAAAACCAGGAATTTGATATTCAATAACTCGGACAATGATACTTTCCTGATTCCATTGTTTATGCGATTCTGTAGATTTTTCTAAATTGAGAATTTTGCCATTAATTTCTGATAAATAACTTCCATCTGGATATCTAGCCATGTATCCATCTGGCAAACGAGAATCAGAGATAACAGGTAGTTTAACATTAGAAGCTACCCTAAGTAAAAAGTCGCATTCTTTTGTACGAATACTAAAAATAGTTGCAAAGGAATATAAACCAGCATCTAATAAAAATAATAAGTTTTTCTGGTTAAATTGTGCCAGTAATTTAGTCATTAAAGTCCTTTCACCAGTTCCTTTACCTTGGCTCGAACCATAGGTAAAATCTAGGATCAGGCGTGTTGATGCTGATATTAATGTGACTATTCTCAGCATGGGAAAAGCACTTTCTCCTCGACCACATTTAGACTTCCCAAATTTATCACGATTACTTTCAGTATCAGGTGTCGTACCTGTGGAACCATCAAATATTACTGTAGTCCATTTATGAAAGTCATATTTCAATGTTGTCAAACTAGAAGTGAGTTTTTTAAATATTAGTTGAAAAACTGTTAATCCTATACGAACTCTGGCATGACTCATAGCACCTTCAGAAATAAGTTGTTTTGGTAGACAACAGGATAACCACCTCAATCCTGATATCATCCAATCCATTATTCCTAAATAACTTAAATCACGACGGATAGTGGAGAGAATTACAAACCAAATGACAAACGTTGGTACTAGAATCGTTCCTTGACGACATTTACTTGATGAAACACTCGCCAAAGATTCTTTGATAATAGTTGATAAATGTTTTGCAATTGGTTGCAGATCATATTCTGTCGTAAACTGAGTAAGCATCTGATGATGTTCTTTTTGAATTCCCATACAAAACTGTCAAGGATGACTTGAAATAAACTCTTATAAAGCTTAAATATTCTTTCATATTTTGTCAATATATACTATCAGGCTACTCATTTTGGAGCAGGAATAAAAATTCTCGACGAAAAAAATGACACATTTATGATTTTTTAAATTTGATTTCAAATAATTGACAAGATTGATGATTTATAAATTCAAGAAAAATCTCATGATCATATAATTTTAGATACATTTTGCCTGGAGTTTAGACTAAACTGAAGTTATTTTTATGCCTTAATATTTGCAGAATTAATATTAGTAATTATTTGTAGGCTATTAATTTCATTCACGGGTATTGTATTTAAACCCTGCCACAGAGGGATATTTTGCAGAAATTGATATGTACTTGGTTCTTTGCGAATTAACGAAATTGCCTGTCCCACTAATAGGGGTTTGATAGCACTAGCAACAGCAATGGGAACAAGCATTAACATGGATACTGCTAATAGTTTGCCATGACGACGACCATAGGGGACTAAGCGTAAAAATAATCGCCAGTCATTTTCTCGACGACGGTATTCAGGATTGGATTTAGTTGCAGATGGAGAGATGCCCATAAATAACAATTTAGGAGGAAAATAATGTAAAATTCTGTCCTGGGAGACTAATTTTTTTCAAAATTTAAGCCATTGATTTCTTGACATTTTGCCTGTGCGGCTTGATAAGCTGTCAAATATTCTAGCCCCCCCAACATAACATCACCATAATAATCATAGGGGGCTTCGCCATAAATAGGTAAAGGATCATCCTCTGGATAATCTTCTTTGGATTCTTCCACAATGGCTTTGAGTTTTTTGGTACTTAGAGCTTGAGCCGGAAAATAATAAAGTTCTTGGGGATTTTTTTGTAAATGGGGAAGTGTCGGATCTATAATTACATCATTAACTTCAATCCAACCATGTTCAACTGGTTTATAGGGCTGACCAGCAAATACTAAAAAGCCTTGGATATACTTTGCCCCTTGGGTGATTAAAACTGCTTTATAAGCATTATCAAAAGGTTTTTTAGCTTTACTTTTGATGGCTTTGGCAATTTCATGAGATAGGGTTTCATCTAATAATTTGTTCATGGGGTAAATTTCTCCTTTAATTATTTTGTCAATTATTAATATACACTGTATTAGGCAATTTTTAATCAGCAAGCCCTATATAGCGATCCTAAATTAGTTATGAAAAACAAGATCCCCGACTTCTTAGAGAAGTCGGGGATCTGACTCTGGGAATGTTCACAAATCAAATAGGATTACTATATGCTAATTATTGTTGATATCCGATAATTACCCCCTTTAATCCCTCGATACTTTGGGGGGAAACCAGAAAATCCAGTCCCCTCCCCTTTGTGAGGCTATCGTGTACACACAAGTTATACTCGAAACGGCTGGATTGTTTGATTCTAAACGTAGGGGTAAAGCAAGAGCTTCATTGGTGTCAACTTAACCTAAAACCCATAGCCCACCTGGGAATGAATTCCCAGTCTAATAGCAGAAGTCATCTGAAGATGACTAAATAACCCGGAAATTTTTGAGTAAACTTTAGTTTACTTTCGCTATTAGCCCGGAAATTCATTTCTGGGTGGGTGTGGAAGCCAACAAATAAGCCATCTGTAGCCTAAGTTGACACCAATGGGGTGGGGTTAATTCCTTCAACACCGCATCAGTAAAGGGATTTTTCCCCGCCTTCAAATCCCTAATTTGCCCTTTTTGGACAACACTTTCTCACTCCGCTCACTTGCGTTTAGCTTTGCCTTTGTTAGCAAACTCCTGTGCTTTTGCTTGGGGGTCAAATTGTAAATTTTTATCCCATTCTTTGGCTTGACGGAAATTAGCTAAAGCCCCATTCAGATCATCATTTGCTGCCAAGTTCTCACCTTGGATCACTAACACCGTTGCTGCTAATAATAACCGAGATGGAGTTTGGCAATCTTTTAATTCTGCCAACACTTGAGGATTACCAATCAAATAATTATTCAGCAAATTGCAACCACTGGTGACTAAATTATCTAAATCCAAATCCCATAAAATAATCGTCTTGTCATGACTCCCAGAAGCCAATTGTTGTCCGTCGGGGCTAAATCCCACACTATAGACCGAACTATCATGACCTTTCAGGGTATTCAGGACTTTCCCTGTGGTCACGTCCCAGATTTTAATCGTCTTGTCAAAACTCCCAGAAGCCAATTGTTGTCCGTCGGGGCTAAATCCCACACCATAGACCGTATCCTCATGACCTTTGAGGGTATTCAGGACTTTCCCTGTGGTCACGTCCCAGATTTTGATCGTGTTGTCAAAACTCCCAGAAGCCAATTGTTGTCCGTCGGGGCTAAATCCCACACTCCAGACCCTACTCTCATGACCTTTCAGGGTATTCAGGACTTTCCCTGTGGTCACGTCCCAGATTTTGATCGTCTTGTCTTCACTCCCAGAAGCCAGTTGTTGTCCGTCGGGGCTAAATCCCACACTCCAGACCCTACTCTCATGACCTTTCAGGGTATTCAGGACTTTCCCTGTGGTCACGTCCCAGATTTTGATCGTCTTGTCTTCACTCCCAGAAGCCAGTTGTTGTCCGTCGGGGCTAAATCCCACACTATAGACAAAACCCTCATGACCTTTCAGGGTATTCAGGACTTTCCCTGTGGTTACGTCCCAGATTTTGATCGTCTTGTCAACACTCCCAGAAGCCAGTTGTTGTCCGTCGGGGCTAAATCCCACACTAGAGACCGAACCCTCATGACCTTTCAGGGTATTCAGGACTTTCCCTGTGGTCACGTCCCAGATTTTGATCGTCTTGTCAAAACTCCCAGAAGCCAATTGTTGTCCGTCGGGGCTAAATCCCACACTAGAGACCGAACCCTCATCACCTTTGTTAGCGTAGCGTTCCGAAGGAAGGGTATTCAGGACTTTCCCTGTGGTCACGTCCCAGATTTTGATCGTCTTGTCAAAACTCCCAGAAGCCAGTTGTTTGCCGTCGGGGCTAAATCCCACACTCCAGACCAAACTCTCATGACCTTTCAGGGTATTCAGGACTTCCCCTGTGGTTACGTCCCAGATTTTGATCGTGCTGTCTGAACTCCCAGAAACCAGTTGTTGTCCGTCGGGGCTAAATCCCACACTATTGACATAACCCTCATGACCTTTGAGGGTATTCAGGACTTTCCCTGTGGTCACGTTCCAGATTTTGATCGTGTTGTCAACACTCCCAGAAGCCAGTTGTTGTCCGTCGGGGCTAAATCCCACACTATTGACATAATCCTCATGACCTTTCAGGGTATTCAGGACTTTCCCTGTGGTCACGTCCCAGATTTTGATCGTGTTGTCACGACTCCCAGAAGCCAATTGTTGTCCGTCGGGGCTAAATCCCACACTCAAGACCGAACTCTCATGACCTTTCAGGGTATTCAGGACTTTCCCTGTGGTCACGTCCCAGATTTTGATCGTCTTGTCACGACTCCCAGAAGCCAATTGTTGTCCGTCGGGGCTAAATTCCACACTATTGACCAAACTCTCATGACCTTTCAGGGTATTCAGGACTTTCCCTGTGGTCACGTCCCAGATTTTGATCGTCTTGTCACGACTCCCAGAAGCCAATTGTTGTCCGTCGGGGCTAAATTCCACACTATTGACCAAACTCTCATGACCTTTCAGGGTATTCAGGACTTTCCCTGTGGTCACGTCCCAGATTTTGATCGTCTTGTCAAAACTCCCAGAAGCCAGTTGTTTGCCGTCGGGGCTAAATCCCACACTATAGACCTCACTCTCATGACCTTTCAGGGTATTGACTGCTAAGGCTCTATTTTCCGGCTTTTCATCACGTTGCAAATATACCGCTTGCCTTAATGCTGCTATTGTTGGTACTTGAGTATCAGATTTTGCCCAAGATGCCAGTTTTAGTTTTCCACCAGCCTTCAAGCCTTCTATTAAGGCGTTTCCGGTGTCTTTTAAGGCAAACTGGGCTTCACTAGATTTAGTTAAGGCTTGAATTGCATTAATATCAGCTTGTTGTTTTTGCGTTTCTGCCCTCTTTGCAGCATCCCAAGCTGTGACTGTTAGCAAGGTTAATGCTATTCCTGCGGCTACTGAACCTGCAAGGGCAATTTTGAGAAAGCGATTCAGTTTAGCTTCACCGATTTTTCTTTGTTGTTTTTCCCATTCTAGTTTTTGGCTGAGTGGTTCTTGTTGCTGACGAATAAAAGCTGCTAAATAATCATGAACTAATTGATAACGGTCTGCGGTGGTTTCTGGTAACAACACCACTAAACCAGATTTGACAAATATTTCTAATACTAAATCTAAGTTATTCTCAGTTTCATTTTTATCTCGTTCTAATAATGATTGTAAATTTTCTTCTAATTCTGCCTTAGTCTTTAACGGTCTTGTTCCTTGTTCGTCTGTGAGAAAATAAAGTAATAATTCCGCAAGTTCTTGATTTTTCTTACCGCAATCATTAACTATTTCCCCTAAATAACGTTTAACTAATTTTTGCTTGTTACCAATTTGCTGATATGCGGCTAATGTGGTAATTTTTTCTGTTTCTAATTGCGCTCCCACAATTTGTAATTCAATGGGACGAACTGAACCTACTTCTCCCGCTAAATCTTCTACCAGCCGATTAATTAAATCCGGTTCTAACTGAAAATCAGTTTTTTTAGTTAAACTCTCAATTGTAGTTTTAGCATTTTCTGGTGTTAAGTTTCCCAATTTATAAAGCACATTTTTACTCAGAATACCATCACCAATAATATTCATATCGGTAATTTCATCACATTCTAATAAAAGATGTAAATAATCTACCCGCAAAGATAAAATTACTCGCAAAGATCCAATATTTTTATGATTTAGACATTTCCCTAAAAACTGGAAAAATTCTGTTCTGGCTTTATCGTCAGGACAAACAAAGAAAAATTCTTCAAATTGGTCAAAAATTAATACTGTTCTCCGATATTTTTCAATTTCTACCAATTTTAAAATAAACTCTTCCTGAGTATCTAATTTTAAATCTTCTGATTTTAAGTTTTCTGGTAATACATCTAATAGTTCTTTTGCTAATTCTGTAAACCAACTATTATAAACTCTAATAGTTACAGGTAAATTATCTTGAAAACCTATGGCTTTATTTTCCAATGCAGGAATTAACCCAGCATTAACTAGAGAACTTTTTCCAACTCCTGACTGTCCATGAATGACAATAATTTTTTTATCAGTTCTACCAATTCTTGCTAGTAATTCATCTACATCTATTTTCCGTCCAGATGCTTCAATTTCTGGAGAAATATTTTCTTTTTTAATGGTTTGATTTGTTTGTAGAGACGTTCCGTAATTTGTTTGTAGAGACGTTCCATGGAACGTCTCTACATTTAGATTTGTATTTTTTGCTGGTTTTAACCAACCTGCACCAATAAACGCCCGCAAACCAAATTGTTGTTCAATAGAACGAGATTCTAATTTGGTGTTAAAAGCTTCTAAATATTCTGTTTTTTGAAATAATAGTTTTTGTAAAAGATTGAGAATTTTAACATAAAGCTTTGGTTGATTATTGATAACCCCAATATCTTTAGCCAATTTTAAATTACTAATTGCTTGTTCATGTTGTTGTAATTTTTCTTGAGCTTGTGCTAGAATTAAAAATAGACTTTGACGATAATAATTTAGTAGGGGTAACTCATGAATTACCCCTATCCCTTGATTAGCAATTTTGGCTGTTTCTTGAAAATTTGATTGTTCAAAATTAGCTATTGCTAAAAATAGATAATCTTCCGCTATTTTCAAGATATTATTTTCAGCTTGATGTATTTCTAAAGCTTGTTGAGATAATGTTTTTAATTGTTCCCATGCTTGTAAATCTTGGAGAATTAACCCAAATCTTGATAAAGAATTAGCAATTAAATCCAGACGTTGAGCATTTTTAAACTTTTCTAACGTTCGTTGTAAATAATTCCCAACTTCTCCCCCTTCACTAGCGGGGAAGGGAGTTGAGGGGTTAGGTCTTAATTTTTCATAATTGCAAATTGTCAGATTATAAAGTATTTTCCCTTGAATTTCTAAATTATCCGTTGTTTGCCAAAAATCCCAACTTTGTTGATAGTAATTAATAGCTGTATCTAATTGTTTTTTGTTATATGCAATAAATCCTTTTAAAAAATTACAATTAGCTGCAAATTCTGGTTCTAACTCTTGACCATTTTTTTGTAAGTCTTGTAATGCTAATTCAAATTCTTGTAAATTTACATTCAAATCATCATTTAATACTTTATCTATCATTGATTTGAGTAAATTAGTTAATTCATCGAAAGGAAGAGAAAAATTGATAGTAATTCCCCAACTTTCTAAATCAGGTGCAGATTCCATGATTTGTTGATATATTTGATTATTAATCCATAGGACTACCGGATATGAACAATTATTTCTAAATTCTTCCCTGACTTGATTAGCTGAACTGAACATTTTCGATAAATTCGGTAATGATTCCCAACCGACAATCATTAATGCTGCAATTTCCTGATTAAATTCTTCTCGAATCGCATTATATAATGTTCTTTCTGATGCTTGAAGTCGTAAAATCTGAATTTCAATTTGACATATTTCTTGTAATTCTTGAATGAGTTGATTTTGTAAGTTGAGATAATTGCATTTAGCTAAAATCAGCTTAAATTCTCCTTGGGATGCTTCTATAGACCATGCTAAATCTTCTAGTTGTTGTGAGTTGTTCATAGTATTAATTTGTGATAAACAATATCCCCGACTTCTGAACTTTAACCTCGATAAATAATAACATTGATCGAAGAAGTCGGGGATATAAATCCTGCAAATCCTTTAATCCTGGAAATCCTGATTCAGACAAAATCTTAATCCTGTTAATCCTCAAATCCTGGAAATCCTGATTCAGACAAAATCCTCATTCAGACAACTTTTCCGATTCTGCTAAAATCGGATTGACATCAAACCATAATTCACCCTGATCTCGATATTCAAATACAAATCTACTGCGAATTAATTTCTGATATCCTTGATCATCACTAACGTGCTTAGTTTTTTTAACACGACGTAATAATTCCCATTCTTCATCAGAAATAGTTAAAGACATTTCATTCCGTCGTTCACGAATAATCTGCTCTAAGGTATGACTCTGGAGAGGAAATTTTTTATCTTTCATAATCCAGGGGTTTAATAACCGCAAAATATCGCGGACATGACCACCACTAACCTGACACAAGCGGTCTAGACTTGCTGGAGCATCAAAAATTTCAGTAATTTTATTTAAGCGGTCTTCTGGGGCTAAATTAGGAAATGCTCTAGCTAAAATCATCTGTTGCATTAGTGCTAATCCCTGTTCATGGACTTTACCATCTGAAGACTTGACGGGAACCATTGGTAATATTTTTGGTTCTTCTGGAAATCGTTGGGTTAGTGTGCCATATTCATTGGAAAATTTCAAAGCCAGGGGCATGGTATAAATAACATGACAATTCAGTTTGGTGAGATATTCTCCTTGGTCAACAAATAGATATTCTTGTTGTGTCCGACCCCAGGGTTTAATGGTATTATCTATACGGTCTAGGTTATCAACTATGACCACTAAACCATTTTTACCCTGTTGTTTGAGTTTAGAAATAGCAGGTTCTAAAAGTTCTTGATTAATTGCTTGTAGTAAGTTGGTTTTCTGTGGTCCTAAATATTGATTTACTTTGGTTCTTAATGTGGAATCACTTTTCATTTTTGTGGTGATTTCCCCAATACCCAAAGACAGAGACAACTTTTGTCCGTCAACAGTATAACCAATATCATGACCAGCAAATTTACCTTTAACACCTGTAACTTCAGAGTTTAAGATGTTCCATGCACCTTGAAGTAATTCCTGAAATTTTTTCGGTTCTTCGAGAACAATTTTCTCAAGACTTTTACTAATGCGACTAGCAATGGCTAAAAATACATCAGCAATATCTATATCTGTGATTTCTAGATCTTCGCTAGATTCAAAATAAACAACATGAAAATCTGCTGCTTCTAATTCTACCTGTAATCGTAATAATTCTGTAGATTTACCACAACCAATATGTCCAGTAAATAGGTTACAGGTAGGCTCATCTTGATTCCACTCTGTAATACTATCTTTAATAGTGCTGATGATATCCTCACCACGCACTTTAGAAAAGTCAATATAACATTTTTGATCTTCCACATTTCGCGCAACAAGGGTGCGTGCGGGGTTAGTGGCTTTATAAAAATCCTTAATATCCATTTTGCTAGTAGTATAATTGTCCTGATAGTTGAGGAATATCCCTACTGACAATAATACTTGTTTCTCAGTAATTTCAGTTATTTTTCCGATAATTTTAATAATTTTATGAGAATCAGGATTTACAAGATCAAACGATGAACAGGATTTTATTTTACTCACATCCTGTCAATTCTTAAATCCTGGTTATCCTAATGCTGACAATTTCTGTATTCTAAAATTTAGATATAATAACAGCCAGATCATACACCTTCATAATAGCACAAAAAGTCAAGAGGTCAAGAACCTAGTAAAATGGTTATCTTATTGCGACGATTATCAATAATCTTGAGAATGAAGGAGACTTATTCTCAATAAACATAGTCTTGTGCTTTTTTTGTAAAAGTCTGATTTAAAAAACTTATAGCCTTCAGTTTTTAACTAACAACTGACCCACATTCGCAAAATGTGTCAAAATAAAGAATTGTCATAAAAAATATTGTTAAGGTAATTTAGTGACTTCAACTGCTCAAGCTAGTGCGAGTGCGCGTCGTGCGGTCTTCCCATTTACAGCCATCGTCGGTCAAGAAGAAATGAAACTGGCACTGCTGCTAAATGTCATTGACCCCAAAATTGGTGGTGTAATGATTATGGGCGATCGCGGCACCGGAAAATCTACAACTATCCGCGCCTTGGCGGACCTTTTACCAGAAATCCCTGTTGTCGCTAATGACCCCTTCAACAGTGACCCCAACGACACGGACTTGATGAGTGATGAAGTCCGTCAACAGGTAGCACAGGGGTTAGAAATTCCCATCACTCACAAAAAGGTGCAAATGGTAGATTTACCATTGGGTGCTACGGAAGACCGGGTTTGTGGGACAATTGACATTGAAAAAGCCTTATCTGAGGGTGTCAAAGCCTTTGAACCGGGACTCCTAGCCAAAGCCAACCGGGGTATTCTTTACGTTGATGAGGTCAACTTATTAGATGACCACTTGGTAGACGTACTCCTCGATTCCGCTGCTAGTGGTTGGAACACTGTGGAACGGGAAGGAATTTCTATCCGTCACCCTGCGAAGTTTGTTCTCGTTGGTTCAGGAAATCCAGAAGAAGGGGAATTACGTCCTCAACTTCTCGACCGTTTTGGAATGCACGCGGAAATCCGCACTGTGAAAGAACCAGCTTTGCGGGTGCAAATTGTGGAGGAACGGGGTGAATTTGACCAAAATCCGCCTGTGTATTTAGAAAAACACCAAGCACCACAAGTAGCATTACAAGAGAAAATTGTCAATGCCCAAAACTTATTACCACAAGTTAATTTAGACTATGACTTCCGGGTGAAAATTTCCGAAGTTTGTTCAGAATTAGATGTGGACGGGTTGCGGGGTGACATCGTGACAAACCGCGCTGCGAAAGCATTAACCGCTTTTGAAGGTCGGACAGAAGTTACAATTGACGATATCCGTCGGGTAATTACTTTATGTCTGCGTCACCGTTTGCGGAAAGATCCTTTAGAATCTATTGATACTGGCTATAAAGTGGAAAAGGTCTTTTGTCGGGTTTTTGGTGTGGAACTTCCAGAAGATTCAACCCAGAAAAATGGTGCAGGGGTAAAAGCTGGCGCTCGTTAGTTTTAATGTAGAGACGTTCCATGGAACGTCTCTACAACAGTTAATTAACAACTGACAAATTATGAGAACTTGGAATTTTTGGTTAAACAGCTTGATTTTATTGATTCAACATCATCCACCCCGATTTGTGGAGTTATTAATGTTAACATTAGCGATCGCTCTGCTGACAGTCTCCACCATTGTCCCAGATAAACCCTACATCATACTAGGTTTAAGTTTTGTCGTGGGAGCATCAACTTCTATATTAGTCCGGGAAGCAATGTCTCCCACCGAAAACAACCACACAGTTTTAACTCAACAACGCCTTACCCAATTTACCGCACTACTGTTATTAGGAATTAGTATTTACGGTTTTGCAGATTTAATTCACACGCTATAAATTTTCAGGATCAACTCCTAATTTTTTTAACATCTCTGCTAATTTATTAGCCTTTTTCTCAGATTCTAACCATTTTCTTTCAGATTCTAAATGTTTTTCCTCACTTTGTTGCATCCTTTCTTCTGGTGTTAAAAATCGTTTTCCATTTTCATCAAACCAATATAACCATTCCCTAGTTATTCCTTGATATGTTGCTTTTTCCATTCCTATTCCTAACCCTATCTCTGGTAGAAAAACAGGGTTTCCTGACAGTAACTTATATTCTCCATTGACTAATTTGTAAACCTCTAAACGTTGTTTTCTCTTACGCTGAGAATTATAAACTACATAATATAATATCTCCAATTCTTGAGCATAAAAATCTTTCTTAGTGCTATATTCTCCCCTATAGGTATGAGACACTATTTCTAACACTAAAATCGGTAATTTTTGTTCTTCCCATAATACATAACTGCGGCGTAAATCTTCATCAATTAATCTGGGAATACCAATACTTAAAAATCCATCTGGGACAATTGCAGGTTTATCTGGATCATAATATATTCCCATGTCTACGCCAAAAAACCAATCCCATCCTTGTGACCAGATTAAGGCTAACATGGCTTTTAATAAACCGGGAATTAAATCTTGTAGTTCGTTATCCACTGGTGTGTCGTCAGAGTCGGGTAATTCCTTAGATGAGGGTAAATAATTTAATTGGCTGTATTTTAGCATGATTGATATTACCAATTCTATTTTTATTATAATCCAGATCCCCAACTTCTAAGAAAAATCTATCATTTATTTACAAAATGAAAACAGAAGTCGGGGATATTTTTATCCTTGAATTATCGCTTTTTCTTCTTCAGTTAAACCATATAACCGATAAACAATTTCATCAATTAACCAATCACATTGTTTAAGTTGTTTTTTGATTGGTAGTAGTGTATTTAAACTTGATTGATATTCTCTTTCTAATATTTCCTGTTCTGTTCTCGCGGTGGGATCTATTTTTAGTTTTTTCTGATTTTTCTTGAGGATACCAATTAATTCATCAAAGGTTAAATGGTTATCTCCTTGATTTTGTTTATAATAATCACCTAAATAATTTTGAATTTTCGATTTATTGGTAAGATTATCAATTTCAGTACCGATTAATCTTTCTAACCATGTCAAAAATCCTTTAGTTTCTGTTTGTTTTTGTTTATTTAATTCTATCATTTGTTCGGCTAAATATGCGAGTAAGTCATGAATTACATCCGCTTCTGATGGTTGTTGGTTGAGGTGGTGATCAATTTGGGTAAATAGGATATCTGGGTTATGATTGATTTGATATTGTTGGTAAAAACTAATAATATTTTCTAGATATGCTTGGCGTTTTTCTAGGGGAGTTGTAAAGGAGATTTTGGGAATGGGAAGCGCAGCAAAATCATCTAACAAGATCTGAGGGAATGTATCATCTTCCCTAATAGCAAATTTTTTGCGAAAAACAAAACCTATAAGATTACTATTTAATATAGTTAGTAATGTCTTAAGGTGATAATTTGACACTGGTGGATAAATAGTCTTGATAATATATAATAAAGTATTACTATAAGCTTCTTTTTCATAAAAGCTTCCAAATAATCTAGTACCAACAACTTTTCTAAAAAGCAAGCGTTCTTTATTGAATAAATCCTCATTTCTTGGTTCGGCCAGCCATTTACCCCATTTAATCCAATTATCATTATTCCAAATAATAGAATATCTATTTATAGACTGACCTTCAAAGAAAGGACTAAATGAATTATCTATCTTTGTTAATGATGTAAATGGTTTAGAATCCATTATATTAGAAGTCTGAGGAGGAGTCCCTTTTCCCTTCTGATAAGCTTTAAGTCCATAGCTAATAGTTACAATTTTATTTAAGTCATCACTCTTATCAGCAACTTTTTCAAGTATTGAAGCCTCTTTTGGATAAAGATATGGATTAATAATATGTTGATGAAACTTTAGCCAGTAATCTTGGGTTCTATAATAATTTATTTGGTCTGTGTCATCAAGATTCACTAAAGATTTATTTTTATGGCATGGTATAATCAAAACATCACTATACTCTAATTGATCAGATAATTTCTTCTGAATTACATAAATACTTGTATCAACTGTAGCGTCAGAAAAAACTGTCTTAGGAAGTGCTACTATTGCTTTCAAATAACCTGTTTTCAAAAAAGTAACTCTTAAGTTTTCCGTAAAATCAAGATACATCCAGTTATCTGGTACAATAAGTGAAACTAAACCAAGATGACGTATTAATAGCAAAAAAGTTTTTTCCATAAAAGCAACATAACTTTCTGCTCTATACTGAACATATTGATAATTATTCTTTAGATAATTAGCATCTATTTCGTTTAAAAAAGAACCATAAGGAGGATTTCCAATCACAGCATCAAAACCAGGATTTTCTTTCCAACTTGCATTTTCTAAATCAATAAAAACCTCTGGAAATTCCAAATCCCAATGAAAAAACTGCTTTTGGTCAAATAACTTTCTCGCGTCTTCATATACTGCAATATCAGCAGCATTCATATTTTCAGAATTAGCATTAATCGCATTTGTACCATAAACCCGTAAGAAATGATCAGCACGTTTCAAACCAAAATATTTAGAAACATAAATATCTAATAACCGTTTATAAGGTTTCGCAGCTTGATCAAATTCCTTAAATAATCTTTCGCTAGTTTCCACTTCCGCAAAAGTTGCATCACTTAACGTACTCACACCGCGCATAATTTCCGCAGCACGTAACAACCCGACAAAGGGACCAGTTAATAAATTTAATTGTCCACTTTCCTCTTTTACCATATTCGCTTCTGCTTCTCGCGCAGTCGTACCAATAAGGGAATTTCCGCAGCGCAAATGATGATCTAAAAAACTCAAAGGAGCGCCAATTGTGAAAGAATGTAACCATAAACTCACCTTAGCTAATTCTACCGCCATTGGGTTCAAATCCACACCATAAATACAGCGTTTCATTACCACCCGTTGCAAAAGTTGAGTATCTTCTAACTTATTGACATCAATAGTAATTCCCTGCTGTTGTAAATTTGCTAAAATCCCCTCGCGGGTTTGTTTCAACATCTCCAAAACCGGATTATGTTCAGGATATTCATTTAAAATAATGATTAATTCATCTGTGAAATAATCAACAGCTTCTACCAAAAAATGTCCGCTTCCCATAGCAGGATCACATATCTTAATATCCAGTAAGGTATTTGTACTTTTTCTTTCTAAACGTTGTAAATCTTTTTGTAAACCATTACGGCTTTGTACTCCTAATCTACCATCTGCCATTTTTTCATGTAATTGGCTAATTTGCGTCATCAAATCCGCAAATTTTTGTTTTCTCTCCTCTAAAATCGGTTTGAGAGTATGACTAACAATGTATTTAACAATGTAATCAGGTGTGTAATAAGAACCCGTCGCTTTGCGTTCACCCTTATCATTTTCTAAATGGACTTTACCCGTATTTCCATCTGCAATCACTACGCGATATTCTAATAAACCTTCATAAATTGAACCCAATTGTCGCACACCTAAAAAGCTGTAGTCAATGGGTAATTTTTCAAACCGTGCTAATTTATCTAAAGCGGGAAATAAGACAGCATCAGATAATTGATTTTGATACAAAAACCAATTATCTGGATAGTCTTTGATGTCTTCAGCTTCATGAAAATCAAAATGAAATAAACCACCATTATAACGAGGTACTTCTAAAGCTGGATCACCTCTATCTACTATTTCAAATAAACCTAATAAACTCTTATAAATCTTTGTCGAAGTTTGACTTAATGTTCTTTGTTTATCAACACTTTCTGCTATTTCTTGGGTAATTTTAATCAAACTATAATCACGGTAAGCGGTAGTAATTGGTAATAGATTTCTGGCTTCAGCATATAATAGAAATAACAACTTATATAAAAATGATAAAGTGGCTGCATAAATCTGTTTTGGTTCTCCAGTTTTTCCCCGTCTGATAGCGTCTGCAACGAAACCCCCTGCTAAGTCAGGAAATATTTGCTCAAATACCAATGTTTTTAATTCATTTCCTACTTGAGTCGCATAAGTTGTACTTCCTTCTCTGACTCTTTCCAAAAAGTTTTTATTGTAACTATCTTTTTCAAAAGCAGCACTTCTAAAAAATAACCAGAAATATTTGAACTTTTCCAAATCTTCAGTTTCTAATAATTCTACCAAATCAAGAGGATAAAATTCTGTTGCGGTAGAAGATGCTTGACGATAATATAAACGCCATTCTCTCCCATTGGTTAAAATTCCCCAATCAACTCCCGTACCAGTCAAATAACTAGAAATTTGAAAAGATGGATTTTCATTCTTGAAAATATCTCTTTTATCATTAGCAGAAACTTTACTTAATGGTCTTTCCCAATATTTAGCTTCTGCTATTACCAATACTCTACCATAAAAAGCAGTTTCATTATTTTGAAAAGAGTAAGCTATATCCCTTTCATTTTCATTTGCAAACAACGCATAATCAGGACGTTCGGCTCTACCAGGGGAAACGCATCTAAATTATCTTGACAGAATACTATATTAGTGCATCAATATGGGAAAATATCTAACTTCATTCAAAATCTGATAAATTCCTTTATTAAAATTATAAAAATTTCATAAATTTAGAGTAATTATTTATTTTTAATGATGGATTTATTTTGTTCAGTTCTATATATTAATATCTATATTTTTTGGCATCAAAAATATAGATTCTATTGTAGAATCAACAGAAAAATAAATTGGTTATATTTATATTTGTCTATATTTTCTGATTTTTATCAGATACATTCTAAAATCTTCTCTAAATATTCATCATCCCATCCTGCACAAAACTGCTTACTTTTAGTTCCTAGTTTTTGGCTTTTTTCTTTTCCTAAAAGATTAACTGCTATATGACGAATAACTGCAAAGTTTTGTGGTGCATTATCCTTTCTTATCCGACAATCATCTTCTCTAAAAGCTACATCTAAAACCCAGTGTAATGAATTCTCTATACCCCAATGAGTGCGGACTGATTCTCCTAGTAATTTCGCATTATTTGTCAAACTACTTATATAATAGCCTGTCTCAACCTTCGTTTTTCCATTAACTTTTCGTATATATTCTACCATTCCTACACTTTGAAGATTTACCCATTTCTTATCAGTATCTATTCTTTCTTCTATGTCTGATAACATGAGATAATGACGAATCTCTTCTCTTCCATGTTTGTCTTCTTTTGTATGAAATTCACTATATTTGAATCCCTCAAACCCTTTAGATATAGCTTCTTTGAAGATTTCTTCTACATTCTTATATAAATTACCTTGATTCTTTTTGAGTGCGATAATATATTCGCCTGATTTTTCTGCAATTGATTTTACTATCTCTTTTTGACACCCCATCGCATCAATCGTTACTAAACATCCGGCTATATCTAATACTTTAATTAATTCCGGTATGGCTGTTATTTCATTTGACTTTTCTTCTACTTTACATTGTCCTAATACTAATTTATTACTAGTTGCCCATGCACTTACCATGTGAATCGCACCTTTATCCTTTCCTTTATCATATGAATGCCTTAATGTTTTCCCATCTATTGCTATGACTTCTCCTTCTGTAATTTTATTGATAGATTTTATCCAACTCAAAAAACAATTCTGAAATTGTTGCGGATCTATTCTCGCAAATACTCTGGCGAATGTATCATGAGATGGAATCCCGTTTGGAAGTTCTAAAAATTGTTTTAGCCATTTTTCTTTCTTTTTTCCATAAGCCTCCATCAATACCCAACTATCTACTCCACAGATCACTGCACAAATCGCAATGGTTACTATATCTATTAATTTATGCCTTTTTGTTCTCTCAACTCTTTTATCTTCTAAATCTTTAAAGTGATCTACTATTGTGATTTTTGGTGGTAGCTTCATTTTGTGAATTTTGTCTCTTTAGTTTTATTGAGAATACCACTTCAACTCATTTTATTGATTCTTATAGAAACGAATTTACCATCAAATTTTCTTCATACTCATTTATTGGCTTGATATTAACATGGTAATACTGCCCTTTTTATCTATTCATAGAAGTTACATTTTGTCAAAAAAAATTAGATGCGTTTCCCCTGTCGGCTCTACCTTTACCACGAGTTACAACTTGAGGAATATTAGAAAAGCCTAAAATATCTAATACTGGTTTAATAAACACATCTTCAGTTTGCGCTTCATTGAGAGTAGGTAAAATCGCCTTTTTTGATAAATAAAGATTTTTTAATTGCTCAAAATCTAGTTTAATATCTAAATGCCATTCTGGACATTCTTGCAGACGATATTTTAAATAATGTTGAGAAAATAATGGTTTATTTGGATTTTTTGTATCTGTCATAATTCTCCCTATAAATAGTAAAGTGTGTTAGGCTTTAGCCGTAACGCACCATATTATATTATATATGTTTAAGTAATTTATTCACATTTTTTCTGACACACTATAAATATACACTTAGTTAAAAACGGTGCGTTACGCTGCGCTAACGCACCCTACATGATTACAAAGTTTCTAAATCAATTCCTTTTGCTTGTAATTTGGCTAATAATTCCTGATACTGCTGTATAGCTATTTCTTTTCCATGACGTTCTTGTTCAGCACGTTGATATTCCTGTTCAGCACGTTGATATTCTTGTTCAGCAACTTGATTAAGTTCCAAAGATGTGAGAAACTTTCTTCCGTCAGGATAATAAATTTCTAAATTATCAGGTGTAATTTGAAAACGTATTCCCAATCTTGGACTTACCCAACCATTAATATCTTCGACAACTGTAAAAGCATCTTCCGCAAGTATAAATCCAGATAATTCTATAGTATCAGGATCATAAATATAATATTCTTCCACACCATAACGTTGATAAAAAAGCGATTTATTAATCATTTTGGGAGTACGATTTCCCGGTGATAAAATTTCAAAAACCACTTGAGGAGGAATATTATTTTCTTTCCATTGTTGATAAGAACCTCTATCTACTTTTGGTCTACCAAACACCACCATAACATCAGGTGCTTGACAAGTTTTGACACTTCCCTCGATAGGATACCAAAGTAAATCTCCAGCAATAAATACATCATCTCGTGATGCAAATAATATTTCTAAATTTTCTTTAATTTTAACAATCCATTGATATTGTTTCGTATTATCTGCCATTGGTTGACCGTCGCTGTCAGGATAGATGATTTCTGGTGCGCTTGCTGGTGCTAATTGCTGTACCATAGTGGATATCTCCAATAGGGATAGATTCCTATACTGCATTAATTATAATTGGTATCTGGTAAAAAAGAATGTCTTGACATTTCAGGGAACGTCTCCACAAAAAAACGGTTATGTAATTTTCTTAAAATATCTAATAATTTTCACTTAATATATAAAATTAGAGTAAAAGATAAATCCAAACAGACTCCATGCGTATTTCTCTAGACTGGTTAAAAGAACTCGTAGAAATCAAACTCACCCCCGAAGAACTGGCGGAAACCTTGACAATGGCAGGGTTTGAAGTAGAAGATATAGAAGATCGTCGCACTTGGGCTAATGGCGTAGTTGTGGGGAAAGTGCTAGAACGTCAACCCCACCCCAACGCCGATAAATTGAGCGTTTGTACCGTAGATATTGGGGCTGCTGAGACTGTAAATATCGTTTGCGGTGCTGGGAACGTCCGCGCAGATATCTATGTCCCCGTCGCCACCACAGGAACTTATTTACCCAACATTGATTTAAAAATCAAACCCGCAAAACTGCGCGGTGTTCCCTCCAATGGGATGATATGCTCTTTAAAAGAACTCGGTTTACCCACTGATATTGACGGTATTCATATCTTCCCCGCAGAAAATATGGTTGTGGGTAGTGACGTGCGTCCCCTGTTGGGTTTGGAAGATGTGATTTTAGATGTCACTGCTACCGCTAACCGGGCTGACGCTTTATCTATGGTGGGTATTGCGAGAGAAGTAGCAGCTTTAACTGGGGGAAAATTATCAATTCCCCCAATTGCAGAAGTTGAAAATACCAAAACTGCAAAAAACCTAACTTTAAAAATTTCCGAAACCCAAGCTTGTCCTGCTTATATTGGGACTGTTGTTGAAAACATCAAAATCGCCCCTTCTCCTGAATGGTTACAACAACGTTTACGCGCTGCGGGAGTCAGACCAATTAATAATGTAGTTGATATCACAAACTACGTTTTATTAGAAAGAGGACAACCGCTTCACGCTTTCGACAAAGAGCGTTTACAATCTGTAGGTGAGGGGGAAAATTTAATTATTGGTGTCCGGTTTGCGGAAGTTGGAGAAACTTTAACAACCTTAGATGGAAATATTCGTAATTTATCAACCCAAAATTTATTAATTACTGCTAATAATCAAGCGGTGGCTTTAGCAGGTGTTATGGGTGGTGCAGAAACAGAAGTTCATGAAGGTACACAAAGTTTAGTTTTAGAAGCGGCGTTATTTGATTCTGTGGCTATTCGGCGTTCTTCTCGCAGTGCGGGGTTAAGAAGTGAGGCTTCTGGTAGATACGAAAGGGGCGTAAATCGAGCAGAATTAGAAATAGCTTGCAACCGGGCTTTATCCTTGATTAGTGAATTAGCTGCGGGTGTGATTGTTCAGCAAGAAATTTCCGATTATCGTCCAGATATTTCTACTTGGTCACATTCTATTAACCTGCGTTTAGATAAAGTTAATGAAGTGTTAGGTCCCATTGAATTAGGACAAGAAACAGGAGAATTACAACCAGAAGATGTAGAAAAAATTCTCACAGCTTTAGGGTGTGAATTAGTCAAAATTGATGACCGGAATTGGACAGTTACCGTACCTCCCTATCGTTACCGCGACTTAGAACGGGAAATTGATTTAATTGAAGAAATTGCCCGGTTATATGGTTATGATAAGTTCTGTGATACTCTACCAGAAAAATCCGAAGCTGGTTATCTATCTTTAGAACAAGAGTTAATTCGCAGGTTACGCGCTTATCTCCGCGCTGAAGGTTTGACTGAATTAATTCATTATTCTTTGGTGAAACCAGGTGAAGATAAACAGATCATTTTAAGTAACCCTTTGTTTGCTGAATATTCGGCTTTACGCACTGATTTGATTTCCGGTTTAATTTCCGCTTTCCAATACAATTTAGAGCAGGGAAATGGGGCGTTAAATGGTTTTGAAATCGGGCGCGTTTTCTGGCGTGAAGAAATCGGTTTACAAGAAGCAGAAATGCTGGCTGGAATTATCGGTGGTGATATAACTTCCGGTAAATGGTCAAGAGGTGGTAAGGAAGAAGCGATTACTTGGTTTGAGGCCAAAGGTATTTTAGAAAGTGTCTTTAAACAACTAAAATTAACTGTAGAATTTCAACCTGAAAACCGAGATTCTCGTTTACATCCTGGACGCACAGCTTCATTGTGGTTAAAAGGTAATAGACTGGGAACATTTGGACAAATTCACCCTCAATTACGTCGAGAGAAAGATTTGCCAGAAGCCGTTTATGTGTTTCAATTGGATTTGGATACCCTGTTGGATGCTTGGGATCATGATGATCTGTTAGTTCCCAAATTCAGTTCCTATTCTACCTATCCAGCTAGTGACAGAGATTTGGCATTTTTTGCTTCTGTGAAAGTGACAGTTTCCGAAATTGAAAAGGTCATTAATAAAGCTGGGAAAGGGTTATTAAACTCGGTGGAATTGTTTGATGAATATCGTGGTGAACACGTTCCCACAGGACAACGCAGTTTAGCTTTTCGGTTAGTATATCGTGCGAGCGATCGCACTCTCACTGAAACTGAAATTGAACCGGTTCATAATCAGGTGCGGACAGCCTTAGTTGAAAAATTTGGTGTAAATTTGAGAAGTTAATCCAAAACAGTCGGTTTTAACCGACTTTTGCTATGAGACAGGGAATTTATTCCCTGGCTTTATTCTTATCAATTATCACTAAACCGTCAAAAACTTTTGAATCACATCTTGACTAAGTTCCTGAGTTAGACCGGAAGCAACAATCCCCCCTTTTTGCATAGCATAATAATAATCTGCTTGACGGACAAAATGCAAGTGTTGTTCTACCAATAAAACAGAAATCCCTGTAGTTTCAATAATCTGACGAACTGCGGCTTCAATTTCCAAAATGATTGAGGGTTGAATACCTTCCGTCGGTTCATCTAATACGAGTAGTTGTGGTTTTCCCATTAAAGCACGAGCGATCGCTAATTGTTGCTGTTGTCCACCACTTAGATCTCCACCCATACGAGAAAGCATAGTTTTTAATACTGGAAATAAACTAAAAATTTCTGGGGGAATTTCTGGTTTTTTGACTGGTTTTTGTCTAGCTTCTAATCCCAAAAGCAGATTTTCTTTAACTGTTAATCGCGGGATAATTTCCCTTCCCTGACTCACATAACCAATCCCCATTTTCGCTCTTTCATAAGTTTGTTTACCATTAATTATCTCCCCAGCAAAATTAATAATTCCGCTGCTGGGTTTGAGTAAGCCAATAATTGTTTTTAGCATGGTTGTTTTTCCCACCCCATTGCGGCCAATTAAACATACCATCTGTCCTGATAATACAGTCAAATCTACATTTCTGAGAATATGACTTTCACCATAATGAACGTTAAGATTAGAAATTTTTAGCATTATAAAATTAACCTGATTAACTATTTTAATTTTTCCTAACTTTACCCCACCCTCCCCCTCCCCTTGTCAATAAACTTGTGTGTACACCGTAGTTTGAAAAGGGGGGCTAAACTTCTCAAAATCCCCCTTAGAAAGGGGGATTTAGGGGGATCGAATAGCGTTTAGCATCTTTATCTAGTACACAACGGCGTAAGTCAATCAACCATTAAAAATTTGACAAAAGCTTGTGTAATCTGCTTTTTAAATTTTTAATTTTTAATTTTTAATTCCGCACTGCGGTACTAGAGATGTGTGTACACCGTAGGTCTTTAGACCGGAGAGTGTCAACTAATTGCTATGATTAGAAACTGAAAGTAGTTCTCAAAGCACCAATTACTAAATTGCTACTGCGATCATCGTGATTTGGGGCTGTTAGCCAAATTACAGCGGGGGTAATGGTGATATTATCGCTGACCTTGTATTGATAAAATCCCTCAACGTGATAGGAGGTATTTGGATCTTTCGTAACTCCAGTAACAGTAGAATTCGTGACCTTTGGTTCCATACCAAATACAATGCCAGCTAAGTTACCTTTTTTACCCAAATCTGGTAAACCTAAAGTAACAGCATAGTTCCAAATTTCTGCTTTTCCTTTGGTACCAGTCAAAACTTGACTATTGGTATATCCAGCCCAACCACCTAAAATAAGTTGCTTCGTAATACCTAAAGATGCTTCCACACCGTAGGAATTACTGGAAAAGTTTGTACCAGGGGCAAGATTGGTAAATGTGGCGTTATTACTACCTGTAACCAGCGACTTGTTATAGGAATTGATGTAAGTTAAACCAAGGGAAATGCGATCGCTTGGTTTGACTGTTAATTGTGCTAAACCGCCGTAGGGACCATCAAACAACCCATTTCCGGGAGTAGGGTTATTGTGTTGACTAGCTAAGTAACCTAAACTGAGAGTTAAATTTTTACCGAATTTTTGTTTTACACCTAGTCCTGCCCCACCCAATTGGGCATAGATGGGGTTTCTGGTTGCAAATGCGGACACAGCACCAGACCCACCATTCCCATCAAATAGATTCAATGTGCTGTCAAGGTCGAGAATTATACCATCATTGGCTATGATGTTGGCATAAGTGTTTTTACCAAGGGGGAATCCATAGGAAAGCGCACCTATGGAAACATTGTTATTAGGTGTGCCACTGGCAAAGGACAATTTACCTTCTGGAGTATTAAGACCAAAACTGTTAATATTGTTGCTTTCTAGCCTGGTAAACAGTGTGTCTTTTCCAGTAAAACTGGTGACAAGCTCCAGTCTAGTTCTAGCGCCTAATGTCGTATTCTTGCTAGTAATGTTACTAGTACCAACTTTATCACCAGAAACAACACCACTAACAACCGCAACAACCTGTCCTTGCAGTTTTGTGGTAGTTGAAAATTGATTGGCTTCTAAATCAGCAGTTCTGGCTTCTACAGTGTCTACACGCCCTTTTAAGGTTGCTAGTTCTGCGGAAAAGTCATTTTGCAACTTTTGGATTGTTGCTAAATCTTGTTTTGTCGTTAAATCAGCGGTAGCAGTAGCAATTAATTCATTGACTCGATCTAAACAAGCATTCAAACCAGCCGCAAATTCGTATCGTGACAACGCCCGATTACCCCGAAAAGTCCCGTTAGGATAACCTGCAACACATCCATAGCGTTCTACCAATGATTGTAATGCCTGAAATGCCCAATCATTAGGTTGGACATCAGATAACTGAGACACGGAGGTAACTTGAGATATTACCTTTTGTTGATTATTTATATTTAATTGTTGAGAATTAGTGTCAGTCTGGAGTTGATTATTTGCTGGTATTTCTTCAGCCAAGACTCCAGAACTTGTCCATAGTATAGCACTGATAACAGTCGAACTAGCAAGTAAATATGTTAAGAGCTTTTGCATTTTTCTTCACACCTGATTTTTTACGAATAATTGGAGCCATTAAGAATAATTCTTAGCAACTCTAATTTGGAAGCTAGAAACTAAAAGTAGTTCTCAAAGCATCAATCACTAAATGCTATTATACCACTTAAATGGACTAAAGTTAGGGTTATTTTATCGCTAAAATGTAACTATTTTTGAAGTCAGTGATGCGTTTACAAAAGGGGATTAAGGGGGGTATGATTCTCTTCCTGTTTTCCTAAATATACTTCAATAACGCGGGGGTCATTTCTCACTTCCTCAAAATCACCTTCACACAATACTGAACCCTCATGTAATACTGTCACCTTCTTAGCAATTTGTCGCACAAATTCCATATCATGTTCAATGACTAAAATTGAATGACTTTCCGCTAATGTTGATAATAAATTACCGATATTATAGGTTTCTTCATCTGTTAAACCAGCCACTGGTTCATCAACAAGTAATAAATCAGGAGATTGCGCTACTAACATTCCAATCTCCAAACGTTGCTTTTCTCCGTGGGATAATAAAGCCGCTGGAATATTTGCTTTTGCAGTTAAACCAATTGTTTCTAATAAGCCTTTCAGACTATTTCTTTCCGCAGAATTGATCGAACGAAACAAAGTTGAAAAGACATTTTTCTGACGATTACTAGTAATTTCTAAATTCTCAAAAGGTGTTAAATTAAGATATATGCGTGGAGTTTGAAATTTGCGCCCAATTCCCAGCCGTGCAATTTGATGTTCAGCTAAAGAACGTAAATTTTTACCCTTAAATAGGACTCTTCCTATGGTTGGTTGCACCTTACCTGTAATTACATCCAGAAAGGTAGTTTTTCCAGCCCCATTTGGACCAATTACTACGCGCAATTCACCAACATTCATACTAAAATTTAATTGGTTTAATGCTTTAAAACCGTCAAAACTAACGGTGACATTTTCAGTTTCCAAGATTTTGGCGTTCATGTTTCACCTCCATATCTTCTTCTAAACTAGGATAGGTATCAGAAGGTTTTAATTGCTGACGTTTCCCAAAAGGGATATTTTGTTTATTTAACCATCCCATGATGCCGTCAGGAAGCAAAATGACGATAGTTAATAATAGTATACCCTGAAAAAATAGCCATATTTCCGCGAATTGTTCACTTAAAAAAGTCCGGGCATAATTAACTAATAAAGTGCCAATAACTGCCCCGATTAACGTCCCTCTTCCCCCCACAGCCACCCAAATCACCATTTCAATAGAAAAGCCAATATCCATGGATCTAGGGGATACAGAACCACTTTGAACGGTGTAAAATGCCCCAGCTATACCAGCAATTGCTCCCGAAACTGCAAATACTAATACTTTAAAATCTGTGGGGTCATAGCCAGAAAATCTCACCCGACTTTCATCATCACGAATAGCTATTAATAATCGGCCAAAACGTCCACTAGTTAACCAGCGACAAATCCCATAAGTAGCCGCCAAAAATACCACCGTCAAGACATAAAAAACAAATTGAGTTTTGCTATCACTAACTATAGCACCACTGCCATTAACTCCCCAAGATAAAGGCGGAAAAGTGGTAAAATCTATCAACCCATTTGTGCCATTAAAAAATTGTTGTTGTCCATTAAAAAAATTGAAAAATACAATAATTGCAGCTTGAGTCAAAATCGAAAAATAAACCCCCTTAATGCGATTACGAAATACTAAATATCCTAGTAATCCTGCTAACAAACCCGGAATCATCACCACAGCAGCCATAGACAGGGGAAAAGAAGAAAAAGGCTGCCAAAATCCAGGAAGTTCCATAACACCATAAAGAGCCATAAAATCCGGTAATTCCCCCGTGGGAACTTGCAATTTTAGGTACATAGCGATCGCATATCCACCCAAACCGAAGAAAATCCCATGTCCCAAACTCAATAAACCAGCGTAACCCCAAATTAAATCAATTCCCAAAGCCACAATAGCCAGAGACAAAAATCGTCCCAATAAATTCAGACGAAAATCTGAAAGTAAAACCGGCATCATCAAAATCAAAATTAAAGCGATCGCACAAACTACCCCAACTTCAACTAATATTAAACTTCGCCCCTTTTTAATTTTCATCATTCCTAACTTATCCATTTTCTAAAATCCGCGTTTATCTGCGTTTATCTGCGTTAAATTTCCCATAATTTAAACATCAACATGACGACCCTTTTGGGGAAAAATTCCGCCCGGCTTCCACTGTAAAAACACAATGATTAACGCAAAAACCATCACCTTAGCCATACTTGTAGTTGCAAAAAAACTAAATAAATCAGCCAAAGGCTTAACCGGACCCAACAACAAAGCCAAAGTTCCCGAACCAATCAAATAATTAGTTGTCCCAATTCCCAAAGCCGCCAAAATCGTACCAGCTAAATTACCCACACCACCGACAACCACCACCATAAAGGTGTCAATAATGTAATTTTGTCCAGTATTTGGTCCAACAGAACCGAGTAAACTAATTGCACATCCAGCCACACCAGCTAACCCTGAACCCAGCGCAAAAGTAATTGCATCAACTTTTTGAGTGGGAATACCCAAACAAGCACTCATACTGCGATTTTGAGTAACAGCCCTAATTCTTAATCCCCAATGAGAACGTTGCAAAAATAGATAAATTCCTCCCACACAAATAATCGTCAAAACAATAATAAATAACCGGGCATAAGGTAATTGTACACCAGCTAAAGATACACCAGATTGTAACCAACTAGGGGCTGTAACATCCACATTTTGAGCGCCAAACCAAGGTAAAGTTACCGCTTGCTGATAGGTTTTACTCAATAAATTACAAATTGTAATTGTCAATCCTAGCGACAAAAATAGTAAAACTCCCACAACCCAGTTACGAATTTTCTGGAAATTATTCCGAGAATTTAAAATCCATAAACCCCCAAAAAACAGAACAGAAAACAAAACCATCCCCATGACTAATAATAAATTGACACTGCGAACAAACTGTTGAAAAATTAAACTTACTCCCCAGGTTGCTAACAGAGTTTCTAAAGGTCGTCCATAGAGATAACGAATTACACTTTTTTCCAGAATTAATCCCACACCAGCAGTGAAAACGAAAGCAATAATCAAAGCCAGAAATATATAAACTTCAAACCAAACCCCACCCAATTGCTTACAAATGTTTTGCACCACAAAAGTTGTATAAGCACCAAACATAATTAGCTCACCATGAGCCATATTAATGACACCCATTAAGCCAAATATGATAGCTAATCCTAACGCAGCAATTAATAAAACAGCGCCAATACTAACACCATTAAATACAGCTTCCAAGAAACCTGTTAACATTTTATCCCTGCAATTATCAATTTATTCCTAATAGTCAGTTGTCAGTTGTTCTGTACCGGCGGTGAATTTTTGCGCCTTTGCGCCCAAGATAATTCATAATGCCATTGTCCAACCTCTATTTTGTTTTTATCACTGACAACTGACCACCAAATTAACCCTTCTTGTATTTACCACCTTTTGCAGGATCTGACCAATCACAAGCAAATCCCTTGGTCTCTTTCACAAATTGATTCCAAGGAACTGGTTCAACTGGTGCGGGGGTAGCATAAACAATGTCAAATAGGCCATCCTGTCTGACTTGACCAATCCGCACAATTTTTGATATGTGATGATTGGCATTAACAGTCACTTTTCCTTCAGGTGCATCTATAGTTTGACCATAGGCCGCAGCCCGGACTTTCGCCAAGTCAGTTGTAGTTGCTTTTTCTACTGATTGCTTCCACAAATACACGGCGATATAGGCCGCTTCCATTGGGTCGTTTGTTACTCTATCTTCACCGTATTCTTTCTTAAAAGCCGCCACAAATTTCTTGTTCGCAGGTGTGTCTACTGTTTGAAAATAGTTCCAAGCAGCATAATGTCCTTTTAGATACTCCACCCCAATGGCTTTAACTTCCTCTTCCGCAATACTCACAGACATGGAAGGATACTTATCTGGTGTCAATCCCGCTCCTTTCAACTGTTTGAAGAAAGCAACATTACTATCACCATTTAGCGTATTATAAATTACACCGCCCTTGGGTAAAACCTGCTTAATTTTCGTAATAATAGCTGTTACTTCCGTATTACCCAAAGGTAAGTAATCTTCCCCAACAGTTTTCCCACCTAAAGCCTCTAATTGAGCCTTAATAATGTTATTAGCAGTACGGGGGAAAACATAGTCAGAACCTACTAAAAAGAACTCTTTACCTTTATTCTTCAACAACCAATCAACAGAAGGTTCAATTTGTTGATTTGGGGCTGCACCAGTGTAAAAAATGTTTTTAGAACATTCTTGACCTTCATACTGCACAGGATACCAGAGCATATGATCCTTGCTCTCGAAAACTGGCTTGACATTTTTACGACTAGCAGAAGTCCAACACCCGAAAACCACCGCTACTTGATCCTGGTCAATCAATTTGGTAGCTTTTTCTCTAAAGGTATCCCAATTAGAAGCGCCATCTTCAACAACTGCTTCAATTTGTTTACCTAAAACACCCCCAGCAGCGTTAATTTCCTTAATTGCTAATTTTTCCGCATCTACAACACTTTTCTCACTGATAGCCATTGTGCCACTGAGAGAATGTAAAATACCTACCTTGATGGTTTTACCAGTAGTACCAGCTACGGGAGATGTACTGGTGGATGCTGCTGGACTATTCGCAGTATTTGGAGAGTTATTAGCACAAGCTTTTAAAAAGATGCTACTACCAATACCCGCTGCACCATAAAGCAGAAACTTGCGTCGGTTAAATTGCTTACCCATATTTTTGATTAGTTATCTTTTAAACTGATATCTTAGTTCTATATTTAACCATTAAACTGTGATTTGTTATACAAAATCGTAATTTATTTTAATAAAAATCTACCTCAAGATAGATGAAAAATATAATTTCTTTCTCATCGGGACTGGTATAATAACAACACACCTAACCCCCTCCCTGTAAGCAATGAGCAAAATGAGCAAGTTAGGATCTACTTGATGTAAGTATAAGTATCTATATATATTTTAGCATCATAATGAGTATTATTAAGTATACAGGGGTATTGGTGAAATTAAAAACTTGATCATCAATCTCTATCTTAAAAAACCTCATGTTGCTATATTCTATTAACAAATATCAATAATCAAATCAGAAATTATGACAAAATACATCTTATGGGGAAGCTATTGTGAAGACGTTCTCAGTAAACGCGAACCCTATCGTCAAGAGCATTTAGCCGGATTAGCACAACAGAAAGAATCTGGAATTTTAATTACCATTGGTCCAACAAAAGATGTAACTCAAGTTTTTGCTATTTACGAAGCTGAAGACGAAAACACCGTTCGTCAACTAGTGGAATCAGATCCCTATTGGCAAAACGGCATTTGGACAGAGTATTTTGTTAAAGAATGGATTCAGGCTTTTTAGTCAATTGACACAATGTTTAACAAAGATAATTAATTCATAATTACCATACCCAGCTCCCCGACTTCTAACATCAATTTATAATTTGTAGACACAATAAATAAAAGAAGTCGGGGATTTTATCGGCCTACCTGAATTATTATCACTTAATTACCCTTGAGTGCCTTTTGAAAATTGCGACGATAGGATGGATTAGCTAAAAACAAAGCAGGCCATAGCAAAGCCAAACCAATCCGATTAGGTAAAGTTTGATTAAAATTAGTTCTACCAAATCCAGTCCAAAACTTCCAAACACCACCGAGATAAACCACGATTATTCCGAAAACAAGTAAATCAATCATGACCATCAACTCCCTTAATAACTGGCATAATTTTATGTAAAGAAACTTGATTGCTGACTACAGGAAAGTTAAAACCTCTTTCATTACTTATCGGCACTGTCCTTACTGAATTCTAGTTTAAATTAGAATCACAGACTGCCACCATTCGTCCTATTACATGATAGCCTAAATAAACTACCCATTCTCAATGCCTGAAAAGTTCATGCTGTATTAATTTTGAATTTTGAATTATTTAAAAGATATTTCTTAGGGAAGTTCCTTAGATCTCAATATCTGTATGAGACTAAAGGAAGAAAAACATTATACTTTTAGCCAAGCTTAGGAGAATTTATGCGTGCAGTCTTAATGGCAGGTGGTTCAGGAACGCGGTTACGTCCTTTGACTTGCGATTTACCCAAACCAATGGTGCCTATTTTAAATCGTCCCATTGCTGAACATATTATCAACCTCCTGAAACGACACCAGATTTATGAAGTAATTGCTACATTACATTATTTACCAGATGTTCTCCGTGATTACTTTCAAGATGGTGGTGATTTTGGTGTACAAATGACCTATGCTATCGAAGAAGACCAACCATTAGGAACAGCAGGTTGTGTAAAAAATATTGCTGAACTATTAGATGAAACCTTTTTAGTCATTAGCGGTGATAGTATCACAGATTTTGATTTGAGTGCGGCCATTGAATTTCATCAACAAAAACAATCAAAAGCTACTTTAATTTTAACCCGTGTGCCTAACCCCATTGAATTTGGTGTGGTAATTACTGACACCGAAGGACGCATTAACCGATTTTTAGAAAAACCTTCTACTAGCGAAATTTTTTCTGATACCGTCAACACTGGAACTTATATTTTAGAACCAGAAGTTTTAGACTATTTACCAGAAAATATTGAATGCGACTTTTCTAAAGATTTATTTCCCCTATTACTAGCCAAAAACGAGCCAATTTATGGTTATATTGCCGAGGGTTACTGGTGCGATGTGGGTCACTTGGATGCCTACCGACAAGCTCAGTATGATGGCTTAGAAAGAAAGGTAAAATTAGAAGTGGCTTATCCAGAAATTGCTCCCGGTTTATGGGTAGGAGCAAATACTTATATTGATCCTACAGCCAAAATTGAAACCCCAGCCATAATTGGTAACAATTGCCGCATTGGCGCGAGAGTAAAAATTGAAGATGGGACAGTAATTGGTGATAATGTCACAATTGGTGCTGATGCTCATTTAAAGCGACCAATTATTTGGAATGGAGCAATTATTGGTGATGAAGCCCAATTATCGGCTTGTGTAATTGCTCGTGGGACTCGTGTAGACAGACGCGCTCACGTATTAGAAGCGGCTGTAGTGGGTTCATTGTCTACTGTGGGAGAAGAAGCGCAAATCAGCCCTGGGGTGAGGGTGTGGCCGAGTAAAAAGATTGAGTCTGGGGCAATTTTAAATATTAATCTGATTTGGGGAAATACTGCCCAACGGAATTTATTTGGACAGCGCGGAGTCCAGGGTTTAGCCAATATTGATATTACCCCAGAGTTTGCGGTGAAGTTGGGCGCTGCCTATGGTTCGACTTTGAAACCAGGTTCAGTGGTAACGGTTTCTCGTGACCAGCGCAATGTTTCCCGCATGGTGACACGTTCTTTAATTGCGGGTTTAATGTCTGTCGGTGTGGATGTCCAAAACCTTGATACTACAGCCATTCCCATCGCTCGGACTGTGATCCCCACAATGTCAGTAGCCGGGGGTATTCATGTGCGGGTTCACCCAGAACGTCGGGATTATATCTTGATTGAATTTATGGATATTAAGGGGATTAATATCTCTAAAGCCCAAGAAAAGAAAATTGAAGGGGCGTATTTTAAAGAAGATATGCGTCGTTCCCAAAGTCATGAAATTGGTGATGTCGTCTATTCTAGTCAATTAGTGGATTGCTATGGTAAGGCTTTTGAAAAATTATTGAATGTGGATACTCTGCGGAACAGTCGGGCAAAGGTGGTCATTGACTATGTTTACGCTGTGTCTGGGGCAGTTCTACCGCAAATGTTAGATAAATTTGGGGCTGATGCGGTGGTGCTAAATGCTAGTTTGAATAAAACGGCCATTTCCAACGCTGATAGAGAATTACTGCTAACTCAATTAGGCCATGTTGTGGAAGCGGTAAATGCTAATTTTGGTGTGCAGGTATCCGCTAATGGGGAACAACTCATATTAGTTGATGAATCGGGTTTTTCCATTCGGGGGGAAATGCTAACGGCGTTAATGGTTGATATGATGTTAACTGCAAATCCCAGAAGTTCGGTGGTTGTGCCGGTTCATGCTTCCAGTGCGGTGGAATTGGTCGCCCATCGTCATGATGGTCATGTGATTAGAACTAAAGCGAATCCGACGGCTTTAATGGAAGCTTGTCAGAAAAATCCCAATGTGGTTTTAGGTGGGAGTGGGGAAACTGGGTTTATTTTTCCCCAATTACATCCAGGCTTTGATTCGATGTTCTGCATTGCCAAGCTAATTGAAATGTTAACCATTCAAGAGCGATCGCTGGCAACCGTACGTTCTGAATTACCTCGTGTGATTAATAGAAGTTACACAGTCCGCTGTCCTTGGACTGCTAAGGGGGCGTTAATGCGCTATTTGGTGGAAACCCACCCAGCGCAAAATTTGGAGTTAATTGACGGTGTGAAAATTCGTCAACCCTATGATGACAATTGGCTGTTGGTTTTACCTGATGCCAGTGAGCCGCTAGTCCATCTCTATGTTAACAGTAGCGATCGGGATTGGGTTGATGAAACTCTCAGAGATTATCGCGCCCGTGTCCAGCATTTTGTGGAACGTGAACAGGAAAATTACAGGTTGGATATGTAATTTTTGGGGTGGGGTTTCCCCACCTTTTATGATGTTTTTTCTCACGCAGAGACGCAGAGAGGAATTAATAGTTTGGTTTAAGGATTTTGAAATCCATATTGTTTTTGACGGTCTTCAAATCTATATTCACGGTTGTAGTTATCATCTGGATCATAGCCAATATCGCCAACAAAGCAGAAGGAAACAGCTAAGAGGGTGTTTGAAAAGTCCCTTATGGTGTATCGAATATTTTTAGATCCCCCTAAATCCCCCTTAAAAAGGGGGACTTTGACTCTAGTTCCCCCCTTGCTAAGGGGGGTTAGGGGGGATCTGTAAGTGCCTAAAATCACAACCTAAGACTTTTCAAACAACCTCTAGTTAAAGGTTCTTTTTTCTAAGACAAATTTATCTCGTGGTGGCATTTTATCAAAATCATTTTTAAACTTTTTCCATTCTCTTTGGTTATGTCTATCCATAAATATATCTAAATTCTGTAAGTGATTCAGCCATTCATCTTTATTAATGGAGAATAGGAGACTCGAACCCCTGACCTCTGCGGTGCGATCGCAGCACTCTACCAACTGAGCTAATTCCCCTTATTCGTGCTTATAAGTTAACAACTCTCATAAACATATTATATTCTAACACTCAGGAACGACAGATTGCACATCTTTTTCTAAAAAAACTTCCTGTACTCGCTGTAAATCCAAATCAATCAGATAATCAATCGTCCAATTAGCTTGACGGTGTAGCATCTGGAAAGGGTAAGTATTCGCTACTCCAACTACTTGCATTTGGGCGCGTTTAGCTGCTTGAATACCTGTCCGAGTATTTTCAATCACTAAACACTCATCAGGTTCTAAGTTTAATTCTGGATATGTCTGATTTAGACGTTCAACCGCCAGCAAATAGCCTTCCGGGTTGGGTTTATCGCTGCTGATATCATCCCCCGACACAATTACAGGGAAGTATTCAGCTAATTTAGCAGATGTTAATACCATTTCAATTTCTAGGGATAAAGCATCACTGACTAACGCCATTTTGAGATGACGGGAACGAATCTGAAAAATTACATCTTCAATTCCCGAATACAAAGGCAATTTTTCCAGCTTCTCCAATTCCAACACATAAGCTTGAGCTTTGCGAGTGAGTAATTGAGCCATATAAGCTTCCGTCACCACCCTACCACGATTTTTCAGCAGGTTTTGCAGATAAGCGCGATGACTTATCCCTAAAAAGTCTTCACGTTCTTTTACCCGTTGAGTTTGAAGATTTTCCTGTATAAGAATCTCATCTATCAGTTGGATATGGATTAATCCATCTTTAATAATGACACCATTAAAATTAAATAAAACTGCCTTTAAACTCATAGTGCAAACTGGAAACAATCCTCCAGATGATTATTTATTAGGGTAAATTACCGGAATACATTTAAGATTAACCCATTTTTGAAAATATACAAGAGTCAGATCCCCGACTTCTTGAAGAAGTCGGGGATCTTGTTGTCATAGCTTGACAGAGATATTCCACAACCTTGTAAAATTACCTGTACTTGTAATTATACCCAAAATAGACGCATCTTTAAAT
Organism: Dolichospermum flos-aquae CCAP 1403/13F; assembly: GCF_012516395.1. Lineage (GTDB taxonomy): Bacteria > Cyanobacteriota > Cyanobacteriia > Cyanobacteriales > Nostocaceae > Dolichospermum > Dolichospermum lemmermannii. Next base: position 2,664,668 of record NZ_CP051206.1, read on the forward strand.
TCAACTTAACGTAAAACCCATAGCCTTGATTTGTAGGTTGGGTTGTGGAACGTGAACGTTCGCGGAGCAATTAGCATGAAACCCAACAAATGCGTTGGGTTGCGCTGTCGCTTAACCCAACAAAGCAGAAAATTGACAAGATATTGTTTGTCCAATTTATTTTGCAGGTAACTCTGCCACTTCTCCAGCGCTCACCATTGCCCGATACAATAAAGCAGAAACATCGGCTCTAGTGGCAACTTTTTTAGGATTTAGTAATTTTTTATTAGGATAATTAGTAATTACACCATTTTCTGTCAATGCGGCGATAAAATTACGATGTTCACTTCTAATACTAGAAGCATCACTATAAACTGAAAGAATATTTTCCGTTGAACCAGTAAATTTATAATTCAATCCTTTGGCTAAAGTTATTAAAACATCTAGACGACTCAGCTTTTGTGTGGGGTTAAAGTTTTTGCTGTTGAGAATAGTAAAAAAGCCCATTTCATAAGCTTCTCGAATGGCATCATAAGCCCAATATCGTTTAGGAACATCTTTAAAATTAATTGCTTCTCGAACTTTACTTTTAATAAAGACTTTTTGCAAAAGGGCAGCTAATTCGGCACGAGTTACTGGTGCATTCGGACGAAAAGAATCATCAGGAAATCCGCCAATTACTTCCATTGCAGCCAATTCAGAAATATATTCCCTAGCCCAATAGTTTTTGGAGATATCAGAAAATGAGACTTGAATACCTTTCGCTACACCTATTTTCCGATATTCACTTAATAATTTGCCCAGTTCAAAACTGGAGTTGTCCTGAATTGGAGTCAACTTTACCAAACTACCAGGATTAGCTGTTAAAGCTTTTGCTAAGTTAGAATCAAAGGCATTTATAGATTTACCTACTACAGCAAAATCACCTTCGCTAAAGGAAGTAGGATAAGCGCCAGTGGTGGTAACTTTAGCAAATCCTGCGGCTTGATATTGGACAATATTAATCTTTTCCGAACTACTCAGAAAAGTAACTTTTTGGTTATTAACTTCTGTGAAATAATCGTAGGCATTGGTATTATCAACAATGCTATCATTATTGACATCAAAACCATAAAAGGTGCGGACTACTTTGTTTTCTGTGGGATTAGCGGATAAAATCAAGTTAACCGCAGTATTTTCCGGCAAACAAACAAATTCACTGTAACCAATAAAGCGATTATTGGTATCATATAAACGGACAACAATGCGATCGCCTAATTTAAATCCTTTAACAAACTTAGCTTTTTGCTTAATCTTATATTTATAATCACCTAAAAACCTTTCTTGGCGATATTTATTGCCATATTTACTCTTAATAGAAATCCGGGCAATTACTTCTTTGATTGTCCCCCCAGGTTGCCATATATAAAGCGTGAAAGCTGATTTCTTCTCTGGTGAAAAACTCGTATTAACGGGAATATCAATTGCTTCACCTTCAGATTGACCCACTAAAAGTTGCGTTTGTGGAGAATTACCTAATTTTGATGCAACTGGGGAAGAAAGTCTTGATACTGCTAATGCAGAAGATATTGGCGATAATGCGACAACAGAAACGGCTGTAACAACCAGTTTACTCCAACTTAAGTTAATGGGATTCATAAGGATATCCGGTAAGTGGGAAACGAGCGTGGCTTGGCTCCCTGAGAGGAAAGCGACACGGGCGGTTTTAACCGCTTTGAATCTTTTTTCATTACCGCCTTGGAGTTAAGAAATTCGGGGTACTTTTGTGGTGTACTTTCAACGGGACAATTACCGATTCAAATTTCCCAACTCTGTACGCATAATGTGTTGCTCCGAAGAGCCTCCCTTTCGGGGTGATGTTAGCTTCGTCAATGTTTTAAGAGCTTTTTAGGCTTGCAACACTGTTTCAGTGACCTTGAAACTGTTTAATCACAAGCGACAGAGCAGGGAACTAGCTACGCATTCCAGGGTGTCGTGACTCAAAAAACGTAGTCAGTGAAGACTTAGACTGGTCAGTACAGCTTGCAATTTCTTACAAGCTCAGTCTCTTTAGGACTGAGTTACTGACAGTATTTTATCTCACACCTGGCCAATGGACTAATATTCTCTAGATCAAAAATTTCGATGCTAGTGAACTGTACTGGTAACACAGGGCATTTTATATTACTTTTGTCAGATAGGGAAGAGGCAAGTGATAATTGACAATTGATAACTGATAATAATGGGTAGGGGTTTAGCTTTTGCTTTACCCCTACCTATAGAATCAAACAATTAAGTCATTTTGACTATAATATAAATAAATAATAATTTAGGAATCTTCACAAATGACAACTACAATCCAGGATTTGCAGACATTAGAAAAACAGGTTTGGACTTGGCGAGATTACAAAATTCAATATACTGTGATGGGTACAGGTCAGCCTTTGGTGCTAATTCACGGTTTTGGCGCTTCTATTGGTCACTGGCGCAAAAATATCCCGATTCTAGCTGCTGCTGGTTATCAGGTGTTTGCTTTAGATTTGCTGGGTTTTGGTGGTTCTGATAAAGCAACTATAGATTATAGCATGGAAGTGTGGGCAGAATTATTAAAGGATTTTTGCCATGCACATATTCAAACACCAGCAATATTTATTGGTAATTCTATTGGCGCTCTTTTAAGTTTAATTGTTTTAACAGAATCTCCAGAAATTGCGGCTGGAGGCGTGTTAATTAACTCTGCTGGTGGTTTGAGTCACCGTCCCCATGAATTAAATCCAATTTTGCGAGTTGTAATGGCAACTTTTAACAAGTTGGTGGCTAACCCAGTGACAGGTAAATTCGTTTTTAACCGGATTCGGCAAAAATCACAAATTCGCCGGACTTTATATCAAGTATATAGCGATCGCACTGCGGTGACAGATGAACTTGTAGATTTACTTTATAACCCATCTTGTGACCCCGGAGCGCAACAAGTTTTTGCTTCTATTCTCACTGCACCTCCCGGTCCAGGTCCAGAGGAATTATTACCCAAGTTAGAATTTCCCTTATTAGTAATTTGGGGTGCAGAAGATCCTTGGACACCAATTACGGGAGCGAATATCTATGAAGCAGCGCGAGAAAATGGTCAAGATATTAAAGTTGTTCCTATTCCCGGCGCTGGTCATTGTCCCCATGATGAAGTTCCAGATATTGTGAATAGTGAAATTATTGATTGGTTAGGACAGGTAATGGGTAATGGGTAATGGGTAATGGGTAATGGGTAATTGGTAATTGGTAAAAGGTAAGGGTTTTACCTTTGCTATTACCTCATTTATCATTTTGATTAGGTATATCGAAAATTAGATCATTCTTGCGTGCATAAACATTGATATTAGTATCACAAAACTTACAATTATAGTCTGTTTCATCTCCTCTCACATAGTTTAATTTATTACAAGCAGGACATTTAATCTGTGTATGATAATTGCTGAATACTTACTTCCTCAACTGATAAACTCAAAGCAGTGGCTATTTGTTCCACGCTCAAACCCATTTCTAATAATTTGGGTATGGCATTTTTTCTGGCTTGTTCTGCTTGTTCAGCCCGTTGTCTTTCTTGTTCAGCCCGTTGTCTTTCTTGTTCAGCCCGTTGAGCAATTTCCGCGTAAGTTAAAAATGGATTACCATTAGGATGATAAAGCTGTAAAGTCTCCTCGCCCAACAGAAACCGAATTTTTAGCCGGGGACTAATAAAGTCTGTAATTTTGGTAATAATATCCAAACCATCTTCAGCCCTTAACCAACCTTGTAAATTATTTTTGTCAGGATCATAGATATAATATTCTTCTACACCATAACGGTCATAGAAAAGTAATTTTTTCTCCATTTCCGCTCTCGTATTACTAGGAGAAATAATTTCAAAGACGATTTGGGGAGGAATACCTGCTTCCTTCCATTGCATATAGGAAAGTCTATCGCCTTTTGGTCTACCCAATACTACGAAAACATCAGGAGCATTAACGATGGTATTTTTGCCTTCAACTGGATACCAAAATAAATCTCCAGCGACAAATACATTGGGGTTATCAGCAAACAGCCAATCTAAATTTTGTTGAATTTCTACAAGAATGCGAAACTGAATCGTATTGTTTGCCACCGGTTGTCCGTCACAATCTGGGTAAATGACCTCTGGCTGGGCTGGTGCTGCGATTTGTGAAACCATAACTCTATCCTCAGCAAGATTTTTTCTAATTATCTACCAAATCAAGGAAATATCAAGTGATATCCTGGGTAGGAAATTAAGATGATTGATACTTTACTATAACCTGAACAAAGATAGTATTATTAAGGATTGTTTCACTGTGTAACCTTTCCTTAGCCTGTCAATATGTCAGAAAATCTAGCTGCTTCTTTAAACGATGTGCTTCCAACCGCTCACAATAGCCAGAATACTATCCGCATTCGGGGCGCTAGGCAGCATAATCTGAAAAATATTGATTTGGAATTACCCCGCGATCGCTTGATTGTCTTTACTGGCGTTTCTGGTTCGGGTAAGTCTTCTTTAGCCTTCGATACCATTTTCGCTGAAGGTCAACGCCGTTATGTCGAATCCCTCAGCGCCTATGCTCGACAATTTTTGGGACAGTTGGATAAACCCGACGTTGAAGCAATTGAAGGTTTAAGTCCGGCAATTTCCATTGACCAAAAATCAACTTCCCATAATCCCCGTTCGACGGTGGGGACAGTCACGGAAATTTATGATTATCTGCGCTTGTTATATGGTCGCGCTGGTGAACCCCATTGTCCCATGTGCGATCGCTCTATTGCCCCTCAGACCATTGACCAGATGTGCGATCGCATCATGGAACTTCCCGACCGTACCCGCTTCCAAATTCTAGCCCCTGTAGTCCGGGGGAAAAAGGGAACTCACCGTAAATTAATTTCTGGTTTAGCCGCCCAAGGATTTGTCCGCATTAGGGTAAATGGAGAGGTGCGAGAGCTATCAGATTCTATCGAGTTAGACAAAAATAACACACATACTATAGAACTGGTTATTGACAGATTAGTTAAAAAAGATGGTATTCAAGAGCGTTTGGTAGATTCTCTGGCAACTTGTCTTAAGCAATCTAACGGAATCGCCACAATTGAGGTATTAAAAGATACATTGGATAAGATAGCGCTGGAGCGGTCTGATAGTAAGTATATAGCAACTGAGGCAGAAAATCAAGGTATTTCAGAACAAGAATTACCCACAGAAATGGTATTTTCGGAAAACTTTGCTTGTCCCGAACATGGTGCGGTAATGGAAGAATTATCCCCCCGATTGTTTTCTTTTAATTCCCCTTATGGCGCTTGTCCCCATTGTCATGGGATTGGAACTTTAAGAAGATTTTCTCCGGAGTTGGTTGTCCCTAATCCAGATTCGCCCATGTATGCAGCGATCGCACCTTGGTCAGAAAAGGAAAACTCCTATTATTTAGAGTTGTTGTATGCTGTGGGGTTAAATTATGGCTTTGAGTTACAAACTCAATGGGGGAAGTTGACACCGGAACAGCAAAAAGTTGTCTTGTATGGGGAAGAGAAACGAACCACAGAGGCGCAGAGGTCGCAGAGTTTTAAGGGTGTAATTCCCATTTTACAAAGACAGTATGAAGGGGGAACGGAGTTAGTTAAACAGAAATTAGAAGAATATTTAATTGACCAACCCTGCGAAGTTTGCGGTGGGAAAAGATTAAAACCGGAAGCCTTAGCTGTGAAGTTAGGACAATATGGAATTTTAGATTTTACCAGTGTTTCCATTCGAGAATGTCGGGAAAGAATCGAAAAATTAAAATTGAGTACTAGACAAACTCAAATAGCTGATTTAGTTCTCAGAGAAGTTAAAGCCAGATTACAATTTTTATTAGATGTTGGCTTAGATTATCTCACCTTAGATCGTCCCGCTATGACATTATCAGGTGGAGAAGCCCAACGCATTCGATTAGCCACACAAATCGGTTCAGGACTAACAGGAGTTCTTTACGTTTTAGATGAACCAAGTATTGGGTTACATCAAAGAGATAACGGAAAATTACTCAAAACATTAACCAAATTACGCGACTTAGGAAATACCTTAATAGTTGTCGAACATGACGAAGAAACTATCCGCGCTGCTAACTATATAGTTGATATTGGTCCCGGTGCAGGAATTCATGGGGGAAATATTATTTCCGAAGGCAGTTTTGAGGATTTACTCAACGCAGAAGCATCTTTAACTGGTGCTTACCTATCAGGAAGAAGAGTGATCACTACCCCAGCTAAAAGACGAGAAGGAAATGGCCGCGCCTTAACTATTAGAAATGCCCATCGTAACAACTTACAAAATATAGATGTAGAAATTCCCTTGGGAAAACTTGTCTCCGTTACAGGTGTTTCTGGTTCAGGAAAATCTACCTTAATTAACGAATTACTTTATCCAGCCTTACAACATCATTTACTGAAAAAAGCTCCCGCACCCAAAGACATGGATGAAATCAAGGGTTTAAACTGCGTTGATAAAGCCATTGTCATTGACCAATCACCCATTGGGAGAACTCCCCGTTCTAACCCTGCAACTTACACCGGAGTTTTCGATATTATTCGTGATGTTTTTTCCCAAACTGTTGAAGCTAAAACCAGAGGTTATAAACCTGGACAATTTTCTTTTAATGTTAAAGGTGGACGGTGTGAAGCTTGTAGTGGACAAGGTGTAAATGTCATCGAAATGAATTTTCTCCCTGACGTTTATGTGCAATGTGAAATTTGCAAAGGTGCGAGATATAACCGGGAAACTCTCCAAGTTAAATATAAGGATAAATCAATTTCTGATGTTTTGAATATGACGGTTGAAGAAGCATTAGATTTCTGTCAAAATATTCCCAAAGCCCTAACTAGATTACAAACTTTATTTGATGTTGGTTTGGGTTATGTGCAGTTAGGACAACCAGCGACAACTTTATCTGGTGGAGAAGCCCAACGGGTGAAATTAGCCACGGAATTATCTCGACGCGCGACTGGGAAAACACTTTATTTAATAGATGAACCAACTACAGGTTTATCTTTTTATGATGTCCACAAATTGTTGGACGTTTTACAAAGATTGGTAGATAAGGGAAATTCCATTTTAGTGATTGAACATAATTTAGATGTCATTCGTTGTTCTGATTGGGTGATAGATTTGGGACCTGAAGGTGGAGATAAGGGCGGAGAACTGATTGCTGCGGGAACGCCTGAAGATGTGGCAAAAAATCCTCGTTCTTATACTGGTCAATATTTACAGCAGGTGTTGGCGCAATATCCAGCAGTTATCTAAACTATGATTTTTTTGATTAATTTGATTTTTGTGATTAATTAATTATTTCAATCATCCCAATCATCTAAATCAGAAAAATCACAGTTTAGACATTATGCTAATAACTCTCGAATTATCCGAGTGACTGCTTTTTGAGTAACGCGAGTGGCAATTTGTTGACCTAAAAGTTGAACTCCTGGATTAACAATGATTTGGGCTAATTGAGGAGCAAATTTTGTGGCATCAAAGCCTTTAGTTCCTCGCAAAATCCCAGCAATGCGTTTAATATATTCTAAAGTTTGTTGTTGTTCAACACTTGCTGAAGGAATTTGATTGATTGCGGTGATTCCTACCCTTTCTCGCAGTACATAAGTCAAGTTATGCAAGGCATTTTTACTAACAGCATCTACACCGTTGAAAAATTCATCAACTAATCTGTCACGAATAAATGAACCTCGGTCAGAAGAGAGAAATTCTACTCCTTGATTAACAACCAAATTAAGATCATATTCTTGGTTACTGCGGGCATTTTTTAATAAATTCTCCAACCGATTCCAGCGAAATTTACCATCTTTAAACAGTAATTCTTGTAATGATGTTCTTAACTCATTTGCCGGATCTGTTAAAAGCCGTTTAGCAACATAAGGATAGGCTTCACTGAGAACTTTAAAATCGGGATCTATATAAATTGCAATCCCTTCCAAAGTCACAAGAGAACGAATAATTAAAGCGTAATAGGGAGGGACGCGGAAAGGATATTCATACATTAAAGCTGATAAATCATCGGTGATGCTTTTAATATTCAAATCCGCGACACTTGCACCTTCGGCATTAGCAAATACCTTTGCAAAAGCGGGAACGATGGGGGTAAGGTCTGTTTCTGGACTGAGGAATTCTAACTTTACATAGTCTTTTGCTAAACTATCAAATTCTCGATTGACAACGTGGACAATTGCCTCAATTAAACCATAACGTTGGGCTGGTTTAACTTCGCTCATCATGCCAAAATCGAGATAAGCTAATTTACCATCCATAGTCGCTAACAAGTTACCTGGATGAGGGTCAGCATGAAAAAATCCATGTTCTAATAATTGACGTAAAGAACACTGGACACCAACTTCAATTAAATACCGCGCATTGATTCCTAAAGCGGCAATTTTTTCGGGTTGAGTTAATTTAATGCCGTTAATCCATTCCATCGTTAAAACGCGACGGTTGGTGTATTCCCAGTAAATTTTGGGGACATAAATATCCTTCATGTGACCATATAATTCAAAAAAGCGTTCCGCATTTTCGCCTTCATGAATATAGTCCATTTCTTCAAAAATGCGATCGCCTAATTCATCTAAAATCCCCACTAAATCACTGCGGACTCGCTGGAAATTGTGCTGTATCCAACCAGCCAAATTCCGCAAAATATACAAATCTATAGTAATTCTTTCTCGTAAATCTGGGCGTTGTACCTTAATCGCTACTTCTTCGCCAGTTTTCAATCTTCCCTGATATACCTGTCCTAAAGAAGCCGCCGCAATCGGTTGTGAAGACAATTCTGCATAAATCTCTAATGGTGTTGCTCCCAATTCTTCCTCAATAAACTGGTAAGCTATTTCATTAGGAAAAGCTGGTAATTGATCTTGGAGTCTAGTTAATTCTTCCAGGTAAATTGGTGGGACTAAATCTGGTCTAGTGGATAAGGCCTGACCAATTTTAATGTAAGCTGGACCCAACTTTGTTAATAAATCTCTGAGTTGAACAGCCCGACGACGTTCATTTTTAACCAAAATTCCCCATTGCTTATCCCACCATAACCCCAAGACAAAGGACAGAATTGGTTTTAAAACCGTCAAAATCCGCCGGATAACTTGCAGGAATCGCCCACTATACTGTGCTTGTATTTCCACAGGATCATACAGCACCGACTCCGGTTCAGATCCCACCCGCACCCGATGTCTGGGCTGTGGAGAAGCTTCAGCCGATTTGATTGCTACAGTCTGTGGATTTTGTTCTGCTACTACCTCAATTACGGACAATTCGCCTCCGCGACTGTCCTCCTGACTTGTTCGAGAACTAGAGGGAAGTGTCTTAACCATCATGAAGAAGCCACCAGTTAGATCAACGTTGTTAAATATTGTAACAATATCTTGTCTTTTCGGGATATCTTCAAAAATTATAAATTAATGCTTTGATATTTTTTGTCAATAAACGCAGCATAGTATATTTAGGCGAAAAACAACATAACTAAATATATTTAAGGACGTTCAGGCAGAAACCAATAATCACTTTGTAACCCACATTCCTATAATATTTTTGCTAAAAAGACTGACAACAACCAAGTAAAGTTGGATAGTTTGCTAGAATTACCTATTGATCTTGGGAGTCTTGTTAATGACAACAATCTTAGAAGTAAATAGTACAAATTTACTATTACTGCAATTGTTACAGGTAGGAATGCCTACCCAAGCAGCCACTAGTCAAGTTGATTTAGTTCAAGGAGTAATCCAGGCATTTATTTTAGGGATTGTGCAAGGGATTACAGAGTTTTTACCCATTAGTAGTACAGCACATTTAATCATTGTGACCAAGGTATTTGGTTGGAAAGAACTGGGTTCTAAAGATTTTGTTGATGCTATTCAATTTGGGAGTGTAATTGCAATTTTGTGGTATTTTTGGGCTGTTATTTCTAGTTTGGTGAAAGGTGCAATTACAGCTTTTAAAACTAAAGACTGGGAAAGCGAAGAATGGAAAATTGTTGTCGGGATTGCAGTCGGGACAATTCCCGCTTTAACTATTGGGTTTTTGTTAAAAGATGTGATCCCAGAAAGTTCCTTAATTATTGCGATCATGTCAATTATTATGGCGATTTTGCTAGGGTTAGCTGAAAAAATTGGGAGTCGTAAACGGGGTTTTGCTACTTTGGAAATTCGAGATGGTATTTTAGTAGGATTGGGACAAACTTTAGCTTTAGTTCCGGGCGTTTCTCGTTCAGGTTCGACTTTAACTACTGGCTTATTTTTAGGATTAGAAAGAGAAGCAGCCGCGAAATTTTCATTTTTGTTAGGATTTCCCACTTTGACAATTGCGACTTTATATAAAAGTCTGAAAATCTTCAAAATGTTTCAATCAGGTGAATTACCAGATAATATTGTGATTCTGTTAATTGTTGGCATCATTTCTACTTTTATTTTTTCCTATTTATCAATTGCTTTTTTAATCAAATACTTGCAAACTAAAAACACATTGGTTTTTGTTTGGTATAGGTTGGCTTTTGGTATTTCCATTTTATTAGCGATCGCTGCTGGTTGGCCAGGATAACTCTGATAGAATATTTACACTAGGTGGGGATTGGGGATTGGATATTAAATTTTAGATTTTGGATCATGTTAAATTAACTTCTATCTAAAATTTTTATCCCCTAACAACTGACAACTGTACGGGCGAAGCATTTGCAGAACTATTTTTGGCAATGACCGATAATTTATCTTCCAAATGCTTCGCCCCTACTAACAACCGACAACTGTACGGGCGAAGCATTTGGAGAACTATTTTTGGCAATGACCGATAATTTATCTTCCAAATGCTTCGCCCCTACTAACAACCGACAACTGACAACTAACTCATGACTACCATTCAACCTGCTAAAATTACCAAGGTGCTTGCTGACTCAATTGCGGAGGAAATTGGCTTTACAGCCGGTGATGCGATTGTGGCCATTAATGGCACAAAACCTCGTGATTTAATTGATTATCAATTTTTGTGCGCTGATGAAATTCTGGAACTAGAAGTTTTAGATGCGACAGGGAAAACCCATCATGTCGAAATTGAAAAAGATTATGATGATGATTTAGGACTGGAATTTTCAACAGCTTTATTTGATGGTTTAATTCAGTGTAATAACCGTTGTCCCTTTTGCTTTATTGATCAACAACCACCGGGAAAACGGACTAGTTTATATTTAAAAGATGATGATTACCGATTAAGCTTTTTATATGGTTCTTATCTAACTTTAACGAATTTAACCGCGAAAGAATGGCAAAGAATTGAACAAATGCGATTATCACCTCTGTATGTTTCCGTGCATTCTACAGAACCAGATATAAGAATTAGACTTTTAAAAAATAATCGGGGTGGAGAAATATTATCACAAATTCGCTGGTTTCAAGAACGAAGATTACAAATTCATGCTCAAGTTGTTGTCTGTCCAGGTATAAATGATGGTGAACATTTAGAAAGGACATTACAAGATCTAACATCTTTTCATCCTGGAGAATTACCAACAGTAGCATCAATAGCAGTTGTTCCCGTGGGTTTAACGCGATTTCGTCCCCAGGAAGATGAACTCATACCTGTAACTAAGGAAAAAGCACAAGAGGTAATTTCTCAAGTTAAATTACTCTCTCAGAAATTTCGCAAAAAATATAATTCTAGTGTAGTGTGGTTAGCTGATGAATGGTTTTTAATTGCCGGGGAAGAATTACCTAGCGAAGCTGAATATGAAGAATATCCCCAAATTGATAATGGTGTGGGTTCAATTCGCTTATTTATTAAACAATTTACCCAAACTGCAACTGAATTATTACCACCGAAAATTACCAACCAACGCAGATTAACTTGGGTTGTCGGTAATGCAGTGGAAATAGCATTTCAACCCCTGGTACAACAATTAAATACTGTAGAAGGGTTAGAAGTGAATATGCGGGCTTTATGTAGCGATTATTGGGGACAGAGTATCAGTGTTACTGGGTTATTAACGGGACATGATTTACTGTTAAATCTTCAAGGACAAGATTTAGGAGAAGGAATTTTATTACCTAGTGTCATGCTTAAACATGGGGAACTGGTATTTTTAGATGATATGACGGTTGCAGAAGTATCCCAACAATTAAATGTCAGTATTTTCCCTGTGGCGGGAGTTGAGGAATTAATCAATACTTGTCTTCAATAGGATTGATGATTTACGTAGGTGAACACAATAAAACCAAACTGTGTAAAGAAACGTAAAATCGCTGAAAACTTCTTTATTCTTGTCTCTTGCCTATTGCCTCAAGCCTAGTGCTATAACGACAATTTTCAACGCCAACCTACTTACAAGAGTCTTTCCTATTCAACAACTAACAACTAACAACTGACTAATGAGTACAAAAACAAAAATTTTAGTTATTGAAGATGAAAAATCAGTGCGGGAAAATCTAATAGATTTGCTAGAAGCTGAGAATTTTGAAGTTGTTGCTGCTGCTAATGGGAGAATAGGCTTAAATATGGCTATGTCAGAATATCCAGATTTAATTCTCTGTGATATGATGATGCCAGAATTAGACGGTTATGGCGTATTAACAGCATTGCGGCAAGAGCCATCAATATCAACTATTCCTTTCATTTTTTTAACTGCTAACTCGGCTAAATCTGATTTCCGTCAAGGGATGAATATGGGAGCAGATGATTACCTGACTAAGTCATTTACCAGGGCTGAATTATTGAGTGCTATCCTAAATAAGTTGAAAAATTATGCAAATTTAAAGAAGAATTTATTGGCTAATATTAATAAATTAACACCAAGAATGCAGTTGGTTTTAAATAATTTAAAAATAGCAATAAGAGAGAAAAATTTTGCAGATTTTGAGCTTCATTATCAACCAATTACCGATATTAATACTGGCAAAATTACCGCCGCAGAAAGTCTATTACGGTGGACAAATACGGAACTAGGAAGAGTATCACCACAGGAATTTATTCCTTTAGCAGAGACTAATGGATTAATTATTGATATTGGTAAATGGGTGTTAAATAGAGTTTGTCAGCAAATGCAAACTTGGCAAAATATTGGCATTTACAACTTAACCATAGCGGTTAATATCTCATCAATTGAATTTAATCAACCAGATTTAATTCCCCAAATTATCAATTTGATATCTAGCCATAATATTCAATCAAATTGTTTAGAGCTTGAACTAACAGAAAGAATGATTATGGAAGATGTGGATATGGCAAGAGTAGCTATGAATAAACTACGCTCTTTAGGGGTAAAGATTGCCCTGGATGATTTTGGTGTTAGTAATAATTCATTGCTTACTCTCAAGCAATTACCAATGGATACACTCAAAATTGATCGTGATTTTATCCAAAATATTAATGATGATTACCGCAAAGCAGCAATTACAAAAAACTTGATTCAACTAGGACATGATTTGCAGCTAAAAATTATTGCTGAAGGGGTAGAAACTGAAGCAGAACTAGCATTTTTACGAGAAAATAACTGTGATGCTATTCAAGGCTTTATCTGTAGTCCACCATTACCTGCATTAGAATTCCAGAAGCTCTTATTGACGAATAAATCTTTATTTATTTATCCTAATGGTTAGAATAGATTTATCAAGAATTTAAAATGAATGAAACCGAAATTAAGATGGCATCCAATCTGAGTATAACTTCTTCCCATGCAGACGACAGCGTCTCGAAAGAGGAAATTGGTTAAGATTGGCACTCTCAGGGCTAAAGACACGCTCGTTTCCCACTTACCGCGAGGTTTTATGAATTCTCCCTCCCTTAATTGGTTCGCTAAAATATTCATCAAAGTCCCGCTAAAAACCTTGTTGATAGTGCCATTTGTTTTGCAAACCGTGGTGGTAGTAACACTGGTGGGTTATTTTTCCTACCGTAGTGGACAGGAGGCTGTGGAAAATCTAGCAGATCAATTAATGATAGAGGTAGGCGATCGCATTGAACAACATTTAGATAGTTATTTAGGCAAAGCCCAGGAAATCAACCGCACTAATGTAGATGCTTTCGAGTCAGGAGTCTTAGATTTAAATGATTTTAACGCCCTGGGAAAATATTTTTATCGTCAGGTGCGATCTTTCAATTTTGCCTATGTTAACTTTGGCACTAAAGAGGGAGGATTTATCGGTGCTGGTTATGGGCTGGGTAATAAATTGGACATTGCAGAAATTCCCATATCTGATCAAAGCAAAATCCGCTCCTACTCAGTAAATTACCGGGGTAATCGGCTCAAGTTAGCAGCTACTCTCAAAAACCCGCAAACTAATAATGCTGCTTGGTATTTAGATGCAGTTAAAGCTGGTAAGCCGATTTGGAGTTCAATTTACACTTGGGGAGATTTACCTGATAACATCAGTATTTCCGCCAGCACTCCAGTTTATGACCAGCAGAAAGGATTATTAGGTGTACTTGGTATTGATCTCGAACTTTCGCAAATTAGTAAATTTCTGAGAAACCTGGATTATGGAAAATCAGGTCATATTTTTATTATCGAGCGATCAGGGTTGATTGTTGCTAGTTCCCAAGGTGAATCTTCTGCCCCTACTGTCAATGGCAAAGCGACAAGATTACAAGCCCTGCATAGCCATGAACCTGTGATTCGTGACATAACTCAGGATTTAATCCAGCGGTTTGGCAATTTGCAAGCTATCTCCAAAACCCAACTTTTTCACCCGTCTTTGTCACAAAAACTCTTTGTGAGAGTGACACCATACCGCGACGATTACGGCTTAGATTGGCTCGTGGTGACGGTGATTCCGAAATCGGAATTTATGGCAGAAATTCATGCTAATGCCCACAGAACCCTGATTCTTTGTAGTTTATCACTGCTAATTGCTGTGGGAACGGGTAGTTTCACTGCAAACTGGATAGCTAAACCAATTTTACGCTTGAGTCGAGCTAGTCAAGCTATGTCCAAAGGAGTATGGCAAGAGTCTTTATCTGAAGATATAACAATTGCAGAACTCAAGGTTTTAGCAACATCCTTTAACCAGATGTCCACTCAAGTCAAAAAAGCTTTTCAGGAATCAGAAACTAAATTTTCGACCATTTTTCATACTACTCCTGACCCTGTTTGGATTGCCACCTTAGCAGAAGGAAAATTTTTGAATGTTAATGAAAGTTTTTGCCAATTTTGGGGAGATACACCAGAAAATATCCTTGGCAAAACCAGTGGGCAATTAGGATTGTGGAAGAATATAGAGAACTTACACCACTTCAAAGAGAGACTAATTAATGAAGGCAGTATCCTCAATTTTAAACTGGTAATTTGTACTCAATCCCAGCAAACTAAAACCGTTCTCATCTCAGCTAAGGTGCAATACTTGGGTGAACAGGATTGTCTGATTGGTGTCATCAGAGATGTTAGCGATCTCTACGATGAACTTCGTTTACGCAAACAGACAGAAATCGCCTTGCACAAAAGTGAAGCTATGTTGTTAGAAGCCCAGCAGCTTGCTCACATTGGTAACTGGGACTATGATGTGATCACAGGTAAAATTACTTGGTCTACTCAGCTATTCCAGATTTTAGGACGTGACCAGACACTGGGTGAACCTACTTACGAAGAAATTCTCCGGCTTCACTATCCCCAAGATGCCGAACAGTTACACCAGGCAGTTGAGCGATCGCTCTCTACAGGAGAATCCTATCAATTGGAACTGAGGGTTGTCAAGGCAGATGGCTCTTTTCAGTATACAGAAGCTAGAGGCAAGGCCGAACTCAATGCCCAAAGACAAGTGATTCGGCTGTTTGGCACAACCCAAGACATTACTGAGCGCAGACAAATAGAAGATCAACTGCGAGCAAGTCAGCATTTTATTGAACAGATTACAGAACTAACGCCAAACCTACTGTATATTTACGACCATATCGAACAGCGTAATGTTTACATAAATCGTTCTGTTGCCGAAACATTGGGCTATTCTGCCACAGCGATTCAGTCCATGGGAGCTAACTTGTTTCCTATTATTTGTCATCCCGATGATCTATATCTGGTCTATCAGTCCATGCAACAGCTTCATAGTCTGCAAGATCGTGAGTTCGTGGAAATAGAGTATCGCGTTAAGAATGCTCAAGGGCAATGGTGTTGGCTTTATAGTCGAGATATGGTGTTTTCTAGAACTGCGGATGGTAGGCTAAAGCAAACTTTAGGAACGTCCCAAGATATCAGCAAACGCAAAAAAGTAGAATTAGCCTTGCGAGAAGCAGAATATAACCTCAGATTAGCAAATCAGGAACTGGAAAAACTAGTGAATATTGATGGGTTAACGCAAATTGCCAATCGTCGCTGTTTTGATCATCGTTTAGAGCAAGAATGGCAGCGACTATACCGAGAACAGGAATTTTTATCTTTATTGTTATTTGATGTTGATTATTTTAAACGCTATAATGATGCCTACGGTCATCTACTAGGGGATGAATGCTTGATTAAAATTGCTCAGTCTGTACAACAGGTTATATTCCGTCCGGCGGATTTATTGGCTCGCTATGGTGGGGAAGAATTTGTGGTTATTTTACCCAATACTGACATTGATGGGACGATGGTGATCGCTCAACGAATTCATACTGCAATTCAAGATTTAGCAATTCCTCATCAAGCCTCGAAAGTAAGTAATATAGTTACTATTAGTATCGGCATTAGCAGTTTGATACCTACTTCCGAATTATCACCATCAAACCTGATTGAACAAGCTGATCAAGCACTCTATCGAGCTAAACAACAGGGACGCAATCAGTCTGTACTGTGATTTTTGGGATTTTGATGATTTTGATGATTTTTTATTAATGACTCCTGATTCCTCCTAAAACCATCCTTCTTGTTCGAGGGTTTCGATTAATTGTAAACCGCGAGGATCTCCTACGCCTAGAAGTGAGGCTTTGGTATCTGCTCTCACTCCTAAATCTTTATCTTCGGCAAAAGCTTGGATTAATGCGTCTATAGCTGTGGCATAGACGACGTTAGATGGTAATTCTTTACAAAGCTGGCCAATTGTCCAAGCTGAGTTACTTCGCACAGCGGCGATGGGGTCTGTAACTAAGGCTTCAATTAGGGCAGGAATTGCGCCGACGATGGCTTCATAACCTACTTCTGTCATCTGTGCTAGGGCGCTGGCTGCCCAGAGACGGACGGCGGGAATATCGGTTCTCAGGGCATTAGTGAGGGGTGCTAAGGAACGGCGATCGCGGCAATTACCCAAAGCCCAAACTACACCTTTACGAACATAACCATTAAAATCGCGGTTAAGTTGCATAATCAACGGTTCTACGGCTTCCTTGGCGGGGTTGCGACCAATACCGTAAGCTGCACTGACTCGCACTAGGGGACAATTATCTGTTAAAAGATGGATGAGATAAGGTGTTGCCCGTTCATCTTGAATATCACAAAAAGCACGCGCTGCTAACATCCGTTGTTGAGGCTGGGGATTTTCTAAAAGTACCAGCATTAATTCAGGATCAGGTTTTTCCACTTCTGATTCATCAGCAAGTGGTTCTATTTTATCTAAGGGGCTTCCTAGCTCCGCTTCGGTATCGAGTAGGCTGAGTTCGTATTCGTCGTACATAATTATTTCACTGTAACCCTATTCCCCGTTCCCTGTTCCCTGTTAAGAGTTCCCTAACTCAAGTGATTTTACCATCCAGAGGGATTGTTCTTGATAACCAAGTTGATGATAAAGATTTAATGCGGGTGTATTTGACTGAAATACTTGTAGTCCGATTTGGCGATCACCTTTTTGTGTAGCCCAATCTTCTATATAAGCCATCAATCCCTTACCAATGCCTCTGTGTCTATATTCTGGGATGACGTAGAGGAGAAAGATGTGCGGATGGCGATCGCCACTAACCTGATCTATCGCATTCCCCACCCATAAACAAGCTACGGGTGATTGGTAATTGGTAATTGGTGATTGGTGAAGAATTTCCTCCCCTACCTCCCCTACCTCCCCTACCTCCCCTACCTCCCCTACCTCCCCTACCTCTTCATAAACCCACCATACAGGGGTATCACGACAGAAGTATTGCTCAACTGTATGTGCCAAGTGGGAAAAATCTTGATCAGGGAATTGTTCTTGGTAACTCCTTTGCATAAACTTAACCAAGAGGGCTTTATCGAGAGTAGAACCTTGGCGAAAAGAATAGCCTGGAAGTAAATTCACAATAGACCTATTCCCCAATTACTTAATTATTATCCCAATGGGGGCAGGGGCTGCCATATCGGAGGGTAAAAAGATGCGGGCGCTGACTGCTACTAAGGCAAAGGTAAATATCAAGATTGCCAGGATTGGGGCGATGTATTGACGAAGAATAGCCATGTTGTTGATTGTAAATAAATAGCAGAAGTTATTGAATTGATTCTAGCAATTATTTGGGTTTAGCAAAGCATTGCTATGATTGCTGATCCTGGTCTAATTCATTTAAGACTTTTTCACAGTACCAATTTTCGGGCATTCCCGGAACGTTTTGTTTGGCTTGTTCAATTAGTCTTTCCGCTGCCGCTACGTCCCCAGATAATCTAGCGATGAGGCGATTTTTGAGGTAGTTGCCGGTCACTTCTTCATCTGGTTGGTTGGGGATGGTGGGACTGATGACTTGCAGCGGTTCACGGCGCAGTTGCCAAAATAATACGTAATAAAGTGTCCCAAAAATTAGAATCAAGCTAATAGTTCCCAAGAGTGTGAGGAAATTAAAAGCCAGATTTTGTAAAACTAATTGTGAGAGGACATAGCCCAGTAATAGACCTGTGACTATCAGAACGAATGTACCGACAAGAATAACTACTTGTGTTCCCATATATCTTCTTCTTCTAGTCCTGGTCTAGTTGCTGCCAATACTTTGGGATTCCAAGGGGCAACAATAGGTAATAGTAGCAAACCAGGTAGCGCCGCCACAAGAGAAAGTAAGAAAAATGTCGGCCAACCTGTGGCTTTTGCCCAACTTCCTGCGGGTGCGGAAAGTACGTCTCGACTAATGGCCATGAGGCTGGAGAATAACGCAAACTGGGTGGTTGTGAATCGGTGGTTACAGAGACGCATTAAAAAGGCGACTGTAGCGACTGTGACTAATCCAGCCGAGAAGTTTTCAATATTTACGGCTATGACTAACAGGGAATAATCTTTTTTATCAGCGATGCCTTCGGCGCGCGGAGCTATCGCTAGGGCATAATAACCTAAGTTACTCAATAATTGCAGCCCCCCAAATACCCACAAACTGCGATTTAAGTTAATTTTGGTCATGATCACACCCCCAGCTAATACGCCGACGGTGGTGGCAAGAAATCCCATTCCTGCTTGAATTGCGCCGATTTCGGTTTTGGTAAAGTCTATTTCTCTCAGAAATAAGTTGGCTGTGATGCCGACGAGGGAATCACCTAGTTTATAAAGTAATATAAAACCTAGTGTTAAACTCGCTTGTTTGATACCAAAGCGGTGAAAAAATTCTTTGAAAGGTAGGAAAATAGCTGTTTGTAAGTTTTCAGGTGGACTATCTTCGCTAACTTCATTTAGGAGGGAGTTTGGTAATAATACGGATGTCGTTATCCAAGCCACTAATAATCCTGCTAATAACCAATAAAATACAGGTTGGGGAATGAAGCCGACAAAAACGCCAGCTATTAACCCTGCTACTAGTAACGTGATCATGACTATAAAAATCACGTCTTTTCCAGAAATGGGGGCTTGTTGTGTTTTATTTTGTAGTTTGTGTTCTGCGGGCGACCACAAAGTAGTAAATATACTTCCCGCCATAATCACTGCCATGAGCAAATATACTACATTCCAAGGTAGATAATCTGCTAACACTAAGGCGAGGGAACTGGTAATAAATAGGGCGATCCGGTAGCCTAATACCCACACAGATGCCCCTGGTTGCGCCTCTAGGGGGTTTAAAATGTCTGTCCGGTAGGCATCACCAGCGATGTCCTGAGTGGCACTGAGGAAGGTAATAATTAGGCAATTGATGGCGAGGATTTGTAATACTTGTTCACTTTGGGCTGGTTGTTGAAGGGCAAGGGCAGCGATCGCTAATACTAACCCAATTTGGGTAATAATTAACCAACCTCTTCTCCCACCTAATAATGGTGGTGTAAATCTATCTAATAGCGGCGACCAGAGAAATTTTAAGGAATAAGGTAAACTTAATAAACCAAATAAGGTGATTTTGGCAATATCAACTTTGGCATCTTGCATCCATAGTTGTAGGGTTCTACTCGTGAGGAATAGTGGTAAACCTGATGCAAAACCTAGTAATAATAAAGCACCCATTTTCTGGCTTTGGAAGGCCTGTCGGAGTGCTTGAATTTCTTTCATACAATAAGTGCAAAATCAGGATTTTACTTTTTTTGTGGCCTGTTCAATTATATCTTCAATTTTCTTAATATTCTGATCTCCGGCTAAGTAACCAATACCTCGATGTAAATGTAAGCGAAATTGCGTAATCAGGGTTTCTCTATCTGTATCTAAGCCGTCGTTGTAGCATCTTTGTTTTAGTGCTAAAAGTAAAATATCGGACATTTCTCCCCCAAAAACCCGCCATGTCATTTCGACGTTGCTATCTTGGGGAATAGGTACGGGGGAAGGTGCAGCGGTTTCTGCTAGGGAACGACAAAACGCCCACCGACATAATATGTTCCATTGTTCGATTTTGGTGCTGCGTTTGAGTTTGAGGAGTTGTTCTTTGGCTGTTTGGGAGAGTTTGATTCTTTCTATTGGTGATTCCATGATTTTGGTGATTAAGTTATTTGTGATGATGAGAAAATTTATCTATTTTTGAATAGGATCTTCTGGAGGTGGATGACGATTAATAGCTTTATCAGCAGCACGAATATTGATAATTCTTTCTCTATTTAAATCTAGTATTCCTATTGTTGCTTTTCCTGTAGGTGTCAAACCAATAATTATTAATCCATCTGTTGACCAGATAAAATGTTCATTCCACAGGCTTTTTCTAGGGTTAAATAGTGCAACTTGATTACCAGAATCAGGATCTATTGCTGTGAGATTATTTGATTTTCTGCGGTTACAATGAAAACAGGCCAGTGCTAAATTATCTATAGTATTTTTGCCATCTTTACTTAATGGAATTACATGATCTACTGTAAATAATACATATTGCCATTTTTCTGATGCGTGACAATATTCGCATAATTCTAATGCGCGTTGACGTACTTGCTGCTGAATTGAATCTGTTATTTTCCGACTTGACACTTTTATATATTTTAGTGGTTTTGATTGTGGGCTAGATTACGGACTATGCGATTTAGAAAACTCAGATAATCATCTATTTCTTCATAACTATCTAATTCTTGTTCTTCTTCTGGTGTGAGTTGAGAATTTTGTTGTTTAAAAAGTAATGTTTCAATGCGATTCTGGACATTACTAGAAGCACGAAAGATAGGTGTTCCTTCTTGTAACTCGATTGTGACAGCACCTTCTAAGGGTAAGGTAGCAGGTAAATTATGTAAAGTTGGTAGTAGAGGAATTGTCATATTTAAATCCATGAAATACTAAATAACATTTTACCAAAAATAACCAGGTTTTATTGTGGTTTCTCTTTTGTTGGAGTTATATTGGAGTAGGTATTCGCGGGCTATGGCTTCGGTTTCTTGGAGGTTTTGATATTCTTTTTTGCCGATTTCGGTGTCGGTGGAAAGGAGGATTACTTGATGGCTGGCTGAGGGAAAGTATCTTTCTACTAGGTTGTTGCGGTGGGAGGAGTCTAGTCTTCCTAATGGGGTGTCTATGGCGATAGGTAAGCGTCTTCCTGATACTTTGGCTAATCCCCACAAAAATGCGATCGCTAATAGTTGTTTTTCACCGGCGGAAAGCCGATGTTTGGGGACTTGTTTTCCGTTTAAATCATATAATGATAAGCCGAAGGTTTTACTGTCTATAGCTATGCGATGTACTAGGTCTGATTTATGTAATAAATATAGAAAACAGTTTTTGACTTCTTCTTCTAATTTATTCAATTTTCTCAAAGTCAATCTTTCTCGAAATACTTTTAATGTTTGTTGAACTTTTAATGCAGAATCAATAATATGTTCACTATTTTGATATTTGATATTTTGTACAGTATATTCATTTAGTTCTTGTCTCAATTTTTTGGTTTCTGTATCTAATTCTATCAGTTTTTGAGTCATTATTTCTGACTGAGATTTAATTTTATTAAATTCAGTTTGTGCTTCTTTTACTGCTTTCTGCAATTTCGTATATTCTTCCGGTGCAGCCGCAGTTTGTACTTGTCTTTCTAAGGTGAGAATTTCTTCTTCATAATTATTTAATTCATCTAATTGCTTTTGGGCGTTATTTTGAGAAACTTCTAAACGATAGGTTATATTGTCAAGTAAACTTAAACTTTCTTCATCTCCATTTAACCAATTATTTTCTGTTGATAAGTTATTAGTATATAAGTTATTGATATCTTCTGCTAAAAAAGATTGAATATTAGTAAGTTTATTATTTTCCAGATTTAATTGTTGTAGCCAATTTAGTAATCTTTCATCTCTAGCAATTAAGACATCTTTCGCTAATTGGATTTGTTGAGTTTTCAGTTCCTTTTCTCCCTGTCTTTGCACTTGCGATAATAAAGGACTAATCAAAGCTAAAGGTAAAACATCAGCAGCTAATTCACATAAGGATTCACGGACGTTATTAGCAACTTTGATTTTTTCTTCTCTTTGTTGTTCTAACTGACTACGTTCAGCAGCAATTTTACCACCTTCATTCACAAATCTATCTAAAGCCTCTTCATGAACTTTTTCTAATTCTGTAACTTCAATATTTAGATTTGCGAGTTTTATCTGATTGTTTTCGTATTCTGCCTGTTTTTCCTGAAGTCGGGTTTCAATTTCTGCTAATTTTTCTAAATCTTTTGTATCTGCAAATTCTCGTTTTTTGCGATTTACTAATATCTCTAAATCAATTGCCAATTTATCAGCTAATTCTAAACCCAAAAGTCCGTTAATAGCATCTACAACTATGGGCGGGGGTATTTCCTGTTCTGCAAGTTCTTTAACTTGTTCACCGTCAAACAGAAATAAATTAGAAATCCCTATAGGTAAAATATTTTCTATATATTCATCCCAAATATTTACTAATGAATCAATTGGCCATGTTTCATCATCTCCTAATATTCCTAATTGGTCTTTTCCGTCTTTAGGATTTTTTTCCCAAGTCCGCACAACCCGATATTTTATAGGTCTATCTTCTTCGATATGTTCAAAAACTAATTCAATTCTGGTTTTTTCTATAGGGGTACTTTTACTATTTACACATTGGGTTAAAAAATCACTATAACTCAAATTTCCCCTGGTTGAACATTGGGCGCGTTGTCCATATAATGCAAGGCGAATGGCATCCATAAGGGTGGTTTTTCCGCCGCCGTTCATTCCTCCTAATAAAATAATTGGACGGGCGTTATCTTCGTCAATTTGGGGGTTGAGGTTGATGATTTGTTTACCAGCATAAGGACCGAAGTTTTGCAGGACTAATTCTAGGAAGATCATGGGTTTTTGGGTTGGGTATTCTAGTTTTTTTAAACGAACCACAGAGGCACAGAGGACACAGAGAAAGAGAGAAAGGAGATATTTATCTCGTTCCCTGTCTCTGACAGGGAATGCTGTCAAGAGGCTCTGCCTCGGTTATAATGAGTTGAGGTAGAACCTCAAGATTGGCATTCCCAGCCAGAGGCTAGGAACGAGGGTGGGGAGGATATTCTATTGGTCTAGGCTATCATCTGGGTTCTTCTGTGCATATTTGAAGTTAGCCCAAGTTTGTGGTTTACTCTCTTGTTTTTCGGCGGTATCTCCTAAACTTAATTGTTTGAATTTTTCCCGAATTGTCGCAACATCACCTTCTAATGCTGCTTGTCGTAAATCCCGTTTTAAATGGGCATTTGCGATCGCTTTTTCTGGTGAACGGGAACTTGTATCAAAGCATTTTTCTAGGCTTTCGTAGATACCCACACGGCGAGTTTTTTTCTTAAATTGTCTTTCTGTATCTAATAGTCTGGCCATTAATTCTAGGTGCATTCCGTCACCTTCACAGATTTCTTCTAATACTCCCCATTCATCACTACCAAGTATGCTTTGATCTGCACCAGGACGAGGATCTTTAAATACTTCTCCTGTGACTTCTTCGTATATGCGGGGGACACTATCATCAAATTCGTGTTTTTCTTCTAACCATATTCGGCGAATTTCACTCAATTCTGCTTGAGAAATAAGGGTAATATCGCGCATATTTTCGGGCGCATTTTCACGCATTTCTTTTTGCGCTGTTAATAATTTTCTTAACCAATATTCTCGCCAATATTTTGTATATGGACCATGTATAGGTTCAATAGATGCTTCACCATTTACATTACGTTCAAATAATTGAACTTCTCCCCAGATACGACGGAAATCTCTTTTTTCGCGGTCACGGTCAACATCTAATTCAGCACGAAAATCAACTAATGGTTGTAACCATTCTTTTTCTTCATCATTTTGAATCATTGCTTGCATAGATTTATCACTGTTAACCAATGTGCAAACCCAGCAACCGAAGCGAGAACTTCCACAACTAGGAGTAGAAGTATCAACAACTAAAGGACATTCATTATCTGCTGTTGCACCTCTATACATAGTAAATAAATCTTTATTGCTATATCCCCAAGGGTTTGAAAACTGCATTAAATATAGCCAAACTTCATCAGTTCGCCAATCTTCAATAGGTGTGTAAAGTAGAGAATTTATCAAATTAGGATGAGGACAAAGACGCTCTCTGACTCGACCTGCTTCACGTTTCATCATTATCAAACCGCGAGTTATGCTTTCAGTTTTGCGAGTTCCTAAAATAACTATTGTTTCACCATTAGCTCTCACAACGTCACGAATAAAAAGATTAGAAGGCTCAATTTTTAGCCGTCCGGTACACCAGCGGAATTTATTGCGCGGTGCTGGGTAGCCTTTACCAATTAAACCTGCCCAATATGTTTGTTTAGTTTCTGGTTGCAGCAAATGAGGTTGTATTGGCATTTTTTGCTCTTCAGCCGCTACTTCCATTTGTTTTAATGAGCTTTTTACCCAAGCAGAAACATAGGGATTTTCTACACCTGTATCTGTCGTAATTACATGAATTGGTTTAGTTCTTTTTTCCGCTGGAAGTCCAGAAATTGCATTCCAAATAAGCTGTAAAGTAGCAGTGCTGTCTTTTCCACCTGAATAGCCTACTACCCAAGGTATCTCATCTAAACAATACAATTCTTGAATTTCTGTCGTCAAAGCTTGGATATACTCCACTAACTCTGGTACAGTACGATTCGGCTGATTTTTATTTTCTGGCTGTTGTGTTGTAGTCATTTTTCCTTACCTGTGGATACATGAACATAGAATCAATACTTCCCTTTGGGGGCATGAAATCATCTAGTATATAAATAAATCTAAGCTATGCGTGCAGCATATTTTTAAAAATCGCATCCCTAGTATCCATCTTTTTGGACAATAAAGCAAGATTTAGTCACCAAGTTTTCAAAAATTAACATGAATGATAATACAGATACACTCAATAATCAACTCGCTAACGAGTATTTAGAACGGGAAAATCAGGATAAACAGGTATTAGCTTTACTGCTAGACAGGTTTTTAGAGAAAAAAGACCAAATTCTTGTCCAAAAAACAGAAATGGGTGGTACGGAGGCTTATGTAGGTTCTGTGACATTGGAATGGTTCGCGGGACGGGTACATTTTGCGTCTGGTTTACCCCTGCTGCAAAAAAAGTACAACCCAGAGACAGAGAATATTGAAATTGACGCTGATAGTATTGATGACATTCAACAACGTCCTGTTGATTGGTCGCGTCAAGCACCGTTAGTACAGTATTTAGCAGCGAGGAAAAATCATAAATTTCCGGCTGTGTTGGTGGTAATTAATCAACCTTGGGTAGATAACCCCAAAGCAGCGGAGTGGGATAGTCAAGGACGGGCTAAAAAAGCGACGACTGATTTTATACCTTTAGATAAAGATGGTAAAGTCGGTTTACTGAATATTTCTGAAGACAATGTGACAATTTATGCTTTAGATGGTCAGCATAGATTAATGGGTGTCCAAGGTTTAATGGAGTTAATTAAATCAGGTAAACTGCAACGTTATAAAAAGGATAAAACTGCTGATGATAGTTTTATTACCTTATCTGATTTGATTGAGAAATATCAAGTAGAACCTGCTTATTTACAAAGTTTATCTAAAGAAAAAATTGGCATTGAATTTATTTGTGCGGTGAATACCGGGGAAACTCATACAGAAGCAAAACGACGGGTAAGATCCATTTTTGTTCATGTAAATTTAATGGCTGCACCTTTAACTAAAGGTCAGTTAGCACAATTAAATGAAGATGATGGTTTTGCTATTGTAGCGCGAAAAATTGCCGTTACACATCCACTTTTAGAACAAAAACCCAATCGCAATCCCCGTGTTAATTGGAATAGTGCCACAGTAGCCGCTAATTCTACGGTTTTGACGACCTTGCAAGCCTTACAAGATATGTCTGAAAGGTATTTGGGGCAAAAGTTCCCCCACTGGAAACCTTTGGAAAAAGGGTTAATTCCCATGCGTCCAGAAAATGAAGAAATTCAGGAAGGAATTGCCGATTTTAGATTACTTTTTGATAATTTAGCGAATCTTCCCAGTTATAAAATATTGGAACACGAAGATACAACTGTTTTGCGGCGCTTCCATTTTGAAAAAGACGGAGGTGAGGGAAATATGTTATTTCGTCCAGTTTCTCAAGTTGCTTTAGCGCAAGCTTTGGGAACTTTGGTATTTAAAAAAGATTTTCCTTTGACGGATATTTTTAAGAAGTTGGAGAAATTTGACCGTCAAGGGGGTTTTAGTAGTATGGAATATCCTCAATCTATATGGTATGGGGTTTTATATGACCCCAATAAAAAGCGGGTACAGGTAGTAGGAAAAGATTTAGCTGTGAAGTTATTCATTTATATGTTGGGAGGAATGACTGAAAAAATGGAAGTTACGGCTTTACGTAAAGCTTTAGCTAATGCTAGGACAATGGAAGAACAAACTATAGGTTTTGATGGAAAATTGGTAAAACCGCAAGATGTAGGACTTCCGATTATTTTATAATAATAGCTAATTATGGCTGAAATATATGATGACGATGCCATTGTAAAGCTTCAATATCTGGAAAATATTTCTCCACTTTCGGTAATATGAGTATTTCCCCATGAAATTCTGTTATTGTTCTAGCATGGGGAGATACTTCTTCTAATTCTTTACTAACGATTATTTTGTATTTATCATCAACGGCAAACCAACCCCTATCAAAAGCCCAATGATGATTTTTACAAAGTGCTATTCCGTTATGTATTCTACTGTCATAAAAAGCAGAAAATGGCTTTATATGTGCGCCGTCAACAATATTTTGATTACCAGTTTTAGTAACTTTCAACCCACAAAAAGCGCATTGACAATCATATACAGAAACAACCGCTTTTCTAAAGAAAGCATTTCTAATTAGTGTTTTTTTTAAACTCCATTTAGGGTTGTTAGGTAAATTTTCAATATCATCTAGCTTTTCTACTTCTGGATAATCTTGAAAAGTTTGATTAATTTGTAAAAATTCTTCAATTTCATCTTCATTATCCGAGAAAAAAGCGGCTACAAGTGCATCAATTAATTCTTTTCGAGAAGATTCATCTTGTAAATAGTTAAATAATTCACTGTCTAAATATGCGTATTCAACAGCCTGTTTTAATTGGTTAGTTGTTTTTGGTTGTAAATTATTAAAACCTGCTTTAATTTCTACGTGCCAAAATCTCTCACTTTGCAGATGAAAAAATGGATAGTGTAAACCCCCTTTATAAGATTGTGAGCCAATAACATTCCAATATTTATTAAAAGCTTGAATTAATTCATCTGAGACAAAAATTTGATTATTGGTAATAACTCCTCTCATAATCAAATCAATTACGGTTAAAAGTAATATTGGTTTATATTGAGCATTACCACGTTTTCGGCTACTACTTACTTTTAACTTAGAAAACTTTTCACAATAAAAACGAAGACTATTCATATCTCACTACTTTATAAAAACGCGAACAAAATGGATTATTTTAAAAATCTAGTTAAATTAAATTCTCCTTCTATATTATTTTCTTGATAATCTATTGCTTTTCTTAAAATCAATAGAAATTGTATTTCATAATCAACAACTCCGCGCAATTCACTTTGTAATATTTCTAATCCCCCATTAGCATACTCTTCAAATACTTGAGTCCGTTTATCCTCATATACATCTTCTCTAGAAGCAAGTATTTGGATATCACTTGTCTCAACAATTCCTAATAATTTGATAATTTTGTCATAACCCAGTGAAGCAAAATTTTCTTGTGGAATTGGAGAAGGCTCTCTTTTTGTAGTATCTCCCAGAGGAACACTTTTTTTATACTTTACTCCTAATGCTGCCGCAAATATCATCACCTCCACATAAGTTTGGAAAAGTCCCGGTGTTTCCTTAGACGCTAGTAACGACTTCACCAACTCAGCCTTATCCTGAGCAATTTTGATTCTATTTGCAGCCATAATTATAAAATATACACCCTTAACATCATAAACCAAACCTAACTTACTAATACCATACTCTCACACTCCTCTTTGCGCCTCTGCGCCTCTGCGTGAGAAAAAAATCAAAAAACATCCTCATAAACCAAAGAAAGAGGAAACGTAAAATCAACACTAACTAAATGTACATTATCACCCTCAACAAAAGGATGTAACTCCCATAAACCCCTATCATTTAGGCGAAAACAATCCAAACCGATTTTATCAGCACTAATTAAAACATATTCCTGCAAAGTTTGAATCCGTCTATATAGCTGAAACTTACCCCCCCTATCATAAGCCTCCGTACTCGGAGAAAGCACCTCAACAATTAAACTAGGAAATTGAATAAACTTAATCGCTTTTTTATCTTTAGGGTGACAACTAACAACAACATCAGGATAAGTAAACGGACCTGTGTCAGACACACCTACTTTTGCATCAGCAATATTAACACGACACTTACTACCTTTTAAATGATTTTTTAACCCAGAAGCTAAATTAAAAGCAACATCATTATGGGGAATAGTTCCCCCAGTCATAGCAAAAACTTCACCATTGATATATTCATATTTAATATCTTGCTGTTCCTCCCACTCCAAATACTCCAGAGGACTCATATAACTTTTCTCAAAATTAGCAACCATGACATTTACCTCCTGATTTTGTGTAAAACAAATTAACTAAAAATTTGCAACAACCAGCGATTAACTTCACCATCATCTTGAGTTAAACTGCGTTGAATAGCTTCTTGAATAGTAGATATTTGCAAACCTGGTAAAACCTTTGATTCCTCAATTCTCCTACTTCCACCATCAATAATTTCAAAAGCAATAATATCATTATTATTAGCATTCATTACCCAATATTCTTTCACCCCCAACCGTTCATAGAGTAATCGCTTAAAACCCAAATCATCATTAATAGAAGAAACAGCAACTTCCACAACTAAAGTCGGTGCTGCTAACTCATTAATATTGACAGGAGAATTATTCAAAGGTGGAAATGTTACCTTATCCCCAATATAAAAAGCTAAATCAGGTTGACATTCTGCTTCACTTATTCTGCGAAAACTGGTATTTACCCAACCTTTAATCTTAATATTTTTCAATGTCGCATAAAAATTCACAACATTTGCAACAACATTATTATTGTTTCCATGAATTGAACCAACAGGTAAAATTTCTACCCTCATGTAATTTTGATAAAAATAAAATCGTCCTTGCTGATAATCAGAATGTTCAGCAACTTCCATAAACTCATCCCAACTCACACTTACCCACGTATCCGTCACCAAACCTAAAGAACTAATAACCATTTCCTTCTTCCTCTGCGTCCTCTGCGTCTCTGTGGTTCGTTACTCTTCTACCGTTCAACCTCAACAATTTCCGTATATTCAAAACCATTCAAACTCTGACGCACCAAAGCATATCTTTCCCTCCCCAACTCAATAAAATCCTGTTCACAATTAGGCTTAGAAGAATAATAAACCAAAACATATTCCTTCCCAACCTTATCAGCAATTTCCTCCTCAACCTCCACCCGCCATTGCGTCTTAGTCACCAACACAACCAACTGATTTGCTAACTTAGGAATAGTTCGCGCAATGTGACGACGAGAATTAACATCTAAACTCCCAAAAGGAGAATCCATAACAATCGGAAAAGTGCTACTCTCAGGAAGCATGATCATTTTCCGCTTCTCACTCCAGTCGCGCACCTTATCAATAATACTAGCGATAAAAGATAAACTGAGAACTTGATTTTCTCCCGTAGAAGCTGCAACTGGTGCTTCAATTCCCGTCGTATTTTCCACCAAACTCAACTCATACTTTTCGCTAATTTTGGGAACATAAGGAGTAAAAGAAATATCTGAGAAAATTTCCTGTACTCGCTGTTCCAATTGGAGACGAAACTGATTTTCTTGACGGTTTTTAACTTCCGATAATCTGTCGATTGCATCTTGAGTAGCATTAATGCGACGCTGTGCTAAAGATTGTTTTTCCTCATTTTGTTTTTGCTTAGATATTTGTTTTATCAAAGCATCAATAGCTGTTTTTAGATGAGAAACTTCCTGTTGATTTGCACCTTGTTCTCGATTTAAGTCATCAATTTTAGCTTCAATTTCATCAAGACGTTTTTGTAAACTACTAATTTCCTCATTGGGATCTTTTCGGAGTTGTTCTTGAATAGTTGCTAATTCCAATTCAACTTGATTAAGATTTTCTCGTAACTGTTGAATTCGTACTTGTTCCCTGTCCGCTTCTTCCCAAAAAGCAACTGCTTGTTTATCAATTTCATCAACTTGCGCGCTCATTCTAATTGCGGTTTCTTCTACAGTCGAAGAACCAGATTTTCTCATTAAATTCTTGACATGAAAATGGGTGTGAGTTCCTTCCCTTAAATCTGCACCACAAATACAACGTCCAGTATTGAGTAAATCATTGATAAATTCCCGCGAAATTCCCGCAGTTAATTCACCTTTTTGTTTTAAATCTGTAAATATTTCCCGAAACTTAGCGGTAGTTTCCGATAACAGAACAGTATAACCCCGTGCGGAAATAACCTTTTTCAAATTCTCCCGTGTTTTTTTCAACTCTTCCCGCAAACTATCTTTTTGAGATTCTAAACTTTGCTTTCTTTCCTGTAATTCTTTAACAGCAGTCAATTCTCGTAACTTATTACTAACTTCCTTTTTAAAAATTTGCTGACATTCCAACTCTTGATTTATTTCCGTTTGACGTTTATTAATATTGTCAATTTCCAGTTCTTGCTTTCCTTGCTGATTCAACAACTGTTTAGTTTCCGCGTCACCAATATGTTTTAACTCAGTTTCTAAACTCTTTTTAGCATCTTTCAAGTGTTTAATCGAAAGTTCAATAACTTCCACACCCAAAAAAGTTCTAATGGCTTCAGAAATTTCCGCTTTATTATCAGAACGGACAATTTCTTCAATCCGTTCACCGTCAAAGAAAAAATATTGATGTAAACTTGCTGGTAAAATCTGAGTAATAATTTCCTCAGCTTGTTGAAGAGGAAAATACCATTTTCCATCATCTCCAGCAACTTGAATTTTTAACTGAGTTTTCCCAGCTTCGATTACATCACTTTCATTTTTATAAACCCGACAACCACGAGTAGCGCGATAACGATTACCTTCATGTTCCCAACCAACTTCCACCCAACATTCCACAGGTTGACTAGGTTGAGATTCTGAAATTGCGCGTTTATTTACTAACTGTTCCGTTGACGCAAAAGCCGCACTAAATTTTTCATATAAAACCCAAGTAAACGCATTCAAAATACTAGTTTTACCTGCACCATTACTACCATAAATCATCGTAGTATTGCGAACATCTCCACCAGCCAAAGTTATCTCTGGAGTTTTCCCATAAAAAGAACGAAAATTACATAATTTAATCGAAGTTAGCTTCATTGCACCGCTTCCTTCACAATAGTGAGAATATCATCATTAATATGACCCTTACTCTTTCTATCTAACCGACTTTTCTCCAATCTCCATACCTTCTCAATAATTTGCTTCACTTCCGGTGGTGCGCTGGTAATTGGTTCTTGAACATCTTCAATATTGGCTTCTGGTATCATTTCAAAACAGCAATAGATTTATTTTCTATTTTAACCAGTTCTGATACTATTTTTATCTATCTGCTCTTATCCCATTGCACTTGATATAATCGGTATACACAACCAGCCTTTAGCATATTACAAATTTTAACGCAGTCAGAAGCCAGAAGCCAGGGAATAAATTCCCTGTCTAATAGCTCAAGTCGGTTAAAACCGACTATTATAGGGGTATGCACTTGGATTAGATACACAGTTGCTGTATCAAATTCAAGTTAAAATCAAAATCGTACCCTAGCTTTAGGAAAACTAACCATGACAGTTACTATTGCTAAATGGAGTTTAGACGACTATCATCGTATGATTGAAATTGGCCTTTTAGCTGGTCGTCAAGTTGAACTACTAAATGGAGAAATTATCAACACGGCACCGGAAAGACCAGAACACGCGCAAATTAATACTGACTCTGGTGAATATTTGCGGGAATTACTCGGTTCAAAAGCACTGGTAAGAGATGCAAAACCTATTACAATTCCTAATAGCAATTCGGAACCAGAACCAGATTTAGCAATAGTTGAACCACTGCGGGCTATTTATCGCAGTCATCATCCTTATCCTGAAAATATATTTTGGTTAATCGAATATTCTAAAACTACTTTAAGTAAAGATTTAGAGATAAAACGCAAAACCTATGCTGCTGCATTAATTAATGAGTATTGGGTAGTAGACTTAAAAAATCAACAATTAAAAGTGTTTAGAGAACCAATAAATGGTAATTATTCTAGAGAATTAACCTTTACTTGCGGTGAAATATCTCCATTAGCATTTCCAGAAATTAAAATTTCTATTCAACGATTACTACAAGGATTTTCACAATAAATCAATTGGGTGCGGCTTTTTTGAGCCGGCAAAAATAAATTCAGGCTTTGGGGGTTGACTTGCCGCGCTAGGGGTGATATTCTGATAATGGGAATGCGTGCCTCAATAAAAATTTTATCACCACTCCATTATATTAATATAGCACATCGCCGGCGATGTTGCAAGCCAAACCCCGAAAAAAAAATTTCGCGCCAAACGTAAAACTGAGAAATTGTGTAGAATTGCTAGGTGTAACGTTCAAGCCAGATAATGGATTTTAATCTCCAAGCACCTTTTGTCCCCACCGGTGATCAACCACAAGCGATCGCACAACTTTCTGCTAGTATTCAAACAGGAAATCATTATCAAACATTACTGGGTGCGACAGGAACCGGTAAAACATTTTCCATAGCCGCAGTCATTGAAAAAGTCGGTAGACCTACCTTAGTATTAGCCCATAATAAGACATTAGCCGCCCAGTTGTGTAACGAACTGCGGGAGTTTTTTCCTCATAATGCAGTTGAGTATTTTGTCAGTTATTACGATTACTATCAACCCGAAGCATATCTACCCGTTACTGATACTTATATAGAAAAAACATCAGCGATTAATGAAGAAATAGATATGTTACGACATTCCGCCACCCGTTCCTTATTTGAACGCAAAGATGTGATTGTTGTGGCTTCAATTAGTTGTATTTACGGTTTAGGAATGCCGGCGGAATACCTGAAAGCCGCAATTCGATTACAATTGGGAATGGAAATTGATCCGCGTCAAGTTTTACGGGATTTAACAGCAGTTCAATATACTCGCAATGACATCGAAATGGGGAGAGGAAAATTTCGAGTTCGGGGTGATGTTTTAGAAATTTCTCCTGCTTATGAAGATAGAATTATTAGAGTGGAATTTTTTGGTGATGAAATTGATGCAATTAGATATGTAGATCCTGTTAGTGGCGAAATTCTCCACAGTTTAGAAGCAGTAAATATCTACCCTGCGCGTCACTTTGTTACTCCTAAAGAAAGAGTAGAAATAGCTTGTGAAGATATAGCCACCGAATTAAAACAGCAACAATTAACATTAGAATCAATGGGCAAATTAGTGGAAGCACAACGCATTGATCAACGCACCCGTTATGATTTGGAAATGTTAAGAGAAGTGGGATATTGTAACGGTGTAGAAAATTATTCTCGCCATTTAGCCGGAAGACAAGCGGGAGAACCACCAGAATGTTTAATTGATTATTTTCCCAAAGATTGGTTATTAGTGATAGATGAATCTCATGTTACTGTTCCCCAAATTCGCGGAATGTATAATGGAGATCAAGCGAGAAAAAAAGTATTAATAGATCATGGTTTTCGACTTCCTAGTGCGGCGGATAATCGTCCTTTGCAAGCGGAAGAATTTTGGCAAAAAGTCAATCAATGTATTTTCGTTTCTGCAACTCCAGGAAATTGGGAATTGGAAATTTCGGAAGAGAATATTATTGAACAAGTAATTAGACCGACGGGAGTAATTGACCCAGAAATATTTGTGCGTCCCACGGAAGGACAAATTGATGATTTATTAGGAGAAATAAAAGATCGAGTTGACCGTCAAGAAAGAACGTTAATTACTACATTAACTAAACGCATGGCGGAAGATTTGACGGAATATTTAGCAGAGAGGGGAATTAAAATCAGATATTTGCATTCAGAAATTAATTCCATTCAACGCATTGAGATATTACAAGATTTGCGAAATGGGATTTTTGATGTGTTAGTCGGTGTCAATTTATTGCGAGAAGGTTTAGATTTACCAGAAGTTTCTTTAGTCGCAATTATGGACGCAGATAAAGAAGGTTTCTTGCGGACTGAACGTTCTTTAATTCAAACTATCGGCCGCGCGGCGCGTCACATTA
This sequence comes from Dolichospermum flos-aquae CCAP 1403/13F, assembly GCF_012516395.1. Lineage (GTDB taxonomy): Bacteria > Cyanobacteriota > Cyanobacteriia > Cyanobacteriales > Nostocaceae > Dolichospermum > Dolichospermum lemmermannii. Next base: position 2,699,617 of record NZ_CP051206.1, read on the forward strand.
GAGGAAAAGCAATTTTATATGCTGATAAATTAACAGGGAGTATGATTAAAGCCATTGATGAAACTGATAGAAGAAGAGGAATTCAAACGGCTTATAATAAACTGCATGGAATTACACCGCAACCGATTATTAAAAAACAAACTAATTCAATTTTATCATTTTTAGATGCTTCTCGGCGATTAAATGCCACTGATTTAAAAATGGTTGATGAACATCTAGATGAATTATCCTTGGAAGATATTCCAGAGTTAATTACGTTGTTGGAAAAACAGATGAAGGAAGCAGCGAAGAAGATGGAATTTGAAGAAGCTGGAAAATTGCGCGATCGCATTAAGCATCTTCGAGATAAAATGTTGGGACGTTAATATATAGCATTTATGTACAAGATTTTTTTTAACGAACCACAGAGGCACAGAGAACACAGAGAAAGAGAGAAAGGAGATGTTTGTATTTTATTAGGATTGCTATATATTATCATCACAGTAATAGCATCGTGATTATTCTGTAATTTTTCCTCTAGTTAACTTAATTTGTCCGCGCTTATTTTTACTATCAAGACGTTTTCTTTGAGAATTGCGACTTGGTTTAGTTCGTTTACGTTTTCGAGGTAAAACAGACACACTTTTAATCAGTTCCTGAAGTCGTCTTAAAGCTTCCTCCTTATTCTGTTCTTGACTGCGGTATTCCTGCGCTTTAATCACCACAACTCCCTCAATAGTAATGCGGTTATCCTTCAGCTTCAAAAGCCGTTCCTTATAGATTTCTGGTAACGAAGAAGCCCCAATATCAAAGCGCAAATGAATAGCAGTAGCCACCTTATTAACATTTTGACCACCTGCACCCTGAGAACGAATTGCACTAATTTCAATATCGCTATCAGGAATAATTACTGTCTGGGAAATTTCTATCATTTATATGCAGTAATTCATATCTATAATACTAGATCCTAATATACAGCAATTTTCATATAACTGTAAACAATTATCAGCTATCAACAGTAACAACAAAAAAGAGGAAGTTTTTACTTCCTCCTAGTAGTCTGTCAATCCAAAAATGACGGGTAAAGGCAAGCAGGGGGAGAAGAGGGGCAGGGGGAGTAGGGGAGGGAAAAACAGAAGTTTTTTCCGATTATTACCAGTCAAAATAAATTTGACAGACCACTAGGTAAGCTTTAAAAAGGGTGTAAGGAAGAAAAAAATAACCACTAAAAATTATTCACAATACTAAATAAACAGCACTTCTGGCAAGATCAAGAGTAAAAATCTTATTATCGTAGAAACTAAATGGACCACGATATGCTGTTTCCAGGGTATTTATACCATCATAAACAGTGGTTAAAGCAACATCACGTCCACCCAAGAAAGGTAAAGGTAAAATACCAGTACCTAAAATTTGCTGTATTTGCTCTGAATTTAAGTCATCCAAAAATGTCTTTTCCTGTAAGTCAGAAATTATGATTGTAGCCATGATCTTATTTCCTCATCAAACAGTGAATAGTTCTGGTAAACGTGACAAAATTGCCCTTGAATCTGCTAAAACAATTACCGATTTACCCAAGCATTAACTGTCCGAGCGTAATCTATCGTATTAAATTTATTATCATGAAAACTACCGGCTCCTTCATAAGTTGTTGAAATGGTATTTATACCATCATAAACGGTGGTTATAAAAACATTAGGACTTAGCCCTAAATTGGGATACCCCCCCCAAAAACCTCCCCCTAATAAAATACCTAATTTTGATATTTTTAAATCATCAATAAAGGTCACTAAATGACTAGGATACAAGTCATTAATTACTATTTTCTCCATTATCGTATCCTCAAAATCCTTAATTCATTTAACTACTTAATTCTGACATTTTTCTTTTAGGAATAATCAAAAAGTTGCATATTAACGTCTATTAAAAAAGACATAATTTATTGAATTATGTCTTCAGGATAATACCTGATTTAAAGCTCTAAACCATTTTTCTGTAACTTCTTAAATGGATCTAAAATAAAGTCAATAACTCGACGTTGACGAATGATTACTTCGGCACTTGCTGTTTGTCCAGGGGTAAGAGGAATCTGTTTATTACCAACTTGAATATAAGGATTTTCTAAAGCGATATCTAATTCATAAGTTTCTATTCGGTTAGAACTATTTTCTTGAATTTTAGAGTTAGGTGAAATCCAACTAATCTGTCCTGATACAATTCCATATTCTTGGAAAGGATAAGCATCAAATTTAATTTTTACTGGCATTCCTACCTTGACAAAACCACTATGTTGACTGGGCATACGGGCTTTCAAAATCAAAGCGGTATTTTCGGGAGCAATTTGAGCAATCATTTGTCCTAATTGTACCACAGAACCAGGTTTTTTAATAGGTAATTCAAAAATTATTCCATCAATAGGAGAGCGGACAATTCGCTGTTTTAGTTGTAAATTTAAGGACGCAAGCTGTCCTTTTGTTTGCATCATTTCTGATTGAATAGAAATTATTTGATTTTGGATGTCTTTAAACTGTTCCTGACTTTTTAATAAAACTAATTCTCCTCCTTGCATAGAACTTTTATAACTATTTTCTTCTTCTTGTAAACGTAGTTTTGCCTGTTCAATATCTGAGCGAACTTGATTCATTAGTGACTGATAACGGCTGACTTCTTCTTTTAGCCGTAACTGTGCTGTTTGCAGATTAAATTTTGCTTCTTCTTGTGAACGTTGACTTTCTTCGGCAATTTTTTCCAATTCTACTACTTTAGTTTGAGAAATTATTCCTTGCTTTAACAATAGCCGATAACGTTCAACTTCAGCAACATCTCGACGTAACCGACTTGTAGCTAATCTATAGTTAGTTTGAGTAGATCGTATATTCTGTTTCACCTGATCAATTTGGGCTAATTTCTCCAAATCTTGGAAATTATAGGCACTTTTTTTAGTCTCAAATGTTTGTTGGGCTTGATTAAGTTGAGCAAGTTTTTCTAATGATTGAGATTGATTTTGCTGACGTTGAATATTAATTGCCATGAAGACTTGATTCTTCAGTATTTCCAGTTGAGATTGTCGATTTTTTAACCCATCTAATTTATCTTTTATTTGCTGTATTTCTGTTTGTAAAACATCAGATTGCATTTCTACTAATACCTGTCCAGTTTTAACGATTGCACCTTCTTTAACATTAACAGCAACTACACTACCAGTTACCGCACTATCTAATTTTTGTGTTGCCCCTTTGGGTTCTATTCTGCCACTAGCACTTCCTGTTTCATCAACTTTAGTTAACATTGCCCAAGGTAAAATAATTGCGGCAAAACTGACTAATAAATACAACATGGAACGAGTCCATACTTTTGGTAAAGCATCTAATAATTCTTCTGTACCATAAAACCAATCTTGGGCTTTATTTAATGTCTGAGTCTGAGGTTGATTTTGGATAAAAGCAGTAGATTCAGTTTGATTCTGCGGCTTTATGGTAGTTGTTGGTTGTGTGTAAACTGACTGTGGCATAAATAATTTTAGAATTCTGGTTATAGATCCCCAACTTCTTCAATAAGTCGGGGATCTGGTTATTAAACAATTAATTTGTTTGTGCTAATTGTTGTTGGTTGAGATAGAAATAATGTCCTTTTTTGGTAATTAATTCTTCATGTGTACCGCTTTCTACTAAAACACCACGATCTAAAACTAAAATTAGATCAGCATGACGAACTGTAGAAAGACGGTGAGCAATAATTACACTTGTACGTCCTTGCAGAATTTTTTTGAGGTTGTTCTGAATAATCCGTTCAGATTCAGCATCAAGGTGACTTGTAGCTTCATCTAATATTAAAAGTCGCGGATTTCCCAGTAAAGCCCGGGCAATTGCTAACCGTTGACGTTGACCTCCAGATAACATTCCGCCTCCTTCACCAATTTGGGTTTCATAACCCATTGGCATCCTTTTGATAAACTCATCTGCACCTGCAAGTTGGGCAGCTTCCACAATCTCTTCTAAAGAGGCTTCTGGATGGGCAATTGTGATATTTTCCCGAATTGTTCCGCCAAATAAAAAGGTATCTTGATCAACAACTCCTATTTGCGATCGCAAAGAATGTAAGGAAATACTAGTAACATCTTGATTGTCAATTAAAACTCTTCCATCTGTCGCTAGATATAAACCCAAAATTAACTTAGAAAGTGTTGTTTTTCCAGAACCACTGCGCCCAACAACTGCTACAGTTTGCTCAGGTAAAATTTCAAAACTGAGATTTTCTAAAATATTAATCTCACTTTCGGGATGATAGCGAAAGGTAACATTATGAAAACGGATTCTCCCGATTAATCTCGGTAAAAATTGTCGAGGGTTATGTTCTAAATCTTCCTCTAGTTGTGCTTCCAGTACATCATTAATTCGTTCTGTAGCGACAATTACCTCTTGTAACTGATTCCACAAAATAATTAATCGTTGGAAAGGCTGAATAATATTACCCAGTAACATATTAAAAGCAACTAACTGACCAATAGTAAGTTGATTTTGAATGACTAACCAAGCGCCAAACCAGAGCAACCCTGTACTTGCTAAAGATTGAATAGTAGAGCTAATTAATTGCAGTTGATTACTAATTACTTGACCACTAAAGTTCTTTTTGATTAAATTGTTTAGCAACTCTTCCCAATGCCAACGAACTGTTTGTTCAATAGCCATTGAGCGAATCGAAGAAATTCCCGTCAAGCTTTGAATCAAATAACTATTTTCCAAAGTTCCTGCTGTGAATACCTCTCGACTAATCCGCCGCAAAAATGGTGTGGCAAAGAATGTTAATAACACAAAGGGTGGCACAATTGCCAATGTCATTAATGCCATTGGTGGACTGTACCAAAACATTAATCCCACATAAACAAAAACTGTTAATAAATCCAAGCCAATAGATAGAGCTTCACCCGTCAGAAACCGTTGAATTTTTTGATTTTCCTGAACACGAGAGACAATATCTCCCACATAACGAGACTCAAAAAATGACAGAGGTAAGCCAAATGTATGCTTAATAAATCCCACCATTAAAGCCACACTAATGCGATTAGCGGTGTGATCTAGTAAATATTGTCTTAACCCATTAATGGCAACCCGAAACAACCCAAAAACTAACAATCCAAACCCGACAGTATTTAAGGTTAAGATGCTACCTTGAACAATGACTCTATCTAATAAAAGTTGAGTAAATAAAGGTGTGATTAATCCAAATACCTGAATTAATACCGAAGCAATAAATACTTCTAAGAGAACCTGAAAATGCGGTTTAACTAAATCAAATAACTGCCAAAATGGCGTGTTAGCTTCTTGCGTTTTTTTAAGTGAAGTTGTAGGCTGTAATAGTAAAGCGTAACCAGTCCAACCTGCAAGAAATTCCTTAATAGTAAGCTGACGTTGTCCAATAGCGGGATCAGCAACAATTACCTGTTTTTTGGTAATTTCATAGACAACAATGTAATGTCTACCTTGCCAATGAGCGATCGCTGGTAAAGATTGTTGGGCAAATTTATCCAAACTGGCTTTCACCGGACGGGTAGCAAAACCAAGGCTTTCTGCTGCTGCACTCAAACTTCGCATGGATGCACCACTCCGGCTAACATTAGCCAGATCCCGCAGCCGATTGATACTCAGGTTTTTTCCCCAATAACGGCCAACCATAACTAAGCAAGCAGCACCACAATCAGCAGCACTTTGTTGTTCAAAAAATGGATAGCGTTTAGTAAATTTACGCCACCAATTACCAACAACTACCGTAGGAATAGGAAAGTATTGAGGGCGTTTTTTTACTTGTGTTGGTGCGGGAATTATTGGTTGAGGTAAATTGGCACTATTTACAGTTTTTGGGGCTTCAATCAGCGGAATTTCTGAAGAATTCGCAGTGTTAATTAGCTCTGCCTTATTCAGCAAAAGATGATAAACACTAGGAAACTCTCCCATTACCTTAGTTAATATTTCTTGGGGAAGATAGGCAACCTTTAAATTCATAGAAGCTCTAGCCAAATAACTGCTAAAATCTTGTTCTGGAAATAAAGTTAACTCCCCAAATGATGACCCTGAAGTGAGAGTATTAATTAAATTGTTCGAGCTATCAAGTAATCTCACCTTACCAGTCAGCACAACATAAATTCCCGGCTTTGCTGTTGTCGCTTGCCAAAATTGCTTTGCTACTGGTGGTTCAATAATTTCTAAAGCCTTGGTACAATCTATAACTGCTTGATCTGATAACCCATCACCCAAGACTTGCCTAATGTGTGTAACTAACTGTTCCTGAGAAAACGCTGATAGCATTTCCTAACCTCCAAAACACTATTATTTATTGGTCTGCATGAGATTCAATGACCAATGAAAACTAGGTTCAGGCGGAGAATGCAAATCACTAATTTTAATTGCTAAATCCTGATTTTCAGTAGTTATCAATGGGGAACTTTTATGTTTAGTAGAAAGTCCCATTTGTTTAAGTAGGCGATTAATGTGGCGATCGCTAATTTGAATTCCCAACTCTTTCGCTAAATGTTTACTCAACCATTGCGCCGTCCAATCACCAAAAGCATAGCCATATTCACGGGGACTAGAATTGACTAATTCCTTCAATCTTTCAATATATTGATGATTAACAATCTTTGGTCTACCCAATGGGCGCTGATTCCATTTGTGAGCCATCCCCGCCTCAGCAGTACCTATCCAATACCTAGCCATCTCCTGAGAACAACCAATCATGTCACAAATATGAGTTTGCGATTTGCCCATATCTGCTAACAACATAATCTCAATTCGTCGCCGATATTCTGGTTGTGAATTGCTTTGTAAATTTTTTAGCAATGCCTTTCGCTGAAAAGGTGTTAAAAACTTACTTTCATAACCATCGTAAATATCAATAACCCGATTTTGATGAGAATAAGATGACATAATTCTTACCAGTTGCCTTCTACTTTCAAATTTGGGCAAATTCATCTATTACATCTATTGCTAAAATCCCGATGCAAAAAATTTCACAGATATGCAATATTTAATCTGTAGGCTATTTCCTGAATATTCATTTAATTCTCAACATCTATTTAACAGGCATAGCTGTTATGTCCCCCAATAAACAGCATTGTCTGGCAAAACACCTATAGATAAACTCCCAAGATTTAGCTTGCTAATGCCAAAAATCTACACAGGGAATGATATTACCCCTAATTGAGATATTAGGATATTAATAAACACTGGTATTTAAGTTAATTGATTAATTCATGCAGTTAGAACTAACTAACAATTACGGAACTCTTCAAAAATTGTAGCCTCACACTAAATAAACTGAAGCAGGATGTAATCTATCTCTTACACTATCCTAAAAATAGAAAACTCTCATCAGCAAACTTTCTTAAATATGAAACTGTTTGTCTGATAGGGTAGCATTAGTCATTTGGTCTAGATAAAAAAGTGACAAAGCTTTAATTCTTATCTTTAAATTCTGCTACATCTTCTTCTAAAATTTATATAAAAAATAAAATCTTCATCTAAACTTCATCATATCTTTACAGAAAATTTATATAAATTAAAAGCTGATAAAAATCAAGCCATTAATCAGTAATCCTTAACTATGAAATAATTTGTGATATTCCTAGTACATCAAGGCAGCAATTAACCAACTATTAAAAATACCTGAAAAGCCTCCATACTCTGATTTTTGAATTTCTAATTCCGCCTTGCGGTAGTAGTAGAATCCGGTGTAAGTTAATGAACCATGCCAAATCTGTGACAAGCTTATGCTGTATTCATTCTAAATTCTAAATTCTAAATTCCGCCCTGCGGTACTAGCTTCACCTAAAAATTAATTCTTTTTATTTGTTGTTCCCATGATTGAAACCCTATTTCATGCCTACACACCTCTATTTATCTGGGTAGGCTTAGGACTTGTATTATCTCGCGTGACTGTAGATAATTTTCTCAAGTGGTTAGGTCAAGGACTTTATTGGGTGGGTGTTCCTTTACAACTTTTAGTATTAGCGCGGCATACAAATACATCTGCGGGAGGATTTATACCGGGAACAGCGATCGCAATTTTGCTTCTGAGTTTAGTTTTAGCATTGTTAGCTTGGTGGGGTTGGCAATGGTACATAACTACTCAACGTGCAGTCAACCTGGAAACTGTAGATGTGCCAGAATCAGTAATTAAAGCTAGTTTAGGTAGTTTTATTCTAGCAACAATCTTAGGCAATACTGGTTTTGTCGGACTTACTCTTATACAAGTGCTAACCAGTTCTGAAAATACTGGTTCAGCAGTATTATTTAGCGTCACTAATAATGTAGTCGGTACTTATGGGATGGCGATTTTAATTGCTAGTTATTTTGGTCAGAGAAAAACCGAAAACTATTGGTGGATACAGGTAAGAGATATAGTTACAGTCCCCAGTTTATGGACATTTTTTATTGGTTTAAATACCCAGTTTATCGAATTACCAGCAGCAGTTGAGTCAGCTTTAGATCAAGCTGTTTGGGTAGTTATTGCCTTAGCTTTGTTACTGGTTGGTTTGCGACTAGGAAAAATGAGATCATGGGGAAGTTTAGCGATCGCTGCCATTGCCAGTGCTATAAAAGTATTTATTATCCCCATGCTAGTAGGATTAGGTGCAACCTATTTCGGTGTCATAGGAGAACAGCGTTTAGTGCTAGTCATCATGTCTGGAACACCCACAGGGCTTTCTGTACTGATTTTGGCAGAAGTTTATGATTTAGATCGGGATTTATTATCTAGTAGCATTGCTTTAACTTTTATCGGTTTATTTTTAGCCCTCCCTCTGTGGTTAGTTTTGTTTAGCTAAACTTATATATTTCACCAAATGAATGAATCAACAATACATGGAAAAAAGAAGCTGTAATAATTATACAGCCTCTAAATTTTGTTATCCCAATTGCCAGTTGAGATCACAGAAATAATTTGCAAGTCAGAAAATGATTTCACCATAACTTTTCTCTTTCCTAATCTACCTTTGTAACTAAAGTTAGCCAAACCTTAATCACAGAAAATTTAGTAATAGAAGTTGTATAGCCATCTCAATGTGATTAGGGCAATCCACCACCCCAATCGAAAACTACTCAGACTTCCATAGGAAAAAAGAACCACCGTTAGTTATGGCTCATCATTCTTAATGAAGAATTTATTTAATTAATCAGAACTGAATGCCAAAACAATCAGTCCCTATCTTTCATGTGCAGACGCAAACAGTTTTTTGGGAAAAATGCAACTAGTCTGCCATCAATCTTTGTTTAGGTTGCTATTTCTAATTTATAGGATGTTATCAGTGTACATTTGCCATTCTGGCAGATTTTGACAACGAAGTCAGTAATTGCAGTTACTCACATTTTCTATCAACTGATCTGAGTAACAAGCAATTACGAGATGATCAGCAACTATGCCGACTTTTTTTCTCTACTATTGGCGCGTGCTTCAACATGATGCTTGCCTCCCACTTCCATATAGGCTATATCCTTAATCTTACTTAAACAGTTAGATGCCAGATTGCCCTCGGATCTTTTCTCTGTGGTGGGTTTAGCAATTTTGAGAGTTTCATTATTTTGGGGATTGGAGCGACTCATGCGAGCATTTTCCTTGAGAATGCGGTTATAAGTCCGATAAGGGATATAGTGCATGGGATTATAGCCCACGAATCGTAACATTAAAACACAAGCCCAAGAATACTTCCCTGCCAAAATCGCTTCGACGACTTGGTCTAACTGTTCAGGATGGATTTTTGGTTCTAAGTTGTTACCACTGCCAGCAATATCTTGATTCATAATCTTAGTTATCTTTGAATTGAGTAAATTAGTCCAGTTGGGAGCAAATGCGATGGTCTTCAGCCAAATTGCTGTTGCGGGAACAACCGGAACCTATAGGTAATCAATTGGTGGCAGATGTTGAGAAAAGTAACAACTTTCGATAAAAGTCCGGTACTTGCGAATATTGATACCTGACGGGAATGGGAATCAGAAAACTGGATCTCTACGATTACCCATTTAACTAAGCTAAAACGCGCATTTGACCTGATGATTTTTTCCATAACCTGACCTGTGATTGAAAACCTGACTATTTTTAATCAAGTCTGTGTACTGCTGTGCCTTGCCGTGTATACCCTGATTTTCTGGGCAGTCTTACAGTTTTCATTTAGTAATATCTATAGATCACAGAAATAATATGTATTAATTGTGTCTGGACTGTAGATTTATACTTACCAATGAATCAAAGGTAAAAATTTACCTTTTCTGTGGTTTCTACCTGGAGGAATTGAGTTTGGCGTAGCTTTTCGTAGATGCAATTATGTCCTCTTGAAATTTCCAAGTGGAAATTTTCTGCTTCTCCCTAGTTACTGCTGTATAACTTCTTACCATTAATTGTGGTGCTTTTGCTGCAAAAGCTCACAATTACTGAATGGAATCAGGAAAACCATTGATTTCTCAATTTCAAAAGCCACATTTTTATTTATACTATTTTTTGTCGCTAATGTCATCTGCCAAGGTGGCAAGATTTAAGTTAAATTTACTGAACTTATCTAGATATTTACTTATGTCTTGTGCAAGTTTGATTTTTGTCCCCAGTTGGCAAAAAATGAGGGGTGTTACCCCCCACTTTAATCTCCAGGGCAGATGTTATCATCGTTATACAAAGCAAAAAAACTACGAATCACCTTTGTCTATGCTCCGTAGCATATAGATAGTCGTCGCAACTATAGCTCAAAAACAAATGAACTTTAATTACCACAAATTTAATTTTTATATAATAATTACTTTAATGAGAATCATTGCTTTGTAGGCACTCTAAAGCTTTAAGTCCTAAAATTCTGACGACAATAAAAATAAATATTAATTACAAAATAATTCCATAATTAACAGTATTGTTTATCGTTAATACTCTGGGTTTCGATATTAATCTAAATTACCAATATGTTTGCTTTTATATAAAAAAATACCTGTAGCTATATCTGGACAGCAAAAACTGGATCACCATGAACCTTTCACTATTATCTTATTTGTTTAGTAAAAGCTATTTGTTTATTAGGGAAAATTAGCATTTAATTAAATAACTAGGTTGGTAATTATATGTATGCAATTTATTAATATAAGTAAGATTACAGTAATATTCATTAAACTGATTCGGTAAGAAGAACCATCATTATTTATGGTCAATTGCCGCAGATTATTCTTGTCAAAGCCGATACTTAGGTAGAAAATAAAGATCAAGTCCGTATGGCTAAGTAATTCTTAACAAATCAAATTTGCTCAAATTTCCGGGTCTCAAACGCTACTATTCAGCTTTGAGAGCGAATTATTAACTGAGATTTTCTCAATAACTTGCCCAGAAATTTATCCGGTAGTTGCTTGACAGATCAGAATGAGGAGGTTATAGTGTAACTCCCAAGCTGTTTAAGTTTTTAAACAAGTTGGGCAATTTTCACAAGCAGTTCGCTAGATCGAAATTTTGACTCTATTACAACTAGCTGGGAACTTATCAGCTAAATTAGGAGTCGTAAACACTAAGTGCATTTGAACCTGACTAACCTGACATCATAGATTGATAAAGCTCCTGCTGTCCTTGCTTTATTCAACTATCCTGCATCTACTCATATTACTAAATTTAAGGTCTACTGAAAAACTCTCATCTTTTCCCAACTAGATTCGAGGATTTTTTGGGTGATTAATCGCAATCTTTTTATGTCCCATAACCCTAAATGAAGTGGGGGAATTGGTAGTTATTTTGTTGTAACTTAGCTAAAAAAGTTACTTTTGCCGATCACCGTTTAAAAGTGTTGTTTTATAACAAGCCTCTGCAAAATCTAATTACTGATGATTGATAGAGGTATCTTTGAAAGCATTGGTTTTCAGATTTAAATTCCTCAACTCTTAACCATTACTGATTTTTTCGCCCAATTCCGGAAATAACCGGAAAATAAAGATCCCCGACTTCTCAAAGAAGTCGGGGATGTGAAAAGTATTAAATTTAACGAACTAGCAAATAGATTCCCCAAATAGCCATAGCGCGGAGATAGGTACTAGCGCGGAAAGTGCCATTAGCGGTGATTGCTTCCGGGGTGCGAAATTGCAAACCATTGTCGTAAATTTGCCTCACCACAGCCTCAGTTAACCGCATTGCCTCATTTTTCATGTTCATTTGCACCAGGAAAGCTGCTAGACCAAAATTGATTCCCGTCCAAACTTCCAAAGGATGAGTAGAATTGGGATTTTCGGGTAAACCATTGGGAAGAACACCATTAGCAGCGCCAAATTCACCATTTTGAAACTTGAGAAAACAGGAATCATATACTTTTGTTAAGGCAGACAAAGCGCGATCGCTGGGAACAATATCTGGTAAACTCAATAAACGAGCGTAGAATTGCCCACACAATTGGTCAGCCATAACTACATCAGAACCACTGTCACTATCCAAACGGTAATACTCACCATTCCAAAGCTTCTCCTGATAAATTGGCTTCGATTGACTTAACCAACCTTGATAAATAGACCCTTGCACCTCCACCTCTGCGTCCTCTGCGCCTCTGCGGTTCGTTAAAATCTTAGAAATAGCAATAGCAGCTTCCAAAGCAGCTAACCACAAACCACCACAATAAGCACTCACACCTTGTAAACGCCAATCATCAAAAGTTTGGTCAGGAGCGCCAGAATTTTCTGGTATACTGTCACCATCGAGATCAAAAGTTTTCACATAATCGAGAGTTTGGACAATAGCATCCCAACAATCTGCTAAAAACTGAAGATCATTTGCACCGGTAAACAGAAAATCTCGATATACCTGCAAGACAAAATCACAACCTAAATCTTTCCACAGATTGCAATCTTGATAACTAGTATAATTGGTTTTTTCCCAAACGTGTTCATTGGGTGCGCCTAAATCGTGGGGTGTTGCACCGGCAATTTTCCGAACTGCGTTAGGACTCTCCGATTTGATAGTCAGATAATAACCGATAATTCTAGTTCTGTCATCACTTTGGGGAATTGCTCTAGCAAAGGCGCGAATTACGGACTTTTCCAATTCTGGGAATAACATCAATAATCCAAAAGAACCGTATAACCGCACATCTAGACTTTCGTACCAACGGTAATCTAAACATTCTAACACAGCGAATTGACCAACGGGATCAATTTCCGAGGCGGCACTCCAGAGAGTTCCCCCGCTGGTTAAATCGTAGAGTTCGTTGAATAAAGCCATTTTGAACCAGTCAGGTAAATCTGATTTTTCTAAAATGGGGGTTTGCCAATTTTCGATGAGCGATCGCCAATTCTGATATTCTTTAAGAGCAGTAGTGGCAATCTGCCAAGCATTCTCACCATTACAACCAAAAAAGTCTGTATATCTGCGGTAATAGTTCACCCCCGCTGCAAATTCCGTAACGGGGAAATCCCAACTTAATACAAAAGGAACGTCCAAACTTTCCCCAGGTTGCAAAGTAAAACGCACCGCAATTGCTGCACCTAAACGAGTATTTTCATCTGCGGGAGTTTCATCTAGATAATTAGGTAAAGAACCATTTGCAGAGAAACTTTGCCAAATATCTTCACCATTACCCACAGGATTAAATCGGGAATGATGAAATATTTCCACTTGGGGGTTTTTAGTAGTCGCAATACACCAAGTTCCATCTCCTTCTTGAACAGTTCGGCTATTAGAAACTTGACCTAAAACGCAACCAAAATATTGATGATCTTCTGCTAAACAATTATAATTTCCTTGACTTTCTCCCCAACGTGGTAGATATTCATAAACTGGACTACCATCATCTCTAACTCTAACTTCGGGAGATTTCAAAGTATTGGTAAACCAACCCACCATATTTTCCCAAGTTAGCATAATGCTAATAGTAATTGGTGCATTTGTAGGGTTGTGCGCTTTCCACAAAAAAACCGCAACCGGATAACTTGCTTCTTGATAATTATCTGCCCAAATTGGCGAAAATTGCTCACAAGTTAATTGAGTTTTCAAAACATTTTCATAAACAAACCAACTGCGGGGATAAAGTGCATGATATGTACCTGACCCCAACCCGTCCACAGAGAGGGGAGAAGGTGGATACCATTGCCAAGATTGCAGTGTATGATCTTCTGGAGGTTGGGTAGATAATGCGTAAGCTTGTCCCGATTCAAAAATACTAAATTGACAAGCGGGAACGGTTTTGAAAGTATGTTCTCCCCCGTCAATGTGCCACAGGTTAAAGTCTCCCCGTGAAGAACGTCCTATACACCCTGCACCAAAGCCACCAAGAGGCATTCCGTGCCAGGGACCATCGTCAATATTACTAGGATAACGGACGGTGTAGGGTTTATCCCAGCCTAAGCCAATGGGACGTTTCCAGGTACAGGGGGGAATTTGTGGGTGGTTTGTCATGGTTTGAGTTTCACAGGTTGACGCTAATGAAGACTAGCGCGATGTGTGATTTTTCTCAAGTCATGGGTGAGGACTATATTTTCCAGGACTTACGTAACTGGCACATTGGTAGGGTGCGGCAGACTGCATAAATCCTGCAAATAAACAGATTGTTGATATCTGAGGCACCCTACAACAGATTTTTAGTGTGACACTTGCGTAAGTCCTATTTTCATTGCTGGAATTTTAGACAATTTTAATAGTAACTTTGACTACTTTTAGTATTTTTTCAAGCGTTCCAAATAGACGGCAAAATATATTATAATATTGTTACATATTTGTTAAGAAAGGTTACATGACTCTTAACAAAAGGAAATATTGTTTATGGTTGTTCCCCGTGAGAAGAATGCACCACATGAAGTTGTTATCGTTGGTGGTGGCTTTGGTGGATTGTATGCAGCAAAGGCTCTTGCTAAGGCAAAAGTAAATGTTACTCTCATTGATAAACGGAATTTTCATTTATTTCAGCCGCTTTTATATCAAGTTGCCACAGGTACACTATCACCTTCTGATATTTCCGCACCATTGCGATCTGTATTCAGCAAAAGCAAAAATACAAAAGTGTTGTTGGGAGAAGTAAGTGATATTAATCCCAAAGCGCAACAAGTTATTTTGGGTGATGAAATAGTCCCTTATGATACATTAATTCTGGCCACCGGTGCAAACCATTCCTATTTTGGTAAGGATAATTGGAAAGAATTTGCTCCTGGTTTGAAAACTGTGGAAGATGCCATAGAAATGCGTCGGCGGATATTTTCAGCATTTGAAGCCGCAGAAAAAGAAAGTGATCCGGTAAAACGTCGGGCTTTGTTAACTTTTGTGATTGTGGGCGGTGGTCCAACTGGTGTAGAATTGTCCGGTGCGATCGCTGAATTAGCATACCAAACCCTCAAAGAAGATTTCCGCAACATTGACACTTCAGAAACGAAAATTTTACTATTGCAAGGGGGCGATCGCATTCTCCCACACATTGCCCCAGAATTATCAAAAGTAGCAATAGAATCTTTACAAAAGTTGGGTGTGGTTATTCACACTCAAACCAGAGTCACAAATATTGAAAATGACATTGTTACTTTCAAGCAAAACGGTGAATTGACAGAAATTCCCTCAAGAACTATCTTGTGGGCAGCCGGTGTGCAAGGTTCAGCTTTGGGGACAATCCTCGCTGAACGGACAGATGTAGAGTGCGATTTCTCTGCCAGAGTAATTGTCGAACCTGACTTGACTATCAAGGATTATAAAAACATTTTCGTAATTGGAGACTTAGCTAATTTCTCCCATCAAAATGGTAAACCCTTACCCGGTGTTGCCCCCGTAGCCAAGCAAGAAGGAGAGTATGTAGGTAAACTCATTAAACGCCGGCTTCAAGGTCATACTTTGCCAGAATTCAAATACAATGATGTGGGTAGTTTGGCAATGATTGGGCAAAATTTAGCCGTTGTAGATTTAGGTTTCATTAAACTCACAGGTTTCATTGCTTGGATATTTTGGCTAGTAATTCACATCTACTTCTTAATTGAGTTTGACACTAAATTAGTGATAGTAATTCAATGGGCTTGGAATTATATTACTCGCAATCGTCGCTCTCGATTAATTACAGGGAAAGAAGCTTTTTTGGCAACAGAAACTGTTAATAATAGCAGTCATTCCCAGACTACAGAAAAGAAGCAACCAGCCAAACTCTAGAATTTGTGGTTTGTAGTACCACGGCATCAAATTCCATCTGCAAATCCGCCATTCCTCTCAACACTGAATTCAATTAGTGTGAGGTGGCGGTTTTAATTGTGAAAATTGCTATATTTGTGCTATGATAAATCTAGTTTTATCAATTTACCAAAACTTTTGATAATGGCGACAAAAATCTATGACTAATCTCTTACAACAAGCTTATGCTGTCGTCTCCCGGCTACCTGAAGATGAACAGAATGAAATTGCTCAACTGATTTTCCAACAATTAGCACAGCGTCAACAACTACTGCATCCAAAAACTATAGATTTTATGCAATTTGCTGGTATTGCGAATGCTGAAGAAACTATACTTTTACAAAACCTCGAACATGAGATTGCAGAACAAAGATTATTATTTGCTTAAATTATTCTCTGCTGTTGTTTCAATACGTATCATCCAAGGTACTTGTGCAAAAACTTCGTTCTATCCGGTAATAGGTACAATAACCTTTAAGCGTAAAGTACCTATATCATCATTATTAACAATGATACAAGGTCGGGTTTTGCTAATTTCATCCCCTACTGTGGGATCAGCATTATACAGCCAGATTTCACCTCTACGCATAATCTTGGTACTCATAAAAATCTTCATTACAAGTATCAACAAATTCTGTTAAACTGCTTTCTGTTTCATAATAAGAACGCATCATTTCCGCAGCAGCAGTTAAGCTCAGTTTTTGAGGATTTTGCATTTCTTCACGCATGAGTTTTAAGGCAAATTCTATTATCTCTAGTCTTTGGACATTAGGCATTTGTTTAATAGCTTCTAAAATTTGGGGGTTGATCATAATTTGTGGCAATTGTAAGTAGTTTCTATTTTAAAGTAAGATATACTGATTCTGCAACCTTCGTAGGTTGGGTAGAGGAACGAAACCCAACACCATCCACCAGAATATTATAATTAATGTTGGGTTTCCTTGCGTCAACCCAACCTACGGGATAAAATCAAGATTATAAAACACAACTTTAAGTTTTTTTGACTGTGTGCATCATGATCAGGCACGTCTATCTTTTAATCAAGCTCGAAGACGTTTAGAAAGTGATGGTCAAGTAGTTGATAATAGGTCAGTTGAGATTTTTGAATTGTATTTGCAATCTTATTCGTTTACGAAGGTAGCTATTCCTGCTGCTAATAAAGAGTTTCAATCAAACGATAAACAAGGACATTTAAAGAAAATTGACCAAGATTTAAAGCAGTTTTGGGATAATCCTCTTAATGAATTTATCGGCATTCCACAAGGTGGGGCTATTTCATGTATTATTGCAAATTTAATGTTAGATAATGCAGATCAGCAAATTCTCAATCATGAACTAGAGCAAAAAAATTTATTTTATGCTCGTTATTGTGATGATATGATAGTTGTTCATCCTGATAAAGAAAGCTGTGAAAATTCTTTCAACAGATATCAGGAAGCTTTGAAATTGTTAAAACTGCCAATTCATGAACCGCAGAAAGTAACTACTTATAGTAAAAAATACTGGAGCGGAAAGTTTAAATCAAAACTTCCTTATTATTGGGCAAATAAACAAGAAAATGCAGCAGTGCCTTGGATTGCTTTTGTCGGTTATCAAGTACGTTATGATGGTTTGATTAGAATTCGTCCATCTTCTATTGAAAAAGAACTGAAAAAACAAGTTGAAGAAGCTAATCAAATTTTAAAGGTTATCAATTCTAAACATAATTCAAATACTGCTACTAATACTCATGTCAGAAAATCTAAACATCAAATACGCTACAGACTTCACAAAAGATTAATCTATATGTCTGTAGGGCGTGTTAGTATCAATTCTTCAAATAAGGAAAACTCTGGATTTTGTTGGAGTAATGGCTTTCAAGTTCTTAAAGGTTATCCTTGTATTGTTAAGTCTCAACTTAGACAGTTAGATAGAGGGAGAAAAAAACAACTGCGTCGTGTTACTAAAAATATTGACAACTTAGATATTCAGTCTGATTCTACGCAAAAGAAGAAAGACACAAATTATTATGGTAAACCTTTCAGCTATGATGGTCAGTTCTAAATCTATTACTGAATAATATTTGATTGCCGTAGGTTGGGTAAACCCCGTCTAAGTTGAAACCTATAGTTTTTTCTAAGGCGAAAACTCAAGTTTTCAAGATGGATAGGGTATAGAACGAAGTGAAACCCAACATTAAATCTAAAATACCAATAAGTTGTGTTGGGTTTCGTTCCTCAACCCAACCTACATTTGCTTATGCTGTAACCATTTCCGGCACAAAATTAGGTGATGTCGGCTCAAAATGTAACACCATAATTTGCTCTGGACGCAACCCAACAGATTCATAAGTTTGTCCATTAGTATCGCTAAATTCTACTTCAAACGCAGCACCATCAGCTAATAATTCAACTATTGTACCAACCTGACCACGCAATAAGTTATATTCAGGTAAATCAACTGTGAGTGCTACTACGTCTAGTAATTGGGGCATACTTTTAGTCATCTGGAATTGTATTTTCTTCTTCATATTGAGCTATTGCTTGTTCAATTATTTCATTACTCACATCTGTCAGATCAGATTTAGAATAAATTGTAGTGAGTATAATTCCTTGAGCAGTTTTTAGATAATAAATCACCCTATATCCTCCACTTTTTCCTTTTTGAATGTTACTATTTTTAATACGAACTTTGAAAACTTGATATTTAATTCCCGCAATTCTATCTCCAGGAACTTCACCTGCTTGTAGTTGATTAATTAAAGGTTGAATATCACTACGAATGGAACGATAGCGTTTAGCCAGTTCTCGCAAATCTCTTTGAAAACGAGGAGTAAGAGCAATTTCAATTAGTAGTGGTTCATTATTATTCTGCATCTATTCCTTCCCACATTTGTGAAAGAGGTATAGTTTGTCCACTTAATGCTTCTTTTATTCCTTGATGAATACCTTCAATTACAATTTCTGTGGGTGTTTCTTCAAATGAATTTTTCTCCAATTGGAAAATAGATTTTTTAATAAGTTGCACTGTATAAGTTTCCACAGAAAGACCTTGTTGTTGTGCTTCCTGTATTAAATACTGTTCTAATTCTGGTGGTAAGCTGAGGGTTAGTGTCATAAGTCTATTGTGGGTGACTTTATATATTGTAAACCTGCAAAAACAAAAAATTAACCCCAAAATACTCATAACTGCTGTTGGGTTTCGTTCCTCAACCCAACCGACGACTTATAATTGATCGGATAACCTGCACACCTACATTTAGGCATGAAACTGTGACCGAAACTGGAAAATACAAAGATACCGTCAACTTACCCAAGACTAACTTCGATATGCGGGCAAACGCAATCAAGCGCGAACCCGAAATCCAAAAATTCTGGGAAGAAAACAACATTTATTCTCAACTGGCTGAAAACAACCCCGGCGAATTATTTATACTGCACGATGGTCCTCCCTATGCTAACGGCCAGTTGCATATTGGTCATGCTTTAAATAAGATTCTCAAAGATATTATTAACCGCTACCAATTGCTAAAAGGTCGTAAGATTCGCTACGTTCCAGGATGGGATTGTCACGGATTGCCCATTGAGTTGAAAGTTCTGCAAAATATGAAACAGGCAGAACGGCAAAATCTCACACCTTTGCAATTACGTCAAAAAGCTAAAGAGTTCGCACTGAAGACGGTGGACGAACAACGAGAAAGCTTTAAACGCTATGGGATTTGGGGTGATTGGGAAAATCCTTATTTAACCTTAAAACCAGAATACGAAGCCGCGCAAATTGGCGTATTTGGGGAAATGTTCCTCAAAGGTTATATTTATCGCGGTTTAAAGCCTGTGCATTGGAGTCCTAGTTCTAAAACCGCTTTAGCAGAAGCAGAGTTAGAATATCCTGAAGGTCACATTTCTCGTAGTATTTACGCCGCTTTTCGGGTGGTGAAGGTTGCGGAAGGGTTAAAAGCTAGTTTAGATGGCTTCTTGCCTGATTTGGGTGTGGCTGTGTGGACTACTACTCCTTGGACTATTCCCGGTAATTTGGCTGTGGCTGTGAATGGTGCGTTGGAATATGCGGTTGTGGAGGTTTCGCGCAAAGACGCACAAGGAGCAAAGGCGCAAAGGGAATGCAGATATCTGATTGTTGCGGCTGAGTTGGTGGAACGCTTGGGAGAGGTTTTGGATTGTGAGTTAACGGTGAAAGCCAAGTTCGCAGGGAAGGATTTGGAACATACTACTTACCGTCATCCGCTTTTTGACCGTGAAAGTCCGGTGGTTGTTGGTGGTGATTATATCACTACTGAGTCGGGGACTGGGTTGGTGCATACTGCTCCTGGTCATGGTCAAGAGGACTATATTGTTGGTCAGCGTTACGGTTTGCCGATTCTTGCCCCTGTTGATGATAGTGGTAATTTTACGGATGAAGCTGGTAAGTTTTCTGGCTTGAATGTTTTGGGTGAGGGGAATCAAGCGATTATTGACGCTTTGAGTGAAGCGGGTTCTCTGTTGAAGGAGGAGGCTTATCCTCACAAGTATCCTTATGATTGGAGAACGAAAAAGCCGACGATTTTCCGCGCTACTGAACAATGGTTTGCTTCTGTGGCTGGTTTTCGGGATGAGGCTTTAAGGGCTATTTCATCTGTGCGTTGGATTCCGGCACAAGGTGAAAACCGCATCACGCCGATGATAGCAGAAAGATCCGATTGGTGTATTTCTCGTCAGCGTTCTTGGGGCGTGCCGATTCCGGTGTTTTATGATGAAGCAAATGGGGAAGTTTTGCTGAATGCGGACACGATTAACCACGTTCAAGCTATCATTGCCGAAAAGGGTTCTGATGCTTGGTGGGAGTTGTCGGTTGAGGAGTTGTTACCGGAAACATACCGCAATAATGGCAAGACTTACCGCCGGGGTACAGATACAATGGATGTTTGGTTTGATTCTGGTTCATCTTGGGCGGCTGTGGCCAAGCAAAGACCGGAGTTATGCTATCCTGCTGATACGTATTTGGAAGGTTCTGACCAACATCGAGGTTGGTTTCAATCTTCTTTGTTAACCAGTGTCGCGGTTAATGGCATTGCACCTTATAAAACTGTGTTAACTCATGGTTTCGTCTTGGATGAAAATGGACGAAAAATGAGCAAATCTGTGGGGAATGTGGTAGACCCTCAATTGATGATTCAAGGTGGGACTAATCAAAAACAACAACCTGCTTATGGTGCGGATGTTTTGCGGTTGTGGGTTTCTTCGGTTGATTATTCTGGTGATGTGCGGTTGGGTGGTAACATCATCAAGCAATTAGCTGATGTCAGAAATAAGATTCGCAACACAGCGCGGTTTTTATTGGGGAGTTTGCATGATTTTGATCCTCTCAAAGATGCTGTAGCTTTTGATGATTTACCCGATCTGGATAAATATATGCTGCACCGCATTCGTGAGGTGTTTAATGAGGTGACGGACGCTTTTGATAGTTTCCAGTTTTTCCGCTTTTTCCAAACTGTGCAGAATTTCTGCGTTGTGGATTTGTCGAACTTTTATTTAGATGTTGCGAAAGATAGATTATATATCAGTTCAACTGATGCTTTCCGTCGTCGGAGTTGTCAAACGGTTTTGCAAATTGCTTTGGAGAATTTAGCGATCGCCATTGCTCCCGTTCTATGTCATACTGCGGAAGATATCTGGCAATTTATCCCCTACGAAACACAATATAAATCAGTTTTTCAAGCTGGTTGGGTGCAAGTAGATGATAAATGGGAAAATGCAGAATTAGCGGAATTTTGGAAAACACTGCGACGAATTCGTGGTGATGTAAATAAGGTTTTAGAACAAGCGCGGACAGAAAAGTTAATTGGTTCTTCTTTAGAAGCTATTGCATTGATTTATCTTAGTGATGAAAAATTACGCGCTGCTATTGAACCTTTAAATGTTAGCGGGAATGGAATTGATGAATTAAGATATTTGTTCCTCACTTCTGAAGTCCAATTATTAGATACTCCTGAGACATTAAAAGGATTGAAAACCCTGCGAGTTCAAGGTGAAGATAATTGGGATATTGGGGTAGTTAATGCCGCAGACTATGAGGATGAAGGGAAATCTTATCACAAATGCGATCGCTGTTGGAACTATTCCACCCATGTGGGTGAATCAGCAGAACATCCATTATTGTGTGAACGTTGTATTCCGGCTTTAGCTGGGGAGTTCTAGAACAATAATATCCCCGACTTCTGCCATCAATTTATAATTTGTTTATAATAGAAAAAAGAAGTCGGGGATCTGGATTAGAGTTTTTGGATTTTTGATTCACATTGTTGGAAAATATAATTTACCGCAGCAAATAATTTATCTAAATCTTGAATCATATACAGATTTTTATTCCGAGTAAACACATCACCAACCAACTTTCCAAATTGCCATATTTTCCCGTTAGAAACAATTCCAAAAACATCACTAACAAAATCATCATTAATCCTCTGAACTGCAATCATTTCTGCTAAACATTGACTCCAACCTTCTTCAAATTTGTCTTGTTTAGCTTCAACCATCAAAAAATAAGGTTTATCAAAAACAATTGTACTTAAAGAGTTTCGCTGTGTCACAGTATAATCAGGAATACCTGATAAATCCTCATCATAAGTTAATGCTTCATGACTCCAAAGAGTTAATTTACTTCGGTAAGGTTTCCATACTTCTTTTAATACTGGATAAATGAGATTTTCACAAATAGCATCTTCGGAATTATCAATAACTCCATCTGTAAATAGCAAATCTAATTCCTCCTTAAAAGATTCCTTAGCCGGAAATTCTACTTCCAACATAAAATTAGATTGCACATATTTGATTTGAAACTTTTTAATGACTGAACTAATACTTTTATAATTGCTAAATGCCATAAAATCCTGTCAATCCTAATTCAGAAAATATTGCGTTTCGTTCCATTGCTTCGCGTTCACTTTTTACAGCCTAGCGTTCGCGTAGCGTGGCGAAGGCATAACATAATTCATACCACATTTGCAAGAAATTTGTGAATACAATCATAGACGGAGCTTTCAAAGCTTTTGAACTATTAACCAGTGCCAATAGTGACGTTTTCCAGGTGATGACAATGACATTGTTTATCTCTGGAATAGCTACAGCCATTAGCGTTTTATTGAGACTACCATTAGGACTGTGGCGTTTCAAAAAGCGGTAGCAGATTTACAGCCATTCGCAATCAACCGTGCTACAGATGAAACCACTCAAAACGAGTGCTAGAATTCCTTCTGCGACTTATTTTTATGGTGGGTTTAATTCCTAGTTCGCGTTTCTTTTGGAGACGCACTCGCGTTCGCTATCTAAAACTGCTGTAACACGTATCTGGAAAGGCAAAAGCATCTAAATAATAAAATTAAAACTTGTTAAGTAGGTGAACTGAAAAATTTAAAGGTATGTGAAGAAAAGTAAAATCGCCCAAAACTCTCTTCCTGTTCCCAGTTAAGAGTTCCCTGTTCCCTTGCCCCAACGACAATTTTTAACGCCAACCTACTTATGTATATTCCCTGATTTTAACTCTCAAGCAGGGGGGAATTATGAGGATACTTACAGGAACAATATATTACGTAATATTTCGCTATATTAGCTATACATTTATTTATACTCTAAACTAGAGTAATCTTAAATGGAGGATGCCATTTAGACATCTGGTAGTCAATCCCGTTCCCTGCTATATATCCTCGCAACATCCTCAAACTCTCCGTGCATAAACAGAATGGGTTCTGAATTAAATAACAGTAGCTATTTAAGGAATCTCAGAATATGTTGGAAATTAAACGTAATCAAGACAATAGCCAAATTCATCAAGAAGCTTTAGTATTACCCTTTAATGCTGTGGGAATTGCAGATATTCCCCTAGTAGGTGGTAAAAACGCTTCCTTAGGGGAAATGATTCAACAACTAAGTTCCCAAGGTGTGAAAGTTCCCACGGGATTTGCGACTACGGCTTATGCTTATAGATACTTTATTACTGGGGCTGGTTTAGAAGTAAAACTGAGAAAGATTTTTGCCGATTTAGATGTGGAGGATATGGCTAATTTGCAAGAATGTGGCAAACAAGCCAGATCATTAATGTTAGAAACCCCATTTCCGCTAGAATTGCAAGAAGCGATCGCTAGATCCTATCAAAGTTTATGTCAAGAATATAGTATAGATACTGATGTGGCTGTTCGTTCTAGTGCCACAGCCGAAGACTTACCAGATGCTAGTTTTGCGGGACAACAGGAAACTTACCTGAATGTTCATGGCATTAAAAGCGTATTAGAATCTTGCCATAAATGCTTTGCTTCTATCTTTACAGACAGGGCAATTTCCTACCGACAAATGAGAGGTTTTGATCATTTTGAAGTAGCATTATCAGTGGGTGTCCAAAAAATGGTTCGGTCCGATTTAGCCTCTTCTGGGGTGATGTTTTCCATAGACACCGAAACAGGTTTTCAAAATGCTGCTTTAATTACCGCTGCTTATGGTTTAGGTGAAAACATCGTTCAAGGTGCAGTTAACCCCGATGAATATTTGGTATTTAAACCAACTTTAAAACAAGGATATAAACCCATTCTCCAAAAACGGTTGGGAACAAAAGAAATTAAAATGGTTTATGATATAGGTGGGTCAAAATTAACTAAAAATATTTCTGTTCCTCAACTTGAACGTCATCAATTTGCCCTCAATGATCAAGAAATCCTCCAACTAGCAAAATGGACTTGTATCATTGAAGATCATTATTCCCAAGTTCGGGGAATAGCCACACCAATGGATATTGAATGGGCAAAAGATGGGATAACAGGAGAATTATTTATTGTCCAAGCTAGACCAGAAACCGTTCAATCTCAAAAATCAAAAACCGTTCTCAGGACTTATCAACTCCAAGAAAAAAGTAAAGTTTTATTAACAGGTCGTAGTGTTGGCGAAATGATAGGTCAAGGTAAAGCTAGAGTTATTCTAGATGTACCAGAAATTAATCTCTTTCAAGCCGGAGAAGTGTTAGTTACTAACCGCACAGACCCCGACTGGGAACCGATTATGAAAAAAGCCAGTGCTATTGTCACTAACTCTGGGGGGAGAACCTGTCATGCATCAATTATTGCCAGAGAAATGGGTATTCCTGCTATAGTTGGTTGTGGAAATGCGACTACAGTTTTAGAAACTGGACAAGAGATTACTGTGAGTTGTGCGGAAGGGGAAACAGGTCAAGTTTATGCAGGTTTATTAAACTTTGAAATTCAAGAATTACCATTAGATAATTTACCTCGAACCCGCACTAAAATTATGATGAATGTGGGTAATCCAGAAGAAGCTTTAGGTTTGACAGCAATTCCTAATGATGGTGTTGGTTTAGCGAGAATGGAATTTATCATTGCTAATCATATTAAAGCCCATCCTTTAGCATTATTACATTTTGACGAATTAGAAGACGAACTTGCCAAATATAAAATTAGCGAATTAACGGCACAATATGAAGATAAAGCCGAATTCTTTATTGCCAAATTAGCGCAAGGTATCGGCACAATTGCCGCAGCATTTTATCCCAAACCTGTAATTGTCCGTTTATCTGACTTCAAAAGTAATGAATATGCCAACCTTTTAGGAGGTAGACAATTTGAACCCAAAGAAGAAAATCCGATGATTGGTTGGCGTGGTGCTTCTCGTTATTATGATCCTCGTTATCGTGAAGGTTTTGCATTAGAATGTCAAGCTATGAAACGGGTAAGAGAAGAAATGGGTTTAACCAATATGATTCTCATGGTTCCCTTTTGTCGCACTCCCGAAGAAGGAAAACGAGTATTAGCAGAAATGGCAAAAAATGGCTTAGTCAAAGGTGAAAATGGCTTAGAAGTTTACGTTATGTGCGAGTTACCAAGTAACGTTTTATTAGCTGATGAATTTAGTCAGGTTTTTGATGGTTTCTCCATTGGTTCTAATGATTTAACCCAATTAACATTAGGATTAGATCGAGATTCTGAATTAGTGGCACATTTATTTGATGAACGCAATGAAGCTGTTAAAAGAATAATAGCAAAAGCCATAACTACTGTTAAACAAAATAATCGCAAAATTGGTATTTGTGGACAAGCACCCAGTGATTATCCAGAATTTGCTCGTTTTTTAGTTGAACAAGGTATAGATTCTATTAGTCTCAACCCTGATTCTGTGATTAAGACAATGTTAGAAATTGCGAAAGCAGAAACAGGGGAATAGGTAATTGGTAATGGGTAATTGGTAATTGGTAATTGGTAATTGGTAATTGGTAACAGTTTTACAACTAACAACTGACAACTGTACGGGCGAAGCATTTGGAGAACTATTTTTGGCAATGACCGATAATTTATCTTCCAAATGCTTCGCCCCTACTAACAACTAACAACTAACAACTGACCAATATGCAAACAAAAAATGTAGAGTTGGATCTCTCAGATCCTTGTTTTTTACTTACCACATTACAAGAACTTCGTCAATCTGTTGATCAGGAAGGCAAGGAAATATTTGAACGCTGGAAAAAGCAAATTCACCGACAATCTTTTATTAATAGTAGTCTCAATCTTGCCTATTATTTGGCACTGAGAAGACACGATTTACGAGAACTGCAAGCGGCTTTAATGCCTTGGGGTTTGTCCTCATTGGGGAGGATAGAAGCTAAGGTTTTACCAACTTTAGATGCGGTGATTGCCACCTTACAGGCAGTTTGTCGCACAGATAATGATTCTATCATTATACATCCACCTTTGGACGCATTTTTTGAGGGCGATCGCCTTCTCCAACAAAATACCGAAGATTTATTTGGTAACACCCTCGATAACCGTCGAGTTAGAATCATGGTAACGTTGCCAAATGAAGCCGCTACCAATTACGAATTTCTGCGGGATATCATTCGACAAGGGACCAATTGTGTGAGAATTAATTGCGCCCATGATACCCCCGGTGAATGGTTAGCCATGATTAACAATGTCAAACAAGCAGAATTAGAATTAGAATCTTCTTGTAAAATTCTTATGGATTTGAGTGGTCCCAAAACCAGAATTAAATTTGTTCTTACCCCCAGTCCCAAACAACGAATATTTAAAGGTGAATCTCTCCTCCTTACCCATGAGTTACCCACTACTATTGATTCTGAATTTTTTCAAGCCAGTTGCACAATTCCAGAAGTATTAAAACAACTGAAAATTGGTACAATAGTCTGGATTGATGATGGACGGATTGGTGCTTGTGTTGAGTCAATTACATCTGAGGGAGTATGGTTAAAAATTACCCATGCCCGTCTTAAAGGTGAAAAACTATTACCAGAAAAAGGCATTAATTTTCCTGACACTGACTTACATTTGAGTTCTTTAACAGAAAAAGATCAACAAGATTTAGATTTTATTACCACTCATGCTAATCAAGTTAATATTATCGGTTATTCCTATGTGCAAACACCCGCAGATATTCAGCTTTTACAACAGGAATTAGCGGTAAGATTACCAGAAAATTCTCCCACACCTGCCATAGTTGCCAAAATAGAAACACCCTTAGCCGTTAGCAATTTGCCAGAATTAATTATTCAAGCTGCCGGAAAACAACCCTTTGGAATTATGATTGCCAGAGGAGACTTGGCGCTGGAAATTGGTTATCAACGACTGGCGGAAATTCAAGAGGAGATATTATGGTTATGTGAGGCTGCCCATATCCCCGTAATTTGGGCAACTCAAGTCTTAGAAAATCTCGTCAAACATGGAATGCCGTCACGGGCAGAAATCACTGATGCGGCCATGTCAGAACGGGCAGAATGTGTCATGCTCAATAAGGGTGATTATATTATTGAAGCTGTGGCTATTTTAGATGATGTTCTCACCAGAATGCAAGCCCACCAAGTTAAAAAAACACCCCAACTACGGGCTTTACATTCTTGGTAATTGGTAATAGAAAATAGACATCTGGTGAAAATTAAATATGCGTGACTTACAACCCTTGTAGAGATGTTCCATGGAACGTCTCTACGTTCTTTTGTGGAGATGTCTAAGAGGTTGTTTGAAAAGTATTAGATGAAACCGATAATCTCCAAAAACCTAACCCCCCAGCCCCCCTTCCCTACGAGGGAAGGGGGGTTTCAAAGCCTCTCCCCTTGCAGGGGAGAGGTTTGGAGAGGGGTCAGTCTATACATTCAAAACTTTTCAAACACCCTCTAATATATCCAAAGTTCTCTCCTGTCAATGTGGTTACAAAACTATATATTTAAATTGTGAATACTTACTATTTGAAATGTTTACAAAATTAAAGTTTCATATATAGAATATTCAGGGTACAATCTAATTAATTGCTCAAAAATCAATTAAATGATATTTATATTACCAACAACAATCATTTGGTTAAATTGTACGTAATTTTTTGAAATAAATTTTCTCACTCCAAACCCTTGCTATCCATATCTATCAAATTTATTAACTAATGATTTGTAGATTTTAATCGGTATGACATTAGTTACAGTATCATCTACTAATCAGATTAACCAATGGACGCATTCACTAACAGATTTAACCGAAAATTGATTAATTTACCTAATTTACATCAAATTATTCATTATTCTCCCTTAACTATTAGTCCTGATAGTTGTGTGATGGATGCTATTAACTTGATGAATCAACAACAAGATCATAAAGTTACAGTTAATAACCCGATCCATCAAGTAACCGACTATGTTTTAGTAGTAGAGGGAAAGCAATTACAAGGAATATTTACTATTAAAGATGTATTGAGAGTAATTACCTTAAATACCGACCTATCAGCGGTAAAAATGGCAGACGTGATGACTCAGCCGCTAATTACTCTCAAATATTCAGCATCTGAGCATATTTTGACAGTGTTTGCACTTTTACAGCAGCATTCTATTCAGTATTTACCAATAGTAGATGATCAAGACAACTTAATCGGTATTGTCACTGAAGCAAACTTGCTGCAAGCCTTAAATATAGAAAAAATGATTGGTGTGGTTGAGGCATTGCAGGAAAATTTGCTAGATTTGAAGACAGAACACATACCAATTAATGAACAACTGGAAGTAATCCGTAAGCAAACTCATAATCATTTACAAGCATGGGCAAAAAAACAAGTTGACGAGAATTTACAAATTAATCGAGAACTGCAAGAAACTTTAGAAGAACTGCAAATTGCCGAAGAAGAACTACGTCAACAAAATGAACAACTAATCTATTCTCGGCAAATTACTGAAGCAGAACGACAGCGTTATCAAAATTTATTTGAATTTGCACCTAATGGTTATTTAGTAACTGATACTTTAGGAATAATTCAGCAAGCTAATCATGGGGCAGCATCCTTACTATCTGTCCGTCAAGATCATCTTGTGGGCAAACCATTAGTAGTTTTTATTGCTGAAGAAGATCGTTCTCAATTTGTATCCCGGTTAAAAAAATTGCATGAATTACAGGAATGGGAAATGAATTTCCAGTCCCGTAAAGGTTTACTCTTTTCTGCTAGTGTGAGAGTAAATTCTATGGTTGATAATGAGGGTAAACGGACTGGTTGTTTATGGTCAATATCTGATATTAGCGACAGGAGAAAATTAGAAGCAGCACTCCGTCAAGATAGCGATGTCTTGGAAGTTCGGGTAAAAGAACGCACGGCAGAATTAGTGATTGCCAATAAGCGATTGCAAGAAGAAATCATTGAACGGCAACATATTCAAGCGTCCTTACAAGAAAGTGAAGCCCGACTCACCTTAGCACTAGAAGCAGGTAATATTGGGATCTGGGATTGGCATATCCAAACCAATGAAACTCTCTGGTCTCCTACCATGGGTTTAATGTATGGTTTACCTCTCAATAGTTCCTGTCCTAGTATTGAAGACTTTCTCAATTTAATCTATCCTGAAGACCGTCAGCATTTTCAAAACTGTGTCAGTCATTCCCTGGAGAAAAAAGTTGATTTTGTCTGTGAACATCGGATAGTGGATTGTGATGGTATCCTACATTGGTTGAGTTCTAGAGGAAAAGTTTACTGTAACGAAAATGATCGGCCAATCCGCATGATTGGCACAACTAGAGACATTTCTGAACGTAAACAAACGCAACGGCAAATATATGAACAAGCTGCCCTATTAGATATTGCGACTGATGCAATTTTTGTCCGAGATTTTCAAGCCCAAATCGTCTTTTGGAATCAGGGGGCAGAGAGGATATATGGTTGGGAACGTCAGGAAGTTTTAGGTAAGAATCCCAAGGATATTTTTTACGATTCAACTTCCCATGAACAAGAGATAATCGCCCTAAAAACTGTAGTTACATCGGGAAGTTGGGAGGGTGAGTTACGCAAACGCACACAATCAAACCAACTAATTATTGTTCAAAGTCGCTGGACATTGATGTTAGATACTGATGGACAACCTAAATCTATTCTCACAGTAGATACTGATATTACAAAAAATAAACAACGAGAAGAGCAATCTTTACGCGCTCAAAGAATGGAAAGTATTGGAACTTTAGCTGGAGGCATTGCCCACGATATCAATAATATCTTAACACCAATTTTAGCATCTGCTCAATTACTCAAAAGTAGTAGATTATCTGAAGAAAAACATAAAGATCGTCGTCAGCAAATGCTGACAATTATTGAAAATAATGCGAAACATGGTGCAGAACTAGTCAAACAATTGTTATCCTTCGCCAAAGGTGTTGAAGGCAAACAGACGATTGTGCAGATTAATGATTTGATCAGCGATATTATCTACTTGGTCAGTCAAACATTTTCCAAATCCATCACATTTTCTAAGCATATTCACCCTAAATTATGGACAGTGCTTGCGGATAAAACCCAACTGCATCAAGTATTAATAAACTTAGTGGTTAATGCTGCTGATGCTATGCCTGACGGTGGATGTCTCTCTGTTTCTACAGAAAATTTGTATCTTGATGAAGAGATGATCCAGATAAATCATCATGCTACAGTTGGGAATTATATTGTGATTACGGTTAGAGATACGGGGACGGGAATGTCACCGGAAATATTAGAAAGAATATTTGAGCCATTTTTTACCACTAAGGATTTTGGTAAAGGCACAGGATTAGGACTATCAACAGTATTAGGAATTATTAAAAGTCATAAGGGGTTTATTAATGTTGAAAGTCAAATTGGACTTGGTAGCGTATTTCAGATATTTTCACCATCAGTTAACCAAGAAGTTTCCCCTTTAGAATCCGATCATCAAGAAATATCTCAAGGACAGGGAGAACTAATTTTAGTAGTAGATGATGAAGCCCATATCCGGGAAGTTACAACAACCATTTTAGAAGCCTACAATTATCAAGTTCTTACCGCTAAAAACGGCGTGGAAGCAATCAATACTTACAACCCACATTCCGCACCCCAAAATGTTACAGAGGGAAATTACGGAGATGAAAATCAAAGGGAGCATCAAAACAAACAGATAAAGTGAAAAAAGGCATTTGAGAAACAGTAAATCACCAAAAATGTCATCAAAATCTATTCTCAATAAGAAGCAATAAGAATGCACACCACCTGGAGAGGTCAATGAATAAGCGAAAGGAGATATTCAAGAAATAATTATAAGTTAGACTAATCAATTAAAGTAAAAAACGAAATTATAGACATAGTAAAATGGAGCTATAAATCAAAGAGATTAGCTCATCTTTACTCATAGAAATTAAATTGATAGAGATGATAATTAGCTGACTAATTGATAGTAACGTAAACAATCATCTGGTAAAAGACTCAAGATAAAATCTCTGTCCTTATTCCAATTAGAAATATGTTTCTCCTGACTGAGTGTAACCAAATGAATACACTGAAAGCATTGAAAAATCCAGCGTAAAGTAGGACGATTAGTTGCTTTGCCTAATTGATTTTTAATTGTTGATTTAGACTCCAAAAGAGCATTTCTAATATGACGTTGAGCCAAAGTATAAACCAGTAGACATAAACCCATAATCATTCCCAAAGACTCTATTCTCTCAGGACTTTTGAGGAAAATACTGTCGGCAAAAAATAATGGGTCTTTGAGAAAACCAAACCCTCTTTCACATGATTGTTGAGCTTTATATTCCCTGAGCATAGAATCATTGCTTAGTTCCTTTGAATCTAAAACATTTGTCGCAATAATAAAACGTCCCGCACTCAGCAATTCTGTATTAATTTTACTTTCATCCTGGGAGACTGTAGCTGATATTTGATAGGATATTTCTCCTGAAGTATCTTTTTTATTAGATTTTACTTGAGTCACCGTACTTTCGTGAATTTGATGATATTTGAATTGTTTTGATAATTTTGATAATGCCTTGATAGCATCTGCAACACATGCAAATCTCTCTTGTGATAACTTTTTCAAATCTTGCACAGCTTTTGATTCTGCTTTGGTAATTTTTTGTGTGAGCTTATGCAGGTCTGATTCTTTTCTTTCTTGACTTTGCACTACTAACCATCTTTGTTCTATCCCTGCATAATTTTGGATTTTTGATGCTAATTTATATCCTGGTATTGTACTATCAATAAATTCTGATTCTGCTAATGTTGATATTAATGATTTTGCTGCTTTTATGCTTAATGGTACTCGACATAACCAACGTAATTCTGACATCATTTTCAGGTTTGATTCTGTATATAAAGCAGCGTCAGCAACCATGAGACTATTAACTTCTAATTGTTTTTGATATTCTACTGCTATTTTACCAAAACATGATGAGTCAGCTTGGTTTCCCGATGCTAGTTTTAAAAATATTGGTATGTCTCCATCTCCTGAACATATCATTTCTATGATAAACTGTTTTAAGTCTGGA